>NZ_JAEIOH010000009.1:0-228513 GCF_017811775.1 Serratia sp. X10 | reverse complement strand
ACTTAACAAACCGCCTGCGTGCGCTTTACGCCCAGTAATTCCGATTAACGCTTGCACCCTCCGTATTACCGCGGCTGCTGGCACGGAGTTAGCCGGTGCTTCTTCTGCGAGTAACGTCAATTGATGAACGTATTAAGTTCACCACCTTCCTCCTCGCTGAAAGTGCTTTACAACCCGAAGGCCTTCTTCACACACGCGGCATGGCTGCATCAGGCTTGCGCCCATTGTGCAATATTCCCCACTGCTGCCTCCCGTAGGAGTCTGGACCGTGTCTCAGTTCCAGTGTGGCTGGTCATCCTCTCAGACCAGCTAGGGATCGTCGCCTAGGTGAGCCATTACCCCACCTACTAGCTAATCCCATCTGGGCACATCTGATGGCAAGAGGCCCGAAGGTCCCCCTCTTTGGTCTTGCGACGTTATGCGGTATTAGCTACCGTTTCCAGTAGTTATCCCCCTCCATCAGGCAGTTTCCCAGACATTACTCACCCGTCCGCCGCTCGTCACCCGGGGAGCAAGCTCCCCTGTGCTACCGCTCGACTTGCATGTGTTAAGCCTGCCGCCAGCGTTCAATCTGAGCCATGATCAAACTCTTCAATTAAAAGCTTGATTTGCTTCCACTCGAGAAGCGATGCTCAAAGATTTACTGCATGAATTTTACTTCAGTTAGTCACTCTTCAAGACTTGATATTTTTTGCATCCGAAGATGCTGGATATCGTCTTGTGGAGTGCCCACACAGATTGTCTGATAAATTGTTAAAGAGCAGTGAGTTAGGCGCTTTCGCTTGCTAACTCGAGGTGGCGTATATTACGCTTTCCTCTTTCAGAGTCAACCCTAATTTTCAGGATTTTTTCTCTTTCTTCCCGGCCGCTGTGTGAAGTGAATCACTTGCGCCGTGTCGATGGAGGCGCATTATAGGGAGCCGGTTCAGAATGACAAGCGTTAATATGCATTTTTTATCTGACCGCTCACTATTCATTCGTAACGCCTATTAAACCCGCTTTTTGATGGCTGCCGGCAGGTCCGCCAGGCTGTTTAGCACCCAATCGGCCAGCTTTTCGCCCTGCTCCGTCACCGGCTTGCCGGTACGCACCAGCACCTTGGTGCCGACGCCGGCCGCGATCGCCGCCTGCATGTCTTCCGGTTTATCGCCCACCATATAAGAAGCGGCCATATCGATGTTCAATTCCTGCTGCGCTTGCAGCAACATGCCCGGCTGCGGCTTACGGCAGTCGCACACCTGGCGATACTCTTCTACTGCCGCCTCCGGATGATGCGGGCAGAAATAGATGCCGTCGAAGTCGACGTCGCGATCCGCCAGCGACCAGTCCATCCACTCGGTCAGGTACATAAACTGCTCTTCGCTGAACTTGCCGCGCGCAATGCCGGACTGGTTGGTCACCATCACCAGCGCGAAGCCCATCTTTTTGAGTTCGCGACAGGCGTCAATCACGCCGTCGATAAAGTGGAAGTTGTCGATTTCATGGACATAGCCATGGTCAACATTAATCGTGCCGTCACGATCGAGAAAAATTGCTGGAACGCTTTGTGTCACCGCTTTGCTCCTGAGGGCCTGTATACGCTGACAGTATCGCATGTTTTACCCCACGCTGAGAACGCCGGAGAACGTCGTTGGTCGTTGGTCGTTGACTTAGACGTCTAGACGCCTTAACATCTGAGCCATACCTTGGTTCCACGCCGAGGTTTACTTTTATCTAGCCACGGGCAACCACGCTAAAATAAGAAGAATATGATTAAACTTTCTAACATCACTAAAGTGTTCCAGCAGGGTTCTCGCACTATTACCGCGCTCTCTGACGTGACCCTTCACGTTCCTGCCGGGCAAATCTATGGCGTCATCGGTTCCTCCGGCGCCGGTAAAAGCACGCTGATCCGCTGCGCCAACATGCTTGAGCGCCCCACCTCCGGCCAGGTGCTGGTCGATGGCCAGGATCTGACGTCTCTGTCGGAAAGCGAACTGACGCGCGCCCGTCGCCAAATCGGCATGATCTTCCAGCACTTCAACCTGCTCTCTTCCCGCACGGTGTTCGGCAACGTGGCGCTGCCGCTGGAGCTGGACAATACGCCGCGCGCAGAGATCAAAAAACGCGTGACTGAACTGCTGGAGCTGGTCGGCCTGGCGGACAAGCACGACGCCTACCCGGCCAACCTGTCCGGCGGCCAGAAACAGCGTGTGGCGATCGCGCGCGCGCTGGCCAGCAACCCTAAAGTGCTGCTGTGCGACGAGGCCACCAGCGCGCTGGATCCGGCCACCACCCGTTCCATCCTGGAACTGCTGAAAGACATCAACCGCCGTCTGGGCCTGACCATTCTGCTGATCACCCATGAAATGGACGTGGTGAAACGCATCTGCGACCAGGTCGCGGTCATCAGCCAGGGGCAGCTGATCGAAAAAGACAGCGTCAGCGAAGTGTTCTCGCACCCGAAAACGCCGCTGGCCCAACAGTTCATTCAGTCCACGCTGCATCTGGATATCCCGGACGACTACGCCGCGCGCCTGTCGCCGGAGCGTCAGGGCGACCGTCAGCCGCTGCTGCGCCTGGAGTTCACCGGCCAGTCGGTCGATGCGCCGCTGCTGTCTGAAGCCGCTCGCCGCTTCAACGTGAACAACAACATTATCAGCGCCCAGATGGATTATGCCGGCGGCGTGAAATTCGGCGTGATGCTGGCGGAGCTGCACGGCAGCGACGAAGACGCGCTGGCGACGATTAAGTTCCTGCAAGAAAATCAGGTAAAAGTAGAGGTTCTGGGTTATGTCTGAGGCAATGATGTGGTTGATGGCGCGTGGCGTGTGGGAAACCGTCATGATGACCTTTGTCTCCGGCTTTTTCGGTTTCGTGCTCGGCCTGCCGGTAGGCGTGCTGCTGTATGTCACCCGCCCGGGGCAGATCATCGCCAACAATTCGCTGTATAAGATCCTGTCCGGGCTGGTGAACATCTTCCGTTCCATCCCGTTCATTATCCTGCTGGTTTGGATGATTCCGTTTACCCGCATGATCGTCGGCACCTCGATCGGCCTGCAAGCGGCGATCGTGCCGCTGACCGTCGGCGCCGCGCCGTTCATCGCGCGCATGGTGGAAAACGCCCTGCTGGAGATCCCGTCCGGTCTGGTGGAAGCGGCGCGCGCCATGGGCGCCACGCCGATGCAGATCATCAAGAAAGTGCTGCTGCCGGAGGCCCTGCCGGGCCTGGTCAACGCCGCGACCATCACCCTGATCACCCTGGTGGGCTACTCCGCCATGGGCGGCGCGGTCGGCGCCGGCGGCCTGGGCCAAATCGGTTACCAATACGGTTATATCGGTTATAACGCCACAGTTATGAATACCGTATTAGTATTACTGGTAGTTTTGGTTTATCTGATCCAATTCTGCGGCGATCGCATCGTCAAAGCCGTTACCCATAAATAGTTTCACAGCATATTAATGCGAGTCTAATGAGGAAGGGATATGTCGTTAACATTTAAATCCATCGCGACAATTGGCGCACTGATCGGCACTCTGGCTCTGGCGGGCTGCGGCCAGGATGAAAAGAATCCAAACCACATCAAGGTCGGCGTGATCGTCGGTGCAGAGCAGCAAGTCGCCGAAGTGGCGCAGAAAGTGGCGAAAGAGAAATACGGTCTGGACGTTGAGCTGGTCACCTTCAACGACTACGTGCTGCCTAACGAAGCGCTGAGCAAAGGCGATATCGATCTGAACGCCTTCCAGCACAAACCTTATCTGGATCAGCAGATCAAAGATCGCGGCTACAAGCTGGTGCCGGTCGGCAACACCTTTGTTTACCCGATCGCCGGTTACTCCAAGAAAATCAAATCGCTGGACGAACTGAAAGAAGGTTCGCAGATCGCGCTGCCTAACGATCCGACCAACCTGGGCCGTTCGCTGCTGCTGCTGCAGAAAGTCGGTCTGATCAAACTGAAAGACGGCGTTGGCCTGCTGCCGACCGTGCTGGACGTGACCGAGAACCCAAAAAACCTGAAATTGGTTGAGCTGGAAGCCCCTCAGCTGCCGCGGTCTCTGGACGATCAGCAGATCGCGCTGGCGGTGATCAACACCACCTACGCCAGCCAGATCGGCCTGACGCCGGCGAAAGACGGTCTGTTTGTGGAAGATAAAGACTCGCCTTACGTCAACCTGCTGGTTGCGCGCGAAGATAACAAAGACGCGGAAAACGTGAAGAAATTCGTTCAGGCCTACCAGTCTGACGAAGTTGACGCCGCCGCCAACAAAATCTTCAACGGCGGTGCCGTGAAAGGCTGGTAAGCGCTTATTCACCAATTTTATTCCTATAATTGCAAGACGGGCCAAGGCCCGTCTTGTTATTTCCGCCATAGATTGCTTCAATAGCGCCACTTTCATTAAGGCAGAGGAATCTCAATGCGTGTTTTACCTCTCTGTTTGTTAGCGCTCGCGCTGGCCGGATGTTCATCGCAACGTATCGCGCCATCCTCAACAAACAGCACCAGCAAGCCGACCACGACCGCCCCGGCCAAGACCACGCCGGCCGCCCGCCCCGCTCCGGTAAAACTGTATAAAAGTGCAGAAGAACTCGTGGGTAAACCGTTCCGCGATCTGGGTGAAGTGTCCGGCGAATCGTGCCAAACCACCGTACAAGACTCCCCACCGAATCTGGCTACCGCCCGTAAACGCATGCAAATCCGTGCGTCTTACATGAAGGCCAACGCCGTGCTGCTGCACGACTGCCAGATTGTCAGCGGCGTCGCCGGTTGTTACCAGCAGGCCGTTTGCCAGGGCTCGGCGCTTAACGTCTCGTCTAAATGACCGAATTCGTTTTCGAGCAGATCGGCGTGATCCGCTCGCCGTATAAAGAGAAATTCGCCGTGCCCCGCCAACCGGGGCTGGTCGAAGACGGTGGCGGCGAACTGCTGCTGCTGCCGCCCTATAACCAGGCGGAAGCGGTTCGCGGTCTCAGCGATTTCAGCCATCTGTGGGTGATGTTCATTTTCCATCAAACCATGGAAGGCGGCTGGCGCCCGACGGTACGCCCACCGCGTTTAGGCGGCAATGCCCGCATGGGCGTGTTCGCCACCCGCTCCACCTTCCGCCCGAACCCGCTCGGCATGTCGCTCATTGAGCTCAAAGGCGTACGGGTGAAAAACGGGGAAGTGGCGCTGGAACTGGGCAGCCTCGATCTGGTCGACGGCACCCCGGTGGTGGACATCAAGCCTTATCTGCCGTTCGCCGAGAGCCAACCGCAGGCCCGCGCCGGCTTTGCCCAGGCCGCGCCCGCCGGCGATATGCCGGTGCGTTTCGCGCCGCAGGCGGAACAACAGCTGCAGCAACATCAGGCGCGCTACCCGCAATTAAGGCGTTTTATCAGCCAGGTGCTGGCACAGGACCCCCGTCCCGCCTATCGTAAAGGAGAGGACGTCGAACGGGATTACGCCGTCTGGCTGCTGGATTTCAACGTGCGCTGGCACGTCGTCGCCGGCCACACCGAAGTGCTGTCGCTCGACCCGCGTTAAAATTCCGCCGCCTCTCTTTTGGCGACCCGCTCGCGCTGGTAAACTAAATCACTTTTTGGCCGCCACTCTGGCAGCCCGATGCAATTTGCAGTTCTAACGGAACCAAAACACCATGCGTACTAGCCAATATCTGCTCTCCACTCTGAAGGAGACACCTGCCGACGCCGAAGTGATCAGCCACCAGCTGATGCTGCGCGCCGGGATGATCCGCAAGCTGGCCTCCGGTCTTTACACCTGGCTGCCGACCGGCCTGCGCGTTCTGAAAAAGGTTGAAAACATCGTTCGCGAAGAAATGAACAATGCTAACGCGATCGAAGTGTCCATGCCGGTGGTTCAACCTGCCGACCTGTGGCAGGAAAGCGGCCGTTGGGAGCAATACGGCCCCGAGCTGCTGCGCTTCGTCGACCGCGGCGACCGTCCTTTCGTGCTGGGCCCGACGCATGAAGAAGTGATCACCGATCTGATCCGCAACGAGATCAGCTCGTACAAGCAGCTGCCGCTGAACTTCTTCCAGATCCAGACCAAGTTCCGTGATGAAGTGCGCCCACGTTTCGGCGTGATGCGTTCCCGTGAGTTCCTGATGAAGGATGCCTACTCCTTCCATACCTCACAGGAGTCTCTGCAGGAGACTTACGACGCGATGTACGAAGCGTACAGCAAAATCTTCAGCCGCATGGGCCTGGATTTCCGCCCGGTGCAGGCCGATACCGGCTCGATCGGCGGCAGCGCGTCGCACGAATTCCAGGTGCTGGCAGACAGCGGTGAAGACGATATCGTGTTCTCCACCGGTTCCGACTTCGCCGCCAACATCGAGCTGGCGGAAGCGGTCGCTCCGGCAGCGCCGCGCGCGGCGGCCAGCGAAGAGCTGCGCCTGGTGGATACGCCAAACGCCAAAACCATCGCCGAACTGGTCGAGCAATTCCAGCTGCCGGTGGAAAAAACCGTGAAGACGCTGATGGTGCGCGCCACCGAAGAGAGCGGCCATAAACTGGTCGCCCTGCTGGTGCGCGGCGATCACGAGCTGAACGAAATCAAGGCCGAAAAGCTGGCGCAGGTTGCCGCGCCGCTGACCTTCGCCACCGAAGAAGAGATCCGCGCTATCGTCGGCGCCGGCCCGGGTTCCCTCGGCCCGGTCAAGCTGCAGATGCCGGTGGTTGCCGACCGCAGCGTGGCGGCGATGAGCGACTTTGGCGCCGGCGCCAACGTCGACGGCAAACACTACTTCGGCATCAACTGGGAGCGCGATCTGCCGCTGCCGCAGGTGGCCGACATCCGTAACGTGGTGGAAGGTGACGCCAGCCCGGACGGTCAGGGCACGCTGCTGATCAAACGCGGCATCGAAGTGGGCCATATCTTCCAGCTCGGCACCAAGTACTCGGAAGCGATGAAAGCGACCGTGCAGGGTGAAGACGGCCGCAACCAGGTGCTGACCATGGGTTGCTACGGCATCGGGGTGACGCGCGTCGTGGCCGCCGCCATCGAGCAGAACCATGACGAACGCGGCATCATCTGGCCGGACGCCATCGCGCCGTTCCAGGTCGCTATTCTGCCGATGAACATGCACAAGTCATTCCGCGTGCAGGCGCTGGCGGAAGAGCTGTACAACACCCTGCGCTCCCACGGTATCGATGTGATCCTCGATGACCGCAAAGAGCGTCCGGGCGTGATGTTCGCGGATATGGAACTGATCGGCGTGCCGCACTCTATCGTTATCGGCGACCGTAACCTCGATAACGAAGAGATCGAGTACAAAAACCGCCGCGTCGGCGAGAAGCAAATGATCAAAACCGGCGAAATCGTTGATTTCCTGCTGGGCCAGATCAAACGCTAAACACCGAGCGTCAGCGAATAAAAAACCCGCCTAGGCGGGTTTTTTTATGTCCATGGGGACAGGGGAAGTTAGTTGTTGCTGCAGCTTTTACTGCGGTCGAACGCGATTTTGCCGTCCGGCACCACCGCCTTCTCTATCTGCCCCTCTTCCATCGACGGCTGCACGCTGAAGTGCGCGTTGAAAGTCAGAAACACCGGCTCACCGGCATTCTTATTGGCTTTGGCGTAACCTTGCTCCAGCGCGATGTTGTTATCCACCGGGAACGTAATGCCGGTGGCGCAATCTTTGAACACCGCCGCGTCGGCCATATAGGTGTAGCTGCCTTTCATCACCATCGGCGTTTTAGGCAATGGCTTCTCGACCGGCTCCAGACGATAATTCAGCTTGGAGGCGATCGGCGCGCCGCTGCGATCCAGCATCTCAAGGCTCTTGCCCACCGGGCGGAAGTAGCGTTTTTCTCCGGTGCTGTCAGTCAGCACCAGCTTATCCGCGGTGCGTGCCCATTTGCCGTAGTCGGCGAAGGTCTGATCGCCGTCTTTGGTGCCGCGATAGGTTTCCTGCAGCACAAAGGTGCCGTCCTCATCCAGGAATAGCGCCGTATCCAGCCCGCCGCAATCGGCGCAAGGCAACACCCCTTGATAACTCTGCGGCATCGCCTGCAGCGGTTGTTCCTTCGGTTGATAATGATTGTTGCATCCCAACAACGAGAGTGCGCCTGCCGCCAAGAACAGGGCTACCGTAATTTTCTTCACAGTTATTCTCCTACTGTGTTCATGTATTCCTAAGTGCGAACCTTGCCACGCAGCGCCTTAGTGGCGCCCTTACGCGCCTTGCCTTCCAAACGGCGCAATTTTGCCCCTTTGGTCGGCTTGGTCGCCTTGCGCGTTTTTTCCACCACCATCGCCTGCTGAATCAGCGCGACCAATCTGGCCAACGCCGCTTCGCGATTCAATTCCTGACTGCGATACTCTTGCGCCTTGATAATCACTACGCCATCAGCGGTAATGAGATGATGATTCAGCGCCAGCAGCCTTTCCTTATAATACTCTGGCAGGCTGGATGCCCGGATGTCAAAGCGCAAATGGATCGCCGTTGAGGTTTTGTTCACGTGCTGGCCACCCGCGCCCTGCGCGCGGATCGCCGTCAATTCCAGCTCATTATCCGGTATGGCGACGTTTCTTGACAGTTCCAGCACCGGTCACACCTGTGCCTGCTGCCACTCGGCAAACTGGATTTCCAGACTATTCTGAGCATCAGACAGCCAAATAGTTCCCTCCTGCAGCGTTGCCTGCAGCGTCATGGTGCGGCTGACCAGCGCCGTCAGGCGCGCCAGCTGTTCGTCATCGAGGAAGCGCACGCTCAGGTTCTTGTAGCCGGCCACTTTTCCCTGCATCGCCTGCCACCAAACGTGCGCGGCGCGCTCGCCGTAAGCGTACAAGACCACGCGCGGCGACTGGTTGCAGGCCTTGCGGATGCGTTTCTCGTCGGGCAATCCCATCTCGATCCACATTTCCAGCCCGTTGTGGTCGTTGCGCTGCCAGATCTCCGGCTCGTCGTCAGCGCTCAGCCCTTTGGTGAACACCAGCCGCTCGTCGGCATGACAGATCCAGGCCAACAGGCGCAGCATCATGCGCTGCTCATTTTCGGACGGGTGCTGCGCCAGCGTCAGCGTGGCGTCGTGGTAGAAGTGACGATCCATATCAGCAATATTGACCGCGGCTTTATAAATGGTTGCTTTCAGCGCCATGGGTGACCTCGTTATTATCCGGCGACAGTGTACTTGATCAGGGCCAAACCCCGCCAGCGCGGCCAGGCTGCGGCAGTGCGAAAGGCATGCCGGGGTGCTGATAACTCCATAACAGCTGTGCTATAGTCGTCTAGGATAGGATAAAACTCCGAGAGCCTGCGCCTCATCGCGATAGTAGTCTTGATGATGCAGAGGTTCTTAAGGGAGGAAACTGTGCAACAATACTGTGAGTTAGTACGCCGTACTTACGCCGAGATTGGCAGTGGAGATCTTGGCTACGTGCCTGATGCGCTGGCTTGTGCGTTAAAGGCATTGGACGATGTCGCAGCGAACCACGCGCTACCGTCCTCCGTTAGGGAACAGGCGGCCTTTGCCGCCGCTAACTTATTGGTGAGCGACTATGTTGATGAATGATGAGTACCAACCCATCAATTGCGATGACTACGACAACCTGGAACTCGCCTGTCAGCATAAACTTATTCTGAAGCTGGAGTTACGCGACGGAGAAGTGATCGAGGCCAAGGCGATCGACCTGCTGCAAAAGAAACGCGTTGAGTATCTGACCATCGAACAGAACGGCCAGCAGCGCGACCTGCGTCTGGACCATATCAGCAGTTTCAGTCATCCGGAAATCGGTACCGTGGTCGTCAGCCTGTCGGACTGAACGCAGCGGTAACCCCATCCCAACAGGGCAGCCCAACGGCTGCCCTCGTCATTTAGGGCTTCAGGCTGGCGTAATAAGCCGCCAGATCGGCGATATCGTCATCCGACAATCCCGACACATAGGCTTTCATCACCTCGGCCTGGCCGCCGTTGCGTTCCCCTTTCTTGTACGCCTGCAACGCGTGCTGCAGGTACATGGCGTTCTGCCCGGCCAGATTCGGGTACATCGGCACCGTCACCTTGCCCTGCGCGCCGTGGCAGGCCGCGCACGCGGCGGCTTTGGCCTGACCGGCGGCCGCATCCCCCGCCGCCAACGCCGGCAGGCTGAACAGGCCGGCGGCCAACAGCGCGATTTCCACAAACTTCATCATTGCTCCTCACGATTATGATTTTTTTCCCAGCGCAGCCGCCACGGGCGTTCGCCTTCCGGCACCTGCCCCGCCTCACAGACGAATACGCCCAGCGCGGCGATCAGCTGCTCATCATAATAAATCAACGGGATGCGTTCACGCTGCCAGGGAGGAATACCCAGCTCCTGCCACAGTTTTTTTATCGGCCGCGAATGGGCGCGCCCCACGATGCGCACCGCGCCCTGTACACCGCCGAAACGAATGCTAATCTGCTGCGATGGCAGCGGCGCGCGCAGCGCCAGATCGCCCTCACCGGCAACCAACTGCCCCAGCCCGTCCGGCAACGTCAGTGGCTGGTCAGGCTGCCAGGGCAGATGCACATCGCGCAGCGCCGCCAGCGGCGGCAACAGGTGCAATCGGCCTCGGAAACGGCGGATCTGATAGGCGCCGAGCTGCAGCTGCGGTTCGGCATCTTCCCGGCTGAGCGCCACCTCATCCCACAGACGCTGCAACTGCTCACGCGCCGGCATGGTGACGTTGAACAATGCGATCCAGCGCCGCAACAGAGCGAAGCGCCGCACCGGCGAACAGGCCGTCAAACCGTCGATCGCCAATGAGCGATCCGCCGCCAACAGGCTTTGCAGCGGTTCCGCCAGCAGCTCGTCCAACAATTGTTCCTGTTCGGCGCACAGGCTGGCGCTGCGCGCCACCGCCGAGGCGAAGTGCGGCCAACGTTGATTGAGCTGTGGCAACACCTGCAACCGCAGGAAATTGCGATCGAAGCGCGTGTCCTGATTGCTGTCGTCGTCTATCCAGGCCAAGCCGTGGCGCTGCGCGTAATTTTCCAGCGTTTGACGCGAGCAGCCCAGCAACGGCCGCAACAGCAGGTGCTCGCCCAGCGTGGCGCGCGCCGCCATCGCCGACAACCCCGCCGGCCCGCTGCCGCGCTTGAGCGCCAACAGGAATGTTTCACTTTGATCGTCGAGGTGTTGGGCGGTGAGCAGCGCTTCCCCCTCCGTCAGCGCGGCGCTGAAGGCGGCATAGCGCGCCGCACGCGCCGCCGCTTCGATGCCGCCCTGACGGGCATCCACCTGCACGTGCGTCACCGTCAGCGGGATCCGCCACTCGGCGCACCGGCTGCGGCAATGCTCAACCCAACGGTCGGCAAAGGCGCTCAGGCCATGATGCACGTGCAACGCGCGCAGCTGCAGCGCCGGACGTTGGCGGCGCAACGCCGCCAGCAGATGCAGCAGCACGCTGGAATCCAGGCCGCCGCTGAACGCCACCAGCAGCCGCTGCTGCGAGCCCAGCTGGTCCGCCACCTGCGTCGTTAATTGATCAGTATCCATCGGTAGGCTTTGTTACTTCTACGTAGCTGCACGTTAACCCCGCCTACCGCCATCAATCAAGCATTAACCGTCCGGGCCTGGCGTCGCGTCAGCAGCCACCAGCCGCCCAGCACCGCGATCACCGCCAGCGCACATCCGGCCGCTCCCCAGCCGATCTGGGCGAAAATGCGGCCATACGCCTGCATCGCCGCCCCTTCGATGTGGTCCTCGGCGGTCTGATTGGCGATAATGCCCGCCAGATAGTTGGCGATCGAACCGGTCGCCAACATATAGATGCCGGTCAACACGCCGGTGGCGCCGGGGATATTCAGCCGGGTGATCTGCGCCATCGCCACCGGATCGATAAACAGTTCGGCAAAGCCCATCACCGCCAAACCGGCGATCATCAGCCCCATCGATCCCGGCCCGTGCAGCCGCGTATTGAGCGCCATCAGCGTAAAGCCGACACCGATCAACAGCAGACCGAAGGCGAACTTGCACCAGATGCGCAGCGTGCGATCGCCATCGCCGCTCGCCAGCCAGGCCAGCGCCACGCCGCCCAGCATCACCGCGCAGGCGTTAACCGACTGGAACAGCGCGGTCGGCACCGTCCAGCCGAACCAGCGCCGGTCAACGAAATGATCGATAAACAGGCTGATGGAACTGCCGCCCTGCTGGGCAAAAGCCCAGAACAGCGTGCCCAGCAGCATCAGTACGATGATCTGCCACAGCCCCCGCCGCTGGCCGGCGTCCGCGCGCAGCATAATGCGCGCCACCAGCGCCACCGCCGCCACGCACACCAACCCGAGCAAATAGCCGGCCCAGCCGCGTTCAAACAGCAGCGTGAAGAACAGCGGCGACGCCAGCAGCGCCGCCAGCAGCCATCCCCAGTGCGGCAGGCCCAGGCTCCTGGCGCGCATCAGCGGTGCATTCACGCCGCGCGTGTGGCGAAAATGGCGTCCGCCAAGCAAAAAAATCACCAGACCGGCGAACATGCCGATCCCGGCCAACGCAAAGCCGACGTGCCAGCCATAGCGCTCGGCCGCCAACCCGCAGGCGATCGGCGCCAGAATAGATCCGACGTTGCCGGCGGCGTACAGCAGCGAGAAGCCCCCTTCACGGCGCGAGTCCTGCGCCGGATACAGCTCGCCCAGCAGGCAGCTGATATTGGATTTGAACAGGCCGTAGCCGCAAATGATGATCGCCAGCGCCAGATAGAGCGACTGGGCGGAGACCGCGCTCAGGCCAAGCACGATATGTCCCAGGGTCATCAGCGCCGCGCCGGCGATCACCGCGACGCGGTTGCCCAGCAGGCGGTCGGCGAGCCAGCCGCCAAGAATAGGAGTGACGTAAACTAACGAAGCGTAAGCGCTGTAGAGATCGATGGCGTGGCTGTCGGTATAGCCGAGTTGGTGGGTCAGATAGAGGATCAATAACGCACGCATGCCGTAAAAGCTGAAATATTCCCAAATTTGTATCGCTACGACATAGTAGATTGCGCGCGGCTGTGAGGGTGTTTTCATGGTGGTCTCCCATCAGTCGGTGAACGACAAAGGGGAAGCGCGAGCGCCTCCCCTCTTATTGGCTGCGGTTATTTCGCCTTCAGCACTTTCACCCGATAACGTCCGTCCGCCTGGCGATAGGCGCCGTGAATGTCGGTTTCAAAGCCTGGATAATGCGCGCCGATTTCGCACAGCATCTGCAGGAACTCCAGCACCGGCCGGCTCTCTTCGGTCAGCATCTCGCCCGGCATCACCAGCGGCACGCCCGGCGGGTATGGGAGGATCATGTTGGCGTTGACCTTACCGACCATCTCTTCCAGATAGACCTCTTCCACTTCGCCGTGCAGCTCTTTCTGGAACGCCTGGTACGGATTCATCACCATGGTTGGCAGCACTTCGAACGCGCGGTACATCAGGTCCGGCAGGTTGTGTTGCTCCACCAGGCGGTGAATGTTCTGCGCCAGATCCTGAATGCGCATGTTTTCATAGAAATCAGGCGCTTCCTGATACAGCGAAGGCAGCATGTTTTTCACCCGCAGGTTCAGATCGAACGAGCGTTTGAAGTCGGTCATCGCGCGCAGCAGGCTGAGCGCCTTGGTTTTATCGATGCCGATGCTGAACAAGAACAGCAGATTGTACGGCCCGGTTTTCTCGACGATGATACCGCGTTCGTCGAGGTATTTCGCCACGATGCTGGCCGGGATGCCGAACGGCTGCATCTCGCCTTCCTTGCTCATCCCCGGGGTCAGAATGGTGACCTTGATCGGGTCCAGATACATGTGTTCGTTATCGATGTTCTTGAAGCCGTGCCAGGCGCTGTCGGAGCGCAGCGGCCAGCATTCCGGCTCATCGATATGCTCCGGCTGCCAGACGTCGAAGAACCAGCCGTCGGACTCGACTTTCAGGCGTTTGATCTCTTTGCGGAACTTGATCGCGCGCTCGATAGAGCCGTTGATCAGGCGCTTGCCGGCGTTGCCTTTCATCATCGCCGCGGCGGTTTCGGTCGACGCCACGATGCCATAGTGCGGTGAAGTGGTGGTGTGCATCATGTAGGCTTCGTTGAAGGTCTCTTCGTTGATATCGCCCTTCACATGAATCATCGACGCCTGCGAGAAGGCCGCCAGCAGTTTGTGGGTGGACTGGGTTTCGTAGATCACCTTGCCCTCCACGCGGCCGCCGCTCATGCCGCACTTGCCTTTATAGATCGGATGGAAGTTGGTGTAAGGCACCCAGGCGGAGTCGAAATGGATCGACTTCACGTCCAGAGTGTTCTTGATAAAGTCGGTGTTGTACAGCAGGCCGTCATAGGTGGAGTTGGTGATCACCGCGTGCACCGGCCAGGTGGCGTTCGGGGTTTCCTTCACGCGTTTGGCTATGGTGGCGCGCTGGAACTCGCTCTGCGGAATGCCGCCGAGGATGCCGTAGGCATTGCGGGTCGGGCGGAAGTAGATCGGCGTGATGTCGCTCATCATCATCAGGTGAGTCAGCGACTTGTGGCAGTTACGGTCAATCAGCACCGTGCTGCCCGCCGGCGCCGAATACATACCGACGATCTTGTTGGCGGTGGAGGTGCCGTTGGTGACCATGTAGCTGCGTTCGGCGTTGAACACGCGGGAAATGTACTCTTCCGCCTCTTTGTGCGGGCCGGAGTGATCCAGCAGCGACCCCAGTTCGGACACCGAAATCGAGATATCCGACTTCATGGTGTTCGGGCCAAAGAAATCGTAGAACAGGCTGCCCACCGGGCTCTTCTGGAACGCGGTGCCGCCCATGTGGCCCGGCGTACAGAAGGTGTATTTGCCTTCGCGCACGTATTTGAACAGCGCCTTGGTCAACGGCGGCAGGATGGTGTCGATATACTCGTCGGTATTCTGTTTGATCTTGGCGGCGATGTCGGTTGCCGCGCCGAGCGCATATTCGAAGAAGCGCACCTGCATGCGCAGATCGTTCAGGCTGACGTCCAACGTGGAATAGGTGTTGGCGAATGCGTACAGCGGCATGTATTCGTTCAGCTGGCTGATCTCTTCGCACAGCTCCAGATTGTATTTGTCCCAGTCGAAGATCACCCCGCACAGACGGGCGTTGTTCTCGATCAGTTTCAGCAGGTCTTCGCGATCGTTAGGGTAAACGATGCGGAAATCCAGACTTTCCAGCGCCTGATGCAGTTCACGGATAGGCTCTTCTTTGAAGTAGACACCCATGTGATTCATGATAGCGATAACGTTCATATGCATTTCTCCTGGCAAAGCAAGCCCCTTCCCGTCGCGGCTGACAGGTCGGAAAGAAAGGGGCTGGGTAAATTCAGTCGGTCAGCGGACGCGAATCAGTGCGCTTTGGCCGTGGTGTTTTCATCGACCGCCGCTGCATTGGCAGCCTGGCGGGTATTCATTTTCCGGGCGTAGAACATCAGGATAATCAGGCTGATGATAAAGGTGCCGGACAGTTCGAAAGAGTTGGCGCCCATCAGCGCGATGAAGCAGAAGCCGCAGCCGCACACCGAAGCGATCAGGCTCAGCAGGTTGCGCACGTTGACCCCTTCGAAGCGGATCAGGTCTACGCAGGAGTAGAAGTAAGGCAGCATGGTCAGCAGCACCGCGATGCCGGTCAGCTCGCCGAACAGATCGGAAGCCTTGCCGCCGGCGGAGCTCATCAGGGTGATCAGCACCATCAGCGCGGTCATTTTGCAGCTCGCGAGCAGCAGGCCTTTTTTCGGAATGCCGTTTTTATCCAGCTCGCCGTACACTTTCGGGAAGTTGCCGTCGTTGGCGGCGCGCACCCCGGCCTGGCCGACCAGCATCATCCATGACCCGAGCGAGGTCAGGCAGGCAAAGGCGGTGAACGCGGAAACCATCGGTGCCGCCCAGTTGCCCATAATCGCCGAGGCGCTGATGGCGAACGGCGCGCCGCTGGCGGCCATTTCAGACGCCGGGAACATGCCGCTGATCACCTGGGTGGCGGCGATGTAGATGATGCCCGCCAAACCGGTGCCAAGCATGGTCGCCAGCGGCACGGTGCGTTTCGGGTTTTTCACCATGCCGGTGCTGACCGCCGCGGATTCCACGCCGATGAATGCCCACAGGCACAGCAGGATGCTTTTGATGACCGCATGGCTGTCGGTGGTGCCGGAGGTATTCCAGTTAGCCTGGTAGGTGGCGGCGTCAAACCAGTGCCAGCCGAGGGTGGCGGTTACGATCACCGGGATCAGCACCAGCACCAGGCCCAGGGTGGTCAAGCGGCTGACCCAGGTCCCGCCCAGCATGTTGACGAAGGTGAAGATCCACACGATGGCGATACAGGCGATGCCGGCAGGCACCGGGTTGTTCAACGCCGGGAAGAAGGTGGAGAGATAAGAAACGGCGGTAATGCCGATGGCCAGGTTGCCGATCCAGTTGGCATGGTAATACAGCACGCCGGTCTGGAAGCCGAACGCCGGGGAAATTTCACCGGCGTAGGCGATAGGGCCGCCCTGCTGCGGGTTTTTGGTGGCGAGGCGGGCGTACACGTAGGCCAGCGACATCGCCCCAATAATCGAGATCACCCATCCCCAAATGGCGATGGATCCGAGACTCGCCAGGTTGGCGGGCAATAAGGCAATCCCGCTCCCCATCATATTACCGGCGACGACGCCGGTGCAGGCAATAAGCCCTATTTTCTTGGGTGAAGCCATGGTCAGTTTCTCCTGATTTACGTTTCTTATAAGCCACACCCATAAATAAAATATTTTAATGAGCCGGCTTGATAGTCAGGATGCTAACCATCGGCAGAAATAAAGTCCTAAAGATAAAGTGAGATTACGCTCATGATCATACAAATGATAATCTGAGGTTTTTGATTAACACATCAAGATAAAAAGGTAAGCTAAAGAAAAGATAAACATCTTTTAAAAACAAGACAATAACCAGGTTAATCACAAATAACAAACGGCAGAAAAGGAACGATATTGCGCAGCAAAATAACACAATTGCGCAACATGTCTTCACCAATAAATAACGCCGCCGGAATTCCCTGAGAATAATGGCGGCGTGGTTCTGGTGAATTATTGGCGCCGATAGTTATTTAAATAAGGCACCACGTTGGTCAATGACGTCTGGAATACGCCATTGGTGATCCAATGCAAGGTATCTTCACCGGGGCGCAGGTTGAACGCGGTAATATAAGAATCCGCCGCCAAATGATTCTGCCCCTGCATTTCATACACTTTGCCCAGCAGCACATAATTCAGCCACGACATTTGCAACTCAATCCCCAGCTCGATCGCCCGGTGCGCATCGTCAATGCGTCCCTGCGCCAGCGCATCAACCGCCAGAACTTGCTGCACGATCGGCGTATTTTTCAATTCGGGGATCGTCGCCAGATGGCTGATATCGGCGCGCAATTGCGCCAGCCCCTGGCTGTCGAACGGTTGATAAGAGTTGCGCAGCACATCCACCAGCGCTTTTTCCGCCAGCAGGTAGTGGAAATTCGGCGCGCTTTTAATCAGCTCGCTCAGCTGCGCGCTGGCGCGGGTCAACGAATCGGCGTCGCCGTGGATCAACAATTGATGCGCCTGGTAGAAGCGCTGCAGCAGCGGCCCGTTGTCCGGCAGCAGCTGCGCCAGACGCTGTTCCAGCTGCGGCGGCCAGGGCTGTTTCAGCGCGGCGGACAGGCTGGAGAGGAAGTCGCTTTGGATCTTCAGTTGGTTATCGGCGGTGATGAAGTAACGCTTGTCCAGCATGACTGAGCTGTCGGCATTATCCACCAGCCGCACGGACAGGAAACACTGCTGGGCGCGGTAGTGGCGCTGATTGACGAACTCGATATACAGCGACTTGCCCGAATTGCTGGGGCCGGAATAGTTGTAATTGGTTTGGTCGTGCACCAGGAAGGTCGAGTAGGTGTTGAGCGAATCGGTGATCAGCTCGCTGACGCCCACCACATAGGAGAGCTGCGGCATCCAGTTGCTGCAGCTCTCGCCGCCCTGGATGCGGATATCGATATCGCGCGGATTGAGCAGCACCGGCATGCTCGATACCGGCACGCGCTGCGACAGCGTGGCGATGCCGACAAACGCCACGCAGACGCTGAGCGCCGCCAGAAACGCCAGCCACACCCAAAACGTCGAGCGGCGATAAAAGCGCGGCTGCTTTTCGCCGGGCGCGGCAGCCGGCGTTCGGGTCCGGCTCGGCGGCACGTACGGCGTATCGTCTTCATCATCGCTGCCGTCTTCCGGCTCATGCATGATCACCGCAATCTGCGGCGCCGGCGCAGGGACGGGCTGCGACTCCCCGTCTTCACACCAGATCACTGAAGCCGCCAACTTATACCCGCGCTTAGGCACGGTGATAATGTACTCCGGACTGTCGCTGTCGCCGTCTTTCAGGTATTTGCGCAGTTCTGAAATGCATTGGGTCACCACGTGATTAGTGACGATATTGCGCTTCCAAACGCTATCAATCAGCTCGTCGCGGCTCAGCACCACATCGGGGTGCCGGGCAAAATAGCACAGCATGTCGATCAGGCGCGGTTCCAGCGTTTTCTGGCGGCCGTCACGGCTGATGGTATTGTCGGCAGGGGTAACCAGCCACTCCCCGACGCGAAAAGCAGGCTCTTGCATGGCGGAAAT
Organism: Serratia sp. X10; assembly: GCF_017811775.1. Lineage (NCBI taxonomy): Bacteria > Pseudomonadati > Pseudomonadota > Gammaproteobacteria > Enterobacterales > Yersiniaceae > Serratia > Serratia sp. X10. The sequence continues at coordinate 209,986 of NZ_JAEIOH010000009.1, read as the reverse complement.
AACTCTGTAGGCATGTGGGGCAAGGGCGCGATCATAGCATAATCGCCCCCGGCTGTGGCCGCCGGGAGGCGATTAAGCCGTTAACTCTCGTATAATTCTAACGGTAAACCATCGGGATCGCTGAAAAAGGTAAAACGGGATTGAGTATAAGGATCGACGCGTACCGGTTCGCAGGCGACGCCGGCCGCCTGCAGATGGACGATGGCCTGGTCGATATCGTCAACGCTGAACGCCAGATGGCGCAGGCCGCAAGCCTCCGGGCGGCTGACGCGGGCCGGCGGCGAAGGGAAAGAAAACAGCTCGAGGGTGTATTGCCCGTTGAGCGCCAGATCCGCTTTCCAGGAGTCACGCTCCTCGCGGTAAACTTCACTCAGCAGGGTAAAACCGAGAATGTCGCAATAGAAATGCTTACTGGCGGCGTAGTCCGCGCCAATGATCGCGATGTGATGCACCTGACGTAATGCCAGCATAGAAACCCTCTCCTGTTCATTCTGATGGTGCACGGTATCCGGCGGCGATGAGGCCGTCAATGAGGAAGCCCGGCGCATCTTTCCAAACCGCCGGGCGCATTATGGCCTTATGGCTGTGGGGCTTTCAGCACCTTCACCAGATAGCGTCCGTCCTCCGTCAGCTTGGCGCCGTGGATGTCGGTTTCAAAACCGGGATAGCGCTCGCCGATAGAGCACAGCATCAGCAGGAAATCGAGCACCGCCCGGCTCTCTTCGGTGATCATTTCCCCCGGCATCACCAGCGGCACGCCTGGCGGATAAGGCAGGATCATATTGGCCGCCACTTTGCCCACCAACTGATCCAGCTCGCAGGTTTCCACATTGCCGCGCACCTGCTCCTGGAACATCTGGTGCGGCGTCAGCTTCATTTCCGGCAGCACGTCAAACGCCCGCTGCATCAGGCGCGGCAGATCGTGTTGGCAGATCAGGCGATGAATACCGGCGGCCAGATCCTGGATGCGCATATGGCGATAGAAATCCGGATCCTCGGCGTACAGATCCGGCAGCATGTTCTTCACCCGCAGGTTGAGATCGTAGGCTCGCTTGAAGTCGGTCAGGCCGCGCAGCAGGCTCATCGCCTTGGTTTTATCGATGCCGATGCTGAACAGGAACAGCAGGTTGTACGGCCCGGTCTTCTCCACCACGATGCCGCGCTCGTCGAGGTACTTCGCCACCAGCGCCGCCGGGATCCCCTCTTCCTCCAGCGCCCCCAGCTCATTCATGCCCGGCGTCAGGATCGTCACCTTGATCGGATCGAGATACATATGATCGCGATCGGTCTGGCCGAAACCGTGCCAGTTATCGTCCGGATCCAGCGGCCAGCACTGCGCTTCATCGATCTCTTCCGGCTGCCAGATATCGAAGAACCAGCTGTCGCTTTCCTCGCGCAGCCGCTGCACTTCACGGCGAAAATGCAGCGCGCGCTCCACCGAACGGTTGATCAAGCGGCGCCCCGGATTGCCGCGCAGCATGGCGGCGGCGGTTTCCATCGACGCCACGATGCCGTAGTGCGGCGAAGTGGTGGTGTGCATCATGTAGGCTTCGTTGAAGGTGCTCTCGTCGTAGTCACCCTTGATATGAATCATCGAGGCCTGCGAGAAGGCCGCCAACAGCTTGTGGGTGGATTGGGTTTCGTAGAAAACCTTGCCGGGCACCCGATCGCCGCTCATGCCGCTCTTGCCGTCGTAAATCGGATGGAAGTTGGTGTAAGGCACCCAGGCGGAGTCGAAGTGGATCGATGGCACCTCCAGCGTCTGCTTGATGTAGTCGGTGTTGTACAGCAGGCCGTCATAGGTGGAATTGGTGATCACCGCATGCACCGGCCAGGTGGCGTTCGGGGTCTCCTGCACCCGGGCGGCGATGCTGGCGCGGGTAAACTCGCGCTGCGGAATACCGCCGAGGATACCGTAGGCGTTGCGCAGCGGGCGCAGATAGATCGGCACAATATCGCTCATCATCAGCAGGTGACACAGCGATTTGTGGCAGTTGCGGTCGATCAGCACCGTGCTGCCCGCCGGCGCCGAATACATGCCGACGATCTTGTTGGCGGTGGAGGTGCCGTTGGTGACCAGATAGCTCTGCTCGGCATTGAAGGTGCGCGCGATGTACTCTTCGGCCTCCAAATGCGGGCCGGTGTGATCCAGCAGCGACCCGAGCTCGGTGACCGAAATCGAGATGTCGGCCTTCAGGGTATTGGCGCCGAAGAAGTCATAGAACAGGCAGCCCACCGGGCTTTTCTGGAACGCGGTGCCGGCCATGTGGCCCGGCGTGCAAAAGGTATACTTGCCTTCGCGCACGTAGTTGAACAGCGCCTTGGTCAGCGGCGGCGTAATGGTGTCGATGTATTCCGCCGTGTACTGCTGGATGCGCTGCGCGATATCGTCCGCCGCATTCAGGCCATACTCGAAGAAATAGAGCACCATGCGCATTTCATGCAGGCTGACGTCGAAGGTGGAGTGGGTATTGATAAAGGCGTACAGCGGCAGGTATTCGTTTAGCTCGTTGATCTCGCTGCACAGCTCCAGGCTGTAATCGTCCCAGTCGAAGATCACGCCGCAGATGCGGGCATTGGCTTCGATCAGCTTCAGCAGGTCACCGCTGTTTTTGGGGTACACCAGCTGGAACCCCATCGCGCCCAGCGCCGCGTGGAGCTCGCGGATCGGCTCATCTTTGTAGTAGACGCCCGTCGGGCCCATGATGGCGATGATATTCATCGGCAGCTCCTGTCAGTTAACGGCTAAACCCCTATCACAACACGAAATATCGGTATGAACAACCGCCTATCGGGGGAACGAAAGCCTTGCCCGTTCCGCTCGTTGCCAAACATTCGCTCGCGGGGGTAATATCAGAGCATGAGTAAAAAATCATCCGCCATTTCGCCGCAGCAACGCCTTCAGCAAGAAATTGCTCAGTTGCGCCAGGACTGCCGTAACCAGCAAAGAAAGATCGACCTCTTCTTGTTCGAACGGCGGCGGCACGAGGCAAAGCTGTTCTGGCTCTTCCTGCTAATCGGCCTGCCGTTGGGAGCCTGGCTGTCGTATTCTTCGATCAGCCGCGTGTTCCGGGCATTTGACGTGGGATTCGTGTCAATCAGATGGCACCAATACCACAAAGACTACTCCCTCTCCAGCGATCCCTTCTGGTTCTGGCTGGTGATTACCGTTTACGTGTTTCTTGCTGCCTTGATTATACTGGCGTTCGTCTACCTCATACTGTTGTTTTCATCCCTGAGTCATTCTCGGCTCACCCGCAAGCCGCCCCCGGTGCAGGAGGCAATGCAAAAGCATCTGCAGTATTTGCAAACAGAACTGGAAAAACGCGAACAGCGACAACAATAGCGCATGGGTCTTGCCCATCTGGCGCGCATAAAAAAGCCGGCCCGTTTTCACGGACCGGCTGATGGCTAATGGCTGAAATAATCAGCAGTAGCCGTAGTTCATCAGACGCTGGTAACGGCGGTTGAGCAACTCTTCGTCGTTCAGGCCATCCAGATCTTTCAGATCGGCCAGCAGCTGCGCTTTCAGCGCGGCGGCCATCGCCGGCACGTCGCGGTGCGCGGAACCCAGCGGCTCCGGGATCACCGAGTCGATCAGCTTCAGCTCTTTCAGACGCGGCGCGGTGATGCCCATCGCTTCCGCAGCCAGCGGCGCCTTGTCGGCGCTCTTCCACAGGATGGAGGCGCAGCCTTCCGGCGAAATCACCGAGTAGGTGCTGTACTGCAGCATGTTCACCTTGTCGCCCACGCCGATCGCCAGCGCGCCGCCCGAGCCGCCTTCACCGATGACGGTGCAGATGACCGGTACGTTCAGACGCGACATCTCACGCAGGTTGCGCGCGATGGCTTCCGACTGGCCGCGTTCTTCCGCGCCCACGCCCGGATAAGCGCCCGGGGTATCGATAAAGGTGATGATCGGCATTTTGAAGCGGGCGGCCATTTCCATCAGGCGCAGCGCCTTCCGGTAGCCTTCCGGCGCCGGCATGCCGAAGTTACGGCGGATCTTCTCTTTGGTCTCACGGCCTTTCTGGTGCCCGATGATCATCACCGGGCGGCCATCCAGGCGCGCAATCCCCCCGACGATCGCTTTGTCGTCGGCGTAAGCGCGATCGCCCGCCAACTCTTCGAAGTCGGTAAAGATGTGTTTGATATAATCCAGGGTATAAGGACGGCGCGGGTGGCGTGCCAATTGGGCAATCTGCCAGGCCCCAAGATCGGCAAAAATCTTGCGCGTCAGCTCAACGCTCTTTTCACGCAGGCGCTGAACCTCTTCGTCCAGATTAATATCTAATTTTTCGTCTTGACGGCTGACTGCAGTCAGCGAGTCAATTTTCGCTTCCAGCTCTGCAATCGGCTGTTCAAAATCAAGAAAATTCAGACTCATAGCATTCCTATTTTAGTCAAATTCCAAGTCCACCTGCTCATTGCCTACCAACGTCCGCAAGTCTATCAACAAGCGGTCGGTGGGCGTCACGCGCCAGGTTGCGCCAAAACGCAGCTTGGCTCGCGCATCTTCCCGTTGATAGTAGAGATGCACTGGAATCGTCCCCGAGCGATGGGGTTCCAACGACTGACGGAGACGGTTCAAAAGCTGGTCATCAATTTGCCTGTCAGTCAGCGAGATAGCAAGCCCGCGAGCGTATTTTTCCCGGGCTTCACTGATGTCCATTACCTCGCGGGCCATCATTTTAAGCCCGCCGCTAAAGTCATCAAAGCTGACCTGTCCACTGGCGATAAGGATACGGTCTTTTTCCAACAAATGCTGGTATTTTTCTAACGCTTCTGTGAATAGCATCACTTCCAGACGGCCCGAACGGTCATCCAGCGTACAGATGCCGATGCGGTTGCCGCGCTTGGTTACCATCACCCGCGCGGCGACCACCAACCCGACGGCGGTAGTCATTTTGCCCCGATCCGTCGGGTGCATGTCTTTCAAACGCTGGCCACCGGCGTAACGTTCGATCTCCTTGAGGTATTGGGTGATCGGGTGGCCGGTCAGGTACAGCCCCAGCGTTTCCCGTTCACCGTCCAACACCACCTGCTCCGGCCAGGGCGCGATGTTGGCGTAGGATTGCTCCACCTGCTCCGGCGCTTCCGCCAGCACGCCAAACATGTCCACCTGGCCGATAGCTTCGGCTTTCGCATGCTGATCCGCCGCTTTCAACGCGTCGCCGAGCGAATTCATCAGCGCGGCGCGGTGTGGCCCAAGGCGATCGAACGCCCCGGACATGATCAGTTTTTCCAGAATGCGGCGGTTCAGTTTCTTGATGTCGGAGCGCGCGCAGAGATCGAACAGGTCTTTGAAATAACCTTGTTCGCCGCTGTTGCGCGCTTCGATAATGGCTTCGATCGGCCCTTCCCCCACGCCCTTGATGGCGCCGATGCCGTAAACGATCTCGCCGTCGTCGTTGACGTGGAAGTGATACAGGCCGCTGTTGATGTCCGGCGGCAGGATCTTCAGCCCCATGCGCCAGCATTCGTCCACCAGCCCCACCACTTTGTCGGTGTTGTCCATATCGGCGGTCATCACCGCCGCCATAAACTCGGCCGGGTAGTGCGCCTTCAGCCACAGCGTCTGGTACGACACCAGCGCGTAGGCGGCGGAGTGCGACTTGTTGAAGCCATAACCGGCGAATTTCTCCACCAGGTCGAAGATTTTCACCGACAGTTCGCCGTCGATGCCGCGCGCTTTAGCGCCGTCTTCAAAGCCGCCGCGCTGCTTGGCCATTTCGACCGGGTTCTTTTTACCCATCGCACGGCGCAGCATGTCCGCGCCGCCCAGCGTATAGCCGGCCAGCACCTGGGCAATCTGCATCACCTGTTCCTGATACAGGATGATGCCGTAGGTCGGTTCCAGCACCGGCTTGAGCGACTCATGCTGCCACTGAATGTCCGGGTAGGAGATCTCTTCGCGGCCGTGTTTGCGGTCGATGAAGTTATCCACCATGCCCGACTGCAGCGGCCCCGGACGGAACAGCGCCACCAGTGCGATCATGTCTTCGAAGCAGTCGGGCTTCAGACGTTTGATCAAATCTTTCATGCCGCGCGATTCAAGCTGGAACACCGCCGTGGTTTCCGAACGCTGCAGCATGTCGAAGCTTTTCTTGTCGTCGAGCGGGATGGCGGCGATGTCGATCGGTTCCAGCCCAGTCTTGGCGCGCCGGGCATTGATCATCTCCAGCGCCCAGTCGATGATGGTAAGGGTGCGCAGACCGAGGAAGTCGAACTTCACCAGCCCGGCGTATTCCACGTCGTTCTTGTCGAACTGGGTCACCGGGTGGTTCCCTTCGGCATCGCAGTACAGCGGCGCGAAGTCGGTGATCTTGGTCGGCGCGATCACCACGCCACCGGCGTGTTTACCGGCGTTGCGCGTCACCCCTTCCAGCTTGCGCGCCATGTCGATCAGCGCCTTGACCTCTTCGTCGGCCTCGTAAATTTCCGGCAGCTGCGGTTCGGCGGCGAAGGCTTTCTCCAGCGTCATGCCCGGATCCGGCGGCACCAGTTTGGAGATGCGATCGACGAACCCGTACGGGTGCCCCAACACGCGGCCTACGTCGCGGATAACCGCTTTCGCCGCCATGGTGCCGAAGGTGATGATCTGCGATACCGCTTCGCGGCCGTACATCTCCGCCACGTGCTCGATCACCTGGTCACGTTTCTCCATGCAGAAGTCGACGTCGAAGTCGGGCATCGAGACACGTTCCGGGTTCAGGAAGCGTTCGAACAGCAGGTCGAATTCCAGCGGATCGAGGTCGGTGATTTTCAACGCATAGGCCACCAGCGAACCGGCACCGGAGCCTCGCCCTGGGCCCACCGGCACGTTGTTGTCCTTCGACCACTGGATAAATTCCATCACGATCAGGAAGTAGCCGGGGAACCCCATCTGGTTGATCACTTTCAGCTCGACGTCCAGACGCTCGTCGTATTCCGGGCGGCGCTGCGCGCGCACTTCAGGATCGGGGAACAGGAACTCGAGGCGCTCTTCCAGCCCCTCTTTCGATTTGAGTACCAGGAAGTCCTCGGTGCTCATATCGCCAGTCGGGAACTGCGGCAGGAAGTACTCGCCGAGGCGAATGGTGACGTTACAGCGCTTGGCGATTTCGACGCTGTTCAGCAGCGCTTCCGGGATGTCGGCGAACAGCTCGCACATCTCGTCTTCGCTGCGCATGTATTGTTGCGGGCTGTAGTTGCGCGGCCGCTTGGGATCGTCCAGCGTAAAGCCGTCGTGGATGGCGACGCGGATCTCATGAGCGTCGAAGTCATCTTCCACCAGGAAACGCACGTCGTTGGTGGCCACCACCGGCAAACCGCGCTCGGTGGCCAGCGCCACCGCCGCATGCAGATAGTTCTCTTCGTCCGGGCGGCCGGTGCGGATCAACTCCAGGTAGTAGCAGTCCGGGAAATATTGCTGGTAGAAATCCAGACACTGATCCACCTGCGCCTGGTTGCCGCGCAGCAGAAACTTGCCGACGTCGCCCTGACGCGCGCCGGAAAGCAGGATCAGCCCTTCGCGATGTTCAATCAGCCAGTCGCGATCGATGATCGGGCCGGCGGCGCCGTAGCCGCGCTGATAGGCGCGGGAAATCAGCAGCGTCAGGTTCTGGTAGCCTTCGTTGTTGCTGGCCAGCACCGTCAGCTGAGCGAGTTCGTCGCCCAAGACTTCGCTTTGCACATGGAAATCCGCGCCGATGATCGGTTTGATCCCGGCGCCGTGCGCGCTGCCGTAGAACTTCACCAGCCCACACAGGTTGGTGAAATCGGTGATTGCCAGAGCAGGCATGGCTAACGCGGCGGCTCTTTTCACCAGCGGCGCCGTCTTGGCCAATCCATCAATCATGGAGTAGTCACTGTGGACGCGCAGGTGAATAAAACGAGGTTCGGCCATCTCCAGATACCTGATTGAAGGGGCTCAGCGTGCTGAGCCCGGGTTAATGCTATCGTCGAGCGGTCAGGCTCGCAGGCTACAGCGCGAGCGCCCTTTTCACCGGCGCGAAGCTGCGGCGATGATGCTCGGTGGCGCCCAGCGCGGCCAGCCGCTCCAGGTGGAAGGCGGTCGGGTAGCCTTTATGCTGCGCGAAACCGTAGTCCGGGAATTCGCGGTCCAGCTCGGCCATTTCGCGATCGCGCGTGACCTTCGCCAGAATGGACGCCGCGCTGATCTCCGCCACGCGGCTGTCGCCCTTCACCACCGCCTGCGAACGCATCGGCAAACTCGGGCAACGGTTACCGTCGATTAAAACCATGTCCGGCGCGATATGCAACCCGGCCACCGCGCGCTGCATCGCCAACATGGTGGCGTGCAAAATGTTCAGTTGGTCGATTTCCGCCGGTTCGGCGCGCCCCAGGCTCCAGGAGAGCGCTTTGGCGACGATTTCGTCATACAGCGCCAGCCGGCGTTTTTCACTGAGCTTTTTGGAGTCCGCCAGCCCGACGATCGGCTGCGCCGGATCGAGGATCACGGCGGCGGTGACCACTGCGCCGACCAACGGGCCGCGGCCCACTTCGTCCACACCGGCAATCAGCGTGGCAGCGGGATAGATAAAGGGTTCAATCATGCTTTCGCCAGCTCCAACACAGCCTGAGCGGCCTGTTCGTCCGCACCGCAACGGATGCTTTGGTGCAAGGTAAGGAAAGTCTGTTTCAGCGCGTCGGTTTCCGGGCTCTCTTCCAGCAGCGGCATCACAGCGGCGGCCAGTTTGTCCGGGACACAGTCATGCTGCAGCAGTTCGGTGACGATCTCCCGCCCCGCCAGCAGATTCGGCAGCGAGACATAAGGCGTTTTCACCAGCTTCTGCGCCAACCAGAAAGTGAACGGCTTCATGCGATAGCCCACGACCATCGGGCACTTGGCCAGCATGCATTCCAGCGCCGCCGTGCCGGATGCCAGCAGCGCCGCGTCGCTGGCGATCATCGCTTCACGCCCCTGTCCATTCAGCAGGTGTACGGTCAGATCCGGCGCCACTTCGGCCTTGATGCGCTCAAACTGCTCACGCCGTTTGGCGTTGACCAGCGGCACCACCACTTCCAGCTCGGGATAACGCGTGCGCAGCAGCTGCGCGGTTTTGAGGAAGTCGGCGCTCAGCATCTCGACTTCGGCGCCGCGGCTGCCCGGCAACAAGGCCAAACAGCGCGCCTGCGGAGCGATGCCAAGCTGAGCGCGCGCCGCCAAGCGATCGGGCTGCAGCGGCATGGCGTCCGCCATGGTGTGACCGATAAACCGGCAGGGGACGTTGAAACGATCGTAAAACGCTTTTTCGAAAGGGAGAAAGGCCAGCACCAAATCGGTGGCTTTGCCTATTTTGAAAACGCGCTTTTGTCGCCAGGCCCACACGGAAGGGCTGACATAGTGGATGGTGCGAATGCCGCGCTGCTTGAGGCGGCCTTCCAGCGTGATGTTGAAGTCCGGCGCGTCGATGCCGACAAACACGTCCGGCCGCAGCTCACCGAAGCGGCGGGTGAGATCCTTGCGGATCTTCAACAGGCGTGGCAAGCGCTCGAGCACTTCCACCACGCCCATTACCGCCAGCTCTTCCATTTCGTACCAGGCTTCGCACCCTTCGGCCTGCATCAGCGGGCCGGCGACGCCAACGAAACGCGCGTCGGGGATCTGCGCCTTGAGCGCACGGATCAAACCGGCGCCGAGAATGTCACCGGAGGTTTCTCCGGCGACCAATCCGATAGTCAATGGACGATTCGACATAACTCAGCGAATGATGCCACGGGTAGAACGGGTGAAGAAATCGAGGTATTGCTGCACCACCGGCTGCTCTTTGGCCAGGGCTTCGATTTCCGTTTTCGCTTCATCCAGCGTTTTTTCGCTGCGATACAGGATTTTGTAGGCGTTACGGATCGCCTGCATTTCATCCTTGTCAAAACCGCGGCGCTTGAGGCCGACCGCGTTGACGCCGAACGGCGTAGCGTGGTTGCCCTGAGCGATGACGAAAGGAGGCACGTCCTGAGCGACACCGGAACAACCGCCTACCATCACATGCGCGCCGATAATGCAGAACTGGTGGATCGCGGTCATGCCGCCGATGATGGCGTGATCGTCGATTTCCACATGCCCCGCCAGCGTGGCGTTGTTGGCCAGCACGCAAGAATTGCCAACCACGCAGTCGTGGGCGACGTGCACGTTGACCATCAGCAGGTTGTCATTACCCACTTTGGTCAAGCCGGTGCCCTGCGCGGTGCCGCGGTGAATGGTGACGCTTTCGCGGATGCGATTGCGATCGCCCACTTCCACACGCGTCGGCTCGCCCGCGTATTTCAGATCCTGATTCACTTCGCCGATAGAGGCGAACTGATAAATCTGGTTATCGCGGCCAATCTTGGTAATGCCGTTCACCACCACGTGAGATTTCAGCACCGTGCCGGCGCCGATTTCCACCTGGGAGCCGACGTAGCAGAAAGGGCCGATATGCACGCCGGCGCCAATCACGGCGCCTTCTTCGACTATCGCGCTAGGATGGATAAAGGCGGTTTGGTCAATCACGGATTAAGCCTCCCGGCTGCGGGCACACATCATGGTTGCTTCGCAGACAATTTTACCGTCAACGGTCGCGACGCCTTTGAAGCGAGTCAGACCGCGGCGAGTTTTCTCGAAGGTGACTTCCATGACCATCTGATCGCCTGGCACCACAGGGCGCTTGAAGCGAGCTTCGTCGATACCGGCGAAGTAATACAGTTCGCCCGGTTCCAGTTTGCCGACGCTTTTAAACGCCAGGATGCCGGTGGCCTGCGCCATGGCTTCCAGGATCAATACGCCTGGGAAAATCGGTTTGCCAGGGAAGTGGCCCTGGAAAAACGGTTCATTCACCGATACGTTCTTCACCGCACGCAGATATTTGTGCTCTTCAAACTCGAGGACGCGGTCGACCAGCAAGAACGGGTAACGGTGAGGAAGCAGATCCAAAATTTCTGCAATATCCAGAGTATGAGTGTCAGTAGTCAAAATACTCTTCCTGTCTCTAAAAACTGATGGCATCAACAACACGGCCTGCGCTGACCCCAAAAGGAGATCATCATGCAGGCCGCAAATTAACATCTCTTTGCGCTTTTGGTCTCACGACCAACGCGTTTCGTTTTGTACCCGCCAGGGCGGGCGGCAATGACTAGTCTTTTCCGACTTTACGTTCGACAGCTTTCAAGCGCTTGCTGATCTCATCGATATTCATTACCAACGCAGCGGTTTTACGCCAAACCTTGTTAGGCTGCAACGGAATGCCCGAAGAGTATACCCCAGGTTCGGTGATTGGTCGCATAACCATTCCCATTCCGGTAACAACAACCTTATCGGCAATTTCCATGTGACCGTTGATCACGCTGGCGCCGCCAATCTGGCAATAGCGGCCGATTTTCAGGCTGCCGGCCATGATCACACCGCCGGCGACGGCGGTATTGTCGCCAATCACGACGTTATGTGCAATCTGGCATTGGTTGTCGATGATAACACCATTCCCGATTTGGGTGTTATCCAAAGCGCCGCGGTCAATGGTGGTGCAAGCGCCGATTTCGACGCGATCGCCGATAATCACCGTGCCCAACTGAGGGATCTTGATCCACTCGCCGCGCTCATTCGCATAGCCGAAACCGTCTGCGCCGATCACGGTGCCCGACTGAATCAGGCAGCGCTGGCCGATTTCGACCGCATGATAAATCGTTACGTTCGCCCACAGACGCGTTCCCGCGCCGATGCGTGCGTGTTTGCCGATGAAGCAGCCCGGGCCGATAACCACGTTATCGCCAAGCACCGCACCCGACTCGATCACCGCGTTCGCCCCAATGGCGACGTTCTGCCCCAGCTGCGCTTCAGGCGAGATCACCGCGCTTGGCGCGATATCCTGAGCCGGCGACGGCGTGGTGTCCATCAGCTGCGCCATGCGCGCATAGGTCAGGTAAGGGTTCTTAACCACCAGCGCCGCAGCACGGCAGTGTGATAAATCCGCTTCGGTAAGCACCACGGCGCTTGCCTGGCAGTAAGACAGCTGCTCTTGATAGCGGCTGTTTGACAAAAACGTGATTTGGCCAGGCTGTGCCGAATGCATAGAAGCAATGCCGGTGATGACGAGATCGCCATCACCGTGCAATTGTGCATCCAACTGCTGCGCTAAATCAGCCAGTCGAATTGAAAGCATGTGTTATTTAACCTGTTTCAGCACGTCAGCAGTGATATCTTTGGAAGAGTCTGCATAGGCAACGGCGTTGGCGTCGATCACCACGTCATAACCGCCTTTGCTCGCGACAGATTTCACCGCGTCCTGAATGCGGCTCAGGATCTTGTTACGCTCTTCCATCTGGCGACGACGGTTGTCCTGCTCGAAAGCCTGGGCTTTCTGAGAGAACTGCTCGCGCTGCGCCATCACGTCTTTTTCCAACTTGCTGCGGTCGCTGGCTTTCATGGTAGCGCCGTCACGCTGCAGACGTTGCATTTTGGTCTGCAGGCTACGTTCCATGTTCTGGAGTTCGCTTGCACGGCCTTTAAACTCGTTTTCCAGCTGTTTAGCGACCGCTTCGCGGGCCGGCAGCTGTTGGAAAATGCTGGAGACGTTAACGACAGCGATCTTATCTGCTGCCTGAACGCCAGCTGAAGCAGCCATTGCTAAACCGAGGCCTGCGGCACACAACCACTTTTTCACTATAAACTCCTTACCATCACCCATTTGTGTCATATGACACTGAAGTACACAATTTGCCAGACTTGTCCCACCAAACAATGAGAATCATCTCCCTCTGCCGGCGGGCGCCTGGCCATTGCGATTCTTAATAACTGTTATGCCCAGAGGCGAGACCCGTTACCAGGTCTTACCGATGTTAAACTGGAACTGTTCGGACTTGTCGCCTTCGTATTTCTTGATCGGGTTGGCGTAAGAGAACACCAATGGCCCCAATGGCGACATCCACTGCAGCGCGATACCGGCGGAAGAACGAATATTGCTGGCCTTGCTGTAGTCCGGCACGCCGTACATCAGCGTCTCGTTGGTATTCTTCCACTTGGTATCCCACACGGTACCCGCATCGATGAACAGCGACGTACGCACCGAGTTGGCGTATTTCTCGCTGATGAACGGCGTTGGGGTGATCAACTCCAGGCTGGCGACCGCCATGGCGTTACCGCCCACCGCGTCATCCGAACCACAGATGCTCTGACGATCGGTGGTGCTGCCGGCGTTGAACTGGCACTGGTACGAATTGGAGTTGTAGTACACCGCCTTCGGACCAATGGTGTTGGACTGGAAGCCACGCACGGTGCTCGAACCACCGGCGTAGAAGTTCTCGTAGAACGGCATTTCCTTGCCGCCCAGCCCATCCGCGTAACCCAGACGGCCGCGACCCAACAGCACCCAGGTGCGGTCGTCGTTGATCGGCACGTACTGTACGCTGTCCAGCGTCACCTTGTAGTATTCGTTGTCCGAGCCCGGAATGGTGACCTTACCGTTCAACGTGGTGCGGTTACCCGAAGTCGGGAAGTAGCCACGGTCCAGGTTGTTGTAGGTCCAGCCCAGGTTCAGGGTAAAGTCGTCCGTCGAGTAGCTGGCGCGGTCGGTCTTGTTCGCATCCACGCCCATCGAGTCGAGATAACGCCACATGGCGATCTGCGGCTGCATGTTCGACAGGCCGTTGTGGACATAGCCCAGACCGGTGCGCAACGAGTTGTTTTCGTTGATCGGGAAGCCCAGCGTGCCGTCAACACCGTAACTCTTGTTGGTGTAGTCGGACAGGTCCGCATTATCCGCTTTAAAGTCGTTGTAGAAGACGCGGCCGCCCAGGCTCACACCGTCAACGGTGAAGTACGGGTTGGTGACCGAGAATTCGGTATACGTCTGGTAATCGTTCTTGGTGCCGCTGATGCCGACCGAGTAGCCGGTACCCAACCAGTTATCCTGCTGCACGCCGGCCTGGAAGCTGACGCCGCTCTCGGTGCCGTAACCGACGCCGAAGTTAAAGGTACCGGTGTTGCGTTCTTTCACCTTGTAGGTCACGTCGACCTGATCGGCAGTGCCCGGCACGCGCTGGGTTTCCACATCGACCGTTTCGAAGTAGCCCAGGCGGTTCAAACGCTCCTTGCCCTGCTCGACCTGCTCGTTGCCGAGCCAGGCGCCTTCCATCTGGCGCATTTCGCGACGCAGTACGGAATCCTTGCTGGTGTCGTTGCCTTCGAACTTGATGCGGCGCACGTAGAAACGGTTGCCCGCGTCAACATTGACGTGCAGCTTGACGGTTTTATCCGCGTCATTGATCTCCGGCTGGGTGCCGACGCGCGGGTAGGCGTAACCATAACGGCCCAACATCGTTTTGATGTTGTCTTCCATTTTGGTCACTTTGCTGCCGTTATACAGCTCGCCCGGCTCGATTTTGGTGATCTGAGCGACTTCCGCCGAATGGCCGGCCAGGTTGCCGTTCACGACAACATCAGAAAGCTTGTACTGATCGCCTTCGGTGATGTTGATGGTGATATAGATGCCTTTTTTATCCGGCGTCAGGCTCACCTGGGTAGAATCGATATTAAAGCGGGCATAGCCGCGATCCAGATAGAAGCTGCGCAGGGTTTCGAGATCGCCCGCCAGTTTTTGCTTCTGGTATTTGCGATCGCCGACCAGGTTCCACCACGGCACTTCATCACGCAGCTGGAAGCGCGAGATCAGTTCGTCGTTGGTGAAGGCGTGGTTGCCGACGATGTTGATTTGTTGAATCTTGGCGGAGACCCCTTCCGTGAACACCAGCTTCAGGTCGACACGGTTGCGCGGCAACGGCGTGACCACGGCTTTCACCGAGGCGCTGTATTTACCGACGCTGTAATAGAAGTCTTCCAGCCCTTTTTCAATGCTGGAAATCGTGGTGCGGTCGAGCGCCTCGCCCACCCGGACGCCGGAAGCTTCCAGGTTTTGCTTGAGCATGTCATCCTTCACCGACTTATTGCCGGAGAAAGTGATGCTGGCGATGGTAGGACGTTCCTTCACCTGCACGATCAAGGTATTACCATCGCGCAGTACGCGCACGTCCTCGAAGTTGCCGGTGGCAAACAAGGCACGAATGGTATTACTGATGTCATCGTCAGTGACGGTATCGCCGACGCGAACCGGCATGTTGAGTAACGCCGCACCGACGGCAACTCGCTGCAGGCCTTCGAAATGAATGTCTTTCACTACGAACCCGTCTGCACCGTATACGGTGGCGCTGCCAAACAGCAGCGACGCTATGAGCAACTTTTTCATCGCCATCGTTGTTATGCGTTCTTCCTAACCTATCCCCGCCCCTAAAGGCGGGAAAAATCATTGAAAAGTGCAAGACCCATCAACAACACCAGCACGATCGAACCTATGCGGTAGCTGTAGTCCTGTACTCGCTCGGAAACCGGCCCACCCTTCAGCTTTTCTATCGCCAGGAAGAGGAGATGCCCACCATCTAACACCGGTAATGGGAACAGGTTGATGATCCCCAGGTTGACGCTAATCAACGCCAGGAACATCAGATAATACACGAATCCGACTCCGGCTGACGCCCCAGCTCCCTGTGCAATCGAGATCGGGCCACTCAGGTTGTTCAGCTTTACATCACCGGTTATTAATTTGCCCAGCATGTTGACCGTCAGCCGCATCAGCTGCCAGGTCTTGTCGCCGGCCTGATACAGCGCCGGGAACGGTCCATACTGACGAATCGTCTTATACTCTTCCGGCAGCGGCAGCACCTTTGGAATGATGCCTGCAAACCCCACCGATTTGTCTTTTCCCACCGGCTTTGTATCCGGTATCAGCGTCAAAGACAAGGGGGCACCGTTTCTTTCAATCTCCAAAGCCAGCGGTTGCCCCGGGCCATCGTGGATACGCTTCACCAGCGTCTGCCAACGACCCAACGGCTGACCATCGACTTTAACGATCCTGTCCCCCGCTTGTAAACCCGCCTTTTGCGCCGCCGAGTTCGGCTGCACTTCCGCCAACACGGATTCGATCTGCGGGCCGCGCGGCATAATCCCCAGTGCGACAACGGGATCCTGCTTGTCCGGTTCAAAGTTCCACTGGCGCAAGTCCAGGGTTTTGGTCACCACCTGCGAAGAGCCGAACGGCGCTACGCCGACTTCGGTTTGCGCATCGCCAATCTTCGCCACCAGCGCCAGACGAACTGACTCCCAATCAGGCGTTTCGATGCCGTCAACCGACTTTAGTTCCATGCCAGACGAAATTTCAGCCTTGGCGGCGATCGATTGCGGCGCGATTTCGCCGATCACCGGACGGAAACTCGGCACGCCGATGATGAACACCAGCCAGTAGGCAAGGATAGCAAACAGGAAGTTGGCGATAGGGCCGGCGCTGATGATGGCCGCGCGCTGCCAGACGGTTTTATTGTTGAAGGCCTGGTGGCGCATCTCCGGCGCCACCGACTCCACGCGCTCGTCCAGCATCTTCACGTAGCCGCCGAGCGGGATCAGCGCGATAACGTACTCGGTGCCCTGGCGATCGGTTCGGCGCCACAGCGCCCGGCCGAAGCCGATGGAGAAGCGTTCAACGCGCACGCCGCAACGACGGGCAACCCAAAAGTGTCCGAACTCATGCACGGTAATCAAGATACCGAGCGCAATCAGAAACGCCACCAGGTTCCAAAGCACGCTGACCATCATCCCTCACTTTCCGTCATCGACGGATTAAAACACCAACAGCATCAGGCAGGCAAACACCGGCACCGCCGCGGTCAGGCTGTCGATACGATCCAGTATGCCGCCATGACCGGGAATCAAATGCCCGCTGTCCTTGATGCCCGCTTCGCGTTTGAACATGCTTTCGGTCAAATCGCCCAGCACCGAAGCCAGCGCGGCGATCACCGAACAGGCCAGCAGCGTGGTCGGCACCACGTTCAGCGGCGCATAGCGGCCGAACAGCCACGAGATCACCGCCGACGTCAGCAACCCGCCGATCAACCCTTCCCACGTTTTGCCCGGTGAGACCTTCGGTGCCAGCTTATGCTTGCCGAACAGCTTGCCGAACATGTAGGCGCCGGAATCCGCGCCCCACACCAGCAACATCACATACAGCAGCCACCAGGCGCCGGTAAACGGGTTTTGCTCGTAACCGTACTGGCGCAGCGCCAGCATGCCCCAGAAGAACGGCACGATGGTCAGCAGGCCAAACAGCAGGCGCAGCGGGCGCGAATTGCGCCAGATAGCGGCCGAGCCGGGATAGAACAGCACCAACAGCAACGCCGCCAGCCACCAGGCCAACGACAGCCACAGCGAGCCGCTTATCTGTGGCACGGATTGATGGTAAGCGGGGACGCTGAGCATCATCAGCGCAAGCAGAAAACCGCACAGTATCGCCAACCAGATGCGCTGCGAACGGGAGGTAAAACCGGCCAATTGGCCCCACTCCCAGGCAGCTAACATGCACACGACGAGCGTTACCAGAGCAAAGGCCAACGGCGGCAACAGGAACAGCGCCGCGATAACGATCGGGATTAAAATCAGAGCAGTTATGAGGCGATACTTCAGCAAAAGTTCTCCCTAGGACGCATCGGCGCCGTTAGGTGTTGTTCCCCCGAAGCGGCGCTCACGTTGTGCAAATGCATTCAGCGCACCTTCAAAGACAAGTTCATCGAAATCAGGCCAGAGCACATCAGTAAAGTAAAGTTCAGCATAGGCGATTTGCCACAGCAGGAAATTACTGATGCGATGCTCGCCACCGGTGCGGATAACCAGATCCACCGGCGCCAGGTCGCTCATGCAAACCCGCTCGTTCAATAATTCCTCGCTGATCTGATCCGGGTGCAACTCGCCTACCCGTACCTGTTCGGCCAGTTCCCTTACTCCCTGAATGATATCCCAACGGCCGCCGTAGTTGGCAGCGATATTGAGCGTCAGGCCATCGTTATTTTCCGTCAGAGCTTCAGAGCGGCGGATCCGCTCCTGCAAACGCGCGCTGAATCGGCTGATATCGCCGATCACTCGCAGCCTGACGTTATGTTTATGCAGGCTTTTTACTTCACTATCCAAAGCGCGGACAAAAAGCTCCATCAGGGCAGAGACTTCCTGCACCGGACGGTTCCAGTTTTCGCTGCTGAAGGCATAAAGCGTGAGCGCATCTAAATGGTGGCTGGCGGCAAAACTGACCGCGCGGCGAACCGATTTCACCCCTGCTTTATGACCGAAGACACGTAACTTGCCCTGACGTTTGGCCCAGCGTCCGTTACCGTCCATGATAATGGCGACATGGCGCGGCCCCGGGGAAGATGGATTAGCCTCTTGTTGGTTTGCGGACGACATAACTCGTACTTATTTCCTCAATAGAAATATAACTGCCTTTCCGGAACATCAGGCCCTTACGCGCAAAAAAAGCCGTGTGCCCGACACGGCTTTCAGCCTGCCCTTGCGATACCCGGCGCAGCCGGGCCGCCATTGACGCACAAGGCGCCAATCGGGCCATAATTCAACGGTATAACCGCTGACAGGTGGCGCAGACTATACCACCTCAGCGGGGCATGAACAAACGGCCCCGCTGCGGCGCACGCGAATGACGAGCAAAATCGGATAATCACCGTGATCGGCCGCACAACGCGCGAACCCGCTCCTCAGCGGCGGCGCGCGCCTGACGGTCAATGTCTAAGACCGCTTCGATGCTCGTCGGTTCCTGCAGCGCGAGACGTTCCACCACCTGGCGATTGACCGCCGCGATATCGGTAAAGCGAATCTGCTGCTGCAAAAATGCCGCCACGGCGATTTCGTTGGCCGCGTTCAGCGCGGTGGTGGCCGCCTGGCCGGCATCGAACGCTTCGATCGCCAAATACAGGCAAGGATAACGCTCACGCTCCGGTTCGGCGAAGGTCAGCGAACCGATACGGCAGAAGTCCAGCGCTTCCACACCGGAATTCACACGCTGCGGATACGCCATCGCATGAGCGATTGGCGTGCGCATATCCGGTGTCCCCAACTGCGCCAGCACGCTGCCGTCGGCATAGCGCACCATCGAGTGAATCACCGACTGCGGGTGCAGGATCACTTCCATTTGCTCGGCCGAGGCGTTAAACAGCCAGCGGGCCTCAATGTATTCCAGACCTTTGTTCATCATGGTGGCGGAATCCACCGAGATCTTGCGGCCCATCGACCAGTTTGGGTGGGCGCAGGCTTGATCCGGCGTCATCGCGGCGAACTGTTCCAACGGCGTGGTGCGGAATGGGCCGCCGGAACCGGTAAGCACGATGCGCGAAACACCATGACTGTCCAGTGAAGAGTATCCCAACTGGCGCTGAATGTTCTCAGGCAAACTCTGAAAAATCGCGTTGTGCTCGCTGTCGAGCGGCAGCAGTTGCGCCTGGCTTTGCCTCACCGCGTCCATAAACAGGCGGCCGCAGGTGACCAGCGACTCTTTGTTGGCCAGCAGCACCTGCTTGCCCGCGCGGATCGCCGCCAGCGTCGGCAACAGCCCCGCGGCGCCGACGATGGCCGCCGTCACTTGATCGACGTCATCCAAAGCGGCCAATTCGCAGGCCGCTTGTTCCCCGGCCAACACTTCGGTAGCGACGCCGTTCTCCGCCAGGATAGCGCGCAGCTCGCGCGCGGCGCTTTCATCCGCCATCGCGGCAAACGCAGGCCGAAATTCCATGCATTGCTGCGCCATGACCGCAACGTTGCGGCCGGCCACCAGCGCTTTGATCGCAAAACGGTCGAGATTCGCCCTGACCACGGCCAGGGTGCTGGTCCCTACCGAGCCGGTCGAGCCAAGAATGGTCAGTTGCTTCATGAGTTCACTCTGAATAACTGTCTGATGAGATCGGAGGTGCTCCAGTGTGGAACCTTGGACACCGCTTGTCCATGATCTTTCAGTACGATGAAACGGGATCTGCGCCACAAAAAACAAAGCGCCGCCCAGGCGACGCTTTTTTTCTGCGCGATGCTGATTAGAATTCCATCAGCTCTTTTTCTTTCTCCGCCAGCGCGGCGTCGACCAGCTTGATGTAAGCGTCGGTCATTTTCTGAATCTCGTCTTGTGAACGACGCTCTTCGTCTTCGCTGATCTCTTTATCTTTCAGCAGCGCCTTGACCTTGTCGTTGGCGTCGCGACGCACGTTACGCACCGCTACGCGGCCCTGCTCGGCTTCGCCGCGCACGATCTTGATCAGATCCTTACGACGTTCTTCGGTCAGCGGAGGCAGCGGAACGCGAATGTCAGAACCGGCGGAAGACGGGTTGAGGCCCAGATCGGAGCTCATGATCGCTTTCTCAACGGCCTGGCTCAGGCTGCGGTCGAATACGTTGATTTTCAGCGTGCGGGAGTCTTCCACGGTCACGTTGGCCAGCTGACGCAGCGGCGTAGCGGCGCCGTAGTATTCCACCATGATGCCGTCCAGAATGCTTGGAGAAGCGCGGCCGGTACGGATCTTGCTGATTTGGTTTTTGAATGCTTCTACGCTTTTTTCCATGCGTGAATCAGCATCTTTTCTGATTTCATTAGTCACGTTGCAAACCCTTGGAAGCTGGTTACTTGGCAGGCGATACTCAAGTATAGCCCGTAATCGTACTCGAAGAGCGCGCGGCGCCTGGCGTCACGCGCTCCGAAAAAGAGGTGTGAACAGCCTTATTTGCTGATCAGCGTACCTTCGTTCTCACCCATCACCACGCGGCGCAGCGCACCAGGCTTGTTCATGTTGAACACGCGGATCGGCAGACCGTGATCGCGGGCCAGCGTAAACGCCGCCAGATCCATCACTTTCAGCTCGCGCTCCAGCACGTCCTGATAGGTTAATTGTTCATACAGCGTCGCATCCGGGTTTTTCACCGGATCGGCGGAGTATACGCCATCCACTTTGGTGGCTTTCAGCACCACGTCCGCTTCGATCTCGATGCCGCGCAGGCAAGCGGCGGAATCGGTGGTAAAGAACGGGTTGCCGGTACCGGCGGAGAAGATCACCACGCGGTTGTTGCGCAGCAGGCTGATCGCCTCTGCCCAGCTGTAATTATCACATACGCCGTTCAGCGGGATCGCTGACATCAGGCGGGCGTTCACATAGGCACGGTGCAGTGCATCACGCATAGCCAGGCCGTTCATCACGGTAGCCAGCATTCCCATGTGGTCGCCCACTACGCGGTTCATGCCGGCTTGCGCCAGCCCCGCGCCGCGGAACAAGTTCCCGCCGCCAATAACTACACCGACCTGAATTCCCAGTTCGACCAGCTCTTTCACTTCCTGAGCCATGCGATCCAAAACGCTGGCGTCGATACCAAAACCTTCTGCACCTTGCAGGGCTTCGCCACTCAGTTTAAGCAGAATACGCTGATATACGGGTTTTGCATTGGTTGCCATGGTGTTCTGTCCTAAGAAGCAGTATTAGTATTGGGGATTTCAGCCGATGAAACGCGCCTGAGGTGAGCATCACGCTGCAGGGCCTGCCACCGGTGTAATTCTGGCTGGATAGTATGGAACCGCCAGACGGCGGTTCCATCGACAGTCATTAAGACTGTTTGCTCATCGCGGCAACTTCAGCAGCGAAGTCGGTTTCGACTTTCTCGATGCCTTCGCCCACTTCGAAGCGAATGAAGTTGGTGACGTCAGCGTTGTGCTCTTTCAGCACCTGAGCAACGGATTTGCTCGGATCCATAACGAAAGGCTGACCGGTCAGAGAAACTTCGCCGGTGAATTTCTTCATGCGGCCTTCAACCATTTTCTCTGCGATTTCTTTCGGCTTGCCGGACTGCATGGCGATGTCCAGCTGAACCTGGTACTCTTTTTCTACCACTTCAGCAGACACGTCTTCTGGCTTCACGAACTCTGGCTTGCTCGCCGCAACGTGCATTGCGATTTGCTTAACCAGCTCTTCGTCAGCGCCTTTAGCCGCAACCAGAACGCCGATGCGCGCGCCGTGCAGGTAGCTGCCCAGCACGTCGCCTTCCAGGGAAGCAACGCGACGAATGTTGATGTTTTCGCCGATTTTTGCCACCAGCGCTACGCGCTCTTCTTCGAACTGTGCTTTCAGCACGTCAACGTCAGTGATTTTGCCGGCCATAGCGGCATCCAGCACTTTGTCGGCGAACGCCTGGAAACCGGCGTCTTTCGCAACGAAGTCAGTCTGGCAGTTAACTTCCAGAATGATGCCGTAGTTGCCTTCGATCTTGGTTTTGATCACGCCGTCAGCAGCCACGTTGCCTGCTTTTTTAGCGGCTTTAATCGCACCGGACTTACGCATGTTTTCGATTGCCAGTTCGATGTCGCCGTTGGATTCAACCAGCGCCTTCTTGCAATCCATCATGCCAGCGCCGGTACGCTCGCGCAGTTCTTTTACCAGGGCAGCGGTAATATCAGCCATTTATTTTTCCTCGGTTATCTCGCGTGGAGACAGTTCTCATTCAGATAAGCAAAGGGGGCCTTTACAGGCCCCCCTAACCAACATATGTCAATACCTGGTTAATAAGGGCTCAGTGACGAGCTTGCCTTATTATTCAGCTTCTACGAAGCCTTCTTCCGCCTGAACGGCCAGATCTTGAGAACGACCTTCACGCACAGCGGCAGCAACAGCAGTCAGGTACAGGTTTACTGCACGGATTGCGTCGTCGTTACCAGGGATGATGAAGTCAACGCCGTCTGGGTTGGAGTTGGTATCAACGATAGAGAATACCGGGATACCCAGGTTGTTGGCTTCTTTGATCGCGATGTGCTCGTGATCGGCATCGATAACGAACAGTGCGTCTGGCAGACCGCCCATATCTTTGATACCGCCCAGGGAGTTTTCCAGCTTGGCCAGTTCACGAGTGCGCATCAGCGCTTCTTTCTTGGTCAGCTTGTCCAGGGTGCCGTCTTGAGACTGGATTTCCAGATCTTTCAAACGCTTGATGGACTGACGAACGGTTTTCCAGTTAGTCAGCATGCCACCCAACCAGCGGTGGTTCACGAAGAACTGGTCACAGCTGTTCGCAGCGTCTTTTACCGCTTCGCTTGCTGCGCGTTTGGTACCAACGAACAGGATCTTGCCTTTACGGGAAGAGATCTTGCTCAGTTCAGCCAGAGCGGCGTTGAACATTGGTACGGTCTGCTCCAGGTTGATGATGTGAACCTTGTTACGAGCGCCGAAGATGAAAGGCTTCATTTTCGGGTTCCAGTAACGGGTCTGGTGACCAAAGTGAACACCAGCCTTGAGCATGTCGCGCATGGAAACAGTTGCCATGATTAAACCTCTATAGATTAATTGGGGTTATGCCTCCACGTATCCCATAACGCCGACCCTGGCGGCGACAAGTCACCTCAGGGCACCCCGGCGGATGTGCCGATACGTGTGTGTTATTTACACAAAATGAGTGCAGTTAAAGTATTTTCGGCCCATTCCCGCCAGGTCACAAGAACCAAGACACGGATCGCCGGCGCGCTTTATACCATAAACCCGCCGCCGACACCAACTTTTGTTGCGTTTCGCCGGGCGTCAGGAAATGAAATTTGGCAGCCCCCGGCCGGGCTGATACCATAAGTCACTGCTTCTTATTGTCGACGATAACGACACCTGCGGACGAATTTCATGGCAATCTCAATTAAAACACCTGATGACATCCAAAAAATGCGCGTGGCCGGCCGCCTGGCAGCCGAAGTGCTGGAAATCATCGAGCCGCACGTCAAACCTGGCGTGACCACCGGCGAGCTGGACCGTATCTGTCACGAGTACATCACCAACGAACAGCAGGCCATTTCCGCCTGCCTCGGCTATCACGGCTTCCCGAAATCCGTGTGCATTTCGGTGAACGAAGTGGTGTGCCACGGCATCCCGAGCGACGACAAAACGCTGAAAGACGGCGATATCGTCAACATCGACGTGACCGTGATTAAAGACGGTTTCCACGGCGACACCTCGAAGATGTTCATCGTCGGCAAACCGACCATTCTGGGCGAGCGCCTGTGCCGCGTCACTCAGGAAAGCCTGTATCTGGCGCTGAAGATGGTCAAACCGGGCATCCGTCTGCGCACCCTGGGCAAGGCTATCCAGCAATTCGTCGAAGCCGAGAAGTTCTCCGTGGTGCGCGAGTACTGCGGCCACGGCATCGGCGAAGTGTTCCACGAAGAGCCGCAGGTGCTGCACTATGACGCGGACGACGGCGGCGTGGTGCTGCAGCCGGGCATGGCCTTCACCATCGAACCGATGGTCAACGCCGGCGATTACCGCATCCGCACCATGAAAGACGGCTGGACGGTAAAAACCAAAGATCGCAGCTTGTCGGCGCAGTATGAGCATACTATTGTGGTGACTGATAACGGCTGCGAGATAATGACGTTGCGCAAGGATGACACCATCCCCAACATCATTACGCACGAGATGTAAGCACCGCGGCGAACGCCGCGTGCGGAATATCACCAGGCCGGCTTATGCCGGCCTTTTTTATGGGCTGCGCACTATGTCTGACAATCTTCTTCAACAGGCGGCCCCGGCCGTGCCGATGCCGCCCGCCTCCCCCAGCGCCTACGGCGACGACGAGCTCACCTGCCCGGTGCTGAAACAGCGGCTGGAGCAGTTCCAGCTGTGGCTGGCGGCGGCGTTCGACGCCGGCTCCAGCGCAGAAAGCCTGGTGGCGGCGCGCAGCGACTTCATCGATCGCCTGCTGCGCCGGCTGTGGACGTTCTACGGCTTTGAAGATATCCCGGAAACCGCGCTGGTGGCGGTCGGCGGCTACGGCCGCGGCGAGCTGCACCCGCTGTCGGATATCGACGTGCTGGTGCTCAGCCAGCGCCGGCTGACGGAGCAACAGTCGCAGCGGGTCGGCGAATTCATCACCCTGCTTTGGGATCTCAAGCTGGAAGTGGGCCACAGCGTGCGCACCCTGGAAGAGTGTCTGCTGGAAGGGCTGGCGGATCTGACCGTGGCCACCAACCTGATCGAATCGCGCATGATCTGCGGCGACGTCGCGCTGTTCCTGCAGATGCAAAAACATATCTTCAGCGACGGCTTTTGGCCTTCGCCGCAGTTTTTCCACGCCAAGATCAACGAGCAGCAAGAACGTCATCAGCGCTACCACGGCACCAGCTATAACCTGGAGCCGGATATCAAAAGCAGCCCCGGCGGCCTGCGCGACATCCACACACTGCTGTGGGTGGCGCGCCGCCACTTCGGCGCCACCTCGCTGGACGAAATGGTCGGCTTCGGTTTCCTCACCCAGGCCGAGCGCAACGAGCTGAACGAGTGCCAAAGCTTCCTGTGGCGCATCCGTTTCGCGCTGCATCTGGTGCTGCCGCGTTACGACAACCGTCTGCTGTTCGATCGCCAGCTCAGCGTCGCGCAGCTGCTGCGCTATGAAGGCGAAGGCAACGAACCGGTCGAGCGCATGATGAAAGACTTCTACCGCATGACGCGGCGCGTCAGCGAGCTGAACCACATGCTGCTGCAGCTGTTCGACGAGGCCATCCTGGCGCTGGACGCCACCGAAAAACCGCGTCCGCTGAACGACGATTTCCAACTGCGCGGCGATCTGATCGATCTGCGTGACGAAACGCTGTTCATCCGCGAGCCGCAAGCCATCATGCGCATGTTCTACCTGATGGTGCGCAACCGCGAGATCAAAGGCATTTACTCCACCACCGTGCGCCAGCTGCGCCACGCGCGCCGCCACCTGAAACAGCCGCTGTGCACCATCCCGGAAGCGCGCGATCTGTTCATGGCCATTCTGCGCCATCCCGGCGCGGTGTCGCGCGCGCTGGTGCCGATGCACCGTCACAGCGTGCTGTGGGCCTATATGCCGCAGTGGGGCAAGATCGTCGGGCAGATGCAGTTCGACCTGTTCCACGCCTATACCGTCGACGAACACACTATCCGGGTGCTGCAGAAGCTGGAGAGCTTCGCCGATCCGCAAACCCGGCCGCGCCATCCGCTGTGCGTGGAACTGTATCCGCGCCTGCCGCACCCGGAACTGCTGCTGCTGGCGGCCTTGTTCCACGATATCGCCAAAGGGCGCGGCGGCGATCACTCGATCCTCGGCGCGGAGGACGTGGTGGAGTTCGCCGAGCTGCACGGCCTCAACTCGCGAGAAACCCAACTGGTGGCCTGGCTGGTGCGCTGCCACCTGCTGATGTCGGTCACCGCGCAGCGCCGCGATATCCAGGATCCGACGGTGATCCAGCAGTTCAGCAGCGAAGTGCAGAGCGAAACTCGCCTGCGCTACCTGGTATGCCTGACGGTGGCGGATATCTGCGCCACCAACGAAACCCTGTGGAACAGCTGGAAGCAGAGCCTGTTGCGCGAGCTGTATTTCGCCACCGAGAAACAGCTGCGCCGCGGCATGCAAAACAGCCCGGATCTGCGCGAACGCGTGCGCCACCACCGGCTGCAGGCGCTGGCGCTGCTGCGCATGGACAACATCGACGAAGAGGCGCTGCACCGCATCTGGAGCCGCTGCCGCGCCGACTATTTCCTGCGCCACTCGCCGAATCAGCTGGCCTGGCACGCCCGCCATCTGCTAGCCCACGATTCCACCCAGCCGCTGGTGCTGGTCAGCCGCCAGGCGACGCGCGGCGGCACCGAGATCTTCATCTGGAGCCCGGATCGTCCTTATCTGTTCGCCGCCGTCGCCGGGGAGATGGATCGCCGCAACCTGAGCGTGCACGACGCCCAGATCTTCACCAACCGCGACGGTATGGCGATGGACACCTTTATTGTGCTGGAGCCAGACGGTAGCCCGCTGGCGCAGGATCGCCACGCGGCGATCCGCCAGGCGCTGCTGCAGGCCATCACCCAGCGGGAGTACCAGCCGCCGCGCGTGCGCCGCCCCTCTTCCAAGCTGCGCCACTTCAGCGTGCCGACCGAGGTCACCTTCCTGCCGACCCATACCGATCGCCGCAGCTACCTGGAGCTGACCGCGCTCGACCAACCTGGCCTGCTGGCGCGGGTGGGCGAAGTGTTCGCCGATCTGGGGCTGTCGCTGCACGGCGCGCGCATTTCCACCATCGGCGAGCGGGTCGAGGATTTGTTCATCCTGGCCGACGGCGAGCGGCGCGCGCTCGACCAAGAAACGCGCAGAAAGTTGGAGCAACGGTTGACAGAGGCCCTCACCCCAAACGATAAAATGTGATACAAGTAACTTTTTACCGACAACATCAGGAAAGAGAACAGCATGCAGCAATTACAGAACGTTATTGAAAGCGCCTTCGAACGCCGTGCGGACATCACCCCGGCGAACGTAGACACCGTAACGCGCGAAGCGGTAAACCAGGTGATCGGCCTGCTGGACAGCGGCGCCCTGCGCGTCGCCGAGAAGATCGACGGTCAATGGGTCACCCATCAGTGGCTGAAGAAAGCCGTGCTGCTCTCTTTCCGCATCAACGACAACAAGGTGATGGACGGCGCAGAAACCCGCTACTACGACAAAGTGCCGATGAAATTCGCCGACTACGACGAAGCGCGCTTCCAGAAGGAAGGCTTCCGCGTCGTGCCGCCGGCCACCGTGCGCCAGGGCGCGTTCATCGCTCGCAACACCGTGCTGATGCCGTCTTACGTTAACATCGGCGCCTACGTCGACGAAGGCACCATGGTCGACACCTGGGCCACCGTCGGTTCTTGCGCGCAGATCGGCAAAAACGTTCACCTGTCCGGCGGCGTCGGCATCGGCGGCGTGCTCGAGCCGCTGCAGGCCAACCCGACCATCATCGAAGACAACTGCTTCATCGGTGCGCGTTCCGAAGTGGTGGAAGGCGTGATCGTGGAAGAAGGCTCGGTGATTTCGATGGGCGTCTACCTCGGCCAGAGCACCCGCATCTATGACCGCGAGACCGGCGAAATCCATTACGGCCGCGTGCCGGCGGGTTCGGTGGTGGTTTCCGGCAACCTACCGTCGAAAGACGGTTCTTACAGCCTGTACTGCGCGGTGATCGTCAAGAAAGTCGACGCCAAAACGCGCGGTAAAGTCGGCATTAATGAGTTATTGCGCACTATCGACTAAATTGAAATAGCGGGTGATTCACCCGCTATTTTTTTGTCTGCGTTTCGCTGGCAGTCACAGTCGCAGATCTCGCTTTCCGCCATAATCGCAGTCGTGGAATATAACGATCACATCTAAAGAGGGCGCAGTATGTACGATAACTTGAAGAGTTTGGGCATCAATCAACCGGAAGACGTCGATCGCTATAGCCTGCGTCAAGAGGCCAACAACGACATCCTCAAGATCTATTTCCGCAAGGACAAGGGCGAGTTCTTCGCCAAGAGCGTGAAGTTCAAGTATCCGCGCCAGCGTAAAACCGTGGTGGCGGACAACGCCGGCCAGGGCTACAAGGAAATTCACGAGATCAACCCGAACCTGCGTTACGTGATCGACGAGCTGGATCAGCTGTGCCAACGCGATCAGGTGGAAGTGGATCTGAAGCGTAAAATCCTCGACGACCTGCGCCATCTCGAAGGCGTGGTGTCGCACAAGATCGCCGAGATCGAAGCCGATCTGGAAAAACTCACCCGCGGCAAATAATGCGGATCGGTTGACCCGCATCATCGTTAAGGCGCCCTTTTGCGGCGCCTTTTTACGTTATGACTGCAGCAGCGTGCCCCACTGCTCGACCCACGGGCAGGCGACCACTTCCGGCTCCGGCTGTTCCATCGCATCGATTTCCAGCACTTCGCCAACGCGAGTGGCGCCCTGTTCCTGCAACAGCGCATCGAACGTGCGCCCGGCGCCGCAGAAGTGGTCATAGCTGCTGTCGCCGAGGGCGATCAGCCCATAGCGCAGCTCCGGCTGATAGCCAACCTGATCGCGGATAGCGTGGAACAGCGGCGCGATGCTGTCCGGCAGATCGCCCTGCCCGGTGGTGGAGGTGATCACCAGCGCGTAGTGCTGACGATAAAACTGCCAGGCCTCCAGCGTGCCCTCTTCGAACAGTTTGACCTCATGGCCCTGCTCGCTGAGGATGTTTTGCGCCTCTTCCGCCACCAGCAGCGAATTGCCGTAGACCGTTCCCACGAAGATACCAACCTGAGCCATGGCTCCTACTCCCTTCATTACCTTTAAAAATTGTCAGCTATCCTGACCGTTAGCCGCGCTAAACTCAACCCCGGCAAGTTCAGGGAATACCCCTGCCCAACCGAACTGCGCCATCACCCCTTGCCAGGCCTCGTCCCAGCGCGCCGTCACCTGCAGCGGTTCGCCGGTCACCGGGTGCGACAGCTGCAGATGGCTGGCGTGCAGCATCAGGCGCGGGCAGCCGAAATGCTGCGCCATACCGCGGTTCTGCCGCAGATCGCCATGCTTGCTGTCGCCGATGATCGGATGGCGCAGGTGCGCCATATGGCGCCGCAGTTGGTGCTTGCGGCCGGTTTCCGGCTGCAGCTCCACCAGGCTGTAACGCGCGCTGTCGTAGCGGCCGACGGCCACCGGCATCTCTACCTGCGCCAACGGCCGGTAGTGCGTCACCGCCGGCTGCGGCCCCTTGTCGGCATCGGCATGTTTATCGGCGATTTTATCCAGCTCCGTCGTCAGCGGGTAGTCGAGGGTCGCCCCCTCCTGCACGTAACCGCGCACCACCGCATGGTAGGTTTTCTGCACCTGATGCTGCTCGAACTGCTGTGACAGCAGACGCGCCACCTCGCTGGAGAGCGCCATCAGCAGCACGCCGGAGGTCGGACGATCGAGACGGTGCACGGTAAAAACGTGCTGCCCGAGCTGATCGCGCACCGTCTGCATCATAAAGCGAGTTTCATGACGGTCCAGCCAACTGCGGTGCACCAACCAGCCCGACGGTTTGTTCACCGCCACCAGGTGTTCATCCTGATACAAAATCTCAATCACATCGCTTTCCCAGGTCAATAGCCGTTTCGGGCGCGAGTATAACAGGCATGACACGCAACGCTAGTTCACCCATTCGATGGTCACCAGGCGCGTATCAGCGCGGCCGCGATCGTCCACCGCCCGGATGCGGTAGCGCCCGTTGTTGATCGGCCGCCAGTCGATCGGCTTTTTGCTGGCGCTGCTGCCGAGATAGATATCGTCGACGAACCAGTACACCGTCTTGCTGTCGGCGTCCGTCACCGCGCTGAAGGCGATTTTATCCCGACCCTGCTGCGACTGACGCAGGGTATAGGTGGTGTTCTTCAGCGGTGAGGTGATGCGCGGCGCGTTGCCGCCGACGGCGATGCCGTTGTCCTTGCAGCGATTGACCGGCGGCGCCCGCTTCGGCAGCCCGGCCTGGGCGAACACGTTGGCCAGATCGGATGGCCAGAACTCAAAGACCTCGGTGCGGGTCTGCGCCGCGTCATACGGCGGGCAAACGACCTCGCCGCTGTGAATATCCAGCACCACAGGCCGGTAGACGCTGTCTACCTTGATCGGCGACTTGCCGGGAATGAACCAGGTCTTGCCCTTTTGCTGGCACCACGGCGTCGGCAGATCGCCGCTGGCGAGACAGATGTCTACCCGCCGCAGCCGCTTGGGGAACGGATGTTTCGGTTCCCGCAGGGCGGGATAGCTGGCGTTGACGCTGTCGATGATATTGAAAAACAGCGGCGCGGCCGCCTCGGCGCCGACCAACGCATTGTTGCCGCGCCCATCGAAGTTGCCTTCCCACACCACCAGCACGTAAGGGCCGAAAATCCCGACGCTCCAGGCGTCGCGAAAGCCCCATGAGGTGCCGGTCTTCCAGTACACCGGCAGCGACGAAGAACGCTGCGCCAGCGTATCGCCCGGCCGCCGGTGCTGGCGCAGCATATCCAGCGTGATGAAACTGGCCTCCTCGCTCAACAGCCGCACCGGCGCCGATTCAGCCGCGTTAACCTGCATGCGCAGCGGCCGCAGCTCACCGCGGTTCGCCAGCAATGCATACAGCTTCGCCAATTCCTGCGCCGTCACCTCGCCGCCGCCCAGCACCAACGACAGCCCGTAGTGGCTTTCGTTGGCCATATTGGCGACGCCGGTCAGGCGTAAAAACTGATAAAAGGTCGGCTGACGCAGCTGTGAAGCGACATACACCGCCGGAATATTGCGGCTGAAATTCAGCGCGTCGGTGGCGGTCACCGGGCCGAGAAAGCGCCGGTCGAAATTTTCCGGCGCATAGGCTCCAAACGACGAAGGCACGTCTTTCAGGATAGTCATCGGATGCAGCACGCCCTGCTCCATGCCCAGCGCATAGATGAACGGCTTCAGCGTCGATCCCGGCGAGCGTTTGGCGTTGGTGCCGTTCACCTGCCCCTGAATAGGGCGATTGTAATAGTCCGCCGATCCCACCAGCGCACGCACCCCCATATCGCGGCTGTCCACCAGCAGCACAGCGGCATTCTGAATGCCGCGGCTGCGGTTGCGGGCGATAAAGGCATTGACCTGCCGCTCGACCAGCCGCTGCAACCCGGCGTCCAGCGTGGTATCGACGCGGGTATCACGTTGCACCAGTTGCTGCGTCTGCAGGCGCAGCTGTTCGATAAAGTGCGGCGCGATATAGGGTACTTGCTCAGGCTGGCGCAGCGCCAACGGCAGGCGGAACAGCGTTTGCTGGCTGGCGTCGGTCGGGTAAACCTGCTGCCAACGCTGGAACAGACGATTGCGCGCCTGCGTCAACGCCGCGCCGAGCACGCCGGTTTTCGGCTCCAGACGGTAGCTGGGTGACTGCGGCAAGACCGCCAGCGTCAGCGCCTCCGGCAGAGTCAACTCCCGCGGCGACTTGGCGAAATAGATCAGGCTGGCGGCGCCGATGCTTTCAATGTTGCGGCCGTAGGGCGCGTAATTCAAATAGGCTTCCAGGATATCGCGCTTGGAGTAGCTCAGTTCCAGCTGCACCGCACGCAGCACCTGCAACACCTTGCCGCCCGGCGTACGGGTATTGAGATGCCAGCGCATGCGCGCCAGCTGCATGCTGATGGTCGAACCGCCCTGCATTTTGCCGCCGGCGACATAGCTGCGCCAGAAACCGCGCATCAGGCTGACGGGGTTAAAGCCGGGGTTATAGTAGAACCAGCGATCTTCGTGCAGCAGCAAGCCGCGCACTGCCAGCGGCGACACTTGCTCCAGCGGGGTCCACAGCCGGTAGCGATCGTCGTTGGCCAGCGTAATGCGCAACAGCGCGCCGTGCCTGTCGTAATAAACGGAAGACTGCGGCAGCCCCTGCCACAGGGGCGGATGCGGCCACAGCCGAATTGCGGTCAACAGCAGAGCCAGTAAAAACACCGCCATCAAGCCGTTTTGCAGCACGCGCCCGGTCAGGATCTTCATACGTTCTCAGCATTCCGGCGCCAGACGCTGGCCTGGCGCCGGATACGGCCTAGTCGTTGCCCGCCGGCACCACCACCAGCTTGCCGCCGCCAGCCGACATGGCCTGCACTTCTCGGTCATACATGGCTTCGCCGTAGGCCGGTGGAATAATAAAGCTGCCGGTATTGGTGGCCTTGATCTGATAGACAAACTCCTGCACCTCGGTGCCGGCGCTGCCGTAGATAATCACCCGATCTTCACGGATATCGCTGTAATCCGGCGCCCAGGTGGAGCCGGTGGCGGCCAGCGGCGACTGCCAGCCATCGCGATCGTCGCTCTCCTCACCGGCATCGGCCGGTTCCGGCGGCGTCTGCTGCACCACTTCGAACCCGCCCGGCAGCAGATCGACAATCGCCAGGTTGCTCTGCCCCTCTTTCGAGTTGGCGCGCACCTTCAGATGGACGTTGATCTTCTGCCCCAGCGTCACCTGCGTCACCGGTTTGCCCTGTTCGTCGGTGTACTCGCGGACGATCTCAATCCCGCGCGACAGCGCTTTTTGCGGCGCGTTCAGATCGTAACCGGCCTGCGTCACCACATACCAGGCCGGCGCGTTGCCGCCGTTGGTGAAGCGCACGGCGGTGGCATCGGCGTTGAACTGCCCCTGAACGAACAGCCCCTGCAGCTCACTGATGCGCTGCGGGTCGCCGCCGCTTTTGCCCACCTGCACGATGCCTAACGCGTCCGCATTGGCGGATTGCGCCGCCACCTGGGTCGAATAGCTTTCCAGCGCCAGAATGCTCATCGCGGAAGAGTAGGTGGTATAACGCTCTTCTTTCAGTGCCTTGACCATATTCTCCAGCACCTGCGGCGGAATCGACGCCACCTTCTCCGGGAAGTGGCGGGTAATCAGATACAGCCGCGTCGCATCCTGCACCAGCGGATCGAAATAGTTCTGCGTCCACCAGGCACTGTCATAGGCCTTGCTCAGCTGCTGCCAGCTCGGTTGCAACAGCGCGGCGGCTTCGTCGTCCATCTTCAACAAGCGATAGGAAGAGGCCAGATACAGCGCGCTCAGATCGGTTTTCCACCCTTCGCCATAGCGTTTTTGCAGCGTATCCTGCACGGCCGCCAGCGAGTTGGTGGTCACTTCGCCCTGCAGCGTCAGCAGGTAGACCGCCCAACTGCGCAGGCGCAGCAGATACAGATCGTCGAAACCGCTGGCCGCCAGCTCACGCAACGCGCCGTTGGCTTCGTCCAGCATGCCTTCCGGCAGGGCGTAACCCGCCGCTTTGGCCTCGAGCAGATATTGCACCACATAAGGCGTGACGAAAGGATCGGCATCCGGCGACGAACGCCAGGCGCCAATCGCCCCGCTGTCGTTCTGACGGGCGCGCAGCACCCCCAGCAGGTTGCGCAGCTGCTTGCTGACTTCCGCCTGGCTCAGGCTGCTTTTCATCTCTGGATGGCGGCTCTGCAACATCAGCGGAATGGAACGGCTGACGATCTGCTCGGAACAGTAATACGGATAATCCGCCAGGTATTGCGCCAACCCGCTGGTCAGCACCAGCGGCGAATTCGACACCGCCGCCCGGCGCTGCGCGAAGGCGTCGAACATCTGGCGCAGCCCATCGACATTCTGGCTGCCGCCGCTCATGCGCCCCATCACCGATTGAGTGCGGTACGGCGCCGCCGGCCGCACCGAGGTGCTGACGGTGCGACGGCTGGCCTGGTCGCCGTAACGGGCGTCGAACACCAACGGCGCATCGCCCAGCACGGCTTTGGCGCGCAGACGGAAGGTGATCACGCCTTCGCGTTTTTCCGCCAGCGTCAGGCTTTGCGTCGCGTTGCCCACCACTTCCAGCTGCTGCGGCGGCGTCAACAGAACATTGACAGCCACCGACTGGCCGTTCAGCCCTTCGAGGTTGTTGCTGACGCCCACGCTGACGTCGAACTCATCGCCCGGCGCCACCATCGCCGGCACGTTCGGCGTCATGATGAAGCTGTCGCGCACTGTAGCGGCGGTTTGCGCCTTGCCGATTTTCTCCGGCGTCACCGAAATCGCCATGACGCGGATCTTGCCGTTGAAGTAATCCGGCACCGGGTAGACGAACTGCTTCTCGCCGCTGACTTCGGTAATGCCGGACCAATAGGCCACCGGCTTGTCGCGCTTGCGTTTGAACGGGTTGAGGTTGAGATCCAGCCCTTCGCCCGCATCGCCGCCCGGCGCCGCGGTCAGCGCCATCAGCTTGCTGAATTCCGGCAGGATCAGATCGAGGATCTGCGAGCTGCTCACGTTCAGTTCGCGCTTGCTGAAGAAGAACTCCAGCGGATCCTTCAGGCGATAACGCGCCACCTGCAGAATGCCCTCATCGACGGCGAACAGCGCCACCTGCTGCGGCGCATCGGTCTTGACCGTCATCGTCAGGTTTTCACCCGGCTTGATGACCTCCGGCGCCGTCACCTCGAGGCTGTTTTGGCGCGCCTTGGTGCTGATCTTGAACGGCATCACGCCGTAGCTCAGCGGGCTCATGAAGATCTCGCTGGAGTTGATGTCGCGCACGAACTGCACGTTGATGTAGCCGTTGCCCTCCATGCCGGCCGGCACACGGATCTTCTGCACCGAGCTGGTGGTGTCGGTGTGGAACCACTGCCAGGCGTAAACTTTGTCCTTCTCGATGGTGATCAAGCCGCTGCCGGTATAGGGCGCGTTAATCGCCACCTCGATCTCTTCGCCGGGCTGGTATTCCGCCTGGTTCAGTTTCAGCTTCAGTTCGGCGTTGCGATCCAACGAACGGCTCAGGTTGGCGTTGCCGGCTACGCTGTAGGCGACGCGGTTAAGCGTCTTGCCCTGCGCATCTTCGATCACCAACACGAAGTCGCCCGGCTTATCGGTCGCCAGTCGCAGATCCGCGCCCTGTTCGCCCAGCGCCAGCGGCTGTTCCGAGAGCTGCACTTCCTTCATCTTCGACTGGTATTTGTAAACGCCCGAATCCTGCTTGGTCAGCACCGAAATATATTTTTGCTCTATCAGCACCTGTTTCAGGTTCGGCATGGCGATCTGTTTCAGGGCCGGATCGATGGCGATCACGTTCAGATGCCGCTCCGCGTCGCGATTGATGTAACCCAGATCGCCGTCGGCCTTCACCCCAATCAGGTAATCGTAAGGCGAAACCAGCGTACGGGCGGTAGCCGCCACCGAGCGCCCGCCGCCGGCAACGAACGCCTCCGACAACAGCTGCAGCTGATAAGTGGCGTCGGCGTAAGATTCCAGATCGAGCGGAATATCGGCCGCACCGTGTTCATCGGTGGTGCGATCTTCCAGCTCGGTTTCGAACCCGTCGCTGTTTTGCCGGTTTTCGTAGAACGCATAATCCGGGAAGCGATCGAAGCTCGGATACATCGGCCGCAGCGTCAGCCTGGTAGTCACGCGGCGATCTTGCGCCGGGGTGCCGAACAGGTTCTGCACATCGATGCTGGCCTTCAGCTCAGACGGTTTGACCCAACCTTGCTGGCGGTCCGGCGTCAACGCCAGCTTCACTTTCAGCTGATCCGGCTCAAACTCCTTCACATTGACTGCGGTATGGCCGAGCAGCGTAGAGGTGTCGTTGTTTTTGCCGATCAGATACAGATAAACGTTCCACTCGCCGGTGGGCGAGTTTTCATCGGTGGTATAACTCAGTTCGTTGAAACCGCTGGCGCCCAGCGTCAGCGGCACGGTGGACATCAGCTTGTCGCGCGGATCGCGAATTTCGGCGCGCACCGGCACGCCGGCGAGGCCAACGCGCCAGTCGGCGGCGCGAGTGATCAGGCCGATATTGAAGGTATCTCCCGGCCGATACACGCCGCGATCGGAGAACAGGTAGCTGCTGAGCGTGCGCGGATCGGTCGGCGTTTGTTCACCGGCAACGTCGAAGCGCGAGAAATCCAGCCCGCGATCGTTATAGCTGCCGGTCGGCAGGAAGGAGACATCCCCTTCTTTCTCCACCAGGAACATCACCGGCTGGCGCTCGTTGGTGTACACATCCAGCGCCGGGAAACGCACGTGGCCGTCGGCGCCGGTGGTTTGGCTGAGCAGCGTCACGCCGTTTTTGGCCACCACCGATACGTTGGCGCCGCTGACCGGCGCACCGCTTTGGATCGACTGCACGAAGACGTCGCGCGTCTTATCCTGCGAGCTCTTGGCGACGATGCCCAGATCGGTCACCACCACAAAACGCGAATCGCCGACGTCGGGCTGTTCTTCCCCTGCGCTCTCGTCCTGTTCCTGCTCCTGCTCGGCACCCGCCTCTTCCGCCGCCGGTTTCCGGTTCGGTTGCCATTCGGACAGCGTCAACAGGAACACTCCGCGATGGGAGCTGGCGTTGGTGGAGAGATAACGGGAGAGATCGATGCCCTGATAGTTCACTTCCCCCGGCCGCTCGTTGTTAAGCGCGGTCTGGTATTTGAAGTGTTCGGTAAAATATTCGTCGTTGAGCCGGTTGAATTCCGTGGACGAATACTCTCGGCTTTTGAAGGAGACAATGTGCTGCAGCTGGCTCGGAATCACCCGCTTGATGTCCAGCCGCAGGCCCGCCACGTTGCGCGCCGCCACGCTGATCTGCTTGTCGCCATTGACCGACAGCAGCGAGCCCTGCGACATGAACTGCAGCGATTTCGGGAACTCCGGCACTTCGACCACCCGATAAACCTTCTTCGGCATTTTGTAACCGCCGGCGGAGACCAGCTGGTTATCGATCTCGAGCAGCATAAAGCGGTGCGCCGGGGCGTCAAAACGGAAGCTGAACTGCGGCTGATAGGCCTCTTCCGCCTCGTTAAGCGTCAACGGCAGCGGCGTCGCCTGCGCCAGCACGTTCTTGCCGACGCTGTCTACCGTCCATGGGTAAAAATCTTCAGCATCATTGGCGGCCTCGGCATCGCTCGGATCGTGCTGCGGCAGCAGCCAGGCTTTCGCGGCCCGCGCCAGCTCTTTATCCTTCACCGCATCGCTGAAACCAACCACCAGCGCACGCTGGCCTTTACCGCCGTCGGTGTCCACCACCTGGGCGCTGGCGTCGCTCAGCGCCAGGCTGTACAGGGTGGGGACCTTGACCCAGTTGCTTTTCGCCTCTTCGACCACGTTGCCGGCCGCCGTCGATTTAACGCCCTTGCCGACGGTCAGATGTACCGCGCCGCCCTGATCCAGCGCCTGCAGCGGCTCGGAATGCACCCAGGCGTTCAGTTTTTTCTCGTCATAGACCAGAGAGAAATTCAGCTTCTTCTCGGAGGTGGCGCTGCCTTCTTTCAATCCCAGCGAAATCTGTTTTTCAAAGCTGGCGACGTCGACCGGCGCGTTGAACTGCAGATTGAAAATCGCGCTGCGTTTCTGCGCATTCTGCGGATCGCGGTAGTACTCGGCCTGCCCCAGACGGTAGTCGAACGCAGGCACGGTGAAGGCATAGCGGGTTTTGGCGAGTTTGACCTGCGGCGCCAGCAAGATGGCGGGCTCGAGGGTCACGTCATATTTCGCGCCCATCGGCAGCGGCTTTTTCGGCGTGAACACCAGCGTCGATTCATTGTTCCACGCCCACTGTCCTTCCGCCGTCGGTTTGAGGGTGATGCCGGCGCTCACGGTTTTGCCCACCGCGGCGATCGGCGCGACCGAGCCGCTGAAGGCCAGACTCACCGTTTGTGGCACTTGCCGGGCGGCGGTGTAATCTATCGGCGCGGGGTTAGCCAGCGATGCGCTGACCTCCTGAACCACCATCGGCGCCGGTTCGATGGGCTGGGGGCGGTTTTGCCACCAGTGCCAACCGTAAAACGCGCCACCCGCGGCGCCCGCCAGCAGCAGCAGGCCCAGACCGATCGCCTTCGGGTGTTTATCCACGCCGCTTTCCAGCCGCAGAAAACCGCGCGGCAGCGCAGCCCACCAGGCCGGCGCGCGCCAGCTGAGGTTGCCGACCAGCGGTCTCAGCAGCCGCCCCAACAGCGACAAGCCCCCACCCAGCAGGCGGCAAACGCCCTTAACCAGGGTAAAAGGTAAACGCAGGATAAACCTTAATAAATCCATTATTGCAGCACCTCATCATCCTAATGCAGCCCCCCGGTCAACCGCCGCGGTTTAACCGAGCCGAAAGACGCCGTCGGCTCTCCTGCCCGGCATCCGCGCGAGTACTCTACACTGCCGGGCGGCAAAAATCTGCGCGCCGCCGGCGAATTACGACTCTTTATTCAACATCAAATCCAACTGCTGCAGCAGCACCAACAGCGGCAGGCTGCTCGGCTCACGCTCCTTCAACGCCTCCTCGAAGTAAGGCGTGATGGCAAAACGCGTCGGCAGCGGCGCTTCGGCGTCCAACAGCGCATACATGCGCGGCAGAAACACCCACTGCAGCCAAGCCTCGGCCGACATGCTGTCGATGCAGAACGGCTCGGTGCTGGAGAAAGCCTCAGGCTCGGGCGGCGCGGCCTGCCACAAGGCCAAATCGCGCATGGATTGTTCAATCGCCTGCAAACTGCGGCGAACCTGATTATGTATACTCATCTGCATTCCCGATCTCTTTTCATCATGATATTCAGCTCGCTGGCTGAAAGGCGGCAAAGCATAGCATTTTTATAGCCCAAATTTGGCGAGCCCGAGACCGGCTGCCGTTTTTATCTGGTGGCGTGCGCCGCCGCGCGGCACAATAGGCCCACCGAATTCACCACACAGATAAAGATTCATGTCCGTAATAACAGAGAAAAAAAATCACGCGACGCCCGGTAAGGCCATGCTGGCCTCGGTCACCGGTTACGCCATGGACGGGTTTGACCTGCTGATCCTCGGCTTTATGCTGCCGGCCATCAGCATCGAATTAGGATTAACCTCATCGGCCGCCGGCTCGCTGGTCACCTGGACGCTGATCGGCGCGGTGCTGGGCGGCGTGATCTTCGGCCATCTCAGCGATCGCTTCGGCCGCATCCGGGTGCTGACTATCACCATCCTGATGTTTTCCCTGTTCACCGGCCTGTGCGCCGTGGCGCAAGGCTATTGGGACCTGCTGGCCTATCGCACGCTGGCGGGCATCGGGCTGGGCGGCGAGTTCGGCATCGGCATGGCGCTGATCGCCGAAGCCTGGCCGGCGGAGAAACGCAACCGCGCTTCGGCTTACGTCGGCATGGGCTGGCAGTTGGGGGTGCTGGCGGCCGCTTTCCTGACGCCGTTGCTGCTGGAACATATCGGCTGGCGCGGCATGTTCCTGGTCGGCCTGCTGCCGGCGCTGGCGTCATTCCTGATCCGCCGCACGCTGGGCGAACCGGAGGAATTCGTGCGGCAGAAAGACGCCGGGCAGCCGCTCACCTTCCTTCAGCGTTTGCGCCTGCTGTTTAAGGATCGCGCCACCAGCAAGGCCAGCATCGGCATCTTCATTCTCTGTTCGGTGCAGAACTTCGGTTACTACGGGCTGATGATCTGGATGCCGACTTATCTGGCGAAAAACTTCGGCTTCTCGCTCACCAAGTCCGGCCTGTGGACGGCGGTGACGGTGGTCGGCATGACGTTCGGCATCTGGCTGTTCGGCGTCCTGGCCGACCGCTTCGCCCGCTGGAAGATTTTCGTGCTGTATCAGATTGGCGCGGTGGTGATGGTGATCGGCTACACCCAGTTGAGCGATCCGATGCTGATGCTGTTCGCCGGCGCAGTGATGGGCATGTTCGTCAACGGCATGATCGGCGGTTACGGCGCGTTGATTTCCGATACCTACCCAGTGCAAGCGCGCGCCACCGCGCAAAACATCCTGTTCAATCTGGGACGCGGCGTCGGCGGCCTGGGGCCATTGGTGATCGGCGCGCTGGTGACGCAGGTGTCGTTTACCGCCGCCATCAGCCTGTTGGCGGCGATTTACCTGCTGGATATCTACGCCACGCTGTTCCTGCTGCCGAAAAAACAGGGCGCAGGCGATACGCTGGGCGCGATTGGTTAACGCGGAAGAAGGATTGAGACGGGGCGCACGCGCGGCGGGATAGAACAAAAAGTTGGGGGCACTGCGTTAACAGTGCCCCCGGTTCGTTTTATAGCCATCCCGCTACACAGCATGCTCCCTGCTCAATCCTTGAAAACTTTTCCTGCGGCCATCCTGACCAAGTGGTCCTTGCATCATCCTGCAGCATCGTCCTGACGCGGTTCCTCAGCCTTCCTGACCCGCCGACAGTCCTGCGCCGGCTCTCAATCTCCGTCCTGGAGGTGTCCTTGGTTTCAATCCTGAAACATCCTGGGCATCTCCTGACGCCATCCCTCGCTCTTGCCTGAGCGCATCCCTTTCTTCTTCCTGAAGCTGCATCATCCTGATGCTTTCCTGCTCCGCCGGGTCCGTGCCGGTAATGATAAGATCGCTCAAATTTCCCGGAATCACAAGGGTTTGAGAGGTGTCTCACACTAAATTAAGACTAAGAGTTATCCTAAAGAAATTCTAACCAATTGATCTGGATAACAATAATCTCATGGTCCAAAGAGAGGTGAAAAAAATTAAGAGCGATCTCTCACAGCCCGTGTGAGAGATCTCTCACACGACCGACGGCGAATCCGCCACGCTTCAGTCCAGCACTGGGCGCAGCGCATCGAGGAAATTCCCCAGCGTCGCCGCCAACAAGGTGCGCTTATCGCTGCCGAACTGCTCCAGCACCACGTTGCCGCTGACGTTGCACAACGACACCATCGTCATCTCGGATTCGGTGGTCGCCAGGAAGAGGGTCGGTGACAATTTGAGGCGCTTTTGCGTCACCAGATGGCCGATCAGATTCTCCTGCAGGCGGATGAAATCCCCTTCGCTCCATACCTGCAGCAGGCTCAGGCGATGCTCCCCAAATTGCGCGCTCATGTCACCGGCGTATTGCTGCGTGTAGAAACGGTGCGCATCCGGCTGCAAACGCAGCTCCAGCGCGGCTTCTACCTTCTCCAGCGTCGCCGCCGGCTCGAAAGGCTGCGGCAACCACAGCACCTCGTCCTCGCGATTCTCCACGATGCAGGGCGACGGCACGCCGTACAGCGCCTCGCTGGCCGGCGCGTGGCCGCGCGCTTGCTGCCACAACTCGACATAGCGTTGAGTGAATTCACGCAGAGCGTGCGATACATCATGGTCCATATTCTTTCTCGCATACGTTAAACTGACGGCCATTGTACCTATCTCTGACCGAGGTGACAGCAGATGTCCTCCTATCAAGACCACCAGGCCCTGTCAGGGCTGACGCTGGGCAAACCCACCGCCTACCGCGATCGCTACGATGCCGCGCTGCTGCAGGCGGTGCCGCGCAGCATGAACCGCGAGCCGCTGGGGCTGTATCCCGACAACCTGCCCTTCCACGGCGCGGACATCTGGACGCTGTACGAACTCTCCTGGCTGAACGCCAACGGGCTGCCGCAGGTGGCGGTCGGCGAGATCAGCCTCAACGCCGACAGCCTGAACCTGATCGAATCGAAAAGCTTCAAACTGTATCTCAACAGCTTCAACCAAACCCCGTTCGCCGATTGGGAAACGGTGCGCAGCACCCTGCAGCGCGATCTGTCTGCCTGTGCCCAGGGCGAGGTAAGCGTCACCCTGTTCAGCGTCGAGCAGCTGGAAGGCACGCCGATCGCTCGTCTGGCCGGCGACTGCATCGACCAGCAGGATATCCGCATCGACAATTATGAGTTCAACGCCGACTACCTGCTGAACGCCGCCGGTGAAGAGGTAGTGGAAGAGCAATTGGTCAGCCACCTGCTGAAGTCCAACTGCCTGATCACCCATCAACCGGACTGGGGCTCGGTGCAGATAAGCTACCGCGGCGGCAAGATCGATCGCGAAGCGCTGCTGCGCTACCTGGTCTCCTTCCGCCAGCACAACGAATTCCACGAGCAGTGCGTCGAGCGCATCTTCAACGATCTGATGCGCTACTGCCGGCCGCAAAGCCTGACGATTTACGCCCGCTACACCCGCCGCGGCGGGCTGGACATCAACCCGTGGCGCAGCAACGTCGCGTTCGCTCCCGAGCACGGTCGCCTGGCGCGCCAATAAGTGCGAAACATTGCTCAACAACTGAGCTAACGAGCGGTTTGTGTTGGTAAAAGCGCAGGGACGGCGGTAAGGTTAAAACGAGGCTGCGGCCGGGCAGAGCGCCCGCTTCGCCGCAGCACGCCAACCATAACGAGATGCTGTTTTGCTGCGTATGGATTACTACCGCCCCGCACCGGGTGCAAAGGAGTTACCTTGATTACACACATCAGCCCGCTTGGCTCTATGGATTTATTGTCGCAGCTGGAAGTAGACATGCTGAAACGCACCGCCAGCAGCGACCTGTACCGCCTGTTTCGCAACTGTTCGCTGGCCGTGTTGAACTCCGGCAGCCAAACCGACAACAGCAAACAGCTGCTGTCGCGCTATGAAACCTTCGACATCAATGTGCTGCGCCGCGAGCGTGGCGTGAAGCTGGAGCTGGTCAATCCGCCGGAAGAAGCGTTCGTCGACGGCCGCATCATCCGTTCACTGCAGGCCAACCTGTTCGCCGTGCTGCGCGACATTCTGTTCGTGCACGGCCAAATCGCCAGCGCCGGCCGTTTCCAGCACCTGAACCTGGAAAACTCGGCCCACATCACCAACCTGGTGTTCTCGATCCTGCGCAATGCGCGCACGCTGCATCTGGATGAGGATCCCAACATGGTGGTGTGCTGGGGCGGGCACTCGATCAACGAGAACGAATATCTGTACGCGCGCAAGGTCGGCAGCCAGCTGGGCCTGCGCGAGTTGAACATCTGCACCGGCTGCGGGCCGGGCGCCATGGAAGCGCCGATGAAAGGCGCGGCGGTCGGTCACGCGCAGCAACGTTACCGCAACAGCCGCTTCATCGGCATGACCGAACCGTCAATCATCGCCGCCGAGCCGCCTAACCCGCTGGTGAACGAGCTGGTGATCATGCCGGACATCGAAAAACGTCTGGAAGCGTTCGTGCGCATCGCGCACGGCATCATCATCTTCCCGGGCGGCGTCGGCACCGCCGAAGAGCTGCTGTACCTGCTGGGTATCCTGATGAACCCGGAGAACAGCGAGCAGGTGCTGCCGCTGATCCTGACCGGG
Source organism: Serratia sp. X10 (assembly GCF_017811775.1). NCBI lineage: Bacteria > Pseudomonadati > Pseudomonadota > Gammaproteobacteria > Enterobacterales > Yersiniaceae > Serratia > Serratia sp. X10. Next base: position 166,822 of record NZ_JAEIOH010000009.1, on the reverse strand, counting down.
CCAAAAGAGAGCGCCGACTACTTCCGCGTGCTGGACGAGTTCATCATGAACACGCTGGGCGACGCCGCGCGCCGTCACTACACCATCATCATCGACGATCCGGCGGAAGTGGCACGGCAGATGAAAAAAGCCATGCCGCTGGTGAAGGAAAACCGCCGCAACACCGGCGACGCCTACAGCTTCAACTGGTCGATCCGCATCGCGCCGGATCTGCAGCTGCCGTTCGAGCCGACCCACGAGAACATGGCGAACCTCAATCTGTATCCGAACCAGCCGCCGGAGCAATTGGCCGCCGCGCTGCGCCGCGCCTTCTCCGGCATCGTGGCCGGCAACGTGAAGGAAAACGGCATCCACGCCATTGAGCAGTTCGGCCCGTACAAGCTGCACGGCGAACCGCAGATGATGAAGCAGATGGACAGCCTGCTGCAGGGCTTTGTCGCCCAGCACCGCATGAAGCTGCCGGGCAGCGCCTATGTGCCCTGCTACGAAATCGTCGCCTGATCCTCAATCCTGGGCGGCGTAACGGCCGCCCTGTTTTTTCTGACCTTACCGCCCATGATGATACACCTACTGATTGTCGACGCCCTGAACCTCATCCGCCGCATTCACGCCGTACAGGGCTCCCCTTGCGTCAACGCCTGCCGCCACGCGCTGCAGCAGTTGCTTCAGCACAGCCGCCCGACCCACGCGGTGGCGGTATTTGACGAGGACGACCGCAGCGAAAGCTGGCGCCACAAAATTCTGCCGGACTACAAGGCCGGGCGTTCGCCGATGCCGGAAAACCTGCAGCAGGAGATGCCGCAGCTGCGTGAGGCCTTCGCCGAACTGGGCGTCGCCAGCTGGCATTCGCCCGGCAACGAGGCAGACGATCTGGCGGCCACGCTGGCAGCGAAGGTCGCCGGCGGCGGCCACCAGGTGACCATCGTTTCCACCGACAAAGGCTATTGCCAACTGCTGGCGCCGAACGTACAGATCCGCGATTACTTCCAGAAACGCTGGTTGGATATGCCTTTCGTGCAGCAGGAATTCGGCGTGCAGCCGCAGCAACTGCCGGACTACTGGGGGCTGGCGGGGATCGGCAGCAGCAAGATCCCCGGCGTGGCCGGCATCGGGCCGAAAACCGCCGTGCTGCTGTTGCAGCAGTCGGGCAGTCTGGACGGGATCTATCAGCACCTGGAGCAGGTGCCGGAAAAATGGCGCGGCAAACTGGAACAGCACCGCGAGCTGGCCTACGTCAGCAAACGGGTCGCCACGCTGCGCACCGATCTGTCGCTGGACGGCAACCTGCAGCAGCTGCGCCTGCCGATACAATAAGGGCGCTGCAAGCAGCGCCCTTCATCAGGTTTAACGCGGTTAATCGCGCTCGTCGCGGCGGCCCGGCACCGCCGACCACATGCGGCGCACGTGCACGGTGATCTCTTCACGATCGTGATACAGCTGCTTGGCGTGCACTTCAGCGCTGATGCCGGCGGCGCTCAACGCTTCGCGGATGTTCATCAGGTTTTGCGACACTTCCTCATAGCGCTTTTTCATCGGCAGTTTGAGGTTAAAGATCGCTTCGCGGCACCAGCCTTTCACCAGCCACTGAATCATCAGGCTGGTCACCTTCGCCGGTTTTTCCACCATGTCGCACACCAACCAATAGATCTTGCTGCTGTTCGGCTCGAACTTGAAGCCGTCGGCGCGGTGATGCGTTACCTGGCCGGTTTCCATCAGGCTCGGCGCCATCGGGCCGTTATCCACCGAATGCACCATCATGCTGCGCTTCACCAACTGATAGGTCCAGCCGCCCGGGCAGGCCCCCAGATCGACCGCATGCATGCCGCTGGCCAGGCGCTCGTCCCACTCGTCGGCGGGGATGAACACATGGAACGCCTCTTCCAGCTTCAGCGTCGAACGGCTCGGCGCATCGGCCGGGAAACGCAGACGCGGAATGCCCATATAGAACGGTGAGTTGTTGTTGCTGTAGGAGTAACCGACGTAACAGCAGCCCGGCGCGATGAAGAACACGTGCACCACCGGGCGAGTCGGGTTCTCCCGCGCCATCAGCACCTTCTGCTCACGCATCGCGGCGCGCAGCGGCACCGTCAGCTTGCGGCAGAATTTCATCAGCTCTTTGCTTTCGTTGGTGTCCGGCACTTCCACCCGCAGCTCGCCGCCGCGATCAACCACGCCGATCAGCATGCCGACGATCGGCGATACCCGATCTTCCGGCGGCAGATCGCGCAACAGCTCCCCCACCACGATCATCTGGCGGGCGAAAATCAGTTCGCGGAACGGAATTTCCCGTGCCAGACGGTCGGCATCGTCCGGCTGATAGCATTCGAACAACACGTAACCGCTGTGCTCTTTTACCCGCGCAAAGCCGTAAATCTCCAGCTGGGCGGCTTTATCGGTGATCTCCGCCGCACACTCTTTTTCGAAGCCGGGACGGCAGTACAACGCAATCTTATTCATGGCGCTCGGCCTTTTTCCTCAGACGCAAAGCGCCAATCAACATCAATATCCAGCCGATCAAGAAGCACACGCCGCCAACCGGCGTGATATATACCCAGACCTTCAGGTGCGACAGCGCCAGGCAATAGAGGCTGCCGCTGAACAACACGGTGCCGAACGCCAACAGCGCTCCGCTCCAGTAAAACCACAGGCTTACGCGGCGCTGCATCGCGACCGCCAGCGCCAGGATAGCCAGGGTGTGGAACCCCTGATATTCCAGCCCGGTGCGGATCCAGGCCATTTCGTTGGCGCCCAGCGTGCCGCTTAACACATGCGCGCCGAATGCGCCCAGCGCGACAAACACAAAGCCGCTGATAGCGGCGAAAACCAGCATGGAACGGCTGCTCATGGTGATCTATCCCATTAAAAATCACCGGCCGCGGCAAGGCGGCGGCCGGCCTTATTGTTCGTAACGGAAGCGGAACTTCTCTTGTTCGCTGGCGGCGCGCGCCAGGATCCACTGCCGGAAGGCGGCTATTTTACCCAGTTCTGCCTGGCTGTCATGACATACCAGATAAAAAGCGTTTTTACTGACCAACACATCGTTGAACGGGCACACCAGGCGACCGGCTTCGATCTCGGTTTGCGCCATCACGTTGTTCACCAGCGCCACGCCCTGGCCGTGCACCGCCGCCTGCACCACCATGGCGCTGTGGCTGAAGATTGGCCCCTGCTGCACGTTGATGTGCTGCAACCCCAGCTGGCGCGTATAGGCCAGCCAGTCACGGCGTGAAACGTCATGCAGCAACGTATGATAAGCCAGATCGTCTGCGGTTTTCAGCGGATGATCGCCGGTCAGCAGGCTCGGCGAACAAACCGGCAGCAGATATTCCGCATACAGGCGCTCGGCGCGCAGCCCCGGCCAATTGCCGCGGCCGTAGAAAATCGCCACATCGACGTCGTCCGCCAGCTTGTCTTCTTCGCGGTCCACCGCCTGGATGCGCACATCGATCCCCGGATAAGCTGAGTTAAAGCCGGACAGACGCGGCACCAGCCACTGAATGGCGAAGCTCGGCGGCAGACTGACGGTCAATGCCCCCTTGGCGCTGCGCGCCTGCAGCTTGCGCGTCGCCTCGTTGATCGAAGAGAAGATCTCCTTGATATCGAGGTAGTAACTTTGCCCCTCTTCGGTCAGCAGCAGCGAGCGGTTGCGCCGACGAAACAGCTTCAGCCCGAGGAAGTCCTCCAGCGACTTGATCTGGTGGCTCACCGCGGCCTGAGTCACGAACAGCTCTTCCGCCGCCTTGGTGAAACTCAGGTGGCGAGCGGCCGCATCGAACACGCGCAGCGCATTGAGGGGAGGTAAGCGTTTAGACATTAAATTAGCTACTTTTGTGTAACATTAATCCGAATGATTCGGCGCCGAAAATCGGGCGGCTTTGCGTGGCAAGCCATCGGTAAACGCTAACGGCGCATTGCCATTAGTTTTTTTAATCCGAGCCATTATAATTTGTCCGTTGAGGATGCGCCAGCAAATACCTATAGTGGCGGCACTTCCCGGGCCGGAACGAAAAGGGAGTGGGTGTCGAGGACGCCGATGAACTTTTGGCTTGTGGTTGTGATGTTGTGTTTGCAAATTGTCCGGCGATTCCGGACATGGTAGCTAGGCTACTGTTTTTTCACTTCCTGTACATTTACCCTGTCTGTCCATAGTGATTTTATGCAGCACCGCAAAACTTGCGGTGCTTTTTTTTTGCCTGACGGTTACTGGTTGCTTTCAACCATCTCTTTCACATCGGCGCGGTTGATCTGCTGTTCGACGCCGTTGGCGTCTTTATAGCTGATCATGCCGGTATCGTTGTCCACTTTAGGCTTGCCGTCAGCGACAATGGTGCGTCCGTCATTGGTATGCATCACGTAGTTGCTGGAACAGGCGGCCAGGGTGAACGTAAGCATCAGGGCAGAGAGAACTGCGGCTGTTTTCTTCATTGAGGACTCCTTTGTAGTTTTAAATGCTAATAAATACCTTTTATTTGTATAGATGCGATTAATTAACGCACGTTTAATAGCATAACAAACTTTCCCAATTTTGCCAGGCGATAAGTCCTAATCGGCGGGATCGCTTGTCTCCGACGGCAAAATAGGACAGGATCAACCATCGACTCAAGCCAGTGACAATCAGGGTATGACGCCTTTTAACCCCAGCCTTTTTCGCCAACAGTTTCCCGCGCTCGCGCAGGACGGCATCTATCTGGACAGCGCCGCCACCGCGTTGAAACCGCAAGCGGTGATCGACGCCACGCTGCAGTTTTATCGCGACGACGCCGCCACCGTGCACCGCAGCCAGCATCGGGCTGCGCAGGATCTGACCGCCCGTTTCGAGCAGGCGCGCGGCCAGGTCGCGCAACTGATCCATGCGCCGTCGGCCGACGACATCGTCTGGACGCGCGGCACCACCGAGGCGATCAACCTGGTGGCGCAGAGCTACCTGCGCCCGCGTCTGCAGCCGGGGGATGAGATTCTGGTGAGCGAAGCGGAACACCACGCCAACCTGATCCCCTGGCTGATGGTGGCGGATCAAACCGGCGCGCGGGTAGTGAAACTGCCGATCGGCGCCGACCGGCTGCCGGACCTGGCGCAGCTGCCCGCCCTGCTCAACGATAGAACCCGCCTGTTGGCGCTGGGGCAAATGTCCAACGTCACCGGCGGCTGCCCGGATCTGGCGCCGGCGATCGCGCTGGCCCATGCCGCCGGCGCGCGCGTGATGATCGACGGCGCACAGGGCGTGGTTCACGATCCGGCCGACGTACAGCGGCTCGATATCGATTTCTACGCCTTCTCCGGCCATAAACTGTATGGCCCGACCGGCATCGGCGCACTGTACGGCAAAGCCGAGCTGCTGGCGCAGATGGCGCCGTGGCAAGGAGGGGGAAAGATGCTGACCCAGGCGTCGTTCGACGGTTTTATCCCGCAAAAACCGCCGCACTGCTTCGAGGCCGGCACGCCGAACATCGCCGGCGTGCTGGGGTTGGCCGCCGCGCTCGCCTGGCTTCGCGAACAGGACATGGCGGCGGCGGAGCGCTACAGCCGCGAGCTGGCGGATCGGGCGGAACAGCGGTTGGCGCAGCTGCCGGGCTTTCGCAGCTTCCGCAGTTCCGGTTCCAGCCTGCTGGCGTTCGACATCGCCGGCGTACACCACAGCGACATCATCACACTGCTGGCCGAGCAAGGCATTGCGCTGCGCGCCGGCCAGCACTGCGCGCAGCCGCTGATGGCGGCGTTAGGCGTCAGCGGCACGCTGCGCGCGTCGTTCGCCCCCTACAATACCCAACAGGACGTCGATACGCTGGTCAGCGCGTTGACCCACGCCCTCGATCTGCTGGCCGACTGACTTGATTCCCGGAGACGCTATGCTCGCCCCCCATCCTTTTGGCCGAGAGATCACCGCCGAAGCGTTGATCGCCACCTTCAGCGCGCTGAAACAGTGGGAAGACCGCTACCGCCAACTGATTATGCTCGCGAAACGGCTGCCGCCGCTGCCGGAGGCCTTGCGCAGTGAAGAAATGGCGTTGAGCGGGTGTGAAAACCGCGTCTGGTTGGGGCACCAGTTGCTGGAAGACGGCACGCTGCACTTTTATGGCGACAGCGAAGGCCGCATCGTGCGCGGCCTGTTGGCGGTGCTGCTGACCGAAGTGGAAGGGAAAACGCCGCAGCAGATCGCCGAATTGGATCCGCTGGCGCTGTTCGACCGCCTGGCGCTGCGCGCTCAGCTGAGCGCCACTCGCGCCAGCGGGCTGGCGGCGTTGGCCGCCGCCGTGCAGGCGATCGCCGCCCGTTACGCCTGACGCGCCGCCTTCGCCACCATCTTTTTCAGCGCGTGCGACACGGCGACGAAGCCGAAGGTGGCGGTGACCATGGTCGCCGCGCCGAAACCTGCGCTGCAATCCATTCTTTTCGGCCCTTCCGCCGTGCTACGCGAAGCGCATACCGAACCGTCCGGCTGCGGATAAACCAGCGGCTCGCTGGAGAAGACGCAGTCGATGCCCAGCTTGCCCTTGCCGTTTTTCACCACGTTAAAATCGTGCTTCAGTCGCTCGCGCAGCTTGGCGGCCAGCGGATCCTGAATAGTTTTCGCCAGATCGGCCACGTCGATTTTGGTCGGATCCATCTGCCCGCCGGCGCCGCCGGTGGTCACCACCGGGATCTTGAAGCGGCGGCAGTAGGACAGCAGCGCCGCCTTCGGCCGCACGCTGTCGATCGCGTCGATGACGTAGCTGAAGTTATGGTCCAGCAGCTCGGCGACGTTGTCCGGGGTGATGAAATCGTCAATGCAGGTCACCCGGCATTCCGGGTTGATCGCCAGGATACGCTCCGCCATTACCTCGGTTTTGGATTGCCCGACGTGCTGGCGCAGCGCGTGGATCTGACGGTTGGTATTGGTGACGCAAACATCATCCATGTCGATCAGAGTGATGGCGCCGATGCCGGTGCGCGCCAGCGCCTCAGCCGCCCAGGAACCCACGCCGCCGATGCCGATCACGCAGACGTGCGCCTGCGCGAACACCGCCAGCGCCTGCTGGCCGTATAACCGCGCCGTGCCGCCGAAACGCTGCAGATAGGCTTCCGAATAAGCTGTGCTCATAACGCTTTAATTACCTTCGTAATGCAAATGATAAGGGCCGGAAAATCCGGCCCTTGCGGGTCACTCTTTTCACGCCGTGCGCGTTTAGCGGGTGACCAGCAACGAACCGCCGCCGTTTGACTGATTGGCGCTGAACAGCTGGCCGCCGCCGTTGTTCTTCAGCACCCAGACGCGGCCATAGTGGTTGTAGTAGCCCGCCGAGTGGCCGGCTTCCGGCCCGATGCCCTGATACATGTCAAAATGCTGGCCCTTGATGGCGCCGCCCACGTCGAGCGCGACCATCAGACGCATCTCGTATTTTCCCGTGAATTTACCCTTGTTGTCCAGCAGCGGCACTTCGGCCAGCAGCGTGGTGCCTGCCGGGATCAGCGAACGGTCGGAGGCCACCGACGCTTTGGCGATCAACGGCACCGCGCTGGCGCCTTTCACCGGCGCAAAAGCTTCCGGGCGGAAGAACACGAACGACGGGTTCTGCTCCAGCAGCTCACGCACCTCTGCGGCGCTGTGGGTATCCGCCCACTGACGGATCGCCTGCATCGACATGTCCGCCTTGGCCACTTCACCGCGATCGATCAGCACCTTGCCGATGCTGCGGTAGGCGTGGCCGTTCTTGCCGCCGTAGCCGAAGAACACCAGCGGCTGACCGTTGCCGTAGTCGACGTAGCCGCTGCCCTGGACTTCCATCATGAAGTTGTCCATCAGCGAGTTGGTGTAAGCGATGATATAGCGATCGTCGAGCGCGCCGGAATAGATGCCCGCGCGATCCGGCAAGCGGCCCCTGCCCTTCGGCGGCATGCGGTACAGCGGATAACGGAACTCGCCCTGTTGGGTATAGCGTGCCTGCACCACCGGCGTGTAGTAGCCGGTAAACTGCACGTTGCCGTAATTGTCGACGCCTTCCATCTGATAAGCGCTGAGGCCGTACTGGCTCAGCATGCGCGTGTCGGCGCCGGACGCCATCCAGTTTTGCACCGCCTGATAGGTGCTGTTGTTGCGGTTAAACAGCGAAGGCGACGCGTACTTGATCTCCATCAGCTGATCCGAATAATCCTTGGCGTTGACCGGCGAACCTTTGGCGTTGGGCTGATTGACCAGCTCCAGCGATTGATCCAGACGGCCGTCCTTATATTGCTGACCCCGATCGGTCGGCTTGGACGAACAGCCCGCCAATACCGCCACCATCAACCCGCCCAGCAGGTATTTGCCCCAACGTCCTTTCATCGCGCACACTCTCAAACTGATATGATCTACCGGCTGAACGATAACAAACGCTCATTGATAAAGGAATCGCTGCAAATAAAAAAAGCCGCACGGAGGATAGTGATGAAAAAGAAGGCAAATTGCGGGCAAATTCAGCAGAAAAACGGGTTTAGGCCAATAAAATGCAAAAAGGGTTTGCAACAAAACGCATGGAGAGTATAGTGCGCATCCATCGGACGCGGGGTGGAGCAGCCTGGTAGCTCGTCGGGCTCATAACCCGAAGGTCGTCGGTTCAAATCCGGCCCCCGCAACCAACCGATGCCGCAGTGGCGGTATTTTGCGTTTGGGTTCGATAACAAAGTATTACACGGACGCGGGGTGGAGCAGCCTGGTAGCTCGTCGGGCTCATAACCCGAAGGTCGTCGGTTCAAATCCGGCCCCCGCAACCAACCGAATGTCGTACCAGCGGCATAACATGAACGGTGGTTTCGTCGTAATACCGCATCAAGACGGACGCGGGGTGGAGCAGCCTGGTAGCTCGTCGGGCTCATAACCCGAAGGTCGTCGGTTCAAATCCGGCCCCCGCAACCAACTCTTGATGACAACAGATAAGCACCCTGACGGGTGTTTTTTTGTATCTGCAATCCGCAAAAACAGCCGGACTTGCGCCCGGCCCTGCCGCTATCGGCTCGCCAGCGCGCCGCCGTTGGCGAAATAAGCCTTGATGCCCGCCAGAATCGACTCCGCCACCTGCTGCTGGAAATGGCTGGTGCGCAGCTTGCGCTCCTCTTCGATATTGCTGATAAACGCCGTTTCCACCAGGATTGACGGGATATCCGGCGCCTTCAACACCGCAAAACCGGCCTGATCGACGCGATTCTTGTGCAACCGGTTGATTTTACCCATCCGGTTCAACACTTCCTTGCCGAACTTCAGGCTATCGTTGATGGTTGCGGTCTGGATCAAATCGAACATGGTGTGGTCGAGATAGCGGTCGCCGCTCTTGCTGACGCCGCCGATTTGGTCCGAGGCGTTCTGCGTCTGCGCCAGGAACTTGGCCGCCGAGCTGGTGGCGCCTTTGGTGGACAACGCGAACACCGACGACCCGCGCGCGGCGCGGCTGGTGAAGGCGTCGGCGTGAATCGAAACGAACAGATCGGCGCGCTGCTTGCGCGCCTTGGCGACGCGCACCTTGAGCGGGATAAACACGTCTTCATTGCGCGTCATGAACACCTTCATGTTCGGTTCACGCTTGATCATGGCGCTCAGCTTGCGGGCAATCTGCAGCACGATGTCTTTCTCGCGCGTCTTATACTTGCCGATCGCACCGGGATCTTCGCCCCCGTGGCCAGGATCCAGCATGATGACGATCGGCCGATCGCGCCCCGCCTTGCCGGCCTGTGGCGCTTCGGGCGGCAACGTGCGCTCCAGATCGCCCTTGTTGTAATCTTCCAGTAACGCCAGTAGCGGATCATACTCCTCGCCGCCGCTGCCGCCCTTGGTCGGGTAGAGATCCATCACCAGACGGTTGCGATACTCCGGCACCGGCGCCAGCGAGAACATATGCGGGCTGACGCTTTGTTTGAGCTCCAGCACCAGCCGCACGGTATTCTGATCGAACTGGCCGACGCGCGCCTGCTTGAGATAAGGATCGTCGGCGCGCACCTGCCCGGCGATGCCCTTCAGCACGCTGTTGAGATGCACGCCTTCGATATCCACCACCACGCGATCGGGATTGCTCAGGGCGAACTGCTTGTATTTCAGTTCGACGTTGGATTCCAGCGTGACGCGGGTATAAGTGGAGGACGGCCAGACGCGCACGGCAATCACGTGCGATGACGCGGCGAAGCCCGTGCGACTCACACTCAGCAACCAGCTGGCGGCAACGCCCTGTAATAAACGACGGCGGCCCAGATTGTGATTAGCGTTTGGCATGCGGCTCCGGCAGTAATAACTGTTTACAACAGATGAAAAAAACACCAATGACTTGGGAATGCCGAAAACTTTAACCAATCATTCCAGCCCTGTCATCAGAAAATCTTTTTATGGTTTTTCAATTTATTAACGATTTAGCGCCCTTAGCTTGCCCTTCATGACGATTTCCTACTTGCCATTGGCGCAATAAAAGAATAAAAATACAAAAATATCGTATAAATATGCAAAGAGGTTTGCCCGTGAAGGAACGTAGTACAGAGCTGGTGCAAGGATTCCGTCACTCCGTCCCCTATATCAACGCCCACCGCGGCAAGACGTTTGTCATCATGCTCGGTGGGGAAGCCATCGAACACGAGAATTTTTCCAACATCGTCAATGATATCGGGCTGCTGCATAGCCTGGGCATTCGCCTGGTGGTGGTTTACGGCGCACGGCCGCAGATCGACGCCAATCTGGCGCAGCACAACTATGAACCGATCTACCACAAGCATACGCGCGTGACCGACGCCCATACGCTTGAGTTGGTCAAGCAGGCGGCCGGTTTATTGCAGCTGGACATCACCGCCCGGCTGTCGATGAGCCTCAACAACACGCCGCTGCAGGGCGCGCACATTAACGTGGTCAGCGGCAACTTCATCATCGCGCAGCCACTGGGCGTCGATGACGGCATCGACTACTGCCACAGCGGCCGCATTCGCCGCATCGATGAAGAAGCGATCCATCGTCAGCTCGACAGCAACGCCATCGTGCTGATCGGCCCGGTCGCCGTCTCGGTGACCGGCGAGAGCTTCAACCTGACTTCGGAGGAAGTCGCGACTCAGCTGGCGATCAAACTGAAAGCGGAAAAAATGATCGGTTTCTGCTCCTCACAGGGCGTGACCGACGCGGAAGGCAACATCCTTTCCGAGCTGTTCCCCAACGACGCGCAAAAGCGTCTTGAAGAGCTGGAGGAAGGCGGTGACTACCATTCCGGCACCGTGCGCTTCCTGCGCGGCGCGGTGAAAGGCTGCCGCAGCGGCGTGCGCCGCAGCCACCTGATCAGCTATCAGGAGGACGGCGCGCTGGTGCAAGAACTGTTCTCACGTGACGGCATCGGCACCCAAATCGTGATGGAGAGCGCCGAACAGGTGCGCCGGGCGACGATCAACGACATCGGCGGTATTCTGGAACTCATTCGGCCGCTCGAACAGCAGGGTATTCTGGTGCGCCGTTCGCGTGAACAGCTGGAGATGGAGATCGACAAGTTCACCATTATCGAACGCGACAACCTGACCATCGCCTGCGCGGCACTGTACCCGTTCCCGGAGGAAAAAATCGGCGAGATGGCCTGCGTGGCGGTGCATCCCGATTACCGCAGCTCTTCGCGCGGCGAGATGCTGCTGCAGCGGGTGGAAAATCAGGCGCGGCAGATGGGATTGAAGAAGCTGTTCGTGCTGACCACCCGCAGCATCCACTGGTTCCAGGAGCGTGGCTTCACCCCGGCGGAGGTCGACGTGCTGCCGATGCAGAAACAGGCGTTGTACAACTACCAGCGCCGTTCCAAAATCCTGCTGGCGGATCTGTAATCCCTGCGGGCGCGGCCGCTACCGCGCCCCTTCATCGCTTATTTCGTCGTCTGCAGCCGTTCAGCCAATCCGCTGCGACGCTGGGTCGGCGTGCGAATGGCCCGCAGCAGCACCGCGTCCGTGGCGTACAGCGAGAGCTGCTGACGCGCACGGGTGATCGCGGTATAGACTAGCTCACGCGTCAGCACCGGCAAGAAATGGTTCGGCAACACCAGAACCGTATGCTCAAATTCCGATCCCTGGGACTTGTGCACCGTCATGGCATAGGCGGTTTCATGCGCCGGCAAACGGCTCGGCTGCACCGATTTGATGCTGCCGTCCGGCAGTTGGAAATGCACGCGCAGTTCCCCCTGCTCATCCGGCAGCGTAATGCCGATATCCCCATTGAACAGCCCCAGCGCGCTGTCGTTACGGCCGATCATCACCGGCCGCCCCCGATACCAGCGGCCGAGCACGCCCGGTTTGCGGTCGATCAGACCGGCGCGCTGCAGCCCGAGTTCAATACGTTCATTCAGGCCGGCGACGCCGAACGGCCCTTCACGCAGCGCGCACAGCACCTGGAAACGGCCAAAGGCGGCCAGCACCGCCGCCGCATCCGCGCCTTCGGCAGTCAGCCGCAGATAGTCGCGATAGCCCGCCACGCACGCGTCCAGCAGCGCCTGATACTCTTCACTCGTCGCCAGCGCATAGCCCGCGACATCGCCGAAACGGCCGTTTAGTGCCGCCAGCGCGCGATCTCCGGCGCCGGCATTAACCGCCAACGCCAGTTGGCCGATGCCGGAGCGGGCATCGAAGCGATAGCTCTTGCGCAACAGGCACAGGCTGTCGCGCACCGCCGCTTCCGCGTCGGCCTGCTGCCCTTTGATCGCACAACCGGTCAGGCGGCTCAGCTCTGCGGCGCGCGCATCGCTGTATCCCTGCTCGGCAAAACGGCAAATATCCCCCAACACCGCACCGGCCTCCACCGAGGCCAGCTGATCGCGGTCGCCGAGGAAAATCACCCGGGCCCGATCGGGCAACGCCGCAATCAGGCGCGCCATCATCGGCAGATCGACCATCGAGGCCTCATCCACCACCAACACATCCAAATGCAGACGGTTACTGCGGTGATAGCGCATGCGCTGACTGTTGGGTTGCGCCCCCAACAGACGGTGCAACGTCGCCGCCTCCGTCGGGAACAACGCCTGCTGCGCCGGGGGCAACGCCAGCTGACGGCTGGCGCTGCCAAGCGACTCCGTCAGGCGCGCCGCCGCCTTGCCGGTTGGCGCCGCCAGCTGAATCCGCAAGCGCGCGCTTTCATCCAGCTGCACCAGCGCCGCCAGCAGTTTAGCGACGGTGGTGGTTTTACCGGTGCCCGGTCCACCGGAAATCACCGCGATGCGCCGCGTGGCAGCCACCGCGGCGGCGATCTTCTGCCAGTCGGGTTCATCGCTCGCCGCGCCGAACAAGCGGTCGAGAATGGCGCGCAACGCCTCCTCCGGCACCGTCAGCGATTCCCCTTCACCGCCGATAAACGCCGCCACTTCACCTTCGTTTTGCCACATGCGTTGCAGATATAAGCGCTGCCCACGCAGCACCAGCGGCGTAGCGCCGCTGCCGTCCCCAACCGCCGCGCTGCTCGCCAGACGCTGCTGCCAACGTGCGCTATCCGGTCGCCCGACCGCCTCCCACAGCGCCAGCGCCAGCGCCGGTTGGCGCCCTTCAAACAGCGTGTCCGCCTGCAGCTGCTCCAGCATCAGGCAAACATGCCCCGCCCCCGCCTCTGCGCTCAGACAGGCGGCGGCCAGTAAAATATCAGGCTCGTCTTCGCTCGCCACCACGCGGGCGAACTGCACGTCCAGCGGGCGCAGCGCGCCAAGCGCCACCGCCTGCTCCAGCAGTGCGATCATGATTTTTCCTCCGTCGCCGCAGCTTCGCCGCTGAACAAGCTATCCATTCCCGCCACCAGCTCAAACGCGGGGAGACAGGTGAAAATGCCGTTGCCCGGGTGCGCCGCATCCACGCCGCGCAGGAACAGATAAATCACCCCGCCGAAATGGCGCCGGTAATCATAATCCGGCAACCGATGGCGCAAGTAACGATGCAACGCCAGCGTATACAGCTGGTATTGCAGATCATAACGATGCTCCGCCATCGCCTGCTCCATCGCCGGCCGGGTATAGGCGCTGCTGTCCTCCCCCAACCAGTTGGACTTGTAGTCCAGGAGGTAGTATTTGCCTTGCCAGCAGAACACCAGGTCGATAAAGCCTTTCAGCATGCCCTGCACCTGATGGAAATCCAGCGCCGGGCAGCGGGCGGAAAGCGGATCGTAACGCTTCACCAGAGTATCGAGCTCTTTCGCCTGCAACAGCCGGTTAATCGGTAAATAGAACTGCAGCTCTGCCTGCTTATGCTGCGGCGTCAGCGCCGCCAGCGTCACGCCGCTGTCATCGAGCGGCGTATTGAGCAGCACCTGCATCCACGCCAGCAGTATCGGTTGCCAGTGTTCGGCGAACCCTTGCCGCTGCAGCTGTTCCAGCAGCCACTGTTCGTCGAGCGGCTGGGTGAAATCCAGCGTTTCAAACAGGCTGTGCAGGAAGGTGCCGGGCGTTGCGCCGCGCGGGAAGGTATGTGGTGTAAGCGCTGGCTCACTTTCTTCCCCGCGCTCACCGGCTGCGTCGACATCCAGACGCGGCAGCAGATCCTGCATCAGGCTCGCGCCGTGCTGCTGCAAGCCGGTATAGCTGGTCACCCGCCAAAAATCCTGGATCCGCCGGGTAAAGCTTTTCGCCGCCAACGCTTCGGCCAGCGACGCCTGGGGTTGCCAGGGTTCTGTATCCGGCGGTTCAACCAGCGACAGCGCGATACCGCCGCCCACCAATTGCTGCAGCCGCTCCTGCAGATACACGGCGTCGCCGGGCTGCCCGCCCTGCACCAGATAGCCCAATGCGCTGCGGTGCAGATCGGTATCGCCCTGCTTCTTGCGCGTGCCCTGGAACAGCGGCGCAATGCCGATACTGCAGTGGTACACCGAGCGGGTCAGCGCCACATACAGCAGACGCAGATCTTCCGCCAATCGCTCCTCCTCCGCCCAGGCCTGGCTCTCTTCATTGGCGTCGAGGTCCAGCAGCGCCTGGAAACTGTGGCGATCGTGATACAGCGCCTGCTGCTGCTGGCGGAAGTTGCCGACGAACGGCAGCCACACCAGATCGAACTCCAGCCCTTTGGACTTGTGAATCGTGATCACCTGTACCAGATGCCGGTCGCTCTCCAGCCGCAGTTGC
The DNA here is from genome assembly GCF_017811775.1 of Serratia sp. X10. Lineage (NCBI taxonomy): Bacteria > Pseudomonadati > Pseudomonadota > Gammaproteobacteria > Enterobacterales > Yersiniaceae > Serratia > Serratia sp. X10. Next base: position 151,781 of record NZ_JAEIOH010000009.1, on the reverse strand, counting down.
TGATTGTCGGACTGGCGATTAGGCTGAGCGATCTGCTGCGCCAGCCAGCGCACCAGCGCATGCTCGCTGTCGAGCTGCGCCGCCGCTTCTTGCAACAGCTCCCCCAGATGCAGCACATCGGTCAAGCGCCGCTCGCCGCCGGCGCTGGCCAGCAGGTTCTCCGCCAATTGGCGCGCTTTCATCACCTCGCTCAGCATCGGCAACACGCCGCGGCGCAGCCAGAGCGTGCGGTAATTGTCGAATTCATTAACCAGCGCGTCCCAGGCGCGCTCATCGCGGCTCAAGCCGTCCAGCGTCGGCGCGTCCAGCCCCATCAGCCCGGTGGCCATGGCGCTGCGCAGCGTGCGCTCCTGCTCCGGCGCCAACACCGCCTGCAGCAACCACAGCAGGTCTTTGGCCTCCGGGGTGTCAAACACGCTGTCGCGGTTGGACAGGTAGACCGATGGAATAGACAGCGCGCTGAGCGCATCGCGCACCAACGCAGCCTCGTTGCGGCTGCGCACCAGCACCGTGATATCGGAGGCTTGTACCGGCCGTGACACCTTGCCGCTCTGCAGCCGCGCCAGGCCCTGCTGCCCGGCGCTGAGCCAGTCGCGAATTTGCGTGGCGCACAGGCGCGCCATCAGCTGTTGGTAATCACTTACACCCGCGCCTTCCCCCTGCTGCAGCCAGAACTGCATCGCCGGCTGCGGCTTGCCGTGCAATTCAAACGCCAGCCCTTGGTTCTTTTCCGCCGCGTTAACCTCAATAAAGGGGATTTGGCCGAACAGGAAAGGTTTTTCTACCTGAGAAAACAGGTGATTGACGCTGGCGACCATCGACGGAGACGAGCGCCAGTTGGTCTCCAGCGTATAGTGGGCGCTCACCTCTGAACGCGCGCGCATGTAGGTAAAGATGTCGGCGCCGCGAAAGGCGTAAATCGCCTGCTTGGGATCGCCGATCAGCAGCAGGCCGCAATCGGGCCGGCCGACGTAAAGCTTTTGGAAAATACGGTATTGCTGCGGATCGGTATCCTGGAATTCATCGATCATCGCCACCGGATAGCGCTGGCGGATCGCCTGCGCCAACTGTTCGCCGCCGCCGCTTTGCAGGGCGCTGTCCAAACGGCTGAGCAAGTCGTCAAACCCCAGCTCGGCGCGCTGGCGCTTTTCCTGCTGAATGGAGGTGCGGATCTCGCTGAGCGCGCGCGCCATGATTAGGTCGCGCAGCGTCAAGGGTTCATCGAACAGTTCGTCTATCGCCGTGAACAGCGCATGACGCGGCGGCTCGCCCTTCTTGGTCTTCTCCAGCAGCACCGACTGGCGAAACTTGTCCAGCTCCTTCGGCAGTTGGTAATCCTGGGTCTCCTGCCCGCTCCATTCGCCGACCTTGTTCAGCCAGTTCGGCAGGTGTTTGCTGCTGTAGCTGCGCTTATCGACGCCGGACTGGGCGATTAACGCCTCAAGATCGCCCGCCGCCGCCCGCCATTGCGCCTTGATGGCGTCGATGCGCGCGACGATCTGCTCGTGGCGCATCAGGACGGTTTCTTCGTCCTTCGGCGGCCGCCGCAGCGCCGGCGCTTCACCATGCAGATAACCGGAAAGGTCAGCCAGCAACGCTTCCGGGCCGCTCCACTCCTGGCTGATCGCACGCGCCACGCCCAGCGGCAATGGATAGCAATGACGGCGCCAGAAATCGGCGCAGGCCTGCCGCCGCAGCGGCAGTTCGTCCTGCACCAGCGTTTGTTCAAACAGCATGCCGGACTCGAAGGCGTTGTGGGTCAACATCCGTTGGCAAAAGCCGTGGATAGTGTAAATTGCCGCTTCGTCCATCTGCCGCTCCGCCGCCAGCAGCTGCGCAGCGGCGTCAGACAAATCGTCAATTTCTTCCATCAGCGCCGAAAACAGCGGGTTAGCGCTGATGCCGCGCACACAGGCGATGCGCAGCCCGTGGATATTGTCACGGATACGCCCGCGCAGCTCCTCGGTGGCGGCCTCGGTAAAGGTCACCACCAGGATTTCTTCAACCGTCAACGGGCGGGGAAACGCCGCGTCACCGCCTAACCCCAGCAGCAAGCGCAGGTACAGCGCGCCGATGGTAAAAGTTTTGCCGGTGCCCGCCGACGCCTCGATCAGGCGTTCGCCAAACAGCGGCAACGTCAGCGGTTCTAGCCTCTGCGGGGCGACTTCCGTCATGGTGTCGCCACTTTGCGCGGCAGGATCTGCTGCAATGCCGACGCGTTCGGATAGGTGACCCAATCCTTAGGCGCCGCGTAATCCGCCTTGTTTTGCCCGCTGCCGCTGACCTGCGACAACACCGCCAGCCCCTGCGGCTGGATCACCGCCTGGTGGAAATAATCCGCCAGTTTGGTCGGCGTCAGCTGTTGCACCTGTGCGATCAGCTTCTGGCGGGTATCAAAGGCGAAGTTGCCGCGATCGAAATCATTGGCGAACCGGCTGGCCTCCTCGCTGAGGGTTTGCGGCCGCTGTTTGAGTTCGTTGATCAGCGCCTGTTTGTACTGCTCAAAATCGGCCTCGCTCATTTCACGCAGGCGTTTCTCGGTTTTCGGATAGAAATCCTGATAGCGCTGGTACAGGTAGGCCGGCTGTTTGCTGTTGCTCTGCAACAGGAAGCCGACGCCCCACTGGCGGCCCACCGACATCGGGAAGGCAAAGACCGCATACCCCAATTGTTCCTGAGTGCGCAGCTGGCTGTAGAACCACGGCTGAATAATCTGCCCCAACAGCGAGCTGTAGGCCATGCCGGTCACTTCGTCGTAACCGGTCGGTACATAGACCGCCGCCAGCGCCGAGTCGGTGCTGCTGCCTACCTGTTGCAGGTTGGCCAGCTGGTTCTTGTCCACCACCACGTCTTCGCCGTGCCACCACTCAATACCGGTACAGCCCAGACGGTGCTTCAGCGTCGACGCCAGCGTATCGACCTGTTGCTTGCTCATGTTGCCCACCACCAGCAGCTCCGGCGTGGCCTCGGCCAGCAGGCTGTCGCGATACGCCAGCACGTCTTTCAGCGTCAGCGTTTTCAGCACTTCGCGGCGCTCGCTGCGTTCGGAATACGGCACGCGGGAAACCATCTGCACCGGCTGAATGGCCAGTTCAAACGCCTTGCCCTTCTCGGCGGCGTCCAACTGCTCCAGGTACCAGGACTTGGCCTGCGCCAGCTGATCTTCCGTCGGCGTGAAGCTGGAATAGCCCTCGATCAGCGCCGTCAACAACTGCGGCAGACGCTGGGTAAAGCCGTTGGCGTTAAACATCAGGCCGTTGTTCGGCGACGTCGAGAAACTCAACCCGCCGACCGACGCCTGATAGCTCAGCTGATCCAACGCCAGGCCGGCCAGATAATCCGTCAGCGAGAACAGCACCTGGTTGCGCGCGGAATCCATGGTCTTGGCGTTGCGGAAAGCGACGGTGACATCGGCCTTTGGCTCATCGGCGAAGTAACGGCTCGGCATATACAGCACGCGCAGGCCGGGCTTATCCACCACCATTTCCGGCTTTTTGAATTCATGCGACGGTTTGGTCAGGGTGAAATCATCCGGAATGTACGGGTTGAGCGCCGGCAATGACAGGGAAATGCCGCTGCCCAACTGCTGCCACTGCGTAAAGCGCTGCGGCGTGATTTTGTCGACCTGGTAAGGCGCATTGACGAAATAGGCCGTCTTGTTGTGCGGTTCATCCGGGCTGACGAACCAGATGCGCGCATTTTGCGGTGTCATGGCGTCCAGGCGTTCGGCGATCGCCTTAGGATCATAGCGATCGGCCAGGTAAGGCGCGTCCAGCGCATGCTCAACCGGCACGCGCAGCATAGTGTCCACCAGCCATTCGATGTAGTCCATGTCGCGCGTGATCGACGGATAGCGGAAGTCCAGGTTCAGAACATGCGAGATTTCGTCGAAGTAGCTCTGCTTGATGCCTTCGCTGCGCAGCATTTTCAGGTAGTTGAAAATGGCGGCGATGACTTGGTCGCGCTGGGCCAAGCCTTTGTCAGTCAGCGAGACGCTGATGGCGAAGACGCCGCCGTTGCGATCCACCATCGGATCGGCACCGGCATTGATGGCGTCCGCCAATCCCTGCTTCTGCAACCAGTCGGACAGGGTATTTTTACTGCGGTTGCCGATCAGGTAACCGATGTAGGTATCGGTTTTGCTACGAAACGCGGCGCTGTTGTTATCGATGCGGAACTCAACCTTCAGCTGCTTGCGCGGCTGCGCCGGCACATAGTGAATGATGATGCCCTGCTGCTCCGGCGTGACGGCCGGTACGGTGATCGGCGGCACGCTGGCGTCATGATTCGGCACGCGGCCAAAGGTTTTTGCGGCAATGTCAGCCAGCTGCGGCAGCGGCTGATTGCCGTACAGCACCCCCATCATCAGATTGGCGGAGTAGTAGCGCTTATAGAACCCCGTCAGCTCATCGTGCAACTTGCTGTCCGGCTTGTCCTTCAGCGTGTCCAGATTACCGCCGGAGAAGCGCGCGCTCGGGTGCGCCGGGTTGAGGGTTTCCGCGCCGACCTGCGCCATACGCATGCCATCGCGCGAACGCGCCATCGTCAATTCGGCATTCACCGCGTTGCGCTCGCGATCGGCATTGCCCGGATCGAGCAGCGGCTCGGCAATGGCGTCGGCCATGCGATCGACCGCCGGCTCCAGCGCGTCATTCTCCACTTCCAGATAGAAGGCGGTGCGATAAGAAGCCGTGCTGGCGTTGTGGCTGCCGCCGTGCTTTTTCAGGAATTCGGACAGGTTTTCCGGCTCGGGATAACGTTTGGAGCCCATCAGCACCATATGTTCCAGATAGTGCGCCAAGCCCAGTTGGCTGTTCGGATCTTCGAGCGACCCGACCGGCAATGCCAGCGCCGCCAGCGATTTCGGCGCTTGGGCATCGGACACCAGCAGCACCGTCATGCCGTTAGCCAGCTTGATCGCCTCGTACTGACGCGGATCGTGCTCGCTCTTGTTGATCTTCTCCGCCAGCGGTTGCCATCCTTGTGCGGCCCAGCTCAACGGCGCCCAACACATAGCCAAGAATACCAGCCCGGTGATGCGGGCCAACTGTCTGCGCATATCCAAAATAAACCCCTATTCTGACATCGCCACGCCCACTCCCTGACGCTGGCGACGTACATCAAAACCACATAACCAAATCTGTACTCGCCGGGTTCTTCGCCAATGTGGCGCCTCAAACGCGGCGGGTATATGCCTGTACGTTATGTAAGACCGGGAATTACCCCAATGGTTGAATATAACCTTCGTTATTTTTACCACCTCCCGCCGCACAGCACCACCGGGGGATTGTTACCCCAGGTTATGACGCGCCACCGGCAGCAGATAACGCTCTGTTTCGGCCAGTATTTGCGCCAGGTAGTCATTGTCCAATTGGCGGAACACTCGCTGAACGTAGGGATCTTCCCCTTCTCCGGGAATGCGCTGATCGCCCTGCCAAGCCTGCAGCAATTTGGCGCGAGCCTTTGTTTGCGCTTCTTCCTCCCAGTCGATTTGCTGCGTTTCCGGCTGATAACACTGGCTCAGCCACGCCCAGCCGCTCTTGTTCAGCAACAGCAGCGGCTGACACAAACCGCGCTGATAGCCCGCCAGCAGTTCCGCCAGCTGCGCCTGCGCGTCTTCGGGCGCCAGCGCGGCAAAGCGCCAGGCGGAGTTCTTGCGACCGTACATGCGGCTCTCGCCGGTGCCGCCGGCGCAGCAGTACACCAGGTGCTCCAGCCACAGCAATATGCCGTCCACCGCCGACAACGTGGCGGGCCGCCAGCGCAACAGGCCATCATCCTGCACCTGATGCAACCAGCCGCTGAGGCGCACGCCGGCTATCTCGATATCCAGCTCCAGGCTGTGGCTCTGCGCGCGCTCCGCGCGCACCTGTTCGGCCAGGTCGCTCATTTCTTCCTGCTGCCTTTGCCAATAGATTTCCCCGAAGGCGCCATAGGGCAACCCCCCGGCGGCGCGCACCCGCTGGAATAGCCGCTCGGGGTCGTCGCCGTCGATCAGGGTATTCAGCAGTTGGCTGTTGAATTGATAGCGGCTGAGGTTATCCAGCGTGAAGGGCTCTTCGTCCGGCAGTTCGGTCTCTTCCAGGATAAAGCTGACGCCCAACCGCAGCTGGAAGAAAGCGCGAATCGGATGGCGGTAAAACCGCAGCAGCTCCTCCAACGCTATTTGCTGCAGCGTTTCGGCGGGCAGCGGCTGGTTGAAGGCCGGATGCGCCGCCCCGCGCCCGTCGGCGGCGGGCAGCCACTCGGCGGCATAGCTTTGCGCTTCCGAGCCCGGCAAGAAATTCTCGGCGGCGAACGGCATGCGCGCATGCCACTTCAGCAAATGCTCGCCCACTCGCCGGGCGCTGTCGTCGGCGGTGCACGCCTCGTCTCCCGGCAGGCAATAGCTTTGTTCAAGATACTCCAGCAGCTCGGTAACCAGCACCGAAGGATAGCGCGGGCTGTTGTCCTGAATGGAACGGCCAATGAAGCTGATATACAGCCGTTGTTGCGCGGACAGAATCGCCTCCAGGAACAGATAGCGGTCGTCATCGCGCCGGCTGCGGTCGCCGCGCTTGACCTGCTGCGCCATCAGATCGAAGCCCAGCGGCGGCAACGTGCGCGGATACACGCCGTCGTTCATGCCCAGCAGGCACACCACCTTGAACGGAATCGAGCGCATCGGCATCAGCGTACAGAAATTGATTTGCCCGGCGAGGAAGCGCTGGCTGATGCGCTCCTGATCGAGGCGCGCCGCCAAATCGTCGCGCAGAATCGTCAAGGGCACGTCATCCGGATAGCGCGCCGCCAGGCCAAAATTGATGGCCTGCTGCCACTGCTGCTCGATCAATGCCAGCACCACTTCGGTATCATTATCCGCTTCGAAGAAGGCATCCAGCAGCTGTCGGCACAGCGGTAGCCACGCATCGAGCGAGCGCGCTTCGCTCAAGACTTGCCGCCAATGGCTCAATTGGGCCAGCAGATCCGCCAACTGCCCCGCCAGTTCGGCGACCAACCCGCTCGACTCGTCGTAAGGCAAAATGCCCTGCCAATCGCCCGCGTTGCTGTCCATCGCGTAACCGAGCAGCATGCGTGTAATGCCGAATCGCCAGGTGTGCTGGCCCGTGGCGGGCAGATCCAGTTCGCGCACGTTATCGTCGTCCAGACCCCAGCGCACGCCGGATTCACCGACCCAGTGACGCAACAGGCGCAGCCCCTCTTCGCCAATGGCGAAACGGGCGGCCAGGGCCGGCACTTCCAACAGCGCCAGCACCTGTTCCGAAGTAAAGCGGCTTTGCGGCAGATCGAGCAGTGAGATGAACGCCTGCAGCGCCGGATGCGCCTGGCGCGCCTTACGGTCGGAAATGGCGAACGGCAGGTAGCGCTCGGCGGGAGCATTGCCGAACACCGCCTGAATATAAGGCGTATAGCTGTCGATATCCGCCACCATCACGATGATGTCGCGCGGCGTCAACGCGGGATCCTGCGCCAGCATGGTCAGCAGTTGATCGTGCAGCACCTCCACTTCCCGCTGTGGGCTGTGGCAGGCGTGCAGGCTGAGGGAACGATCTTGCGGATCGAGCCTGCGCTTGCTGAAACTGCTTTCCAGCGTTTCCGCCGTGATGCCGATCACCGCGTGGTCTTCCAGCTCCAGCATATCGCGTTGAACGGCGTGCAGCATGGTATCCGCCGGGATATCGACAAAGGCGTCGACCTCTTGCGCCCCTTCCATCTGCGACAGCAAATAGAGGTGATCGCGCCCGAGCTTGCCCCAGGAGGCCAGCAGCGGGTTACTGAGCTGCTGCTGCCCTTCAGCGTCAAACAGACGCGCCGCGTCGGCCGGCTCGCGAAACAGCCCTTGCTCGCGCGCCTGATGATAGTGACGGCGCTTGCGGCTCTGCAAGCGGGCCAGGAAAGCGTAATCCTGAATGTCGCCCCAGTAATAACGACAAGGGTTGGTGAACATCAGGTGGATATCGATATGCCGCCCCAGCGCCTGCAGCGCTTCCAGATAGACCGGTGGCAACGCCGAAATGCCGCAGATAAACACCCGCGGCGGCAAACCGGGCGGACACGTTGTTGCCTGCTCCAGCGCGTGGATAAAGCGGCTATACAGATTGGCGCGGTGCCATTCCGGCTGCCCCAATTCGCGCGTGTACTCCACCAGGCGCGCCCAGAGCGGCGCCTGCCATTGCTGAGCCTCCGCCAGACCGTCGATGCGTTCGCCGCGCTGCCAGCTATCCAGCCACTGCGGGCGATAAACCAAATACTGGTCGAACAGGTCGGCAACCCGGCCGGCCAATTGGTGGATTTTTCGCTTGTCGCCGTCATCGGTGAGATAGTGCTGCAGTGGCGCGAACGCCGGCTGGGTCAGCATCTCCGGCAGCAGCCACATCAGCTTCCAGGTCATGGCGTCCTTACTGAAGGCGCTCTCTTTCGGGATATCCGGCAACACGCGGGTGAACATGTCCCAAATGAAGGTCGCCGGCAGCGGAAACGCGACATTGGCGGCGATGCCGAACTGCTCAGCCAGCTGCATTTGCAGCCATTGCGCCATACCGGGGCTCTGAACCAGCACCACTTCCTGTTGAAAAGGATCGGCCAACGGATCTCTGGCTATCAGCGCGCTGGTCAGCGTTTTCAATAAATCCAGCTGATTGGAATGATAAACCGTGAACATGATGGCTCCTTTAAAACTAGATACGTACCGGCTCAAAAACGGGTGCAATACCAGCGGCTCAGCGTCGCCCACTGCCGTTGCGGAGTTTGTACTCTGACCGTCAATCGGCGGCAATCCGCATCCGCGCCGTCGAACGCCGTCTCGCGTCGCCAGCCTTCCGACAGCGGTTCGGCATCGAGCCGACCGGTGACGGCGAACGCCTCCAACTGCTGATGCGCCATCACCCAGGCTTGTCGGTAGTGCCACTGGCGCTGGAACGACTGCAACAGCACCTGATGATACTGTAACAAGCCCAGCAGCGACACCGAGAACAACAATGCCGCCACCAACACTTCCGGCAGGCTGAAGCCGTTGCGGGATAACCGCCCTGCGCGAGCGTTAACCCTCACAGTCGGCCGGCCTTTTCTCGGGGCAAAAATCCAGCCGCCCGCCCGGCAGCGCTTGCACCCTGCCGACCGATTCCGCACCGCCAAACTCGCCCCATTGATACAGCCAAAGCGGCTCACCCCCGCGCATTTCGCCCAGGCCGCGTACCGTCACGACGCCCGCTCTGGCAGACAGCCGGGCGCAGGCCGTCAGTTCCTCGCGCTGCCTGCATAACCAGGCCGCCGCACTCAGCTCGGCGCGCGGCCAACGCTGGAGCATGCCCCAACTCAGCGCCGAAGCGGCCTGATTGTAAGCCTGGAGGTAGCGCTGCTGATCGGCGGCCAGTAACAGCGCGTTATCCAATTGCCGGTGCTGGGCATTGAGCAACATCAACCCCAACGCCAACAGCAACATTACCGCCGCCAAAGTGCTGCCGCCTCGCTGGCCCCGCCGGTTCATGGCAACGCCGCCATTTCGACGCTCCCGCTCAGGCTGCGCCTGATACGCGCATCGCCGACAGAGCGCCCCGCCAGAGTCAAACGGGCCAGCGCACCGCCATGCTCCCCGCGCTCTATCGCCACATGAAACTGCTCAATGCGCACTTCGTCACGATCGAGCAGCCGCTCCCAGCCGCCGCCGTCGCATTGGCTTACGCCACGTTGCCCTTCCAAGCCGCCATTGCGCAGCCGATAACCGAAATAACCTGCATCCTCGCCCGAGGTGAGCCATTGCCCGCTGCGGGTGATGTCGTAAGCGACGATAACGCAGCTGTCCGCCGCTTCTCCCGCCGTCTGGCCGATCAGCAGCGGACGGCCGGCGCACTGCCCGGCACAGAAACCGGCGCGGCGCAGGTCTTTCTCGATGCCGAATGCCAGTTGCCGCAGCGTTGACTCCAGCCGAAAATGCTTGCCGACGGCCAGGTTTTGCTGGCGCAACAGCGGGTAGGTTTTCGCGGCGCCAAGCGCGATCACGCTGCCGAACACCAGCGCCAGCATCACCTCCGGCAGAGTAAAACCGCGTTCGACAGTCAGCATGGCGCGATCCCCCTTATCCGGAGCCCTTCGCTGCACAAACGCAGCCGCCCTCGGGCGGACAGCACCAGCCGCAGGCCGCCTGCCTCGTTGCTGAGCAGGATGTGCCCCGCCTGCGCGGTATTGCGCAAGCCGTAAAACCCGATCTCTTTGTCGGTGTAGCCGCTCAAAACGACGTCGCGATAAGACGGTGAGAAAACGGAACCCTCGGCGGAAGCGCAATCCGGCGGCGGCACACCGCCGCCCAGGCACCAGGGCGTGCCGTTCTTGAACCACAGCAGCGTCGTGCGGTTGCGCCAGTTGGCGTCCGCCTGCAGTCGCAGTAAAAACGCCAGCAGCTGCTGGGCAGTATGTTCCAGGCGCAACGTTTGCTGATAGTGGCGCCATTGACCGACGCCCCAGCCGGTGAGCATGCCGGCGATCAGGAGCGCCGCCAACAGCTCAATCAGTGTCATGCCACGCTGGTGGTGATCGATGTTCGAGAGCGTATTTTCTTTCATGCGGCCAGTGTAAGGGCCGTAACAAGGCGGTAAAGCCCCATGCGCAAGCCTTGCGGCAAGCTGCGCAATGTTTTCCCTGTAGCGACAAGTGGCGACAATAAAATGCGGCGCGGCGCGCAATGCGGATAAAAAAAGGGGCGCAATCGCTGCGCCCCTGGTGTGATGCGGTTAAGGTCAGATCGCGACCGGCGCCTTGATGGCCGGGTGCGGATCGTAACCTTCGATCTCGAAGTCTTCGAAACGGTAATCGAACAGCGAAGCCGGCTTGCGTTTGATCACCAGCTTCGGCAACGGACGGGGTTCACGCGTCAGCTGCAGCTGCGTCTGTTCCATATGATTGCTGTACAGATGGGTATCGCCACCGGTCCAGACGAAGTCGCCGACGTCCAAATCGCACTGCTGCGCCATCATATGCACCAACAGCGCGTAGCTGGCGATGTTGAACGGCAGGCCGAGGAACACGTCGCAGGAACGCTGGTACAGCTGGCAAGAGAGCTTGCCGTCCGCCACGTAGAACTGGAAGAACGCGTGGCACGGCGCCAGCGCCATCTGGTCCAGCTCACCGACGTTCCAGGCGGAAACGATAATGCGGCGCGAATCCGGATCTTGTTTCAGCTGCTGGAGCACGTTGCTCAGCTGATCGATCTGACGACCGTCCGCCGCGCCCCAGGCTCGCCACTGCTTGCCGTACACTGGGCCGAGATCGCCGTTTTCATCGGCCCACTCGTCCCAAATGGTGACCTTGTTGTCACGCAGATAGGCGATGTTGGTATCGCCGTTCAGGAACCACAACAGCTCATGAATGATCGAACGCAGATGACATTTCTTGGTGGTCACCAACGGGAAGCCTTCCTGCAAATTGAAACGCATCTGGTGGCCGAAAATCGACAACGTGCCAGTGCCGGTACGGTCGGCTTTAGGAGTGCCCTCGGCGAGCACCTTGTTCATCAAATCCAGATACTGTTTCATTTGTCCCTCACGACAGTTGTTGCTGCGGGCGACGACGGTACGCCCAAATCATCATAATAACACCGGCCACCACCATCGGGATGGACAGGATCTGCCCCATGCTGATCACGCCGTCGAACAGGCCAAGCTGGGCATCCGGCTGGCGGAACGCTTCAACGATGATGCGGAATGCGCCATAACCGATCAGGAACAGGCCCGATACGGCACCCATCGGCCGCGGCTTGCGGATGAACAGGTTCAGAATGATAAACAGCACCACGCCTTCAAGCAGCAGTTCATACAGCTGGGACGGGTGACGCGGCAGCACGCCGTACTGATTCAGCAGCGGTAGCAGAGAAGGGTCGGCGGCGGCGAGCGCCACGTCTTCGCTGCGCGAGCTTGGGAACAGCATCGCCCAAGGGGTGTCGGTGGTCACGCGGCCCCACAGTTCACCGTTGATGAAGTTGCCGAGGCGGCCGGCGCCCAAACCGAACGGGATCAATGGCGCGATAAAATCGGAAACCTGGAAGAAGGTGCGTTTGGTGCGGCGAGCGAACCAGAACATCACCAGAATCACCCCCATCAATCCGCCGTGGAACGACATGCCACCATCCCAGACTTTAAACAGATAGAGCGGATTATCCAGGAACAACGGCAGGTTGTAGAACAGCACATAGCCCACGCGGCCGCCGACGAATACGCCCAGGAAACCGGCGTAGAGCAGGTTTTCCACTTCGTCTTTGGTCCAGCCGCTGCCCGGCTTGTTGGCGCGGCGCACCGCCAGCCACATGGCAAAAACGAAGCCGACCAGATACATCAGGCCGTACCAATGCAAAGAAACCGGGCCAATGGAGAAAATGACCGGATCAAATTTAGGAAACGCCAGATAGCTATTGCTCATCTATCACCACAACATGTCTGTTATTTTTCCCCATGCGGGGGCGGCAGGTGCCAAACGTCGGCGCAGGTTGTCACACGCCTTTCAAACGGCAGCGTTGGCCACTGCGGTTTGCAAGACGACGAACATGCGTCGCGCTGAGGTTGCGCATCATAACATAGGCTTAGCGCGGTCCGGGCCGGCAGCACGGGAAAAGTTCTGTAAAAAAATCACATCGCGCGGCGATTATCTGCCGCCGCGAATCAACCCGCCCATGCCGCGTCGTTCCATAAACGCCGCCACCAAATGGCGCACTTCCGTGGTCATTTGGGTGTTCAACACCCGTTGCGCCAACACTTCGGCGTCGGCAAGGTCGATATGCCGCAGCAGGTATTTGATGCGCGCCACGCTGCGACCGTTCATGCTCAGATTGCGATAGCCCATGCCCACCAGCAACAGCGCGCCCATGGGATCGCCGGCCAGCTCACCGCACAGGCTAAGCTGCAGCCCGGCTGCTTTCCCCTGTTCGGCGATCAGCTTCAGCACCTGCAGCATCGCGGGATGCAGGCTGTCGTACAGCGAGGCTACCCGCGTGTTGTTGCGATCCACCGCCAGCAGGTACTGGGTCAAATCGTTGGTGCCGACCGAGATGAAGTCGACACGCCCGGCCAAATGCGGGATCAGGAAAATCATCGACGGCACTTCCAGCATCACGCCGATTTTCGGTTTCGGGATCGCGTAGCCAAGCACCTCTTCCACCTCGCGCCCGGCGCGGTCAATCAGGCGCTTGGCCTCATCGACCTCTTCCAGGCTGGTGACCATCGGCAGCAAAATGCCCAGGTTGCCGGTGCCGGCATTGGCGCGCAGCATGGCGCGCACCTGTATCAAAAAGATCTCCGGCTGGTCCAGAGTGATGCGAATGCCGCGCCAGCCCAGGCAGGGATTTTCTTCGCTGATCGGCATGTAGGGCAGTTGCTTGTCGGCGCCGATGTCCAGCGTGCGCAGCGTGACCGGTTTGTTGGGATAAAGCTGCAGCATGCCTTGATACTGCGCGACCTGTTCTTCTTCGGAAGGGAAACCGCTTTGCAACATGAACGGTATTTCAGTGCGGTACAACCCCACGCCGTCCACCCGGCCGCCCAACAGCTGTTCATGTTCCGGGCTGAGGCCGGCGTTCAGCATCACCTGAACGCGTTCGCCGCTTTTCAACTGCGCCGGCTGTTCGACGTCGTCTTCCGCCAGCTTGCTCAGTTCCTGTTCTTCGCTGATCAGCCGTTGGTATTCCTGCACCAGCACCGGTTCAGGATCGACCAGCAGTTCGCCGCGATACCCATCGACGATCAGCAGCCGCTGGCTGAGCAGAGAAGGCTGAATGTCGGCGCCCATCACCGTCGGCACCCCCATCGCCCGCACCAAAATCGCCGCATGCGAGTTGGCGGCGCCGTCGCGCACGACCACGCCGACCAGGCGATCCTGCGGCACTTCGGCCAGCAATGTCGCGGTCAGTTCATCCGCCACCAGCACAAAACGCGCCGGCCACTGGGTGGCGCCCTGAGTGCTGTCGTCGAGGTGGAACAGCAGGCGCTGGCCCAGCGCGCGCAGGTCGCTGCCGCGCTCGCGCATATAGGTGTCCTGCAGTTTGGCGAACTGTTCGGCAAAGGCTTCTATCACCTGCTTCACCGCCCATTCCGCCACCGAGCCGTTGTCGATTTCGGCGAACAATTCGCGCTTGAGGCGGGCGTCGTTTAGCAGGTGAGAATAAAGATCGAAGATCGCCGCGCTCTCTTTTTGCGAGCTGGCGGCAAAACGCTTGCTGAAGCGGCGAAATTCCGCACCGGCCTCTTCCAGCGCCAACGTCAGGCGCTCGCGCTCGCTGGCGGTGTCCAGCGTCGACGCGCGGTAAACCTGATCGAGCGAAGGCTGGCTGCTGTCCTGCCACCCTTCCGCCACCGCTACGCCGGGCGAGGCCGCCAGCGCGCGCACGCGCGTTTGGCGATACTGACCGAAAATGGCATTAAGCTGCGACTGTGAAAGGATCCCGGCCATCTGCGTGGCCAGGGTGACCATGAACGACTCTTCGCTTTCGTCGAACTGGCGCAGCTCGCGCTGCTGCACCACCAACACCCCCAACAGCTGGCGCCGGTGAATGATCGGCACCCCGAGGAAGGATCGGAAGCGATCCTCTTTGACCTGAGGAACGTACTTGAAGCTGGGATGGCTTTGGGCATCGGCCAGGTTGATGGGTTCGGCCCGACGGCCTACCAACCCGACGACACCTTCGTCAAACGCCAATGCGATAGTGCGCCCGCGCGGCTTTTTCAGCCCGCGCGTGGCCATCAGGTAGTAACAGCGGCGATCGTTGTCCGCCAGGTAAATGGAGCACACTTCGGTGTCCATCGCCAGACAGGTTTCATTGACCAGCAGATCCAGCGCATCCGTCAGACTGGCCGCCGCGGCCACCTTCTCTACAATTTCTCGCAAGCGCGTGAGCATAGTCGGCTTAACTTAACCTCTCTTTCGGCGATAAGCGGGGGCCTGCCGCGGCGCCGCCTGCTCTTGCATCGGCATCACGGTCACGGCGAATTCTTTCATCACCCGGCGGTAGACGTCGCGTTTGAACGACACCACCTGGCGCACCGGATACCAGAAGCTCACCCAGCGCCAACCGTCGAACTCCGGCGTGCTGCTGCGCTGCATGTTGATATCAGCGTCATTGCACAATAGCTGCAACAAAAACCATTTTTGCTTTTGGCCGATACAAACCGGCTTTGTGTCCCAACGCACCAAACGTTTCGGCAATTTATAGCGCAACCAGTTGCGGGTCGAAGCCAGGATGCGCACATCCTTTTTACTCAGCCCCACTTCTTCGAACAGCTCACGGTACATCGCCTGCTCCGCAGTTTCGCCAGGGTTAATCCCACCTTGGGGAAACTGCCAGGAGTGCTGACCGTAACGGCGGGCCCATAAGACCTGCCCCTGACGATTACAGATTACGATACCAACATTCGGGCGGTAGCCATCATCATCGATCACCGGACTACCTCGATAAGCTTAAATTCGCATAGATGTCCTGATTGTTTCACACAAGCTACAGGCGGTAAACCACTGCTTTACGGCGCTGCGGGCCGGATAACATTGGGATAACTCACAGATATAGGCAAAGTTATAAACATGCATTGGCATTTCAGACCGGTTTTATTCACTTTTTCTGTGGATAGGTGTGTGTAGAACTCGAGGGATAAGCCGGTAAAACTCTCGTCCCCGAAAATCCCCCCTCACACCGAAAAAACAATATTTTTCATAAAAACATATAATTAACCAATATCCCACAGTTATATACAGGGCAAAAATGTGATCTATGCACGGTAAGGATCTTACCCTGGCGAAAGATCCACCAACGCCGTTTTTATCCACAGATTATCCGGGCAAGTTACGCACAAAACGGACAAATTCGTAAAAAAACGCCCGAGTCAAGGCTGTAAATTGAACCAGTGATCGGTAAAAATTTGGGTTATCCCATAAATCTGTGGATAAATAGGTGTAAGATCCTGTTTATTGTCGGTGGCTTCAGGTGAACAAGCCTCGCGGGTGCATTGCCGCCCGCGCAAGGAAAGAAAAAAAGTCATGTAAAATCATGCTACTATTATTCTTTTCCCCAGGCGACTGGGGTTACCGTTTCCCGTGTATCTTTGCAGTACGTTTTTCAACCAAATTCGACAGGCTTGATTTATGGCGTTTTTATCCCCTCTGCCGCCCCCGCCGGAAAATGAACGGCAACTGTTCGAGCGCGCTCAGGCGCTGGCCGGCTTCAGTTTTGGCGAACTGGCCGCCCGCGCGCAGTTGCCGATCCCCAAGGATCTGAAACGCGATAAAGGCTGGGTGGGCATGCTGCTGGAGCTGTACCTCGGCGCCATGGCCGGCAGCAAACCGGAACAGGATTTTCCCGAGCTGGGCATTGAGCTGAAA
The DNA here is from genome assembly GCF_017811775.1 of Serratia sp. X10. Lineage (NCBI taxonomy): Bacteria > Pseudomonadati > Pseudomonadota > Gammaproteobacteria > Enterobacterales > Yersiniaceae > Serratia > Serratia sp. X10. The sequence goes on along the minus strand of NZ_JAEIOH010000009.1, from coordinate 135,431 downwards.
ACCATTCCTGTAGACGCCGCCGGCAAACCGCTGGAGACCACTTTCGTCTGCGTGGCCCCGCTCACCGGCAACAGCGGTGTCACCTGGGCCAGCAGCCACGTTCGCCACAAGCTGGCGCGCGTGTTGTGGATACCGGTAGAGGGCGAACGGCAAATCCCGCTGGCGCAGCGCCGCGTCGGTTCGCCGCTGCTGTGGAGCCCGAGCGCTGCAGAAGAAGAGATGCTGCGCCGCGATTGGGAAGAGCTGATGGATCTGATTGTGCTCGGTCACGTAGAACGCATCACCGCACGCCACGGCGAAGTGCTGCAACTGCGCCCCAAAGCGGCCAACAACAAGGCGCTCACCGAAGCCATCGGCGAACAGGGGCAACCTATCATGACGCTGCCGCGCGGTTTCTATCTGAAAAAGGGTTTTACCGGCGCGCTGCTGGCAAGACATTTCTCAATCTAAGCGATTTCGTTTAACTCTGGTTTAGCTAGCCCTGTCAGCGCCACGATAAACGCGTATAATTCACGCTTTGCATTTATTAAGTATTAAGGTGTGTCGGGCAATGTTCGAATGGATTATGGATCCCAATGCCTGGTTAGCGTTAGGTACGCTAACCATTCTTGAGATCGTACTGGGTATTGATAACATCATTTTTCTGTCGCTGGTGGTGGCGAAGCTGCCCAAAGCGCAACAGAACAAAGCTCGCCGAATGGGCTTGGCCGCCGCCATGCTGATGCGCCTGGCGCTGCTGGCCTCCATCGCCTGGGTGATCCGCTTGACGCACCCGCTGTTCACCGTGCTGGATCACGCCATTTCCGCCCGCGATCTGATCCTGCTGCTCGGTGGGTTGTTCCTGATCTGGAAAGCCAGCAAAGAGATCCACGAAACCATCGAAGGCACGGAAGAAGAGCACCACACCAAGGTGCACAGCTTCTTCGGCGCGATCGTACAGATCATGCTGTTGGATATCATCTTCAGTCTGGATTCGGTGATTACCGCCGTAGGCCTTTCCGATCACCTGTTCATCATGATGGCGGCGGTGGTGATTGCCGTCGGCGTGATGATGTTCGCCGCACGGCCGATCGGCGAATTCGTCAATCGCCATCCGTCGGTGAAAATGCTGGCGCTGGCGTTCCTGATCCTGGTGGGCTTCACGCTGATGCTGGAAAGTTTCCAGGTGCACGTGCCGAAAGGCTACATCTACTTCGCCATGTTCTTCTCCATGTCGGTAGAAGCGCTCAATCTGATGCGCAGCAAGAAAAATCACGCCTCCGAATAAACCTGCACGGAAGCCGCTATCGGCGGCTTCCGCCGTTTCGTTGCCCCCTCATTTCAGTTTTTCTTATCAGATAAAGACTTATCTGAGACGCTCTCTGCCAAGAGTTTGCTAATCTTGAAAGAACATTGTTTTCTGCATAATCGAGGATCCGCAGGATGAAAAAGTGGGTAATGGCAGTGTCTGCGCTGGTTATGGCCGCCGGTTTGGCGGGATGTTCCAGCGACTACGTGATGGCGACCAAAGACGGCAACATGATCCTGACGCAAGGCAAACCGGAGATCGATACAGACACCGGGCTCATCAGTTATAAAGATGAGAAAGGCAACCACCGCCAGATCAACGGCGACCAGGTTTCCCAGGTTATCGAACGCTAATCACCGCTCGCCGGCTATCGCCCGTTCAAGCGCGGTAGCCCTCATTCGTGTCCGCACTGAATCCGCTTCCCCCATCTTCACCGCTTGGTTATAGTCAGGAAAGGCGACATCGCCGCCCGACGGACTTTGCGCCGTCTTCTGAGATTGGGCTCCTGTTTCACCGGGCCGTGCGGCCCGTCAGCGCTAACAAGAAAGGAAGGCCGTTAATGCAATACCACCGTATTCCCCACAGTTCTTTAGAAGTGAGCGTGCTGGGACTGGGCACCATGACCTTTGGCGAACAGAACAGCGAAGCCGACGCCCATGCGCAACTGGACTATGCATTGGCCGCAGGCGTGAACCTGATAGACACCGCCGAACTGTACCCGGTGCCGCCCCGCCCGGAAACCCAGGGCCTGACCGAAAGCTATATCGGCAGTTGGATCAAAGCACGCGGCAATCGCGAAAAAATCGTCCTGGCCAGCAAAGTCTCGGGCCCGGTGCGCGGCACTGACAGCAGCATCCGCCCGCAGCAGGCGCTCGATCGCAAAAACATCCGCGCCGCGCTGGACGCCAGCCTCAAGCGGCTGAACACCGATTATCTCGATCTTTACCAATTGCACTGGCCGCAGCGCGCCACCAACTGCTTTGGCAAACTCAACTATCAATATACCGATGACAAAGCCACGGTCACGCTGCTGGAAACCCTGGAGGCGCTGACTGAGCAGGTGCGCGCCGGTAAAATTCGCTATATCGGGGTCTCCAACGAAACGCCCTGGGGCGTAATGCGCTATCTGCAACTGGCGGAGAAACACGAGCTGCCGCGCATCGTGTCGATTCAAAACCCGTACAGCCTGCTGAACCGCAGCTTTGAGATTGGCCTGGCCGAAATCAGCCAGCACGAAGGGGTAGAACTGCTGGCCTATTCCAGCCTGGCGTTCGGCACGCTGAGCGGTAAATACCTCAACGGCGCTAAACCGGCCGGTGCGCGCAATACGCTGTTCACCCGCTTCAACCGTTATTCAGGGCAGCAAACCCAACGAGCGATCGCCGAATACGTGGCGCTGGCCAAAAAACACGGGCTGGATCCTTCGCAGATGGCGTTGGCCTTCGTGCGTCAGCAGCCGTTCGTCGCCAGCACCCTGTTGGGCGCCACCTCGGTGGAGCAGTTGAAAATCAACCTCGACAGCCTCGACGTGATTCTGGATGAGGACGTGCTGCAGGCGCTCGAAGAAATCCACACCCGGTTTACCATTCCGGCGCCTTAATAGCCTGAGGGCGCAGCCTGGCTGCGCCCCGTTTCACCGCCGCTGCGACCACCACAACGCGCTAATCGCCAGTGCAAACACCACGCCAAACCCTACGCCGACGCCCACCACCGGCACGCCCAGCTTCACGACCAAAGAATACAGGCCCAGCATCAACAACATGGCGGCGTTTTCACCCAGGTTTTGCACTGCGATCGCATTGCCGGCGCCGACCGAATGTTTGCCCCGCTCCTGCAGCAACGCATTGAGCGGCACGACGAAGAAGCCCCCCAGCATGCCGATGAGCGCCAGCAAGACGTAGGCATTGAGCATGGTCGTTTGCAGCGCAAACACCGCGACCGCGACGCCGATCAGGATCCCGGCCGGCATACAGCGTTTCACCGTTTTAAGCGTGACGAAGCGCGCGGCGGCCCCCGCGCCCAACACGATGCCGACGGCCACCATGGCGTTCAGCAGCGTCGGCGTGGCGTTATCGGCGATGCCGAGCGCCACCGGCACCCACAGCACCAGCAGAAAACGCAGCGTCACGCCGGCCCCCCAAAACAGGCTGGTGCCAATCAATGAGAAACGCGTCTGTCCATCGCGCCACAGCGTAACGCAGGCAGCAAAGAAGCTGTGCGTCATGGCCTGCGGACGCCACGAAGCGCCAGGACGCGCCGCCGCCAAACGCGGAATATACAGGTTGGCGACCACTGCCCCCGCGTAAACCAACGCGCAGGCCGCCAGCGCCGCCGCCACGTGCCAGTCCGCCAAAACACCGCCGGCGACCGAACCGGTCAGAATGGCCGCAATGGTCGAAGCCTCGATCAGGCCGTTAGCCTTGACCAGTTTCTCGCCGCTGGTGATCTCGCCCAGAATGCCGTATTTGGCCGGTGAATACGCGGCGGCTCCCACGCCGACCAGGCTGTAACCCAGAAACGGGTTACCCCCAAAACAGATCACCAATGCCCCCGCCAATTTCAGGGCGTTGGCGAACATCATCACCCGCCCTTTGGCAAAGCTGTCGGCGATCTGGCCGACGAACGGAGCCAGAATGATATAGGTGGCGACAAAGGCCATCTGCAGGATCGGCTGGCTCCAGTCCGGATACAGCTGCTGCTTGATCAACGCCAGCGTGGCGAACAGCAACGCATTGTCGCCGAACGCCGAAAGGAACTGCGCGCTGATCACCGCGATCATGCCGCGTGACAACAAAGGGGATTCGGTCGAAGGATTCATCAGGCACTCTCCGGCTGTTCGGCCATATGACGCAGGGTGACGAAATCAGGTTTGCCGCTGCCGAGCACCGGCAGCGTTTTCAACAGGCGAATATCGCGCGGCACCGCCAGCTCCGGGCTGCCCAGTTCGCGCGCCACCCGCAGCAATGCCTCGCGGGTAATGGCGGGATCGGTGGTGAACAGCACCAACGCCTCGCCTTTGCTGCTGTCGCTTTTGACCGTGGCGGCATGCAGTTTATCCGGCGAAAGCCGTTGCGCCAGCAGTTCGACGCTCTCCAGCGACACCATCTCGCCCGCCAGCTTGGCGAAGCGCTTCACGCGCCCGCGAATGGTGCAGTAACCCTGCTCATCCAGGCTGACGATATCGCCGGTGTCATACCAGCCCGGCTGCAGCACGCCGTTCGCATCTTCCGCCGCCGGCGGCTCCAGTTCGCCGGGGCGCTCAACCCGCAGATAGCCTTTCATGATATTCGGCCCCTTCAGCTGCAGGCGACCGCCGTTATCAATACCCGGCACCGCGATCAGACGCGCCTCCATCTGCGGCATGATGCGCCCGACGGTGCCCACCTTGGTCGCCAGCGGCACGTTGATCGAGACCACCGGCGCGCACTCGGTCACGCCATAGCCTTCCAGAATGCGGATGCCATATTTGTCCTGATAGATCTGTTTGGTGCTGTCCGCCAGTTTCTCCGCGCCGGCCACGACATAGCGCAGGCGGGCAAAATCATACGGATGCGCGAAGCGCGCATAGTTGTTAAGGAAGGTCGCCGTGCCGAACAGCACCGTGCAGTTACGGTCATACACCAGCTCCGGCACCACGCGATAGTGTAGCGGGCTGGGGTAGAGGAAAATGCGGCTGCCGGTGAGAAGCGGCGTGAGCAGCCCCACCGTCAGGCCGAACGAGTGGAACAGCGGCAGCGACGACATGAAGCGGTCGCGCGGCGTGAAATCGGCGATGGTGCGGATTTGTTCTACGTTGGCCAGCAGGCTGGCGTGCGAATGCACCACGCCCTTGGGATGGCCTTCGGATCCGGACGTGAACAGGATCAGCGCCGGGTCCTCCGGACGTTGCGGCAACGCCGCGCGCTGCGGCTGCAGCAAGTGACGCAGGATCCACAGCTTATCCGCCAGGGTGACCGTATCTTTCAGATCTTCCAGATATACCCAGTTAGCTTGCGGCAACTGTTCCGGCAGGTGGGTCAGCTTGCCTTTCTCCAGAAACTGGCGCGAGGTGACGATGGTTTTGATGCCGGCGGCCGTCATCGCGCTGTTCAGGCCGTTGGCGCCAGCGGTGTAGTTGAGCATCGCCGGGATGCGATTGCGCAGCGAAGCGCCGAAGATCGCCGCCGCGGTAATGGTGGCGTTGGGCAACAGCAGCCCAACGTGCTCCCCCTCGGCGGTAAAGCGCTGCAGAATGCGGCTGACGCCCAGCGATTTCTTGACTAGCGTCTGGTAACTGTCCTCTTTGAAAGCGATGTCTTCAATGCAAGGCTTGCGGCGCCCATAGCGGTGCTGCGCCGCCAGCAAGGCATGGAACAGCGTTTGCGGCTCGCGCGTCTCCATGCGCGCCCGCATCATGATCTGCATCAGCCGATCGCCCGCCAGCGCCCGGCGTTCACGCGCGCGCGGCGCTTCCGGCATCGGCAGCGTGGTCGGCGGCAAGATGCGGATGCTTATTTGCGGGAACCAGCGGATCTTGAACACCCCGGCCATGCGGCCAAACGGGCTGAACTCCGGCCCATCGATCCGCACCGGCACCACGGTGGCGCCCGATTTGGCGGCGATAAACGCCGCTCCGTCGTAAATTTTCATCAGCGCACCGGTCACGGTGATGCGCCCTTCAGGGAACACCACGATCGGCCGTCCCTGCTCGACCATGCGCACCAGTTGCTTGATGGCCATCGGCTTGGTGGGATCGAGCGAGACAAAATCGATGTAAGGCCGCAGCCAGCGCATAAACCAGCTCTCGCCGATGCTGGCATAGACCGCAAACACCGGTTTTATCGGCAGGAACAGCGCCAGCAGTACGCCGTCGAGGAAAGAGACGTGGTTCGGCGTAATCAGTAATTTTTGCCGTTCGAAGTGCTGGACGTCCCCTTCGACCCGTACCCGAAACAACAGGCGAAACAGCGCGCGCAGCAGTGAAAAGATCATGCCCTTCTCCCTTGGCCATGGAGGCGTAAATCGTTGTAGGGAAAAGAATACTATATGGCAGGCAAAAAAAAACCTACGCATCCGCGTAGGTTGGTGCAATTGAAAATGGCTTCAGCATGCAAGGCACGCTGATTTCTCACCAATCAATACCTCTGGGATCACCTACTCTAGAGAGATGGCGTGCAGGAAACTACCGGCGAATCGCAAGAGTTCTGCTCCAAATGCAACCAGCTGTAAATTTCCCGCGATCTGCTGTAATAACTCAATGAAACTTAAACCTTCCCGCAGCGACGAAAATAAATATAACAACGACGAGCCAGTGACCCAGACGCGAAATATTCACTCATCGTGCGCTGACCTCGACCAGGCAGCTCATGGCGTTCGGCCCCTGCGTCAGCGGCGAGGTGCCGATATCCAGCGTCAGCACGTTCGGGTTGCCCGCCTGCTCGACCGGCCGGCGCTGCGCGTCGAAACCCGGCTCGAACCAGGCACCGGTCGCCATCAGCACCACGCCGCGCGTCACGCCATCGGTGAGCGATACCCCCGCCAGACAGCTGCCGCGCGCGTTGCTGACCAGCACTTCGGCGCCGTCCACCACCCCGCGCGGCGCCGCATCGTCCGGATGCATGTACAAGGTTTCTCGCCCGGCGGTCTTGTTGCCCTGCGCCAGCGGCGCCGGATCCATCTGGCTATGCAGGCGATCGCTCGGCTGAATGGAGATCAGGTGCAGCGGCCAGTTTTTGGCCTGCGGCGCGCCCAGCCACTCCACCGGCGGCCGCCACTGCGGATGCGGAGCGAAATCATCGTAGCGATAGCCGGCGATCCGCTCGCTGAACAGCTCAATCTTGCCGCTGGGCGTTTGCAGCGGGTTAGCCTGCGGATCGGCGCGGAACGCGTCAAAAAATACGAACTCTTTAGCCGGCGCGGGCAGCTCGACATAGCCCCGTTGCCAGAAGGCCTCAAACTCGGGCCAGGCGACGCCGGCGCGCTGCTGCGCTGCGCCGCATTGCCGGTAGATAGCTTCGATCCAGGCCCGCTCGTCGCGATTCTCGGTAAAGCGCTCACGATAGCCGAGACGCTCCGCCAGATCGGCGAAGATATCGAAATCGTTGCGCGCCTGATGCTGCGGCGCAATGGCCTGATGCATCGCCAACACGTAGCGATCGCGCGACGAGCCGCCGATATCGTTACGCTCCAGCGAACTGGTGACCGGCAGCACGATGTCCGCCATTTTGGCCGCCGCCGTCCACCAGATATCTTGAACGATCACCGTGTCCGGTTTCTGCCAGCCATCTACCAGCCGATTCAACTGCTGATGATGATGGAACGGGTTGCCGCCGGCCCAGTGCACCAAATGGATATCCGGATAATGCCGCGTCTCGCCGCAAAATTGATAGGCCTCACCGGGGTGCAACAGCATGTCGCAGATGCGCGCCACCGGGATCGCCAGCCCGGCCGGGTTTTCGCCTACCGGCATGGTCGGCGCAGGCGTGTCAACGCGCGGATTGCCGACGCCGTTCATCGAGCCGTGGCCGAACGAGAAACCGCCGCCCGGCAGCCCCACCTGGCCCAGCATCGCCGACAGCGCGATCATCATCCAATACGGTTGCTCCCCCCGATGCGCGCGTTGCACGGAGTAGGAACAGGTGATGAAACTGCGCACGCCGATCAGTTGCCGCGCCAGCAGCGCGATGCGCGCCGCCGGAATGCCGGTAATGGCGCTGGCCCAAACGGGGGTTTTCGCCACGCCGTCACCGGCGCCGTTCAGGTAATCCGCCAGCTGTTGATAGCCCACGCAGTGGCTGTGCAGGAAGGCTTCATCCTGCGCGCCCAGCCGCTGGATTTCGTAAGCCAGCGCCAGCATCAGCGCCACGTCGGTATTCGGCCGGATCGGGATCCATTCCGCGTTGACGAACTCGGGGCAATCATCGCGCATCGGGCTGATGTTGACAACCGGCGTGCCCTTGCGCACCAGCTTTTGCAGCCAGGGCTTGAACGCATGTTCCGCCGCGCCGCCGGAAGAGACCTGAGCGTTTTTCAGCGCCAACCCGCCAAACGCCACAAACAGCTCGCAATGCTCCACGACGCTCGGCCAACTGGTGACGCGCCCGGTCAAGGGCGAGAAAGTGCCGATCACATACGGCAGAAAGAACTGCGCCGCACCCCAGCTGTAGTTGCCCTGCTGATCGACGCCGCCGCCGCCGCTGAAGTAGAACCGCCGCACCAGCGAGCGGGCATGGTGCAGCCGCCCGGCCGACGACCAGCCATAAGAGCCGGTAAACAACCCGGAGGCGCCGTAGCGCTCGCGCACCCGGCGATTCTCTTCCGCCACCAAATCGAGCGCCAATTCCCAGTCCACCTCGACGAAATCTTCCCTGCCGCGCAGCGTACGGTCGCTGCCCTCGCGCTTTTGCAGCCACGAGCGGCGCACCGCCGGCTTGCGGATGCGTTTGTCGGAATAGACCATCGGGACGATGGAATCGAGCAGCGGCGAAGGGTCGGGATCGTCGACGAAGGGTTCACAACGGATAAGCCGGTCGTCTTCAACCACGGCGGTATAAGCGCCCCAATGGGCGAGCTGCGGATAGCGTTTAATGGACATGGCGTTCTCGGCGCAAATCGGAATGCAAAGACGTTACCTCAGCCCGTCGCCAGTGCCAACGTACAAATTGCGCTATCGTTCGGTAGCAGTCGGTTATGCGTACAGACTCGAAGAGATTCTGCAACCGCCGCCACAAGTTGCGCACGAGACCGCTTGCAGCCCCGGTTTTTTTCCGCAAAACTGGGGGATGTAAGCGATTACCCAGGATGTGTTGACTGATATGGCTACGATAAAGGATGTTGCCAGGCTGGCGGGTGTTTCCGTGGCCACGGTATCCCGCGTGATAAACAATTCCCCCAAGGCCAGCGAAGGGTCGCGCACCGCGGTGCAGGCCGCCATGGAACAGCTGCAGTATCACCCTAACGCCAACGCACGAGCGCTGGCGCAGCAATCCACCGAGACGCTGGGGCTGATCGTCTCCGATGTTTCCGATCCCTTCTTCGGCGCGATGGTCAAGGCGGTCGAGCAGGTGGCCTACGCTACCCACAATTTTCTGCTGATTGGCAACGGTTACCACGACGCCGAAAAAGAGCGTCAGGCGATTGAACAGCTGGTGCGGCACCGCTGCGAAGCGCTGGTGGTGCACGCCAAAAGGCTGAGCGATCAGGAACTTTGCGGCTGGATGCAACAGATCCCGGGCATGGTGCTGATCAACCGCACGCTGCCGGGGTTTGAAACGCGCTGCGTGGCGCTCGACGATCGCTACGGCGCCTGGCTGGCAACCCGACATCTGATCCAGCAAGGGCACCAGCGGATCGCCATCATTTGCTCCACTCACCAGATTTCCGACGCCACCGATCGCCTGCAAGGCTATCTCGACGCGCTGCAGGAACACGGCATTGCGGTGGATGAAAAGCTGATCGCCTACGGTGAACCGGACGAGATCGGCGGCGAACAGGCGATGACCGAATTGCTCGGTCGCGGCCGTTCGTTCTCCGCCATTACCTGCTACAACGATCCGATGGCCGCCGGCGCGCTGTCGGTGCTGAGCGATAACAGCGTCGACGTACCGGGAGAAATTTCGCTGATCGGTTTCGACGACGTGCTGATTTCGCGCTACCTGCGCCCACGCCTGACCACCATTCGCTACCCTATCGTGGCGATGGCCACCCAGGCTGCGGAGCTGGCGCTGGCGCTGGCCAACCGGCAACCGCTGCCGGAAATCACCAACATGTTCAGCCCAACGCTGGTGCGCCGCCACTCGGTCGCCACCCTCAACAACGCGCACGAACAGCCATAATCATGCCGCCGCATGACGCGGTGAAGCGGGCGCAAGGCGCCCGCCCGCTTATCAGATAAGTTCCAGCGCGATCAGTTCTTCGATGGTTTGGCGGCGGCGGATCAAACGCGGCTCGCCGTTTTCAAACAGCACTTCAGGCAACAGCGGACGGCTGTTGTAGTTGGAGGACATCGATGCGCCGTAGGCGCCGGTATCGTGAAACACCAGATAATCGCCGATCTGCACCGGCGGCAGCTCGCGGGTTTCCACGCCGCCGCCCGCCTGCTGGGTGAAGACGTCGCCGGATTCGCACAGCGGCCCGGCGATCACCGTGTCGCGCAGCGGCTGCCCCGAGGTATCGCGCCCATCGGCCGGCAACAGCGAAATATGGTGATAGCTGCCGTACATCGCCGGCCGCATCAGATCGTTAAAACCGGCATCCACCAGCACAAAGTGGCGGCTCCCCATGTCTTTTACCGCCCGCACCTCGGCCACCAATACGCCCGCCTCCGCCATCAGGAAACGTCCGGGTTCAATCTCCAGCTGCACCGGGTGCCCCAGATGCGCGGCGATGCGCTCACGCGCCCGGTTCCACAAACCAAAATAGTGTTCGGTATCGATCGCCTCTTCGCCGTACTGATACGGGATAGACAGGCCGCCGCCGGCGGAAATGGCGCTGATGTCATGACCGAGGTCGATCACCTGCTGCACCATCGCATCGCAGACGCGCTCCAGATGCTGGTAATCGACGCCGGAACCGATATGCATATGCACGCCAATCAGCTTCAGGCCATAGCGGCGGATCTTCTCCACCGCCTGCGGCAGATCGGCATACCAGATGCCGTGTTTACTGTTCTCGCCACCGGTGTTGGTTTTCTGGCTGTGGCCGTGGCCAAACCCCGGATTAATGCGCAGCCACACCGGATGTCCGGCGGAAGCCTGACCGAGCTGCTCCAGCATATCGATGGAACCGGCGTTGACCGGGATCTTCAATGCGCTGACGCGCGCCAGCGTCGCGTGATCCAATACGTCCGCGGTAAACACGATATCGCTCGGCTCGCCGCCCGGCTGAAAACCGGCCTGCAGCGCCCGCTCGATTTCGCCGAGCGACACCGAATCCACCTTCACGCCCTGCTCGCGCATCAGGCGCAAAATATGAATATTCGAACAGGCTTTCTGCGCGAAACGGATAGTGTCGAAGTGACGCAGCTGAGCGATGCGCTGGCTGATGATGTCGGCATCATAAGCCCAGACCGGGCAACCGAAGCGCTGCGGCAAGGCCAGCAGGTTAGCGGCGTTCAACGCGGTGGAGGTGTCGTGCAACGGGCGTGGCATGGCGATATTCCCAATTCGAAAGTAACGGCAGATAAGGCCATAGTGCCGCACGCTGAATCGGGTGGAAAATATCTATTTAGCCGTAGTCTATTCATTTATGATATAGCTTTCTCTACAGTCGAGCAGCCTCGTCATGCACAGCATCTCTTTGCGGCAGATAGAAATCTTTCGGGCGGTGATGACCACCGGCAACCTGACCGAGGCGGCGGCCCTGCTGCAAACCTCGCAACCCACCGTCAGCCGCGAGCTGGCGCGCTTTGAGAAGCTGATCCGGCTGCAGCTGTTCGACCGGGTTCGCGGGCGCTTGTCCCCCACGGTGCAGGGCCTACGGCTGTTCGAAGAGGTGCAACGTTCCTATTATGGCCTCGATCGCATCGTCAACGCCGCCGCCGGCATTCGCCAGTTTCAGCAGGCGCAGCTGTCGATCGTGTGCCTGCCGGTATTTTCCCAATCGCTGCTGCCGGCGGTGTGCCGGCCCTTTATCGAACGTTACCCGGAAGTCAGCTTCAGCGTGATCCCGCAAGAATCGCCGCTGCTGGAAGAGTGGCTGTCGGCCCAGCGCCACGATCTGGGGCTGACGGAAACCACCCTGACGCCGGCGGGCACCGAGCGGGTAACGCTGATGACGTTGAATGAAGTCTGCGTGCTGCCGGCGGGCCATCCTTTGCTGGCGAAAGACCAGCTGACGCCGCAGGATTTCGCCGGGCAAAACTTTATCAGCCTATCGAGCACCGACAGCTATCGCCACTTGCTCGATGCGCTGTTCGCCGAGCAGGGCGTCGAGCGCCGCATGGTGATGGAAACGCACAGCGCGGCGTCGGTGTGCGCCATGGTGAGAGCCGGCGTGGGGGTGTCGATCGTCAATCCGCTGACGGCACTCGACTATGCCGGCAGCGGCGTGCACGTGCGGCCATTCAGCATCGACGTGCCGTTCACCGTCAGCCTGATACGGCCGCTGCACCGCCCTTCATCGGCGCTGGTGACGGCCTTTATCGACCATCTGCATCAACAGGCGACACTGTTCTCCGCCCGCCTGGCCGCCGCCGTCAAACGGTGAAAACGGCGTGGGAATGTTGCCGCGGCCTTAGCGCAGCGTCGCCTGCCACTGAGGATCGCTGGCGAACCATTCCACCAGAAAGTCCAGCATGGTGCGCAAGGTGGCGGGCATTTGTCGGCGTGAGGTGTAGATGCCGTAGATGCCCATCGATTGCGGCCGGTAACCCGGCAGCAGCTCCACCAGTTCGCCGCTGGCCAACAGCGGCGCCGCCGAATAGTAGGGCTGCAGGGAAATACCCGCCCCCTGCACCGTACCGGCCATCAGCACCACCGATTCATTGGCGCTCAGGTTGCCGCTGACCGCCACCGCCGATTTCACCCCCTGAGCGTCGAAATGCCACAGGCTTTTGCCGAAATAGGAATAAGTCAGGCAATTGTGCAACGCCAGATCCTGCGGCTGGCGCGGCGTGCCGTGCGCCGCCAGATACGCCGGCGCGGCGCACACCACCGACGCGCAGGTGGACAGCGGCCGGGCGATCAGGTTGGGATCCAACTCATTGGTGATGCGCAGCGCCAGATCGATGCGCTCTTCCACTAGGTTCACCGCCCGGTTGTTCATCTGAAGATCGACCGCCACCTGCGGATGACGCTTCAGATACTGGGCGACGGCCCCCACCAGCGCCGTTTGCCCGAGCGATTGCGAACAGGTGATGCGCAGCAGGCCGCGCAGTTCGTCGCTCTGCCCTTCCTCCACCAGATCGATTTCCCCCGCCAGCGCCAACATTTGTCGGCAGCGCTCCAAAGTACGCTCACCGGCGTCGGTCAGACTAAGCTTACGGGTAGTGCGGTGCAGTAAACGCGCCCCGGCCCATTGCTCCATCTGGGCCAGGTAGCGAGTGACCATCGCGCGCGACATCTCCAGCGTTTCCGCGGCGGCGATCATGCTGCCGCGATCGACGATGGTGACAAAAACCTCAGCGGCGGTAATGCGATCCATGATTAGTCCGATTTATGCAACGAATAATTGCTTATTATCCGGTTTTTCTATCGCTTTATGCAACCTAACATCATTACAACATTAACCGATACCTAAGGACCTCTGCCCATGTTTAAGAAATCACTGTTAACTCTGGCCTTCACCGGCGTCGCCACCCTGAGCACCTACGCCACCGCTGCCGATACCCTGACCATGGAAGTGTATAACCCGGGCGAGAAAAGCGTGTTCCCGGTGTCTTCCGAAATCGTCAGCGGCAAACACGAAGTGGCGCTGATCGACGCACAGTTCCAGCGCAACGATGCCGAAGAGCTGGTGAAAAAGATCAAGGCGACCGGCAAGAAACTGACCATCGTCTACATCAGCCACTCAGATCCGGATTTCTATTTCGGTCTGGACGTGATTAAGGCCGCTTTCCCGGAGGCGAAAATCATCGCTTCGCCTGGCACCATCAAGGACATTAACGCCACCAAAGACGGCAAAATCGCCTACTGGGGCCCAATCCTGAAAGACAACGCGCCGAAAACCGTGATCGTGCCGCAGCCGCTGCAGGGCGACAGCTTCACCATCGACGGTCAAAAAGTGGAAGTGAAAGGCCTGAACGGCCCGACCCCCGACCGCACCTTCGTGTGGATCCCGGCGCTGAAAGCGGTGGTGGGCGGTGTCGCGGTCGCCGGTGACAACATCCATCCGTGGATCGCCGACAACCAGAGCGTGGAATCGCGCCAGCACTGGCAACAGACGCTGAAAAACATCGAAGCGCTGAAGCCGCAGGTCGTCGTGCCGGGCCACTTCCTGCCGGGCGCCGCACAGACACTGGCATCGGTGCACTTTACCCAAAAATACCTGACCACGCTGGAAGCCGAGCTGCCGAAGGCCAAGGATTCCGCCGCGCTGATTGAAGCGATGAAAAAGCACTACCCGACGCTGAAAGACGAATCGAGCCTGGAACTGAGCGCGAAAGTGCTGAAAGGCGAGATGAAGTGGCCGCAATAAGCGCCCGTGCGTGATTGAACCAGCCCTGGCGCCGCGGCGGCTTGCCGCGCGCCAAGCGAGGAGTAAAAATGACCGAAACCACTCTGCATTACATTTTCGATCCGCTGTGCGGTTGGTGCTACGGCGCCGCGCCGCTGGTGAAAGCGGCTCAGAGCCTCCCCGGGCTGAAAGTCGTGCCGCACGCCGGCGGCATGATGACCGGCAACAACCGCCGTCAGATCACCGACGAATGGCGCAACTACGTCATTCCGCACGACAAGCGCATCGCCGAGATGACGGGCCAGCCTTTCGGCGAAGCCTATTTCAACGGCCTGCTGCGCGACACCACGGCGGTGATGGATTCCGAGCCGCCGATCACGGCTATCCTGGCGGCGGAAAAACTGGCGGGACGCGGGCTGGACATGCTGCACCGCATTCAGCAGGCGCACTATCAGGAAGGGCGACGCATCGCCGACACGCCGGTGCTGGAAGCGTTGGCGAAAGAGCTGGGGTTGCCTTCGGCGGCGTTTATCGCCGAAATGCGCTTCAACAGCGGCGCGCCGACCGCGCAACACATCGCGCAAAGCCGGGCGCTGCTGGCCAAAGTGCAGGGCCAGGGCTTCCCGACCTTTGCGCTGCAGGATAGCGAGGGCCAGCTGCATCTGCTGCCGGCCGGCAATTATCTGGGCAATGTGGAAGCCTGGAAGAATCTGTTGGGCGCCGCCGCGCTGGCGTAACCCTGCTCGCCCCGGTCGTCGGGGCGGGTCATTCTACCCGCACGAACCGCCCTTCCGCCCGCACGTTATGGCCGAACCCGCAATCGCCCCGCGTGTGCATTTCCAACGCTTGCTCGCCAAACTCCATCGTCACGTCGCAGACCTGCGCGCTGTCCGGCTCGTGCTGGTGGTAGACGGCCTTGCCGTGTGCGATCGGCAGCTCGGCGGTGAAGTCGCCCATGTTCGGCCCGTAATACAGCCCCATCTGCGGCATGGCGTAGCCGGAAAAATCGACCAGCCAGCGCTCGCCCTGCGGCTTCACCACCACTTCACTCCACACGCCGCGCCCGGCGTATTGCCAGTACACGCCGCCCGGCCCCTGCGGCTGCGGCCGCTGCGCCAGCCGTTGGCGCAACAGACTCATGTTGTGCTGCGATTTGTCATCGTGCGGCGCCAGCGCCAGATAGGCCTGCGCCTTGAGCAATTCGCCGGCGTGCATCAGCGACAGCGCCACGTTGTTGTAAGCCGTGGCGACAGCCTGCTCGCTCAAACCGCAAAACTCGCTCCAGGCCGCCTGATCGCGAAAGATGTCGGCAGCTTTGGCGTAATCCTGGCGCTGATAGGCCTTTTTTCCCAGTTCGGCGTAGCTCGCCACCTTTTGGCAGTCGGCGGCGATGTCCGGCTCGTCAATGTGCGCCCAGGCCCGGGCGCTGGCGAAGACGCCGCAGGTCAGCAACAGGGGAAACCAAGCCTTCATCGTTTATCCTTTCTGCAAAAATTCGGCGCCAGTATAACCGCCCGGCGCCGGAGTGTATGCCGCAATTGCGATCGCCTGCATGGCCGCCGGCGATTCAGCCGCCTTATTTCAAACGGTTAGCGGAGTCAAAACTGCTTACAGTCGCGGTTTGTTTGTTACCGGCCCGCAGCCCATGCTGAACAAAATACCGCAATTATCGAGCCGTTATGAACGCAACCCCCTTGCAGAAACACGCCATTTGGCAGTTGATCAAACCCTTTTGGGTGTCGGAGGAGCGATGGCGCGCCTGGATGATGCTGATCGCCATCGTCGTCCTGTCGCTCGGCCTGGTCTATATCAGCGTGCAGATCAACCAGTGGAACCAGGTGTTCTACGACGCGCTGCAGAACAAAAACTACCCGGTATTCAAGGCGCAGCTGTGGCGCTTTACCTATCTGGCGCTGATCTTCATCGTGCTGGCGGTCTACAAGATCTACCTGACTCAGGGGCTGCAGATGCGCTGGCGGCGCTGGATGACGGAAAGGTTCATGGGAAAATGGCTGGCGCACCAGGCGTATTACCACACCGAGCAGCAGCAGATCGTCGATAACCCCGATCAGCGTATCGCTGAAGATCTCAACGTGCTGACCCAATATACCCTGTCGCTGTCGCTCGGGCTGCTCTCCAGCCTGGTGACGCTGTTTTCCTTTATCGACATTTTATGGCACGTCAGCGGGCCGATGACCTTCGCGCTCGGGCAACACGCCATCACCTTGCCCGGCTATATGGTGTGGTTCGCGCTGCTGTATGCGGTGTTGGGATCGCTGCTGATCTGGTGGGTCGGCAAACCGCTGGTCATGCTGGGCTTCAACCAGGAACGGTATGAGGCGAACTTCCGTTTCGGCCTGATCCGCATCCGTGAAAACAACGACGCCATTGCGCTGTACCACGGCGAACCGCGCGAGGCGCAGCAGTTGGGCGACCGTTTCGATACCATTCGCAGCAACTGGTGGGCGATCATGCGCATCACCCGGCGGCTCAACATCGCCACCAACTTCTACGGCCAGTTCGCCATCGTGTTTCCCCTGCTGGTGGCGGCGCCGCGCTACTTCTCCGGCGCCATCCAGATGGGCGGCCTGATGCAGATCGCCTCGGCCTTTGGCCAGGTGCAGGGCGCGCTGTCGTGGTTTATCGACGCGTTTAACGATTTGGCGACCTGGAAAGCCTGCGTTAACCGTCTGGCCGGCTTCAACGCCGCCGTCGATCAGGTTCACCATCAGCCGCGCGGCATTCAACTGCGGGAGGAGACCGCCCATCCGTTAACGCTGGACAACCTCAGCCTGCACTTGCCCGACGGCCAGCCGCTGCTGACCGGCGCCGAGATGACGCTGCAACGCGGCGATCGCCTGCTGATCGTCGGGCCTTCCGGCTGCGGCAAGTCGACGCTGCTGCGCGCCATCGCCGGTATCTGGCCTTACGGCGCGGGCGCCATCGGGGTAGCGGGCAACGCCAACATGCTGTTCCTGCCGCAGCGCAGCTACATTCCGATCGGCACGCTGCGCGAAGCGCTGAGCTACCCGAGCCTGGCGTCGGAATACAGCGACGCGCAACTGATGCGGGTGCTGGAAAACTGCCGCCTGAAGCACCTGCAGCGCTGGCTGGACACCTCCGCCAACTGGAGCCATCGCCTGTCGCCGGGCGAGCAACAGCGGCTGGCCTTCGCCCGCGCCCTGTTGATTCGCCCGAGCATCCTGTTCCTCGACGAGGCCACCAGCGCGCTGGACGACGAAACCGAGCAACTGATGTACTGCCTGCTGGTGGATGAACTGCCGGACGTGACGCTGGTCAGCGTGGCGCACCGCAACAGCGTGGCGAAATACCACCAGACCTGCTGGCGCTTCAGCCGCGGCGAAGACCAACCGGCGCGTCTGGCGCTGAGCCCGTTGCCGGCCTAACTCACGGAGCCGGGCGCGCCCGCGCCCGGTTTTCGTTCAGATGCCGTCGGCCTGCGCGTCTTCGCACTTCACTCGGCGGCGTTCATGCCACAGGCTGGTCAGGCCGCGTTTGCCGCACGCCAGCGCCACCTCGCGAAATTCATCCAGACTCAGTCCGTCACGTTCCAGCATCATTTCCGCCGCCAGCTGCATGTTGACGCCGGTCAGCACTTCGCAATCGCCCCGCGCATCCGCCAGTTCACAGGCGCTGCGAAACGGCGAACCGCCGAGCATGTCGGTCAGGAACACCACGCCGTCCGGCTGCGCCACCGCGACCAGCGCCGAGCGCAAAGCCTCCCTGAGCTGCGCGGTGCTCATCTGTTCGGGGAAATCGACCGCCGCGCAATGCCGCTGCGGCCCCACCACCTGTTCCACCGCCTGCAGCAGCCCGGAGGCAAAGCCGCCGTGGCCGGTAATCACAATGCCTGGCATATCCCGCTCCTCATAAAATGCCGATAAATTTGCCCGCCACGCCGATCGCTACCGTGACGCCAATCAGCTTCACCGGCGAGAATCCGCGCTTCATCAGGAAGAAAATGAGCAGCGTGAAACACAGCGGCAGCAAGTTGGGCATCAACTTGTCCAGCACGTCGGTTTGCAGCGCCACGCTGGCCTTGCCGGCATGCATCACCAGCGGCGTGGACAGGTGCACGTACGAGGCCACCAGCGCGCCGATCACCGTCATGCCGACAATGGAGGCGGCGTGAGAAATGCGCCGGGTGTGGGTTTTCAGCAGCGCCAGCGCGCTGGTGCCGGCCTGGTAGCCGTAGTGCGCCAGCCCGAAACGCAGGCCGAAGTGGAACAGGTTAAACAACAGCAGGAAGACGATCGGCCCGAACAGGCTGCCCTCCAATGCCAGCGAAGCGCCTATCCCGGCGCAGATCGGCAGCAGCGTCAACCAAAACAGCGCGTCGCCGATGCCGCCAAGCGGCCCCATCAGCGCCACTTTCACCGCGCGGATGGTGGAGATCTTCTCCTTGTTCTGCTCCATCGCCAGCACCAGACCGGACAGGAAGGTGACGTCGAACGGGTGCACGTTGATAAACTCCATGTGCATCTTCATCGAGTTGGCCAGATCCTGCGGGTTGCGGTGGATCTTGCGCAGCGCGGGGATCAGCTGATACAGCCAGCCGCCCGCCTGCATGCGCTCGTAGTTGAACGACGCCTGCAGCAGCAGCGAACGCCAGGCCATGCGGTTAATGTCGCCGCGCGTCAGCGCTTCGGCGGGCCGGCTGTCCAGATAGTCGTCCTGCTCCACCTGGCTGGTGGCCAGCGCCTGCGCCATACGCTGCTCGGCCTTTTGCGCCAGCAGATCGTCGGAATCGTTAAATGCCATCTTCGGCGTCCTCCTGCGGAGCGGGCCGGGCCGTCGCCTCTGCCGCGCCGCGTTGCGTGTTGAAGAAGTCGATCAGAGCGATCGCCAGGGCGCCCAGCGCCACCGCCAGGATCGGCAGCTTGAGAAACGTGACCGAGATGAAACCGAGGATAAAATAGGCCACGTAGGTTTTTTTCATCATCACCTTCATCAGCAGCGAGAAACCGATCGCCGGCATCATGCCGCCCGCCACCGCCAGCCCGTCCAGCAGCCAGCCCGGAGCTTTCTGCACCATGGCGCTGGCCGCATCGGCGCCGAAGTAAATCGGCAGGAACGCCACCACGAAATAGAAGATGAACAGAATGCCGATGCCGAGATAGTTCACCCGTTCGATGCCGCGCCAGTTCAGCGCTTTTACCATGCGATCGCAGCGGTGCATCATCGGCGAGAACAGTGTAAACAGCAGCGTGATGCAGCCCTGCACCGCGATCGAGAACGGCACCGCCACGCCGATCGCCACTTTAGGGTCGGCTTTGGTCAGAATGGCGAATGCGGTGCCGATCACCCCGCCGATCACCACGTTAGGCGGTTGGGCTCCCGCCAACGGCACCATCCCCATCCACACCAGCTCCAGCGTGCCGCCCACCAGCAAGCCGGTGTAGACATCGCCCAAAATCAGCCCCACCAGCGGCCCCATCACCACTGGCCGGTGGAAGTGGGTCAGACCGTCGAACAGGTCAACACCCGCCAACCCCGCCAACAGCGCAATCAATAACGCATCCGTCAACATGCTTTCCCCCCTGGCTCAAAAGAGCAGTTTGCCGATCGCCTCGCCCGCTTCATCAGGCACCCGACGCACTTCGCACTCCACGCCCAGTTCAGCCAGCGCGCGGAACGCAGCCACGTCGCCGTCGTCCAGCGACACCGTTTTGTGCACCTGCCGCTTTCCCTCGGCGAAGTGCATATTGCCGACGTTGACGAAACGGATCGGCACCCCGCCGCGCACCAGCGTCAACACGTCCTGCGGCGTTTTGCACACCAGAAAGATCTTCTGCCGATCCGCCGCCTTGTGGATCACGTCAATGGTTTTCTGCAGCGTGAAATAACGGGTCTGCACCCCTTCCGCCACCACCATGTCCATCAGGTTCTGCTGCACCGGATCGGCGGCGGCCTCGTCGTTGGCCACCACCACCAGGTTGGCGCCAAGGGTGTTGGTCCAGGTCACGCCCACCTGGCCATGTACCAGGCGATTGTCGATGCGGGTCATTAAAATGTTCGGCATATCAGCGGCCCTCCGGATAGCAGGCGGCGTGGTAATCATCGAGTACCTGCGTCACTTTGTGCAGCACCCACTCCTGCGGATCGGCGCTCAATTCGCCGGCGTTCAGCGCCCGCGCCTGCTCCGGCAGATACTGGCTGAGCAGCGCCAGCGGCGCCGGGCTGCGCCGCAGGTTGTCCAGCAAGCCGTCGACCGCCTGCTGCACCTGCGGCTGCGGCCAGTAGTAACGCACCCGATCGCTCAGGCTGTAGTGGCGATCGAGATACTGCTGGTGCGGCGTACCGTGGTAATAGCGGCTCCACTGTTGCGGCTGCTCGCGCATCACCTGTTCCAGCGTGGCGCACAGCTGCGCCGACTGGCGTTCCCCCAGCCATTCGCGCTCGATGCGATCGAGAGCGAACAGCGCTTCGCGTAGCGCAAAGGTCAGCGCCGGCCCCACCTTCAGAATGGCGAAATGATCGCGCACCAGCTGGCGATAGGCCTGCGGCGGTTGGTAGTCCGTGGAGTGCGCTTCATAGATCATGCCCGGCTGCCGTTCGATGAAATGGCTCAGTGCGTCGGCGCGTTGCGGCTGGTAACGTTCGACGCTGTGGTGATCGAACTCGACGCCCGGCTGCACCACCAGCGCGATGGTTCGCTGCCAGGCATCGTTCAGCTCGGCCTTTTGCCAGGCGATACGGTGTGTTTCCAGGGTTTGCGCCACCGCCTGCGGCGTGGTGACCTGCAGGCCCGCCAACGCCTCCTGCGCACCGCCCGGTACCGGCACCTCGGTGCCGATCACATAGACCGGCGCTTCGCCACCGCTCTGCGCCCAGGCGCGTTCCGCCACCGCGCACAGGCGCGCCGCACGCTCGGCGACCGCCGCATCACCCAAGGGCGAGGGATCGCCGGCGCACGACATGGAACAATCGAGATGAATTTTGCGAAATCCGGCGCGAACGTAATCGTCGATCAACGTTTCCGCCAGCGTCATCGCTTCCTGAGCCGGGCGATCTTGCCAGGCGTTGGGCCCCAGATGGTCGCCGCCCAGCCACACGCGCTCGCGCGCCAAGCCAACCTCATCCGCCAGACGCCAGAGCGCATCGCGGAACTGGGCCGCCGTTTGGCCGGTATAGCCGCCGAACTGATTGACCTGGTTGGAGGTCGCCTCCACCAATACCGGCGTGCCGCGGCTTTTAGCCTGCCGCAGCGCGGCCTTCAGAACCCAGGGATGGGCGGAACAGACGGAAAAAATCCCGACCGGCATACCGGCCTTGTGCTGCTCGACAAGCTGTAACAACTGCTGCATGAAGCCCCCATGCAGGCGCCGTGCTACCGATCGGCGATGATGACCTCTACGCCCAGCTCGGTTAACGCCCGCTCGTAATCGTCCGGAAGACGGCTGTCAGTGATCAGCCGATGGATTTGTCCAGCTTCGCGAATCATGCAAAAGCTCTTGCGACCGAATTTGCTGGCATCCGCCACTGCGATAATCTCGCGCGCCACCTCGCACATCACGCGATTGAGGTGCGCTTCACCGGGGTGAGGCGTGGTGATGCCGGCGCTCAGATCGAACCCGTCGACGCCTAAAAACAGCTTGTCGAAGCGGTACTGACGCAATTGCTGCTCGGCAGCCGGACCATAGAGCGAGTAAGAGTTGCGGCGCACGCTGCCCCCCAGCACCATGACTTCCACCCCGTCGTTTCCTGAAAGCTCATAGGCAATGTTCAGCGCATTAGTCATCACCACTAGATCGCGCCGCCCCTTCAGGAACGGCACGATCTGCGCGGTGGTTGAACCGGAATCGAGGATCAGCGCATCGCCGTCGCGCACATAGCCGGCCGCCGCGTTGGCGATCAGCGTTTTGACATCGCGATTCAACCGCCCTTTGTCCCGCAGCGGCCGATCGAAAGCGAATTGCTGATTGAGCATTGCGCCGCCGTAAGCGCGCAGCGCACACCCTTTTCGTTCCAGAAAGCGCAGATCGTTGCGGATCGTCACCGTGGATACTGCAAACTGTTTGCTGAGTTGCTCCACGCGCACGCTGCCGTGCTCGCATAACAGATCGATGATGTGTTCACGTCGCTTTGCGGTATTCACTGGCATGAGCTGCGGTCCTCAGGTTTCCGGCATCGCCGGGGAGAAGATGGCTTTCGCTCTACTGCGCTGGCATTACAGCAAAGCGAAAGCAATGAAATTGTGATCGGGCTTACAGCCCCGTTTTAGCAAAAAAACCGCCAAAAAACCTTTCGAATCGAAACGAATCGAAAAGCCAAAAAATGGAATGGGTGAAAAATGAAATGCCATGACGAGCGCGAACGCCGGAGAGCAGCCGCGCCGGCGGCGGCAGAAGTGAAAGCGCTGCAGACCCCGCCCTGCGCCATGACTTTTAGTTCACTCAGTGACCAGGATCACATAATGGGAATTATCCTGCAGCCGGCGGGAATCAGCCCTCTCCATCCCGCCGGCCCCCCTTGTCAGCGCGAGCCATCTTCCCTACACTTGCGATCAGATATCGGCTCCTTGTCGGTACGTAAGCGTTAACGTCAATCAACGCATCACGCCATGCAGCGCTGATTGTCTGCATGCCCTGGTGCGAGGAACTCATGCCGCAACCCGCTTCATCTTCATCATCCATCGCGACCCCGCGTCGCCGTTTACATCGCCCTGTTCTGCTGATCGTCGGCATCATGCTGATCGCAGCTAACCTGCGCGCCGCCCTCACCAGCGTCGGCCCGCTGCTGGAACAGATTCAGCAACAGCTGGCGTTGTCCGCCACCGCAGCCGGCCTGATCAACTCACTGCCGCTGATCCTGTTCGCCATCCTCTCGCCACTCACCCCGGCGCTGGCGAAACGCATCGGCATCGAACGCACCCTGGGTTTAGCCCTCGCGCTGCTGGTTTGCGGCATCGCGCTGCGTTCCCTGCCGCAAGACGCCATGCTGTGGCTGGGAAGCGTTCTGATCGGCGCCGCCATCGCCTTCGCCAATGTGGTGCTGCCAACGCTGGTGAAAAGAGATTTTCCTCATCGCGCCGCCGCGATGATAGCGGCCTATGCGGCGGTGATGTCACTGGTCGCCGCCATCGCCTCCGGTCTGGCGGTGCCGCTGGCTTCCCTGGCCGATCTCGGCTGGCGCTTCTCCTTGCTGTGCTGGGGATTACCTGCGCTGTTGGCGCTGCTGGTGTGGTTGCCGCAGCTGCGGCGCTCCGCCACACCCGTCGCTAAAGAGCCGCAGCCGACGGAGCCGCAACGCTATCGCTCTCCCTGGGGCAGCGCGCTGGGCTGGCAAGTGGCGATGTTCATGGGGCTGCAATCGATCGCCTTCTACACCATTATCGGCTGGTTCAGTGCCTTTGCCGTCAGCCACGGCGCCTCAGCCCAGCAGGCGGGCTTCGAGCTGTTCGTTTATCAGGTGGTGGCGATCGTCGCCAACTTTGTCATGGTGGTGATTTTGCCGCGGGCGCGCGATCAGCGGGCGATAGCGCTGGGCAGTTCTCTGCTGATCTTTATCGGCGTCGGGGGATTATTGGTGCAACCCGCCAGTTCACTGGTGTGGCTGACGTTTGCCGGGTTGGGAGCGGGGAGTTCGCTGGTGCTGGCACTGTCGTTCTTTGGATTGCGCAGTCAGCATCATCATCAGGCGACGCTGCTGTCGGGCATGGCGCAATCCGTCGGTTATCTGTTGGCCGCGCTGGGACCCACCTTATTCGGCCTGTTACACGATCTGACGGAAGGCTGGCGCTGGCCGTTGATCGCTCTGCTATGCCTGACCGTCTTGCAAATGCTGTTCGGCGCGCTGGCCGGCCGCAGCCGCGTGATCGGCTAACGTCGCTGAGCGATGGGCCGCGCCGCTTCGGGGGCGGTATCCTGCCATAAATCTTCAATAAAGGCGCGCTGCTCATCGCTCAGCACCCATGAAGGCGGAATTTTTGACTGCGCGCGACGCTGAGCGCCCTCACGGTTTTTAGCCTGCTTCTTGTTCACGAATCGTCTTCCTGCTTAACCTGCTAACTCAGTAACCAGTAAATCACGGCAGCGGTTAGCAGCCAGAACAGCCCACTAACGATAAACACGCCTAGCCATGCTTTACGTTTGATATTTGGTCCATCCTTGCTCACCACAGCGCCCCTAACCAATAGATTAAACCATTCAAAATAAAATTATTGATACATTTCAACGATCAATAAAGTCGTTTTTTCCTATGGAAATTTAAAAAAACTCTGCTGCCCATAGATCTGCATTGCCGTATCAGCCAGAACGGCACCGTGGATATCACTGTTATCGGCAGGCGAGAACGTGTTTTGATAGGCGAACGAATGCGCAGTGTGCCACACCTCTAAAGGTCAAAATTAAACCACTGGTAAACAATTAAAACATCAATTATTTGACTGGTCGTAAGCCAAATCGGCAGCAGACAGCATTGGATGAGGGAGAGAAAATGAAGCGACGCACTGAAATAATGCGGGGGCGAAGCGCCGGCCCGTTTTGGTCTGGCACGGGCCGACGTAAGTTAACCGATTCTGCTGACGGAATCCCGGCTGGCGTGTTCACGCTCGCTGCCGGTCAACTCGCGTAAATGGCCTGAGCGCATCTCCAGCAACCGATCGGCGTGTTCGAAATAGTGATCGTCATGGCTGATGGCGAACACCGTTTTGCCCAACGCGCGCAGCGCCGGCAACAGTTCGCGATAGAAAATGCGCCGGAACTGCGGATCCTGATCGGCGGCCCATTCATCCAACAGCAAAATATCGCGTTGTTCCGCCACCGCCAGCAACAGGGCCAGACGTTTGCGCTGCCCCTGCGACAGTTGCGGGTTGGTCACTCTGGCGCCGTCGAACTGCAATTTGCTTTTCATATTCAACCGTTCAAGCCAATGCGTGACCAGCGCTGCATCAGGTTCGCCGCCTTCCGGTCCTTGTAAACGATCGAACTGATGAAAATCGGTGAAAATCGCTGAAAACAGCCGGCGATAGTCCGGCATATCCGCCGCGGTCTGTGCGACGCCATCCAGAACGATGTGCCCGCTTACCGGCCGATACAACCCGGTCAACAGCATCGCCAGCGTTGACTTGCCACTGCCGTTGCCGCCGATAAGAAACACCAGCTCACCGCGCCGCAGCGTCAGATTGAGCGGCCCGACGGTAAAACCGGGCTGTTGTTCCGCATCTGCATAGTGAAAAACCACGTCGCGCAGCTCCAGCGTCTGCCAGGAACGGCCAACGGCGGCTGGAAACCCCGGCTGATACTCGGCCAAACGCAGCGCTTTCAGCTTGTTGAAGGCCACTTCGGCGCCGACCAGCGTCGGAAACGCCCCCACGGCCTGCAGTAAGGGCGTGCGCAAGAACAGCAGCGTCAGCGAGTAGGTCGCGGCCACCGTCGAGTCCGCCCATCCCAAACTGTTGGCCATAAAGAACACCAGCCCGATCGCCCCCAACATCATGATGTTTGACCAGTTGAGCGCACTCAAATGGAAGGTATCGGCGCGAATGATATGGTAGCGATAGGCTTGCGCGTCGGGCTGATAGGCCTGCTCGTATAACGCCTGAGCCCGTTTGCGGTTCAACGTCAGTTCCTTACGGCCATCAATCACCGATTCATAACGATGATAGAGACGCTCTTCTGACTCGCGCAAACTGGCCATATGGCGATAAACCCGTGACACCAGGCAACCGCTGCCCACCACGGTCACCGCCACCCAAACCGCCGTGACCGCCAGCATTTTCGGCGATAGCCACCCCAGGTAGGCCGCTGCCCCCAGGGTCAAAATCACCCCTTGCACCAATTCGGGCAAGCGCACGAAGGCGATGGTGATATTGCGGATGTCACTGGACAGACTGGCCAGCAATGAGGCGCTGCCTAACTGTTCGAGGCGCTCGATCTCGGTATCCAGAATGCGCTTCACCAGTTGCCCACGCAGCCGATAGACGAAGTAATGGCCCAATGTGGTCAGCGCCAGCTGTGAACCCAGCGTGACCGCTATCAACAATGCCAGCAGGGCGAGAAACATCGGCAACACGGCCAATGGGTTGCCGCTGACGTCCATCAGATATTGATTGATAAAAGCAATGATACCGATGCCTAAACCGGCGCTGGCCATGGTCAATGCCATAACCGCCAGAAATGGCCAACGATACTGCCGATAAACCACCCGTAGCAGTTCCATGAAAAAACCTCTGAAGTCGCGATCTGGCAGGCATTGTAAGCGGCGCGAGAATGAGATCAAGACGAATTCTCATCACAGCTTATCAAGCACCGATATGAGAGAGAGGATATCTCATGGCTGTCTGACGGATGGAAACTCTCCATGGGGCTCTTACAGAGATGCTAAATATTCGCTAATTAAATAGCCTCATGAAAAAAAAATTAAATAATCATATAAAAAACAATATATATTCACTTGAAAAATGAAAAAATAGAAAAGATAAAAAAACCATCTATTAACAAATGAAATTATTTATTTCCTTTGCTGCCAATTATGCTCCAATGCTTTAATAAAACTTCATGATAGAAATCACCAACATCAAAGATGCAGGAAAGAAAAATGAAAAAAAGGAAATTTCTCAGTCAGGTTGAAATTGAGCAACTGATTGCCGCCGTGCATGAGGGGAAAAATAGCATTCGAGATCGTTGTCTACTATTAATGTGCTTTATTCACGGTTTGCGGGTTAGCGAACTGCGTGCTTTGCGCCTGGAGGATATTGATCTTACCTCTAATCGGATCCATATATCCCGACTGAAAAACGGGTTTTCCGTTCAGCATCCGATCCAACCGCGAGAACGGCAGGCGCTGTTACATTGGTTGACCCAGCGGACGAGCTATCCTGATGCAGAGGCTCCATGGTTATTCCTGTCGCGCCACGGCGGACAAATCTCACGTCAGCAGCTGTATCGATTAATGAGAATGTATGGCGAAATGGCCGGTATTAGCGTTCAGGTTCATCCTCACATGCTACGACACTCCTGCGGCTACGCGCTTGCAGATAACGGGGTCGATACGCGCTTGATTCAGGATTATTTAGGGCACAAAAATATCCAGAATACGGTGATCTACACCGCAACCAATGTAGAGCGATTCCGCACGATCAGCATTTAATTTTACGATGTAAATAACGATGCAGGCACTCATCTTCTTTTAACGTGCGCATCGAGTACGGTAAAAAATATCGGATGGGAAAATGCAGCCCGGCACGCCAACAACGCTCTAATTCAGCACTATTCCAACGCCGAGCTGCTTTCATCCACCCGCCCAGGGGACACTTGTTTGATTATTTTTCAACGCCCAGACTACCGGTTTATACCCTGTCATTAACGATTAAGTCCCCTTTGACCACTTCCCGCCAAATTGTCGCGTAATATTGCCGTGCAATGAAAACAGTTCACTGTCATTCTTCACCTGCAGTTTGCGCATGGCACTGCATTTATGCGCGCTGATCGTCTTGATGCTGCGGCGTTGCAATTCGGCGATTTGCCGCAGGCTCATGCCGTTGAACAAAAAGGCCAACACATCAGTCTCGCAGCGAGTCAGCTTTCGGGTGAACACCTCATCTCCGCTAACCGAGGGGGCCAGAAAAGTCCCTATCTGTGGGCTCAACACTCGCTCCCCAAGCAAGACCCGATTAAAAAACTCCGCCACCAGCGGCAAAGCGTCATCCCTGGCGACGATGCTGACATTGGGCTGAGACAACAATCGCCCCAACTCTTCTGCATTACGGCAACGGGTATAGGCAATCACCCGTAATTCGGGCAGTTGCGTACACAGGGCCAGCAACGCTTCCCTGCCCTTAGCGGTCGTCTCATCTTCACCGTCCAGTTCGGTAATCAGCACGTCGGCCTGCTGATAGACCACGCTATCCACCACCGCACGTACGCTGGTTTCCTTTACGACGACTTTTACCTGGGTTGGCAGCGTTTTTAAAAAACTGGCCAACCCTTCCAGCGTCAATGGACATCTGTCCATTAATGCTATGTTCAGCGGTTGCTGACGCCATAAATGCATAATCTGCTCCTATGCTTGCTTGCCCGCGAGACCTCGTGCGCTTGCCTAGCGAACCAAGGATGAACCTTGCGCAGCCATCCATTTCCCCTGAAGATACAGTTCCCCATCGCTGTGAAACCCCAGCTTCAACATCGCATTGCGTTTATGGGTGCTGACGGTGCGGATATCACGGCACATGGTCAGCGCCACATTGGTCACGCTCTTACCGGAAAACAGTTGGGTCAACACATCCAGTTCCTTCGCCGTCAGCGGTTTATCGGCGCCAGCCTCATGCAATTGACGTTGGCGTACCCGGTGGCTGAAGCTGCAACTGCCCGTCAGGACTTGCTGAACACAGTGGGTCAATGCAATAGCCGGTTCCTGCTTCAGCATCAGGCCGCGAATACCGGAAGCGATGAGCTGCCGCAAC
The DNA here is from genome assembly GCF_017811775.1 of Serratia sp. X10. Classification (NCBI taxonomy): domain Bacteria; kingdom Pseudomonadati; phylum Pseudomonadota; class Gammaproteobacteria; order Enterobacterales; family Yersiniaceae; genus Serratia; species Serratia sp. X10. Next base: position 106,626 of record NZ_JAEIOH010000009.1, on the reverse strand, counting down.
AACCTCGGTTCATCCAATGCCGTACAAATGACAATCGCGGTGTCCGGCGAGTTTTCCCGCACCTCGGCGATCAGCTTGAATCCCTCCAATACCGACTCTGATTGTCCACACAGCTCCATCACCAATAAACGATGCGGATGTTCAGTCAATAAGGCTCTCAGTTCCACCAGATTCGCCACCTGCCGAATGTTGCCAGGTTGGAGACCGCAGGATTCAATCAGCCGGTTTCTCATCCCCAGAGCCGTCATGGCGCAGGGTTCCATGACAGCCACGGCACCCGCCGCTTCATTGCCCGCCGCCAAGGTCATTCCATCGGGATAATTGATTTTCATATCATCACCTTAACTCTGTCGTTAGCCTTCCGCCCACGCTGGCCCTTTTGTCCCATTGCCTACTGATAGACAAAAGTGACCTGCAGAGCGCCGTCTATTGAACCAGGCGTCGATCCGCCATGGGTGCTGTATGCCCGCGCCCGCAAATTGAATTTGGCTTCATGCGTCGCCTGGTTAACTGACTGGGTCATGTTCTTGCCATTACCCAGATTTGCTCCCTGGTTGTCTTGCAATTCAATTTGTACCCGACGAGAACTGCCGGTGCTTTTGTATAAGCTGGTGCTTTCCTCAGCGACGGTTCCGCTGAAGGTCGCGACAACCGACGTGGTGGTGCTCGGGCAGTTTTTTAACGTCAGGGGGAACTCCACCCAAGGGCTGAAGGCGCCGGAGGTCGCCAGCGTGGCGGCGGAAATATCGTCCCCCAGATTGACCGTAACGCTAGCGTTCGCACTGTCGATTTCGCAGGGAGCAGCTTTAATGTTGCCGGAAATCACTATTTTCGATACCGCTTGTGCCGTCGGGATCGTCAAAATCAACATGCTGCTCAGCACCAGGTTGCAGCCAAAACGATTAAACATTTTCACCATAATCTGTTCCTTCTCGTTAAACGCAGGGGCCCGCCCACCCCACTGCCGTTGAAATATCCGTTTATTGGATTTCTGCCTGAATGGTCGCCGTGGCATTGAACTTGCCCATCGCAGGCGCCTTCCCGGTGGTATTGATGGGATAGACGCTGATCCCGGTTCGCCCTGACTGACTCGGGTATTGAAAATCGACCGGCAACCGGCCGTTTTGCGGTGCAATCGGGTTGCCAAACAGATCCTTTATCATCACCCCGATGCTGTCGTTGCTGGTCTTCAGCGCCTCGGGCATGTTGCCGTCGGCTTCGCCGCGAAATGACAGGCTGACTTTGACGCCATTGGAAATGTTGCTACAAGCCAGCGTCAGCGTTTTCTCATGCGGGGTGAAGCGGGACGGCATCGCCCCTTTGGTTTGAAAGTCCGTGGTCAGGATATCGCCGAAATCCACCGTCACCGTCTGAGGGCTGATTTCGCAGCTTTGCGGCACGGTGACGGTGCCGCTCATTGAGACGGTAGACACCGCCACATCACTGCTCACACCGCTCACGACCGAGACATAAGTTTCCACCAGTTTGGTGCTGGGTATCGTCGTCACCCCCACGAAAGGACGGCGGAAATAGAGATGGATTCGCCCTTTAGCGCCGCTGTTATAAGGTGTACTGGCGCAGGACTCATCATCGCCATCCATATCGGTCTTTTTATTCGACTCATTCTCAAACGGTGCGGCGATATACTCTTCGCGGTAGCCCGCCACGTACACTTCACTGGCGACGCCCAGATATTCATTCAGCGCGTAATAGGTTAGTCCCCCCTCACTGAATACCTGGTCACTCAGCAGTACTTTGGCGGTTACGTAAGACGCCGTACGATACTGGCATTCACACTCAACCAGATAGGAGCCGGCCAGATTCCATTTACCGCCGTCGGCGTTCTTGATAATTCGCCCCGCCATGTTTTGAGACGGATCAACCAATTTCGGCGAGAAAACAAATGAGAATCCTTTAGTGCCGGATTTCGGCTTGCATTGCCCAAAAACGGCCTGCGCTTGCTGAGCGTACAGCATCATACTCAGCAGCAATCCCCCGGCGCTGACCACACGTTTAATAGATATTCCCTTAACCATCATATGCACCTTATAGACACTGCCCATTCACGAGGCGTATACCGCCGCTCTCAGGCTGATTAGCCAATTGATAGTTAGCCTGACATTGCTGAGCGGCATCATTGCCCCACTTAACCAGCAGCCGGCCACTCTCCGCCATGCCGGCCAAATAAACCTGCCCACCATCGCCGACAATGCTGCCCTTATCGGAAGGGCTGTTGAGATCGCTGACGGTGGCGCCGAAGGGCACCGGATCACCGCTACGCGTCAGCAACGTCAGCAACACTCGGGCTCCGACATCTGGATTGAAGCTGGCGCGCACTACGGCGCCGCGAGTTGGAATCACCGTTTGGCTGCTTAGCGTCATGTCGACATCCTCGGCGAAAGACTCACCGTCCAGCCCGACGATATTGCGCCGGTAAGGCGTCAGATAAGGGACAACCGCATAGCCACGCCAGTCCGTGCTGACCCCGGTCTGGTTCAGGACATCGATCCCTGCGGCGCCAGGTGCCTGCACCAACGCCACCGTATCGCCCAGCGGCTGCGACAACGTGACGCCGTTTTGGTGCACCAGCACACCGCCCTGCACGCCGTAGTTCACCTGCCGGCGATGGCGCTCGTAGCCATAGCCCAGGTTCCACTCGGCGAGGGCGCCTTTATAATCCGCCTGAATATTCCCGTTCGCCCCCACGCCCCTGCCGGTATAACCTTGGCTGATGCTGTAGTTCAGGTTGTCGCCCGGCAGAGCAGTACCGCTCAACCCAAGGTTGTTGCTGGTGGCGCCATTGCGGCTGGCGTTCATGCCGTAGGTGGCGTAGCTGCCCGGCAGCCATTTGCTGAGCGGCACGCTGACGTTGAAGGCAACGATGTGATCGCGGATATTGCTGTGGTTGCCGTTGCTGTCGTAACCATTTTGGCTGAAGGTATAATTCAGCCCATAACTGATGGCTTCCCAGCTGTTGTTGTAGCTGAGGCTGACCGACTGCGAGCGGCGATTGTCATTCCAGTAATCCTCGTTAAACAGGCTGAGCGACAGCGTTCCGCCCAGATCCCACAGGCTCTGGCTCATCGTCAACTCGGCTCGGCTCTTTTTGCGGTCGTTATAGACAGCACTGTTGCCACCGTAACTCTCCAGCGCCTCTTGCAGGTTATAAAAACCGCGCGTGGAATAGCGGTAGCTGGCCAAGCTGAAGTTAGTGCCGGTTTCAATGAAGTTTTTGCCGTAACGCAGGCGCCATGATTGCCCTTGCTCTTTCGGCCGAGTTTCCTGCTTGGTCCATGCCTGAGTGACATCTGCGGACAGCGCCCCCACCGCCCCCATGTTCTGCCCCCACCCCAGCGCCAGAGACTGGTACTTACTGGCCGCCTGCACGCCGCCATACAGGGTAGCTCCCCACGGCAAACCGTAGATGCCGGTGGCCTGGCTGAACGGACGTTCATCAACGCCGCCACCGTATGAACGGTATTTCCCGCTGGTCAGGCTGTATTTGAAACGCCCTTCGCGCTGAAGCACCGGCACCACAGCATAAGGCACCACGAAATGTTGCTCCTGCCCGTCAGCCTCGCGCACGCTGACGTTCAGATCGCCGCTGCCGCCCGTGGGGTACAGATCGGTAATTTCAAACGCACCCGGCGGTACATAGCTTTGATAAATCACGTAGCCGTTTTGCCGGATCACGATTTGCGCGTTAGTGCGCGCAATCCCGCGCACCACCGGCGAGTAGCCCTTCATGCTGTCCGGCAGAATGTCATCTTCAGAAGCCAATTGCCCACCGCGGAACTGTACGCTGTCGAACACCTCGCTGGACGTTGTGCTGTCCCCCAGCGTCAGGCGGCTTTGCAACGCAACAATATCGCGCTGCAGATAGGTATTGATTGAACGCCAGGATGAAGCACCGCCGGTGTAGTGATTCCAGATGGAATAGTTACGCAAACGCCAGGCGCCCCAGTTAATGCCCGAGCGCAAATTGAGGTAATAGTTATTGTTGTTCTGCCGCTGCGTGTCGCGCATCTGACTATTGGCGCCGCTGAAGTTGTAATTGACCAATAACGCGGGTATGCCGGAATCCCATTTATCCGGGGAGACATAATCGCGTGCATTCAAGCGCAATGCCGCCTGAGGAATGCTTAGGTTCAGTCTCAACTGATTGAACTGGAATACTGCAGAGGCCTGTGGAATGGCCTGCGCCAGGTTGACGCAGCTATCCCCAGGCACCATCGCTGGGAACATAGCCACCCTCACGCCTAGCTCAGCCCATTTTTCCGTGCTGAAACAAGGCTGCAGCGTTTGCTTACCATCGGCTCTCGGCATCAGCTGGAACTCGACGTCAAGGCTGTCGATCTGTTCTCCGTTCAAGTAAAGATCGACCCGATAGCGCCCGGGCGCCTGGCTGCTGTTCTCTTCAAATACGGAGAGGTCGGCGCCACGCAGCGCCGGATTATCAATCTCCAGCAGCGCCGGGTTAAAGTAATCGCGCGCATGCGCTGCACCGATTGGATAAAGCAGTGCCACCTGGCAAGACATCAAACCGGCCAGAATCGATCGGCTCCCTGGTAAACCAATGCAATTCGGGTTATTCATCCTTTTAACTCCCTGTCCCGATTGGCTTAGCCCGTCGAAAGCTCAGGTAAGCCGAACGCCGGCCCCGGCGTACTCCGGAGCCCAAAAAACACGCATCGCTGCCCGGCTATAACGTGCCAGTAAAAGTCTGGCCGGTTCCGCCATAGTCGTTGATGATTTGCCAGCTCAGGCTGCCGCCCCCAGCGTGCGCCGTCGGCAACGGAAAACTGGCGGTAGCTTGCGGCGCGACCATGGTGTTGCCGGTAATGGCGCTGCCGTTCAGCTTCAAATTAAAAAAAGTGAGGTAATAGGGAGAAGGATTGGTCACCTGCAGCCGGTCGCCGCTGCGCCGCCATGTCACTTTACCGGCCGCCTCTTCCGGATTGCCAACCAGCCCCTGGGGACGATAAATCAACTTGATGCGGGTCTTGATCGCAATTTGCAGCGTGTTCTCTTTCTTTTCCACCGAAGGGATTGCCTTCACATTCAGCCAATACAGCGATTCTCTGTCCGTCGGCAAATTGCCGCCCGCACGCACCACGCGCAACAGGTTATTTTGGCCGCCGTCCAAACGAAACAACGGCGGCGTGATGATAAAAGGCGCTTTAACGCTGTCGCCCTCTTGCCCATCGACCCAAGATTGGATCAGATAAGGCACCGCATCCGGATTATTGATATTCAGTGCAGACTCTTTTTTGCCGCCATCGTAAATCAGACGTGTCCCACCCACGATCACGCCGGCCTGTACCGGAGTCCAAAGCGCCATCAATAACGCTGCCGCCAGCGCAAAATATCCCGCTTTCATTTTGTTACCTTCCCCGATGGATAAAGAGCCAGAGGCGCAGCCTCTGGCCCAGTTTTCTAACGCTTACGCCAGAATGACGACGTGAATTTACTGATAAACGATGGTGAAGTTGGCGGTGGCGTTCGCGCTACCGACAGAGACTGTGTCGTAAGCGAAGTAGCGCGCCACAAAGCCCAGAACGTTGTCTTTGTTCTCTGCCAACGTATACACGCGGGAATCGTTGCCGATGTTGAGTACGTTGCTGCCGTCATCCAGCAGCTGTACGCCAATGCCGCCTGCCACTCCAGCGGTGCCGGCGCCGGTCAGTTGCAGAAGCCCGGACTGCCCCTGCACCTGCGTGCCGTCAAAGCGTACGGTCGCCCCGGTGACGGTGGCCGGGCAGTTTTTCAGCACCAGGTTGAATGCTTTGGCACCGGCAGTTTTAGACAGGGTGAACGCATCTTTAGCGATTTTGCCCAGAGCAACCTGCTTGTTCTGGGAATCCGGATCGACGGTGCAAGACTGATCGGTGATGGTACCGGTGATATTCAGCGCGCCGTCAGCGGCAAATACAGAGGTGGTAAATGCAGACGCGGTCAATACAGCTACAGCCAGCAGATTCTTTTTCATCCTACTTTCCTTAAAATTATGCAAAACATGCATGGTTTTATTTCCGACATATCCTTAATGTCATTCCTTTTATTTAGTTCCATGAATGTAAAGGGCCTTAGCCAGACTGATTAGTGGCTTCGGACTTATTCACCCAAACGATTCATTTTGAACTAAAGTGACTCCTTTGGCTTTTAAAACCAAAAAAAATATATTTAACAGAATTTAAAACCAACTTGATAACAAATGGACAATAAATCAGACTAAAAAACCAAGGTGTAAACTCAATGATTTAAATCTGCGGATCTTTGATTAGGATTTTGCTTAGATGAAGAGGTGGGGTTCGACAAGAAATAAAATCACAACACACTGTTTTTAAAGGCAATTAACCTTTGTTCGGGAAAGAGAGCATAGGAATATTGACATTGTTTTTACGCGTCCTTACAGTATGTTTCAGTTTAGTTCAAAGTGACTCCTTATCGTTATTAACTTAAATCACACTTACCAAATTTCCTTAAAGCGCTGTGCATTGCTGGCGGTATAAATCACCGTATTCTGAATATTTCTATGCCCGAGGTAATCCTGAATTAAACGGGTGTCGATACCGCGGTCCGCCAATGCAAATCCGCAGCCATGCCGCAGCATATGTGGATGAGCGTTGACCTCCAATTTGGCCACCTTGCTGTAATGGCGAATCAACCCGTAAATACGTTGGCGCGACAGACGGCCACCGCGGTTGGACAGGAATAACCACTCTTGATCGGCCCAGCGGTGCCGTTGACGCTTATCCAACCAACGCCGCAGACATTGCCTTTCGCGCAGATAAAGCGGATGCACCGTGGAAAAACCATTCTTCAAGCGATGAACATAAATGTTGCCGCCTTCCAGATCGATATCCGACAAACGCCATCCCCCTATTTCGCTGGCGCGGCACCCATGGATAAAACACATATAAATCAAGCAATAATCGCGTTCTGGATTCTTTCCCTGCAGCGTGACCTCAAGCAGTCTCTCCACTTCGGAAGGCGTCAGATGTTTACGATTAGACATACAACCTCTATTACTTTGATCGGAAAAATGTGGCTGTCATTTTCCTTTTACATCACCACAATGGACACTCAGGGTTTCCCCTGGCTATGGATAGGTTCCTGCATCCAGCGCGGAGTATAACGGATTTGCCAAACGCGAACAGTGCACAGGGATTATTCACCGCTTCAGCGCTCCCCTTGAGGACCCTCGTTAATGAAAACCGCAGCTCAACTGCCACTATCAGAAATAATAAGGATGGCATACTTCCTGATTCACTTTAGTTTGCGTTAATACTTCCATTTCACACATGCGCTGAAATTGGCAAACAAACCGACAAAACAAAGAAAAATCCTAATAAAATCGCGAGGCGTCATGGGTTTCGAAGCGTTATACGGCACGTAAAAAAACGAAATAAATCCGCCGACGCAAACGTAACTTAACCAAACAGATAAGTATTAATCTTTATGTGAATCGATAAGAGGAAAAATCAGGGCAGGAGGAAATAAAGTCACGATGGGGAATAGCCCAGGCCTGGCCGCAGCACACGGCCGCCTGGGGGGAGAATTATTGACTGGTCATAACGTGACACAGCTCACCAAGGGTCAGGTCAGGCCGTTCGATAAACATTTCCGCATTGAGCGTAATGCCGAACTCACGCCTAACCAGCAGCATCAACTCCATATAATCCAGGCTGTCCAACCCCAACTGTTGCAGCGGCATATCGGCCGACATCAGCGTTCTGTCCAATCCTTTGGCTTCATACAACAAGCCGCAAATCGCCTCATACAATCGATGATACTTTTCCATATGCCCTACCATTATCCATTGTGATTGCCGAATACCAGCGCTGCATTAGCACCGCCGAAACCGAAGTTGAGACTCATGACATTGCGCAAACGACCGCGACGATGCCCCTCGCGGATATAATCGAGATCGCATTCGGGATCGGTCTCGTGCAAATGGCAGGTTGCCGGCATCATTTGCTGCTGCAATGCCTGTAGGCAGACGATCGCCTCAAAGCTGCCGGATGCGGCGAGCAAGTGCCCGGTATAGGATTTCGTACTGGAAATCGGCGTGCGATAAGCATCGCGCCCCAAAGCCGCCTTGACCGCAGCGGTTTCGTTTACGTCGTTTTGCGGCGTAGACGTGCCATGCGCATTGATATAGTCGATCTCATGGCTGCCGAGCCCCGCCTGCTCCAGAGCACGTCGAATGGTTTTCACCTTGGCCTGCGGATCCTCCGCCGGCGCGGTAAGGTCAAAAGCATCTGAAAAGTTGCCGTATCCCTTGATCTCCCCCAATATTGTCGCACCGCGCGCTAAAGCCGCCTCTCGCTCCTCAAGACACAACACGGCGGCCCCTTCCGCCAACACGAAACCGCTGCGCTCCCGGCTGAACGGGCAACTGGCCTTGGTAATATCCTTTTGCTCCCGACTCAGCAAACGCAGCGCGTCGATATTCCAGATCGCGCCATTGCCGCTCAGTGATTCCGACGCGCCGGCCAGCATCATTGAAGCGCGACCGCTGCGGATCACCTCAAACGCATCGCCAATCGCGATGCCGCCGGTCGCGCAGGCCGCCGCCGGCGAGCCTTGATAACCCCGCAGCAACCAATGTTGGGCGCATATGGCGGTCGCGATATTGGGCATCGCGTGAAAACAGCCAAACAGCTGTCCCAGCCCGGATTGCAGATAGTCCGCATTGTTTTGCATGATCTCATCCTGCCCTCCCCAGCCGCTGCCGATAATCGCCCCGCATTCCAACGACGAATAAAAGTGCACAGGCCCTCTGTAAGAGGATGAAAACGCCATTTCGATCGCCTCCGCGGCGGCGGCAAGCGCCAGCCTGGCGAATCTGGGCAGCCGGCGGCTTACCCGTCCGGCAACGCCCTCCAGCTGCGGTTCAGACTCCAGCAAAGCAAAAAAGCGCGCATGTATTCCCGCCGCCGATTTATCGTGATAGCGATAGGCCAGGCGGTTGGCCATGATAGCCTGCCAGTTTTGCTGCGCGTTGCCACCCAGCGCGGTGACGGCGCCGTAACCCGTGACCACCACACGTCTTGTATTCCGTTCTCTGTCCATGCTTATTCCCCTTGCCCGGATGCGAAAGCCTCGTTGCCGCCCAGCGCCAGCCAGAGCTGCATCGTGGCGTTCAGGTAGCGATATTGCAGTGCCGACAGCGAATTCTCGCTGGTTAACACCGCCTCTTGCGCGTCCAGCAACGTTTGCAGCGCGACGGAACCGGCCTGATATTGATGGCGGGCCAATGCCACGGCTTGTCTCCCCATCGCCAGATGTCGCTGTTGATTGCCGATTTGCCGCTGCGCTTCCAGACGTTCCCGCATGGCGTTGTCTACCTCAGCCAGCGCGCGGTAAACCGCATCGCGAAATTGAATCTCCGCGCGCTGCGCCTGCAACGCCGCTTTGTCGCTGGACAAGCGCATCTTGCGCCACTCAATGAACGGCAGCGTCAACGTCGCGCCCAGCGAACGCGAAGGTTCACTGAACCATTGGCGGAAAAGCCCGCTGCCGGCATCCAGTGCGGCATCCAGACTCAGCGCCGGATAAAAACTCAATTTAGCGGCCTCCGCACCGGCCAGCGCCGCCCTCAGGCGCCGCTCCGCCGCCTGCACATCCGGCCGTCGCGCCATCACCGCCGCCGGCAGACGTGGCGCAATGGGCACCTCGTTGATCGGTAGCGCTCGCCTTTCGCTGTATCGCAGCAAGGGTGAACGGCCGAACAACAGCGCCAGCGAGTTGCGAGCGTCTTCCCGCTGCCGTGCCAGTTCATCCCGTTGATTCTCCCGCGCCAATAGGTTTTGCTCCGCCTGCAACAACTCGAATCGGCCGACGTCGCCGGCGGTGTGACGTGCCGCCACCAGCCGTAAAGTCTCACGCGCGAACGCCACCGCCTGCTGTTGATGGGTGACTTGCTGATTCAAATCGGCGATCTGCCAATACCCGCGAGCGGTAGCGCCGATCAAGGTCAACGCGGTATTGCGCCGATCCAACTCCGAAGCGACGGCCAGCCACTGAGCCTGCTCGCGAATACGCGCCAGCTTGCCCCATAAATCCAGTTCATAACTCAGTGACAGTCCTGCGCGGTAACTTTCTTGCGGCCGCGCCGCGCCGCGCAATGCCTTGGTATTGCGGCCACTCAGGCTGGCGGCCAGGTCGGGGGTCGCATTGCCGGCTATCAACCCGGCCTCCAACATCGCCTCACGCCACTGCAATCCAGCCAGCGCCAGATCCTGGTTCGCGATGAGCACGCCATCGATCAGCGAGGAAAGCTGCGGATCATTGAAGTTTTCCCACCAGGCGACGCCTGCCCGCAATGAACCGGAACGTTCATCAACCACGCGCCACTGCTGCGGCAACGACGGTGGCGCCGTGGCGTCGATCGGCCGCCCTCCGCAAGCGCTCAAAGACAGCATGACCAGCCCGTAAATCAAAAGTCGGTTCATTCTCGCGCCAACGCCTCCACCGGCTGCAGGCGCGCGGCGGCACGGGCCGGAAAGAAGCCGAACCCGACGCCGATCAACGCCGAGAACCCGCAGGCCAGCAGCAATGGTGGCCAGGTAAAGATCATCGTCACCTGCGGCGCCAAGCCGCTCAGAATCCCTTTAACCAGCGCGGCGCAGGCGATCCCCAACACGCCCCCCAGGCTGCAGATCACCACCGCCTCAATCAAAAATTGCCGCATAATGTCTTTCTCAGCGGCGCCCACCGCCAATCGAATGCCGATCTCATGGGTTCGTTCCGTCACCGAAACCAACATGATGTTCATCACCCCCACCCCGCCGACCAGCAGCGAGATGGCGGCAATCGCCGTAATCAGCAATCGCATGGAGTCGGAGGCACGCTGAATGGATTGCGTCAGCTGATCGTCGGTCAGCGTGAAAAAATCCCGCCGGCCATGTTCTATGGTCAAACGCCGGGTCACATCCCGCCTTGCCGCTTCCAACGTCAATTTTTCATTCACTCGCATCACAATCGATTCCAGCGGCATATCGCCGGCGATGCGGCCAGTCAGGGAGGTATGGGGCAGCCAGGCAAGCGGTTGAGAGCCGGCGTATTGGGCGCCGCGGCGCTGCGCAACGCCGATCACCCGATAAGGCACACCCGCGATCAGCAAAACCGCGCCCACCGGATCTTGCCGGGAAGAAAACAGAGCCTGTTGCAGCAAGGGATCGATCACCGCCACCGGTGCGCGCTCACTCAGATCCTGCGCAGTAAACAGGCCACCGGAAAGCAGCCGAATACCCTGCGTGCGGAAATACCCTTCGCCGACGCCCATCACGGCGAGCGGCACCTGCTTGCCTTCGCGCACGGCCGACAGTTGAGTACTGATAACCGGCGAAACGCTGTCGACATAAGGCAAGGTCGCCAGCAGCGCAGCATCCCGCGCACTCAGCGAACGCGCAAAATCGGGACGCGTTTTTTCCCATCCCAATCCGGGACGAATGTCCAACGTGCTGGAGCCGAGCTGGCTGATTTCCCTGAGGATGCTTTGACGCGTGCCTTCACCGATGGCGATGGCGGAAACGACCGCCGCAATGCCGATGATGATGCCGAGCATCGATAATAATGCCCGGACCCGATGCCCTAATAATGCCCGCCAAGCCATGCCGATCGCCTCTCGCAGCGCCGCCCAAAGGCTCATGCGTTTCAGCGGCGCAGCCAGCGCCAGCGGCCTCTCGAACGCAAAACGCTGCCGGGCGGCATCGTGGCGACGATCCGCCACGATCTCGCCGTCGCCGATCTCAATGATCCGCTGCGCCTGCTCGGCGATCCGCCGATCGTGCGTCACGATGACCACGGTGTGTCCGACAGCGTTCAGCTCATGCAAAATGGCCATCAGCGCCTGACCGCTGGCGCTATCCAACGCGCCGGTAGGTTCATCGGCCAAAATGATTTCCGCGCCGTTCATAAGAGCTCGGGCAATACTGACCCGCTGCTGCTGCCCACCGGAAAGCTGCGCCGGACGATGGCCACCGCGCAACGCCAACCCGAGGCGAGCCAACAAATGCGCGGCCCGCAGGCGGCGCTCGGCGGCCGGCATCGCGGTATACAATGCAGGGATAGCCACGTTCTCACCGGCCGTCAGATAGGGCATCAGGTGGTAGCGCTGAAAAATAAAGCCGATATGCCGACTGCGGAGCCGCGCCAGGCGATTGCCGTCGGCTTGCCCAATCGCCACCCCGTTGATGTAAACATCCCCCTGAGAAGGCTTGTCCAGACAACCGATAATATTCATCAACGTCGATTTTCCGGAGCCGGAGGCGCCGACGATAGCGACCATTTCTCCCCGCTGAATGCTCAGGGAAACGCGTTTGAGGACCGTGATTTTCTGCTCTCCGGCTTGAAACTCGCGTGAAACGTTATCCAAAACGATAATGGGATCCGTGCTAACTGACATGCTCACCCTCCGTATCTGGCTGGTGTTCCAGCAGCACTTGCTCACCCACACTCACGCCGTCCAACACTTCCGCATAGCGGCGATCGCGCTTCCCGATGCGCACGCTGCGCGCGACAACCCGCTGGCCTTCCAACACTCTGATCTGATAGCGCTCGCCATCCAGAGCCTCTCCCAATGCCGCCGTCGGCAGCCGCGCCACCCCCGTGGCGCGTTCGGTAATAATGAATACCTGCGCCGTCATCGAGGTGCGTAATCGACGTTCGCCGTTGGCGACGGCAAACACGCCGTTGTAATACACCGCCGCCGTTTGCTGGCTTGAATTTCTGCCCAGCGGGTCGGCTTCCAGCGCTTCTGCCGGCGCTTGCTGTATCGCGCCCATGGCCCCCTCATATCGGCGGCGGGGATCGGCGGCGACATAAAACCACAGCGGCTGCCCCGCCCTCACCTGCAAGATGTCATTTTCCGATATGCGGGTATGCACCATCATCGTATCCACGTCTGCCATCACCAAAATGGTCGGTGCGCTTTGCGATGAGACGATGGTTTGCCCTTCCTGAGTGACGATGCCCAGCACTTCGCCGTCGATAGGCGCGGTAATACGGGTAAAAGCCAGGTTGGCCCTCGCCGTTTCCTGTGCGACTTCGGCCTGAACGATCTGCGACTCATTCACTTTCAACTGCGCCAGCTGCGCGTCGTGCTGCGCCTGCGCTTTTTCCAAATCGCTGGCCACGCCGGCACGATCTCGCGCCAACGCCCTTTGCCGCGTCAGCTCCAGTTGATACTGCTTGAGCTGCGCCTGACTCGCCAATTTCTGCGCCTGCGCGCTGCGTAATTCAGCCTGCGACTTGCGCAGTTCGTTAAGTTGCAACGTCGGATCTATCTCGGCCAACAGCTGGCCCTGAGCCACTCTGTCCCCCTGTTTAACATACAGTTTTTTCAGTTGACCGTTGACCTGCGCGCCAACGTTCACCTGCCGGGCCGGTTTCAAAATGCCGGTAGCCAACACGCTTTTTTCGATGTCGCCGCGATCGACGCGCGCCGTCTGCGGCGGTAATACCTCTGGCGCTCGATTCAGCCATAACAGCCCGCCAGCCAGCCCCCCCAACACGATCGTCGCCAGCGCCACACGCCGCCAGCGTCTCTTTCCGGGCACGTCACTCCACCTCAGCACAGTCATTCATCCTGGTGTCGACGGCAGCCACCAACCGGCCCTGCGACAAGTGCAGCACCCGATCAAACAACGGCAGCAGCCGCGGGTTATGCGTCACGGTCACCAGGGTTTTACCCTTCTCGCGGCAATGCGCTACCAGAGCCGACATCACCGCCGCAGCGTTTTTTTCATCCAGATTCGCCGTCGGTTCATCCAGCACCAACACCGGACAACGGCTGTACATGGCGCGCGCCAGCAACAGACGCTGCCGTTGCCCCAGCGACAACCCCGCATGGCTCTCTCGCACCAGAGCGTTCACGCCTCCGGGCAGCTGCGCCACCGCATCCGCCAGCCCCAAACTGCATAGCGCCTGCTCCACCTCCCTTTGCTGACCCGGCGCCGACGGGGCGAACAGCGTGATGTTTTGCAACACAGAGGCATTGAACAGAATGTCCTCCTGGCTTTGCAGGAAGAACAGCCGCTGCGCGGCGGCGTTAGCCAGCACGCGGCCATCCAGCGTCAGTTCCCCCCGCTGCGGCGTCAGCAGACAGGCTAGCACCTTCAGCAAGGTGCTCTTGCCCGCGCCGGAACCGCCGCAGATGGCGATGCACTCGCCCCGTTCCAGCGTCAGCGACAGGTCGCGCAAAACCGGTTGGCCGGCGTCGTAAGCGAAGCTCATCCCCCGATACGCCAACTGCACATCAAAATGGTTCACGCTTTCGTCGCCAGACCCGGTACGCAGAGAGACGGCAGGAAACAGATCCCGCGCGCGCTCATCGATAACGTGCAGTTGGTTTTTCTGCAGGACGGCAAAAAAGATTTTGCTGGTGTAAGAGGTAAAAATTTCGCGCAGAAAGCTGTAGGCGAAGAATGCCCCCAGAGTGAGTTCGCCGCCCTTTAGCAGCGGCAGCGCCAGCAGCATGAACACCACCATTTCCAGGCTGCCAATCAGTTGATAAATGCTGCCCTTGACCTGCTCATAGACTTTTTGCCGCTGCAGGCAGTTGAACAGCGAACGGGCATGCTCGGCAAAGCCCTCTTGCCGCTGGCCGGCGAGCCCGGCGGACTTGATGGTCGAAAACCCCTGAATGGTTTCCAGAATAAAATCATTCTGCGCCGCCCCTCTCACCTGTAGCTGCTGGGTGAAGTGGCGATCGCGATAAATGGCCCAAACGCTGATCGCCCCCATCAGCAGTACGCCGACAATCGGCACCAGCGCCAACATCGGGCTCAAATAGCCCATCACCGCCAGCGCGATAGCACCGATGATCCAGTCGGTGCGCAGGCCGTTATCCAGCTCGATTTTCTGGCCGGCGGCCATCTGCCAGCTGGTGAAACGGCTGAAAATCTCGCCGGGCGCGCGCTTGCTGAAGAAATTCAGCGAATTTTCCAGCAGGCGGGAAAACCCGGCGGCGCCGTGCAGCAACACGAAGTTTTTGATAAAACGCTCGGTGATGATGCGCGCCATCAGGGCCAGCGCCGTGGATGCCACAAACGCCAGCAGATAGTAGGCGTAAGGGAACGCGACCTCTCCGGCCATGGCGAACACCTGATTGATCGCGCTGGCGACCATCATCGGCATGATGAACAGCGTCAGCGAAATAAGAAACGTCATCGCCGCCAGGCGATAAATGCCGGCGATGCCAGCGGTATCCTTCAGGCTTAAACTGGCGAAAGCGCCCCGTCGGCGGCTCCGCGCGGCAGGGGCGGTGGACGGTAAATCGTCGCGATCGAGCACCAATGCGTAGCCGCTGATTTCCGCTTTCAGGGCGGCGTAGGGTAGTAGCTGTTGCCCCAACGCCGGATTCATTACGCACACGTAACCGCCCTGACGATATGCCAGCAGTACATAGTGGCCCGCGCCGTAATGCAGAATCGCCGGTAAAGGCAGCGCCGCCAGATCCCGGTGCTCGAACGCCACCGGATAAGCCGGCAGCGCCAGCTCCCCTAAAATGGCGCACAGCGTCGCCAGCGAAGTGCCATGTTGCGAAGCGGGGTAACGCTCACGCAGTTCCGTCAATGGCGCGCGAACGCCCTGCGTTTCCGCCAGCATGGCGATGCAGGCCAGCCCGCATTCATTGATTTCGCTCTGCAAGACCGGCGTAGGGAGGGTGTTTTCCATGCGTAGTGATATCCCTGACTTATTCGTTGATAAAAAATAAAGAGTGCGAATGCCACAGCAGCCAATCATCCGCATGTCGCCGCAGGGTGCGCTCAACGATCGCCGGCACGGCACGGCCGACCTGCTCTGTAGCAATCGGTTCTTCTATGTGAATGCGAACGCCGCGCTCGTAATAAAGCGAATAGCACACCACTCGAGCCCGCATCGCTCGGGATAATCGAACGATGCCGCTATGCAAATGCGCTGGCCGGTTGAACAAACGGCAAGCCAGTTTGGCCGAGGCGTCCCGGGTGCTGTTCAAGGTGTAATCCGGCGTGATGTCCGGGAAGAGGATGATGTTGCGCCGATGCTCCGTCGCCTCCAGCAACGCCTGCGACAAGGTGCCGGCAATATGCCGGGGATCGTCGTGAATCGAGCAATAGTCGAGCCGCTGCCGCCATTCCCCCTCAGGCGCTCGCCGTGCTAACGTCTGTGCGTCGCCGGAAACGATCACCGTTGCCCGCCCCGGATAAACGCCCGCGCCGACCAGCGTCGCCAACACATCGGAAACCGTGTGCATCGGCGCCAACAACACCGGCACCCCGGCGCGATGCAGCGGCTCCACCACCTGATTGAGCTGTGAGGTGCACTGCGCCAAATGTTCCATCAACGCGGCGTTGTGGGCCTGGATCGCCGCCAAATCCAGCCATTGCCGCCGCTGCATCAGCCAGGCGAAGTCCAGCCTGCCGTAGCCCAACAGGCTTTGGCGATTCGCCTCAGCGACCGCTTGCCGGTGGCGAAAACGGCGTTGCTGCAGACCCCACCTCAACCGCCTCTGCATCTTTAGCCACAGGCGATAATCCACGCGCCGCAGCAGAGCGCACGTCAGACTCCGGCTCACCCCGGTGCGGACAGCCGAGAGACGCGCCACGGCGTCCAGACCGTTACGCCAGGCCAGATAGCCCCGAACCGCGAGCAGGCGCATCAGGGGGCCAGCGGCTTATCGTGCTGCAACAGCGACAGCAGTTGCTGGCTGAAAGCGGAAAACTCGCGGTCTTGCAACGCCAGCCATTTGCGATTGACGATAAAGCTGGGGGTCGCGTTGACCTGGTAATAGCGGCTTACCGCCGTCATATACGCCAACAGCTCTTTGACCCGTTCTGAATCTCTGGTCCGCTGATAGGCGGCCTCATCGATGCCGTTGGCCGCCAACCAGGCGCTGAGCTGCTTTTCATCCGCCAGATTGAGGTTTTCTTTGATAATGGCGCGGTAAGCGGCGGAACGATGCTGCGCCTCGATCCCCATGACCGTCAGGGTGGCGAAGAGGGGCGCAAAGGCCGCCATGCCGGCGCGATCGTCGTCGCTTAGATGCAAGCGCACCAATTTGGCCCCCGCCGGTAAGCGTTTTTCCAGCTCGGCTACGCCGCTTTCGTTGACTTCACAATAGTGACAGGCGTAGGAGAAGACTTCGACAATGGCGTTATCATCTTGCAATGGGCTTTGCTCTATTTTTTCCGGAGAGATAAAACTCAGGCTTTCCGCCGCCGGCGAGGCCATAACGTAATGCTGGAAATAAAGCGCGGTCAAAAAAGAAGAGGCGAAAATAATGACGAGCGTGTAACTGATAAAAAGCAAGGGACGTTTATACATAACGGACGCATCCTGCGCATTAATTGATATTCACTTGGCAGAGTGAACGAGTGAAAAAGAATTAACACCGTAAATAATAAAAAGCTAAAGACGACTGCTTCGCCCGGTATCAGGCGGAACAGCGCGAACGCTGCCCGCCTGTCCACCGCTATTCTAGATGCTGGTGGCCACGCACATTAGCTTGGCGTGGTTGGGTTGCTCGGGCAGCTCGCCGCCGGTGCCGGATAATAGTACTTCTGGACGCCACCGAATTTATTCGCGCAGGTTTTCACCAGCTGGCAGGTTCTATTGTTGCCGCTACCCACCCAGGCGAATTCCTTGGTACACACAAAAGTACCGCCGACGATGTTTTCCGCTTCAGACAGATTGATTTTCTTCATTACAATATCCTTATATATATTAAAATATAAACACACTACCCATCACTCTGCCTGCAAGACAGAGTAATTCTTCAATACATTGAAAAACATTTAATTGATAACAATGAGAGCGCCGCGGGAAAAAGAATAGCCCTCTCACACAAGCAGATCAATACAATTATTTACACTGCACCGCAGGCTTAATGGAATAAGTAACGTTTGATATAAGGATTATTCTAATTTAATTGCTGATAAAAACATGGAAGTTAATTTCACCCCCGGAATAGCCACGATTTATTTGAAGGATAATTCTCAGTTTAAGAGGTAATTAACCAAGAAAATTTCAGATCCGACCAGTTAACCGGCGCTGGAAACAGGCTGAAAAGATTGCTTCCTGCCGCGCCGGACTTACACTGGGCAACAGGACTCTCACTCTTAGGATGCCCATGCTCGCGACTCACGAATACGCCAACGACCTGATTCTGTTTGCCCTGATTGTCGACTGCGGCTCGTTCAGCAAGGCGGCGGAGAGCGCCGGCATTACCAGTTCGGTGGTCAGCAAACGCATCGGGCGGTTGGAAAAATCGCTCGGCGCCCGCCTGTTGTACCGCACCACCCGCAGCCTGACGCTGACCGAAAGCGGGCAGGCGCTCTACCAGCAGGCCAAGGAGATCGGCGCCAAAGTGCAGGAAGCGCTGTACGCCGTCAGCGAAAAGAGCGAAGAGCTGACCGGCACCATTCGCATGTCGGTGCCGACCATTTCGGGTGAGCTGCTGCTGAGTGAAAGCGTGGCGGAGTTTTGCGCTCAGCACCCCAGCCTGAAGGTCGAGATGCGGCTGGAAAACCGCTTCGTCGATCTGGTGGAAGAAGGCATCGATCTGGCGATCCGTACCGGCACCATGCCGGACTCCAGCCTGATTGCGCGGCCGATCTTCGATTCCCGCTGGGTGATCGTCTGCTCGCCGGGCTATCTGGAGAACCACCCGGAGCCGCGCAATCCCGACGATCTGCTTAGCCACAACTGCCTGACCTATACCTATCAAGAGAACGGCACCGCCAACTGGCTGATGAAGCGGCCAGGGCGCAACGAAATCTACGAGCTGCAGGTTAACGGCAATCTGTCGGCCAACAATGCGCGGGCGATCCGCAAAGCGGTGATCGGCGGCCACGGCATCGCCATGGTGCCGCGCTGCATGGTGTACGAAGATTTGCAGGACGGCAAACTGACGGAGATCCTGGCCGGCCACTGCGGCAAGGTATTGGGCATTTACGCCGTCTACCCTTATACCCGCAATCTGCCGTTAAAAACTCGCCTGCTGATCGAACATATCATCGGTTCCTATCAAAATATCAGCCACTACTTTTAAGTTTCCACTCCTGATTATTTCCACGCGGCGTAAAAGACCGCGTGGATTACCGCATTTTTGGACATGAACTCGTGAACATTAACGCCTAATTAATGTGATCCAGCGCATTCATTACACAAAATAAAAACCCATCCAATTGATTTTAAATAAATTTAATTCAGCCTCAACAGCCGGCATTTTTCCCGCCGTCGGCGCCATTCGCCGATGTTAAAAAATTATCGCGTGGCATCATCGCCAACGTTGTGATTAGAATGAAAATGTTGCGGCAATTAACCTTTCAGTTACATATCTCTGCCCATAAAAATAATAACCCTGAGGATCTTATGCCCCTGCTTTTCAGTATTGCGCCCATCGTCCTGCTGATATGGATGATGACCAAAAGGAATGGCGTGCCCTCTTATCTGGCCCTGCCGCTGACGGCCGCCGTGGTATATGCCCTGCAGCTCTGGTGGTTCGATGCCTCACCGCGGCTGCTGCATGCCAATATCATCACCGCGCTGGTCTCGACGCTGACGCCGATCACCATCATCGCCGGCGCCATTCTGCTCAACAAACTGATGCAGGTAAGCGGTGCGGAAAACGTGGTGCGCCGCTGGTTGGAAACCGTTAGCCCCAACCCGGTGGCCCAACTGATGATTATCGGCTGGGCGTTCGCCTTTATGATCGAGGGCGCCAGCGGCTTCGGCACCCCGGCCGCCATCGCCGCGCCGATTCTGGTCGGGCTAGGCTTCAACCCGCTGCGCGTCGCCCTGCTGACGCTGGTGATGAATTCGGTGCCGGTTTCCTTCGGCGCCGTGGGCACCCCTACCTGGTTCGGCTTCGCCAATCTCGGCCTGTCGGACGCCAGCCTGCTGGAGATCGGCCGGCAAACCGCGCTGATCCACGTTGTCGCCGGCTTCGTCATTCCTCTGCTGGCGCTGCGCTTTATCGTTTCCTGGCAGGATATCCGCCGCAACCTGCCGTTCATCTTGCTCAGCGTGCTGAGCTGCACCGTCCCCTATCTGCTGCTGGCCCAGATGAACTATGAGTTCCCGGCGCTGGTCGGCGGCGCTCTCGGCCTGGCGCTGTCGGTGCTGCTGGCGCGCGGCGGCATTGGCCTCGCCCGCGCGGAAAAACCGCAGAGCGCCGCGCAGGCGGTGCCGTTCATGCAGGTGGTCAAGGCGATGACGCCGACCCTGCTGCTGATTGCTATCCTGATAGTGACGCGCATTCACCAGTTGGGCCTCAAGGCGCTGCTCAACACCACCACGCTGCTGTGGCAGGAAAACCTCGGCTGGCTCGGGGAGCTGCGCATCAGCCAAGCGCTGATCGTCGAACTGCGGCAGGTGCTGGGCACCTCCGCCGCGGCCGGCTACAAAACGCTGTATGTCCCGGCGCTAATCCCGTTCCTGCTGGTGGTGGTGTTGTGCATTCCGCTGTTCCGTCTGAATGGCGGCCAGGTGAGGCAAATGTTTAGCGAAACCGGCGGGCGCATCGCGCGCCCCTTTATCGCCCTGTTCGGCGCGCTGGTCATGGTCAATCTGATGATGCTGGGCGGCGACAACGCGCCGGTGATCCTGATCGGGAAAGCGTTGGCGGCGCTGACCGGCGACAGCTGGCTGCTGTTCTCATCGTTCCTCGGCGCGCTGGGCTCGTTCTTCTCCGGTTCCAACACCGTTTCGAACCTGACGTTCGGCGGCATTCAGCAATCGATCGCCCAGAGCAGCGGCCTCGACGTCAATCTGACGCTGGCCTTGCAGTCCGTCGGCGGCGCCATGGGCAACATGGTATGCCTGAACAACATTATCGCGGTCTGTTCGATCCTGGGGATCGGCAACGCCGAAGGCAAAATCATCAGAAAGACCGCGCTGCCGATGCTGGCGTACGGTGGGATCGCGGCCGGTATGGCGGCGATCCTCTCGCTCTGACTGACAACTCGCTATTTGCAAGAAGACAAGAAGGTAAACACTATGATCATCTCCGCGTCAACCGACTACCGGGCCGCCGCCCAGGCCAAACTGCCGCCGTTTCTGTTTCACTACATCGACGGCGGGGCCTACGCGGAGCATACGCTGAAGCGCAATACCGCAGATCTGGCCGATATTGCCTTGCGCCAGCGCGTGCTGCGCAATATGTCTGAACTCAGTCTGGAGACCACGCTGTTCGGCGAGCAGTTGGCGATGCCGGTGGCGCTGGGGCCGGTGGGGCTGACCGGCATGTACGCCCGCCGCGGCGAAGTGCAGGCCGCGCGCGCCGCGGCCAAAAAAGGCATTCCGTTCACGCTGTCCACCGTGTCAGTCTGCCCCATCGAAGAGGTGGCCCCGGCGATCGATCGGCCGATGTGGTTCCAGCTCTACGTGCTGAAAGACCGCGGCTTTATGCGCAACGCGCTGGAGCGCGCCAAAGCCGCCGGCGTGAAAACGCTGGTGTTCACCGTCGACATGCCGGTGCCCGGCGCCCGTTACCGCGACGCCCACTCGGGGATGAGCGGCCCCAACGCCGCCCTGCGCCGCGTGCTGCAGGCGTTTACCCATCCGCAGTGGGCCTGGGATGTCGGCCTGTTCGGCAAGCCGCACGATCTGGGCAACGTCTCGGCCTACCGCGGCAAACCGACCAGCCTGGAAGACTACATCGGCTGGCTGGGCGCCAACTTCGATCCGTCGATTTCCTGGAAAGATCTGGAGTGGATCCGCGAATTCTGGGACGGCCCGATGATCATCAAAGGCATTCTGGATCCGGAAGACGCCAAAGATGCGGTGCGCTTCGGCGCTGACGGCATCATCGTCTCCAACCACGGCGGCCGCCAGCTGGACGGCGTGCTGTCGACCGCGCGCGCCATGCCGGCGATCGCCGACGCGGTGAAAGGCGACATTACCTTACTGGCCGATTCCGGCATCCGCAGCGGCCTGGACGTGGTGCGCATGATCGCGCTGGGCGCCGACAGCGTGCTGCTGGGGCGCGCCTTCGTCTATGCGCTGGCGGCGGCCGGCGAAGCCGGGGTGGCTAACTTGCTGGATCTGATCGACAAAGAGATGCGCGTCGCCATGACGCTCACCGGCGCGAAAACCATTGCGGAGATCAACGCCGGATCGCTGGTCAGAAACGCCTGACTCACAGCGGCTGCACGCCCTCCGGATAAGCGTTGTAGCTCATCTTGCTGATGAAGGCCCCGGCCGGTGACACCAACACCCGGCCGGCGGCGTCCAACCCGAGGAAGGTGCCGGTGCAGCGCCCGGAGATAAAGTCGAAGAAGAACACCGAGCACACCGGGATAATCTTTTCCCGGAAGGTGAACAGGAACATCTCGTCCTCAAACTTGTAGTAAGTGGCGTAATCCATGTCGCCGTGCCCGAACTGCTCGCCGCGCAGGTTTTGCCAGGCATAACGCTCGGTGTTGACGTAGAAGTGCTCGTAGTAATGGTTGGGGCTGTAAATGTTCAGCGTGCGATAACCGATCAGCTCGCGGGTCAGATGCGGCGCGATGCCGCCCGGCGTAACGCCGGCAATCAGCCCAACGTGGAAGCTTTGCTTGAGGCGGGATCCCTTTTCCACCGTTTGTTCGGGCAACAGCGTACTGCGCACCAGCAGCGCCCGGCCGCTGTCGCGGTTGAGCACCAGCGTCAGGCATTCGTTGCCCGGCGACTGCAACGGAATATTGAAGAAATAGCGCGCGGCGGAGGTTTGCACCTCTTCGTAAGCGTCCTCACCGCTCTCCCCGCCCCAGGCCCACAGCACCCGTTGCCGGTCGGCGCTGAAACGCAGCGTGATGTCCCCGCCGTCTTCAAAGGCGATCTGCAGCGTTTTGCCGCGCCAGTCCTGGGTGCCCGGCAACCGGTTGGTATCGATGCCGCGCGCGAAATCGTCGTAATTCTTCCAGTCCGGCTCGGCATTTTGATTCAGTACGGATGGTTCTGCTGACATCTTCGCTCTCCTTGATTGAATGGGATAAAACTCGTCTCAAACGTCGGCGACGCCCGCCGGCTTCACCGCTCGGCGGTTCACCACGGCAGGGGCGGTTTCATCGAGAAAACAACTCAGTACCCCGGCACACACGGCGCCGGCGGCCGCCAGCCACATTACGCTGACCAGGCCGTAGCGATCGGCGATCAGCCCGGCGATAAACGGTGCCAGGCAGCCGCCAATCACCTCGCCGATCCCCATCACCAGCCCCAACGCGGTGGCGATGCGCGCCGGCGACACCGTTTCCGACGGGATGGTGGCCATAAACAGCGTGAAACAGCCAAGGCCGGTATAAGACAGGAACACCAGCACGCCCAGCAGCCACGGGTTGGCGACGTAGCTTAGGAACAGCGGGCAGCACACCGCCAGCAGCGAAAAGAAGATCAGCGTCGGTTTGCGCCCGAGGCGATCGGAGATTGCCGGTACCGCCACGCCCCAGAAGACCCAGGCGGCGCCGATGGCGCTCATGATGCCGCCCATCGTGCCTTCACCGAAGCCACGGTCGGACACCAAAAAGTTAGGGGTGAAGGTTATGATGATCATGAACCAGGTGACGAACACGCAGGAGATCAGGATGCACAGCGCCACGTTCTTGATTTTGAACAGCTCGCCGTAAGCGGCCTTGCCCGCCGACTTACCGGCCGCCGGCGCGGCGCTGAAAGCGGGATCCTTTTTGCCGTTCACATAGCGATAGATCAGCCACGCCAGAATGATGCCCGGCACGGCGGTCAGGTGAAACGCCATGCTCCATCCCCACTTCTGCGCCAGATAGATGATCAGCGGCGGCGCGATGATGCCGCCCAACAGCCCCGGCGCCGCGCCCTGGATCAATCCCATATTGAAACCGCGGCGCTGCGGCTGCGATCTTTCCACCATCAGCGACTGGGCGATCGGCAATACCGGCCCCTCAGCAATCCCCATCAACGCCCGGAAGATCAATAACATGGCAAACCCGCTGACCAGCCCCGACAGCGCGGAGAACAGCGAAAACACCAAGATAGACAGGATCAGCATCGGTTTACGGATATTAAAGCGGTCGGCTATCGCCCCCAACCCGGCGCCGGACAGCGCCCAGGTTAGCGCCAGCACCGCCGACAGCGTGCCGAGATGCACGTTGCTTAACTTGAGGTCGGCGGCAATCATCGGAAACAGAAACGAGATGGTCAGACGATCGACGAATACGCAGCCGAACACGAAAAACAAAATAATCAGCAACCGATTCTCTTCACTTAATGCTCTGCGTGCCGCTGGCGATGTATTCATAGCGTCATTTGTCCATAAGTTAACTTATGAATGGCGACCCGCCATGGCATAAGTGTGTTAAGCGCTCGGCCAAGAGAGAAATTGGCCCTCCGTCACGACAACAACTCATTAACATGTTAATGACATAAAATTATCGCAAGCCGGCGGTCTGTCAACCGGCGCGCTCCGAGAGACAAATGAAATTCTGAACGGGTACTATTTCAATATCGCATTATCACCTTCAGGTTATTTATCCTTCTGTTCTTGATACATATAAAATAATGTCCGGTACTTTCTTGCGATTAAAAAAAGCCTGTTTGCGCGTTATTTGCGAATAATCCCATCGATGACGCTTCAGGATTATTAATTTTTCATCGGCATTGAATGATCGCCGCACGCGCTTCAGAGCCATTTTTATCTATTGAATCATCTCGTTTTATTTTAAGGCCGCAGAAAAAACTAACTCTTACGAGGGAAATGCCAACGACGGGGTTATATAACCCCGTCTGGACAATAACAAAAGCGCAGAGCGTGACGTAAATCACGACAAGCATGCCGCATCCTGCAAAGCAATTATGCTCGCAACAGCAATTATCTATTGCGATTAGGGCTGTTTATCTCAATTAAGCGCCATGCAACACTTCGTGCCATCGTTCGACACCGCGCCGCAAGGCCTGAGACGGAGTGACACATGAGCATCGAAAAATTAACCCGGGAGCCGCTTTCCATCGGCATCGAGTTGCCGCTGGACAACGATTGGTCCACTAGCGGGCAGCTGAAACGCCAGCAGGACGGGCGGCCGTTCGGCGTGCCGGACATGAGCGAACACGCTGCGCGCATCAAGCTGGCCGATGAGCTCGGCTTTCGCGCCGCCTGGGTTCGCGACGTGCCGCTGTACGATCCGGACTTCGGTGACGCCGCGCAGGTGTTTGAGACCTTTACCTACCTCGGCTACCTGTCCAGCCTGACGCGCAATATTCTGCTCGGTACCGCGGCCGTGGTGCTGCCGCTGCGGCAGCCGTGGCTGGTGCGCAAAGCGGCTTCCACGCTGCAAACGCTGAGCGGCGATCGTCTGTTGCTCGGCGTCGCCAGCGGCGATCGCCCCGTGGAGTACCCATTGTTCGGCGCCGATTACGCCGCGCGCGGTGAAAGCTTCCGCGCCAGCGTCGGCATTATCAAAGGGGAAGCCGACAGCGCACTGCAACCGGGATTGCGCCTGCTGCCGGCCACGCCACCGCCGCCGCTGCTGGTCGCCGGGCTGGCGCAACAAACGCCCGAGTGGGTGGGTAAAAATATGGATGGCTGGCTGTCGTATCCCGGCACGCCTGCGGACCACGTTTCGCGGGTCAAACTCTGGCGCAACGTAGCCGGTGACAAGCCCTACGTCAGCTTTATTCATCTCGACCTCACCGATAACGCCGACGCGCCGATTCAACGCCATCGCTTCGGCATCAAGAGCGGCCGCAATGGATTAATTCAGGAACTGAGCGCCATGCGTGACGCCGGGGTCAATCACATCGGCCTGCATTTTCGCCGCAACCAGCGGCCGCTGGAAGAGACGATGCAGGAGATCGGCCAATGGGTGTTGTCGGAATTCCATCGCGCCTGACACCCGCTTTAGCCCGCTATTCCGACCTGAGCAGGTATTTGCCCCATTATCGGTTTTTTTTATTTCCGCCGCTGCTGGTTCATAACAACTCGGTCTAATCCCTGCCGTCAAACGGCGGCATGATGACAAGGAAACGAGCCACCATGAGGAATGAGCAATGACGGCAAAACTGACAGAAGCGGGCTTTTGGCGCAAAACTGCCGACTCTTCATCGCTACGCGAGCCGCGCGTGCTGATCCGGGTCTACGTCGACGAAGGCGAGATTGACCGCGCCATCGCGTTTTACGAGCAGCTGCACGGCGTGGAAGCGGATATGCGTTTCGACTTCCCCGAGCATCGGCTGGTGCTGGCGGCGGTAGGGCCGTTTCTGATCCTGGAAGGCTCGGAAGAAAACCTGCGTCCTTTTCGCAGCACCGTCGGCACGTTGCTGGTCGATAACATTTATCCCTACCACCAGCGGCTGCTGGCCGCCGGCGCCGATATCTTCTTTGGCCCGGTGGAAGTGCCCACCGGCGCCTGTTTCAATGCGCGCCTGCCGGACGGCACGATTATCGAATACGTGCATCACCGGCCGCGCGCGGACGAATAAGCCGCCTCAGGGGTGCGCCGGCTTCATGGCGTAACCGCGCAGATCTTTACGCAGGCTGAGCATGTACAGCACGATCACCGCCGAGAACGGCAGGCCGCACAGCACTACCGCAGTCTGCATCGCGCTGAAACTGCCGGCGTACAGCAGCCCGGCACACACCAACGTGGTGACCGCCGCCCAGAACACCCGCAGCCAGGCCGGCGCGTCATCGTGGGCGGAACCGCCCTGGCAGGACAGATTCGCTATCATCAGCGTGCCGGAATCGACCGGCGTCAGGAACAGCACGAAGCTTATCACCACCACAAAACCGGCGGTCAGCTGGGTATAGGGCAGGTATTCGAACAGCTTGAACACCGCCATCGGCGGGTCGCTTTGCGCCACCTGCCCCAGAATCGCTTGCCCGCCCTCCAGCACCAGACTGATGGCGGTATTGCCGAAGATCGACAGCCACGCCAGCGTGAACCCCAGCGGGATCAGCAACACGCCGAAGATCAGTTCGCGGATGGTACGGCCTTTGGAAATACGCGCGATAAACAGCCCGACAAACGGCGCCCACGCCACCCACCAGGCCCAATAGAACAGCGTCCAGGCGCCCTGCCACTGGCGCGCCTTGCCGTACAGATACATATCGAAGCTGCGGCTGACGAGCGAGGTCAGATAATCCCC
This sequence comes from Serratia sp. X10, assembly GCF_017811775.1. NCBI lineage: Bacteria > Pseudomonadati > Pseudomonadota > Gammaproteobacteria > Enterobacterales > Yersiniaceae > Serratia > Serratia sp. X10. Next base: position 79,539 of record NZ_JAEIOH010000009.1, on the reverse strand, counting down.
AATGTTCTGCAACATGCCGTTCAGCAGGTTCAGCGTCGGGCCGGCCAGAAACACGAACAGTAACAGCAGGCACAGGAAGCCGACGTTAATGTTCGACAGCATCGCGATGCCCTTCTCGACGCCGGTGACCGCCGCCAGCGTGGCCACCACCATCATCACCACGATCAGCGCCAGCAGCACGCCGGTGCTTTGCGGGATGTCGAACAAGTAGAACAGCCCCGAGTTCACCAACAGCGCGCCGATCCCCAGGTTGGTCACCATCGAGATAACCGTCACCAGAATGCCGAAACTGTCCACCAGATGGCCGACGCCGCCGTGGATGCGCTCGCCGAAGATCGGGTACAGCGCCGAACGCAGCGCCAGCGGCAAACCGCGACAATAGGCGAAATAGGCGAGCGCGGTGGCGATCAACGCATACAGCGCCCAACCGTGCAGCCCCCAGTGTAAAAAGGTGAGCGCCATCGCCTGCCGCGCCGCCTGCACGCTGCCGCCGTCGCCTTCCGGTGGCGACAGGAAGTGATCCAACGGCTCATAGGCGCCGTAATACACCAGCGCAATGCCGATGCCCGACGAGAACAGCATCGCCACCCAGGAGGGATAGCTGAACTGCGGCGGCTCATCATCCTGGCTGAGGCGAATATGGCCAAAGCGCGACAGCGCCAGCCAGAACACGAACACCATGCAGGCGACCATCAACAGCATGTAATACCAGCCGAACACGTCGGCCACCCAACTTTGCGCGACATTCAGCCACTGTTTGCTGGCGGCGGGAAACAGCGCAATCAGCGCCCCCAGCAGCAAGATCACCGCGGCTGAGCCGAAAAATACCGGGGCATTCAATCGGACAGGTTCTTCGTCAAGCGATGGAGGAGTTTTTATTGTCATTGGCAGGCTTCCATGGTGCGAAAGACAGACGATTTGAATGCAACTTTTAGATAACATTTTATCGTCATTTATTTGACATGATTGCAGCATAGAGAGTATTGATTGACCGTTCAATCAATCAAATCCAAAGTGTGATTGGCCTATCAGTTGGGGAAAATATGTACCGCAGAGAGATTCCTGAGCAGCGCAAGGAGCAGCTGATTAACGCCGCCTTCGAGACCATCGGCGTGGTGGGGCTGGCCAGCGTCACCCTGTCGCAGGTGGCGAAAGAAGCCGGGCTGTCGACCGGCATCGTCAGCCACTATTTTGGCGACAAGGAAGGATTGTTGAGCGCGACCATGCGCAAGATCCTGCGCGATCTGCGCGACGCGGTGGCCGAGTGCCGCGCTCAGGCGGCGAGCGACAGCCAGTCGCAGCTGTGCGCCATCATTCAGGGCAACTTCCACCCCAGCCAAACCAACGCCATTTCCATGCGCGCCTGGCTCGACTTCTGGGCCGCTAGCATGCACCAGCCAGTACTGCGCCGCCTGCAGCGCGCCAACGATCGGCGGCTCTATTCCAATATTTGCAGCCAGTTCCGCCGCGAGCTGCCGCTGCAGCAGGCGCGCGACGCGGCGCGCGGGCTGGCGGCGATGATCGATGGGCTCTGGCTGCGCGGCAGCCTGGCCGGGGATGACACCGATCTGCAGCAGGATTACCGCATCGCCTGCGACTACGTGATACAACGGCTCAAGGCCGCGCCATCGATGGTGTGAACGGCAGCGTCAGCGCGGTTCCTGCTCTTCGCTGTACTGGGTTTGCCACATGGCGGCGTAGCGGCCGTTCGCGGCCAGCAACGCCTCGTGCCCTCCGCGCTCGACGATCTCCCCCGCCTCCAGCACGATAATTTCATCGGCATCCACCACGGTGGAGAGCCGATGAGCGATCACCAGCGTGGTGTGGTTGCGGCTCACCTCGCGCAGGTGTCCCTGGATTTCGCGCTCGGTCTGGGTATCCAGCGCGCTGGTCGCCTCGTCGAATACCAGGATGGCCGGATTTTTCAGGATGGTGCGCGCGATCGCCACCCGCTGCTTTTCACCGCCCGACAGCTTCAACCCGCGCTCGCCCACCCGGGTGTCGTAACCGTCGGGCAGACCGACGATAAAATCATGGATATGCGCCAGCCGCGCCGCCCGCTCGATTTCTTCATCGCTGGAGCCGGTTTTGCCATAGCCGATGTTGTAGCGCAGCGTATCGTTGAACAGCACCGTATCCTGCGGCACGATGCCGATCGCCTGTCGCAGGCTGGCCTGGGTCATTTGACGAATGTCCTGGCCGTCGAGGGTAATGGCGCCGCCCTGCACGTCGTAAAAGCGGAACAGCAGGCGCGACAGCGTGGACTTGCCCGCGCCGGAGGCGCCGACCACCGCCACCGTGTGGCCCGCCGGAATGGTAAAGCTCACCTGCTTGAGGATCGGCCGACGCGTGTCGTAACCGAAGCTGACCGCGTCGAACCGCACTTCGCCGCGCTCGAGGCGCAGCGGCTGCGCATCCGGGCTATCGACGATCTCACGCTTTTCCTGCAGCAGATCGAACATGTTCTCCATGTCGATCAGCGCCTGGCGCACCTCCGAGTAGATAAAGCCGAAGAAGTTCAGCGGCTGGTACAGCTGCAGCAGGTAGGCGTTGACCAGCACGAAGTCGCCGACCGTCATCGTCCCCTGCCTAATGCCCTGCGCCGCCATGGCCATCATGACGATCAGTCCGATCGAGATAATGGCGGTTTGCCCCAGGTTGATCGCGGTAAAACTGAATTGGTTCTTGATGGCGGCGTATTCGTAGAGCCGGCGCGACAGATCGAAGCGCTCAGCCTCGAACGCTTCATTGCCGAAGTACTTCACGGTCTCATAGTTCAGCAGGCTGTCGATGGATTTGCTGTTGGCGTCGGCGTTGGCTTTGTTGAGCTCGCGGCGAAAGCGGGTGCGCCAGCTCACCGCCAGCACGGTGAACAGAATGTAGCAGCCGACCGTGGTCAGGATCGCCAACGCGAACCAGCCATTCAGCATATGCCACATGATCGCCGTGACCAGCGTCAGCTCGAACAGGATCGGCACGATGGAGAACAACAATCGCGACAGCACCGTGGACACCGCCTGGGTGCCGCGCTCGATAGACAGCGACAGCCCGCCGGTCTGGCGCTCCAGATGAAAGCGCAGGCTCAGCGCATGCAGCTGGCGAAACACCCGCACGCCCAACAGGCGCGTGGCGTTTTGGCTGACGTGGATAAACATCACGTTGCGCAGCTCCTCAAACAGCGCGCCGCCCACTCGCGCCACGCCGTAGGCGACGATCAGCCCCAGCGGCACCGCCAGCATTTTCGCCGTCTCGCCGCTCAGCGCATCGACCATCGCTTTGTAGGCCAGCGGCACCAGCGTGGTGCTGACCTTGGCCACCACCATGAACACAAAGGCCACCACCAGATACCAACGCAGCCGCGGGTTGTCTTTCGGCCACAGATAGGGCAGCAGGAATTTCAGCAAGCGGGAACGATCCATCATGTAATATTCATCTTCTCGGTCGGGCTCGCGGCGCATGGCCGCGCGGGAGTTATGAGTTTGGCCTGGTCGGCGGCGAACGCCGCAGCCATTCCGTTTTCCTGCGATGGCAACTCAGCATCATCCGTCAGGAGAAGCGGCAGCGACTCGGGCAAAGTTCAGGCATGGAGGAGACAATCACATGACCCAGACGTATGCAAAGCGCTTTGCGCAGGTCTTTGACTATATCGACCGCCACCTGGACGAGGCGCTTACCGTCGACAAGCTGAGCGAAGTGGCCCATTTTTCGCGCTTTCACTTTCAACGCCAGTTTAGCGCGTATTGCGGCATCTCGGTGTGGCGTTATATCCAGTGGATGAGGCTTAAACGCGCCTCTTACCGCCTGGCGTATAACCCGCTGGAGCCGGTGATTGACATCGCGCTGGACGCCGGTTTTCAGAACCCGGAGTCCTTCAGCCGCGCCTTCAAACAGGCGTTCAGCCAAACGCCGAGCCAGTTTCGCAAACAGCCGGCCTGGATCGATTGGCAGCAGCGCTTTCCCGAACCTAAACACAGAAGGAAACACCCCATGAAGGTAGACATTGTCGATTTTCCGGCCACGCCGGTGGCGATGATCGAACATAGCGGCCCGCCCGCGCTGGTCAACGAAACCGCCGCACGCTTTATCGAGTGGCGCAAAACCAGCGGCCTGTCGCCGGTCAGAAGCAGCCGCACTTACGGCATCGCGCCGCACGATCCGGCCACCACCGAAGCGCAGGACTTCCACTTCTTCATTTGCGGCGAAGTCACTACGCCGATCCCGGAGGACAACGCCTTCGGCGTGGTGAACGGCACGCTGCCGGCCGGGCGCTGCGCGGTGCTGCGCCATCTCGGATCGCTGGATGGGCTCTCGGAAAGCGCCCGCTATCTGTACCGCGAGTGGTTGCCGGCCAGCGGCGAGGAACTGCGCGATTTCCCGCTCTATTTCCACTACCACAACTTCGTGCACGAGGTGGCGGAATATGAACTGGTGACCGATCTTTATCTGCCGCTGAAATAGCTGACATCCGGCTCCGCAAGGAGCCGGATTGACGTTAACAGGACGGCGACGATCCCTGCGGCGGCAGATAGCGCTGCGGATCGAGCGCGGTGGCGCGGTAGCGGATCTGGAAATGCAGGAACACCGAATCGGTGCCGGTGCTGCCCATGGTGCCGATCTTCTGCCCCGCTTTCACATCCTGGCCATTGCGCACCAGCGTGGTGTCGTTGTGCGCATAGGCGGTAATAAAGTCTTCGCCGTGCTTAATCATGATCAGGTTGCCGTAGCCGCGCAGTTGGTTGCCGACGTACACCACTTTGCCCTTGGCGGAAGCATAGATCGGCTGGCCGCGTTTACCGGCGATGTCGATGCCCTTGTTGCCGCCATCGGCATTGGAGTACGCCTGCACGATCCGGCCACTGGTCGGCCAGCGCCAGCAACGTGCGGCGCCCGGCGGCGGCGTCTGCTTGGCGATCGCGGCGGAAGACGAGGATGTTTTACGGCGCGTGGCGGCGGTTTTGGTCGGCGCGCCGCCGCTCAGCCGCAGTTTTTGCCCCACTTCCAGATTATAGGGCGGGCGTATCTTGTTGATTCTGGCCAGATCGCCGACTTCGCTGTCGGTTATCCAGGCGATGTAGTACAGCGTATCGCCCCGTTTGACGGTGTAGGACTTGCCGGTGTAACTGCCCTTCGGCAGTTTGTCGTAGTCGCGGTTGTAGGTGTTTTTACCCGAACACCCGGCCAACAGCAGCCCCAATGTCAGACACACCGCGATGCGGCGCCACCTTGCCAGCTTGCTTCCTGTGCTCAAATCCTGTCCCCAATCGTCTTTTCGGTTCTGATACGCGTCAGCCGCACAGTGTAACATTTGCGCCGGGTCAGTCAAAAACCCCCAGACGGTCTATGCTAAACAGGTAAGGATGACTGATTAATTTCCCAACGACGAAATGGAGTACTGTCATGTTGAACCTCGACCGCAATAATCTGCCCCTCCTGAGCGAAGAGCTGCTCAAAAAGCAACGCACCACCCTGCTGATCATCGCCTTCCTGCTGCTGGCGGGCGGCATACTGTGCCTGGTGAATCCTTTCGCCTCCGGCGCAGCGCTGAGCATCGTGGTGGGCGTCCTGCTGCTGTTGAGCGGCGCCGGGCTGATTATCGCCATGATCGCCAACCGGGCGCAGAATACCTGGCCGATGATCGGCGGCATTCTGCTAGGCGTGGCCTACCTGATTATCGGCTATGTGTTCATCACCAGCCCGCTGGCGGGCATTCTGGCGCTGGCGGTCTACCTCGCCGTGCTGTTTGCGCTCGGCGGCATCGCGCGCCTGGCGGCAGGCTATATGCGCCGCGGCCTGCCGGGCAACTGGCTGCAGTTCGTCATCGGCGTACTCGATTTGATCATCGCCTGGATGCTGATCGGCTCAGGCCCGGCGGCGTCGGTGACGCTGGTGACGGCGATCGTCGGCATCGAGATGCTGGTCAGTTCCTTTGCCCTGTTCCAGGCAGCGAATCTGTTTAAACGCGCCTGATCGTAACGGCCCGCCGACGGCGGGCCGCTATCCCCTCCCCATTTGCAAACAAAACAAGGCGATACCCCCTCAGCTTGTCCGTGGTTATCTTCATCGGTAAGTGCCAATATAGGCGAAGACAAGGGAGCTGAAACCGATGACAACCCATTCCAAACCGTTGAACTCGCGGGAAGTCTGCCTGCAATTACGCCACTTCAATCAGGTAATCGGGCAACAATGCCGCAATATGGCGCGCCAAAAAACCGCTTGCCCGTGCTGCCTGACGGACATCGCCACCGGCTGCGACGCCGGTATCAAACTGTGTGGACAGCAGTTGGCCAAACCCAACCCGCAAACCCCGTTATTCCGGCAGATTCGCAACCTGCTGCTCGACCTGCGCGCAGAAGCGATAGGGGTTCACAGAATAGACGTCCTAAACCGCACCAATAACGAAATCTCCTGGCTGTTGCGCGAGCTTTATTTCGAGACATTCTGAACACGAGGGACGCGCGCCCATCGCTTGATACCTGCCGGTGCGGGCAAGATGCCGCGCCGTTTCACCGCCGCGCCAGCCGACTTTTCGCCACTTTATCTTTTTGCGTTCTCCCCACTTTACGACCGCCATCACACCTCGCCAACCCCACATTGCGTTGGTTATAGAGTCGTCTACAATTCAATCGAATTACCCCCTACAACATCAGAAATTATTATTATTAGAGGTGATTATGTTACAGAAACACGAAAACGTAATAAGTATGACTGTACTAAGCCCGCAAGCCACCCAAGAGCTGATGCCCTCATTTTCTTCCTTGCCCCACACGCAACATGCCGACGGCAAATATCGCCTGCGCCGTTATTCCGTCGTGAAATACCTCAACCCCAACATCGCCGAAGTGGGGCCGCGCACCTTCATGCAATCGGATCAGATCAACCATTTCCAGGGCAACGTGGTGCGCCGCTTCGAGCCTATCGACAGCGCCGTGCTGCAGAGCGCCGGCATGGCGGAGATGTGCAACCTGTTTGCCGAAAATAACGAACTGCCGGAAGGCGCCGAGATAGAGATCCACCAGATGCGCGTGGTCGCCATCCAAAAAGATACGCTGGTGGCGCCGGAAGGCATTCACCAGGACGGTTTCGACCATATCGCGATGATCGCCATTCACCGCCACAATATCGTCGGCGGCGAAATCATGCTGTACGACGACAGCCGCCACGATCCTTTCTTCAAAAAAGCGCTGGCCGACGGTGAAGCCGTGCTATTGGCGGACAGTAAACTGTGGCACAACGCCACGCCGATCAATACCGTAAGCCCGAATGAAGAAGGCTATCTGGATCTCTTCGTCCTCACCGCTCGGGGAGAGAAAGCATGACCTTTACCCCCGAGCTCGCCCGACGCCAGTTCAGCGCCCTGTCCCGGCAGATCGACGGCAAACCGGCGATCTTTTTCGACGGCCCCGGCGGTGCGCAAGTTTCCCGGGGCGTGCTGGAAAAAATGACCGACTACCTGGGGAAGTACAACGCCAACCTGGGCGGGCACTACTTCTCCAGCCGGGTTACCGGCGAGGTGATGAGTCAGGCGCGCGAATCGGTGCGCGCCTTGTTAAATGCGCCGTCGCCCGACAACATCGTCTTCGGCATGAACATGACCACGCTGACCTTTCATCTCAGCCGCATCATCAGTCGCGATTGGCGGGACGGCGATGAGGTCATCGTCACCGCGCTGGATCACTACGCCAACGTCTCCAGCTGGCAGCAGGCCGCCGCCGACAAAGGTGCCGTGGTGCATCAGATAGCGCTGGAGAGCGCCGATTGTTCTCTCGACGCGACAAAAGTGTGCGCGCGCATCAATGCCAACACGCGTCTGGTGGCGGTCAGCTACGCGTCCAACGTCACCGGCAGCATCGTCGATATCAAAACCATCGTTGAAGCCGCGCATCGGGTGGGCGCGCAGGTGTATGTCGACGCCGTTCATTACGCGCCGCATAACCTGATCGACGTGCAGGCGTTGGGATGTGACTTCCTGGTGTGCTCCGCCTACAAATTCTTTGGCCCGCACGTCGGCATGGCCTACATCGCGCCGCAGTGGCTGCAGCGCCTGCGGCCGTACAAAGTCGAGCCGGCCACCGACGTCGGCCCCGGCCGTTTCGAGACCGGCACGCAGAGCTTCGAAGCGCTGGCCGGCGTCGCGGCCGCTATCGAGTATTTGGCGCAGTGGGGCACGCCCGGTGCGCCGTTAAGGCAGCGCTTGCAGGAGAGCTTCGCCGCCTACCACCGGCATGAAGAGGCGCTGTGCCGCCACTTTTTGCAACGGCTGCAGCAACTCGACGGCGTGCGGCTCTACGGCAATCCGCAGGCGGACAGCGCACGCCGCACGCCGACCTTCGCCCTGACCTTCAGCGGCCAGGCGCCCGACGCGATCGCCCGCCGCCTGGGGCAGCACAACATCTGCGCCGGCAGTGGGCATTTCTATGCGTTGGGCTTGGTGCAACAGCTGGGGTTGCAGGACGGCGGCGTGCTGCGCATCGGCATGATGCACTACAACACCCTTGATGAGATCGATACGCTGTTTGAAATACTCGCCAAGGAGATCCTCGGTTAATGCGCCATAACGGCCCGTTCGGTTTTCCGGCGGGCCACACCGCATGAATAGCCGTGCGTGTCGCCGGAGGCGTTAAACGAGAATAACGCTCCCCCTGTTTGAGGGGTTGGGTAAAATAGGCGGGATTTTTTTGAAAAGGAATTTTTACGTTGAGAAAATATGCCGTTATCACCGCCGTGTTGATGATGTCTTCTTGCGCCACGCCGGAAAAGTGGGAAGCGCAAACGGCGGCTCCGACACCCCTTGAGGCCGCCAGAGCAAGCTGCCGACAAGAAGCCGAACAACGCTATCCCGTGAGCCTGTCTTTAGACACCCGCTCGCCTGTATTCTCCTCCATGACTATCAACGGCGCGGAGATTCCCCACACCGGCGGTGGCGCTTATCCCTCGGACAGCAATGAAATGCGCAGAAAAGAACACGTTAATGCCTGCATGAAATTGGAAGGATGGGAAAATAAGAATAAGGTGACGGGGTTATTGGCCTTTTTATTTAACTAACGGCAACGTGAATTATTCGGAATTACCGCACAGAGACAGCGGTAATTCCGCTCTATAGAGCGGCGTCGGCCTCCTGCGCCAACCCAACTATTTTGCTACGATATTACAGTCACCACCTTTCCTCCATTCAGGGCGATAATCAAACAAATGGAATAAATCAATTTATGAGTGAGAAAGACACCTCCTTAAATAAGCCGCAAAGCCATATCAACAAAGCGGTATTCTTCACCTCTGCAGTCCTCATTTTTCTTCTGGTCGCCTTCGCCGCCTTTTTCCCCGACGTCGCTGACAAAAACTTCAAGCTTCTGCAGCAACAAATCTTCACCAACGCCAGCTGGTTTTATATTTTGGCCGTGGCGCTCATATTGCTCAGCGTGACGTTTCTGGGGCTTTCTCGTTACGGCGACATCAAACTTGGCCCCGATCATGCGCAACCCGATTTTCGCTACCACTCCTGGTTTGCCATGCTATTTTCGGCGGGGATGGGTATCGGTCTGATGTTCTTCGGCGTGGCGGAACCGGTTATGCACTATCTCTCGCCGCCGGTCGGCACGCCCGAGAGCATCGAGGCGGCCAAACAGGCCATGCGCCTGACCTTTTTCCACTGGGGGCTGCATGCCTGGGCGATCTACGCCATCGTGGCGTTGATTCTGGCCTTCTTCAGCTATCGGCATGGCCTGCCGTTGACCCTGCGCTCCGCGCTTTATCCGATCATCGGCGATCGCATTTATGGCCCTATCGGCCACGCCGTCGATATCTTCGCCGTCATCGGCACCGTATTCGGGGTCGCGACCTCGCTGGGTTATGGCGTATTGCAGGTCAACGCCGGGCTTAACCACCTGTTTGGCGTGCCAATCAACGAAACCGTTCAGGTGATATTAATCGTGGTGATTACCGGGCTGGCCACCATTTCCGTGGTTTCCGGGCTGGAGAAGGGCATACGCTTTCTGTCGGAGCTGAACCTCAGCCTGGCGCTGTTGCTCCTGGCCTTGGTGTTGCTGTTGGGGCCAACCGTTTTGCTGTTGAAATCCTTTGTGGAAAATACCGGCGGCTATCTGTCCGAGCTGGTCAGCAAAACCTTCAACCTGTATGCCTATGAACCCAAATCCAGCAACTGGCTAGGCGGATGGACGCTGCTCTACTGGGGGTGGTGGCTCTCCTGGTCGCCTTTCGTCGGGATGTTCATCGCCCGGGTTTCCCGCGGCCGAACCATCCGCGAATTTGTCACGGGCGTGCTGTTCGTCCCGGCCGGCTTCACCCTCATGTGGATGACCGTGTTCGGCAACAGCGCCATTTACCTCATCATGGAAAAGGGCGCGACAGATCTCGCCGCTACGGTACAACAAGACGTGGCCTTGGCGTTGTTTAACTTTCTGGAGCATTTCCCATTCTCCAGCGTGCTTTCGTTTATCGCCATGGCGATGGTTATCGTCTTTTTTGTCACGTCCGCCGACTCCGGCGCCATGGTCGTGGATACCCTGGCTTCGGGCGGCTCCAGCAACACGCCGGTATGGCAACGCATTTTCTGGGCGTCGCTGATGGGCATCGTCGCCATCGCCTTGCTGATCGCCGGGGGGCTCAGCGCGCTGCAAACCGTCACCATCGCCAGCGCGCTGCCTTTCTCGGCCATCTTGCTGATATCCATTTACGGTTTGCTTAAGGCGCTGCGTCGCGATCTGACCAAGCGCGACAGCCAGAATATGGCCACCATCGCCCCTACCGCCGCCCGCAATCCTATCCCCTGGCAGCGCAGGCTGCGTAATATCGCTTATCTGCCAAAGCGCTCGCTGGTTAAGCGCTTTATGGACGAAGTCATCCAGTCGGCCATGACGCTGGTGCAGGAGGAGCTGAGCAAGCAAGGCACGCTCAGCAGCATCAACACCGACGCGGAAGATCGCATTCGTTTCGAGGTTGATTTAGGCGATGAGCTTAACTTTATCTATGAAGTCAGACTGCGCGGCTACAGCTCGCCGACCTTCGCCCTGGCCGGGCTGGATAATGATGAACAGCAAGCCGAGCAGCACAAATATTATCGCGCGGAGATCTACCTGAAAGAAGGCGGCCAGAACTACGATGTCATGGGCTGGAATCAGGAGCAGTTGATCAACGATATTCTCGACCAGTACGAAAAGCATCTGCATTTCTTGCATCTGGTGCGCTGAATGCCGACATGCCGTCCCCAGGGGCGGCATTTTTTTGCCCTGCCTTCCTCCCTGCGGCGCTGATGATGCGGGTGGGATGGAGGGCGACCAGAAATAATGCTTACATGTGCAAAGGATTGGGTTGGGGTAACGTTTTGGAGAATCAGGATGCTTTCACGAGGAGGGTACTGGAGCGGGTGAAGGGAATCGAACCCTCGTATGCAGCTTGGGAAGCTGCCGTTCTACCATTGAACTACACCCGCATCGATGTGCGACAGGCATTATAACCGGTTATCGGCGGCGGGCAAGCGGAGATGGCGCGTAACTGTCGATGTTTTAAGCGGTTAAGTCCTGCAGACGAAAAAAAACCGGCGCAGTTGCCCGCACCGGTTGTTGCACGCTAAACGCGATTATTTCTGCGGGCGCATCGCCGGGAACAGAATCACGTCGCGGATGGTGTGGCTGTTGGTGAACAGCATCACCATGCGGTCGATGCCGATGCCCAGACCGGCGGTTGGCGGCAGGCCGTGCTCCAGCGCGGTGACGTAGTCTTCGTCGTAGAACATCGCTTCGTCGTCGCCGGCGTCTTTGGCGTTCACCTGATCGGCGAAGCGCTGCGCCTGGTCTTCGGCGTCGTTCAGCTCGGAGAAGCCGTTGCCGATTTCACGGCCGCCGATGAAGAACTCGAAGCGGTCGGTGATTTCCGGGTTCACGTCGTTGCGGCGCGCCAGCGGCGACACTTCAGCCGGGTACTCGGTGATGAAGGTCGGCTGAATCAGATGGCTTTCCGCCACTTCTTCGAAGATCTCGGTCACGACGCGGCCCAGGCCCCAGCTCTTCTCAACCTTGATGCCGATGGATTCCGCGATGGCCACCGCTTTGCCCATGTCGGCCAGGTCAGCCAGATCGGTTTCCGGACGGTATTTCTTGATCGCCTCGGTCATGGTCAGCTTCTCGAACGGCTTGCCGAAGTCGAACACTTCGTCGCCGTACTGCACCTGAGAGGTACCCAGCACTTTCTCGGTCAGGGTGCGGAACAGCGTCTCGGTCAGCTCGATCAGGTCTTTGTAATCCGCGTAAGCCATGTAGAGTTCCATCATGGTGAACTCTGGATTATGACGCGGAGAAACGCCTTCGTTGCGGAAGTTGCGGTTGATTTCGAACACGCGCTCGAAGCCGCCGACCACCAGACGCTTCAGATACAGTTCCGGCGCGATGCGCAGGTACATGTCGATATCCAGCGCATTGTGGTGGGTGATGAACGGACGCGCCGACGCGCCGCCCGGGATCACCTGCATCATCGGGGTTTCGACTTCCATGAAGCCGCGTTCCACCATGAAGTTACGGATAGCCGACATCACCTGAGAACGCACCTTGAAGGTGTTGCGCGATTCTTCGTTGGCGATCAGATCCAGGTAACGCTGGCGGTAACGGGTTTCCTGATCCGCCAGGCCGTGGAATTTGTCCGGCAGCGGACGCAGCGCTTTGGTCAGCAGACGCAGTTCGGTGCAGTGGATCGACAGTTCGCCGGTCTTGGTTTTGAACAGCTTGCCGCGCGCGCCGAGGATATCGCCCAGGTCCCACTTCTTGAACTGCTCGTTGTACACGCCTTCAGCCAGATCGTCGCGCGCGACGTACAGCTGAATGCGGCCGCCCACGTCCTGCAGCGTAACGAAGGATGCCTTGCCCATAATGCGGCGGGTCATCATGCGGCCGGCGACGGTCACTTCTACGCCCAGCGCTTCCAGCTCTTCGTTGTCTTTATCGCCGTACGCGGCGTGCAGTTTGTCGGAGGTGGAGTCGCGACGGAAGTCGTTCGGGAACGCAATGCCGTTCTCACGCAGGCCGGCCAGTTTCTCGCGGCGGGACTGCAGCTCGTTATTGAGATCCAGCGCCTGATCGGCGCCCTGTACTTGTTGTTCAGACATTTCTATTCCTCATAACCCGGCTTTCAAACTTGCCTCAATGAATTTATCCAGGTCGCCATCCAGTACGGCCTGCGTGTTACGCGTTTCGACGTTGGTGCGCAAATCCTTGATGCGGGAGTCATCCAGCACGTAAGAACGGATTTGGCTGCCCCAGCCGATGTCGGACTTGTTGTCTTCCATCGCCTGTTTATCAGCATTTTTCTTTTGCATCTCAAACTCGTACAGCTTGGCTCGCAGCTGTTTAAACGCTTGATCCTTGTTCTTATGCTGAGAACGATCGTTCTGGCACTGCACCACGATGTTGGTTGGCAGGTGAGTAATACGTACGGCGGATTCGGTTTTGTTGACGTGCTGACCGCCCGCACCGGAGGCGCGGTACACGTCGATGCGCAGATCCGCCGGGTTGATATCGATGTCGATATCGTCGTCCACTTCCGGGTAGATGAACACCGAGCTGAACGAGGTGTGGCGACGGCCGCCGGAGTCGAACGGGCTCTTGCGCACCAGGCGGTGAACGCCGGTTTCAGTGCGCAACCAGCCGAACGCGTAGTCGCCGATGATCTTGATGGTGGCCGATTTCAGGCCCGCAACGTCGCCGTCGGACTCTTCGATCACTTCGGTCTTGAAGCCCTTGGCTTCGGCCCAGCGCAGGTACATGCGCAGCAGCATGCTGGCCCAGTCTTGCGCTTCGGTGCCGCCGGAGCCGGCCTGAATGTCCAGATAGCAGTCGGCGCTGTCGTATTCGCCGGAGAACATGCGGCGGAATTCCAGCTGCTCGAGCTTGGCGATCAGTTGATCGAGTTCGGCGACCGCTTCGTTGAAGGTCTCTTCATCGTCGGCTTCCACCGCCAGCTCCAGCAGACCGCTGACGTCTTCGCTGCCCTGCTGCAGGTGATCGATGGTTTCAACGATGGCTTCCAGCGCGGCGCGCTCTTTGCCGAGCGCCTGTGCGCGCTCCGGTTCGTTCCAAACGTCCGGCTGCTCCAGCTCGGCGTTGACTTCTTCTAGGCGTTCCTTCTTGGCATCATAGTCAAAGATACCCCCTAAGAACCGCAGTCCGCTCGGACAGGTCCTGAATTCGGTTTTTTACCGGGTTAATTTCAAACATGGTTTTGCGTTCTTTTACGTTGATGTCGTCGATGGCGGAATGCCATTGGAACCGCTAATTCTAACGGATCCGGGCGGCAGTTTATAGCGAGTTGGTCAGTTTTTGTGGCGATCGGGCGCCAAAGCGTGTAGCGGGGAGAGCTGGCGTTTCGTCCGTGTTTTCTTGTCGGCGCCAACCAAGCCACTAAGCTGTTCAAGTATTGAGCAGCTTAGTCATTAAGACTATAGTCACGACGATGACTCAACAGGGATAGGCGGTGCCAACATGGACATTTTCGTTACGGATGATTTCGACAAATTTATGAAGAAAAATCGCATCGTCGATCAAAAAATTTGCACGGCAGCTCACGAACTCGAACATGGCAACCATGACGGCGATCTGGGGGGCGGCGTCTACAAGAAACGCCTCCCGCTCAATCGGGGTAAACGGGGCGGCGCCCGATCCATCGTGGCATTTAAACACGGACGCCATCAGTATTTTGTTGATGGATGGCTAAAAAACACCGTAAAACAGAACGGTGCAAAAGAAATTAACGATGATGAATTAGCAACCTATCGCGAGCTCGCTAAAGACTTTCTTGCCATGCCGCCAGAAATTATCAAACGAGCCATCGATAGCGGTTACCTGCGAGAGGTGAAATGCGATGACTGATAATCGCCTACTCAGACTGCAAAAAATGGCGCAACGATTCAATGAAATTGGCGCAGTGTCAGACGACACCATGCGCAGCATCGATGCGCGCGTTCAGGCGCAAGAGCAAAATGCCCAGCATGAACAGCGTGAGCAAATGGACGGCGCACGCATCAAAATGCTACGCAAACGGCTTGGCTTAAGTCAGGCCGATCTGGCGGCCGTGGTCAATATGTCGACCACCAGCGTACAGAAATGGGAACGTAATGCGGTGAAACCCCAGGGTTCCGCGCTCAGAATGCTGGAAATTATCGAGCAGAAAGGCGTCGCCAGCCTGATTATTCCGCCACGAAACTGATGGAACGTTCGTACACCGGTCACTTACCGCTACACGAACGCCCATTTCGCCTCAGCGCGGCCAAAGGTGCTGGATCAGCAGTTGCACGTTGCGGTTGCCGCGAAACTCGTTGAAGTCGAGTTTGTAGGCCAGTTCCACTTCGCGCACGCTGCTGTCCGGCCACAGCGTGGTGTCCACGTTGAACGCAATGCCGTCGAGCAACGGGCCGCCGCCAAGCGGTTCCACCATCAGCTTCAGGTGTTTCTCACCCACCAACCGCTGCTGCAGGATGCGGAACTTGCCGTCGAAGGTCGGTTCCGGGAACGCCTGGCCCCACGGGCCGCCCTCGCGCAGCAGCTCCGCCGTCGTCAACGACAGCTCCTGCATCGCCAGTTCGCCGTCGGACCAGATCACCCCTTCCAACATCGCCGGATCGAGCCATTCGCCCACCAGCTCGCCGAAACGCTGGCGGAACTCGTCGAATTTGGCCTCTTCCAGCGACAGCCCGGCCGCCATCGCGTGGCCGCCGAACTTCATCATCAGCCCGGGGTTCAGCATATCCAGCCGCTCCAGCGCGTCGCGCATGTGCAAGCCGGGCACCGAACGCCCGGAGCCTTTCAGGATGCCGTCACCCGCCGGCGCGAAAGCGATCACCGGACGGTGGAAACGCTCTTTGATGCGCGAAGCGAGGATGCCCACCACGCCCTGATGCCATTCCGGATGATACATCGCCAGCCCGTAAGGCAGCTCGGTGCTGGTGCGCTCCAGCTGATCGCACAGCTGCAGGGCTTCCACCTGCATGCCCTGCTCTATCTCGCGTCGCGTCTGGTTCAGCGCATCGAGATCGTTGGCCAGCATGCGCGCCTGCGCGATGTCGTCGCTCAACAGCAGCGCCACGCCGATCGACATGTCGTCCAGCCTGCCGGCGGCGTTGAGCCGCGGGCCGAGGGCGAAACCGAGATCGTTGGCCGCCAGTTGGCGGGCGTCGCGGTTGGCCACTTCGAGCAGCGCGCGGATGCCCGGTCGGCATTTGCCGGCGCGGATGCGGTTTAATCCCTGATACACCAGAATGCGGTTGTTGGCGTCCAGCGGCACCACGTCGGCCACGGTGCCGAGCGCCACCAGATCCAGCAGTTCCGCCAGATTCGGCATCGCCAGCGCGCGCTGCTCGAACCAGCCGCTGTCCCGCAGCCGGGCGCGCAGCGCCAGCATCAGGTAGAACGCCACGCCTACCCCCGCCAGCGATTTGGACGGGAAGGCGCAGCCGCGCAGGTTGGGGTTAACGATCGCTTCAGCCGCCGGCAGGGTCTCGCCCGGCAGGTGGTGATCGGTCACCAGCACCTGCATGCCTTTGGCGTGCGCCACGTCGACGCCGGCGTGGGAGGAGATGCCGTTATCGACGGTAACAATGAGTTCTGCGCCGCGCGCCGCCGCCTGCTCCACCACTTCGGGGCTCAGGCCGTAACCGTCTTCGAAACGGTTAGGCACCAGATAGTCGACGGCTGCGCCGCCCATGCTGCGCAGCGCCAGCACCGTCAGCGCGGTGCTGGTGGCGCCATCGGCGTCGAAATCGCCCACCACCATGATGCGGCGACCGTCGGCCAGCGCTTGCTGCAACAGGCTGACGGCGTCGTCGATGCCGTCCAGCTGTTGCCAGGGCAGCATGCCCTTAACGCCGCGCTCCAACTCTTGCTCAGCCTGCACGCCGCGCAGGGCGTAAAGCCGGCGCAGAAGCGGCGGCAAACTGGCGGGCAGATGCGTGTCGTCCGCCGCCGGGCGGCGGCGTAGTTGCGTTTTGATACTCACCGGCGATTAACCACCGGCTTTGGTGGCGGCCTGATGCGCGTCCAGCATGGCGGCCATCTCTTTCGGCCCCTGATAGCCCGGGATCATCATGCCGTTTTCCAGGATGATGGCCGGCGTGCCCTGAATGCCGAACTGCACGCCCAGCTCGTAATGCTTGCTGATGTCGGTTTTGCAGGTCGCCGGAGAAACGGCGTCGCCCTTCATGGCGGCGTCGAACGCCTTGGCCTTGTCGGCGGTGCACCAGATCGACTGCATGTCTTTTTCAGCCTGGGAAGCCAGCCCCTGGCGCGGGAACGCCAGGTAACGCACGGTAATGCCCAGATCGTTGTACTCTTTCATCTGCTGATGCAGCTTGTGACAGTAACCGCAGGTGATGTCGGTGAACACGGTGATCACGTGTTTCTCTTTCGGCGCTTTGTAAACGATCATCTGATCTTTCAGCGCTTCCATCTTGGTGCTCAGCAGTTGGTTGGTCACGTTGACCGGCTCTTTGCCGCTGACGTCGAACAGCGGGCCCTGCAGGATGTGCTTGCCGTCTTCGGAGGCGTACAGCACGCCACTGTCGGTCAGCACGGTTTTCAGGCCGTTGACCGGCGAAGGCTGCACGTCCGCCTGCTGAATGCCCAGGCTGGCGAGCGCTTTTTTGATCGCCGCGTCATCGGCATGGGCGGCGCCGGCCACCGAAGCCACCAGCAGAGAGAGCAGCATTAAACCTTTTTTCATTGTTCCAATCCTTTCGAACCCGCCGCTCAGGCGCGCGGGTGATGCTGTTGATGTAGCTGTTTCAGTCGTTCGGTCGCTACATGAGTATAAATTTGCGTGGTCGAGAGATCGCTGTGGCCTAACAACATCTGTACGACACGGAGATCGGCCCCATGGTTCAGCAAATGGGTGGCGAACGCGTGCCGCAACACGTGCGGCGACAGACGCTCGCTGTCGATGCCCGCAAGGATGGCATAGTGTTTGATGCGATGCCAGAACGTCTGTCGGGTCATTTGCTGACACCGGTTGCTTGGGAACAGCACATCCAGAGTCTGGCCGTTGACCAGCCACGGGCGACCGTGCTCCAGATAATTTTCGATCCAGTAGACCGCTTCTTCGCCCAGCGGCACCAGCCGCTCCTTGTTGCCCTTGCCGATCACCCGCACCACGCCCTGACGCAGGCTGACGTCGCTGATGTTCAACCCCACCAGCTCAGAGACCCGCAGCCCGGTCGCGTACAACACCTCGAGCATCGCCTTGTCGCGCAGCTCCAGCGGCTGATCGACGCAGGGCGCCTGCAGCAGCGCATCGACCTGCGCCTCGCTCAGATCCTTCGGCAAACGCTGCGGCAGCTTCGGGGAAGCCAGCTGCGCGGTGGGATCGTCGGCGCGCAGCTTTTCGCGGTACAGATACTGAAACAGGCGCCTCATGGCGCTCAGCAAGCGCGCGGAGCTGGTGGCCTTGTAGCCGCCATCCACCCGCTCGGCGAGAAACGCCTGCAGATCCAAGGCCTGCGCCTGCAGCAAGTCGGTGTTTTGCTGGCCAAGCCAGGCGCCCAGGGCCTGCAAATCCAGCCGGTAGGAGGCCAGCGTATTTTCCGCCAGATTGCGCTCAAGCCACAGCGCATCCAGGAATTGTTCAATCAGCGCATTGTCTTGCTGTTGCACGCGGTCCTCTCTTCGTTGCATTTCCACCCGCGCCATTATGCCTTAAGCCGACGCAAATCAGGTATACTCGCTGCAATTCTCTAAACAGCAACGTAACGGTTTACACATGAAGATTGGTCTGTTTTACGGCTCCAGCACCTGCTACACCGAGATGGCGGCAGAAAAAATCCGTGAGATTCTGGGTGAAGACCTGGTCGACCTGCACAACCTGAAAGACGTCTCGCCCAAGCTGATGGAGGACTATTCCATTCTCATCCTCGGCATCCCGACCTGGGATTTCGGCGAACTGCAGGAAGACTGGGAAGCTATCTGGCCGCAGCTGCCGGCGCTGGATCTGAAAGGCAAGATCGTCGCCATGTACGGCATGGGCGACCAGCTCGGTTACGGCGAGTGGTTCCTCGACGCGCTGGGCATGCTGCACGATCACATCGCGCCGCTGGGCGTGCAGTTCATCGGCTTCTGGCCAACCGAGGGCTTCGAGTTCACCAGCCCCAAACCGCTGAGCGCCGACGGCAAACACTTCGTCGGCCTGGCGCTCGATGAGGTCAACCAATACGATCTGAGCGAAGAGCGCCTGCAGCAATGGTGCGAACAGATCCTGTTGGAAATGGAGCCGCTGCTGTAGCCGCCGTCGGGCGATCTTCCCCAAACGCCGAGCGCCGGCGGCATGATTCGCGCCGGCGCCCCCTATCAGTCTTGTTCGCCGTCACTCGCCGGCGGATACAGCAACAGCTGCCGCAGGTGGCGCCACTCCTCTTTGCTCATGCAGTCAGAAGCCAGCCACAGCCGACGGCGCTTTTTGCCCTCCATAGGCTGTAGCGTCAGCAGCAGGCCGTAGCCCGGCATCCAGGGCTTCTTCACCAGCCGCCATTCTCGGCCGTGCCAGCTGAAACGCCTGTCCGCCAGCAGCCGCAGTTCACCCTGCACCGCGGCGATGCGCTTCTGGCTGCGAATGCACTGAAACACCACCAGCGTCAGCAACACCAGCCAGAGCGGACCAAAGCCTTCCGGCCAGGGCGAAATCAGGATCAGCAGGATCAGGACGCCGTGGGTCAACAGAGAGAACAGCTGGGTGCGCCAGGAAATGCGGATATCACATCGCCACTGGGCCACGATCTTTATTTCGCGTTTGGATCAGGGTCACCATTCTTTGCAGCTCGCTGTCCTGCGGCGCGCCATGATTCATCAGCCAGTTGAACAAATCGGGATCGTCGCACTCGAGCAGACGGATGAACAGCGCCTTGTCCGCGTCATTCAGGCTGTCGTATTCGTATTCGAAGAACGGCATGATGGAGATGTCCAGCTCGCGCATGCCACGACGGCAAGCCCAGTGAATACGTGCTTTGTTGTTAATATCCATGTTGTTATGACTCACCTCTTTTCAGCGCGGCAGCGCCAGCGCAGGGTTCAAATGACACACTGTATGGCAACGCCGTCGCAATATAATTCCATCAACCGGGGATCTGTCTGCAAGGGTGCCCTGGCCGCAAGCCTATAGAGTAACAATTTGACATACACGCCGGGAAGGCGCTTTGTGGCGGAAAACGCAATAAAGCGCAAAATGCCAAAAAAAGCGCCCCCCGGCGCCGCGGCGCGAATAACAGTTTGCAAAGCCCGCCGCCTCTTTTACCATGGGTTCAATACCCTTCAGGTAAGCTAAACGTTGAGCAGGAACTTACTATGGCGCATAACATTCCATTCCCACCCCGTCAGCCCTCCGCTTCCACCCATCTGCCCCTGACGCTGATCTCGCTGGAAGATTGGGCGCTGGTGACGCTGAACGGGCCGGACGCGGTGAAATATCTCCAGGGCCAGGTGACGGCGGACATCGACGCGCTGGCGGCCGATCAACACGTGCTGTGCGCCCACTGCGACGCCAAGGGCAAAATGTGGAGCAACCTGCGTCTGTTCCACCGTGGCGAAGGCTTCGCCTATCTGGAGCGCCGCAGCGTGCTGGACAGCCAACTGGCTGAAATCAAAAAATATGCGGTGTTCTCCAAAGTCACCATCGCCGCCGATAATGACGCAGTATTGCTGGGGGTCGCCGGTTTCCAGGCGCGCGCCGCGCTGGCGGGCCTGTTCGCCACGCTGCCGAGCGCCGAGCACCCGGTGGTGCAGGAAGGCGAAACCACGCTGCTGCACTTCGCTGCGCCGGCGGAACGCTTTCTGCTGGTGACCCGCCCCGCCGTGGCCGAACAGCTGATCGGCAAACTGCATGATCAGGCGGAACTGAATGACAGCAGCCAGTGGCTGGCGCTGGAGATCGAAGCCGGTTATCCGGTTATCGACGCCGCCAACAGCGCGCAGCTGATCCCGCAGGCCACCAACCTGCAGGCGCTGGAAGGCATCAGCTTCAGCAAGGGCTGCTATACCGGCCAGGAGATGGTGGCGCGCGCCAAATTCCGCGGCGCCAACAAACGCGCGCTCTACTGGCTGGAAGGTAAAGCCGCTCGCGCCCCGCAGGCGGCGGAAGATCTGGAGCTGCAGCTGGGTGAAAACTGGCGCCGCACCGGCACCGTACTGGCGTCGAGCCAATTGGCCGACGGCACGCTGTGGGTGCAGGTGGTGATGAATAACGATTTAGACGCCGACAGCAAGCTGCGGGTGCGCGACGATGCCGCCAGCCAGCTGGCGATCAAACCCTTGCCCTACTCGCTGGCCGAAGAGAAATAATCCGTCGGCCGCAGGCGCCCTGCCTGCGGCCATCTTCGTTACTCGTCCAGCTCCCCGTCGCGCTGCACCAGATAAATCAGCACCAAAATGATGGTGATGAAGAAACGAAAGGCATCGGGAACGCCGTTCCACTGCTTCGACATCCACATGCCGAACCACTCACCGCCTATCGACATGAAACCGACCTGCCAGGTGAGGAAGCCCAGCGTCAGGCCGATCACCGCCAGCGTTTTGCGACCGTTAAAGGCCCTGGCGGGCAGTTTCAGGCCGCCCAACAGTCGCAGGCCGCCGATCCAGCACAGCAGCGCGGTCAGGCTTTCCAGCGCAATGATGAAAATATAACCGGCGTGATGCAGCCACGGCGTCTGTATCGAGCGATAGCCGATGGTGGCGTCGGGGAAAATTGTGTCCATCATAAAGACATGGCGCACAAAGGCGAAGTTGGAGCCGTAGTCGGTGATGTTGCCGAAGGCGACCAGTGAAGCGAACAAAGCGATAGCGCAGACCAGCAGCGCTTTGGATAAGCGAACGATCATCTTGGTGAGTCCTGAACAGAGGTTAAAGAAACGGTATGCGGGCTCAGAAATGAAGGAACGGGCTTGCTGGATACCCGAAAGAAGCAAGCGCCTCTTTTTTAAAACAAAAGAGGCGCCAGTTCAATACGCATTCAGACGTAGCGGCAAGGCTTAGACGTACAGGTAGATCGCCATGAAATGGCAGGCGCTGCCGCCGAGCACGAAACCGTGCCAGATGGCGTGGCCAAAGCGAATGCGCTTGGAAGCGTAGAAAATCACGCCCAGGGTATAGACCACCCCGCCGATCGCCAGCAGCGTGACGCCGCCGGCCTCCAGCCGCGTGACCAACTGATAAATCACGATCAGCGACAGCCAGCCCATCGTCAGGTAGGTCACCAACGACAGGGCTTCAAAACGGTGGGCGAAGGCCAGTTTGAACAGCACGCCGAGCAGCGCCAACCCCCAGATTACCGCCATCAATCCCTTCGCCAGCGGCGAATCCAGCCCCACCAGCAAAAACGGCGTGTAAGTGCCGGCAATCAGGAGATAAATGGCGCAGTGATCGAACTTTTTCAGCCAATGCTTGGCCTTCTGATGCGGAATCGCATGGTACAGCGTGGAAGCGAGAAACAGCAGGATCATGCTGCCGCCGTATAGGCTGTAACTGGTGATGGCCGTCGCATCGGCGCCGGTATTCACCGCCTGCACCAACAGCAACACCAGACCGACGATGCCGAACACCAGCCCGATGCCGTGGCTGATGCTGTTGGCGATCTCTTCCGCCCACGGATAAGCCGCGGCGACAATCTTATTGGTCCCGGCTTTCACTACGTCCGTTTTCCCCATAACGCGCAACCCCTCAAAATGCCCTGCTTTGTTCGAAATTAACGCAAAGCAGCTTAACTGAGAATAATTCCAGTGTACACGTGTACGCTAAAATAAAAATGTGAACGCGTGTAACCATCGAAATCCCCTGCCCGGTGGTCTACAATCCTCAGGCTTCAACCCACCCACCTTGAGGTTTACACCATGTCATCCGCTGTACCCGCGTTAGATTTCGGTTCAATGACCCAGGCCATCCAGTTCCTGATGGAAATCGATAAGTTGAAAGGCGTGCAACGCCGCACCAAAGTGCTGGGCACCCAGCGCCAGGAAAACTCCGCCGAACACAGTTGGCACTTCGCCATCGCCGCCATGAGCCTGGCCCCGTACGCCGGTGATGACGTAGACATTCAGCGCGTGATCCAGATGGCGCTGCTGCATGACATCGTGGAAATCGACGCCGGTGACGTGCTGGTCTACGATCTGGCCGCCCGCGCGGCGATCCACGATCAGGAAGTGGCGGCGGCGCGCCGTCTGTTCGGCATGCTGCCGCAGACACAGCGCGAGTATTTCACCGCTTTATGGCAGGAGTATGAAGAGGGCGAAAGCGCCGATGCCCGCTTCGCCTTGCTGCTGGATCGCACCATGCCGATGCTGATGAACCTGCACAACGAAGGCCAGAGCTGGGTGGAAAACGGCATCAGCCTGGAGCAGGTACTGTCGCGCAATGCGGCGATCGCCGACGTGCATCCCGAGCTGTGGCGCCACCTGGAGCAACATCTGCGGGATGCGCAGCGCAAAGGCTGGTTGAAATAAGGGAACCGGGCTGCCGCCTCCGCGCCGCAGCCCGTCATCGTCAAGCAAACGCCCGTTGGCGCGCCAGCGCCTCGTCATAGCTCGGCATCGACACCGCCGCACCGGCGCGCTCCACGCAGACCGCCGCATAGGCGGCGGCAAAACGCACCGCCTCGGCTAACGGCACCTGATTCGCCAGCTGCGCCGCCAAGGCGCCGTTAAACGCATCGCCCGCGCCGGTGGTGTCTTTCGGCTGTGCCGGAAACGCCGGGATCAGCTCGCTGTTTTCCCCGTCCGAGAACAACGCCCCCTGCGTGCCCAACGTCACAATCAGCAAACGAATGCCCTTGGCGTGCAACACCTGCGCCGCCTGACGCGCCGAAGCCACATCGCGCACCGGCACGCCGGTCAGCAACGTGCACTCGGTGGCGTTGGGCGTCAGCAGATCGACCTGCGCCAACAGGCTGTCCGGCACCGGCTGAAACGGCGCCGGGTTGAGTATGATGAACGTTTGCGCTTCGCGGGCAATGGCGATCACCTGCTCGATCGCCGGCAGATTGTTCTCCAATTGAGTCAGCAGAATATCCGCCGCGGCGATCGCCGGCCGGCACTGACGCACCTCGTCTTCGCTGACCGTCAGATTGGCGCCGGGATCGACGGCGATCATGTTTTCCGCATCCTCGCCGGCAACGTAGATAAGCGCATTGCCGGTGGGGCAATCGCCGGTAGAGAACAGCGTCACCGCATCGAAACCGGCGGCGGCGAGGTGGCGCCGGGCGAAGGTGCCGAAGTCGTCGCGCCCCACCTTGCCGATATAATGCACCCGCGCCCCGGCGCGCAGCGCGGCGGTCGCCTGGTTGGCGCCCTTGCCGCCCGCCCCCATCATGCTGTTGCGGGCGATCAGTGATTCGCCGGGCTGCGGAAAGCGCGCCATACCGGCGACGATATCCAGGTTGAACGAACCGAACACGCAGACTTTGCCTTTCATTGCGGGTACTCCCTGCTCAATTGGAGGTGGCGCCGGGCGGCCAGACAGGCGCCTTTGCTGCCGGTTTCATCGCCGAGGCGGCTGACGGAGATCGTCAGCCCCTGCGCCGGCTGCGGCGCGCGCAGATGACGGCGGATCTCCTGCTCCAACCGCACCAACGGAAAACCGCGCATGGCGATCACGCCGCCGCCCAGGATCAGGCACTGGGGGTCGATCACGTTCATTTCGACGGCGATGGTCTGCGCCAATCGCTCGACGAAGCGCTGCAGATCCGGATGCTCGCCGTGGCGTTCGAACAGCCGGTCAAACGGCGTTTGCGCCGCGTTGGCGCGCGCCCAGCCGGTTAGCCAGTGACCGGAGGTCAAACTCTCGACGCAGCCCCGTTTACCGCACGGGCATTCGCCCTGATGGCCCGGCCAGGGAATGTGCCCCAGCTCGCCGGCGGCGCCGTGCGCGCCGTGGTAAAAATCGCCGTTCAGCCACAGGCTGTTGCCCATGCCGGTGCCCAGATACAGCCCGACCGCCACCTGCGGCAACGCCGGCAGCTGCTGCAGATCCCACCACAGCAGATGATTGACGTCCTTGTCCATTCGCACCGGCAGCGCCAGCAAATCGGCCAACAGCGCCGCCACCGGCTGAGCGTCCAGCGCCGGGATAAACGGCAGCGACAGCACCCGCGAGCGATCGCGGCTGAGGATCCCCGGCAGCCCCAGCATCACCTGCGCCACCTGACGATCTTGGCAATGCCCGGCGATCAGCCGGCCTAACGCCGCCAGCGGATCGGCCTGCCGCGCCCAGTCGGCGGTCGCTATCTTGCGGTAACCGCTGAATTCACCTTCATCATCCATCAACAGCAGGCGGGTATTGGTGCCGCCGACGTCAACGCCAAGAAAATACCGCATCATGTCCCCCGCCTCAGGCCGCCTGCCGCATCTGATCCAGCATTTTTTCCCATGCCGTCTCCAGATCCGGATCAAGATTGAACAGCCCGGAGCTGCCGACGATCAACACTTCTGCACCGGCGCCCATCAGATCGCGGTAAGTGCGCTGGTTGCAGGATCCGTCGATCTCGATCAGATAGCGCAAATTTTGTTGGCTTTTCAGGTCGCGCAATTGGCGGATCTTTTCCAGCATTTCGGGAATGAACGGCTGCCCGGCATAGCCCGGATCGACGGTCATGACGGTGACCTTGTCCAGCAGGTGAAGGTAGTGGCGAATAAACTCCACCGGCGTGGCCGGGTTCAGCACCACCCCCACTTTTTTGCCCAGCGCGCGGATTTGATTGATCACCCGAAACGCGTCGCGGTTGATGGTTTCAGCGTGCGGGCAGATAAAGTCCGCGCCTGCGCGGGCGATCGGCTCGATAAAGTCGGTCGGGTTCTCCACCATCAGATGCACATCCAGCAACAACGAGGTGTGCGGGCGGATCTGTTCGATAAAGAACGGCGACAGCGTGATGTTTTTAACGTAGTGCCCGTCCATGATGTCGATATGCAGCATATCGGCGCGGCGGTTCAGCACCGCCAACTGTTGGCGGATATCCATCAGGTTCATGCACATCAGTGAAGGCGAAATCTGGTATTTCATTAGCGTTATCCTGCGCAAAAGGGAAAAGGATCAGTGGCCCGCCGCGGTTCTGGCCTGGGCCGCGCTGCGGCGCATCGCCCGCCGCTGCCGATAGCGATGCCGGAAAAACTTCAGCGCCAGCACCGCGATCAGCACGGCGCCCCACATCGCCAGACTGAAATGCGGGCTGACGTTCATCAGGTTCAAACCGGTCGCGATCACCTGCAGCACGATCAGCGCCAGCACCACGCCGCTGACCCGGCCAAAACCGCCGAACGGATCGGTGCCGCCCAGAATGATCGCCAGCACCGTCAGCAGCAGGTAAGAGTCGCCGTAACCCATGCGCGCCGAGTTGAAGCGCGCCATCATCACCAGCCCGGCAATGACGCACAGCAGGCTGGAGAGGGTGTAAATGGCGATCAGCACCCGATGGGTATTCACGCCGCTGAAATGGGTGGCGTTGATGTTGCTGCCGCTCATGTAGATGCATTTGCCGAGCCGGGTTTTCTGCAGGAACAGCGCCAGCAGCGCGGCGACCGTCAGGAAGATCCACAGTGGCACCGGCACGCCCAGCACGCTCTCGGCGCCGATAAAGCGCACGATCTCCGGCATGCCGCTCAGGGCGGCGCCGCGCGTCAGGTAGATGCCGATGCCGTTGACCGTGGTCATGGTAGCCAGCGTCACCAGAATCGGGTGCGCGCCGACGTAGGCCACCAGTGCGCCGGTCGCCGCGCCGATAAGCCCGGCCAGCAGCATCGCCGCCGCCAGCGCCAACGCCAGCCACAGCGCCTGCAAGCCCAGCCCGGCGTCCGCCGGCAGGTAGCTGATGAACAGCCAGGCCATCAGCAGGCTGGTCAGGTTGGCGCTGGCGATAATGCACAGGTTCAGGCCGCCGCTGAGGATCGGGATGAACATCGCCAGCGTCAGCAGACCCAGTTCCGGCAGCTGGAAGGCCACGCTGGTGAAAGTGGCGCCGCTGAAGAAGCGCCCCGGCATCAGCAAGCTGAAGGCGAGCACCACCGCCAGCAGCAAGGCCAGCAAACCGACGGCGGCCCCGTCCGGACGAAATTTCAGGTTGTTGCCCATCAAGCGCTCCTCAGGCGAAACCGACGTCGGTTTCTTTGCGTTTCTTGTAGTGAGTGACGGTGATCGCCGCGACGATCACCAGACCGATCACCACGTTCATGAAGTAGCTGGACACGCCGATCAGGTTGAGGCCGTTTTTCAGCACGCCGATCAGGAACACGCCCATCAGCGTGCCGACCACGCTGCCCTTGCCGCCGTTCAGGCTGGCGCCGCCCAGCACCGCCGCCGCCAGCACGTCGAGCTCGCCGCCCACCAGCGCGTTGGGCACCACTTCCCCCATGCGATACACCTGCACCAGGCCGCCGATCGCCGCCATCGCGCCCAGATAGCCATAGGCGAACAGATGCAGCAGGCCGACGCGAATGCCGATGCGCCGCGCCGATTCCGCATCCCCGCCCACGGCAAACAGCTGGCGCCCGAGGTGCGTTTTGTTCAGCAGCAGCCAGGTCAGCAGCGCCACCGCCAGCATCACCAGCGTCGGCAAACCGAGCTGATAGCTCTGCTCACCCAGTTGGAACGGCAACACGCTGCGCGGCAGCGTCCACCAGTCCGGCAATGCGTACAGGCTGCGGCCGTTGGTCAGCCACATCAGCATGCCGAACAACAACGCCTGCATGCTGATGGTGACGATGATCGAGACGATGCGCAGGCAGTAGATCAACAGCGCGTTGACCATGCCGAGCGCAGCGCCGATCGCCAACGCCAGCAAAATGCTGCCCGCCGGGCTGGCCAGGCCGTAATGCGTCGCCAGCGTGGCGATCAGGTACTGCACCACCGAGGCGACTGCGGCGAAGGAAATGTCGATGCCGCCGGTCACCAGCACCACGAACAGGCCGAGGGCGAATATGCCGCTCACCGCGTAGCTTTCGCTGAGATCGAGCAGGTTTTGCACCGTCAAAAACTGATCGCTGAGTAGCGAAAAGACGATGACCGTCAGCAGCAGCACCCAGGCCAGGTAGCCTTCGTTGCCGCGCGGTTTCAGACTGAATCTACGCATTAACCGCCTCCGCCAGCTGCAGCTGGCTCACCTGCCCCGGCAGGTACTCGCCGATCACGCTGCCGCCGCTGAAGTGCAGCACCCGATCGCAGTTGTAATACACTTCGGGCACCTCGTCGGAGATCAGCAGAATCGCGATCCCCTCCTGCGCCAGCAGATGGATCAATTGGTAGATGCTGGCCTTGGCGCCGACGTCGACACCGACGGTCGGCGAGTCGAGGATCAGGATCCGCGGTTGGGTCAGCACCCACTTGGCCAGCACGATCTTTTGCTGATTGCCGCCGGAGAGCGTCGAAACCGCCTGATCCGGATCCGCCACCCGCACGCCGAGTTTGGCGATCCACTCCGCGACGATGCGATTCTTACGGTAATCGTCGATCAGGCGAAAACGCCCGCGCAGCTTATCGAGAATGGTCAGCACCGCGTTGTCCGCCACCGACTGTTGCTGCACCAGCCCCAGCGTCAGGCGATCCTCCGAGACATAACCGATGCCGGCCTTGATCGCGTCCTCATGGCCGCGAAAGCGCACCGGTTTGCTGTCGAGGTAAAGCTTGCCGCTGTCCGGCCGGGTCATGCCGAACAGGCTCAGCGCCAGCTCGGTGCGCCCCGAGCCGAGCAGTCCGCACAGCCCGAGCACCTCGCCCTGATGCAGGCAGAAGCTGACATCGTGATACTGCCCGGCGCGGCTGAGACGATCCGCCTCCAGCATCACCCGATCCTTATTCATGCTCGGTGACTTCAGGCGATAGTCCAGCGTCAGGCCGGTCATCAATTCGGTCAGGCGATCGCCGGTGATCTCCGCCGCCGGCCAGGTGCCGATCTTGTTGCCGTCGCGGATCACCGTGACGCGATCCGAGATCTCCAGCACCTCGTCCAGCCGGTGGCTGACGAACACCACGCAGATGCCCTGCGCTTTCAAATAATCCACCGTGCGCAGCAGCTGATTGACCTCGGTGCGGGTCAGCGAGGCGGTCGGTTCATCCATGATCACCAGCCGTGCCTGCGCCACCAGCGCGCGGCAGATCGCCACCTGCTGGCGCTGGGCGATCGGCAGTTCCGCCACCGGTTTGTCGAGATCGAGATTGAAATTCAGCTCCTGCAGCAGGCGTTCGGCGGTGCGCCGCAGCCTCGCCGGGCGGTGCCATCCCAACAGCCCGCGCAGGTTGTGCTCAAAGGCGATGTTTTCCGCCACCGTCAGGTTGGGAAACAGCGACAGATCCTGATAGATCACCTGAATGCCGAAGGCGCGCGCCTGATCCGGCGACAGCCGGCCGAAGGTTTGCCCATCGAGGGTAATGCGGCTGCCGTCATCCGGTTGATACACGCCGGCGATCGCCTTGATCAACGTGCTCTTGCCGCAGCCGTTGGTGCCGGCCAGGCAGTGCACCTCCCCCGGCATCAGCGCCAATGAGATATCGTTCAGCGCGCGCTGCCCGCCGAAGGTCATCGACAGCTGTTGCAGTTCGATAAGCGGCGCGCCCCGCGTTGCCGTATTGCCGGAAATCGCCATGATTACAGCCCCATCTTCACCAGCTTCGGCAGGTTTTGCTTATCCAGGCTTTCGGTGGCGTTGCCAAGAATGGTGTGCTGCTGCGCATCCACCTGCACCTTGCCCATGCCTTCGATGGTCATGCCATCGGTGATTTTTTCGCCCTTGTGCATCATGTCGGCGATGCGCACGAACACTTCGCCCGCCACCATCGGGTTCCAGATGTAACCGCCCTTGATGGCGCCGCGATTGACCAGCGAAGCACCCTGGCCCGGGCTGAACGGCCCGATGACGCAGATATCGTTGCTTTTGCCGCGGTTGAGCACCGCGCGCCCGGCGCCGATCGGCCCCTGCGAACCGAACGCCAGCACGCCTTTCAAATCGGGATATTTGGCCATCAGATCGTTGGTGGTGCGCACGCTGTCATCCAGCGACTCCCCCACGCCGAACTTGTCGCCCACCAGCTGCATGTTCGGGTAGTGCTGCTTCTGGTAATTGATCGCCGAGTCCGACCAGGTGATGTGCAGCGGCACCGTCAGGCTGCCGACGTATACCGCGTACTTGCCCTGCTCTTTCATGCAGGCGGCCAACGCTTTCATGTGGTTGACCCCATGCTGCGAGGCGTCCACCAGCTCAAAATCCCAGTCGGCGTACTTCTGACCGGGGGACTCGTGCACGATCACCTTGATGCCCGCCTCCTGCGCGCGCTTGAGCACCGGTTCCAGCACCCGGGCGTCGTTCGGCACCACGCCGATGATGTCCACCTTCTGCGCGATCAGATCCTCGATGGCGCGCACCTGCAGCGCCGGATCCGCCGCCGTCGGCCCGACCATCCAGGCGTCGATGCCGCGTTTGGCGCTCTCGCTTTTGATACCGGCCTCCATGGCGTTGAACCAGGGAATGCCGCCGATTTTCACCACCACGCCCATTTTCAGCTTGTCCGCCGCCTGCGCGGAGACCGACAGCAGCAGCGAGGCAAACAGACCGACCAGTACGGATTTTTTCATTGTTCTCTCTCCACAAGTGTTGGCTGTAATAAAAGGTTTTCGTTGTTGTTATCGCGCCGCCCTTTTCGCGGCGGGTGAAACTTCAATCACATCGACGTTGTTCCAGGCCAATTCCTGACGAAACTCGTCATCGCCAAGCCTGTCGGTGATCAGCGTATCTATTTCCCGGTAATGGCAAATGCGGGCGAACGAGCGGCGGCCGAACTTGTTGCTGTCCACCAGCAGGAACTTGCGCTCCGAGGCCAGCAGCATCTGTTGCTTCAGCCGCGCATGGTGCTCATTGCTCTCGCGGATGCCGCCGTCCTGGCAGATGCCGTGGCAGGAGAAAAACAGCTTGTTGATCACGAACTCTTTCAGCATCTGCTCCGCCAGCACGCCGATAAAATCCTCGTACTTGGCGGAATACTCGCCCCCCAGCCCGATGGTGCGCACGTTGGCCTTGCAGGCCAGCGTCTGGATGATGTGCAGCGAGTTGGTCAGCACCACCAGCGAGATATCCGGCAGCTGGCGCGCCAAAAACCAGCTGGTGGAGCTGCTGTCCAGCAGCAGGCAATCCCCCGGCGCGATAAACTCCAGCGCGCGTTTGGCGATGCGCGTCTTCTGCTCCGGCGACTCATTGCTGCGCTGGCGGAAGGACTCTCCCTGATCTATCTCGGCGGGCACATAGGTTTTTTCCACCGCCGGCGGCTCGACGAAGACCGCGCCGCCGTGGCTGCGCAGCAGCAGGCCGCGCCGTTCCAGCAGGGCCAGATCACGCCGCGCCGTCTCGATAGAGATATGGCACAGCTGCGCCACCTCCTGCACCATCACGCGGCCGCGCTGGCTCAAGACTTCGGTAATAAAGCGATGACGTTCTACAGGCAGCATGTTTCTTTTCTCCTCCACGACGATGATTACGATATCGATTTGCCGCGCCGCGTTTTGCGCGCAGACGCAAAGCGCATCGCCCCGCGATCGGTCAACGATCGCGCTGTGATAGTTGTCAAAAAAATCGGGAAGGAAATGAAATGAATAATTACGAAAGTGTGGAGTAACAGACAGTTATGATGCGCGTACGCCTGAGACAGACAGGAGAGAAACGATAAACGGTCACAATTCCACGTTCCGCGGCATGACCGTTAATGACCGTTTGTGTGGTTTTGACCGAGCGCCGCAAGAAGACAGCCGGCGTTGATAACGCATTACCTGAAAAAAAAGCAAAAAAATCCGGTGAGAATCTCACCGGATCGTTAGCCGCCTGGCACAAATTATTCCTCGTGCTCATGCTCTTTCAACATCGCCTCACGCAACACGGCGTTCAGGCGTTTCTGATAGCCTTTGCCTGGTCGCTGAAGCCAGGCCAACACATCCGCATCGATTCGGATGGTTTTTGATACTTTCATCGGCTTATAAAAACGCCCCTGAACCGCAGTCTGCCACGCTTCTTCCCCCAGCGCCGGCGCATCGGCATAATTGATGTCCTCGTCCGGCAACGCACTCAGTGAAGCAATTTGCGCTTTCTGCTCCTCCGTCAACGGCGGGAGTACGCTATGGGCCAGATTTTTGGCGGAATTTTTGCGCTTCATATCTTCCCCTCTCTTTGGCATCGGCCTTGCGTGCTGAAATGATACGCACGATCTCTACTGTATCGCCTTCGACATCCGTTTCGATCGTCGTATGTGCCACCAGCAACAGCAAACAAGAGCCAACCATACCGATCGTTTGCCAACGTTCTTCTCCACCCTCGATCCTTTCCAGCACAGCCAAATGGTTGGGATCCAGAAAAACCCGTTGCGCAATCTCAAAACTGACACGGTGTTTGCGCTGGTTACTGTGATTTTTATCCTGATTCCATTCAAAATAAACATACATTTTTGTAACTACATTTTGATTATTATTTAATCAAAATACATCGCCTCCGGAGGGATGTCAAAATTCTCCGGATGCGTTCAACGCCCGCCTGCGGTCTCGATAAAGGTGCCGGTCACGTAAGACGCGGCGTCAGACAGCAGCCAGGCGATCGCCTCCGCCACTTCCTGCGGCTGGCCGCCGCGCTGCATCGGCAAACTGCTCTTCACGCGATCCACCCGGCCGGGTTCGCCGCCGCTGGCGTGTATCTCGGTATAGATAAGCCCAGGCCGCACGCCGTTGACGCGGATGCCCTGCGCCTCAATCTCCGCCACCACCTGCCGCGCCGCGCTTTCGTCGCGCAGGTAATTCACGCCCACCGCATAGCCCTGCCGGGCCAGCAGCAAAGCGGTCGCGCGGCCAATTCCCCGGCTTGCGCCGGTCACCAATGCCACTTTCATCATCGTATTTTTTCTCTGGTTGGCGATGTCGACAACGGCCTGCGCACAGGCCTTCCGTTTGCCCGTCAGAGTATAGAGCGGCGCCCTAAAAAACGCTTCAAAGCTGAGCCAGGCGGCGCAGCTGCTTTTTAATGCGCGACTTGGCGCAGCCGTAAGCGTCCGTCGCCGCCGCCTGATGCACCCGCTGCAAAGCGGAAGCATGATGGCCGCCGTGGCTATGGCTCTGCGCATCACCGCGAAAAGACAGCATCAACAGAACGAGCAGTATCGCCACGCCTGAATACATCAGCCGCCGCGAGGCGCCCGCGTTCGGGAAACCTTCAGTCTGCATGTTTCGCTCCCTCAGCCATGATTTCGAATGGCAGCAAAATAACTGAAATTCCCCCCCGCTCCCTTAACGCGAGATTAAAGCCAGATTAAGGTTTGCTTAAGAACGCGCAGGCAGAGCGGTTTTCCTCGTTGTCTTCCCGCCAGCGTTATAGTTAGATAATCGCGACTCAAGGCTCTCAGCGGAAATAACGTGAACATACTGTTGGTGGAAGACGACCTGCAATTAGGCAAGGCGCTGTGCCGAGCATTGGAGCTGGCCGGCTTTAATTTGTGCTGGGTGCGCCTGCTCACCGACGCGGAAAATAAACTTTCACCCGGCGGGTTCGATTTGATGCTGTTGGATCTCACGCTGCCGGACGGCGACGGTTTGCAGAAGCTGATCGCCTGGCGCGCCGCCGGACAGAATATCCCGATCATCATCCTGACCGCCCGCGATCGCATCGAGAGCCTGGTGAACAGCCTCGACTCCGGCGCGGACGACTTTCTGGCCAAACCTTTCGCGCTGCCCGAACTCATCTCGCGCGTCAAGGCAGTCAACCGGCGCATGGCGGGCTTCGCGTCTCAAACCTGGAGCCTCGGCGCGCTGTATCTCGATCCGGTCAACCATCAGGTCATGCTGGATAACGAACTGCTGATGCTGTCGAAAAAAGAGTATCACCTGCTGCACGAACTGATGCGCTGCGCCGGCACCGTGGTGCGCAAAGCGGTGTTGGAACAGCGGCTGTTCGGCCACGGCGATAGCGTGGAAAGCAACTCGCTGGAAGTACACATGCATAATTTACGCCGCAAGATTGGTAAAGAAAGAATCATTACAGTACGCGGCATTGGCTATTTGCTGAAGAAAGAGTAGCGGGATGATCGGTTTCAAATCCTTCTTTATGCGCACCATTATTTTCCAGGTCCTGGCCATTTTATTATTATGGGGGATCCTCGTCGCCTGGGTGAAGTACTGGTATTACCCCGACATGGAGAAATATTTCGATAACCAGCAACGCATCGTCGCCGCAGGCATCGCCAATATTCTCGATGAAACCGGCACCGATAATATTGATTACCGCGGCATCATCAAAACCATCGAAAGCATGTACATTGATTCCATCAATAATGGCATGCAGGATCAATTCGACTATCATCCGCTGTTCGTGGTTTACGATCGGGATAACCGGGTGCTTTACTGCTCACAAACGCAGGAAGAACCGCTGCGCCTGCCGCCTGCGGTGCTGTCCGGATCCGTCAATTACGCCGGCGCCAACTGGCACCTTGCCGGCAGCTGGAGCGAAAAGCGCCAGTACCGGGTGATCGTCGGCGAGTCTTTCAACGATCGCACCACGATATTCGGCAATCCGGCGGAAAGCACCGCCGTACCGCTGTTGGGCATTCTGGCGGCGATCATCATTACCTTGCTGTTTACCGCCTACTTCAGCCTGCGGCCACTGCGCCAGATCGCCCGCACCATTTCCGATCGTCAGCCGGGCAACCTGTCGCCGCTCAACGTCAGCGAGCAGTATCAGGAAATCCGGCCGGTGGTGATGGAGGTCAACAAACTGATGGCGCGCATCGACGCGGCCAATCAGCGCGAGAAACGCTTTATGGCCGACGCCGCGCACGAGCTGCGCACGCCGATCGCCGCCGTACTGGCGCAGCTGCATCTGCTGACCCAGGTCAGCGAGCAACAGGAGCGCCGGGAAATCATCGGCGACATGCAGCAAGGGCTGGATCGCGCGGCGTCGCTGTCACGCCAGCTGATCAACCTGGCCAAGCTGGAGGCAGAAGATTTTCCGCTGAAGATTGAGGCGGTGGACATCTATGCGGAGATCGGCAAATGCATCGCACAGCACGTCCCCTATGCGCTGGAGAAAGATGTCGAACTGTCGCTCGACGGCAGCGAGGATGTGGTGGTGAGTACCGACCGCCATGCGCTGATCGCCATCTTCACCAACCTGCTGGATAACGCGCTCAAGTACGCGCCGCCCGGCAGCCGCATCGAGGCTAATATCCGCTCGCTGGCGCCGCTCGGCTGCTATATTACGTTGCGCGATAACGGCCCGGGGGTGAGCGAAGAACACCATTCCCGCCTGTTTGAACGCTTTTACCGCGTGCCCGGCACGCAGCAAACCGGCAGCGGGCTCGGATTGGCCATCGCCCGAAACCTGGCCGACAAAATCGGCGCGCAGCTGCGCGTTACCGAAGGCCTTGACGATCGCGGCATCGGCTTCATCATCGATTTGCCGGAAAGTTATCGGCCACAGACTGAGAGTGAACAACGACCATGATTGCCCCTGTTCTGCTGCAACGGCAGCAACTCGACCGGCTATGGGATATCGACCGCAGCGAAATTATCGACACGCTGTATCGCCTGCAGGACGGCAAGTTGCAATCCTATGCGGAGTACTACGACGTGCGCGGCTGGGATCCGCACGATCGGGAAACCTATACGCCAATCCACGAAGCGTGCTTCGATCGCGGCGGCGCGTTTTTCGCGCTGTTCGAAGGCGAGGAGATCGTGGCGGCGGCGGCGCTGGACACCGAGCCGCGCGGCCCACAGCGGGATCTGCGCCAGCTGCTGTTCTTTTACGTCAGCGCGCACAAACGCGGCCAGGGGTTAGGCAGGCAGCTGTTCCAGCTCTGCCTGCGTCAGGCGGCGCAAGACGGCGCCGCCGGGCTGTATGTCTCCTCCATCCCCAATAAAAGCACCGTAGACTTCTATCTGGCGCAGGGCTGCCGGCTCATCGAACAGCCGGATACCGAATTGTTCGCCCGTGAGCCGGAAGACATTCACCTGGTCTGCCCTTGCCGCTAGCGGCCGGGGTTAACGGGCGATGCGCATCACCGAACGCACGTCGCTTTTCTTGTTCAGATCCCACACCTCGGCGATCTCCGCCAACGCGTGCTCCTGCGTCTCGATAGTGAGCGCTCCGGTCGCCGCCAGCGCCAAAATCTCGGTCGCGTAGCGCTGCATCTCCGGGATCGGCGGGAAGTTGCCGGTGCCGCTGCCGAGGATCTGCAGCTGGTTGCTGCGCAACACCGCCGCCGGCAGCCGGATGTCCGGCGCGGCCATCGAACCGACGTTGACCAAGCGAATGCCGCGTCCGCCGGCGTAAGACGAGAGATCGTGATTATTGAGCGTCGCCAGCAGCGCTTCCGTCGCCGGGCCCCAGATGTAATCGACGATCACCTGATAACCGCCCGGCCCCGCCGCCGCCGCGAAGGCCTGCGTCAGCGCCTCGCCCTGCAGGCTCAGATCCACCGTGGCGTCTACACCCAATGCCTCCAGCACGCTCAGTCGACGGCCGGCGGCAACAATACGCCTGGCCCCCGCCTGACGCGCCGCCGCGACCGCCAGCTTGCCCGAGGTGCCGGTAGCGCCAATGATCAGCACCGTTTCACCGGGCTGCAGATCCGCCCGCCAGCGCAGCGGCAGCCAGGCGGCGAAGGCCGGATTGATCAGCGCGGCCGCCGTGGCGTCGTCCACCGCCTCCGGCACCGGCACCGTCCAGGACGCGACGCTGCGCTCTGCCATCGCGCCGTAAGGGCGACGGAAAGAGGCGAAGTACACCCGTTGCCCGTCCGCCGTACGGCCCACGCCATCGGTGCCGGGCACGATCGGCAATTGCTTCGGGCTGGAATAGTGGGTGCCAGCGACGGTGGCGCGATCCAGCTGTTTGATGCCGGCCGCCAGAACGTCGATCGGCACTTCATTCGCCTGCGCCTGAGGCTCCTCAAAGGTGCCGAAAACCGGGGGTTGCCCCAGCGCTGTTACTATTGCCGCTTGCATGGTGACTCCTCAAATCGTGGGAACGTACAGGAAAGAATAGGCCGCGATAAAATAAAAAGGGACACCGCATGATGCGGTGTCCCCCGAACACAAACTTTGCCGAACGTGTTATTCGTAATCGCTCATCGGCACGCAAGAGCAGAACAGGTTACGGTCGCCGTACACGTCGTCCAGACGCTTAACGCTCGGCCAGTACTTGTTCTCGCGTACGCCGGCCACCGGGAACACCGCCAGCTCGCGGCTGTACGGATGCTGCCAGTCGTTGACCAGCTCCGCCTGCACGTGCGGCGCATTCACCAGCGGGTTGTCTTCCAGCGGCCATTCGCCCTTGGCGACGCGGTCGATTTCGCTGCGGATCGCCAGCATCGCATCGATAAAGCGATCCAGCTCCACCTTGCTTTCCGACTCGGTCGGCTCGACCATCAGCGTGCCCGCCACCGGGAACGACATGGTCGGGGCGTGGAAACCGAAGTCGATCAGGCGCTTGGCGATGTCCATTTCGCTGATGCCGGTCTCTTCCTTCAGCGGACGAATATCGAGGATACATTCGTGCGCCACGCGGTGATCGCGGCCGGTATACAGAATCGGGTACGCGTCTTTCAGACGGGTGGCGATGTAGTTGGCGTTCAGTATCGCCATCTGGCTGGCCTGCTTCAGGCCCTCCGCGCCCATCATGCGAATATACATCCAGCTGATAGGCAGGATGGAGGCGCTGCCGAACGGCGCCGCGGAGACCGCGCCCTGCTGGGTGGTCACGCCGTCGATCTGCACCACGCTGTGGCCCGGCACGAACGGCGCCAGGTGCGCTTTCACGCCGATCGGGCCCATGCCCGGGCCGCCGCCGCCGTGCGGGATGCAGAAGGTCTTATGCAGGTTGAGGTGCGAAACGTCCGCGCCGATGTAGCCTGGCGTGGTGATGCCCACCTGGGCGTTCATGTTGGCGCCGTCCAGATATACCTGGCCGCCGAACTGATGCACGATCTGGCACACTTCGCGGATGGTTTCTTCATACACGCCGTGGGTCGACGGGTAGGTCACCATGATGCAAGAGAGTTCTTCGCCCGCCTGCTCCGCCTTGACGCGCAGATCGTGCAGGTCGATGTTGCCGTTCTTGTCGCAGGCCACCACCACCACGCTCATGCCTGCCATCTGGGCGGAAGCCGGGTTGGTGCCGTGTGCCGAGCTCGGGATCAGACAGACGTGGCGGCCCGCTTCATTGCGGCTTTCGTGGTAGCGACGGATCGCCAGCAGGCCGGCGTATTCGCCCTGCGCGCCGGAGTTCGGCTGCATGCACACCGCGTCATAGCCGGTCAGCTGCACCAGCCACTGAGACAGTTGACCGATCATCTGCTGGTAACCGGCCGCCTGCTCCGGCGGGCAGAACGGATGCAACTCTGAGAATTCAGGCCAGGTGATCGGGATCATTTCCGCCGCGGCGTTCAATTTCATGGTGCAGGAACCCAGCGGGATCATCGCCTGGTTCAGCGCCAGATCCTTGCGCTCCAGACGATGCATGTAGCGCATCATCTCGGTTTCGCTGTGATAGCGGTTGAATACCGGGTGGGTCAGGATCGGATCCTGGCGCAGCATGGCGGCCGGGATCGATTGGCTGTTTTTGCTCACCGCCGCGTCCAACGCGTCGATGTCCAGACCGTGATTGTCGCCGGCCAGCAGTGCGAACAGCGTTTGCACGTCTTCACGCGAGGTGGCTTCATCCAGCGTGATGCCCACGGCGCCGTGGATGTCGGTACGCAGGTTGATGCCGAAGCTCAGCGCGCGCTCCAGCACCGCCGCCTTGTCCTTCACTTCGACGGTCAGGGTGTCGAACCAGGTGTGGTGACGCAGCGTCAGGCCGGCCTTCTGCAGCCCGGCGGCCAAAATGTCGGTCAGGCGATGGATGCGCCCGGCGATGCGCTGCAGGCCTTGCGGGCCGTGATACACCGCATACAGGCTGGCGATGTTGGCCAGCAGCACCTGCGAGGTACAGATATTCGAGTTGGCTTTCTCGCGGCGGATATGTTGCTCGCGAGTCTGCATCGCCATGCGCAGCGCGGTGTTGCCGGCGGCATCGCGGGAAACGCCGATGATGCGGCCCGGCATCGAGCGCTTGAACTCGTCGCGGCAGGCGAAGAAGGCGGCGTGCGGGCCGCCGTAGCCCATCGGCACGCCGAAGCGTTGCGCGGAGCCGAACACCACGTCGGCGCCCTGCTTGCCCGGCGCGGTCAGCAGCACCAGGGCCATGATGTCGGCGGCCACGCTGGTGATGATTTTGCGCGATTTCAGTTCGGCCAGCAGCGCGCTGTAGTCGTGCAGTTCACCGGTGGTGCCCACCTGCTGCAGCAGCACGCCGAACACGCCGTCCAGCTCCAGCACTTTTTCCGCTTTATCGACGATGACGTCGAAGCCGAAGGTTTCGGCGCGGGTGCGTACCACGTCCAGCGTTTGCGGATGCACGTCGTCAGCCACGAAGAAACGGTTGGCGTCTTTCAGCTTGCTGGCGCGTTTGGCCAACGCCATCGCCTCGGCGGCGGCGGTCGCTTCATCCAGCAGCGAAGCGGAGGCCAGATCCAGACCGGTCAGATCGAGAGTCACGGTCTGGAAGTTCAGCAGCGCTTCCAGACGGCCCTGCGACACTTCCGGCTGATAGGGGGTGTAAGCGGTGTACCAGCCCGGATTTTCCAGCATGTTGCGCAGGATCACCGGCGGCGTCAGCACGGCGCTGTAGCCCATGCCGATATAGGATTTGTAGCGCTGATTCTGGGAGGCGATCGCCTTCAGCTCAGCCAACGCCTGATGTTCGGTCGCCGCGTCGCCAACCGGCGGCGGCCCCGGCAGCTGAATGTCCGCCGGCACGATCTGTTGGATCAGCGCGCTGAGCGAGCGAGCGCCCACCGCTGCCAGCAACTCCTGGCGTTGTTCCGCAGAAGAGCCGATGTGGCGTTCAATGAACGCTTCGCTGTGTTCGAGTTGGCTGAGTGTCTGAGTCATTGCTACAAATTCCTGAATGCTTGCGTGATACGGGATATAGCTTGAACGGTAACTAAAACGCCCCGGCCGAAAGGCCTGGGGCGTGGGCACGATTACTCGTCGATCGAGGCCTGATAAGCCGCGGCGTCCAGCAGGTTCGCCAGCTCGCCTTCGTCGGAGGCTTTAATCTGGAACAGGAAGCCGTCACCGTAAGGTTCGCTGTTCACCAGCTCCGGGGAGCTTTCCAGCTCGCCGTTCACCGCCACGATTTCGCCGCTGATTGGCGCGTAAATGTCCGATGCCGCCTTGACGGATTCCGCCACGGCGCAATCTTCACCGGCGGCGACGCTGCGGCCCACTTCCGGCAGATCGACAAACACCATATCGCCCAGCAGTTCCTGCGCATGTTCGGTGATGCCTACGGTGTAAACGCCGTTACCTTCTGCACGAACCCACTCGTGGGAGGATGCGTATTTCAATTCTGTTGGCACATTGCTCATCGCCGGTTACTCCTTCGAAGAAATAAAAGAATCAATCAATAAAAAATCAATTTGTCAGCGGCTTGCCGGCGCGAACGAAACCGGGCTTGGTCACTTTAACCGGCATTTCACGGTTGCGGATCTGCACGATAGCCTGCTCGCCGATGCCTGCCGGCACGCGCGCCAGCGCGATGCTGAAGCCCAGCGTCGGAGAGAACGAGCCGCTGGTGATCACGCCTTCGTGGGTTTGCCCCGCCGCGTCGGTGAAACGCACCGGTAGCTCATTACGTAATACGCCTTTTTCCGTCATGATCAAGCCGACCAGTTGCTCGGTGCCCTGCTCGCGCTGTTGTTCCAGCGCTTCGCGGCCGATGAAACGGCGATCTTCCGGCTGCCAGGCGATGGTCCAGCCCATGTTGGCGGCCAGCGGCGAAACGCCTTCATCCATCTCTTGCCCGTAGAGGTTCATGCCCGCTTCCAGGCGCAGGGTGTCGCGCGCGCCCAGACCGGCCGGCTTGACGCCCGCGGCCAGCAATTTTTGCCAGAAATCCGCCGCCTGCTCTTTCGGCAGCGCGATCTCATAGCCGGCCTCGCCGGTGTAACCGGTGGTGGCGATGAACAGCTCGCCGGCCTGCACGCCGAAGAATGGCTTCATGCCTTCGACCGCGCTTTTTTGCTCCGGGGTGAACAGGGTGCCGGCGCGCTCTTTGGCCTGCGGGCCCTGCACCGCGATCAGCGCCAGATCG
Source organism: Serratia sp. X10 (assembly GCF_017811775.1). NCBI lineage: Bacteria > Pseudomonadati > Pseudomonadota > Gammaproteobacteria > Enterobacterales > Yersiniaceae > Serratia > Serratia sp. X10. The sequence continues at coordinate 38,375 of NZ_JAEIOH010000009.1, read as the reverse complement.
TCGCGCACCGTCAGCGCGACGCCATACGGCGCGGCGTGCTCTTCGATCCAGGCCAGGTCTTTGTCGCGGGTGGCGGAGTTCACCACCAGGCGGAAATAGTCTTCAGTGAGGAAATAAACGATCAGGTCGTCGATCACGCCGCCGGAGGCATTCAGCATGCCGGTGTACAGCGCTTTGCCGGGTTGGGTCAGTTTGGCGACGTCGTTCGCCAGCAGGTAGCGCAGGAACTCGCGGGTGCGGGCGCCGTGCAGATCCACAATGGTCATGTGAGACACGTCGAACATGCCGGCATCCTGACGCACCGCGTGGTGCTCATCGAGCTGCGAGCCGTAGTGCAGCGGCATCATCCAGCCGTGAAAGTCTACCATGCGCGCACCGCACGCCACGTGCTGGTCGTACAGTGGGGTTTGCTTTGCCATCTTTTCCCTCTTTCCACTCGTCGCTAGAAGTTAGGGTGCTGCCACGCAATGCGGCGGAGCCTGGCTCGCGGCCCGATCGCCATGGCGCACTGACTGCTCAACACAAATGCTGCGCCGGGACGGGCGGAAACTGCGTGCAACCGCCGTGACGCAAACGATACCTTTCCCTCGAACTTATCACCGAACGACCACATTAACCATAAGTTAAAATAGGCTCATCGCCGTTCCGGGGCGGTAAAACGCCGGGCTAGTGTGCAGAGTTTTTCACTGGAAAAATGCGCCTTAAGGCACAAAATTAACAATTAAAGCGGCAAAACACCGAACTTATATAACAAACCTATGGCCTCACATGGGATCCGGACTTTTGATAACCGAACATGGAATTAGAAAAAGTAATGATAAAAAGCGGCTGAAATTAGATTATTTCAAATGAAGGGTTATATAAGGAAAAGCGATGGAATAAGGCGAGAAGCGCGAGCCCGATGCGGGCCCGCAGAAGGAAGGGATCAGGCAAGCCACTCGGGCAGATCGTTCAGGCCCATCGCCTGACGCACCAGCTTCGGTTTGACGCCCGGCAGGCTGTCCGCCAGCCGCAGGCCCACGTCGCGCAGCAGCTTTTTGGCCGGGTGATTACCGTCGAACAGTTCGCGGAAACCCTGCATGCTGGCCAGCATTACCGCCGCGCCATGTTTGCGGCGGCGTTCATAACGGCGCAGATAGAGGTGCTGGCCGATATCCTTGCCCTGCCGCTGCAGGCGGCGCAGTTCGGAAATCAGCTCGGCGGCGTCCATAAAGCCCAGGTTCACCCCCTGCCCGGCCAGCGGATGCACGGTATGCGCCGCATCGCCTACCAGCGCCAGGCGGTGCGCGGCGAAGCTGCGCGCATAGCGGCCGGTCAACGGGAACGCCAGCCGTTCGCTTTCCAGGCTGCAGGCGCCCAAACGCATATCGAAGGCCATCGCCAGTTCGCGATTGAATTGTTCCGGCTCCAGCTGCTTGAGGCGTTCGGCCTCTTCCGGCGCGACCGACCAGACGATGGAGCTCAAATGCGGATCGCTGAACGGCAGGAACGCCAGAATGCCGTCGCCGTGGAAAATTTGCCGCGCCGTCGCCTGATGCGGCTCTTCGGTGCGAATGGTGGCCACCAGCGCGTGGTGGCGATAGTCCCAGAAGGTCAGCGGGATATCGGCGTGCTGACGCAGCCACGACTGGGCGCCGTCGGCACCAATCACCAACCGGGCGGTCAGCATGCGGCCGTCCTCCAGCGTGACGAAGGCGTCGTTCTCGCCCCACGCCACCTGCTTGAGCGCGGCCGGGGTAATCAGCGTAATGTCCGACAGGCTTTCGGCGCGCTTCCACAGCGCCTGCTGGATCACCGCGTTTTCGATGATGTGGCCGAGATGGCTGAAGCCGCACTCGTCGCCGCGGAAGGCGATTTTGCCGAAGCTGTCGCGATCCCACACTTCCATCGCGTTATAGGCGCTGGCGCGCAGCTGGAGAATGTCGTCCCACACGCCGATGTGCTGCAGCAAACGCTCGCTGGCGGCATTGATGGCGGAGACGCGCAGAGCCGGCTGTTCCGACGGCGGCGCCATCTCCGGCTGGCGCTGCTCCAGCACCGCCACGCGCAGCCCGCTGCCCTGCAGGCCGCAGGCCAACGCCAGCCCCACCATACCGCCACCGGCGATAATCACGTCAAATGATTGCATGCTGCTCGATTTCCTTAAATAACGCGCGACGCCTTGCCGCGCCGCGCTTTGGGCGCGTTAAAGCGCCCGACCATGTCTCTAACGTTCCACCCAGCCCAGCGTACGCTTGGCGAAGGCATCGCGTATCGCCGGCAAACGTTCCATCGCCATCAGCGCCAGATTGCGGCCGATCACCAGCGGGCCATAACGGTTGGCGAACAGATGAATCAACCCGTCGGTCACGCCGATCGTCGCCCGCTGATCGTTTTGCCGCCGCTGCTGATAACGGCTCAGCAGTGCGTAACCGCCGGCGTCTTCGCCGCTGTCTGCCGCTTCCGCCAGCGTTTCCGCCAGCGACATCACGTCGCGCAGGCCAAGGTTGAACCCCTGCCCGGCGATAGGATGCAGCGTTTGCGCCGCGTTGCCCACCAGCGCCAGCCGGTGGCTGACATGGCGATCGGCGGTCAGCAGACCGAGTGGGTAACTGTGCCGTTTACCGGCTTTGAGAATGCGCCCCAGCCGCCAGCCGAAGGCTTGTTGCAGCTCGGCGATAAACCGCGCGTCGTCCCAGGCATCCACCTGATCGCGATCTTCGCGCGCATGGCACCATACCAGTGAACTGCGCCCCTGCGACATCGGCAACAGCGCCAGCGGCCCATAGCGGGTAAAGCGCTCAAAGGCGCGCCCCTGCGGATCTTCCGCCGTGGTGACGTTGGCGATGGTGGCGAACTGCGGATAGTCCTCCTGCCGCCACTGCATATTGCAGGCTTGCGCCAGCGCAGAGCGCGAGCCGTCGGCCGCCACCAGCAATTGCCCGCGCAGACGCTGGCCGTTGTCCAGCAGCACTTCCGCCCGCTCTGCGGTGCGAATCACGTCCACCACCCGCGCCGGGCAGTGCAGCGTAACGCCGGGCGCCTTGGCCAGCAGCGCGAACAGCCGCTGCCCGGCGTCGTGCAGTTCGATCACCTGGCCGAGCGCATCGACCTGATAATCTTGCGCCTGCAGATTCACAAACCCGGCGTGGCCGCGATCGCTGACGTGCACCTGAGTGATCGGTGTAGCGCAATCGCGCAGCGCCGGCCAAACGCCGATGCGCGCCAGCTGTTGGCAGGTGCCCTGCGCCAGCGCGATGGCGCGAGCGTCAAAGCCCGGGTGGCTGCGGTCGTCCGGCCGGGTCGCCTCGACCAGATCCACCGCCATTCTTCCCTGAGTGAGCGACGAAATGGCCAGCGCCAACGTCGCGCCCGCCATCCCGCCGCCAACGATAATAACGCTCATGCTACGACCTTGCCGCCGCCATCAAGGCCTCGATGGCATCGGCGTCTTTCACCACGGTGGCGGTCAGGTTTTCATTGCCGTCGGCAGTGATCACGATGTCGTCCTCGATGCGGATACCGATGCCGCGGTACTCCGCCGGTACGTCCGCATCCGGCGCGATGTACAGCCCCGGCTCCACGGTCAGCACCATGCCCGGCTCCAGCAGCCGATCGCGGCTCGGCGTGCCATAGTGGCCGACGTCGTGCACGTCGAGACCCAGCCAGTGGCTCAGCCCGTGCATAAAGAACTGACGGTGGGCCTGCTCGGCGATCAACTGGTCGACTTCACCTTTCAATACGCCCAGCTCCACCAGCCCGACCACCATGATGCGCACCACTTCGTCATTGACTTCGCGGATGCTGGTACCGGGTTTGAACAGTTCCAAAGCGCGCTGCAGCGACGCCAGCACAATGTCATACACCGCGCGCTGCGGCCGGCTGAACTTGCCGTTGACCGGGAAGGTGCGGGTGATGTCGCCGGCGTACCCCTGGTACTCGCAGCCCGCGTCGATCAACACCAGATCGCCGTCGCGCATCTGGCTCTCGTTCTCGGTGTAGTGCAGGATACAGCCGTTTTCGCCGCTGCCGACGATGGTGTTGTAAGACGGGTAACGGGCGCCGAGGCGGGTGAACTCATGATGAATTTCCGCTTCCAGCTGGTATTCGAACATGCCCGGACGGCATTTTTCCATCGCGCGGGTGTGCGCCAACGCGCTGATCTCGCCGGCGCGGCGCATCACCGCCAGCTCTTCCGGCGACTTGAACAGCCGCATGTCGTGCAGCCACGGCCGCCAGTCGGTGACGGTGGCCGGCGCCTGCAGGTTCTGGCGGAATCCCTTGCGCAGCTTGTCCAGCGCGCCGAACAGGATCTGATCGGCATAGGCGTATTCGCCCTGCGCGTGGTAAACCACGTCCAGGCCATTCAGCAACAGGTGCAGCTGGTCATTGATTTCATCGAACGGCAGCGCGCGATCCACGCCCAGCTTCGCCGGCGCGGCGTCTTGCCCCAGACGGCGGCCAAACCAGATTTCCGCCGTCAGGTCGCGCACCCGGTTGAACAACACGCTGTGGTTGTGCGTTTCATCGCTTTTGATCAGCACCAGCACCGCTTCCGGCTCATTGAAGCCGGTCAGGTACCAAAAATCGCTGTTCTGCCGGTAGGGATAGTCTGAATCTGCACTGCGCGTCGTTTCCGGCGCAGAGAAAATAACCGCCGCGCTGGCCGGCGCCATTTTCGCCAACAGCGCCTGGCGGCGGTTGTTGAATTCCTGCTGAGTCATTACCTTCTCCTGAAATCATGCCGTCCGCACCGCCGGCGGAAGGGCGATAGAACGTTTAGTGCAGCGTCGGTTTGATATTTTCCGGCGCCGTCGGTTTCTGACGGGTGAATTCGCCGTGGCACATGATGGCGGCGACCCGCACATACTCCGCCACTTCTTCCAACGACTGTTCCAATTCTTCCTGATCTTCGTCTTCGTCGTAGCCCAGCTGCGCGATGTTGCGCAGATCGTCAATCGCTTCACCGACTTCGTCTTTCACCTGAGCCAGCTTCGGTTGCATCATGCCCAGACCGAGCAGGAAGTGGTTGACCCAACCGGCCAGCGCATCGGCGCGATCGAACACGCTGACGATCTCCCCTTCAGGCAGCATCAGTTGGAACAGGAATTCGTCATCTTCCAGCGTGTCACGCGTCGCTTCATACAGCTGCTGCAACGGTTGGCTGAGCGCCTGCGGGAAGGCGACGCCTTCGTTGGTCAGATCGTGCACCAGCGCCTGCCAGCCGGCATCACGGCTGCCGCCGCACAGCAAGCCGCTGATCAGGCCGTGCATTTCTGCCGCGGTCAGCGCCACCGACTGCTGGTTGAGGGCCACGGTCAAAGATTGGTAACTTGGAAATGTATTCTGTATAGACATGCGCATTCGTCATCGTTGGCAGGATAAGTTCGTGTTATGCTACCACCAAGGTCCGTCGCTATACCAGATAAGCGCGACACCTCAGTGGCTAGTTATAATCGCGATGTGGCAGGTTTCACACTGCGCCGGCGGGTGACGAAAGTGCGGTAAATACGCATTTTGAAACCCTTTTTTGACTGGCAATGTCCGCCACAGTAGATTACAACCAGGTACTGAAAAAGGGGTTGTATCTTGGTACCGAGGTATATATAGTGGCGCCCGCTTTGACGGCCCGGCCCGGGCGGACAAGGCTGGCGCGAAATTTAGGCAGGAAGGTGGCATGTCTGCACAACCGGTAGATATTCAAATTTTTGGCCGCTCGTTAAGAGTCAATTGCCCGCCAGAACAACAAGATGCGTTGAATATGGCGGCGGACGATCTTAACCAACGGTTGCAAGATCTTAAAGTTCGCACTAGAGTCTCCAATACTGAGCAACTGGTTTTCATCGCGGCATTGAACGTCTGTCACGAACTTGCTCAAGAACGGTTGAAAACCCGTGACTATGCGTCCAATATGGAACAACGCATACGGATGCTGCAGCAGACCATTGAACAAGCGCTGCTTGAACAAGGTCGCATCTCTGAACGTCAGGATGCACAATTCGAATAACTTAAGTTGTTGAAAGCCAAGTTTTCGGCAACGAGTACAAAATTTCTCTGAGATGTTCGCCAGCGGGCCAGTCCCCTGAGCCGATATTTAGTACAAACAGAATGTGTTGCTCCGCGATCGGTGAGCACGCTCGGTGCGCCGAGAAGCCTTAAGATTGCGACGGCACGTTCACCTTGAACCATGGGTTCAAGGGTTACAGCCTGCGACGGCATCTCGGAGATTCCCCTTCTCAGCGGTTTTGTGTGCTGAACGCCACACTGAGCAAGCCTGATACGATGCCTTTTCAACCCCAATTCGCGCAGCAGCGCCAAGCCATTCGTCAACTCATTCGCCAACGTCGGCGCGAGCTTACGCCCGAGCAGCAACGCTTTGCCGCAGAAAAGATAACCGAACGTCTCGTCGCGCACAGCCGTATTCAAGCGGCGCACAGCATCGCGGTCTTCCTGTCGTTTGACGGCGAACTCGATACCGGGCCGCTGATCGAGCGTTTGTGGACGCTCGGTAAACGGGTTTACCTGCCGGTGCTGCATCCGTTCAGCCCGGGACACCTGTTGTTCCTGCGCTATGCGCCGGAAACGCCGCTGGTGCGCAATCGCTTCAATATTCTCGAGCCGCGTCTCGATGTGCGCCAGGTGTTGCCGCTGGGTGAACTGGAGGTGGTGCTGACGCCGCTGGTGGCATTCGATCATACCGGACAGCGTCTGGGCATGGGCGGCGGCTTTTACGATCGCACCCTGCAAAACTGGCGCAGCGGCGGCCCCTATCCCATCGGCCTGGCCCATGATTGCCAACAGGTGGAGCACCTGCCGACCGAGCACTGGGATATCCCGCTGCCGGAAATCCTCACCCCGCTCTGCAGCTGGGCGTGGCGGGAGCCCAAATAGCAAAAGGCCGGATCGCTCCGGCCTTTTTCATTGCGGCGAGCCGCCGAATCAGAACAGCAGACGAGCGCGAATGGTGCCGTCGATGGCCTTCATGCGCTGCAGCGCAGCATCGGCGCGCGCGGTTTCCGCTTCGATGTCGATCACCACATAGCCGATTTCCGGCCCGGTTTGCAGATACTGCGCGGCGATGTTAACCCCCTCTTCGGCGAAGATCTGGTTAATCTGCGTCAGCACGCCCGGACGGTTTTCATGGATGTGCAGCAGACGGCTGGCGTTCGGACCATGCGCCGGCAACGACACTTCCGGGAAGTTGACCGCCGACAGGGTCGAACCGTTATCGGAATATTTCGCCAGCTTGCCGGCCACTTCGTCGCCGATGTTCTCCTGCGCTTCCTGCGTGGAACCGCCGATGTGCGGCGTCAGCAGCACGTTATCGAACTCACACAGCGGCGAGTTGAACGGATCGCTGTTGGTCGCCGGCTCTTCCGGGAAGACGTCGATCGCCGCGCCCGCCAGGTGATTGCTGGTCAGCGCGTCGCACAGCGCGGGGATATCCACCACGGTGCCGCGCGAGGCGTTGATCAGAATAGCGCCCGGTTTCATCAGCGCCAGCTCTTCCGCCCCCATCATGTTCTTGGTCGCCAGCGTTTCCGGCACGTGCAGCGTCACCACGTCGCTCATATTGAGCAGATCGGACAGATGACGCACCTGTTGTGCATTGCCCAGCGGCAGCTTGTTCTCGATATCGTAGAAGAACACCTTCATGCCCAGCCCTTCGGCCAGAATGCCCAGCTGGGTGCCGATATGGCCGTAGCCGATGATGCCCAGTTTTTTGCCGCGCGCTTCATAGGAGCCCACGGCCAGTTTGTGCCACACGCCGCGGTGCGCCTTGGCGTTGGCGGCCGGAATGCCGCGCAGCATCAACAGCAGCTCGCCCAGCACCATTTCGGCCACGGATCGGGTATTGGAGAACGGGGCGTTGAAGACCGGAATGCCGCGTTTGGTCGCCGCTTTCAGGTCAACCTGGTTGGTGCCGATACAGAAGCAGCCCACCGCCACCAGTTTTTCTGCGGCGGCGAACACCTCTTCGGTCAGATGCGTGCGCGATCGGATGCCGACGAAGTGCGCATCGCGGATGGAGGCCTTCAGCGATTCGGTGTCTAACGCACCCTTGTGGTATTCGATGTTGGTATAACCGGCGGCACGCAAATTATCGACCGTGCTCTGATGAACCCCTTCCACCAACAGGAATTTAATCCTGTCTTTCTCCAATGATACTTTTGCCATTTACCCGACCCTATGTTCAGACTTCAGAAGCGGCTGTGACGACACAGCTCCCATCCAACATAACAAAAATAACGCGGGCGGCAATACAAACGATTGCCTGCCCGGCAGGACAAGGCGCAGCGTTGATGGCGGTTTACGGCAGAAAATGCCATAGGGAAAGTTTTCGGCAGAAGCTTTGGGGAGTCAGTTTTCACAATGTGACATAAGTCACCAAATTTGCCGTTTTTCAGAAAAGATATTTTAACCGAAGAATTATGCGGCCCGGCACTGCCGGGCCACAGGCCGCAGAGGCTTATTTGACCACTTTCACGCCTTCCGGGGTGCCGACCAGCGCCACGTCCGCGCCGCGGTTGGCGAACAGCCCCACGGTCACCACGCCGGCGATGCCGTTGATCTTGTTCTCCAGCGCGATGGCGTCGGTGATGCTCAGGTTATGCACGTCCAGGATCACGTTGCCGTTGTCGGTCACCACGTTCTGGCGATACTCCGGCAGGCCGCCCAGTTTCACCAGCTCGCGCGCCACATAGGAGCGGGCCATCGGGATCACTTCCACCGGTAGCGGGAATTTGCCCAGCACGTCCACCTGCTTGCTGGCGTCGACGATGCAGATGAATTTCTTGGCGATGGCGGCGATGATCTTCTCGCGCGTCAGCGCCGCGCCGCCGCCTTTGATCATCTGCATATGACCGTTGATTTCGTCCGCGCCGTCCACGTAGATATCGAGCGAGTCCACTTCGTTGCTGTCGAACACATGGATGCCGAGGCTTTTCAGCTTGGCGGTGGAGGCGTCGGAGCTGGACACCGCGCCTTCAATCTGGTGCTTGATGGAGCCCAGCGCGTCAATAAAGTGGGCAGCGGTAGAGCCGGTGCCAACCCCGACAATGGTGCCCGGCGTTACGTATTCCAGCGCCGCCCAGCCTACCGCTTTTTTCAGTTCATCCTGCGTCATAATATGTCCCTTGCCTCTGTACGAAAACGTGTGCGTATTATAGGGTAAAACGCTGTTTTTCACGCCGGCAGGATCACACTTATTTACCGCAGCCCGCATTTTTACCCGCTTGGCGGCGAGTTGGTGGCGTGATTTTTCCACCTGCGCCGCGCGCAAAATGTGGCATAGTGCCGGTATCATTCTAATTTAAGGGATATCTTTCCGATGAAACGCCCAGACTATCGTACGCTGCAAGCGCTGGACGCGGTGATCCGTGAGCGCGGCTTCGAGCGCGCCGCGCAAAAACTCTGTATCACGCAATCGGCGGTATCCCAACGCATCAAACAGCTGGAAAACCTGTTCGGCCAACCGCTGCTGGTCCGCACCGTGCCGCCGCGCCCGACCGAACAGGGGCAAAAGCTGCTGGCGTTGCTGCATCAGGTAGAGCTGCTGGAAGAAGAGTGGCTGGGCAACGATACCGGCGTCGATACGCCGCTGCTGCTGTCGCTGGCGGTCAACGCCGACAGTCTGGCGACCTGGCTGCTGCCGGCGCTGAAACCGGTGCTGGCGGACTCCCCCATTCGTCTGAATCTGCAGGTGGAAGATGAAACCCGCACCCAGGAGCGGCTGCGCCGCGGCGAGGTGGTGGGCGCGGTGAGTATTCAGCCACAGCCGCTGCCGAGCTGCCTGGTGGACCGGCTGGGGGCGCTGGACTACCTGTTCGTGGCCTCCAGCGGCTTCGCCGAGCGCTATTTCCCGAACGGCGTCACCCGCTCCGCGCTGTTGAAAGCGCCGGCGGTGGCCTTCGATCATCTCGACGACATGCACCAGGCATTCCTGCAGCAGAACTTCGATCTGTCGCCGGGCAGCGTGCCCTGCCACATCGTGAACTCATCGGAAGCCTTCGTGCAGCTGGCCCGTCAGGGCACCACCTGCTGTATGATCCCGCATCTGCAGATCGAAAAAGAGCTGGCATCCGGCGAACTGATCGATCTGACGCCGGGGCTGTACCAGCGCCGTATGCTGTACTGGCACCGCTTCGCGCCGGAGAGCCGCATGATGCGTAAAGTGACCGACGCGTTGCTGGAGCACGGTCACCAGGTGCTGCGCCAGGATTAAAACGAAAAAAGGTTCGCCGCAGCGAACCTTTTCTTCATGGCAACATCTTTACTGCGCGGCGTTGCGCTGCAGTTCGAACACCACATCCACCTGATCGTCGAAGTGAATGCTTTGCTGTTCATAGGTTTGCGCCGCGTCGTTTTCCGCCGCCGCGCCGGCCGCTTTATACATCCGCGCCACCGGCATCGGCTGGTAGTTGGCGACCCGGTAGCGAATGCTGTACACCGGCCCCAACTTGGCGTGGAAGCCCTTGGCCAGGGATTCGGCCTGCTGAGTCGCGTTCTCGATCGCTTTTTGCCGCGCCTGTTCGCGATACACGTCCGGCTTGGCGACGCCCAGCTCCACCGCGCGGATCTCGTTCAGGCCGGATTTCAACGCGCCGTCCAGCAGCTCGTTCAGCTTGTCCAACTGGCGCAACGTCACCTGCACCTGACGCACCGCACGGTAACCCTTCAGCACCGACTCGCCGGTTTTCAGGTAGTCGTATTCCGGCTGGGTGCGCAGGTTGGCGGCGCTGATGTCTTTCTTCTCGATGTTATTTTTCTGCAGGAAATCAAAGTACTGCGCCACGCGCTCATCCACCTGCTTCTTCGCCTGGGCGGCGTCTTTGGAGGAAACGCTCACTTCGATCGCCAGGGTGGCGATATCCGGCGTGGCGTCCACGCTGGCGGTGCCGGAGGTGACGACGTGCGGCCCTTCAGGCAATTCAGCCGCCTGCAGCGCCATCGGTAGCGTCCCTAATCCGACCATTGCGGCCATAGCCAATGCTTTTAGCTTCACAGTGTCTCCTTAATGACAGGCTGTCTCTGATCGCCGGCTTTTCCCTGCGAGAACCGCCGGATTCCTGGCATCAAACGTAGCATATCGCACGGCGTTTTGAATTCGGATTAGTGACAAATTCTTATAAATTTGCCCCCTGCCAGGCCAGCTGCAGCGCGATGCCCCACATCACCAGACCGACCAGCGCGTTGATGATGCGCTGCGCCCGCTGGGTGTTCAGCCACGGCGCCAGCCAGGAGGCCAGCAGCGCCAGGCCAAAGAACCACACCGCCGACGCGCTGACCGCGCCAAGCGCGAACCAGGAACGCACGTCCGCCGTCAGCTGTCCGCCCAGGCTGCCGAGCACCACGAACGTATCCAGATAGACGTGCGGATTCAGCCAGGTGACCGCCAGCATGGTGACCACGATGCGCCAGCGGCTCTGCGCCAGCTCCTGCGCCGCGGCCTGCGCCGGTTGCGGGCTGAAGGCGGAACGGAACGCGCCCCAGCCGTACCACAGCAGAAACGCCACCCCGCCCCAGGTGACTAGCGCCAGCAGCAGCGGCGAGCGGGTCAGCAACGCGCTGCCGCCGAAAATACCGGCGCAGATCAGCACGATATCGCTCAGCGCGCACAATGAGGCGATCATCAGATGATACTGACGGCGAATGCCCTGATTCATCACGAATACGTTCTGCGGGCCCAGCGGCAGGATCATGGCGGCGCTCAGGGCAAAGCCCTGCAGGAAGACGGCTAGCATGGGAAATTCCTCGAATGATAAAAGGCGCCGGACGAGGGCGCGTGTCGGTCAACACGCGCATCATACGAGGAAGCGATCATTAGGTGAAATTGATGTTTCTAATCAAGTATCAGAGATGCTAATACCCTGTGGGCGCCAGGCCAGCGCCGCCAGATTCGCTCATCGGCAGAAAATTCGCTATCATCCGCTCCTCCTCTGCAACCGGCCGCCCGATGTCTACGATTACCGATACCTTTATCGCTCCGCCCTGTCATGACCAGATAGAGATCCTCTATCAGGACGATCATCTGGCGCTGATCAATAAGCCGGCCGGGTTACTCAGCCTTTCGGGCAAGAATCCGCAAAATCTCGACTCGGTGCACTATCGGCTGGTGCAGATCTTCCCCGGCTGCACGCTGGCACACCGCCTGGATTTCGGCACGTCCGGGTTGATGGTGGTGGCCCGCAATAAGGCCGTCAACGCCGCGCTCTGCCGGCAGTTCAGCGAGCGCACCGTCGGTAAAGTCTACAGCGCGCTGCTTTGCGGCCATGTGGCGTATGACGAAGGGGTGATAGACGCGGCGATCGCCAAAGATCCGGCGCTGTTCCCGCTGATGTCGATTTGCGCCCTCCACGGCAAGCCCGCCCGCTCCCGCTATCGGGTCGTCGAGCGTTTTTATCGTCACGTGGAGGATGGGACATCGCTGCCGCTGACGCGGGTGCAGCTCACCCCGGAGACCGGGCGCACCCACCAGCTGCGTATTCACAGCTGGCAGTTGGGCCACCCCATTTTAGGCTGCGATCTGTATGGCGGGCGTCTGCTGCCGGGTGCCGAACAGACGCCGCGGCTGATGCTGCACGCCAGCGAACTGGACTTTGTGCACCCCATCAGCGGAGAGCGGATAACCGCTCGTCACGCCGCGCCGTTCTGAACGCGGCTTACCACATCAAATCGTCAGGCACTTTAAAGTCGGCGTACGGATCGTCTTCATCCTGCTCTTCCTGACTCAGCGCGCTGTGCAACACAATGCTGCCCGCATCGCGCTGCGCGATTTTATCGGCGACGCTCGCGGGGATAATCGCGTATTCACACTCTTCCCGGTTCTCGATCAGCAAACGCGCAATGGCGAGACGGCCATTGATCAGCTGGGTCTGGGTCGCTTTATCCACCAGGATTTTCTTGATCAGGTTGCCGTCGGTGAAGTTAAAACCGATATCGCCTTTCGCCAGGACGATGCGGTTCATCTCGATCAGTTGCTTCACCTGCGCCTTGTATTCTTTGGACAGCGCGGCTTGCTTTTGCTGCTCGCTCAGCTGCTTATCGCGTTCAAGCTGCGCCTTTTTATTCTCTTCCACCGCCTCTCTGGCCTCACGGGCCTGAACGCGTGATTTTTTAGCCGTTCTTTGGACTTTGGCCATTTTCTTGCTGGTTACCAAGCCCGCTTTGAGCATCTGCTCTTGTAAGGTGAGTTTTGTCATGTTCGTGTCTGAAGCCGTGGGATCATGGAGGGATTATACCCGTAATGTTTCAGGCTGCACCAGGTTGCTGGCCCAACCCACCGGCGGTTTGCGCCGCAGAGCAACGGCGGTAAAACGGCCCGAACGCCCGATCATGAATACCGCTCATGTGGTAATGAAATTAAGTCTCTTTCACTCCCTCCGGGACTCTGGCAAAAATAGACCTCATTAACGACAGATAATATGAAATCGGCTGAATAAAAAAATAGAAAAACAAGCCATTGAAAGAAATGGATAAATCCAGCCTTCATATCATATAACAGGATGCTATAAGACGATGAATACAGACTTTACCTTTACGATTAAGAGCAGTTCTTTCGACGAAGATTATAACCCTTCTGAAAATACGCGTATCACCACCAACTTTGCCAATTTGGCCAGAGGGAAAAACCGCCGGGAGAACCTGCGCAACACGCTGGTGATGATCGACAATCGCTTTAATGCATTAGCCTATTGGGATAACCCCAAGGCCGATCGCTACTCCGTCGAGCTGGAGATCATCTCGGTTGAGATGCGCATCGAAGATCAGGGCGCCAGCTTCCCGGTGATAGAAATCCTGAAAACCAACATCATCGATAAAAAAACGCAAAAGCGTATCGAGGGCATCGTCGGGAACAATTTCTCCTCTTACGTGCGCGATTACGACTTTAGCGTCTTGCTGCCGGCGCACAATAAAAACACGGCGGAATTTACCATTCCGGATGATTTCGGCGATTTGCACGGCAATATCTTTAAGCACTTCGTCAATTCAAACGAATACCATGAAAATTTCAGCAAACCGCCGGTGATCTGCCTCAGCGTATCCAGCAAAGACACCTACCATCGGACGGGCAATCAACACCCGGTCTTGGGTGACGAGTATCGGCAAGACGGCGCTTCGCTGACCGACCGGTATTTTAAAAAAATGGGCCTGCAGGTGCGCTATTTCATGCCGAAAAATAGCGTCGCGCCCCTGGCCTTTTATTTCCCCGGGGATTTGCTGAGCGATTACACCGACCTGGAACTGATCGGCACCATCAGCACGATGGAGACCTTCCAGAAAATCTATCGGCCTGAAATTTACAATGCCAACTCGGCGGCGGGGCAATGCTATCAGCCAAGCCTGAATAACCAGGATCATTCATTAACCAAGATTGTTTACGATCGCGAAGAGCGTAGCCAGTTAGCGATTGAGCAGGGGAAATTTACGGAAGAGCAATTTATCAAACCCTATAAGCCTATTCTTGAGCAATGGTCTGCTCACTACGCGCTTTGATTCACTTAAATACAGGTCACCTATCATGAAAATATTGCTCCCCACATCGACCGCCGGCAGCTTGCCCAAACCGGTCTGGCTGGCCCAACCGGAAACCCTGTGGTCGCCCTGGAAATTGCAGAATGAAGAACTCATCGAAGGGAAACAGGACGCCCTGCGTTTGTCACTGGCAGAGCAACAACAGGCCGGCATCGATATCGTCAGCGATGGCGAACAAACCCGTCAGCACTTCGTCACGACGTTTATCGAGCATCTTAGCGGCGTCGATTTCGAAAAACGCGAAGTGGTTAAAATCCGCAATCGCTATGAGGCGAGCGTGCCGACGGTCGTGGGGGCAGTCTCGCGTCAAAAACCCGTTTTCGTTGAAGACGCCAAATTTTTACGCCAGCTGACCACACAGCCGATTAAATGGGCCCTGCCGGGGCCGATGACCATGATCGACACGCTCTATGACAACCACTATAAAAGCCGCGAGAAATTAGCCTGGGAGTTCGCGAAGATCCTCAATCAGGAAGCCAAAGAGCTCGAGGCCGCAGGCGTCGACATTATTCAGTTTGATGAGCCCGCATTTAATGTGTTCTTTGACGAGGTGAATGACTGGGGCATCGCCGCCCTGGAAAGAGCCATTGAAGGGCTTAAGTGTGAAACCGCCGTACATATCTGCTATGGATATGGGATTAAAGCCAATACCGACTGGAAAAAGACGCTGGGCTCGGAATGGCGACAATATGAAGAGGCGTTTCCGAAACTGCAAACGTCCAACATCGATATCATCTCGCTGGAGTGCCATAACTCGCACGTGCCCATGGATCTGCTTGAACTGATCCGCGGCAAAAAGGTGATGGTCGGCGCCATCGACGTGGCGAATCATGCCGTTGAGACGCCGGAGGAAGTGGCCGACACGCTGCGCAAAGCGCTGCAGTTTGTCGATGCCGACAAACTCTATCCGTCGACCAACTGCGGCATGGCTCCTCTGCCTCGTCAGGTCGCCCGCGGCAAGCTGAATGCGTTAAGCGCAGGCGCCGAGATCGTGCGCCGAGAGCTGTTAGCCAAATAACCTTGTCGGGTTGCGCCAAGACCGGAACGGGTCGGCGCAGCCTGGCGCAATAGTGAACGCATGTTTTTAATGCATTCATAGGTTGAATAATACTTATCTACTCAACCGAGGGAGTTGTCTCAGTACCGGCGATAGCGTTATAAACGTCAAAATCGGTTTTTCCTAATTGTCGCCTTTATATTCAAGCTGTAGCGCCACCAATGCCGCCGTGCGAAAACCGTAAGTGTCGCCAATATCCCGCAGAGTGCGATTTAACGTTTCCATGGCGGTTTCATTATCAATGAGAGAAATCCAACGATCTACATTCTCATTACGCCCTTCGACTCTGTCCGGCAAAAGCGTTAATCCGCTTTTCAGTTTCACAGGGTTCATATCCTTCGCATAAGAGAACACCTGCGTCTGGTAGGTTCTTGAATATGAATCTGCACTAAATGCCAACTTAATATCATCGTCTCCCGTGGAAACCTGTATGCCATAAGTATCATGCTGCCAAAAGGACACATAATTTAATGCCACCGTAACCACATTGGAGGTTTTCAGCGCAAAGGCGCGGCTGTCATGTTTAACAGACCAGTCCGAAGCGCCCACCTGTGCGGCTAGCGTGACTGCCTTTTTTTCACCCGCAATCGCCTCTATCAAAGCCAGTGTCACGGGCACTGAGGCGGTTACTCCGGTCGTGGTGACGATCTTTCCATCAGCAACATAGCGGCGGTCCTGTACCCAAGAAGCTTTCGGGTACTGTTCTTCCAGATCTTCTCGTGAATACCAATGCCCCGTAGCATAATGCCCATCAAGGAGCCCCGCGTGGCCCAAGACCCACACGCCATCGCAAATCCCAACAATCGTGCTTCCCTTCGCTTGCTGCTCCTGTATCCATCTTAACAGTTCAGGATTGTCCGTTTCGTGCACGGCAGGAACAAGGATGTAATCTGCGCCAAGCGGATAAAGCCGATCAAAATTACTGGCCGTCATATCGGCCTCAACTTTAAACGCAGGAAACAGCTGTATTGGACCAGGCCGAATGGCGACGGTGAAAACATCCGCGACGTTTGCTTCTTTAAGCAATGCGTAGGGAATGACAAAGTCTGTCAGTTCCGTGAAAGTATTTTCGCCGACAACGGCAATGAGCGGTTTTTCTCGATTGTCATGCGCTTTCCACGGCGCAATTTTTGTCATTACGCCTTGAGGAAGCGTGAGCTGAGACGCCGCGACAGAAAAAGGCAATGTCGTGGCTAACATTAATACGAGAAAAATTCTTAATCGGTTACGCATCAATCCTTTCCACCCACTGATATAAGGCTGGCAAGCTTACCAATTTGCTCTTTTGGCGCAAGATGAGCGGACTCATACAGGCGTATTGGCGACCCTTTTCCATTTTTTCAGCGATAATAACCAATTGTATAAATGCCGTTGAACGCTTCACCTAAAAATAAAAGTGAATCCAATTTATTTCACTTCAGATTTATATTCGACAGTTCAGTCGATGACGAGGCGAAAGCTGAATATTCGGCGCCAGACAGGTGAAAACCATCGACTGACGCCTGCGCGACAGGCCGTTATTATTCCGCAGGTGGCGGAAAGCCACCGTATTTAAGAGAATGGACGCAGATAAAATGACCTTCATCTTGTTTGCCTTATTTCCACCCATTTTCCCGCGCCTTAGACATGACGATAAAGCGCTGCAACCGATCTGCGCTCACCGCCCCTCCCCACTTATCATGTGGCCCGACGCTGACTGTCTGCCCAGATGCGGCGCATCCCCCACTGCCCCCGCGCTGGTGTATACTCGGATTTCTACGCGATGCCAGCCAAAGCGGCCTGAACGGCCCCTCAGCCAGCCCACACCAGCTTAATAAAAGTGGAACCCTCATGAGCCCAAATACCGCTCGCATCAGCGAAATCATCGATCGCGCCAAGATCTCGCCTTATCAAATCCTGATCCTGACCCTGTGTTTCCTCATTGCCCTGCTGGATGGCTTCGATACCGCCATCATCGGCTATATCGCGCCGGCGCTGCGCGAAGAGTGGGGCCTGCAGCCAGCGCAGCTCTCTCCCGCCTTCGGTGCAGGATTGTTCGGTCTGCTGCTCGGCAGCCTGCTGTTCGGGCCGCTCGCCGACGCCATCGGCCGCAAGCGCGTGCTGCTCGTCGCGGTGCTGGTGTTTGGCGGCTGCACCCTGGCTTCGGCCTATACGCATTCGATCGAATCCCTGACCTGGTTGCGCTTCATCACCGGCATTGGCCTCGGGGGCGCGATACCGACCTGCATCACCCTCAGCTCGGAATACTCACCGGCGCGCCGGCGCATGTTGATGGTCACCCTGAGCTGGAGCGGCTTCACCGCCGGGTTGGCCCTGGGCGGCCTGCTGGCCGGGCAGATCATTCCGACGTTCGGCTGGCGCGGCCTGCTGCTGGTCGGCGGTATCGCGCCGCTGGCGCTGCTGCCGCTGCTGGCCTGGCAGATGCCCGAGTCGGTGCGCTTTATGGCCGCCAGCGCCAAACACGCCGATCGGCTGCGCCGGGTGGTTGAGCGCATCACCGGCCAGCGTTGGGCCGGTGTGACGATTGTCGATGACGAGCGTCCGGCGCAGGCCACATCGCCGATATCACACCTGTTTATCGAAGGCCGCGCCGTGCGCACCCTGCTGCTATGGGCGGCGTTCTTCTGTTCGCTGTTTGTGTTCTACCTGCTCACCAGCTGGCTGCCGACCCTGCTCAAAGACGCCGGTTACGACATCGCCCACGCCTCGCGCATCGGAGCCATGGTGCCGCTCGGCGGCACTCTGGGCGCCATCCTGATGGCGCTGCTGATGGACCGGATCGGGCCCTACCGCGTGCTGGCCGTCTCCTACCTGGGTGCCGCACTGGTGATTGGCGCGACCGGTTACCTGATGGGCGACGTCTACACGCTGGCCGCCGTCGTGTTCCTGATCGGCTTCGGCGTGGCCGGCGCGCAAAACGGCCTGAATCTGGTTTCCGCCACCCTCTACCCAACCGCAGCCCGCGTCACCGGCGTCAGCTGGGCCATGGCCAATGGCCGCTTCGGCTCAATTGTCGGCTCGATGCTCGGCGGCTGGATGATGGCCGCCGCCGGCTCGACGGAAGTGTTCTTCCTCTGGCTGGCGCTGCCGGCGCTGCTGGGCGCCGCCGCCATCTTCCTGCTCTATCGCCTCAGCCTGCGCCGCCGCACGCCACTCACGGAACCGGCGGCCGGCGTCTGACCTCGCGGAAAATAAAAGGCCGAGACGCCATCGGTAGCGTCTCGGCCTGCAATAAAAAAGAGGGCCAAGGCCCCCTTCTGCGTTATTCCGCCTTGGCGGAAGCGTCTTCGGTGCGGTACAGGTGCACGTCCATCTGCGGGAACGGAATGCCGATGTTGTGGGCATCCAGCGCGCGCTTGAAGTTTTCCATCAGATCGAAGTACACGTTCCAGTATTCCGCGTTGGTGGTCCAGGAACGGGTCACGAAGTTCAGCGAGGACGGCGCCATCTCGTTCAGACGCACGGTCACGCCTTTGGCGTGCATGATGCGTTTGTCGGCGGCGATCACGTCGCCCAGCACCTTCTTCACCACGTCGATATCGGCGTTGTAGGCCACGCCCACCACGATATCCACGCGGCGGTTCGGTTCGCGGGAGTAGTTGATGATGTTGCCGGCGATGATTTTACCGTTCGGCACCACGATGGTTTTGTTGTCGGCGGTGCGCAGGGTGGTGGAGAAAATCTGCACCTGATCGACGGTACCGGCCACGCCGCCCAGATCGACATATTCACCCACGCGCAGCGGACGGAAGATCACCAGCAGCACGCCGGCGGCGAAGTTGGACAGCGAGCCTTGCAGCGCCAGGCCGACGGCCAAACCGGCGGCACCCAGCACCGCGATCACCGAGGTGGTCTGCACGCCGACACGCCCCAGCACCGCGATGAAGGTGAACGCCAGCACGCCGTAACGAACGATCGCCGACAGGAAGTCGGCCACCGTGGCATCGATGCCGCGCAGCTTCATCACGCGGTTCAGCGCATTGCCGACCACGCGGGCCACGATCGAACCGATGATCAGGATAACGATGGCGGCGACGATATTCACCGCGTACTGGATCAACAGATCCTGATTCTTCACCAACCAGTCGCCGGCACCGTTGATGCCGTCTACTACATTCAAATCTTTCATTCGTGTCGTCCTAACTCAGTCCCTAACGGGAGAAACTCGCAAAAATACACTGGCCTCGGCGGCCAGTAGGAAACCACGCCTAAGGGTAACCAACATTAAAGGCTCATGCCAACCATCAGCGTTAAAAATAGCCGAAACCGCCCGCCGCTTCTTCTATGCTGAGAACAGCGCGTTGGCCATTTCACGACAAGGGATCCGTTCTTCATGCACATTCGCTCTTCGCTCAAACACTATTGGCAAGTGCGGCCCAGGCTGCTGTTTTCCGTCGGCGCCGGGCTGCTGTGCTTTCTGCTGCTGCCCGCCCAGCTCTCGCTGCTGCAACGCTTGATGATCGGCTGGAATACGCTGGCCTGGCTCTACCTGCTGTTTCTCTGGCGGCTGATGCTGGTCAGCACGCCGCAGCACATTCGCCAAATCGCCCGGCGGCAGGACGAAAGCGCCAGCATGGTGCTGGCGTTAGTCAGCCTCGGCTGCCTGGTCAGCTTACTGGCGATCCTGTTTGAATTGAGCAGCGCCAAACAGGTGGCCGGCTCGCTGAAAACGCTGCATTTGCTGCTGACCGGCGCCACGCTGGCGGTCTCCTGGCTGCTGCTGCCGACCGCCTTCACCATGCACTATGCTCATCAGTTTTATCGCCAGGGCGCACAGCAGGATCCTTTGCCGCTGCTGTTCCCCGGCAATCTCGCCGATCCCACCTATCTGGATTTCGCCTACTTCTCCTTCACCATCGCGGTGGCGTCGCAAACCGCCGATGTGGCGGTCGGCGCGGCAGAGGTGCGCAAGATCACCCTGTTGCAGTCGGTGATCTCCTTCGCGTTCAACATGCTGATCCTGGGGCTGTCGATCAATGTCGGCGCCGGCCTGTTGGGCTGAAAACGAAAAAGGCTCCCCGCAGGGAGCCTTTAAATTGCAAACAAAGGAGGAAAAAACGTGGTTTTTCCTCCTTTGTGATCATCAGTCGAAATCAATAAATTGATTTTCCTTATTTTTTATATATTGCCAACGGCAAGCCAAGCCAAGCCACGCATCAGGCTTGCCATAAACAAAAAGGCTCCCCGCAGGGAGCCTTGTACATCATGCAACAGGTGCCGAAGATTACAGAACGTCTACCGCGTTCAGATCTTTGAAGGCCTGCTCCAGACGCGTCACCATGCTGGTCTGCGCTGCGCGCAGCCATACGCGTGGATCGTAGTATTTCTTGTTAGGCTGATCGGCGCCTTTCGGGTTGCCCAGCTGGCCCTGCAGGTAAGCTTCGTTCGCTTTGTAGTACTGCAGGATGCCGTCCCAGGTCGCCCATTGGGTGTCGGTGTCGATGTTCATCTTGATCACGCCGTAACCCACTGACTCTTTGATCTCTGCGTCGGTAGAACCGGAACCGCCGTGGAACACGAAGTTCAGGCTGTTGTGCGGCAGGTTGAATTTCTTGGACACGTAATCCTGAGAATCGCGCAGGATGGTTGGAGTCAGCTTAACGTTACCCGGCTTGTACACGCCGTGCACGTTACCGAACGATGCAGCGATGGTGAAGCGCGGGCTGATGGCGTTCAGTTTTTCGTACGCGTAAGCCACGTCTTCCGGCTGGGTGTACAGAGCGGAAGCGTCCATATGGCTGTTGTCCACGCCATCTTCTTCACCGCCGGTGCAGCCCAGTTCGATTTCCAGCGTCATGCCGATTTTGGCCATGCGCTTCAGGTAGGCGCTGCAGATCTCGATGTTTTCTTCCAGAGACTCTTCAGACAGATCGATCATGTGGGAAGAGAACAGCGGTTTGCCGGTAGCGGCGAAGTGCTTCTCGCCGGCGTCCAGCAGGCCGTCCAGCCATGGCAGCAGTTTCTTCGCGCAGTGGTCGGTGTGCAGGATCACCGGCACGCCGTAGTGTTCAGCCATCTGGTGAACGTGGTGCGCGCCAGAGATAGCGCCCAGAATCGCTGCGCCCTGAGGCACATCGGTCTTCACGCCTTTGCCGGCGATGAATGCGGCGCCGCCGTTGGAGAACTGAACGATGACCGGCGCGCGCACTTTAGCCGCGGCTTCCAGCACTGCGTTGATGGAGTCGGTACCCACGCAGTTTACCGCTGGCAGCGCAAAGTTGTTCTCTTTAGCAACTGCGAAGACTTTCTGAACGTCATCACCCGTGATGACACCCGGTTTTACGAAATCAAAAATTTTAGACATGTTACTTTGTCCTGTTTCGTCGGCCGTAGATGGATGTAAATCGATGTTTTCACGCCGCGCAGCATTTGCCGCGCGGTATAAAACAAACGGGCGGCTTTCGCCTCCCGTTGTCTGAATTACTGCTTAGCGCGCTCTTCCAGCATCACGACTGCAGGCAGCGGTTTCCCTTCAACGAATTCCAGGAATGCGCCACCGCCGGTGGAGATGTAGGAGATTTTGTCAGCGATACCGAACAGATCGATGGCTGCCAGAGTGTCGCCGCCGCCAGCGATAGAGAAAGCGTCGCTATCGGCGATCGCGCGGGCGACAATTTCGGTGCCCTTACGGAAGTTAGGGAACTCGAATACGCCAACCGGGCCATTCCACAGAATGGTTTTGGCGTTCTTCAGGATAACGGCCAGACGCTCGGCAGAGACGTCGCCCATATCCAGAATTTGCTCGTTGTCCTGGATCTCGTTGGCCTGCTTCACGGTCGCGGTCGCGGTTTCAGAGAACTCGGTCGCCACGCGCACGTCGGTCGGCACCGGAATGTCGCAGGTTTCCAGCAGTTTCTGCGCGTTCGGGATCAGATCCGGTTCGTACAGGGACTGGCCCACGTTGTTGCCCTGCGCCGCCACGAAGGTGTTGGCGATGCCGCCGCCGACGATCAGCTGATCGGCGATTTTGGACAGGGAATCCAGCACGGTCAGTTTGGTGGAGACTTTAGAACCGCCCACGATGGCGACCATCGGACGGGCCGGATTGCCCAGGGCTTTGCCCAGCGCTTCCAGCTCGGCGGACAGCAGCGGGCCGGCACAGGCGACAGGCGCGAACTTGCCCACGCCGTGGGTGGAAGCCTGCGCGCGGTGCGCGGTGCCGAATGCGTCCATCACGTACACGTCGCACAGCGCCGCGTATTTCTTGGACAGGGTTTCGTCGTCTTTCTTCTCGCCCTTGTTGAAACGGACGTTTTCCAGCACCACCAGTTCGCCTTCGGCGACGTCGACGCCATCCAGATAATCCTTCGCCAGACGCACTGGAGATTTCAGGTGATCTTTCAGGTAGTTGACCACAGGCAGCAGGGAGAATTCTTCGTTGTACTCGCCTTCGGTAGGACGACCCAGGTGGGAGGTTACCATCACGCGGGCGCCTTGCTTCAGCGCAGCTTCGATAGTCGGCAGGGAAGCGCGGATACGCGCGTCGGAAGTCACTTTACCGTCTTTTACCGGCACGTTCAGATCGGAGCGGATCAGTACGCGTTTACCCGCCAGATCCAGATCGGTCATCTTAATTACAGACATGGTGAACCCTCTTTATTGAATCTCTATAAAATTGCCTGAGCAGCGCGCCAATCACGCCGGCGCCGCCGTACTAGAAACCGCTGGCGGCCATTGCCCGTGTTGTATCCAACATCCGATTGGCAAAGCCCCATTCATTGTCGCACCAGACCAAGGTCTTTATCAGGTGCTGCCCGCTGACCCGGGTCTGCGTACCGTCGACGATAGCGCTGTGCGGGTCATGGTTAAAATCGATCGAGACCAATGGTAATTCCGTGTAGTCAACTATACCACGAAATGATTCCCGTGCGGCCTTTTGCAACAGCTGGTTGACCTCCGCCACCTTCACCGCGGCGCTCACGCTGACGCTCAGATCGATAGCCGTCACGTTGATGGTCGGCACGCGCACCGAGATCGCCTCGAAGCGATCGCAAAACTGCGGGAAGATGCGGGTGATGCCCGCGGCCAGTTTGGTATCGACCGGAATGATCGACTGGCTCGCCGCGCGGGTGCGCCGCAAATCCGCGTGATACGCGTCGATCACCGGCTGATCGTTCATCGCCGAGTGAATGGTGGTCACGGTGCCGGATTCGATGCTGTAGGCGTCGTCCAGCAGCTTGATCACCGGAATAATGCAGTTGGTGGTGCATGAGGCGTTGGACACGATGCGATGTTCCGCCAGCAGCGTCTGATGGTTGACGCCGAACACGATGGTGGCGTCCAGATCGTTGCCGCCCGGATGGGCGAACAGCACTTTCTTCGCCCCCGCCGCCAGGTGGGCCTCGCCATCCGCCCGGCTGCCGTACACGCCGCTGCAGTCCAGCACCACATCGACGCCCAGCTCGCCCCAGGGCAACTGCTCCACCGCCGGCTGATGCAACAGGCGAATCGCGTCGTCTCCGACGCTCAGCGTGTCGCACTCCTGCCGCACATCCCAGGCGAAGCGGCCATGGCTGGAGTCGTACTTCAGCAGATGGGCCATACCTTCGGCGTTCGCCAGCTCGTTGATCGCCACCACGGAGATTTCCGCCCGTCGGCCCGATTCGTACAGTGCGCGCAATACGCTGCGGCCGATGCGGCCAAAGCCGTTTATCGCTATGCGGATGGTCATGCTGCTCCTGAAAAAGGGCCGTCCACGCCGGGTTGACTCACCGGCGCCGCCCGGCGCTGACTGGTTGTCTCACTAACCCGCATAGAGTAGTGGATCGTACCGCCCGCTGTGAATCGCCGAGTTTGCATTATTCCCGCGCTTCAGCGGTTTTTCACCGCCGTCACATCGGCATTTCTGTCGAAGAGTGCTTCAACTGAAACGCTTCAGCTGAGCATAAACCAAAGTTTTGGCAAAAGGAACAGGTGCAACAGCTCCTCAGGTAACGGAGGGGAGTTTTACGAGCATAAGATGATCTGGCGCACATTTTTGGCCTCAAGACCGCGACGGATTTTCGCTCGCCGGCTCCGTTTCGCCGTAGTGCTCACGGAAATAGTCGCGCAAAAATTCGACGGTCACCCGCACTTTCGCCGACGTTGCCAGCCGGGAAACGTATACCGCCCAGATGTTGGCCGGCTGATAGTACTCCGGCAGGATATGCACCAGTCGGCCGCTGTCGATGTTCTCTTTCACGTCCCAGGCGGAACGCAGCGCGACGCCCTGCCCGTCCAGGCACCACTGGTGCACGATTTCGCCGTGGTTCGACGCCAGCGCGCCCGTCACCTTTACCGTTTCTTCACCGCTCGGCCCCTGCAGCCGCCACAGCCCGAACGGGTGATCGCGTTCCTTGATCACCAGACAGGAACGGCCCGCCAGCTCAGCCGGATTTTTCGGCACGCCGTGGCGCTGCAGGTACGCCGGCGAAGCGCACAGGATGCGCTGATTGTCCGCCAGCTTGCGCGCAATCAAATTGGGGGCGATATCGTCGCCGATGCGGATATCCAGATCGAATCCTTCGCTGACCAGATCCACCAGCCGATCGGACACGTCGAGCCGCAGTTCCAGCTGTGGGTACTGCCGCGCCAGCGCCGACAGCGCCGGCGCCACGAAACGCCGGCCGAAGCCGAAGCTGCTGACCACGCGCAGCATGCCCTGCGGCGCCTGGCGCACCTCGGACAGTTCGTCCATCATCTGATCGACATCGTTGAGAATGCGCTGCGCCCATTCGTAGATGCGCTCGCCGTCTTCGGTGATCGCCACCCGCCGCGTGGTGCGGTGCAGCAACGACACGTCCAGCGTCTTCTCCAACAGCGCGATGCGCTTGCTGATAAAGGCCGGCGAAACGCCCAACTCTTCGGCGGCAGCGGCAAACCCGGCGCGGCGCGCCACCAGCACGAACACCCGCAGGTCACTCAGGATCGGCATATTGTTCATGATTCGTGTTTTATGTTTCACCGTTTTCAGGATTGATTAACAGTTAGTCAATTATAGGATAACAGTGTTGTCAATCTCCCCTACCTACAAATGAGACCTCTGTATGAGCAAAACTTACAAGATTGCCGCCATCCCCGGGGACGGTATCGGGCGGGAAGTGTTGCCGGAAGGCATACGAGTATTGCAGACGGCGGCGGCGCGCTGGGATCTGTCGCTGGAATTCGCCACCTTCGAGTGGGCCAGCTGCGACTACTACCAGCACCACGGCCAGATGATGCCGGACGACTGGTTCGAGCAACTGAAAGGCTTCGACGCCATCTATTTCGGCGCCGTCGGTTGGCCGGACACGGTGCCCGATCATATCTCGCTGTGGGGTTCGCTGCTGAAATTCCGGCGCGACTTCGAACAGTACGTCAACCTGCGTCCGGTGCGGCTGTTTCCCGGCGTGCCCTGCCCGCTGGCGAACAAGCAGCCGGGCGATATTGATTTCTACGTGGTGCGCGAAAATACCGAAGGGGAATACTCCTCGCTCGGCGGACGGATGTTCGAAGGCACCGAACGCGAGATGGTGATCCAGGAATCGGTCTTCACCCGTCAGGGCGTGGACCGCATCCTCAAGTACGCCTTTGAGCTGGCGCAACAGCGCCCGCGCAAACGCCTGACCGCCGCCACCAAGTCCAACGGCATGGCCATCAGCATGCCGTACTGGGATGAGCGCGTGGCGGAGATGGCGCGCCAATACCCTGATATCGCCTGGGACAAACAGCACATCGATATTCTGTGCGCGCGCTTCGTGCTGAACCCTGAACGCTTCGACGTGGTGGTCGCCTCCAACCTGTTCGGCGATATTTTGTCGGATCTCGGCCCGGCCTGCACCGGCACCATCGGCATCGCCCCCTCGGCCAACCTGAACCCGGAGCGCAATTTCCCGTCGCTGTTCGAGCCGGTGCACGGCTCGGCGCCGGACATTTTCGGCAAAAACATCGCCAACCCGATCGCCATGATCTGGAGCGGCGCGATGATGCTGGACTTCCTCGGCGACGGCGATGCCCGCTACCGCCAGGCGCACGACGGCATCCTGCAGGCGATTGAGCGCATTATCGCCGACGGGCCGCGCACGCCGGACATGCGCGGCGACGCCTCCACCCAGCAAGTCGGCCAGGCGATCGCCGCCCTGCTGCAACGCTGAACGCCGCAGATTTTCCCGCGCAGGGCGCCCTTCCGCGCCCTGCTTTGCCACGTCCGTTTTTCCGCATCGATCGCCGCCGCAAATCCGCTGAAAACCACCGCAGAAAGCACGCCAACACCCCGGTCAAGATCACAACAAATTGTTTACATACTGTGTTTTATCCTTTTACAGATGCCCTAATTGTGGCCCTCCTGTAATTTGTGCACACTCGAAAATGTTAATGAAGAGTAAATATTCCCGGCAGCGTTCAGCCGGGGCGTTTGCTCCTCGCGGTGTAACAAAACAAAGGGTTCAAACCAATAAGGCCCGGGCGCCCCCTACGCTTTGCGCACCGGCCCACCACCGATAACAGGAGTTCACTCCCATGCAGAGCAATCCCAAAAAGGATGTCACGCTCATCGCCATCAGCCTGTGCAGCATTGCGCTGATCGCCCTTTGCCTGATGCTCTTTCCGGCCCAATCCGCGCTTATCGCCAACACCATTTTCAACGGCGTCACCCGGCTGTTCGGTTCAACCATTCAAATCCTGGTGCTGCTCGCCCTGCTGGTGGTGCTGTATCTGGCGTTGAGCAAATACGGCAACATCCGCCTCGGCGAAGGCAAACCACAATACTCCACGTTGGCCTGGCTGTTCATGTTCATCTGCGCCGGCCTGGGCTCGTCCACCTTGTATTGGGGGGTGATGGAATGGGCGTATTACTACCAGACGCCGGGGCTGAACATCGCGCCGCGCACCCCGAAGGCGCTGGAATACAGCATCAGCTACTCCTTCTTCCACTGGGGCCTGAGCGCCTGGGCGACCTACGCCCTCGCCTCGCTGATCATGGCCTACCACTTCCACGTGCGTAAGAACAAAGGGCTCAGCCTGTCGGGGATCATTGCCGCCATCACCGGCGTGCGCGCCAACGGCCCGGTCGGGCGGGCGGTGGATCTGATCTTCCTGGTCGCCACCGTCGGCGCCCTCACCATTTCACTGGTGCTGACCGCCTCCACCTTTACCCGTGGGCTGACGGCGCTGACCGGCATCCCGGACAACTTCGCGGTGCAGGCGACGGTGATCCTGCTGGCGGCGGTGATCTTCTGTCTCAGCTCTTACATCGGTATCGACGGTGGCATGCAGCGCCTGAGTAAAATGGTCGGCTGGGGCGCATTCGCTTTCGCCGGGCTGGTGCTGCTGGTCGGCCCGACCGAATTCACCATCAACAACACCATCAACGCCATCGGCCTGACGGCGCAAAACTTTCTGCAGATGAGCCTGTTCACCGATCCGATGGGCGACGGCAGCTTCAGCCGCAGCTGGACAGTGTTCTACTGGCTGTGGTGGATCTCCTATACCCCGGGCGTGGCGATGTTCGTCACCCGCGTCTCGCGCGGCCGCAAGATTAAAGAAGTGATCTGGGCGCTGCTGCTCGGCAGCACCCTCGGCTGCTGGTTCTTCTTCGGCTCGCTGGAAAGCTACGCCATGCACCAGTTCATCAGCGGGCAGCTCAACGTGCCGGAGATCCTCAGTACCCAGGGCGGCGAAACCGCCGTGCAGATGCTGCTGACGGCGCTGCCGCTCGGCAAACTGTTCCTGGCCGCCTATCTGTTCATCATGATCATTTTCCTGGCCTCGCACATGGACGCCGTGGCCTACACCATGGCCGCCACCAGCACCCGCAACCTGCAGGAGGGGCAAGATCCCAGCCCGATGCTGCGCCTGTTCTGGTGCGTGGTGATCACCCTGATCCCGCTGTCGATCCTGTTTACCGGCGCCTCGCTGGACACCATGAAAACCACGGTGATCCTGACCGCGCTGCCGTTCCTGCTGGTGCTGCTGGTGAAAACCTACGGCTTCGCCCGCTGGCTGAAGCAGGACTACGCGGCCATCCCGGCGCACCTGATCGAAAGCAGCCCGCCAACGCTGCCCGAAGCCCCGCCGGCCGCCGAACTCTCCGCTCCATCGTCGTATCAACCGCGCCCTATGGCGAAATGACAATAAGAAAAGAGGAAGTTTAACTTATGAGCACTCTGATCCCTGAATTTACCTTACCGAAAGATTTCTGCGCCGACGCCCGCGAGGCCTACACCATACCGGCCCGGTTCTACACCCACCAGGCGGCGTTCGAGCACGAAAAAGAGCAGGTGTTCGCCACCAGTTGGCTCTGCGTGGCGCACCGCAGCGAGCTTGCCCAACCCAACGACTACATCACCCGCGAGATCATCGGTGAAAACATTCTGGTGGTGCGCGGCCGCGATAAAGTGCTGCGCGCCTTTTACAACGTCTGCCCGCACCGCGGCCACCAACTGCTGGCGGGCGACGGCCGGGCGAAGAACGTCATCACCTGCCCTTATCACGCTTGGGCGTTCAAGCTGGACGGCGAGCTGGCGCACGCGCGCAACTGTGAAAACGTGCAGAACTTCGATAAAGAAAACTCGCACCTGGTGCCGGTGCGGGTCGAAGAGTACGCCGGGTTTATTTACGTCAATCTGGACTCGCAGGCCGGCACGGTGGAAGACCAGCTGCCGGGCCTCGGCGCCAAAGTGCGCGAAGCCTGCCCGCAGGTCGACGATCTCAAGCTGGCGGCGCGTTTCGTCACCCGCACCCCGGCCAACTGGAAGAACATCGTCGACAACTACCTCGAGTGCTACCACTGCGGCCCGGCGCACCCCGGTTTCGCCGACTCGGTGCAGGTCGATCGCTACTGGCACACCCTGCACGGTAACTGGACGCTGCAGTTCGGCTACGCCCGCCCTTCCGAGCAGTCGTTCAAGTTTGAAGAGGGCAAAGAAGCCAGCTTCCACGGCATCTGGCTGTGGCCGTGCACCATGTTCAATATGCCGCCGCTGGAAGGCATGATGACGGTGATCTATGAGTTCCCGGTCGATGCGGAAACCACCCTGCAACACTACGACATCTACTTCACCAACACCGATTTGAGCGACGAACAGCTCAAACTGATCGACTGGTACCGCGACGTGTTCCGCCCGGAAGATCTGCGGCTGGTGGAAAGCGTGCAAAAAGGCCTGAAGTCGCGCGGCTATCGCGGCCAGGGGCGCATCATGGCCGACGGCGCCGGCAGCGGCGTCAGCGAACATGGCATCGCCCACTTCCACAACCTGCTGGCGCAGGTTTATCAACCTTGATGCGACGGGGCCCGCGGGCCCCTTTCCCCTGACTTGTGAGGTTCTTGTGAATATTTCCGATCGGGCGCTATTCCGCCAACAGGCCTACATCAACGGGCAATGGCACGATGCCGACAACCAGGAAACCGTGCCGGTGAGCGATCCCGCCACCGGCCAACTCATCGGCGGCGTGCCCAACATGGCGACAGCCGAAACCCAACGGGCGATCGACGCCGCCCAGCAGGCGCTGGAAGGCTGGCGCGCGCTGCCGGCGCAACAGCGCGCTCAGCTGCTGCGCCGCTGGTTCGAACTGATGCTGGAACACCAGCAGGATTTGGCCAGCCTGATGACGCTGGAGCAAGGCAAGCCACTGGCAGAGTCGCTGGGCGAGATCCGCTACGCCGCTTCCTTTATCGAATGGTTCGCCGAACAGGCCAAGCGCGCCAACGGCGACATCATCCCTTCACCGAGCAGCGATAAACGCCTGATGGTGCTGAAGCAGGGCATCGGCGTGTGCGCGGCGATCACGCCCTGGAACTTTCCGGCGGCGATGATCACCCGCAAGGCTGCGCCGGCGCTGGCGGCCGGCTGTACGCTGGTGGTCAAACCCGCCAACGAAACCCCTTATTCGGCGCTGGCGATGGCCGAGCTGGCCGAACGCGCCGGCATTCCCGCCGGGGTATTCAACGTGGTGACCGGCAATTCGCAGGCGATCGGCGCCGAGCTGACTCGCCACCCGCAGGTGCGCAAACTCAGCTTTACCGGCTCCACACCGGTGGGCAGGCTGCTGATGCGCCAGAGCGCGGACACCATCAAGAAAGTGTCGCTGGAGCTGGGCGGCAACGCGCCGTTCATCGTATTTGACGATGCGGACATCGATGCCGCGGTGGAAGGCGCGCTGATCGCCAAGTATCGCAACGCCGGGCAGACCTGCGTCTGCGTCAACCGGTTCTACGTGCAGCGCGGCGTTTACCCGCAGTTCGCCGAGAAGTTTGTCGCCCGCGTGGCGGCGCTGCAGGTCGGCAACGGCTTCGAAGCCGGCGTACAGATTGGCCCGCTGATCAATCGCAAGGCGCGCGATAAGGTGTTGGAGCTGCTTGATGACGCGCTGAGCAAAGGCGCTCAGGTGCTGACCGGCGCCACGCCGCACGCGCTGGGCGGCAATTTCTTCACCCCGACGGTGCTGGGCGACGTGCAGCCCGGCTCGCTGCTGCTGGAAGAAGAGATCTTCGGCCCGGTCGCGCCGCTGGTGGTGTTTGATGACGAAGCCGAGGCGATCCGCCAGGCCAACGACACCATTTACGGTTTGGCCGCTTACTTCTACACCCGCGATGCGGCGCGCATCTGGCGCGTTTCGGAACGGCTGGAGTACGGCATGGTCGGCATCAATACCGGGCTTATCTCCAACGAGGTGGCGCCGTTCGGCGGGGTGAAACAGTCGGGGCTGGGGCGTGAAGGCTCCGAATACGGCATCGAAGACTATCTGGAGCTCAAATACCTGTGCCAGGCGGTATAACTTTTTCATGCGCGGGGACGCCCGCGCTTTGGAGCCAATGAATGACCAGCTATCAGATGCTTGATGTCCGCGTCGTCGACATCGAAACCGTCACCGCACGGGTCAAGCGCTTTACCCTGGCGGATCCGAAAGGCCGGCCGCTGCCCGCCTTCAGCGGCGGCAGCCACATTATCGTGCAAATGCAGGACGGCGAGCAGCGCTACAGCAACGCCTATTCGCTGCTCAGCTCACCGTTCGAACTCGAGCATTACCAGATCGCCGTTCGGCGCGAGTCTCCTTCCAAAGGCGGTTCCGACTTCATGCATGACCGGCTGGCGGTCGGCGATACGCTGACCATCAGCACCCCGAATAACCTGTTCGCGCTGGCGCCGGAAGCGCAACATCACGTGCTGATCGCCGGCGGCATCGGCATCACGCCGTTTATGGCCCATCTGCATGAGCTGCAACGCAGCGGCCAACGCTACCATCTGCACTACTGCTTCCACAGTGAAGAACACAACGCCTTCCAGCAGCAGCTGATGCAAGCGCCGTTCGCAGACAACGTCAGTTGCCATGTCTCCAGCCTTGGCGGCCGGTTGGATCTGGCGCGCACGCTGGCCGATGTGGAACCCGGCGCCCATATCTACGTCTGCGGCCCGGCGGCGCTGAACGAAGCGGTCTACCGGATCGCCGCCGAACGGGGTATCGATGCCGGTCGCTTGCACAGCGAAGCCTTTGCCGCCGAAGACACGGCGGGCGGCGCCTTTACGCTGGTGCTGGCTCGATCGGGCATTGAGCTTGAAGTGGCGCAAGACATGACCATCCTGCAGGCGCTGGAAAACAGCAAGGCGGCCAGGGTCGAGTGCCTGTGCCGCGAAGGCATTTGCGGCACCTGCGAAACCCGCATCGTCGAAGGGGAAGCCGATCACCGCGATCAGTATCTCAGCGAGGAAGAACGCGCGGCGCAGCAGACCCTGTTGATCTGCTGCTCGCGCGCCAAAGGCAGCCGGCTGGTGCTGGATTTGTAAAAGGAGCGCCCGCATCGGCGGGCGTCCTGGTTAAGCTTTCGGGAATATCCACAGATGCTCGGCCGGCAGGGAGAGCCGGCACAGCGCCCGATCGCGCGCCTCGTGGCCATAGGCGCGCACCACGAAATCTTCGGCCACGGTGCGGAACAGGTATTCCCAGCGATCGCCGAGATACATGCTGGTCAGCAACGGCAGCTCAAGCTGATTACCCTGTGGATCTTCACCCAACCGCACGCGCTCCACGCGGATCACCGCCGTGCCCTCCTGTCCGACCTGCACGCCTTCGCCTGCTTTGCCCCACAGCGCCCAATCCTTACCTTCGATGCGCGCCCGACCGTCTTCCAGCGCCACGATCTTGCCCGGCAACCGGTTGTTGCTGCCCATGAATTCGGCGGTGAACAGCGTGGCGGGCGAACCGTACATCTCCTGCGGCGTGCCCTGCTGTTCGATTTTGCCGTTATTGAGCAGCAGGATGCGATCGGAAATGGCCATCGCCTCGTTCTGATCGTGGGTCACCATCAGCGCCGACAGACCGAGCTTGATGATCAGCTCGCGCAGAAATACCCGCGCTTCTTCGCGCAGCTTGGCGTCGAGGTTGGACAGCGGCTCATCCAGCAGGATCACCGGCGGGTTGTAGACCAGCGCACGGCCGATCGCCACGCGCTGCTGCTGGCCGCCGGAGAGCTGGTGCGGATGGCGCTTGGCCAAATGCCCCAGCCCAAGCTGATCCAGCACCGCCTGTACCCGTTGGGCGATTTCCGCCGAGGCGGTCTTACGCAGCTTCAGCGGATAAGCGACGTTCTCAAACACCGTTTTGTGCGGCCACAGGGCATAGGACTGAAACACCAGCCCCAGGTTGCGCTCTTCGGCGGGAATTTCGCTGCGCGCGCTGCCGTTGTAAACCGCGCTGTCGCCGATGACGATTCGCCCCTGGCTCGGCTTCTCCAGCCCGGCCACCGCCCGCAGCAGCGTGGTTTTGCCGCTGCCCGACGGGCCCAGCAGCGAGACCACTTCGCCCCGTCTCAGATCCATCGACACCCCTTTCAGCACCGGGTTGTCGCCATAGGTCAAATGCAGGTTCTCTACCGAAAGTTCAATCATGTAATTTCACTCCAAAGCGCAAGGCGATCCCTAGCCCCAGCACCACCAGCAGGATATTGATGAACGACAGCGCGGCGACGATATCGATGGCGCCCGCGGCCCACAGGGAAACCAGCATCGAGCCGATGGTTTCCGTGCCCGGAGACAGCAGATAAACCCCGGTGGAATATTCGCGTTCAAAGATCAGGAACATCAGCAGCCAGGAGCCGATCAGGCCGTAGCGCGACAGCGGAATGGTAACGTGTCGGGTGATCTGGCCGCGGCTGGCGCCGGCGCTGCGCGCGGCTTCCTCCAGTTCCGGCCCCACCTGCAGCAGCGTGGAAGAGATCAGCCGCAGGCCATAGGCCATCCACACCACGGTGTAGGCCAGCCAGACGCTGAAGATGGTGCTGCGCAGCGAACGCAGCCAGACGATCACGTTCTCGCGCAGCCATTCGGCCATCGGCAGCACGGACAGCCAGCCTTCCTTGAGCGATTTATCCAGCCACATCGGCAGGAACAGGAACACCCACAGGAACGCCAAACCGGCCAGCAGCCCCGGCACCGCGCGCGGCACCAGCACGCTGTAGTCGAGGAAGCGCGTGGCGCCGTCCGGCTTGCGGTGCATCGCGATACCGATAAACAGATAGCACGCGACCGCCAGCGCCCCGCCGATCACCCCGATCGCCATCGAGTTGACGATGGCGCGCAGCAGGTTGGGCTGCGCCCAGATGGTGCGGAAGGTGTTGATCGACAGTTCGTCCCAGACAGACACGCCCACGCCCCAGTTGGAGATAAAGGCGCGCAGCACCACGCCGATCAGCGGCACGCCGATGGTCACGGTCAGCCAGAACATCACCACCGCGCCGGCCACCCAGCGCCATTTGCCCAGCGGCAACGCGCGCGCCTGCGAGGCTTTGCCCTTGACGGTGACGAAACGGTTGGCGGTGCGCATCAGCCTGCGCTGCAGCATCACCAACGGAATGGTGATGCAGATCAGCACCACCGCTACCGCCGCCATCAGGTGGTAAGACGGCGTGCCCAGCTTGTTGGTCAACTGATACAGGTAGGTCGCCAGCACCAGGTTGCCTTCCGGATCGCCCAGCACCAGCATCAGGCCGAACACCTCCAGCCCGAGGAAGAACAGCAGCACCCCGGCGTACAAGATAGACGGCCGCACCATCGGCAGGCTGACGGCGGTCATCACCTGCAGCGGCGTAGCGCCGGCGGTGCGCGCCGCTTCTTCAACGTCGGAGCCCACGCTGCGCAGCGCCGAGGAGATGTACAGGTAGGCGTGGGGCACGTGCGTCAACCCGGCGATCACCACAATGCTGGCCATCGAATAGATGTTCCACGGC
The DNA here is from genome assembly GCF_017811775.1 of Serratia sp. X10. Classification (NCBI taxonomy): domain Bacteria; kingdom Pseudomonadati; phylum Pseudomonadota; class Gammaproteobacteria; order Enterobacterales; family Yersiniaceae; genus Serratia; species Serratia sp. X10. The sequence goes on along the minus strand of NZ_JAEIOH010000009.1, from coordinate 3,627 downwards.
ACGAAGCCCAGCAGCGCCTCCGCCCACAGCGAGAAGAAGCCCACCGGCCCCGCCGCCACCACGTAACCGAAGCCCAGCACCATCGGCGACACGAAGATCGGCACCAAAATCAGCGGTTCGATGATCCGCCGCCCCGGCAGATCGGTGCGCACCATCAGGAAGGCCAAAATGCCGCCGAGCGGGATAGCGATGATCACCAGGCCGAATGCCAGGATAAAGCCGCTTCTCAGCGCCTTGTAGAAATCCGGATCGGTAAAGATGAACTCGAAGGCCTCCAGGCTGAAGACCTTGGAGGGAGAGAAAAACGGAGCCGAGAGGAAGCTTTGAATGATGATAAACGACAGGGGGACATAGATAACCAGCGCGGTTATCAACACCACCAGGCCGCGCGGCAGGCTCTGCCACTTTCTGCGCCATGCTTGCATAAATGCTCCCTATGGTTGTAAACGACGACCAAAGGGCGCGCGCCTGTACGTCAGGCGCGCGTCCGAATGCAGTCCCTGTTATTTCGCCGCGGCGGCGCGCCATTGTTTGATGTAGTCGAGACGCTTGGCCGGCTGCAGATACTCCAGCAGGCTGTCGTCGACCGGGATCGGCTTGAGCGCGTTGCCCAGCAGCTTGGTCATGCCGTCGATGTCGTTCTTGCCTTCGACATCGTTGCGGATCGAAGGGATATCAGCCTGATTGGCGAGAATATTTTGCCCTTTCTCCGACAGCACGTAGTCGAACCACAGCTTGGCGGCGTTAGGGTGACCGGCTTCTTTGCTGATGAAGCTCACGCGCGACAGCACCAGGGTATAGTCTTTCGGATAGACGATGCCGAGCGACGGATCGCTCTTGGCGCGGGCCTCGGCGTACGAACCGAGGATGTTGAAGCCGATCAGGTTTTCACCGGAGGAGACGCGCTCCATCATGGTGCCGGTGGAGGATTGCACCGCCAGCCCGCCCTTGGCCACGTCGGCCAGCGTTTTGAAGTAGTTGGGATCGGCCTTGAAGTCCTGCACCGACAGCATGAAGCCAACGCCGGATTTTTCGATGTCGTAAGTGGTGACTTTCTTCTTGAATTTGTCCGTCTGGCTGGCGATCAGCTTGGCCAACGCCGCGTGCGAATCCGGCACATCGCCCTGCGGGATCAGGCGTTTGTTATAGATGAACACCACCGGCTCATAGGTGGTGCCATACACTTTATCTTGCCATACCGCCCATTTCGGCAGCTGAGCCCGCTCCGGAGAGGCATACTCCTGCGCGTAATCGCCCGCCAGTTTCAAAATGGTGTCCATCGACGAACTCCACACCAGGTCGCCGCTGGTGCCGCCGGCCGCCTGCTCGCTGATGAAGCGGTTATACAGTTCGGTGCTGTTCATGTCGTTGTATTCGACCTTGATGCCCGGATACAACGCCTCAAATCCCTGGATCAGCGGCGCCGCCGCTTTGGTATCGGTGGTCGAGTAAATCACCACCTTGCCTTCTTTCTTCGCGCCGTCGACCAGTTTCTGATAGTCGGCGGGGTAGCCCGCCGGGAAGGCCGCATAGGCGGAAACGGAGCCTAGTAAGGTGATTGCCGCCACGGTAGCGCTGATTTTTTTCATCATCATCCATCCCCAGATCACATTTAATAAACCAAAAATTAACATACAGTTAATAATTGCGACGAGGCAACGGCGTTGCTTGTTATCTTTCGGTTTTGTGAGGTTGGACGTTTTTCAGTCAATACCCACGCCCGGCGGCGCGGGCTTTGCGGTCATCCGTGTCGCAGACTATTCTGCCAGGCGTGAGCGCTGCAGCAGGCGAATTCGCTGTACGATGGCGCCCCGGCAACGTCAGAACAAAGCCGGCATTCGACCCGCGATATGCCGATCTTTTTCCCCCGTAAACCGGTCGAAGACGGCCACGTCTCTTTCAAGCCGCACATCGAAATTCCGCTGTCGATAGACAGGGTGGCGCGCTAGCGCGCTGCCGGGCCGGCCGCCATGATCCCTCTGTGCGGCCGGTTCACGCCAGGATAAACAGCGCTGGATTAATCAGGTTTTTGTCGCCGAATTATTATATCCTGCCGGACGAAAATTTTTGCGGGCGTACGCAGCCCCACGCGCCTCCTTCTGCAGCGCTTCATTTCGCAGCCAGGCCGTTTATTTCATGAATACAGGCAGTGCCATACCGTTATGACCAAGAGTTTATCCCCGAAAGACATTATCGCCCTGGGCTTTATGACCTTCGCCCTGTTTGTCGGCGCCGGCAACATCATTTTCCCCCCGCTGGTGGGGCTACAGTCCGGTGAACATCTGTGGCCGGCCGCCCTCGGGTTTATGGTGACCGCCGTCGCTCTGCCGGTGATCGCCGTGATCGCGCTGGCGCGCGTCGGCGGCAGCATCAGCCTGCTGACCGGCCCCATCGGCCGCACCGCCGGCCTGCTGTTGGCGACCGTCTGCTATCTGGCGCTCGGCCCGCTGTTCGCCACCCCGCGAACCGCCAATGTTTCTTTCGCCCTCGGCATCGCGCCCTTCACCGGCGACGGCGACCTGCCGCAGTTCATCTACAGCCTGCTGTTCTTTACCCTGGCGATGATCGTGTCGCTGTATCCCGGCCGCTTGCTCGACAACGTCGGCCATATTCTGGCGCCGCTGAAAATTCTGGCGCTGGCCGCGCTCGGCATCGCCGCCCTGGTGTGGCCCGCCGGTGCGCCGGTCTCCGCCGTCGGCAGCTATCAGACCGCGGCGTTTTCCACCGGCTTCGTGCAGGGTTATCAAACCATGGACACGCTGTCGGCGTTGATGTTCGGCTCGATTATCGTCACCGCCGCCCGCTCGCGCGGCGTCAGCGACAGCGGCCTGCTGCTGCGCTACACCCTGTGGGCCAGCCTGATCGCCGGCGTCGGCCTGACGCTGGTCTATATCTGCATGTTCAAGCTCGGCGCCGGCAGCGGCAGCCTGGTCGGCAGCGGTGCTCAGGATGGCGCAGCGATCCTGCACGCCTATGTGCAGCACACCTTCGGCGATCTGGGCAGCGTCTTTATGGCGGTGCTGATGTTCATCGCTTGCCTGGTGACGGCGGTCGGCATGACCTGCGCCTGCGCGGACTTCTTCTCCCGCTACCTGCCGCTCTCTTATCGCGCGCTGGTGGTCATCCTCGCCCTCTTCGCCATGCTGGTTTCCAACATGGGGCTGGCCAATCTGATCCGCGTCTCACTGCCTGTCCTGACGGCGATCTACCCGCCCTGCATCGCGCTGGTGTTGCTCAGCTTCAGCCAGAACCGCTGGCGCAGCGCCAGGCGCGTCTTCGCGCCGGTGATCGCCACCAGCCTGGTGTTCGGCCTGGCCGATGGCCTGAAGGCTTCAAGCTTCAGCGGCCTGCTGCCCGCCTGGTTCGATAAGCTGCCGCTGGCCGAGCAGGGTCTGGTCTGGCTGCAGCCTACGCTGTTGGTGCTGTTGCTGGCGGCGGCTTACGACCGGTTGCGCAGCGCCGAAAGCGTCAAGGCCGCGTCGTAATCGCGATTTCCGCCCATAAAAAAAGCCGGTCATGATGACCGGCTTTTTTATCGGCTTGCGCCCGGCGGCTTACTTCAGCAGCGCCTGCGCCTTGGCCACCACGTTGTCCACGGTGAAGCCGAACTCGGCGAACAGCTGCTCC
>NZ_JAEIOH010000008.1:0-231893 GCF_017811775.1 Serratia sp. X10 | reverse complement strand
GTGAACGCACCACTGGTGTTCGGGTTGTCATGCCAATGGCATTGCCCGGTAGCTAAGTGCGGAAAAGATAAGCGCTGAAAGCATCTAAGCGCGAAACTTGCCTCAAGATGAGTCTTCCCTGGGCCTTCAAGGCCCCTGAAGGAACGTTTAAGACTAAGACGTTGATAGGCTGGGTGTGTAAGTGCAGCGATGCATTGAGCTAACCAGTACTAATGATCCGTGAGGCTTAACCTTACAACACCGAAGGTGTTTTGGTGAGACCGAGACAATATTCAGCTTGTTGACAGATTGGATTGACTGGCTTCGTGATGAAGCGGGTTGATTAAAACGAATTTGCCTGGCGGCAATAGCGCGGTGGTCCCACCTGACCCCATGCCGAACTCAGAAGTGAAACGCCGTAGCGCCGATGGTAGTGTGGGGTCTCCCCATGCGAGAGTAGGACACTGCCAGGCATCAAATAAACGTTATCAGTGTGACGACTGGTAATGCGCAAGTCGCAAAGCGCGATATTGCCGGTATCGAAAGATACAACGTAAAAGAATCGGTGGAGCGGTAGTTCAGTTGGTTAGAATACCTGCCTGTCACGCAGGGGGTCGCGGGTTCGAGCCCCGTCCGTTCCGCCACTTATTTAATTGTGCCTGCTTTTTTAGCAGGCATAATGTTAAGCGAGATTTAGGGGCGTAGCTCAGTTGGTAGAGCACCGGTCTCCAAAACCGGGTGTCGCGAGTTCGAGTCTCTCCGCCCCTGCCATATTAAGAACCCTTTGCGAAAGCAAAGGGTTTTTTTTTACCTACTATCCATTCCCTTGGAGCATTCCCGCTTTGAAAAAGAGCGCATTGGCTGCTCTATGCTGATGTCTATCTGATCCGAGTTGCCTTATGATCTTTCGATCTTTACCCCCGCAGACCACCTGATTCTCCTACCGTTTTGCATTTTCTTCTCTCAGAAGGCGATGGGCGGTTTTTGGCATGATAGACAGCCATAACCACGGTGGCGGCTTTTAAGGCCGCCATAGCGCTTTAGGCTGCGGTATTTAAAGGTATTTTAAGTAATTGCCGAATCAAAGGCTGTTGATCGCTGTTTTGCAACCAGACGGCATACAGTGGGCGGACAATCGGCGGGATCTCGGCAGCGGCAAGCAACTGCGGATACTCTTTTTCCCACTGGCTGGGCAGGAAAGCGCATCCGCCTGTGGTTTCCAGCAACTGACGCGTAAGGTGTGCCGAGGTGGTCGTGAGTACCGGCACGTTATCACCTTCCAACATGCGGTTTTCCTGTTGGTGGAAGTCGGCCCCCCATTCCAGCTTGATGTACGGCATGGGGGATTGCTTGTCACGACGCGCGGATGAGAACAGGCGTAATGAGAAATTGCCCAGCTGCTGGCTGGCCAGTTCATCCATCTTTGGCGGCTCAGTGGTGATCAGTAAATCGAGCTGCCTTTCATGCAGTTGCTTTACCAAAGAGTGCCTTAAGGCCACCCTGGCTTCGAGCTGCAGCGCCTCTCTTTGTTGATAGAGAGACTGCAACCAGGGGGTCAAATAAGCCTCCCACAACGAGGCAGTCGCGCCGATCGACAGCTCGGTATGTTGCAGTGAACGCACGACCTCTTTCTTCGCCAACTGCCAGGTGTTCATCAGGCTTTCGGCATAGGGCAGAAGCCGCTCACCGGCAGGCGTCAGGCGGATGTTATTGCGATGACGGGTAAATAAATTTGCGCCCAACTGGTTTTCTAACTGACGGATGCGGAAACTGACCGCGGACTGCGTTAAGTACAAAGATTCTGCGGCTCTGCCAAAGTGACGCGTTCTACTGACCTCCAAAAAGGTTTTCAGTAATTCGGTATCCACACCTATCTCCAAAAAAATTTGTCGTTAAGATTTAAATGTTTTGTTTTACACGCTGTCAAGCCTATCTAATACTCCGCGCCATAAACAGCACGGCCATAAGAGAATTAGGAGCGTGTCAGATGGCGGATAGCTTCACCACGACCAATCGTTTTTTTGATAATAAACATTACCCTCGCGGGTTCTCCCGTCACGGCGATTTCACCATTAAAGAGGCGCAATTGCTAGAGCGCTTCGGCTACGCGTTTAACGAGTTGGACTCGGGCAAACGCCAGCCGGCCACTGAAGAAGAACAGCTGTTCGTCGCAGTGTGCCGCGGTGAGCGCGAAGCGGCCACCGAGCAGGAAAAAGTATGGGCTAAATATCTGGCGCGCACACGTCGCCCGAAGAAATTCCATACGCTGTCCGGCGGTAAGCCGCAGGCTGACGCAGTAGAAGATTACAGCGACAGCGAAGACTAAAGACGATGGGGCCTTCGGGCCCCATTTTCTATTCCAGACTACGATGCAGTTGTAACAGCAGACGGTCCATACTGCGATAGCTCAGCGCTTCGCTGAGGTGGTGCCTGCCGATCTCGGCATCCCCCGCCAAATCCGCCAGCGTGCGCGCCACTTTCAAGATGCGCTGCCAGGCGCGGACCGATAACCCCAACGCGTTTAATGTCGCTTCCAAAAACTCGGCGTCTGCCGCCTGCAACACGCAATCCCGTTCCACTTCACGGTTGGTTAACAGCGCGTTGATTTTACCGGCGCGTTCGAGCTGCCGGGTGCGTGCCTGTCGCACTCTTTCCCGCACCTGCTCGCTGCTTTCTCCCTGAGTTTGCCGCTTACTGAGCGTACCTGGAGGTAACAGCGGCACTTCGATAGACAGATCGAAACGATCGAGAAAAGGCCCTGACAGCCGGGCCAGGTAGCGCAGCATCTGCTGCGGCGAGGCGCGATTATGCATACCCTGGTAATGCCCGGTTGGGCTGGGATTCATCGCCGCGATCAATTGCACCTTGGCCGGGAAGCAGACCTTGGCGTTGGCGCGTGAAATCACGATCTCGCCGGATTCCAGCGGTTCACGCAGCGCATCCAGCACCTTACGCTGGAATTCCGGCAGCTCATCCAGAAACAGCACGCCGTTATGCGCCAAAGATATCTCACCCGGGCGCGGCAGTGAGCCGCCGCCGACCAACGCCGCCATCGATGCGCTGTGATGCGGTGCGCGAAATGGCCTCTGGCGCCATGGCAAAGCGGTGAGAACAGGATGCTGCAAGCTGGCGACCGCCAGGCTCTCCAGCGCCTCGGGTTCCGTCAGCGGCGGCAGTAAGCCAGTCAGTCGACTGGCCAGCATGGTTTTACCGGTGCCCGGCGGCCCAATCAACAATAGGTTATGCCCGCCGGCGGCGGCGATCTCTAATGCCCGCTTGGCCTGCTCCTGGCCGATGATGTCGCGCAGATCGGCGTTTTCGTGCGGGTTGTCTGCCGCGGGAGGCATGACGGCTACCGGCAGCTCGCCCTGGCCGAGCAAAAAGGCACAGACCTCCAACAGGTGTTGGGCAGTATGGGATTGTGACTGCGCGATCAGGCCGACCTCGGCGGCGTTGTCCGTCGAGAGGACCAATTGTCGCCCGGCGTTAGCCGCCGCCAGCGCCGCCGGGATGGCGCCTCTGACCGCGCGCAGCGCGCCGGACAGCGCCAGTTCGCCAAGAAACTCGTAGCGTGCCAACGGTGCGAGGGGCAGTTGCTCGGAGGCGGCGAGGATCGCCAGCGCAATCGGCAGATCGTAGCGCCCGCCTTCTTTCGGCAGATCGGCCGGTGCCAAATTGACGGTGATGCGCCGGGCGGGAAAGGTGAAACCGTTGTTGATCAGGGCGCTGCGCACCCGATCGCGCGCCTCTTTTACCGTGGTTTCCGGCAGGCCAACCAGCGTCAGGCCGGGCAGGCCATTGCTGATATGCACCTCTACCGTTACGGAAGGGGCCTGAACGCCGATGATGGCGCGGCTATAGATTACCGCCAGTGACATATCGCTCTCCTTGCTGAGGGCGGCATGATGCGCGATTTATCCCGATGCCGCGCGGCGTTCTTGGCATTTTTTCCATGAAACTCGCAGCATAATCACTGATTTTCATCGAATTGAACGAAATTGTGCGAACCGCCTCGCAGCCTGTGGCAATACCCATTAACAATTCGCTGAAGCCTGCAACACATTAGCGGCCTGTACGCATTGCAGCCATAGGCTTGATGGGTGTATTTAACAATTGATTAAAAGAAAAATCACTTCTTTAACACACTCCGACCGCCGCCGCAGTCTGCCCGGCAGCCGCTAAATCTCCTGACTTCGTACTCTACGGTAGGGATAACACTATGTTTGGTTGGACCCCGCTGCAACGCAATGCGGCAATCGCCAGTTTTTCAAGCTGGACGCTCGACGCTTTCGATTTTTTCGTGCTGGTATTCTTACTCAGCGACATCGCACAATCCTTTCACGTCGGCCTGGAACAGGTCACGTTGGCGATTCTGCTCACGCTGGCGGTGCGGCCGATCGGCGCGCTGATCTTCGGACGCGCTGCGGAAAAATATGGCCGCAAACCGATCCTGATGCTGAATATCGTCTTCTTCTCGGTGTTTGAGCTGCTCTCCGCCGCCGCGCCCTCGCTGACGGTCTTCTTGCTGTTACGAGTGTTGTACGGCGTTGCGATGGGCGGTATCTGGGGCGTGGCGTCATCATTGGCAATGGAAACCATACCGGACCGCTCGCGCGGCCTGATGTCAGGGATTTTCCAGGCCGGCTATCCGTTCGGTTATCTGCTGGCGGCGGTGGTGTACGGCCTGCTGTTCGAAACGGTCGGCTGGCGCGGCATGTTCGTCATCGGCGCGGCGCCGATCCTGCTGCTGCCGTTTATTTATTATTGCGTGCAGGAGTCGCCGGTATGGCTGGCGGCGCGTGAGCGTAAAGAGAGCAGTGCCTTGCTGCCGGTGTTGAAGAGCCACTGGAAGCTGTGCTGCTATCTGGTGCTGCTGATGGCGGCGTTCAATTTCTTCTCTCACGGCACGCAGGATCTATACCCGGTATTTCTGAAAGTTCAGCACGGTTTCGATCCGAAAACCGTCAGTATCATCGCTATTAGCTACAATATCGCGTCAATTATCGGCGGCGTTTTCTTCGGTTCGTTATCGGAAAAAATCGGCCGCAAAAAAGCGATTATCATCGCCGCATTGTTGGCGTTACCGGTGATCCCGCTTTGGGCGTTTTCCAGCGGTTCGCTGATGCTCGGGATCGGCGCTTTTCTGATGCAATTCATGGTGCAGGGCGCCTGGGGCGTGGTGCCGACCTACCTGACCGAGCTGGTGCCGGCCAACACCCGCGCGGTGCTGCCGGGATTCGTGTATCAGCTGGGCAACCTGATCGCTTCGGTCAACGCCACGCTGCAAGCCACCCTCGCCGAGCATCATGGGCATAATTACGGCCTGGCGATGGCCATGGTTGCCGGGACGGTGGCGGTAGCGATCGCTCTGTTGGTGTTCTTCGGCAAGGATACGCGCGGCAAGGCCAGCACCGGCGCGGTGAAAAATCCAGGTATGCGCGCCAACGTGTGAAATCCGGGCGATTCGCGTGAGGTATGACCAGATTGCGCCGAATAATAACGCAAAAAAAGTGTTGTCATGTCGCGCGCGGCTGTGGTACCTCTGTAAGCATTAGTTCTGAATGAGCACAGTGAACAAACCCATTATGAAAGCCTTTGCCCAAGTGATTAGCCTAGTCGTGATTAGCGTGGTGGTGATTATTATCCCACCGTGCGGGGCTGCACTTGGACGAAGAAAGGCTTAGCAAACAAGCCGGAATCGCAAGAGAACCCCCGCACCGTCAGGTCCGGGGGTTTTTTATTGGCAAGAGAAAAGTGGAGCAAGGGGCGGAAGATGAAAAACAGAACAAAATTCTGCAGTTGTCGAAGTAAGGCGGGGAAATAACTATGAATGGCGCTCAGTGGGTAGTTCAAGCGTTGCGTGCGCAGGGTGTGGATACCGTATTCGGCTATCCGGGCGGGGCAATCATGCCGGTGTACGATGCGCTGTACGACGGCGGCGTGGAACACCTGCTGTGCCGCCATGAACAGGGCGCCGCCATGGCCGCCATCGGTTATGCCCGCGCCACCGGCAAAGTCGGTGTCTGTATCGCCACTTCCGGCCCCGGCGCCACCAACCTGATCACCGGCCTGGCGGATGCGTTGCTCGATTCTGTTCCCGTTGTCGCCATCACCGGTCAGGTGGGGTCCGCGCTGATTGGCACCGATGCCTTTCAGGAGATCGATGTTCTCGGCCTGTCTCTGGCCTGCACCAAGCACAGCTTCCTGGTGGAATCGCTGGATGCCTTGCCGGGCATCATGGCGGAAGCTTTCGCCATCGCCGCCGGCGGCCGTCCTGGCCCGGTGCTGATCGATATCCCGAAAGACATCCAGCTGGCGCAGGGCGATCTGCATCCGCATTTGATGCCGGTCGATGAAGCGCCGGCGTTACCGACGGCGGCGTTGGCCGAGGCGGCCGAGCTGCTGGCGCAGGCGCACAAACCGATGCTGTACGTCGGCGGCGGCGTGGGCATGGCGCAGGCGGTGCCGGCGCTGCGCGAGTTCATCGCCGTGACCCGCATGCCGAACGTCGCCACCCTGAAGGGGCTGGGCGCGCCGGATGCGCAAGATCCGCTGTACCTCGGCATGCTGGGCATGCATGGCGCCAAGGCCGCCAACCTGGCGGTGCAGGAGTGCGATCTGCTGATCGCCGTCGGCGCGCGTTTCGATGACCGCGTGACCGGCAAGCTGAACGCGTTCGCGCCGCACGCCAAAGTGATCCACATGGACATCGATCCGGCGGAGATGAGCAAGCTGCGCCAGGCGCATGTGGCCCTGCAGGGCGATCTGAAAGCGTTGCTGCCGGCGTTGCAGCGCCCGCTGAACATCGCCGCCTGGCGGCAGCGGGTAACGGCGCTGAAAGCCGAGCACGCCTGCCGCTACGATCACCCCGGCCAGCCGATCTTTGCGCCGCTGTTCTTGCGCCAGCTGTCCGCCCGCAAGCCGGCCAACAGCGTAGTGACCACCGACGTCGGTCAGCACCAGATGTGGAGCGCGCAGCACATGACGTTCGAGCGCCCGGAGAATTTCATCACCTCCAGCGGCCTCGGCACCATGGGATTCGGCGTGCCGGCCGCGGTAGGCGCTCAGATTGCCCGCCCGCAAGATACGGTGATCTGCGTCTCGGGCGATGGCTCCTTCATGATGAACGTGCAGGAACTGGGCACCATCAAGCGCAAGCAGCTGCCGCTCAAAATCGTGCTGCTGGACAACCAGCGCCTCGGAATGGTGCGTCAATGGCAGCAGCTGTTCTTCGACGGCCGCTACAGCGAAACCAACCTGTCCGATAACCCCGACTTCCTGATGCTGGCCGCCGCCTTCGGCATTCCCGGCCAGCGCATCAGCCGCAAGGATCAGGTGGAGGGCGCCCTCGAGGCGCTGTTCAACACCGAAGGCCCTTATCTGCTGCAGGTCTCTATCGACGAACTCGAAAACGTCTGGCCGCTGGTGCCGCCGGGCGCTGGCAACGAAACCATGTTGGAGGAAATATCATGATGCAGCATCAACTCTCGATCCAGGCGCGTTTTCGCCCCGAAATGTTAGAGCGCGTATTGCGGGTCGTGCGTCATCGCGGCTTTCAGGTTTGTGCTATGAATATGGTTTCCCCGGCCAACGCTGACAGCATCAATATCGAACTGACCGTTGCCAGCCCGCGTCCGGTCGCCCTGTTGTCATCTCAATTAAGCAAACTGATGGACGTCTCCTGCGTCGAGATCCAGCAGCCAACATCACAACAAATACGCGCCTGAGGCGCCGAGAAGGATAAATAACAATGACAAAGAAAGCCGATTACATTTGGTTCAATGGTGAGATGGTTCCTTGGGCCGAGGCCAAAGTGCACGTGATGTCGCACGCGCTGCATTACGGTACGTCGGTATTTGAAGGCGTGCGCTGCTACGACTCGCACTTGGGGCCGGTGGTGTTCCGCCATCGCGAGCACATGCAGCGTCTGCACGACTCGGCGAAAATCTACCGCATGCCGGTGTCGCAAAGCGTCGACGAGCTGATGGAAGCCTGCCGCGCCACGCTGCGCAAGAACAACCTGGTCAGCGCGTACATTCGCCCGCTGGTGTTCGTCGGCGATGTCGGCATGGGCGTCAACCCGCCGGCCGGTTATAAAACGGACGTGATTATCGCGGCGTTTCCTTGGGGCGCGTACCTGGGTGAAGAGGCGCTGGAGCAAGGTATCGATGCGATGGTCTCATCTTGGCACCGCGCGGCGCCGAACACCATCCCGACCGCGGCCAAAGCCGGCGGCAACTATCTTTCCTCCCTGCTGGTGGGCAGCGAAGCGCGCCGCCACGGCTATCAGGAAGGCATCGCGCTCGACGTGCACGGCTACATTTCCGAAGGGGCGGGCGAGAACCTGTTCCAGGTGAAAGACGGCGTGATCTACACCCCGCCGTTCACCTCGTCGGCGCTGCCGGGCATCACCCGCGATGCGATCATCAAGCTGGCGAAAGACATGGGCTTCGACGTGCGCGAGCAGGTGCTGTCGCGCGAATCGCTGTACCTGGCCGATGAAGTGTTCATGTCCGGCACCGCGGCGGAGATCACGCCGGTACGCAGCGTGGACGGCATTCAGGTCGGTATCGGTAAACGTGGCCCGGTGACCAAACAGATTCAGGAGGCGTTCTTCGGCCTGTTCACCGGCAAGACGGAAGACAAGTACGGCTGGCTGGATCCGGTAAACCCTTAACGACAAGGCTCGCCGCGCAGCGTGGCGGACGACAAGACAGACAAGATAAGAAATATCCAGGCGGTTCGTTCGCCGCCTGCCATAAATACATTTGGAGTGAAAAGAGCATGCCTAAGTACCGTTCCGCCACCACCACCCACGGCCGCAATATGGCGGGTGCCCGCGCCTTGTGGCGCGCGACCGGGATGACCGACGCCGATTTCGGCAAGCCGATCATCGCCGTGGTCAACTCCTTTACCCAGTTCGTGCCGGGCCACGTGCATCTGCGCGATCTGGGCAAACTGGTCGCCGAACAGATCGAAGCTTCAGGCGGCGTAGCCAAAGAGTTCAACACCATCGCGGTGGATGACGGCATCGCCATGGGCCACGGCGGCATGCTCTATTCCCTGCCGTCGCGCGAGCTGATCGCCGACTCGGTCGAATACATGGTGAACGCCCACTGCGCCGACGCGATGGTGTGCATCTCCAACTGCGACAAGATCACCCCGGGCATGCTGATGGCGGCGTTGCGCCTGAACATTCCGGTGATCTTCGTTTCCGGCGGCCCGATGGAAGCCGGCAAAACCAAACTCTCCAACCAGATCATCAAGCTGGATCTGGTGGACGCGATGATCCAGGGCGCGAACCCGAATGTCAGCGACGCCGACAGCGAGCAGATCGAGCGTTCCGCCTGCCCGACCTGCGGGTCCTGCTCCGGCATGTTCACCGCCAACTCGATGAACTGCCTGACCGAAGCGCTGGGCCTGTCGCAGCCGGGCAACGGTTCGCTGCTGGCCACCCACGCCGATCGCAAGGAACTGTTCCTCAACGCCGGCAAGCGCATCGTCGAGCTGACCAAACGTTATTACGAGCAGGATGACGAAAGCGCGCTGCCGCGCAATATCGCCAACAAGGCGGCGTTCGAAAACGCCATGACGCTGGATATCGCCATGGGCGGTTCGACCAATACCGTGCTGCACCTGCTCGCTTCGGCGCAGGAAGGCGAGGTGGACTTCACCATGGAAGACATCGATCGCCTGTCGCGCAAAGTGCCGCACCTGTGCAAGGTGGCGCCGAGCACGCAGAAATATCACATGGAAGACGTGCACCGCGCCGGCGGCGTGATCGGCATCCTCGGCGAGCTGGATCGCGCCGGCTTGCTGAACCGCGAGGTGAACAACGTGTTGGGGCTGACCTTGCCGCAGACGCTGGAAGCCTACGACGTGATGCTGACCCGCGACGAAAGCGTCAAGAAAATGTACTCCGCCGGGCCGGCCGGTATCCGCACCACGCAGGCATTCTCTCAGGACTGCCGCTGGGATTCGCTGGACACCGACCGCAAGGAAGGCTGCATCCGCACCCGTGAACACGCCTACAGTCAGGACGGCGGGTTGGCGGTGCTGTACGGCAATCTGGCGGAAAACGGCTGCATCGTCAAAACCGCCGGCGTAGACAAGGAAATCCTCACCTTCCGCGGCCCGGCCAAGGTGTATGAAAGCCAGGACGACGCGGTAGAAGCGATCCTCGGCGGTAAAGTGGTGGCGGGTGACGTAGTGGTGATTCGCTACGAAGGGCCGAAAGGCGGGCCGGGCATGCAGGAAATGCTGTACCCAACCACCTACCTGAAATCGATGGGGCTGGGCAAGGCGTGCGCGCTGATCACCGACGGGCGTTTCTCCGGCGGCACCTCCGGGCTGTCCATCGGCCATGCCTCGCCGGAAGCGGCCAACGGCGGCCTGATCGCCCTGGTGCAGGACGGCGACATGATCGCGATCGACATTCCTCATCGCGGCATCCAGCTGGATGTCAGCGAGCAGGAACTGGCGGCGCGGCGTGAGGCGGAACTGGCGCGCGGTGACGCGGCCTGGACGCCGAAAAATCGTGAACGTCAGGTGTCCTTCGCGCTGCGCGCCTACGCCTCGTTGGCCACCAGCGCCGACAAAGGCGCGGTGCGCGACAAGAGCAAACTGGGGGGATAAGCAGCATGGCGGTCTCTCAACCCCTACCCAGCGCCCCCTGCGGCGCGGAATATCTGCGAGCGGTACTGCGCTCGCCGGTTTACGAGGTGGCGCAAGTCACCCCGTTGCAGGCCATGAGCAAAATCTCTTCGCGCCTCGGCAACACCATTTTGGTGAAGCGCGAAGATCGCCAGCCGGTGCACAGCTTCAAGCTGCGCGGGGCCTATGCGATGATCGCCGGGCTGGACGAAGAGCAGAAGGCGCGCGGCGTCGTGACGGCTTCGGCCGGCAACCACGCGCAGGGCGTCGCCTTCTCCGGTAAACGGCTGGGGATCAAAACGCTGATCGTGATGCCGGTGTCCACCGCGGACATCAAGGTGGATGCGGTGCGCGGCTTCGGCGGTGAAGTGCTGCTGCACGGCGCCAATTTCGACGAGGCCAAAGCGAAGGCGATCGAGCTTTCCCAACAGCAGGGCATGACTTTTGTGCCGCCGTTCGATCACCCGACGGTGATCGCCGGGCAGGGCACGCTGGCGATGGAGCTGCTGCAGCAAGACGCGCATCTGGATCGGGTTTTCGTGCCGGTCGGCGGCGGCGGCCTGGCCGCCGGGGTGGCGGTGCTGATCAAACAGCTGATGCCGCAGATCAAAGTGATCGGCGTCGAAGCGGAAGACTCCGCCTGTCTGCGCGCGGCGCTGGATGCCGGCCATCCGGTGGATCTGGCACGCGTCGGGCTGTTCGCCGAAGGCGTGGCGGTGAAGCGCATCGGCGACGAAACTTTCCGCCTGTGCCGTGAATATCTGGACGACGTGATCACCGTGGACAGCGACGCCATCTGCGCGGCGGTCAAAGATCTGTTCGAGGACGTGCGCGCCATTGCCGAACCTTCCGGCGCGCTGGCGCTGGCGGGGCTGAAAAAGTACGTCCAGCAGCACAACATTCAGGGCGAGCGTCTCGCGCACGTGCTGTCCGGCGCCAATCTCAACTTCCACGGGCTGCGCTACGTTTCCGAGCGTTGTGAACTGGGCGAACAGCGCGAAGCGCTGCTGGCGGTGACCATTCCGGAACAGCAGGGCAGCTTCCTCAAGTTCTGCCAACTGCTGGGCGGGCGCTCGGTGACCGAATTCAACTACCGCTACGCCGATGCCGACAACGCCTGCATTTTCGTCGGCGTGCGGCTGACGCGCGGCCACGCTGAACGGCGGGAGATCATCGACGAACTCAACGCCGACGGTTACCAGGTGGTGGATCTGTCGGACGACGAGATGGCTAAACTGCACGTGCGCTACATGGTGGGCGGGCGTCCGTCGAAGCCGCTGCGCGAACGGCTGTACAGCTTTGAGTTTCCGGAGTCGCCGGGCGCGCTGCTGAAGTTCCTGCAGACGCTGGGCACGCACTGGAACATCTCGCTGTTCCACTATCGCAGCCACGGCACCGACTTCGGCCGGGTGCTGGCGGCCTTCGAGCTGGCGCAAAGCGAGCCGGAATTCGAGCGGCACCTGCAGGCGCTGGGCTACGATTGCCACGACGAAACCGACAACCCGGCGTTCCGCTTCTTTTTGCAGGGGTGAGCCGGATTGATAAGTAACCGTGACGCATTAGTCAGTTTATGGGTTGCGCGGTTGTGATTTTGTCGTGCATTTTTATACTGCCAAGACTTCTGACGTATAGGGATGCACGACAATGAAAACTGCTTTTTCTACGCCGTTCGGTTCTCCCGAAGACGATTTGACCAACGCCGAGTTTGCCCGCCTGTTGGGCAATACCGGCGTACAAGAATTCTATCGCGATATTAATCTGCAAGCCTTGCAGGACTCGCTGGACTGCAGCCTCGCCTTTCATGGCGTGGGAATTATTTTTTCCGACGGGCAAAACTCATTTTTAGTCCGCCCGACGCAGCACACCGGTTACTCGAACGCTTCGCAGGTTACCCACGTGGTCATCAGCAAAACGGTGGCTCATACCTCGCGCGTTGCCGCGACCAATACGCTGTCGGAAGCGCTGAGCAAACCCAGCGTCAGCAAAGAGCTGGCCTCGGCCGCGCTGTCGTGTGGAACGCTGCTGGTATCGGTCTTTTTACTGGCGTCGGGCAGCGTCGCCGTGCCGTTTACCGGCGGCACCAGCTCGGCGGTGGCTTATCTGGGCTATGCCGGTATGGCCGCCAGTGCGTTGCAATGCGGTAATGGGCTGTACCGCGTCAACAAGCTTTATGACGGGAAAGGGGATGAATTGGCTCAGCTCGATTCAGAGCAGTGGTATATCGCCACCAGTACCGTGCTCGATGTGATCTCGCTGGCCAGCGCCGGGGCCGCCCTGAAGGAAGCGACGATGACCTATCGCGCCATGCGCCGCATTTCGGCGCGCAAGGCGACGGAGTGGCTGAAAAGCATGCCCCGCAGCGAAAGGAAGCGGCTGACCGAAAACATCATTCGGGCGGAAAACCCGGGGATTTCCAATAACGTCTTGAAAGAGATGGTGAAGAACGGTTTATACCCGAAGCGCTATCCGACGGAAGCGATCCAAAACGGGCTGCGTCAGCAATTGCACTCGGCGCTCAATAACTCATTGACGTTCGTGGGCAGCGGCATCAGCGGCACCCTGTCTGCACCGGTGAATGTGAAAACCACCGGGCAGTATTTTGTGGGCATTATGCAGAAATTGCCGCAGATGGTGAGGTAATGGCGGACTGGATGATTAAACGCCTGATTGTGCAGGGCCGGGAGATGGAAAGCCAAATCGCGGCGCGCGATCGCGCGCTTTTCGCCGGTGTGGATGCGCAGCTCGAGCAGCATTTCCTGACGCCGGGCCAGCGGCTATCGCCGCCGGGCGTCGGCAACGTCATGCTGCTGATGGTGTGCCTGATGTTGGGCCTGGCGGGTGTGATGGGTCTGGTCACGGATGTGGCGGCCGCCTGGAGCGGCAAGACCTCCGCCGCCGTGTTGATGGGCAGCGGCGCGATCGTGGCGGTGTGGATGACGCTGATCCTGTTCCAACTGGTGCAGGGTAAAAACAGCGGGGTGGTATTGCTGCAATATTACCTTGGCATGCTCGGTCTCTGTTGCCTCGGCGCCGCGGCGGCGTGGGCGGCGGGCATGACCGGTATCGCCACCGGCGCCCTGCTGCTGGGGGGCGTGGTTGGCGGGGCGCTGTTCAGCAACCGGGCGGCGTTCTACCTGTATGTCGCCTATTTCCGCACGCGTCGGCGCGTGTTTATCAAACGCCGTTGGCAGAGGGAAGAGCTGCGCAATACCCGATAAACCGTCAGAACGGAAAAACTTATGACGCAACCTTTCTCCGGCTTTAGCCAGCAGGGCCTGAATTTCCTGCAGCAGGTGCGGATCGAGAACGATAAGGCGTGGTTCGACGGCAACCGCGACATCTACGATCGCGAGCTGCTGGCGCCGTTTCGCGCGCTGGTGGAGCAGCTTGCTCCCGGCATGCTGGCGATCGATCCGCAGTTCGAGACTCGCCCGGCGATCGGCAAAACGCTGTCGCGCATTCATCGCGATACGCGGTTTTCTCACGACAAGTCGCGCTACCGCAGCCGCATGTGGCTCACGTTCAAGCGCCCGAGCAAAGACTGGAAAGATGCGCCGGTCTACTTTTTCGAACTGGGGCCGGACATGCTGCGCTATGGGCTCGGTTACTACAGCGCCAACAAGCCGACCATGGATCTGTTCCGCCATACGCTGAGGCAGCGGCCGCAGCCTTTCCTTGAGGTAGCTGCCTGCTGCCGGCCGCCGTTCGAGCTGGTGGGCGAGAGCTACAAGCGCCCGCTGGTGAAGGAGCAGGCGGCGGAGATCGCCACCTGGTACAACCGCAAATCGTTCGCGGTGATGGTGACCGACAGCGAAGTGGAAAAGCTGTTCAGCGCCGATCTGGTGCCGCTGCTGGCCGGGGCATTTTTGCAGCTTGAGCCGCTCTACCACTGGCTGATGCAGGTAGAGACGATGAAGCAGATCGATCCGGCGGATCTGTAAAACCCCGCGTCAGCGGGGATGCAGCAACCGCCAAAAGGCGTCGATCAGCGGATCGCTGAGGCGTTTTTTCTGGACGCAAACTCCCAGCTCGAACGGTTCGACCATCGAGATGTTATCCAACTGCGAGATGCGGTTGCGCACCGGTTCCGGGCTGTTGTCCACCACCACGCTCGGGATCAGCGCGATGCCGCAGCCCAGGGCCACCATCGACACGATCGCTTCGTGGCCACCGACGGTGGCGTAAATCAGCGGATTGCTGATGCGGTGACGGCGGAACCACAGCTCGATGCGTTTTCGCGAAGGGCCGTGTTCCGGCAGGATGAAAGGGATCTCGGCCCAGTCGGGCTTGTCGGCGAACGCCTGGCTGCGCACCGCGCAGGGCAGCGCCGGCGCGATCAGCACCAGCGGAATTTCGCCGATTTTGGTGAACGCCACGCTGGCGGGCAGCGTTTCCGGCCGGCCGGCGATGCCGAGATCGGCCTCGTTGGACTGCACCTTGTCGACCGCGTCGGCGGCGTCGCCGGTGGTCAGCTTGATCTCCACCAGCGGGTGCTGCGCGCGGAAGCGATCGAGGATCGGCGGCAGGTGGCTGTACGCTGCGGTCACCGAGCAGAACAGCCGCAGTTCGCCGCTCAGCGAAGGGCCGTGCTGGCCGAGCGAGTGCTTCAGCTGCTGATATTGCAGCAGCGTTTGCTGGGCGAATTCTTTCAGCTGTTCGCCGGCGTCGGTGAGCTGCACGGTGCGGTTATCGCGCAGGAACAGCGGCTGCCCGAGGATCTCTTCCAGCCGCTGGATCTGGCGGGAGAGCGTCGACGGGCTGACGTGCATCGCCTTGGCGGTGCGCCCGAAGTGATGGCTTTCGGCCAGATGCAGGAACAGCTTTAAATCACGTAAATCCATATCGATACGCTCGCAGTGAGAGTGTTGCAAAAATTGCAATATCACGTTCTCAATATATCAATTTAAGCAACGCATTTCCTGTTATACATTGAGTTTAACGAATCTCCGCACAGACAGGGCGGGGAATGAAAATAACAATGCAAGACAACATCAAACCGGAGTACCACCATGGCTAACTATTTCAACACATTGAACCTGCGTCAGCAGTTGGCGCAATTGGGTAAATGCCGCTTTATGGCGCGCGACGAATTTGCTGACGAAGCCGGCTACCTGAAAGGTAAAAAAGTGGTGATTGTCGGCTGTGGCGCCCAGGGTCTGAACCAGGGTCTGAACATGCGCGACTCCGGCCTGGATGTCGCCTATGCCCTGCGCAAAGAAGCGATCGACGAGAAGCGCGCTTCCTGGCGCAAGGCGACCGAAAACGGCTTTAAGGTCGGCACCTACGAAGATTTGATCCCGCAGGCGGATCTGGTGGTCAACCTGACGCCGGACAAGCAGCACTCTTCCGTAGTGCGTGCGGTGCAGCCGCTGATGAAAGACGGCGCGGCGCTGGGTTACTCCCACGGCTTCAACATCGTTGAAGTGGGTGAGCAGGTGCGTAAAGACATCACCGTGGTGATGGTCGCGCCGAAATGCCCGGGCACCGAAGTGCGTGAAGAGTACAAGCGCGGCTTCGGCGTGCCGACCCTGATTGCGGTTCACCCGGAAAACGATCCGAAAGGCGAAGGCATGGCGATCGCCAAGGCCTGGGCGGCGGCGACCGGCGGCCACCGCGCCGGCGTGCTGGAGTCTTCCTTCGTCGCTGAAGTGAAATCTGACCTGATGGGCGAGCAGACCATTCTGTGCGGCATGCTGCAGGCGGGTTCGCTGCTGTGCTTCGACAAGCTGGTTGCTGAGGGCACCGATCCGGCTTACGCTGAGAAACTGATTCAGTTCGGCTGGGAAACCATCACTGAAGCGCTGAAGCAGGGTGGCATCACTCTGATGATGGATCGCCTGTCCAACCCGGCCAAGCTGCGCGCCTATGCGCTGTCCGAACAGCTGAAAACCATCATGGCGCCGCTGTTCCAGAAGCACATGGACGACATCATCTCCGGCGCGTTCTCCAGCGGCATGATGGCCGACTGGGCGGAAGACGACGTGAAATTGCTGACCTGGCGCGAAGAGACCGGCAAAACCGCGTTCGAGAATGCGCCGCAGTTTGAAGGCAAAATCAGCGAGCAAGAGTACTTCGATCACGGTGTGCTGATGGTGGCGATGGTGAAAGCGGGCGTTGAGCTGGCGTTCGAAACCATGGTCGATGCCGGCATCATCGAAGAGTCGGCTTACTACGAGTCGCTGCACGAGCTGCCGCTGATCGCCAACACCATTGCGCGTAAGCGTCTGTATGAAATGAACGTGGTTATCTCCGATACCGCAGAGTACGGCAACTACCTGTTCGCCAACGCGGCGGTGCCGCTGCTGAAGGACTTCATGACCACCCTGCAGGCGGGCGATTTGGGCAAAGCCGTGGCGGGTACGGCGGTGGACAATGCGCAGCTGCGCGACGTGAACGAAGCGGTGCGCAGCCACCCTATCGAAACCGTCGGCCGTAAACTGCGCGGCTACATGACCGATATGAAACGCATCGCCGTCGCGGGCTGATTTTCCGCAAGGCAAAGCACAAAGAGAAAGAGCCGGCAGCGATGCCGGCTTTTTTTTATGCCTCCGGCATCATTGCGGCGGGAATGATGGCGCCGCGATGCTGGATCACCGTAGCGGCCAGCAGATGGCCGCGCTGCGCCGCCCGTTGGGCGCTACCGCCGTTCAGGCGGGCCGCCAGGTAACCGGCGCTGAAAGAATCGCCCGCTGCGGTGGTGTCGACGACACGCTCTGGCGGCAGCGCGATCGCCGGCACCTCAAGCTTCTCCCCTGCCATACTGAACACCAGGCAGGCGTGCGCGCCGCGTTTGATGACGATCTCGCCGACGCCGAGCGCCTGCGTGCGTGCGACCACCCGTTCGATAGGCTGCGCTCCCCACAGCAACTCTTCGTCATCCAGCGTCAGAAAAGCGATGTCGGTACAGGCCAGCACCTCGCGGTAGGCCTGCTGCGTTTCCTCACGGCTTTGCCACAGGCGCGGACGGTAATTGTTGTCGAAGATCACCTTGCCGCCGTTGGCGCGACAGCGGCGCAGCAGCGCCAGCAGTTTCATGCGATCGGCAGGCGCGAGGATCGCCAGGCTAATGCCGCTGAGGTACAGGTAATCGAACTGCGCCAGCCGTTCGCACAGTGTGTCGGCCTGCGGTCCCGTAAGCCAATACCGGGCGGCGGCGTCATTGCGCCAGTAGTAGAAAGTACGTTCGCCGGCGGCGTCGGTTTCGATGAGGTACAGGCCCGGCAGCTTGTTGTCGAATTGCTGAATCAACCCGGTCTCGATCTTCTCCTGCCGCCAGGCCTGCAGCATTTCGCCGCTGAAACTGTCGGTGCCGAGTGCGGTGACATAATGCACCCGCAGCGTCTGTTCCGGCATTTGGCGGGCGAGGTAGACGGCGGTGTTGAGGGTATCGCCGCCAAAGCCGCGCGTCAGCTGTGCGCCCTGCTGCGACAGCTCGATCATGCATTCGCCGATCACGGCGAGATTTCGGATAGTCATCGTCAATAAGCCCTGGCTAAAGAAGAAGCAATAGCCGTCAGTCTCCACGCAAGGCGGTAAGGGAGTCAATAAATTAAAACGGTGTTTTAATTTTTTATGATCGCGATCGGCGAACGCGGGCAGGACGGAGGAGAAACGGGCGGCAATTCGGCTTAAAGTTTTACGCCGCGTTGCCGATAAGCTGGGTAAAGAAACAGCGGCAGCGCTCTCATTTCCCCGCCACGGCGATAGTACCGATGATAACCAATCTGATCTCTGGTCTGCTGGCGCCTTGTTTTGCCCTCTATGCCTGCGCCAAATCGCGGCGCTACTGGCGGCAATGCCGGCGTTTGTATACCTTCCAGCCGATTTATCGCACCAGCGGCGCGCTGCTGGCGGTGGAACTGCTGACGGCGGTGTATCACCCGAATGAGCCGGACAAGCGGCAATCCCCGGAACATTATTTTTCCTCGCTCGGCGTCGCCCAGCGTTTGCAGGTGATCCAGGAACAGCTGGCGCTGTTGCAGCGCTGGCAGGCGTTGTTCATTCGTCACGCGGTGATGGTGTCGGTCAATATCGACGGCATCGCGCTGCAAGCGTTGCAGCGCCATAGCGCGTTGCAACGGCAGATCGCCGAAATGCCCTATCTGCGCTTCGAGCTGGTGGAGCACGCCGAAACGGCGTCAAACTGCCCGCTGCAGCAGATCGTCGGCGGCGAGCGGCTGTGGCTGGACGATTTCGGCAGCGGGCTGGCCAACTTCTCCGCCGTCGGCGCCTGGCGCTATCAATACATCAAGGTGGCGCGCGAATTGTTTACTTTGCTCAAACAGTCGGAAGAGGGCGTCCAGCTGCTCGGCACCCTGATCAAGATGATGAACCAGCACAGCGACGGGGTGATCGTCGAGGGCGTGGAAACCGAACAAGAGTGGCGGCTGGTGCAGCGTTCCGGCGCGTTGGCCGCACAGGGCTACTACCTGTCTCGCCCGGCGTGCTTTGAAACTCTGCACAGCGTGCCGACGCTGTTCGCCGCGCCCGGCGCGCCAGCGTGAACTCCGGCCTATCCTCAGCTAGGCTTAAACGGGGCTGCTAACTCCTTTTCCTTTCATTCGGCAGCCCGATTTATGCGCTGAGGGAGCCGCTATGACAAGAACAGGAAAGGTTTTCAGCTGGCTGGGCGGCATTGTGCTGCTGCTGATCGTCGCGCTGACGATCTTCATTGCTACCTTCGACTGGAATCGACTCAAGCCTACCATCAACGACAAAGTGTCGGCCGAACTGCGGCGACCGTTCGCCATTCGCGGCGATCTGGGCGTTGACTGGTCGCGCAATCCGGATGAGGGCGGCTGGCGCGCCTGGGTGCCCTGGCCGCATATTCACGCCGAAGACGTGTGGCTGGGTAACCCGAAAAACATGCCCGGCGACAGCATGGTGACGCTGCAGCGCGTCGACGCCAGCATTGCGCCGCTGGCGCTGCTGGGTAAAGAGCTGCTGATCCCGCGCATCTGGCTGAAGCAGCCGAATGCTTCGTTGCAACGTCTGGCCAACGGCGACAACAACTGGACGTTTGACCTGGCCGCCGGCCAGGATCCCAAGCAGCCGCCTTCCGATTGGTCGTTCACCGTTCACGACATCGTATTCGACAAGGGGCAGATCGCCTTTAGAGACGCCACGCTGAAGGCGGATTTCCGCGCCGTCATCGATCCGCTCGGCAAGCCGTTGCCGTTCAGTGAAGTGACCGGCAAACAGGGCGGCGACAAGGCCGCGACCCCCGATTACGTTTTCGGCTGGCAGGTGAAGGGCAAATATAACGGCGAGCCGTTGAGCGGCAGCGGCAAGATTGGCGGCATGTTGTCGCTGCAGAGCGCCGATTTGCCGTTCCCGCTGCAGGCCGATGTGCGCTCCGGCAGCACCCGGGTGGTGGTCGCGGGCACTTTGTCCGATCCGCTGAACCTCGGCGGCCTGGACGTACAGCTGAAATTTTCCGGTGAAAGCCTGAGCAACCTCTATGGCCTGACCGGCGTGTTGTTGCCGAACACCCCGCCGTATGCGACCGATGGACATCTGACCGCCCGCCTGCATCAGCCGGGCGGGGCGGTGTTTGAGTACCAGAAATTCGACGGAAAAATCGGCGACAGCGACATTCACGGCAGCTTGAAGTACGTTGCCGGTAAACCGCGGCCCACGCTGAGCGGCGCGGTGAACTCCCGGCAGCTGAGGTTGGCGGATCTGGCGCCGCTGATCGGCGCGGACTCCAACGCCGCCAAAGCCGGGCGCGGCGAGAAAAGCCGTCAGCCTGCGGATAAGGTGCTGCCGGTCGAACAGTTCGATACGCAAAGCTGGCGCAAGATGGATGCGGACGTGAAGTTTGCCGCCGCGCGCATTGAACGCGGCAGCGATTTGCCGCTGAGCGATCTGGCCACGCACCTGAAGCTGAACAATGGCGAACTGCGCCTGGATCCGCTGCGCTTTGGCATGGCGGGCGGCAGCCTGAACGCCGTCGTGCGCCTCGACGGCGGCAAAAAGCCGATGCGCGGGCAGGTGGATATGCATGCACGCAAACTTCAGCTTAAACAGCTGTTGCCGAACGTGGAGGCGATGAAGCGCAGCCTCGGGCAGATGAACGGCGACGCCAGGTTGACGGGCAGCGGCAATTCGGTGGCCGAGCTGCTGGCGACCAGCAACGGCGATCTGCGCCTGCTGATCAATAACGGGGTGATCAGCCGTAGCCTGATGGAGATCCTCGGCCTGAACGTCGGTAACTATCTGGTGGCGCAGCTGTTCGGTGACGACGTGGTGGGCATCAACTGCGCGGCGGCGGACGTCGGCATCCGCAGCGGCGTCGCCGCGCCGCGACTGTTTGTGTTCGACACCGAAAACGCGGTGATCAACATCACCGGCAACACCAACCTCGCCACCGAACGGCTGGATTTGTCCATCGATCCGGAAAGCAAGGGCATGCGCGTGCTGACGCTGCGATCGCCGCTGTACGTGAAAGGCACCTTCAAGCATCCGGACGCCGGGGTCAAAGCCGGGCCGCTGATCGCGCGCGGCGCGGCGGCGGTGGCGTTGGGGGCGGTGCTGACGCCGGCGGCGGCGCTGCTGGCGCTGGTCTCGCCCAGTGAAGGCGGCGAGGAGAACCAGTGCGGGCAGATCCTGCGGGAGATGAAAGGCAAAAAATAATCAGGTGCGCGGCGGCGGCGTGAGCAGCCGGCAGTCGTGATCCTGGATCTCTTCCGCCGAGGCCAGGGTGAACGGCAGCAGGCTGCGCTCGGTTGCCAGCAGCAGGAAATCCCCGTCCGGCAGCGCGGTCATCGCCAGGCCGAAGCTGCCCATGCGCCCGTCGGCGCGCGGCAGGCCGGAGGCCAACAGGCGGAAGGCGCCCTGTTGTTCCAGTTCGGCAGGGGTCACCCGCCGCCCCAGATAGTCATGCCCCAACAGGCCGCCGGGCAGCGGTTGCCATTGCTCGATGAAATGGGGGCCGATCTGCGCCAGCCGCTGTTTTACCGCCGGCAGCAGGCAGGAGATATGAATGTGCAGCTGGTTTTGCGTGCGGCCGTATTCCGAATTGATCGCCAATGAAATATCGCCGTCGTCGATCGGTTTGCCATAGCGTTCCGCCATCACGTGGCGCGCGCGCCAGGCCTGGGCGAAGAAATTCGGCGTGGCGGCGTCCAGCACCGCCGGGCTTTCGATACCGGTGATTTTGGCGCTGGGCATCAGCAGGTATTGCAGCGGCCCGTTGCGATCTTTAAACACTACGAAACCGGCCTGTACATCCACCTGCGCGCAGGGCGCCGGGTTGTCGTGCGCCTGCTGATTGGGCAGACATTGCTGGCTGACGATGCGCCACAGCGCATCGGGATGGTCGGGTTTCAACCCGTAATAGAGCGCGATGGCGAGAGCCGCCAGCAGCGCCACGCAGACAAATACCCCACGACGCAGAGACATCGGCCGATCCTGTTACCGAGAGAAACGTCCAGCATAGCCCGGTTTTATGACAGGAAACGAACAACGCGTGCGGCCCCCCGCAGTGAGGGGGCCGCAGAGGATCACAGCGACTGGTGGCGGGTTTCTTTCATCAGCAGGAGGGCCAGCAGCGTCAGCCCGGCCATCGCCGCCAGGTACATGCCGACGTAAAACAGCCCGTAGTGGGCCGCCAGCCAGGTGGCGATGTAAGGCGCCACGGACGCGCCGAGAATCGACGCGACGTTGTAGGAGAACGAGGCGCCGGTATAGCGCACTTCGGTGGGGAACAGCTCCGGCAGCAGCGCGCCCATCGGGCCAAAGGTCAGCCCCATGATGCTCAGGCCGCACAGCAGGAAGCCCATCACCAGCGCCTGGTTGCCGGAACCCAGCAGGGTCGGGAACAGGAACGCGAAGCCGATCATCAGCAGGGTAATGGCGATCATGGTCTTGCGACGGCCGAAAGCGTCCGCCAGCAGGCCGGCGATGGGCACCATCACGCCGAAACCGATCACCGCCACCATCAGCATCCACAGGAAGCTGTTGCGGGAGTAACCGAGGCCCAGCGGCTGCGGCGCGGTGCCGTAGGTCATCGAATAGACCGTCATCAGATAAAACAGCGTGTAGGTCGCCAGCATGATGAAGGTGCCGAGGATGGTGGCTTTCAGATGCTTGCTCAGCAGCGTGCCGAGCGGCACTTTCACCTGTTTGCCGGCCTTGGCCGCTTTGGCGAACACCGGCGTTTCATGCAATGACACCCGGACGTACAGGCCAATCAGCACCAATGCGGCGGAGAGGATGAACGGCACGCGCCAGCCCCATTCCATAAATTGCTGGTCGCTCAGCAGCCACGAGAGCAGCAGGAAGGTGCCGTTGGCGAAGAAGAAGCCGATCGGGGCGCCCAACTGGGGGAAGGAGCCGTACAGCGCACGTTTTTTGGCCGGCGCGTTCTCCGTCGCCAGCAAGGCGGCGCCGCCCCATTCGCCGCCCAGCCCCAGCCCTTGGCCAAAGCGCGCCAGCGCCAGCAGGATAGGGGCGAAGATGCCGATGGTTTCATAGCTCGGCAGCAGGCCGATCAGCACGGTGGAAATCCCCATGGTCAACAGCGAGGCGACCAGCGTCACCTTGCGCCCCACGCGATCGCCGAAGTGGCCGAACAGCGCAGAGCCGATAGGGCGCGCGACAAAGGCGACGGCGAAGGTGGCCAGCGACTGCAGCGTCGCGGTGGTCGGGTCGCCCTGCGGGAAGAAGATGTGCGGGAACACGATCACTGCGGCGGTGGCGTAGATGTAAAAGTCGAAGAACTCGATGGCGGTGCCGACCAGCGAGGCGACGATGACTTTCCCGCGGGAATTCACCGGTGTAGACGCGTCGTCGGCGTCGAGTGGGGGTGCGATGGTGGCTTGCATATCTATTTCTTATTGTTGGAGGGGGTAAAAATCCATCTTAGTGACAGCATTGCGCCTTTTCAACGCTGGAACTTTGGGCAGCGCCGCCGCTAACCGGTTAAAAAGACTAATGTTTTACCTGACTTCTTTTCTGTAGCGTTAAACGTTGAGAAATAGGCTTCATGTAGTGTGAATGGCTGTAAAAACGGGAAAGAAAAGTGACTGGGTAGTTTGTTATGCTGGTTTTTCGAATGCCATGCCGCATGATTTAGAGGGATTGACTGGTTTTTGGCTTATTAACCAGAGGAAAGTGCCGGCGCGTGCGATAACACCGGCACGATTGCATGGCTTCAGCGCGCCGGCGGCTCGCGTTCCGGCAAGGCTTTGTCGCCTTTGTAGTCGGCCGTTGCGATCCAGGCGGCGCAAAACAGCGTCAGGCGGGCGAAGAAGTAAAAGAACGCCATCAGCCCGATCACCGAGCCGAAGGCCGCGCCGGAAGGCGATTTCGCCACCTGCGGCAGCGTCATCGTCATCACGAATTTGATCACCTCAAAACCGATAGCCGCAAGCAAGGTGCCGCGCAGCAGCGCTTTTTTCTTCGGTTTGTGGCGCGGCAGCATCCAGAAAATCCACAGGAATAGCAGATAGTTGGCGAAAATCGAGATCGACAGCGCGATCGTCGTCAGCGCCGGCCGCAGCCATTCGATGCCGTCCAGCCCCAGCGCGTTGACGATCGCCGCCTGCGCCGATCCGGCGACCGAGGTCAGCGACAGCGTGATAATCAGCGCGACCACCAGGCCGGTCAGCGAGATGAAGTCGCGGGTGTACTTGAAATAGATTTTCTCCTGATCCTGCGGATTGCGCTCCCAGACGTCACGCGACTGCGCGCGGATCGCTTCGCGCAGGTTGCCCATCCAACTGATGCCGGAATAGAGCGCCAGCGCCAGGCCGGTCAATCCCACGGTGGTGCGCTGCTGAATGGCGGTGTTCACGGTGTTCTTCAGCGTGCTGGCCAGCGTCGGATCGCTGATGCTGCCGACGATCCGGTTGATCAAACGGGCCAGCAGATCCGGGTTGGAAGCCAGCACGAAACCGGCGGCGGCGAACGACACCATCAGGATCGGGATCAGCGAGAGGAATGAAAAATAGGTGATGGCGGCGCCGAACTGGCTGCCCAGCCGATCGTTAAAGCGTTCGGCGGCGCGCAGCAGGTGCGCAACGCTCGGCCAGGCTTTGATGCGTTCAATCAGACGTGAAAAACCGCTGATGCGGCGGTCGAGCGTTTCATGGCCGGTCTTGATGGCGATAAGCGGCTTCGGCGGCGTGTCTTGTGCGGGCTGGCGGCGTTCCTGGTCTGGTCCTGTAGGCATTACTTCACGATTTCCTTAACGTTAAACGGCATGTATCCGCGTTGATTATAGCCAAAGCCCCGCGGCGTTTTGAGCGCCGGGGCGGCAAACGGTCATTTTCCGAGCTTAACGCGTTAGCGCCTGGCATGAAATGCCAGGAGGCGGTCGATAGGTAAAATTCCTATGAAAACCCCGCCGCGCCTCGGTTTTTTTCACTTCCCTACCTCCAATTTTTATCTGTTTCGTCGGCGAGAAAGCGTTTACTCATGATGTGGCGCCACGCGTTGCCAAGCGCCGCTCCGCTGCAGCCGTAGGGGCTGGAACGGTCTCACCCGTCATCAACAGAAAAACTGGAAGGTCTTATGAAATTGCTTAATCACCCCACCTGCCGTCCGTTTACCGAAGCGGGCAATCTGTCGCAGCTTTCCGCCTACTATGAAGAGGAGAGGCATATCATGTGGATGCTGCTGCGCGCTGCGCCGCGTCCTTGCTTTAATCAGGCGCTGATCGAAGACATCATGACGCTGGCGCAGGCGGCGAAAGAGTCTTCGCTGCGGTTCGATTTCTGGGTCACCGGCTCGCTGGTGCCGAACATGTTTAACGTCGGCGGCGATCTGCAGTTCTTCGCCGAAGCCATCAAGAATCGCAAACGCGAGGCGATGATGGCCTACGCGCGTGCCTGCATCGACTGCGTGCATGCGGCGGCGCGCGGTTTCGATACCGGCGCGGTCAGCATTGCGATGGTCGAAGGCAGCGCGCTGGGCGGCGGCTTTGAAGCGGCGCTGGCGCACCATTTCGTGTTGGCGCAGAACAATGCGCGCATGGGATTCCCGGAGATTGCGTTCAACCTGTTTCCCGGCATGGGCGGTTACTCGCTGGTGGCGCGCAAGGCGGGCATGCGCTTGGCCGAAGAACTGATTTGGGGCGGCGAGTCGCACACCGCAGAGTGGTTCGAGAGCCGTGGGCTGGTGGATCAGCTGTTCCAGCCCGGCGACGCCTACATGGCGACGCGCACTTTCATCGATACCATCCGGCCGAAGCTCAACGGCATGCGCGCCATGTTGCGGGCGCGTCAGCGCGTGCTGCAGCTGACGCGTTCCGAGCTGATGGACATTACCGAGGATTGGGTGCACTCGGCCTTCACCATTGAGGAAAAAGATCGCGCCTACATCGAGCGGCTGGTGATGTTGCAGGATCGCCACACCCTGAACCTGCGTCGTGCCGGCTAACGTTAACGCGCCCGCCTCACGCGGAAGGTGAGCGCGGGCGATAGGACTGCAGCCAATGCTCCAGCTGTTCCGGGAGCATTGGCCGCGCAAACAGAAAGCCCTGCTTTTCGTCCACGCCGACCTCGTCGAGGAACTGATTTTCGCTCTCGGTCTCCACCCCTTCGGCGATCACGCGGAAGGCCAGCGCCTCTGCCGCCGCGACGATCGCGCGCACCAGCGATTGCGAAACCGGGTTGAAATTCACCCCGCGCACGAAGCTTTTATCCAGCTTGATGGCGTCCAGCGGAATACGCGCCAGCTGCGCCAGCGACGAATAGCCGGTGCCGAAGTCGTCGAGATGCACCTGCGCGCCCAGCTCGCGCAGCCGGGTGATCAGCACGCGCGCGCGGTTTTCGTCTTCAATCAGGCTGCTTTCAGTCAACTCGAAGTCCAGCAGGCAAGGGGCCATGCGGTGACGGCGCAGCACCCCGAGCAGATCGTTGACGATGCCGTCGTCGGCCAGCTGCCGGGCGGAGAGGTTGACCGCCACCCGCAGATTCAATCCTCGCTCTCTCCACTGCGCCGCCTGGCAGGCGGCGGTCTGCAACACCCATTGGCCCAGCGGGCCGATCAGGCCGGACTCCTCGGCGTAGGAGATGAACTGCAGCGGCGGGATCAGACCGCGCTCCGGCGAATCCCAGCGCACCAGCGCTTCCACGCTGTGCATTTCACCGCTGCGCGCGTCGATTTTAGGCTGGTAATACAATACCAGCTGATTTTGTTCCAGCCCTTTACGCAGGTTGGTGTCCAGCCACATGTATTCGGCGACGCGCTTGTTCATCTCCGGCGAGAAGACGGTATAGGTGCGCTTGCCGTGCTCCTTGGCGACGTACATGGCGGTATCGGCGCTGCGGATCAGGCTGTCGAGATCGTTGCCGTGCTCCGGGCACAGCGCGATGCCGATCGAACAGCCGGTATACACTTCGATCAGGCCGATGCGGAAAGGGGTCTTCAGCCGATCGATGATGCGCTGTGCCAGCGTTTGCAAACGTTCGCGATCGGTCTGAGGCGCCAGCACCAAAAATTCGTCGCCGCCGAGGCGGGCGAGCACCTGATCCGGGCTCAGGCAGCCGAGGATCGCCAGCGAGACCTCAACCAGCAGCCGATCGCCGAACATATGGCCGTAGGCGTCGTTGACCTTTTTGAAGTTGTCGAGATCGAGGTACACCAGGCCGAAACTCTCTTCGCCGCGCGTGGCGATGGCGTGGTTGATCTTGTCCTGGATGGCGTTACGGTTCGGCAGGCCGGTGATGATATCGGTGTTGGCCAGCACCCGCAGCCGTTCCTGCGCGCGACGCTCTTCGGTGATGTCGGTTCCTGAGCAGATCAGAAACACCTCGTTCTTGCCGCTGCCGCTGTGCACGAACTTATTGCGGAACAGGAACAGCCGCTCGCCCTTGACCGTCTTTACCCAGCGTTCCACCTCATACGAAGAGCCGTTGCGGAAGAAGCCGGCGATGTTGCGCCGCGAGGCGGCGGCTTCTTCCGGGCTCATAAACAGCTGGAAAACGTTCTTGCCGATCACCTCGTGTTCGTGCAGCCCGGTGTACTCCTCGCTCAGCCGATTGAAGCGCTGGATGCGGCCGTGCTGGTCGACGATCACGATCACCGAGTTGGCTTCGGACACCACCTGCTCGGCGAAGGAGAGCCCATGCACCAGATCGCGCGCCACGGATTGGGTATCGCTGAACGCGGACGCGGTGCCCGCCCATTCGAGGTTATTGACGCGGCGCCCGACCAGATGCAGATGCAGCGGTTCGCCGGCCAGCTTGATGGTGAGTTCAAGGCTGGCGGTCACGCCGGTCAAACGGCGAATTTTCGCCGCGTCCATGGCGCTCAGCGCCACCGCGACGTGAGCTTTGCCCTTAACGGCGGACAGCTCCAGGGCATTGCTGTCAAACGCCAGCCGCCAGTGGGGGCTCTGGGTGCCGAAGTGGGCGTTAAGAAGCTCAGGGCCTTGGTCTGCGGACATGATGATTCCTCAAAAGAGCACGGGCGGCCGGTCAGCACGAAGAACCGCTGGCGGCCTGTGGCCCGAAAGTGGTCGCCGTGCGCGTCTGTGCATCATATAACAGGTTTTCACAGGCGGGGCGGGTAATGGAAACTATTCTATAAGCAATGATTAGTTTTGCGGTGTACGCGCCACCCGGCGACCGGTTGTCTTAAAGTGTAGGAGGAGAACATCGGGCCGCGCGAAGTTTGTACAGATTCTTCTCGCTAACGAAAAACGGTTGATGCAAGGTTGCCGTGAACGTGAGTAAATTATAGCGTTGAGGGTGAGACTGAAAAATAACTCCGCCGAGGGGATTTGCGCCGGGAAATTAAAATTTCCGCCGAATAAACGCCATCTTCATAGTTTTCTCATAATTGGTGAATAAACCCGTGACGGGTTTTAAAAAGTTTACACACCCTCGCATTACTTGAATTTTATCAGCCTATTATTATCTTCGACGAACGAATGAGCCTGTTAACGTACAGCGCTCCTGATGAAGAAAAATTTTTAAGGAAATGATTATGCGTAAATTGACGGCTTTATTTATTGCTTCCACGCTGGCTCTGGGTTCTGCTTCTGCGGCGTTCGCCGCTGATACGACGGCGGCCCCGGCTGCGGATGCGGCGCCGATGAAAATGATGCATCACAAGGGTGAAGGTAAAGGCGGCCCGTTCGCCGGGCTGAACCTGACCGAGCAGCAGCGCCAGCAAATGCGCGATATCATGAAAGAGTCGCACTCGAAACGCGGTCCGGGCATGAAAGAGGAACGCCAGGCGCTGCATAATCTGGTCGCTTCCGACAGCTTCGATGAAGCGAAGGCGAAGGCGCAAATTGACGCGATCGGCAAAGCGCAATCCGAACGCATGCTGGAACGCGCCAAGGCGGAAAATAAAATGTATAACCTGCTGACCCCTGAGCAGAAAAAACAATACAATGAGAATTATCAGAAACGTGAGCAAAAGATGATGGACCATATGAATAAAATGAAGGAGCAGATGTCCTCCGGTCAGTAATATACGCTCGCGGTAAATAAAAAAGGGCCAGACTATTTGTCTGGCCTTTTTTTTTCCGGCGTTATCACCGGCAGACCCGGCAGCGAGTGATTATCATTCCCCATCGGCAATGTGTCGGAACTGTTCGGCAACGGCCTGCGCAAAGCGCGGATCGTTAATATGGTAAGGCGTTTTTATTAACCGGCGCTTATGGGTGGCGTGCACCGTCTCCTCCAGCGTTTGCGTAAAGGCGGCCAGCGCCGCCGGATCCCAGAACGGTTGCCCAGGCGCATCCAGCGCCGACACGCCGCCCGCCGGGATCACGAAGCGCACTTCTCCCGCGCAGGCGTTGATTTTCTCGCCAATCCAATGGCCGATTAGCGCATTTTCCCGCGGGCTGGTGCGCACCAGCGTCACTTGCGGATTGTGATGGTGGCGCAGGCGGTTCGCGTAGCGAGCCGGCACCGTATTCAGCGCGCCGAAATTGATCATGTCGATCGCGCCGCAGGAGAGGACGCACGGGATGCCGGTACGCGCGATAGCCCCGAAACGATCTGCATTGCAGGGCAGCACACCGCCAAACAGGTAATCGGTCACTTCGGTGGTGGTCAAATCGATAGCGCCGTGCAGTTGCCGGTTATCGATCAGTTTTTCCAGCGCTCTGCCACCGCTGCCGGTCGCGTGAAATGTCAGGCAGTCCCATTGCGGCTCAAGATCGGCAACCAGCGCCTGAATGCAGGGGGTGGTGACGCCAAACATCGTCAGGCCGATTGCGGGCTTGTCGTCGTGATGATCGACGGCGGCGAAGCGGACTGCGCCGGCTATCTGGCGCGCCGCATTGCCCAGCACCCGGCGCGAGATACGGTTCAGGCCGGCGAGATCGGTGACCGAATACAACATGCTGATATCACTGGCGCCGACATAGGCGGAAACGTCTCCCGCCGCCATGCTCGAGACCATCAATTTCGGCAGGCCAATCGGCAACTGCTGCATTGCCGGCGTGATGATGGCGGTGCCGCCGGAGCCGCCCAGGCCAAGCAGGCCGGCGATATCGCGGCGCGTCAGGATAAAACGTTCGAAAGCGGTCGCCATGGCGGCGATTGCCTGGCCGCGGCTGGCTAGAAAGACCGCGCCTGCGCCCGCCGGATGGTGACGAGCGACCTCTTCTGGGCCGATATCGGCCGGGGAGTCAAACGGCAAGCTTCGGGTGGAGAGATCGACGGTTCGCGTGGGTAAATTCAGGCTGGCAATCAGCCGCCGCACATACTCCAACTCTTGTCCTTTCGTATCTGCTGTGGTAGCAATATAGACAAAATTTGAAGTATCTTTCATGGGTTTTTCCGGTGTGTTTATAATTTTTATTTAAAAATTAATGTATTATATTTTTTTAGGTGCCCTGGTGTTGGCATTTAAATTAAATTGGTTAATGTATTTATATAATGAGACGGCAGTATCATTTTTGCAAGGGCAGCTCAGTGCAAAATGGGACTCCTGTCTCATTTTTGAGCTTTTTGCGCGGCCAACCCTTTGTCGTCAACCTGTCGGCAGTGGCGTCTCGCCTGTCTCGCAAGCGTGTACAGATGTATGAGGTTTAAGTGCCGATAAATGCTTTTCCCACCCCGTCCGACCTTTCTCTGACCTCCGCCCGGGCGAAAACACATCGTTTGTTGCTGGCCAGCGCAATGACGCTGTATGGCGAGGGCGCGTTTCCATCGATCACCGATCTGGCGGCGCATGCGCAGGTATCGCGCGCGACCGCCTACCGCTATTTCCCGACCCAAAGCGCATTAATTACTGCGGTGGTGGCGGAGAGTCTGGGGCCTATTCTGGCGTGGCGCCCGCAGGACGATGATGCCCTGAAGCGCATCCAGCAGTTGCTGACGTTGGCCTATCCTCAGATGGAGCGACACGAAGGGGCGTTGCGCGCCGCATTGCAGCTCTCTTTGCAGCAGTGGGCGCACGCCACGCCGGGCGAAAAGTTTGTGCGCGGCAACCGCAAGCGGCTGCTGGCGCTGGCGGTAGAGCCGTTGCAGGGTAAACTGCCGCCAGATTCTTTACAGAGAGTGATTCATGCTTTCTCGTTGATTTACGGTTCTGAGGTGTTCCTGGTGCTGAAAGATATCTGGGGGCTGGAGCTTGAGGGTATCCAGGATGTCACGCAATGGATGGCCAAAGCCATCCTGCGTCAGGCGGAAGAGGATGCGATGAACAGCAAAAAAACATCAGCAGGATAATCCAATTTTTGCCGCTGCCTGAGTGAAAAACCAGCATAATTCACTGAGTAAATATTGGCAAAAGTTATAATTAAAAGTGATAAAAAGCGCCTGTTAAGCACTTTTCAGGCGACGCTCTCCTTGGTTGTCTTTTAATTAAATATCATTATTTATCATTGAATTAAAGTGATTCCTTTCCACGGAGGAATGCCGCCTCAGCGCTGAGCGAGATCATTCTCTTTCCTTATCGTCCCCCGTCTGATTCATCCCTGAAACGTTCTCTCCGCCCACCGAACTGCCGAGTGACACATTAAGCGCACTTGAGATTGTTGTGCTTTATTTATTTGGTGTTACCAAACTGTTACACAAAAAATCTTATAAAACATTTGCAAACAACAACGGACGGTATCTGGGATGGAGAAGAAACTTAGAGGAGTCAAATCCGCTCGGGCGGCCTTCGGCTGGCCTGAAATCGGAGTTCATCGCGCACAATGGAGCGCAATGCTGATCTGCCTGACGGCGATCGGCGGCGCGCAGGCCTCCAGCTATATAGAGAACGGCAAAGCGGGCGATCCGGCCAGCTGGCGCAGCAGTGAGTTCAACGCGGAATGGGGGCTGGGGGCGATCCACGCCGACCAGGCCTACGCCGCCGGTTATACCGGAAAAGGCATCAAACTTGGCATTTTCGATCAGCCGGTCTACGCCAAGCACCCGGAGTTTGCCGGTGAGAATAAGGTGATCAATCTGGTTACCGAAGGCATCCGCGAATACACCGATCCCTATATTCCGGTGAAAAAAGGCGACACTTTCCGCTATGACGGTACGCCGAGCGTGGATTCCGATGGCACGCTCGGTTCGCACGGTACCCACGTGGGTGGCATCGCCGCCGGCAGCCGCGACGGCGGCGCCATGCACGGCGTGGCGTTCAATGCGCAGATCATCAGCGCCGAAAACGGCGATCCCGGCCCGGAGGACGGCATCATCCTCGGCAACGACGGCGCGGTGTACCAGGCCGGTTGGGATGCGCTGGTGGCCAGCGGCGCGCGCATCATCAACAACAGCTGGGGCATCGGCATTACCGAGAAGTTTGATGAGGGCGGTTATGACCCGGCTTATCCGCATTTCACAGTAAACGATGCGCAAAAGCAGTTCGATCAGATCAAACAGATCCTCGGCACCAAGCCCGGCGGCGCCTATCAGGGCGCGATCGACGCGGCGCGCAGCGGCGTGGTCACCATCTTCGCCGCCGGTAACGACGGCAATCTGAATAACCCCGATGCCATGGCCGGCCTGGCCTATTTCGTGCCGGAGATTGCACCGAACTGGCTGTCGGTCGCCAGCTTGCAGGACCCCTCTAATAGCGGCGATTACAGCATCAGCACCTTCTCTTCCCGCTGCGGCTACACCGCCAGCTTCTGCGTTTCGGCGCCGGGCACCCGGGTATACAGCTCGGTGATTGAAGGCACCAGCGTGGAGAATCTGACGACCGGCTACGCCAAATACAGCGGCACCTCGATGGCGGCGCCGCACGTGGCCGGCAGCGTTGCGGTGCTGATGGAGCGTTTCCCGTATCTGAGCGGCGCACAGGTGGCGGAAGTGCTGAAAACCACCGCCACCGACATGGGCGCGCCGGGCATCGACGCGCTCTACGGCTGGGGGATGATCAACCTGGGCAAGGCTATCAACGGGCCTGGCATGTTGGTGACCGTCGAGGATATTCCCGCAGAGTTCCGTATTCCGGATCCGACGGGCGTGGCCTACGGCCCGACCCAGTTCGTGGTGGATCTGCCGGGCGTCGGCGCGGTGCTGGACAAGGGCAAACCGACCGAGCGCGTCTGCAGCGATGTGCTGTGCGGGCTGGATGTCTGGAGCAACGATATATCCGGCCACGGCGGCCTGACCAAGCAGGGTATCGGCACCCTGGTGCTGACCGGTAACAACACCTATTCCGGCCCGACGCTGGTCAATCAGGGGCGGCTGGCGATCAACGGCTCGGTCACCTCGGACGTCAGCGTGCAGAGCGGCGGCATCGTCGGCGGCAGCGGCACGGTCGGTTCGC
Source organism: Serratia sp. X10 (assembly GCF_017811775.1). Classification (NCBI taxonomy): domain Bacteria; kingdom Pseudomonadati; phylum Pseudomonadota; class Gammaproteobacteria; order Enterobacterales; family Yersiniaceae; genus Serratia; species Serratia sp. X10. The sequence continues at coordinate 198,581 of NZ_JAEIOH010000008.1, read as the reverse complement.
TGACCGCCCGCCGCGGCGGCACCGTGGCGCCGGGCAACTCGATCGGCACCTTGAACGTGGCGGGCAACGTCAGCTTCGAGCCGGGTTCGCGCTACGCGGTGGAAGTGGGGCCGAACGGCCAGAGCGATCGGATCCAGAGCAGCGGATCGGCGACGATCGGCGGCGGCGAGGTGGCGGTCACGCTGGAGAACAGCAGCAACCTGCTGACGCAAAGCGAGGTGCGCAGCCTGCTGGGCCAGCAGTACACCATCCTGAGCGCGCAGCAGGGGGTGAGCGGGCAGTTTGACACGGTGGCGCCGAACTACCTGTTCCTCGGCACCGGGCTGAGCTACCAGCCGGCCGGGGTGACGCTGAGCGTCGGGCGCAACGGCACGAGCTTCGCCAGCGTGGCGCAGACGCCGAACGAGCGGGCGGTGGCGGCGGCGGCGGATGCGCTGGCGGCGGGCAACCCGGTGTACGAAAGCGTTCTCAACAGCGGCACGGCGGGCGAGGCGCGGCAGGCGTTCCGTCAGCTGTCGGGGCAAATCCATGCGGATATCGCGTCGGCGCTGGTGAACGACAGCCGCTACCTGCGTGAGGCGCTGAACGGGCGCCTGCGTCAGGCGGAAGGGCTGGCGAGCTCGTCGGCCATCAAGGCGGACGAGGACGGCGCCTGGGCGCAGCTGCTGGGGGCGTGGGACCACGCGTCGGGCGACGCCAACGCCACCGGCTATCAGGCCTCGACCTACGGGGTGCTGGTGGGGCTGGACTCGGCGGCGGCGGCCGACTGGCGGCTGGGGGTAGCGACCGGCTACACCCGCACCTCGCTGCACGGCGGCTACGGGTCGAAGGCGGACAGCGACAACTACCACCTGGCGGCGTACGGCGACAAGCAGTTCGGGGCGCTGGCGCTGCGTGGCGGTGCGGGCTACACCTGGCACCGCATCGACACCAAACGGTCGGTGAACTACGGGATGCAGTCGGACCGTGACACGGCGAAGTACAGCGCGCGCACCGAACAGCTGTTCGCGGAAGCGGGCTACAGCGTGCAGGGCGAGTGGCTGAACCTGGAGCCGTTCGTCAACCTGGCGTACGTGAACTTCGAAAACAACGGCATCGCGGAAAGCGGCGGCGCGGCGGCGCTGCGCGGCGACAAGCAGCACACGGATGCGACGGTGTCGACGCTGGGGCTGCGCGCGGACACCGCGTGGCAGGTGACCCCGGGCACGACGGTGGCGCTGCGCAGCGAGCTGGGATGGCAACACCAGTACGGCGGGCTGGCGCGCGGCACCGGGCTGCGGTTCAACGGCGGCAACGCGCCGTTCGTGGTGGACAGCGTGCCGGTGTCGCGCGACGGCATGGTGCTGAAGGCGGGGGCTGAGGTGGCGGTGAACGAAAACGCCTCGCTGTCGCTGGGCTACGGCGGGCTGCTGTCGCAGCACCATCAGGACAACAGCGTCAACGCCGGCTTCACCTGGCGTTTCTAAGCAACATCGACTCAATCCTTGTACGGGAACCGCCTGCGGGCGGTTCCTTTTTCACATCCTGCTAATGAGAACCCGGCGCACCTGGGGCGTCGGCCAATAACAAGCAAAAGGTAAGGAAATGACAACAACAATGGGTTTTGATAGCAAAGGAAACGTTCGTCGCTCGCCGTGGCGGCTGAACGCGCTGGTCTGCTGCATGGCGCTGGCAGGGTATGCGCAGGCAGCGCCGCACGAGGTGAATGGCCAACCCGGCGATCCGGCCAGCTGGCGCAGCGCCGAATTCAACGCCAACTGGGGGCTGGGGGCGATCCACGCCGATGAGGCCTACGCCGCCGGCTACACCGGCAAAGGACAAAAGGTGGGCATTTTCGACACCCCGGTTAACCGCCATCCCGAATTCGCCGGCGACGGCAAACTGATCAACGTCGTCACCGAAGGCTACCGCGCCTATACCGATCCGCACCGGCCGGGAATTAACGCCGGCGATCGCTTTTATTTCGACGGCACCTTCCACTTCTACAGCGGTTCGCAGGGCATGCTGAGCAATCACGGGGTGCACGTCGCGGGGATCAGCGCGGCGAATCGCGACGGCGTCGGCATGCACGGCGTGGCCTTCGATTCGCAGGTGATCAGCGTCGATAACGACAACGACGGCCCGGCGTACGGCGAATTCCTCGGCCTGGACGGCGCTGTCACCAATGCCGGCTGGCAGGCGATGATCAAGAGCGGCGTGCGGGTGATCAACAACAGCTGGGGCGTCAGCATTCCCGATTTCCTGTCCGACGGCGGTCGCGATCCTAACGCGCTGCACTTCGAGCTGAAGGATGCGCAGGAGCAATTCGATCAGGTTAAGCCGCTGCTCGGCAGCCTGGCCGGCGCAGGCTATCAGGGCGCCATCGACGCGGCGCGCAAAAATATTCTGGTGCTGTTCGCCGCCGGTAACGACGGCAATTACAACCAACCGGATGTGATCAGCGGGCTGGCCTACTTCGTGCCGGACATCGCGCCGAACTGGCTGTCGGTCGCCAGCGTGGCGCAAGATGCGGCATCGGCCAACAGCGTGCCTTACACCATCAGCAGCTTCTCGTCCCGCTGCGGCTATACCGCCAGCTTCTGCGTGTCGTCGCCGGGCAGCAAAATCTACAGCACCGTGGCCAACGGTTCCGATCCGGCCAATCTGGTGTCGGACTACGGCAATAAAAACGGCACCTCGATGGCGACCCCGCACGTCACCGGCGCAGTGGCGGTGTTGCTGCAGCGTTTCCCGTACATGAACTCGGCGCAGATTGCCGACGTGCTGAAAACCACCGCCACCGACATGGGCGCGCCGGGCATCGACGCGCTCTACGGCTGGGGGATGATCAACCTGGGCAAGGCCATCAACGGCCCGGGCATGTTCTATACCGCCGAAGATATTCCCGCAGAGTTCCGCATCCCGGATCCGACGGGCGTGGCCTACGGCCCGACCCAGTTTGTCGTCAATATTCCGGGACTGGGCGCCGAGGTGGATGCCGGTACGTTGCATGCCAGGAAGTGTGACGATATCAGCTGTGAGTTGGACGTTTACTCCAATAACATCTCCGGCCACGGCGGCCTGACCAAGGAAGGGATGGGCACGCTGGTCATGACCGGCGCCAACACCTATTCCGGCCCGACGCTGGTCAATCAGGGGCGGCTGGCGATCAACGGCTCGGTCACCTCGGACGTCAGCGTGCAGAGCGGCGGCATCGTCGGCGGCAGCGGCACGGTCGGTTCGCTGACCGCCCGCCGCGGCGGCACCGTGGCGCCGGGCAACTCGATCGGCACCTTGAACGTGGCGGGCAACGTCAGCTTCGAGCCGGGTTCGCGCTACGCGGTGGAAGTGGGGCCGAACGGCCAGAGCGATCGGATCCAGAGCAGCGGATCGGCGACGATCGGCGGCGGCGAGGTGGCGGTCACGCTGGAGAACAGCAGCAACCTGCTGACGCAAAGCGAGGTGCGCAGCCTGCTGGGCCAGCAGTACACCATCCTGAGCGCGCAGCAGGGGGTGAGCGGGCAGTTTGACACGGTGGCGCCGAACTACCTGTTCCTCGGCACCGGGCTGAGCTACCAGCCGGCCGGGGTGACGCTGAGCGTCGGGCGCAACGGCACGAGCTTCGCCAGCGTGGCGCAGACGCCGAACGAGCGGGCGGTGGCGGCGGCGGCGGATGCGCTGGCGGCGGGCAACCCGGTGTACGAAAGCGTTCTCAACAGCGGCACGGCGGGCGAGGCGCGGCAGGCGTTCCGTCAGCTGTCGGGGCAAATCCATGCGGATATCGCGTCGGCGCTGGTGAACGACAGCCGCTACCTGCGTGAGGCGCTGAACGGGCGGCTGCGTCAGGCGGAAGGGCTGGCGAGCTCGTCGGCCATCAAGGCGGACGAGGACGGCGCCTGGGCGCAGCTGCTGGGGGCGTGGGACCACGCGTCGGGCGACGCCAACGCCACGGGTTACCAGGCCTCGACCTACGGGGTGCTGGTCGGGCTGGACTCGGCGGCGGCGGCCGACTGGCGGTTGGGGGTGGCGACCGGCTACACCCGCACCTCGCTGCACGGCGGCTACGGGTCGAAGGCGGACAGCGACAACTACCACCTGGCGGCGTACGGCGACAAGCAGTTCGGTGCACTGGCGCTGCGCGGCGGTGCGGGCTACACCTGGCACCGCATCGACACCAAACGGTCGGTGAACTATGGGATGCAGTCGGACCGTGACGCGGCGAAGTACAGCGCGCGCACCGAACAGCTGTTCGCGGAAGCGGGCTACAGCGTGCAGGGCGAGTGGCTGAATCTGGAGCCGTTCGTCAACCTGGCGTACGTGAACTTCGAAAACAACGGCATCGCGGAAAGCGGCGGCGCGGCGGCACTGCGCGGCGACAAGCAGCACACGGATGCGACGGTGTCGACGCTGGGGCTGCGCGCGGACACCGCGTGGCAGGTGACCCCGGGCACGACGGTGGCGTTGCGCAGCGAGCTGGGGTGGCAACACCAGTACGGCGGGCTGGCGCGCGGCACCGGGCTGCGGTTCAACGGCGGCAACGCGCCGTTCGTGGTGGACAGCGTGCCGGTGTCGCGCGACGGCATGGTGCTGAAGGCGGGGGCGGAAGTGGCGGTGAACGAAAACGCCTCGCTGTCGCTGGGCTACGGCGGGCTGCTGTCGCAGCACCATCAGGACAACAGCGTCAACGCCGGCTTCACCTGGCGCTTCTGACGTTCAGCGGTCATTACAACGACAACGGAGCCGGCATGCCGGCTCCGTTTTTATTTGCGGCGGCGGGGGGAGAACGTATGATGGCGCGGCGTCAGGACAATAAAAAACCGGGACCCTGACGGATCCCGGCTCAAAAGTGGGTAAAACAGATTAGCGCTAAAGGCTCAAGCCCCGTTTTGCTTATGCAGTCCGAGCGATGTGGACATCGTCTCAGTAGCGGCAACGGAACAAATTTTCCCTGGTGTTACTATGGTTATTATTAAAAACGTGCTGGTGTTGTTTTTTTATAGTGTATTGCTGTATGTCTCTTTTGATACCATGTTTGACGATGCAACATGGTATGTCAAGCAACGTTTTTAACGCATAATTGCATGGGATGCTAGTTTTAGATGTGGCTTTTTCAGCAGAAATAATCAAAACGACTGATAAATCAGTAAAAAAAATCGAAGGAACAAATGGATAACAATCACCAAAAATTCGATTCACAGTCGATTGCCAATCGGGTCAGAGAGCTGTTTTTACATTATGGGATTGGAAAACGTCAGCATGCCCGAGAGCTCAGCCGCATCTTGGATCTGAGTTTTTCACATGCGCACCGCAAATTGAAAGGGCAAAGCCCCTGGACGCTGGAACAGATCAACAGCGTCGCGGCCGCGTTGGGAGAAACGCCGGCGGCGATCGCCGATTTGAGCGCCGAACACGAGGTGGCCGAACCGAACATGGCGCGTGATGCCATCTTTTTTGTGGCAGGGGTGGCGATGCCTTGCGTCGGGCACATCGGCGACGAGCTTCCCACCGGGCGGCCGGCGGAATTTGTGGCGCTGCGCATCGAGAGGCAATGGCATATCTATCGCGCCGATGAGGCGCCGGCAGGGCCGCGTTATGGCGTCGAGCTGATCGAAATCCGGCCCGGCTACGGCGATGACGAGCGGTTGAGCATCGCGGTATTGGACGATTCGCATCAGGCGGCCGATGAGCTGGCCAAGTATCTTGGCGGCTGCGGTTTCAACGCAGTGGCGTTTTACGATGTCGACAGCTTCTGCCAAGCGTTGCAGCAAAGCCTGTTCGACGGTTACGTGGTGGACTGGCTGATCGGTGAGGAAACGGCGGATCGCTGTATCGCCACCATCCGCGCCTCCGACAACCCGGACGCGCCGGTACTGGTGCTGACCGGCGAACTGGGCACCGACCGACGCGAGTCGGAGATCGCTCAGGCGATGCGTGAGTACGATGTACTCGGCCCTTATGAAAAACCGGTGCGGCTCCATGTGATCGAAGCCGCACTGCAACGCTGTTTTAATCTTTAGCGGGGAACACCTCGGCCAGCGCGTTCGACAGCGCATCCAGCCGAACCGGCTTCATCAGGTAGTTGTCGAACAGTGCGCGCTGATCCGCCGTGAGCTGCTCCGGCGTGTAGGCGCTGATGCCGATGATCGGCACATGGCGGTTGGGGCCGCGACGATTGCGCAGCTGCCTGGCCAGGGCGGCGCCGTCGATGCCCGGCATCTGCAGATCCAGCAACAGCGCGTCGTAAGGGCGTCTGAGCAGTTTCTGCAGCGCGCGCTCCGGCGAGTCGCACAGTTCGTGCTGGTAACCCAGCTTATCCAGCAACGCCGCAAAGGCGTCACCCACCGACTTGTTGTCATCCACCACCAGCACCTGCTGCGGTTTCTGCTGCAGAGAGGTATTGGCGGTGGCGGGCTCGTCGGCGCGTTCTTCTTCACTGATCTGCACCGGAATGCTGACGATAAAGGTGCTGCCCTTCTTGATTTCGCTGTACACCGTGATGGTGCCGTCGAGCAGCGTCACCAGGCCGTGCACGATCGCCAATCCCATCCCCACGCCGGCATATTGCTTGGTATGCGACTGATCCAACTGGGTAAAGGGTTTGAAGATCTGATCGAGCTGGTCTTTTTCGATACCGATGCCGGTGTCGGTCACTTCGATAATCAGCGAACTGCCGCCGGGTTGACGGCGCAGACAGCTGTGCAGCGTAATGCTGCCGCTTTCGGTGTATTTGTAGGCGTTGGTCAGCAGGTTGACGATAATCTGCCGGATGCGCAGCGGGTCGGAGTGCACCAACAGGTGGCTGCACTCCACTTCGCAGCTTAGCTTGACCTGCTCTTTGCGGGTCAGGGTGGCGATTTCGTTGGCGGTCTCCGCGATCAGCTTCTGCGCGTCGAACGGCACGATGCGCAGCTCCATCATGCCGCTGTCGAGGTGCGCGTAGTCGGTCAGATCTTTCATTTGGCTTTCGATCTGCTGCGCGGCGGTCTCCAGCCGCTGGAAGGTGTCCGCATGCTCCGCCGACACTCGGGTGTTCACCAGCACGTCGATGGCCGACATCACGCTCTGCAATGAGGTGCGCAGCTCGTGGCCGATGGCGCCGAGGAAGGCATTTTTGGTGCGGGTCGCTTTCTCCGCCTCGATCGCCTTGGCCTGCTGGCGAATGGTCAGCCGCTGCTGACGGAACACGATCAGGGTGATGGCGATCAGCGCGATCACCGAGAACATGACAATCACCAGCCCATAGAAAATGATGTGCCGTTTCTCGATGTAGTCCTCATAGGCGGCGGTGCGCTGCTTCACCTCGGCGTGGTCGGTCAGGTTGGCCATTTCGATGGCGTAAGGCTTGATGGCCTTCATGGCCGCGAAAACCTGATTGAAGTCGATTTTCGGGTTATCCAGCAGTTTATCGATGCGATCCATCTGCAGGCGCATCTGCTTGACCACTTCCGGGTAACCCGGCTCGGCGTACAGCGGTTGCGTGGATTCGGAGACGGTTTCCAGCACGTAAAAGCGCGAATAGAGGATTTCGAATCGCAGCCGCAGGTTGTCGTTGTCCACCTGCGGCGCGTGGCTCTGCTGCTCGACGAACGTGTCGAATTCCGCCAGCTTGATGGAGAACTTGGCGATCGACCAGGAGTAATTCTCCTGCGTGCCGGCGATGGCATACAGCCCTTTCTTCGACAGGGTGGCGCTGTAGTAATAGAGCGTGACGGTCGAAGCCACCAGAAACAGCGCGGCGAAGATAGCCGGTATCGCCAGCCTGCTGCCGTTCTTAAAGGTCGTCAGCTTCATTTGATCACGATCCTGTCGACTTGCCAGATAAAGCGCGAGTTGTACAACGGCGAGTTCAGCTCAGGCCCGGCGGCGTCACGCGGATAAACCAGGAACAGCGGGCCGAAGTTTCTGAGCTTCAGCATCTCCCCGTCCATCTTGTAGGCCAGGATCATGTTGTACTTCTTGACGTCGGACAACGGCACGTCGATGTAATAATCGTTCAGCGCGTAGAAGGTCAGCGTCTCGCCCTTGGCGCCGACGCGCTCCAGGATGTCGGCCACCGAAATCCCTTCAAACTTCCTCTGCGGCGTCCAGGAGGTGGAGGTCGTGATGCTGTGCACCGGCATCGCCAACAGCTGTTTATCGGTGAACAGATAGCTTTTTTTGACCGGATCGGTCACGTTGTCGATCTTGCCCGCCACTTCCAGGGTAAAGCTGAGCGCGCTGCTCTGGGCGATAATCAGGGCCACGCAGGCCATCGCAAGGGTTTTGCATAGTTTGAACAGCATCGGCGTTCTCCAGAGGCGCGGGGAGGTTTGTATCAGTCCCGCTAATTTATCAGGCAGAATAATGGCAGAAAAAGCAGGCGGGTGCGAAGGGAATAGTAAACCGCACAAAAAGAACAGGCCGGTATTTACCCCGGCCTGAGAGTGGGATAAACGTAGCGCTTAGCGCATGGTGACGAACTCTTCCGCCGCGGTCGGGTGGATAGCCACAGTGTTGTCGAAGTCCTTCTTGGTGGCGCCCATCTTCACCGCCACCGCGAAGCCCTGCAGGATCTCGTCCATGCCGAAGCCGATGCCGTGCAGGCCGACGATTTTCTCTTCTTTACCCGCGCACACCAGCTTCATGCGGCACGGCTGGCGGTGCTGCGTCACGGCGCTGTACATGGCGGTGAAGGAGGACTTGTACACCTTCACGTTGTCCGCGCCGAACTTCTCGATGGCTTCCGGCTCGGTCAGGCCGACGGTGCCGATCGGCGGGTGGCTGAACACCACGGTGGCGATGTTGCTGTAGTCCAGATGCTCGTCCGGCTTGTTGTTGAACAGGCGCTCGGACAGGCGACGGCCGGCGGCCACGGCGACCGGGGTCAATTCTACCGCGCCGGTGTTGTCGCCCACCGCGTAGATGCCTTTGACGTTGGTGTTCTGGAACTTATCGACGTCGATGTAGCCTTTCTCATTGGTTTTCACCCCGGTCACGCCGAGGTTCAGGTTGTCGGTCGCCGGTTCGCGGCCGATGGCCCAAATCAGGCAGTCGACGGTGAATGCCTTGCCGTTTTCCAGCTGCAGCGTCAGGCTGCCGTCGGCGTTCTTGACGATCGCTTTCGGCACCGATTCGGTGTGCAAGCTCGGCCCTTCGGTGTTCATCACTTCCACCAGGGTTTCGACGATCATCGGATCGAAGGTGCGCAGCGGCGCGTGCTTGCGCACGAACAGGTGCGTTTCCGCGCCCAGCGCGTTCAGCACGCCGGCGATCTCCACGGCGATATAGCCGGCGCCCACCACGGCGACGCGTTTCGGCATGGCGTCCAGCTCAAAGAAGCCGTCGGAGTCGATACCGTATTCCGCACCCGGAATAGCCGGATGGCTCGGGCGGCCGCCGGTGGCGATCAGGATGTGATCGGCGGTGATGGTTTCGCCGTTCACTTCCACGGTGTGCGCATCCACGAAGCGCGCGAACCCTTTAATCACGTCGACCTTGTTCTTGCCCAGCACGTTATCGTAGGAATTGTGGATGCGGTCGATATAGGCGGTGCGGTTGGCGACCAGCTTTTTCCAGTCGAAGGCGTTGACGGTAGTGTCGAAGCCGTAGTCCGGGCCGTACTGATGGATGGCCTCGGCGATCTGCGCCGCGTGCCACATGACTTTTTTCGGTACACAACCCACGTTTACACAGGTGCCGCCCAGCTCTTTGGCTTCAATCAGCGCACACTTTTGGCCGTACATGGCTGCCCGGTTGATCGATGCGATACCGCCGCTGCCGCCGCCAATTGCTAGATAATCGTAATGTTTCGTCATCTGGGATTTCCATGAGTTGTGAATTTGAAGAGGGTAAGAGTTTAACGCCTGACCGGGGTTTGTCGCAAAGATTGCGTCGATGGCTGTGATAGGCGGACGCAGGGCGCGGCGAACCGCGCCCTGCCGGGGATTATTCCGGTACCACCCAGTTGACCAGATGGTGGCCGATGCCCGACGGCACCAGCACCTTGTGCAGCCACGGCAGCACGTTTTTCATCTGCTGCTCCAGCTTCCACGGCGGGTTGATGACGATCATGCCGGAGGCGGTCATGCCACGCTGATCGCTGTCGGGTTTCACCGCCAGCTCGATCTGCAGGATGCGGCGAATGCCGGTGGCTTCCAGATCGCGCAGCATGCGTTTGATCTGCTGGCGCATCACTACCGGATACCACAGCGCGTAGGTGCCGGTGGCGAAGCGCTTGTAGCCTTCCTGAATGCCTTTGACCACGTCCTGGTAATCGGTCTTCATTTCATACGGCGGGTCCATCAGGATCAGGCCGCGGCGCGACGGTGGCGGCAGCTGGGATTTCAGCTGCTGATAGCCGTCGGCGCGCTGCACTTTGGCGCGCTCGTCTTTCTGGAACTCGCTGCGCAGCAGCGGGTAATCGCTCGGGTGCAGCTCGGTCAGGTGAATTTTATCCTGCGGGCGCAGCAGCTGGCGGGCGATCAGCGGCGAGCCGGGATAGTAGCGCAGCGTGCCGGAACGGTTGAAGTTGTGCACCACGCTCATATAGGCCGCCAGCTCTTCCGGCAGATCGTCGCGTTGCCACAGCAAGCCGATGCCTTCCAGGTATTCGCCGGTGCGCTCGGCGTGTTCGCCGCTGAGCTGATAACGGCCCGCGCCCGAGTGGGTATCCAGATACAGGAACGGCTTCTCTTTTTCCTTCAGCGATTCGATGATCAGGCTCTGAACGGTGTGTTTGAGCACGTCGGCGTGGTTGCCGGCGTGGAAACTGTGGCGATAACTTAACATGACGGGTGGCGGTTCCTTGTGCTCCGCAGACGGAGCATTCAATGCAATAAGGCTTATAATCTGCACAGTATAAACTGTCTGGCCGGGAAAAACCGGACTCCGTTGCCGCAGACGTTAACAGAAAGGGACAGGACGATGAGCAAACAGGCGATTTTGGCGAATTACCCCGACGCGGCGCGCTGGGCGTTCGGCGACGGCCCCGCGTTAGCCGACGAACTGCTGGGATTGGTGCTGAGCGGGGAGAAGACCGCCACCTGCAGTTCCTATGCGAGCTATCGTCGGGAACAAACCCCGAGGATCGGCGATTACAGCATTGTTCTCGATGGCCGCGGCGAACCGGCCTGCGTGATCAGAACCCTGGCGCTGCGCCTGGTGCGCTACTATCAGGTGACCGCCGAGATGGCGGCCAAAGAGGGCGAAGGCGACAAAAGCCTGGCATTTTGGCGCGAGGGGCATCAGGCATTCTTTACCCGCGAGGGGAGCTTTGCGCCGGACATGTGGCTGGTGTTCGAAGAATTCGAACGGGTTGAAACGCTGTGAATCACAAGGAGAAAGGATGAGCTGCATTTTTTGCGACATCGTGGCGGGCAAGGCGCCGTGCCATAAAATCTGGGAAGACGACGACCATCTGGCGTTCCTGTCCATCTTTCCCAACACCGACGGTTTCAGCGTGGTGATCCCCAAGGAGCACCACCCGAGCTACGCGTTTGAGCTGCCGGACGAGGTGCTGAGCGCGCTGATGCTGGCGACCAAACGGGTGGCGCGGCAGCTGGATCGCGCGTTCGACGACGTCGGCCGCTGCGGCATGGTGTTCGAGGGCTACGGCGTCGACCATGTGCATGCCAAACTGATCCCGCTGCACGGCACCGCGTCGCTGGCGCAGTGGCGGCCGATCGAATCGACCTCGCCGAAGTTTTTCACGCGTTACGAAGGCTACATTTCCTCCCACGACGCGGCGCGCGCCGACGACGAACAGCTGGCGGCGCTGGCCGCCCGCATTCGCCAATGCGCCGTTTAAGGCACGAACGATCAACGCCGGGCATTGATTTTCCTGTTGCCTGGCTCCATGTTAGAGATTCATACGCATTTTAAGGCTCGCCCTCGTAGCGGGCCCCAACGCTAATCAGGACTGCCCTATGACAAATCCGTTGCTGACCCCGTTTTCCCTGCCGCCGTTCTCGGCGATCCGCCCTGAAGATATCGTGCCTGCGGTGCAATCCGCGCTGGCGGACTGCCGCGCCGCGGTAGAGCGCGTGGTCGCGCAGCCGGGGCCGTTCACCTGGGACAATCTGTGTCAGCCGTTGGCGGAGTCGGACGATCGCCTGTCGCGCATCTGGTCGCCGATCGGGCACCTGAACTCGGTGAAAAACAGCCCGGAGCTGCGCGCCGCCTATGAGCAGGCGCTGCCGCTGCTGTCCGAGTACGGCACCTGGGTCGGCCAGCACGAAGGGCTGTACCAGGCCTACCGCAGCCTGAAAGAGGGCGCGGCGTTCGAGACGCTGAGCGTGCCGCAGCGCAAGGCGGTGGACAACGCGCTGCGCGACTTCGAACTGTCGGGCATCGGCCTGTCGGCGGATAAACAGCAGCGCTACGGCGAGATCGTCGCGCGCCTGTCCGAGCTGGGCTCTACCTACAGCAACAACGTGCTCGACGCCACCATGGGCTGGAGCAAACTGATTACCGACGAAGCCGAGCTGAGCGGCCTGCCGGAAAGCGCCCTGGCGCAGGCCCAGGCGATGGCGCAGGCCAAAGAGCAGGACGGCTGGCTGCTGACGCTGGACATGCCGAGCTACCTGCCGGTGCTGACCTACGCCGACAACCGCGCGTTGCGTGAAGAGATGTACCGCGCCTTCGCCACCCGCGCCTCCGATCAGGGGCCGAACGCCGGCAAATGGGACAACAGCGAAGTGATGGCGGAAACGCTGGCGCTGCGCCATGAGCTGGCTCAGCTGCTGGGCTTTGACACCTACGCTGACAAGTCGCTGGCGACCAAGATGGCGGAAAGTCCGGAGCAGGTGATCGGCTTCCTGAGCGATCTGGCCAAGCGCGCCCGCCCGCAGGCCGAGCAGGAGCTGGCGCAGCTGCGCGCCTTCGCCAAACAGCACTATGGCGTGGACGAGCTCGACGCCTGGGACATCACCTATTACGGCGAAAAACAAAAGCAGCACCTGTTCTCCATCAGCGACGAGCAGCTGCGCCCGTACTTCCCGGAACAGCGGGTGGTGGAAGGGCTGTTCGAAGTGGTGAAACGCATTTACGGCATCACCGCCAAAGAGCGTAAAGACGTGGATACCTGGCATCCGGATGTGCGCTTCTTCGATCTGTTCGACGCCGACGGCGAGCTGCGCGGCAGCTTCTACCTCGATCTGTACGCCCGCGAAAACAAACGCGGCGGCGCCTGGATGGACGACTGCGTCGGCAGCCTGCGCAAGGCCGACGGCACGCTGCAAAAACCGGTCGCTTACCTGACCTGCAACTTCAACCGCCCGCTGGGCGACCAGCCGGCGCTGTTCACCCATAACGAAGTGACGACGCTGTTCCACGAGTTCGGCCACGGTCTGCACCACATGCTGACGCAGATCGATACCGCCGGCGTCTCCGGCATCAACGGGGTACCGTGGGATGCGGTCGAGCTGCCGAGCCAGTTTATGGAAAACTGGTGCTGGGAGCCGGAAGCGCTGGCGTTTATCTCCGGCCACTACCAGAGCGGCGAGCCGCTGCCGAAGGCCATGCTCGACAAGCTGCTGGCGGCCAAGAATTACCAGGCGGCGCTGTTCATTCTGCGCCAGCTGGAGTTCGGTCTGTTCGATTTCCGCATGCACTTCGAATACAGTCCGGAGAAAGGGGCGCAGATCCTGCCGACGCTGGCGGAAGTGAAGAAAATGGTGGCGGTGGTGCCTTCGCCGAGCTGGGGCCGCTTCCCGCACGCCTTCAGCCACATCTTCGCCGGCGGCTACGCGGCGGGTTACTACAGCTACCTGTGGGCGGAAGTGCTGTCGGCCGACGCCTACTCGCGCTTCGAAGAAGAGGGGATTTTCAACGCCGAGACCGGCAAATCCTTCCTCGACAACATCCTGTCGCGCGGCGGTTCGGAAGAGCCGATGGCGCTGTTCAAACGCTTCCGTGGCCGCGAGCCGCAGCTGGATGCTATGCTGCGCCATTACGGCATTAAAGGATAACCCGACACGTGAGCGTGTGTTTATTGTGTGAAGCAGGCGCCGATCCCGGCGCCTTGTCTGTTTTGGCGCAGCGCTGGCGGCTGACGTCCGACGACGACGCGCCGATGGCGCTGGTATTGACCCCGCAGCGGCTGGAACTGCGCAAGCGCGACGAGCCGAAGCTGGGCGGGATCTACGTCGATTTCGTCTCCGGCGCCATGGCGCACCGGCGCCGCTTCGGCGGCGGCCGCGGCGAGGCGGTGGCCAAGGCGGTCGGTATCAAGGGCAGCTACCTGCCGGACGTGGTGGACGCCACCGCCGGGCTGGGGCGCGACGCCTTCGTGCTGGCGGCGCTGGGCTGCCGGGTGCGGATGCTGGAGCGCAATCCGGTGGTGGCGGCATTGCTGGACGACGGCCTGCAGCGCGGCTATCAGGATGCGGAAATCGGCCCGTGGCTGCGCGAGCGCCTGACGCTGCTGCACGCCTCCAGCCTGACGGCGCTGGCGGATCTCAGCCCGCGCCCGGAGGTGGTGTATCTCGATCCGATGTTCCCGCACAAGCAGAAAAGCGCGCTGGTGAAGAAAGAGATGCGGGTGTTCCAATCGCTGGTGGGCAGCGACGATGACGCCGACGGCCTGCTGGAACCGGCGCGCCGTTTGGCGACCAAGCGCGTGGTGGTGAAACGCCCGGACTACGCGCCGCCGCTGGCCGACGTGCCGGCGCACGCCGCCACGCTGACCAAAAGCCACCGTTTCGATATCTACATGCCGCTGTAATGTCAGCCGGGCCCGCCGTGTCGGGCCCTCAGTTTCCCTTCCGCAAACTTTTCCCCACGCCGCCGGCCGGATGCACCGCCAGCAAGGCGGCCTTGTCATAGCCGCTGCGCGTCATCAGGCAGGCGCAGGCGGCGTCGAAGATCGCCAACACCAGCACAATCGAGGTGGTGGCCAGCATGTTCAGCGGATCGATCTCCCGTCGCACCCCGGAGGCGATTGTCAGCTGCGCCGCCTGTGCGATGGCGGAATGCGGGTTTTCCGTCACCGCGATCAGCGTCACTCCCTTGGCCTGCAGCGTCGGCAGCAGGCGGGTCAGCTCGTCGGAATTGCCGCCGCGCGAGATCAGGATCAGCAGATCGTCGGCGCGCAGGAAGCCCAGATCGCCGTGCGCCGCGCCGGTGGCGTCGAGATAGACCGCCGGCCGCTCCACGCAGGCCAGCATATGGGCTATCTTGCGCGCCGCAATCCCCGAGGTGCCGACGCCGGTGACGGCGATTTTACCGCTGCAGTCGGCCAGCAGCGCCAGCAGCCGTTGCCAGGTGTGCGCATCGAGGCGCTCGCTCAGCTGCGCCAGCTCCTGGCTGTAGGTTTGCCAGCCCTGCACGGCCTGCCGCCACTCTTGCTGCATCACGCCTCCTCCTGCATCAACCGGCGGTATTTCATGTGGTCGTTGTACAGCTCGTGGAACACCCGGTATTTGCGATCGTAGTAGCTTTTTATCTGGTTGGTCTGCGGCGTCACCGTCTTGCCGATGCGGCTCATGGCGCTCATCGCCTCCGGCAAGGTGTCGAACACGCCGGCCGCCACGGTGCCCATCATCGCGCCGCCCAGCAGCATCGCTTCGCTCTCCTCCGGCAGCAGCATGGCGCAACCGGTGGCGTTGGCGTGCTCCTGCACGAAGATCGGGTTCTTGGTGCCGCCGCCGCTGGCCATGATGGTGTCGATGCTGTAGCCGCTGTGGTTCATGGTTTCGATGATGTGGCGGGTGCCGAGCGCGATGGCCTGAATGGTGGCCAGGTAGTGCAGCGCCATGTCTTCCGGCGTGCGCGACAGCTTCAGCCCGGTCAGGATGCCGGTCAGCGTCGGGTTGGCGCGCGGCGAGCGGTTGCCGTGGAAGTACGGCAGCATGTGAATGTCCTGCGTCAGGAAAGCGATGTTCTCCGGCTCGCCGGCCATGCGGCGCAGAATGGCGTTCAGCACCTCATAGATGGTCTGGCCCTGAGTTTTCGCCTGCGCCAGCAGCTCCTGATAGCACGGGTGCGACTGGATGACGTGGTCGATCAGCGCGCCGGTGGCGGACTGGCCGCCTTCGTTCAACCAGTATTCCGGCAGGATCGCCGAATAATACGGCCCCCAGACGCCGCCGATAAAGCGCGCGGTGCGCGACATCGCCATATGGCCGGTGGAGGTGCCGCCGATCAGCGCGACGCGGCGGTTGAAGTCGGCCACCTCGCCGGAGACGCCGGTGGCGCCCAGCGTGCCGAGGGTGCCGGCGTGGGCGTCGATGATTGACACGCTCACCGCCGTGCCGGCGATCAGCCCCATCTCGCTGGCGGCGCGCTGAGTCAGGCCGTGGCCCAGCGGCTCGCCCATCATTTTAACGTCGCTGCCGATCTTGGCCGCGTCGTGTTCCAGCACGTCTTCCAGCCCGATCTGCTGGAAGTAGCTCTTGTCCCAACGCTGCTCGTGGCCGAGATAGGTCCACTTGCACACCGTTGAACACAGCGAGCGGGTGGCGTCCTGGGTAGCGCGCCAGGTGAGGAAGTCCGGCAGATCGAACAGGTAACCGGCGTTGGCCCAGGTGGTGGGCATGTGTTGCTTCAGCCACAGCAGTTTCGGCGTCTGCATCTCCGGCGAAATGATGCCGCCAACGAAGTCCAGCACCCGATGTTTGGTGGCGTTGATGCGCTCGGCCTGGGCGATCGCCCGGTGATCCATCCACACGATGATGTTCTGCTCAGTGCGGCCGGAGGGGCTGACGGTCAGCGGTTTGCCCTCTTTATCCAGCACCACCAGCGAACAGGTGGCGTCGAAGCCCAGCCCTTTGACCTGGATCGGGTTGATGTCGGCCTGGTTGACCGCGTCGCGCACCGCATTGCACACCGCCTGCCAGATGTTATCCGACGACTGCTCGACGAAATCCGCCTTCGGCCGGTACAGATCGATGGCCCGGCTGGCCTGGCCGACCATGCGGCCATTGAGATCGAATACGCCCGCGCGCGCGCTTCCGGTGCCCACATCTACGCCAATAAAATAGCTCGCCATTATTTTCTCCTCAGGCTTTTCGATTCTGTAACGCGATAAACAGGATCAGCACGCCGCCCCACAGGGCCATGGTCAGGTAGCTGCTGACCCCCAGCAAATTGAGGCCGCTTTCCAACATTTGCAGCACGATCAGCGCCAGCACCAGTCCCAGAATGCGGCCGAAGCCGCCGTCCGGGTTAATGCCGCCCAGCACCGAGGCCAGAATGGTCACCAGCAGATAAGATTCGCCGTAGCCGGCCTTGGCCGAGTTGAACTTGGCCATCATCAGCAGCGCGGCGCCCCAGCCGAGCAGCGCCGACAGGATATACACCGCGATCTGCACCCGCGCGGTGTTCACGCCGCTGAAGCGGGTGGCCTGCTCGTTGGAGCCGATCAGGTACAGGCTGCGCCCCAGCGTGGTGTGCTCCAGCAGCAGCCACAGACCCACCGCCACCAGCAGGAACAGGATCAGCGCCACCGGCACGCCGAGCACGGCGCCGTTGCCGAGAAATTGAATCGCCGCCGGGAAGCCGGAGATCACCGCGCCGTTGGACAGCAGAATATTCAGGCCGGTGATCAGCGTCATGGTGCCGAGCGAGGCGAGGATGGGCGAGACGCCTATCCAGGCTACCAGCGCGCCGTTGAGCGTGCCGATCGCCACCGCCACCAGCAGGCCGGCCAACAGCGCCAGCGCCAGGAACAGCGGCTGGTCGGGATGGCTGACGATGATCGCCGCCATCACCAGCGAACAGGCGTTGGCGCCGGCGATGATCGACAGGTTGATGCCGCCGGTCAGCATGGTGATGCCCATGCCGAGCGCCAGCAGGCCGAGGATCGGCAGCTGCGAGGCGATCGACTGGAAGTTGCCGAGGCTGAAGAAGCGCGATCCGAGCAGCCCGGCGAACAGCAGCGCCACCGCGATGATGATCGCGCCCTGCAGGCGAATGATCCGATCGTTTGGGATCAACCGAGTTAACTGCGTCATGTCAGATCTCCTTGAGCAGCTTGCGTTTTTCGTTCCAGGCGGTGGTGCTGATGCTGATCAAAATGATCGCGCCGCTGAATACCTGGTGCCAATAGGCCGAGACGCTGAGCAGCGTCAGCCCGTTTTGCAGGAAGGCCAGCAGCACCACGCCGAGCAGGGTGCCGGTCAACGATCCGCGGCCGCCGCTCATGCTGGTGCCGCCCAGCACCACCGCCGCCAATACCGTCAGCTCGAAGCCGAGCAGCGAGTTGGGCGCCACCGACTGGGTGATCTGCGCCTGCACCACCGCCGCGACGCCGGCCAGAATGCCCATATAGCCGTAGACGCAGAAGTGCAGCCGCAGCAGGTTCAACCCCAGGCGCGACGCCGCGTCGCGGTTGCCGCCCATGGCGTAGATCTGGCGCCCCAGCCGGGTGCGGTTCATCAGCACGCCGGTGACGACGATGGTCGCCAGCAGGCACAGCAGCGGCAGCGTCAGGCCGTAGTCGTAACCGTCGGCGCCCTGGAACGAGAACCAGTTGATGCCGTTCATGAACCAGTCCGGGAAGCCGTACAGCCAGGTACCGTTGGTGGCGTACACCAGCAGGCCGTAGAACAGGTTAAGGGTAGCGATGGTGATGATGATCGCCGGCACCTTGAGCCAATACACCAGGAAACCGTTCACCAACCCGAGCAGCAGGCCGACGCCAATCGCCAGGGCGAACGCCAGCGGGAAGCTGCCGCCGTGCTGGATCACCCAGCTGGCCATCACATACTGCGCGATGGCGGTGACCGCCGGGAACGAAATGTCGATGCCGCCGGCGATCAGCACCACGAACAGCCCGCAGGCCAGGATGCCGAGAATGGCGTAGCTGGTGGCGACGTCGGTCAGGTTGCCGAGCGTCAGAAACTCATCGGTGCCGGCGCTCAGGCCGATCGCCAGCAGCAGCACCAGCAGGCCGAGATAAAACTCGTGCCGCCCGGCCAGGCGGGCCAATAATGACTTATCCATTCACCACCTCGGCGATCTGTTGTTCGGTACTCTGGTGCGGCGCGAATTCGGCGATCAGCTCGCCCTTGCGCATCACCATCACCCGATGGCTGTTGTAATAGGCTTCCGGGATCTCGTCGCAGATCATCAGCACCGCCATGCCCAGCTGCGCCAGATCGCGGGCGATCTGGTAGATCCCCTCTTTGTTGGCGATGTCCACGCCGACGGTGGGCGAGTCGAGGATCAGGATCTTCGGCTGGGTCGCCACCCATTTGGCGATGGCGATGCGCTGGGCGTTGCCGCCGGACAGGGTTTTCACCGGCAATGCGCTGTCGGACACCTTGATGTTCAGATCGCGGATCAGCCGGTTGACCAGTTCGGTCGCCCTGGCGTGATCCAGCAGCCCGAGCGAGGTATGCAGCCGATCGAAGACGGTGACGATGGTGTTGTCGTAGATCGATTGCTCCATGATCAATCCCTGCGTCAGACGATCCTCCGACACATAGCCGATGCCGTGGCGCACCGCTTCGCGGTTGTTGTGCAGCTGCACCGCCCGGCCCTCGATGCGGATCTCGCCGCTGTCCGGCCGCGTCATGCCGAACAGGCTGAGGCACAGTTCGGTGCGGCCGGCGCCGAGCAGGCCGACGATCGAGACGATCTCGCCGCCGCGCAGCGCCAGATTGACGTTGCGGTATTTTTCGCCGCGGCTGAGGTTGCGCACCTCGAGCAGCGGCGCCTGTTCGGCCGGCGGCAGCGGGGGCAGCGGGCTGTAATGGAAGCGTTGGCCGGTCATCAGGAACGCCAGTTCATGGCTGTCCAGTTCGCTGGCCGGCCAGGTGCCCACCAGCTTGCCGTCGCGCATCACGCTGATGCGATCGGCGACTTCCATCACTTCATCCAATCTGTGGCTGACGAACACCACGCAGATGCCGGCCGCCTTCAGCTCGTTGACCACCCGCAACAGGCCGTCGACCTCCTGGCGGGTCAGCGAGGCGGTCGGTTCGTCCATGATAACCAACCGCGCTTCGGCGGCGATGGCGCGACAAATCGCCACCAGCTGCCGATCGGCGATCGACAGTTTTTCTACTTTTTTATCGGGATCGATGTGTACGCCGACCCGCGCCATGGCGTCCAGCGCCGTCTGGCGCATCACCCGCTTGCGCACCCAGAAGTGGCCGCCGGGCAGGTAACGGTGGATGGCGATGTTTTCCGCCACCGTCAGGTTAGGGAACAGCGACAGGTCCTGGTAGATCACCTGTATGCCGTAATAACCGGACAGCTGCGGCGTCAGGGCGTGGAAGAGTTTGCCTTCCAGCGAAATATTGGCGCCTTTTTCCGGCTGATAGACGCCGGAGATGATTTTAATGATGGTGCTTTTGCCGCAGCCGTTTTGCCCGGCCAGGCAGTGCACTTCGCCTTTATTCAGCGTCAGGTTGATCTGGTCTAATGCCAGCACGCCTGGGAATCGCTTGCTGATATTCTCCAGGGTGATAAATGCGGGGGAGGCTGTCATAACGTTAACCTGTGCTTGCGTAGCGGCCGAAGCCCTGGGCGCAGCAACGCTGCGCCCCTACGAGGGTTTAACTACTTTCCCGGTGTGGCGAAATTACGCGAAAAATCAGAATCCGAGCGATTGGGCGTTGTCTTTGGTCACTTCCAAAATCTTATTAAACCGAATCACTTTGTGTTCCATATCGACGTCGGCTTTGCCGAGGCCCTCGATCGACAGGTCCTTATTCACTTCTTTGCCCTGCAGCAGCTGGTCGGCCACCGTCACCAGCGCATAACCGGCGTCTTTCGGATCCCACAGCAGCGCTTTCTTGATGTCGCCGCGCATCAGGTAAGGGGCGGCCTGCGCCGGCATGGCGATGCCCACTACCGCGATTTTGTCCTTGGCGCGTTTCTTGGCCACCGCCTGG
Source organism: Serratia sp. X10 (assembly GCF_017811775.1). Lineage (NCBI taxonomy): Bacteria > Pseudomonadati > Pseudomonadota > Gammaproteobacteria > Enterobacterales > Yersiniaceae > Serratia > Serratia sp. X10. Next base: position 177,783 of record NZ_JAEIOH010000008.1, on the reverse strand, counting down.
CCGGCGCCGATTGGGCCGAGCGAACCGAAGCCAATGATGCCCTTCATCTGCGGATAGGTTTTCATCAGATCCAGCGTGGTGGCGTAGGATTTATCGATGCTTTCCGCCACCGGCAAGCGCGAGGTGACTTCAAACATGTCCGGGTATTTTTCTTTCTGGTATTTGATGGCGGAATCGGCCCAGGCGTTGTGCAGCGGCACGGTCAGCGAGCCGACGTAGATCGCGTAGCCGCCTTTGCCGCCCATGTCCTTCGCCAGCTCATCGACGTTGGCCTGCGCGTATTTCTCGCTGTCGATGGTCTCGATGTCCCACTGGCCGATCTGCTGATCCGGGGATTCATGGGTCAGCACCACGATGCCTTTGTCGCGCGCTTTTTTCAGCACCGGCTCCAGCACCTTGGCGTCGTTCGGCACCACGATGATGGCGTTGACGTTCTTGGCGATCAGATCCTCAATCACCTTGACCTGCGCGGCCGGATCCGGCGTAGACGGGCCGGTCTGGTAAGCGTTGACGTCGAGTTTTTTCGCCGCTTCGTTGACGCCCACTTCCATGCGGTTGAACCACGGAATGCCGGTCACTTTGGCAACCACGGCAATCTCATATTTATCAGCGGCGAACACAGGTGTTGTCGATAACATGCACGCAGAAACCACACATGCATTTAATAATGCGAGGTTAAATTTCATTAGCTGTACCTTTTTTTATCTGTAGGGGTGGCGGTTTTTCCACCGCTGCAGATTACAAAGGAATGGAAGAGGGAGCGTAGCCGAAGTTAATGAAATGTGATCTGTGCACATTTAAGTAAAATACTGGCGTATTTATTGTTAAATAAATGTTTAATTATTTAGTGGTGGTAAATTTACTACCAATCAAACGGCTATAAATAACTTTTTATTAACTTTTAATTAACTAATTTGCATCATTTCGATGGCTTGGACGCGGAAAAAAATGCCGGCGAAGGAGCCGGCATTGAAGCATTTAATCGATGTGTGAACAAGATCACCTTTGCGCCCGATTACAGCACGCCCTGGGCCAACATCGCCTCCGCGACCTTGACGAAACCGGCGATATTCGCGCCGTGTACATAGTGGGTTTGCTTGCCCTCGCCGCCGTATTCCACGCAGGCATGGTGAATATCCGCCATGATATGTTGTAAACGTACATCCACTTTTTCCGCCCGCCAGCCGATGCGCGCGGCGTTTTGCGCCATCTCCAGCCCCGAGGTGGCCACGCCGCCGGCGTTGGCCGCCTTGCCGGGCGCGAACAGCACGCCGGCGTCGAGGAAGGCGTCGGTGGCCTGGATGGTGGTCGGCATGTTGGCGCCTTCCGCCACCGCTTTCACCCCGTTGCGGATCAGCGTCTGCGCCGCCTCGAGATCCAGTTCGTTCTGCGTGGCGCACGGCAGGGCGATATCCACCGGCACGTTCCACGGCTGCTGGCCCGCCAGGTAGGTCAGGCCGCGTTCGCGGGCGTAGTCCGCCACCCGGCCGTAGCGCTGGTTTTTGATCTCCGCCAGGTGCGCCAGCTTCTCGGTGGTGAAGCCGTCTTCGTCCACCAGAGTGCCGCCGGAATCCGACACGGTGATCACGCGCGCGTCCAGCTCCAACGCTTTCTCGATGGTGTACTGCGCCACGTTGCCGGAGCCGGACACTGCCACCCGCATCCCCTCAAAGCCCAGGCCGTGGCGCTGAAGCATGGCGTCGGTAAAGTACACCAGGCCGTAGCCGGTCGCCTCGGGGCGGATCAGGCTGCCGCCGAAGGAGAGCCCTTTGCCGGTAAACACGCAGGCGGTGTTGTTGGACAGTTTCTTCATCATGCCGGCCATAAAGCCGACTTCACGGCCGCCGACGCCGATGTCGCCGGCCGGCACGTCGGTGTCCGGGCCCAAGTGGCGATACAGCTCGGTCATCAGCGCTTGGCAGAAACGCATGATCTCGCCCTGGCTTTTGCCCTTCGGATCGAAATCGGAGCCGCCTTTGCCGCCGCCCATCGGCAGGGTGGTCAGCGCATTCTTGAAGGTCTGCTCAAAGCCGAGGAACTTCAGGATCGACAGGTTTACCGACGGGTGGAAGCGCATGCCGCCCTTGTAGGGGCCGATGGCCGAGTTGAACTGGACGCGAAAGGCGCGATTGACCTGCACTTGGCCGCGATCGTCCACCCAGCTGACGCGGAACTGAATGATGCGCTCGGGCTCCACCAGGCGCTCCAGCAGCGCCTGTTCGCGATAGCGCGGGTTGCGCTCGATAAATGGCCACAGCGAGGTGAACACTTCGCGCACGGCCTGCAGATATTCCGGCTGGTGGGGGTTATGGCGTTGTAACGAGGACAGGAAAGACTCTACCGATACGGCATATTCCATGGATAACTCCTTTTAGCATTAAATTTTCCCCCGCTATTTCTTATAGATTTGGGTATAGGTGATGCTCGGGGGAGGATGTTGTGTCTTTAGCGACTATATCATCGGAGGGCGGTTGATTATCAAGCGATTAATCGGCGTGGCGGCATGAAAAACGCCCGCAGGGCGCGGGCGTTGGGCAGTTAAGTTAGCAAGCGCTTACTTTATTCGTCTTCTTCGTCGCGCAGCGGCACGATCAGCATATCGATGTGCACGGTATTGATCAGCTGGCGAGCGGAAGACATCAGTTTGCTCCAGAAGTCCTGGTGGTGGCCGCACAGCACCAGATCCATGTCGTATTTCTTGATGGCGTCCACCAGCACCTGCGCCAGATCGCCGCTGCCGCTCAGGGTCTCGGTGATCGGGTAGCCGGCGTTTTGCGACAGCTCGGTCAGCGCCTGGTGGGTTTCTTCAGAGATGCGCTTTTGCATGTCGCCGAGATTGACGTCGATAAGGCCGGTATAGAGATCGGAATAGTTGACATCGACGTGGATCAGAGAAACTTTGGCGTTATACGGCCGCGCCATAGAGACGGCTTTTTCTACCAGGATCTTGCTTTCCGGGGATAGGTCTACCGCGATCAATATGTGTTTGTAAGCCATAAGAATACTCCTTCCATAAACATGCCGATTAAAAAGGGTTAGCAGGCGTTCCGTGTACCCGCCTGGCGCTTTTGGTTCCATAGTATCATTCGGATAACGCAATGATATGTTGGGGCGATCACACTGCGCCGCATCGAAAATCTCTGCGCACGATACCTTTCGTTGTACACCCGCGCGGCGAAAAAGCCTAAGGGTTATGCGGGTTTTAACGGTCTGACCGCTTGAATTATAAGCGTTATTAAACAAAGTATAGCGCTAAATGTGCAATCAGCGCTCCAGATGCGGTTGCAGCAGGCTTTCAAACCACTCATGAAACACCGCCAAACGGCGGGAACGCTGGCGGCGATGGGGGTAGATCAGGGCGATCGGCATGGAGGCGGCGCGGTAACCGGGCAGGACTTCCACCAGTTCACCGGCGTCGAGCAGGTGTTGCACGTCGTAGCGCGGGATTTGCATCAATCCCAGCCCGGCGCGGCAGCAGGCGATATAGCTTTCGGCGTTGTTGACCACCACCCGGCTGGGCAAGTCGAGCCGCTGGGTGTGGCCGTCGCCGGTCAGGTATTCCCAGGGGGATTCGCGGCCGGTTTTGGGCGAGGCGTAGCCGATGCTCCAGTGCCCCTTGGCGAGGTCGGCGGGATGGAGAGGATGGCCGAATTCGCTCAGGTAGGCGGGGCTGGCGCAGTTGATCAGCGCGATATGGCCGAGTGGGCGCATCACCAGGCTGCTGTCGTGCAGATCGCCGACGCGCACCGCGCAGTCGACCCCTTCCTGCACCAGATCGATGGCGCGATCGGCGGAGCCGAGCACCAGCTGCAGATGAGGGTGGCGCCGCAGCAGGCTGGGCAGCGCCGGCGCGATCAGCCGACGGGCGATGCGGCTCGGCACGTCGACGCTGAGCCGCCCGGAGGCCTGCCGTTGGCTGGCCTGAAACGACTGATCGATATCCTCCACCTCGGCCAGCAGCGGGCGCAGCCGTTCGAGCAGCTGTTCGCCGTCGGCGGTCAGCCGCACTTGCCGTGTGGTGCGGTGCAGCAGGCGCACGCCCAGCTGCGTTTCCAGTTGCTGAACGGCGGCGGACACCGAGGCGCGCGGCACCTCCAGCGCATGGGCCGCCCGGATAAAGCTGCCCATCTCCGCCACCTGCACGAATACGCGATATTGATTGAATCTGTCCATCTCGTTGACCTGCTGTTCCTTGGCGCCGTTTCTGACAGAGAGTGTAGCCGCATGGCGCGGTTGCGCGCGAGCAGGTGCGGGGGCGATAGGTGCCCCCGCCGGGTTTATTTGGTGGTGTAGCCGCCGTTGATCAGGATGGTTTGGCCGGTGACCCACCAGCCATCGCTGACCAGATGACGGATAAACGGCACCACGTCTTCGATATCGGTCAGGCCGGTTTGGCTGAATGGCGACAGCGCCGCCGCCGTCTTGTGGTAGGCCACGGCGTCCGCGCCTTCCGCCGGGTAGAAGAACGGGGTATCCATCGGGCCGGGGCCGACCGCCGTCACGGAGATGCCGCGCTCGCCGAACTCCTTGGCGGCGGCGCGGGTGAAGTGCTCCACCGGCGCTTTGGTGCCGGCGTAAGCGGCGTAGAACGGCGTGAAGGCGCCGAGCAGCGAGGTGACCAGCGTGCAGATTTTGCCGTTGTCGTTAAGGTGCTTACCCGCTTCTTTCAGGAAGAAGAACGCGGTTTTGGCGTTGACTGCGGTCATCTCGTCGTACTCGGCTTCGCTGATGTCGATCATCGGTTTTTTCAGCACCTTGCCGACGGTATTGATGGCGATATCCGGCTTGCCGACGGCGGCGACAGCATCGGCGAACAGCTTCTCGACCGCGCCTGCGGTGGTCAGATCGGCCTGCAGCGCGACGCCTTGCGCCCCGGCGGCCTGAATGGCGGCGACGGTTTTCTCCGCCTCGGTTTTGGAGGCGGCGCTGTTGTAGTGGATCACCACCGCTTTGGCGCCTTGCTCAGCCAAATCGCGCGCGATCAGTCCGCCGAGGTTCTTGGCACCGCCGGCGATCAGGACGGTTTTTCCCTTGATTGAATGGTTTGCCATAACAGTTTCCTTGGAAAAGCGTAACGGAAACCTGAGTCTAGCCAGCGTGGGGGGAAAGATCAGCGGCGTGGCGCGGGATAGACTATCCATAAAAACAGCCTAATCGAAAACGGGCGGTTATCGCTTATAACGCCCCGGCAGGTGACTTTTCGGCACAGGACGGTAAATTTTATCCACTGCTCAGGCCAGTTTGCGTTTCATTAACCTACAATGATGGATATGGGCCTCATCATTTCTCCTCTGAGTAGAACCATGCCGTGCAAATCTCATCGTGCGGTGCGGCAACGTCTTCGGAGGCGGTGGGTTATGGGCGTGGCCCGTGCAGGCAAAAAAAGGGGATGAGAGCGGTAAGCTCCAGCAGAGTATCGGGTAATGAGGTAGGGCGGTTGGACCCGGCGGATGGCCGCGGATAACAACGCCTTGAGGGGGCAATCATGATCAGTACCGTCGCGCTGTTTTGGGCCTTGTGTGTGGTGTGTGTGGTTAACATGGTGCGGTATTACTCTTCTCTGCGCGCGCTGCTGGTGGTATTGCGCGGCTGTGACCCGCTGCTGTACCAATATGTCGACGGCGGCGGCTTCTTTACCGCCCACGGCCAACCCAGCAAGCAGCTGAGGCTGGTGCGTTATATTTTCGCGCAGCGCTATGTCGAGCACCACGATCCGGAGTTTATTCGCCGCTGCGAGCGGGTGCGCGGGCAGTTTATGCTGACTTCGGCCCTGTGCGGCCTGGTGGTCATCTGCCTGATAGCGATGATGATTTGGTATTAATGCCTTTCTGTTTCCCTTGATGCAGGCAAAAAAAAGGCGGCCATGCGGCCGCCTTCCTCATGATGCTTATCGCTTAGATCAGCTTCAACGCGACCCAATACAGCGCACCGGAAAGCAGAATCGAGATTGGCAGGGTGAGCACCCAGGCCAACAGGATGTTCTTCACGGTTTTGCTCTGCACGCCGCCGCCGTCCACGATCATCGTCCCGGCAACCGCCGAAGAGAGAACGTGGGTGGTGGAGACCGGCATGCCGGTATAACTCGCCACGCCGATCGACAGCGCCGCGGTCATCTGGGCCGATACGCCCTGGGCGTAGGTCATGCCTTTCTTGCCGATCTTCTCGCCGATGGTGGTGGCTACGCGTTTCCAGCCCACCATGGTGCCGAGCGACAGCGCCAGCGCGACGGCGACGATGATCCACATCGGCGCGTACTCGACGGTCTGCAGCAGATCCTGACGCAGGTTCTTCAGGAAGCGCTGATCGGCGGATGAGGTTTCCGGCAGCTTGGCGACTTTATCCGCCGTGTCGGTCACGCACATCAGCAGGCGGCGCAAATGGCTGCGCTGCTCAACCGTCAACTGATCGTAGCTTTGCAGGTCGGTCAGCATGCCCTGAGCCAGCTCGATCGCCGGCATGGCGCGCGAACTGTCGCAGTGGAACTCGGCCGGTTTGCCAGGCGCGGCGTCGTCATCCGGGCTTGGCACCAGCGGCGTCAACGACACCGCATGCGACAGCGCGTCGCCGTGCTGCTGGTAATATTGCTGCAGGTGGGTCACGGCGTCACGCGTACGGGTGATGTCATAACCGGTTGCATTCATATTGACCACGAAGCCGGCCGGGGCAACGCCGATCAGCACCAGCATGATAAGGCCGATGCCTTTCTGACCGTCGTTGGCGCCGTGCGAGAAGCTGACGCCAATCGCCGACAGGATCAGCGCGATACGGGTCCAGAACGGCGGCTTGCGTTTGCCGTCGACCTTTTCACGTTCCGCTGGGGTCATGTGGATACGCTGGCGTTTCTTGGTGCCACTCCAATAGCGGCGCAAGGCGAACACCATCACTCCCGCCACCATCATGCCGACCAGCGGCGAGAACAGCAGAGAAAGGAAAATGCCAATCATTTTCGGGACGTTAAGCGCATCCACGACCGAAGTGTGGGTCATCAGGGCGTTGGTTAAACCGACACCGATGATTGCGCCTATCAGCGTATGGGAACTGGACGCCGGCAGACCGAAATACCAGGTGCCGAGGTTCCAGATGATTGCCGCCAACAGCATGGAGAAGACCATGGCTAATCCGTGTGCTGAACTGACGTTCAACAACAGATCGGTAGGCAACAAGTGGACGATGGCGTAAGCAACACTCAAACCGCCGAGCATTACGCCAAGAAAGTTGAACAAACCTGCCATCACGACCGCAAGTTGCGAGCGCATGGCGCGGGTATAAATAACTGTAGCGACCGCATTGGCCGTATCATGAAAACCGTTGATGGCTTCATAAAACAACACGAACAACAATGCGAGAATTAACATCAGGCCGGTATGGAAATCCAGGCCAGCGAACAAATGCAGCATAAGCGTTACGCCAGTTTGTGGACATGAACGCCGCGCATTATCAGTGACAACCGGTGCCGGGGAAAAGGAAAATATGACGTTTTTTTGATTTGGACATGACGAAATGGTGGCGTGTCTATAACAAAAATATGGAATATCAACGCGTTAATCTGCTCTGACCTCTGTAATATTTTCTTACTATGGCGTTGGCGGCGCGGGGGCTTTACAATCTGCCGCCGTGAATTTGGCGGTGACCGGCGGCGAAACGGCGTAATATGGCGCTCTTTTGTCGCGATTGTGGTTTTGATAAGTGAGGCTCAGGTGGAACAGTTTGATGTCGTAGTGATTGGGGCGGGCGCCGCCGGCATGTTTTGCGCCGCGCAGGCGGGGCAACTCGGTTGCCGCGTGTTGCTGCTCGACAACGGCAAAAAACCGGGCCGCAAGATCCTGATGTCCGGCGGCGGGCGCTGCAACTTCACCAACATGTACGCCGAACCGGCGGCCTATCTGTCGAACAACCCGCATTTTTGCAAGTCGGCGCTGGCGCGCTATACCCAGTGGGACTTTATCGATCTGATCAACCGTTACGGCATCGCCTACCATGAAAAAACGCTGGGGCAGCTGTTCTGCGACGATTCGGCGCAGCAGGTGGTGGATCTGCTGGTCAAAGAGTGCGAGCTGGGCCAGGTGACGATGCGCCTGCGCAGCGAAGTGCTGGGCGTGGAGAAAACCGAGAACGGCTACGCGCTGGCGCTCAATGGCGAAAAAGTAAGTGCTCGCTCACTTGTGGTGGCCAGCGGCGGATTATCCATGCCGGGGCTGGGCGCCTCGCCGTTCGGTTACAAGCTGGCGGAGCAGTTCGGCCTCAGGGTGCTGCCGACGCGCGCCGGGCTGGTGCCGTTTACCCTGCATAAGCCGCTGCTGGAGCATGTGCAAACGCTGTCCGGCGTGTCGGTGCCGGCGGTGATCACCGCCGAGAACGGCGTCAGCTTCCGTGAAAGCATCCTGTTCACCCATCGCGGCCTGTCCGGCCCGGCGGTATTGCAGCTGTCCAGCTACTGGCAACCGGGTGAGTATGTGAGTATTAACTTACTTCCTGAGCTGGATCTGGCGGGCTTCCTTGATGAACAGCGCCTGCAGCACCCGAACCAAAGCCTGAAAAACACCCTGGCGCTGCACTTGCCGAAGCGGCTGGTAGAATGCTTGCAGACCCTGGGACAACTGCCGGAGGCGACGCTGAAGCAGCTGAATGCGCCGCAGCAGGCGGCGCTGGTGGATCTGTTGCAGAACTGGCGCGTGCAGCCGAATGGCACCGAAGGTTATCGCACGGCGGAGGTGACGCTCGGCGGCGTCGACACCAACGAACTTTCCTCCAAGACGATGGAGGCCCACAAGGCGCCGGGGCTCTATTTTATCGGTGAAGTGGTGGACGTGACCGGGTGGCTGGGCGGTTACAACTTCCAGTGGGCCTGGAGCTCGGCCTGGGCCTGCGCCCAGGCGCTGGCGGCGCAGGGGCGGTAACGTTCAGCAGTGACGGGTTAGGCCGATTTTTTTGGAACACAACGCAGACACAACCCAGCGACCGCCGCTGCTGCTGCATAAAGCATTAGCAGGTAGACGGTCGAAAGCGCTGGCGGATCGCCGAGACCCCATTCATTAGACTTGTGAACCATTTCCAACGCCATGTCCGGTGTCAGCAGCAGCCGAGAGAGAATGATGTTCGGCAAGACAGCGCATAGCAGGACAAAAATCACCGAGGCGATCGTGATTAGGCTCCATTTTCTCTCTCAACCTGCCGGCCCTTTCAATTCCACGCGATTGCCGTCCGGATCGCTGAAATAGATGGACGGCCCGTCGCCTTCCGCGCCGTAGCGCGATTCGGCGGGATCAGCGTCGATCCCCTGCGATCGCAGGTAGGTCAACAACGCGTCTTCGTTGAACGGATCGATGCGCAGGCAAAAGTGATCGACGTTCTGCTGTCTGGCATCGGGCGGCATGCCGCCTTTTCTTCCGAGCATGCCGTTGACGTCCACCAGATCGATCATGGAGGCGCCGGCGCGCAGGTGCACCAGCCCCAAATCCGGCCGCTGTTTGGCGATATCACAACCGATAACCTGGGTATAAAAACGCAGGCTGTTCTGCATATCGCGCACGCGCAGCACCACATGATCGATATTCTTCAGGCTGAAAGGGGGCATGGTTCTCTCCCAAGAGCGGTACGTGACTCTTTAGCATAAGCGGTCGCGCCCGATTTATCCTGTTTTCACCCCCTATTGCCGTCAGCGCCGCCGCTTATCGCAACGCGGCCACGATCCCCTCCAGCTCAGCACGCTGCACCTCACCAAGTGCGCTGTCCATCGCGGCATTCTCCGCCAGCAGGGTTTGCAGGCCGATCAGCCAGTCATAGATATAAAACGCGGTATTTTTGGTCGGCGTCGGCGCCAGCCGGGTTAGCCGCTGCTGGCCGCTCCAGTCCACCGCCGGCTGCGGCGGCGGGGTAAAGATCGGCTGGCCGGGATTGACGCGGCTCTCGGGGCGCGTGGCCGCGTCGCGCCGCTGGAAGCCGAGCCAGGCGACGAAGTCGCCCAGTAGCGCCAGCGCCTGGCTGATCTGCCGATCTTCACCCTGTTCCGGCAAGCCCCCGGCGCACAGCGCGCGCTCCAGTTCGTCGTCGAGCCGCAGGCGGCAGGCGGCGCCGATCAGGGCATCGACCAGCAGTTCGAGGTGCGGCCTGTCGACGCCGAGCAGATCCAGCAATCGGCGGCTGTCAGGCAGCGCGCGCAGATGGTTGACCCAGTCGGCGAAGATCCGCGCGGCGAAAGGCGATGCGGGCTGCTCGCCGGGCGCCGCAGGGTCTTGCGCACCGAACAGATCGATATCCAGCCCAAACGGCGAAGGCGGCGTCGTCTGGGACGGCGTCGTATGCTGCTGTTGCTGATAAAGCTGGCGCAGCGTATCGCGCTGGGGCAGCAACCGTTCCAGCAGTTCGCCGTGGCGGCCGGCCTGCGCCTGCAGTGCGCGCAACAGTTGCTGGGCGTGTTGCTGCGCCGCGTGCGGATCGGCGGCGGAGAGCCAGTTGCCGAGCAGGCTTTCCGTCAGTTCGCGCTGCAACTCTTCACGCTGTTCGATCAAGCGCGCTTGTTTGTGGGCCGGGCGCGCCTGTGCAGCCAGGTAGTTCACCATCCGGCGGCAGTCCTGTTCATCCAGCGCCAGCAGCGTGGCCCAGCTGTCGCCGGGCTCGCCGACCTGACGCTGGACGGCGTCGTCGGGCCGCGCTTTGCCTTCCTGACGCAGGTCGAACGGTGTGATCGCCCAGATTAAACCGGGCTTGCGGCGCTGGCGCAGCGTCGGGGTTTCCCCCTGGGTGTGGTTGACCCAATCGGCGAGCGCCTGGCCGACGCGCGCGGCGTCCTGCGGCGTGGCGGCGGCATCGGTCACCAGCAGCAGGCTGGCGTGCAGGCCGTCGGCGCAACGGGCCAGTAAATGGGCGCGCTTCGCCTGCTGCAGACGCTGCGCCGGCTCCGCCTGCGGACAGATGCGGCTGCCGGGCAGGTCGATCAGCGCCACGTCGGCGGGCAAGCCTGCCTGCGCCGTCTGCGGCAGCAGGGTGGTCACTTCTGCGGTCAGCCAGGCCAGATCGCTCAGTGCGATATCCCGTTCATCGCCGTTTTCGGTCATGACGGCGATCGTGGCGTTTTCCGGTGCGGCGCTTGCGGTTAGCAGCGCCAACGCGCGGTGCGGGGCATGAACCCGTCTGCTGCCGTCGAGCGCCTGCAACGCGTGCGCCAACTGGCGGTAACGCGCCGTCAGCGTCGCTTCCTCTCCCCACAGCGGCGCAAACAGGCGCGCGCGGTCATCAATGCTCAACTGCGGCGCCAGCGTCACCGCCTGCGGCCAGAAGTGCCTGTCGAGCGTGGATTGCTCCTTGTCGCCGTGGCGGCGCAGGCTGTCCCACAGCGCCAGTACGGCATTGCCGTCGAGGCCATCGATGGCGACCGCCTGCCGGTGGCGCGTCAGCGCTTGCAGGTGGTCGGCGATGGCGCGGGCGTCCCAGTCCGGGCGGAAGCCGCTCATCGCGGCGGCGTCAATCGTCATGGCCAACAACTGCGCTTCATCGAGTAAGGCGAGGGCGATCGGATAATCGGCGGGCCCCGTCTCGGCCGCCGTGCAGTAGCGCACCGCGAGCGAAAGGTCCGCGTCGAAGCGTTTAGCGCCGGGCGCCAGCGCCGCCAACAGATAGGCTTTGGCGGCGGCGTTGTGGCCATATAAACCGATGGCGACCTGCGCAGGCCGTGTGTTTTCCAACAGGGCGGCGCGGTTATGGCAACGCCGTAAACGCTGTATCAGCCGATCGGCTTCCCGTTCCAGGCGGGCGGAGTGACGGCGTGCGGCGTCCACCCAGTCGATCGCCTGCAAAATGCCGGCGCTAAGCGCGTTATTCGGAGCCGCTGGGGCGAGGGTTTGCGTGTTCATCGTGGGTAAATGCTCCCGCTGTCTATCCAGTAGTGGGTCGCACCGGAGGCGCTGGCAGCCAGGGTATTGAGTTTCAGTTGCAGGTGGTGCGCCGGGACGGGGCTGCCGTCGGCCAGCAGCGCCTGGGCGATCTTGACGCTCTCGGCGCCCTGCTCGGCGCTGGCGGTGATGGCCAGACGCAGGCTGATCACCGCGTCGCCGGCCAGCTTGCGCGCCAGCTGGGCGTCATTGATGGTGAGCGTATAGAGCGGCGAGGCCGGCCAGCGTTCGTTGTCCAGCTGGCGGAAGCCCAGACGCAGCGGGCCGCGCAGCTGGAAGCTGCCGGCGGGATCGAGCGCGAAATCGGCGCGATCCAGATCGATGTCGCGGTAATAGACGTTATCGTCCGCCAGCATGTTGTTGCCGTCCAGCATGCCCAGATAGCGAATGGTGGAGTAGGGCTGGAAATCCCCGACGTTGAAGTAAAAGCTCTCCAGCCGCAGATCGATCGCCAACAGGCACAGCATGGCGCCCACGGCGGCGGTGGATTTCGGGTTGTCGATGCGGCCGCGTTTGTTGAACGGGTACCAGCTGCGGGTGTGATACCCCTCGAGCGGCAGAATGCGGCTGGCGGGCAGCGGCTGCAGGTGGCGCAGCAGCGCCTGCACGCCGGGGAAGCGCGCCGGGCGGCCGGTCAGCAGCAACACGTCGCAGGTATACAGCGCCACCACCTCGGCCAGCAGGCGCAGGCAGCGGCCGATGCCGATGCGATCGGACAAGAAGGCGGCGTGCAGGTCGGCCAGACGGATCACCAGCGGGGTGTGCAGGATATCGAAGGTGTCGCTGTCGGCTTCGCGCTGTACTTCGCCGTTGATAAACGCCAGCACCTGCGGCGTCGGCCGCTGCGGCAGCAGATCGCCGAGGCCGGCGGCGATTTCCGCGCGGCTGTCCAGCGGATCGTACTGCTCATAGGCGGCGAGCAGCGCGCGTCCGGCGGGCATGAAGATCTGCAGCGCGGCCTGCTGACGCAGGGTGGAAAGCCCGTCCATGCGCCCTTCGTTGCCGAACAGTTTGTCCATCAGCGCCGCGGCGGCGCTCACGCCGGCGGCCTCGAACGCCTGTTGCACGGCGGGCAGGACAAACTGCTGGATGATGTCCAGCAGGATGTCGTCGCCGGCGACTTTAAAGCCCTCGCGGAACAGCAGGCGCGGGTTGATTTTGATGTTGTTGCCTACGCCGTCATCGAGCGAGTAGTGCGTGATCGCCAGATCCGTGGTGCCGCCGCCGATGTCGATGGAGGCGATGCGCAGCGTCTTGCCGGGCTGTTCACCCGGCGCCAGCGGCCGATCGGGCCGAGCCATGGCGGCGAAGAAGGCGTCGGTGCGGCCGGCGAAGTTCACCTGGGTTTCGTTGTACAGATAGACCATCTGGCCGCAGGTGGCTTCGTCCCACTCGATCTGCACCTGCGGCGCCGGGAAGCGAGTGTGCGCGCCGTCGAACGGCGCATCCTGCGGGTGCCAGCCGAGGGCTTTCCACACCAGCCCGATCGCTTCCCGCATGCGGCGGCGGAAGATCTCCCGCTCCGGCTTCGGCATGGCCGACGGCAGCGTCAGGATGATGGCGCGTAAACGGCGCGGGGCGGCGGCGTTCGGCATGCGGCTGCGCTGGGTGATGCTGTTGATCTGCATCAGCGCCTGCGCCAACAGCTCGCTCAGCATCAGGCTCATCACCGCGCTGCGGCTGTAATGGGCGGCGAACACCGGTAGCCGTTCGGCCGTCGGCAGGGTGGACAGCGGCACGCCCTCGTCGTTGATCAAGGTGGTCAACGGCGCGGCGGCGGCCATCGGCTCGTGCCGCTCGTTGAAGCGCCAGCCGGGCGCATAGCGCTCTTCGTCCCACAGATAGCGGCGCGGGCTGGAGATGCCGGTGGTGCCTTCATGCCCTTCGCGTCGCTGCGCCAATTGCGCGGCTTCACGGCCGACGCGGGTGATGGACGGCCACTGGAAGGCATCGTCGCGTCCGCTCTGGAAGGACAGATGCGGCTTGCCGAACGCGGCCCGAGAAAACTCCACCCGGCTCTCGAACAGTTCGTTGTAGACGTGATGCGGTTCGGACAGCGAGCGCAGCTGCAGCTCATAGGTTTGCTTCAGGCCGTTGCTCTCTTCCGGATGGTCTTCGACCAGCACGCCGCAGGTGTGAGAATTGCCGACGTCCAGCACCAGATCGACGTCGATCGCCGGCTGTTGCAGCGTCGCCGCCGCCATTTTTATCTGCGGCACCGTCAGCTGATGGCCGAGCATGTGCAACAGGTTGAGGTAGTGCGCCTGATACTCGAAGGTTTTCAGCCCGGCGTTGATCTCCGCCTCGGTGCGCTGTTCCCGCTCGGCGGCGCGCTGGCTGAACGCCTCGCGCAGCCAGCCGTCCACCCAGGTCAGATCGAGGAACTCGCCCAGCTCGTGGTTGCGGTGCGCCAGCGCGAAGCTCAGATCGGCGCCGAGATCGCTCTCGCCCGGCGCCAGCGCTTCCTGGCCGGGCGCGGCGGCGCGGGTATCGAAGGCCAGCACCACCCGCAGCAGGTTGCCGTCCTGATCCGGTTCATCCAGCTGCACCACCTGCAGGCGAGCCCAGTTATCCGGGCCCGACAAAAATGTCCCCGAGGCGGTATAGCGCAAGAACGGCAACGGCAGCCAGAGCTTATCCAGCAGGCGCAGCGACTGCTGCAGCGGGTAGCTGAACTCCGGCCGCACCACTTCGGCGGCTTGCCCACCCTCGGCCGGCAGCTGATATTTGCCGCTCTCGGCCTCCCATTGCAGGCGCAGCAGCGGGCCGCTGGCGGTCTTGCGCACGAATTTGCCGGGAAACTCGGCGTCCAGCCGCGGCGTCAGGGCAAAGTCCATAAACTGAATGCCGCTGTCCTGAATCAGCGTAATGCCGTGTTTGTAGTCCGTAAGGGGTGCCAGCATCATTTACTCTCGCGCTTGAACGTCATGGGATAGGTGGTGTCCGCATCGTAGCGGCCGGTGCATTCCGCGGCCCCGGTCTCGCCCTGGCGGCAGACGATTTCCGGGATCTGGTAGCGGCTGCCGTCGCTGCAGCGCGCCTTGGTGCGGCTGTTGATCACCAGATTGCCGGACTGCATCAGCCCGGCCTCGACCGCCACCCGGCAGCTGACGCCATCGCCGTAGGCGATGACGGCGCTGCCTTTGCCTGCGTTCAGGCGGTATTGCAGGCTGGGGCGCTTGCCGGTGATCGGATCTTTCAGCGCCACCGTGGCGCGCCATTTGCCGTTAAGGAAACGGGTGGAGCCGGCCTTCACCGCCTCGGGCGGCAGCACCAGCGCATTTTTGTCCGCCGGCTGCGGGATGACCGGCGCCGGGGGCGGCGGCATCAGCGTGGCGTGCGCCAGCGGCAAGCGCAGCTCAGGCAACGGCGCGGCGGTTTTTTCCGGCGGTGCCGGATGGCGCACCTCAGCCGGCATCGCCGGTTGCGGCGGCGGTGAGCGGTGCAGCCAGGCGGCCAGCGCCGCGCTGCCTAGCAGCAGTACCGGCAACAGCCACAGCGCGTGGCGTCGACGCGGGCGAACAACGGCGGGGGATTCGGCGGGCGCCGTCGGGGCGGGCACCGGTTCAGGCTCGGCGGCCGGGGCTGGTTTTACCGGTTCGACAACGGCCGGTTTGCGCGGAGCGGCGGCGATCGGCGCCGGTTTTTCCACTTCCGATTCGAGCGGGCGCAGGCAGGCTAACGGATCGTCCGGGCTCTGCGCCTGCGGTTTGATAAAGCCCCAAAAGGTCAGCACCGGCCGATCGTCCACCAGGTAGACGTGGTTGGGATCGGGAATGTGCATCGCTTTGGCCAGCAGCGCGCCGAACAGGCGGTGGCTGGGGTGATCGGTCGCCTGGGTCTGTTCGGTCAGGCTGCGGAAGGTCGCCAGACAGTGTTCCAGGTGGCGCACCGCCTGCGCGCGCTGGGCATCGCTTGCCGCCAGCCAGGAGGTCACCTTGCCCGGAAAGGGCGCATACCAGTCGATGCGCGTGCCGCTTTCGTTCGGCTGGGGGATCGCCAGACAGTCGGCGGCCTGCTGCTGTCGGCGAAGACGCAGGGTTTCCCGCAGCTGCTGCGCGCAGGCGTAGATCGGTTGCCCGTTTTCGCCTAAAGCCAGCACATCATCCAAACTGCCACTGCGTAAGAAGGGTTTCACCACGGCGCCGCACCTTGTCCTGTTCTGCAAAAACGCATAAAAGTCCATGATACCCTGCAGGCAGCGCCGCCAAACGGCCAAGGACAGCCCGAAAAACGCCCTTCTTTGGCGTTAGCGGCGCACTTTGGCAACCGGCACAGTGAAAATCTCGCTATCTGGACCTGTTTGTGAACCGCTTTATCTGAAAAATAGAACGCAGCCCCGGCAAGCGACGCCGGGGGAACGATGTTCTCTTTCACTATGACCTCGCCTCGCGGGTTGCCGATTTCGGTATGCCTCAGGCGTGCGGAGCATTCGCATGATGGACAGTCAGTCTGAAAAAACGCTTGTTGTTACCCCTGCTCATTCCGCCGTCGGGCATTCGGCTCAGGGCTGGATGAACGGTTTCCTCGGCATGATTATCTTCAGCGGCTCGTTGCCCGCCACCCGGGTGGCGGTGCTGGAGCTCGATCCGCTGTTTCTGACGGCGATCAGGGCGGCGATCGCCGCTTTGCTGGCCCTGTGCGCGCTGTGGATCACTCGCCAGGCGCGGCCGACGCGGGCCGATTTGCCGCCGCTGCTGTTTGTGGCGCTCGGCGTGGTCATCGGCTTCCCGCTGCTGACGGCGCTGGCGCTGCAGCACACCACCTCGGCGCATTCGCTGGTGTATATCGGCCTGCTGCCGCTGGCGACCGCCGGTTTTGGCGTCTTGTGCGGCGGAGAGCGGCCCAAGCCCGCTTTTTGGGCTTTTTCGGGCATCGGCGCTGCGCTGGTGGGGGCGTTCGCGCTGAGCCAAGGGAGCGGCGGCGCCTGGCAGGGAGATGCGCTGATGGTCGGCGCGGTGCTGCTGTGCGGTCTGGGTTATGCCGAAGGGGCGGTGCTGTCGCGCCGGATCGGTGGCTGGCAGGTGATCTCCTGGGCGCTGGTGGTCGCCTTGCCGTTGACGCTGGTGGCGGCGTGGTGGGCGGCGCCGGCCACTTGGCCTGCCGTCAGCGGTGCCGCCTGGCTGTCGCTGGTGTACGTCTCGGTGTTCAGCATGTGGATTGGGTTTATCTTCTGGTATCGCGGCCTGGCGCAGGGCGGCATCGCCGCCGTCGGGCAGCTGCAGCTGCTGCAGCCGTTCTTCGGCCTGATGCTGGCGGCCTGGCTGCTGCAGGAAACCGTCCAGCCGATGATGATCGCCGTGATGGCCGGCGTGGTGGTTTGCGTGTTCGGCGCCAAGCGTTTTTCCCGCTAGGCGCCGCTGCCGGCGCAGGCCAGGATCACTTCGCCGAGCCGTTTCACCGCCTGCTGTACCTGGCGTTCATGGTAACCGCCCAATCCCAGCACCAGACCCGGCTCACCGTGGCCGAGCGCATACATCGGCGACACCGCCCGCAGCGCCAACCCGGCTTCGTTGGCGCACTGGGCGACCCGCACGTCATCGAGATCTTTCCTCAGCCACAGCACCATGTGCATGCCCTGATCGCAGGGCTGCACTACCGCCAAATCGGCGGGGATATGCGTGTTGATCGCCTCGATCAGCACCCGGCGTTTCTCGGCGTAGACGCCGCGCATTTTGCGGATATGCCGATCGAGATACCCTTCGGCGATAAAGGCGGCCAGTACGTGTTGATCCGCGCTGGGCGGGTGACGATCCATCAGGATCCGGGCGCCGCAAAAGGCGTCGACCAGCGGCGGCGGCACGATGGCGTAACCCAGCCGCAGCGAAGGGAACAGCACCTTGCTGAAGGTGCCGAGATAAAGCGTCCGCTCGGGCGCCAACCCTTGCAGCGAGGGGAACGGGTGGCCGGCGTAGCGCATCTCGCTGTCGTAATCGTCTTCCACGATCCAGGCCTGCCGCTCTTTGGCCCAGGCCAGCAGGGCGCTTCTTTTCGCCATGCTCATCGGCATGCCCAGCGGGTATTGATGCGACGGCGTGACAAAGGCGGCGCGGGCGTCGGCGGCCAGACGCACGCCGGCGGCAACGTCGATGCCGTCGTTAGCGACGGGCACCCTGATCATGTGCCGATCGCGAAACAGGCTGTTAAAAAGGGCGGTGATGCCGGCGTAGGCGGGGTCCTCGACCCAGGCGCTGTCGCCGGCGTCCAGCAGGATCTGCGCGGCCAGATACAGTCCTTGCTGGGTGCCGGCGGTGATGAGGATTTGCTGCGGCGTGCAATTTACCGAGCGGGAACGGCGCACATAGTCGCAGATGGCTTCGCGCAGCGGCAACGCGCCCAGCGGATCGCCGTAGCCCGACGGGGCGCCGGGGTCGCGCGCCCGGATGCGGTTGCCGAGCCGCCGCCAGACATCGTCGGGCGCGGTATCGCCGATCGGCACCGAGACGGTGAACGGCACCGGCGGCAGCGCCCGCACCTGGGCGGCGAAGCGCGCCAGATGCTGCGCCTGTGAAGAAAGCGGAACCGCTACCGCCGAACTCGCCTGTACCGTGGCGCGTGGCGTGCGGCGCGGCGCCTGATAGTGGGCAACCCGGGTGCCGGAACCGGGCTGCGGTTCGAGAAAGCCTTCCGCCGTCAGCTGGGCGAACGCCTCCAATACCGTGCCGCGCGCCAGATTCAGCGCCGCCGACAGCCGGCGTGTCGAAGGCAGCAGATCGCCCGCTTTCAGATCGCCTTTGTGGATAGCCCGGCGCAGGGCCTGCGCCAGCTGGTGGCTTAGCTGCCCCGCCTGGCGATCGAGCTCGCCCAGGGCGGGAACGTCAACGACTTGGGCTGTTCTGGGCATGCATTCCGGCTCGCAATCTATAGGGAAAATTAACGCTCAGAGTAGACCATTTTCGGCGTTAATAGCGGATATCTTTTATCATTTATTTGCTGTTGTTAAGTTCAGCGTTGGCTACACCTGAATGAGCGTAACGAAACGTTCGAAACTGTTTTAAAACTGGTCGCCAGATTTTGGGTATTTATTCGTAATATGCGGGGTAAATAACGGGAATCTCCTGCGGGAATAAGTAAGCATTAGCGGCCATAGGGGCATGGCTATCCGTGTGGGTGGTTTTGAGCGCAAACGCTGTCGCGTCCTGTGAAGTGAGCATTGAAGCAGGATTGATCATGTAGCGACAAGGAAAGGGGTAATACAAAGGGAAACGTTGAATTATCCCCCGTCAGTAACATGGTTATGCATTAACGGTGAGAATATATGCGAAGATTTTATCTCGACACCCAGATATTGAAATGTTCATAATTACAAAAATAATTTTTTAAATGATTTGATAAAATGTCGATTGCATCACGGTTTCATATTTATAGTCCTATTCTAAAAGTGAGTTTCACACCGCAATTTGTTTAGGTTCGTTTAATTTTATCTTCTGTCAAATGCCAAGAAAATCAAAAGTAAATATCATATGTAACAAATATTTTCCTATTTGATTGTTTTTTTATATTTTTTAAAATCAACTTGTTGCAATTATTTTGGTTAAATTATGACCATTGTAATCATGCGCAAATCTTTATAGTTTACAAATTGAATCATTTTGGTCTTTGAGTATCATTCTCATGGCATTATTATCCATAACTAATTACTTGACGTAATCATTCAGTTTGGTTTATCCATAATTATAACTATTTAGAGATATTAAATAGGCTAGATTATTTTAAATTTCAGATGAATCGTGGCAAGAGTGCGCGATCATGCTTTCCTCTGCATATGTCAGTTGTCGTAATGACGGTCTTTTGATTGCAAAGAAAAACGCCAGCTTTATTAAGAATCTGATGGCCAATCTTCGGGCTTTTTTTGATCAAAAAACATACCGGGATTTGAGCCTGAGTTTCTTTGGATTTTTACTGTTGAAGTTTAGGCGGAAAATATGGAAGGAGTTGTTATGAATGACAGAAAGCCTATTTTTGAAACCATTTCGACGTGGTCAACCCAACGACCGGCTAAGCGTGCAGTCGTTTTTGGCGAGCACACATTGAGTTATGCCCAGCTTGAATACCAGTCTAATCTACTAGCGCGCTATTTATTATCAAAATATCCGATGCATCCACGAGGAAGAATTGCCGTCTATCTGGAGCCAGGTCTAATGATGCCTGTGGTATTGTTGGCAATTCTCAAGGCGGGCTACACCTACATTCCCTTATCAGATTTTTTGCCTAACGAGAGAGTATTAAAAATTCTCGATGATGCTGCAGCCTTTTTGTTGCTGACCACGGTTTCCATCATGCGTAAAACGGGGATAGAAAAAAATTTCCCTTCTACGCTGGCGTTAGAGGATATCGTCTATGCAGATATGCCGGCTACGATAAGCCTGCCCGTGGTACAGAAAACGGATATCGCTTATGTGCTGTATACCTCGGGCTCTACCGGGTTACCAAAAGGGGTTGTCATTGAGCACGGGAATTTGAGTTATTACCTGGATTGGTTCAACCAAGCACTTTGGCCTGAAGCTCAGGCAGTATTACCGCTGACTTCAACCTTGAGTTTTGCAGCTGCGGTTACGCAACTTTATGCCCCTTTGCTGCGTGGCGATACGTTGCATATTTTACCTGCCAATATTTTGCATGAGCCTGAAAAATTGCTGACTTGGTACGAACAACATCCTTCAGGAGCGCTTTATTGTGTGCCGACGGTATGGGATGCGTTGCTGCACTACGATCGTCAAGTCGACGGCGCGTCGCGTTTACCAACAACCGTATTTCTTTCCGGTGAGCCGGTACCCTTTGATCTAAAAGAGAGAACCTTTGCGCAATGTCCAGACGCAACGGTGTATAACCTTTACGGTCCTACGGAAACGACGGCAAACGGCTCTTTCGCTCGTTTGGAAAAAGGGAAGGCGGTCACTCTGGGCAAGGCATTGCGAGGCAGTAAAATACTGATTGTTGATGATGACTGTTCACCTGTCAGCGGCGATCGGTGTGGGGAAATCTGTATTGTTGGGGAAGGTGTGGCGCGCGGTTACCTCAATCGCGATACATTAACTCACCAACGTTTCTTTACGCAGGAAATCGATCATGCGTGCTATCGTGGCCATCGAACCGGTGATTTGGGAAAATTCAATTCGCATGGCGAGATTGTCTATCTGGGCCGCATCGACCGCCAGATCAAGATAAATGGAGTGCGAATCGATCCGGAAGAGATTGAAATCGCCTTACGTGAAGATTGCAGAATTAGACACGCCTTGGTGCGGAAGACAGAGGAAAGCACGGGAGGCATACGATTGATCGCTTACCTGGTTCCGGAATCTGAGGGAACTATTTCGGCAAACGAAATCAGGAATTTTTTGCGTTTGACGTTACCGGCAGCCATGATTCCTTCGCACTTTATTTTTGTCGAAACCATGCCAAAACTTCCTAACGGAAAACTGGACCTCCAGCGATTACCCCAACCCGTTCCATCACGCCCTGCCCTGAGCTATGCTTTTCGTCCCGCCGCCAACGAGTTGGAACAAGAGCTCATTGATATATTCCAGGAGGCATTAGGTTTCTGTGAATTAGGCGCAGATGATAATTTCTTTGATCTGGGTGGCGGTTCGTTGCAGGTGATTCAGATAAGGCAATTAATTAAGCGCCGATTATTTAGCGATATTGATTACACCTTGTTTTTCGATAATGCAACGCCTCATCTGCTATCGTTTATCGTGCCTTACTATGCCAATGATACTGACCCGGTTGTGCTTGGAAATGATTTTACGCCCCCGTCTATTTCTAGTGAACAGCGCTATTTTTTAACTTTAGATCAAATCAGTCCGGCGCCTGGTGCTTATCAGATTGCGTTTAGGTTGACCTTCGGTGGGCCGCTGGATATTTCCGCCATGGAGTGGAGTATTCAGCAGATCTTGAAGAATAATCCAGTATTGCGCAGTTGTTTTAATCTAGACAACGTTAGTTGCAGCGAGGGAGAATATCCCGCGTCGGACTTGAAGATCGTGCGCCTGGAGTGCGCGGCGGAGATCTGCACTTTCGATGAGCTGAGCGACGAAGGGCTGTTGGCCGCCGCCGGCGTACCCGAGATGGATCTTGAACTCATGCCGCTCATTCATATGCGGTTCATGTCCTTATCGGCGAGCCGGCATATTCTCTTGCTACAGGTCCACCACACCGTATTTGACCATGACTCTATCGGTTTGTTCTTCAAGCAATTCATTGCTTATTTTCAGGCCTACCGCGCGGGCGATCGTGGCTTTAGGCTAGGCCAAGGCAAGAGGTATCGGTACTATCGTTGCTGGCAACAACAGTGCATTCAGTCGACGCGTTACCCGCAGGAAAGAGCATTTTGGCTGGAAACTTTTGCTCATTACGTCCATACCGGCGCAGATGCTTCCCTGTTCTCCCCCAGAGATACGTCGGAGGGGAAAAATCTGTGGTTTACGATCTCGAAAGCGTTGACGCAATCGCTCATAGCCTTTGCGAGAAGCCGCCAAACCACGGTTTTTGTTTGTATGCTGACGGCATTCAATGTGTTGCTAAATACTTTTACGCGTTATCGTCATGTGCCTATTGGCATCCCTGTCTCCAATCGTATGCTTTATGAAGAAACCTCGCTGTTGGGTTGTTTCGTAAATAGAGTGACTTATTACGATAAGTACAGCCCCGAAGAGGATATCGGATTACTTTTGGAGCGTTGTCGAAAAAGAGTGCATGGGTTATTGGAAAATCAGACGATACCTTATGATATTTTGAATTGTGACATTCGTGCACAGGGTTGGATGGATATATTGTATGCACCGGTCTGTTTTAATTATTTAAGCGCGATGCCATCGCCGGTCAATTCTGGTGGTGTTGATATTGACGTCAAAGCGGTAGAAAGCGATTTCGCAAAAGTAGATATGACATTTTCTATCCATGAAGGAGAATGTCTAAATATTTGCTTTAACTATCATATGGCGGCGATAAAAGAAGATGAAGTGATTCGGCTGTCAAAAGAATATCTCAGGATAATTGAAAGAATGACTCTTTGATGTGTCCTGTTTTTTAGGGGATATTTTTTCAAACAATTCAATATAAATTAGAGGTTCAGATCATGGTATCTGAAGAAGTTATTCATGCTAAATTTAAATGGCAGAGTAACACCACGCCGGATTTAGTGGCGTTGCGATGTGAAAATAATACACTGACCTATCAAAAGTTGGACCAATATACGGATGCATTGGCGGAGCGATTAATTAGTCATGGGATAAAGCCAGGCGATATCGTCGGCGTCTACCTGAATAAGGGAATGGATCTGGTTATCAGTTTATTAGGAATACTCAAGGCAGGCGCCTGCTATTTGCCATTGGACCCGTATTATCCTGTTAACCGTTTGGCATACATGATTGACCATGCTGGTACGAGGCTGGTCATTACGAGCGGTGTTCTGGATCAGGCGTTGAAAGACGCCTCCCAGCGTTGCGAATGGTTGGACATCACGTGCCTGGACCTCACTTTACCCTTGGCATCGGTTTTGCCGAAAGTCAGTGGTTCCGATCTCTGTTATGTCATGTATACGTCCGGATCAACCGGTAAGCCGAAGGGGGTGATGGTCAGTCATCGCACGGTTGTTCAGTATCTGGAATGGATGCAGGCTGCATTCAGTCTGTGCCAGCATGATGTGGTACTGAACCAATCCAGCTTCAGTTTCGATGTTTCTGTCTGGGAAATATTTTGGCCTTTGATGACTGGCGCAAGCTGCGCCCTGATCGATGAGGAAATGAAATATGATCCCCTGCTAATGGCAAATTTCATTCGCCGCCACCGGGTTACCGTTGCCCAATTTGTACCCACTGCGTTACGTATTATCGTTGATGCTGATGTGGTGGGAGATTGTCGGACTTTAACGCATATTTTCGCCGGTGGCGAAGCGCTGTCGCAGAGTTTGGTCGACGATTTGAGCCGTCAATTCTCCGGACAGATCCACAATCTGTATGGGCCGACGGAAGCGACTATTTTTGCCTGCCACTGGCCGTGCTTGCCAGAGCAGGGAGACGGCATGGTTCCCATAGGACGGCCGATTCCCCATGCACGCGCCTATGTGTTGGACAACGCGCTTAAACCTGTTCACCCCGGAAACTGCGGTGAGCTTTATTTGGGCGGCGACATTCTGGCCAAGGGGTATCTGCATGCTGAAACGTTGACACTCGAGCGTTTCGTCAAAGATCCTTTTATCCCGGGCGAAAATCATAAAATGTACCGAACCGGCGACTTGGTCAAATGCCTTGATGACAATGTCTTGGAATTTATCGGCAGGGTTGATGATCAGGTAAAAGTTCGTGGGCATCGGATTGAACTGGCTGAAATCGAAATGCATTTGCAGGCTTTGCCCCAGATATCGCACGCCGCCGTTATTGTAGAGTTCAACCAAAATAATAAAATGCCAACGCTATCTGCATTTTATGTTTCTCGTCATCAACAGCCTGTTAATGTTCAGGAGGTAAAGAGCGCTTTGGCGAAGTCTTTGCCTTTCTTTATGCTGCCTTCCAGATTTATTTCATTGGATAAGATGCCTATTCATCCAAATGGCAAAGTCGATAAATCTAACCTTCGTTCGCATGAAAATAAAGGAGAGAAAGAGATGGTTGATATAAAAGGCAAGATGAGTTCTGATATAGAAGCGCAAATCATTTCTGTATGGAGAACGGTTCTAAAAAATAAGGAGCTATCAACGAAGGATAATTTCTTTGACGCTGGAGGTAATTCGCTATTAATGTCTAAAGTACATAGGGAAATAAAAGATAAGTTTCCCACGCCCATTACCATTATGGATTTATTCCAATACCCAACCGTACAGATGCTAAGTCAACGCATTGCAGAGAAAAATGCTGAGCTATTAGGAAAAAACAAATAATTTATTAATTTTAATTGTGCTACACATGGTGAGGTAAAGATGAAATATCAAACGACGTGCCGTGATAAGGATATCGCTATCGTGGGAATGTCTGCGCGCTTCCCGGGTGCAGAAGATAAGGCAATGTTCTGGAAAAATCTGCTAGATGGTGTAGAAACGATCAGTACGTTCACTGAAGAGGAGCTTAGAGCCAGCGGCATTGAAGAGGAAATGATCGCCTCGTCAAACTATATTCGCCGCAGAGGCATCTTGGGTAATGCGCAGTATTTTGACGCCAATTTCTTCGATATCACGCCGCGTGATGCGGAAATTATGGATCCTCAACATCGGGTATTTTTGGAATGCAGTTGGCATGCATTTGAAGATGCGGGTTATGTACCCAGTACCTATCCCGGTAAAGTCGGCGTCTTTGGCGGAACCGGTACTGCGTGGCATTTGAATAAAGTCAATACGCATCCTGATGTGCAAAAGTACGTGAGCGGTGCTTCAGTGGTGACCAATAACGATAAGGATTATGTTACCACCAGGGTGTCGTACAAGCTGAATTTGAAAGGGCCCAGCGTTAATGTGCAAACGGCGTGTTCTACCGCGATGGTCGCCGTGGTGATGGGTATTAATAGTCTGTTGAATGGGGAAAGCGATCTGATAGTCGCCGGTGGCGTTTCCCTCGATACCCCTGAACGCCGTGGCTACCAATACATGCAAGGCGGAATGGAGTCCGCGGATGGGCGTTGTTATGCTTTTGATTCTCGTGCCAATGGCACCGTATTCAGTCGCGGAGCCGGCGTTGTTATATTGAAGCGCTTGAGTGACGCATTGCGTGATGGCGACCATATCTATGCGGTATTGAAAGGCGGGGCGATTAATAATGACGGCAATATGAAGGCGGGTTATACCGCGCCAAGTATCGAAGGCCAGATTTCGGTGGCGAAACAGGCGTTCGACAACGCGCAAGTTCATCCGGATACCATCAGTTTCGTCGAAGCGCATGGCACCGCGACTGCGTTGGGGGATCCTATCGAATTCACTTCGCTCAGCCAGACGTTCAGTGAATTTACCGACAGAAAACAATATTGCCGGCTGGGTTCGGTAAAAACGAATATCGGGCATACGGATGCCGCTTCCGGTATGGCAAGCTTAATTAAGGCGTCATTGGCATTGGAGAAAGGGGACCTTCCTGCTTCACTGCATTATATTTCACCAAATCCCAATATTGAATTTGAAACCAGCCCGTTTGTGATGAATACCGAATTGAGCAAACTGGCGAGTTCTGACGAACCGCATCGTGCATTGGTGAATTCGTTTGGCGTAGGGGGGACGAACGCCTGTGTCATTCTTGAGGCTCCGCCGCGAACGGAGCCAAACACTCGCCATGATGGCCTGGTTATGCTGCCATTCTCGGCGAAGAGCCGAACTGCGTTGGAAGTGATGAAACAACGTATGCATGATTTCTTGGTTGAAAACAAGGACGTCAATCTTGGCGATGTTGCCTACACGCTACAGGTGGGCCGCCAGTCGTTTGCGCACAGCACGGTCGTCGTAGGACAGGATCGTGAAACGTTACTGGAGAAATTGAACCAGCCGTCTGCCAATATTTCAACGTTGACGAAAGGCGATAAGGCCGTGGTGTTTATGTTCCCCGGCCAGGGCAACCAATACATCAATATGGCCCGTGAGCTGTACGTCACTTACCCGAAATTCCGCGAAGTGATGGATCGCTGCTGTCGCTATTTGGACCCGATCTTGGGCGTAAATTTATTGTCGATAATTTTCCAAGGCGACGAAGGATTAAGAAAAAACCGTATTAATGAAACCCAGTTTACGCAACCTGCGTTATTTATTGTCGAATACAGTCTGGCGCAATTATGGATGTCCTGGGGGATTAAACCCGATGCCATGATAGGCCACAGCGTTGGCGAATATGTCGCAGCGTGTATTGCCGGCGTGTTCTCCCTTGAAGATGCGCTGCGCGCGGTGGCGTTACGCGGCAAACTGGTACAAGCGCTACCGGCTGGCGCAATGCTTGCCGTGCTGATGGATGAAGAGTCGCTGCGTCAGCGGTTACAGGGCGACAAATTGGAGATTGCCGCCGTGAATTATCCGGGGCTCTGCGTGGTCGCCGGCGATTTGGATGAGATTGAGGTATTCCAACGGCAGCTTGAAGACAACAATGTGTTTTGCAAGCATCTGGATACCTCCCATGGCTTCCATTCATACATGATGGAACCGGCATTGCCTGCTTTTAAAGAGGTCATTGACGGCATTGAATTGCACGCTCCAAAAATCCCATTCGTCTCTACGGTGAGTGGCGATTGGATAACCGATGCGCTGGCCACAGACAGTGATTATTGGGTGAGACATGTGCGCAATCCAGTGCTGTTCTCTCACGCATTCAAAACGTTGATGTCTGAAGAAAATCAGCATTATATCTTCCTGGAAGTGGGGCCAGGCCGTTCTCTTGAATCGGCCGCGAAGCAGCATTTCAAGGCGGATGAAAGCGCGTTGATTTACTCTTCGCTGCCTACCGCGAAGGATGTGGAATTAACGGGAGAATATTTACTTACCTCGCTGGGATGCCTGTGGGCCAGCGGTGTAACAATCTCCTGGGCTCAATTTTACGGTGATGAACATCGCCGCCGGTTGCCGTTGCCGGGCTATCCTTTCGAACGTAAGGAATTCAAGCTGCCGGCGCTGAAGCGAGGAGCCGAAGGAGGACAGAGCGCCAGTTCCGTCAGCGCTCTCAAACGCAAAAAAGCGGAGATTGGAGAATGGTTTCACATGCCGGCCTGGAAACGCACCATTCCCGCCAGGTTCATGGCAGGTAGCCGCATCGATCCAGACTCGGAATGTTGGCTGCTGTTCGTGGACGCCATGGTTATCGCCGAGCATATTCAAAGGCAGCTGGCAGAAAGCGCACAGCGCGTATTGACCGTCTGGCGCGGCACTCACTATGAGGAGGATGCGGCGAACGGTTGTTACGTTATCGATCCCTCTAAACGCGAAGACTACGTTCGTCTGCTGAAAAGTGTGAAGAACCTGGCGTTGCGCCCCACTCGCATCATTAATATGTGGAACCTTTCTGCCGATAACGGCGCACCGCAGTGCAACGGTGATGGCTATGCGCTGCAGGTCGACGCATTTTACAGCCCTCTTTATTTGCAGCAGGCATTGGTCAGTGAAAACCTGCTGGAAAACCTACACCTCTTGTTTGTGACTAACAATATTTTCAATGTGACGGAGGAACGGCTGTATTCACCGCAAAAAGCGTTGGTCGTTGGGCCTGCGCGCGTCTTTTATCACGAGTATCCCGAAGTGCGGTGCCACGTTGTGGATGTGGATTTATTCGGCTACGCGGCGCCCCATGATTTAGCACAGCAATTGATTGACGAAAGCCATATCGATACACATGGCAATCTGGTGGCTTATCGCGGGCGCAACCGTTGGGAGGAAGATTATCAGGCTGTTCATCTGAAGCAAGATGATACGGGAATTGCTGCGGAGTTGAAGGATGAGGGTGTCTACCTGATTACCGGCGGTTTGGGCGGTCTGGGCATGTTGGTTGCGGGCCATGTGTCAGAGGTCAGCAATGCGACTTTGATCCTGACTTATCGCACCGAACTGCCGCCGCGCGATCAATGGCAAGCGTGGCTGCAGCAGCATTCGGTGGACGATTCGGTGAGTGAGAAAATCGCGGGGGTTTTACGGCTGGAAGAACGCGGAAACACCGTGCATCTTGCGCAGGTTGATGTCTGCGATTATGCCAGTATGCGCGATATGCTGGCCGGGTTTACCCGCATAGATGGCGTTTTCCATACCGCGGGGATTGCCGGCGGCGGAATTATTCCGCTTAAAAATGACGCCGATTGTGCCGGCGTGTTGAATCCCAAAGTGAACGGCAGTTTGATTTTGGACGAACTGCTTAAAGATAAGCAGCCTGATTTCTT
This sequence comes from Serratia sp. X10, assembly GCF_017811775.1. Taxonomy (NCBI): domain Bacteria; kingdom Pseudomonadati; phylum Pseudomonadota; class Gammaproteobacteria; order Enterobacterales; family Yersiniaceae; genus Serratia; species Serratia sp. X10. The sequence goes on along the minus strand of NZ_JAEIOH010000008.1, from coordinate 149,074 downwards.
CATTCTCTTCTCTTCGATCACTTCGATTGTCGGCGATGAGGCGCGCATCGATTATTGCGCGGGCAATGCGTTTATGGACGCTTTCGCCCATTACCGTAACCAGCAACGTTCTGGGCATACGGTTTCTCTCAACTGGGGCAAGTGGGGGGATATCGGTATGGCGGTGCGCTGGAGCAATCATCTGATTGAGCAAAAAAATAATAAATCTGCACAGTTTGAAGAAGTAGAAGGCGATTTGTTGACGCTGATTGGCCGTGAGGGAATGCAAGAGCGTTATCGGGTCAACCTGGCGGTGCAAAAAGACTGGGTCATTGATGAGCATCGCTTGACGCATCAGCCGTCATTGGTCGGCGCGACGATATTATCGATGCTGTACGAATGGATGAGCCATTTCAAACCTCAAGAGAGATTGCAGGTTAAGAATCTGCTGTTGACGCAACCCATCATTTATCATCATGCCTGGCCGCGCAACATGCAGTTGCTGGTCACCGCAGAGAGTCATGGTTACAAGTTTAGCCTGCAAAGCAGAGGCCTGTTGGATCTGACCTGGCAGGAACATGCGTTGGGTTTAGTCAGCTCAAAAGTGGCTGAGTCAGAGGGGGAACCAGCATCGCTTGAGTCTATTCGCCAGCGCTGTACGAAAGCATTGGCATACGAGCCGCTGGAGTGCGAGCTGGGCAACGCCAATACTGGCGATGTATTCCTTTCGCTGAGCCCGCGTTGGGACAATCACCAAGACATTTTGCAAGGGGAAAACGAATGGTTGATGCATAAAGTCATCGGTTCCGATTTCCATGACGATTTTGCGCGCTATCCGTTCCACCCGGCGATGATCGACGCCACGGCGATCCGCTGCCTGACTTATATCACCCAGGAAAACTTCCTGCCGATCAGTTACGGCAAAATAACCTACCACTCGCCGCTGGAAACGGATTGCTATGCACACCTCAAGCTGAAGGGGCCGTATCAGCATACGGACAATGCCATTACGATGGATATTATCTTCCTGTCCCATGCCGGTGTGCCGTTATTGACGTTGGAAAATTACACTCTGATTAAAATGACCAAAGTCAATCAGGTGGTGGAGTCGGACGAGAAGGCGGCGCCTGCGGCGGTGAAAGTCAATCTTGCAGACAAGGATATTTTGTTCAATGAAGGGCTCGATGCGCTGAAACGCCAACTGGCGCATTTGGAATTTGAACAGTTGGTTATTGTCACCAGTGACCTTGGGCAACTGATCGATGAATCTATCCCGGCTCAAAATGAAACCTTATTGGCGAATGAAGAGGAAAAAGTCGCTGATGGCCATGTGCGGCCCGTGTTGTCTGTGGAATATGTGGCACCTGAAAACGACATCGAGAAGGAAATCGTCAAAGTTTGGCAGTCCATCCTCGGTATTTCTGGGATTGGCGTGAACGATAATTTCACGGAACTCGGCGGTAATTCACTGTTGGCGGTTCAGGTTGTGTCGACGGTATCAGGTATTTTTGAAATTGATATTCGCGTCGATCTGTTTTACCAAGATCAGACCGTTAAAGGATTGTCAAAACTGATCCTTGCTGAGTTGGAAGTATTGCTGCAAGGCGAATAACCCGGCTCCCCCCAGGTGCGAGCCTGGGGGAAACCACGTAGGCAAACATGCCAATCAGGCAAAAGCGGGACTTGATGATGACTAAAATCAGTAGCGCCATGCTCAAATCGTTGAGTTTGGATGAGTTGAAAAAAATTGCTAGGGAGAAGAAAGCGCAAGCGGTGTTGGCTTCCGGTAAAATCATCAGAAAACAAGCTGACTCGGCCAGGCGGCACTTCCCTGTGACCGGTTCCCAACGCAGTATTTGGGTATTGGATCAGTATCTTGACGACGGTAAGGCGTACAACAATCCTTATGCCGTCACTTGCCGCGTCGAACATGACATCGACATGGGGGGGGTGAAAAAGGCGCTGACGTTTCTGACGAAAAAGCATGACATTCTTCGCACCACATTCAACGTGGTGGAAGGCGAACTCTGCCAGTGCGTGAGTGATGAAGTCCTGTTCGATTTCCACTATGACGATATTTTGTCTCTTCCTGAATACGAGCGTGACGAATGGGTAGAAAACGTTGCGCGTGAGGAAGGGCAGCGTTCTTTCGATTTGACGTGTGGACCACTTTCCTATTGGCGCATGATTAAAACCAATCAACATGAATATGTATTGTTGCTGACGTTTCACCATATTATCTCAGATGGCTGGACGGTCAGCTTGTTCTTTAAAGAGTTCATGGAGATGTATTTCCAAATCCTCCATGGCGAGACACCGCGTACAAACGATTTTCTGCAATTCTCCGACTATGCATTGGCAGAAGAACAGTGGTATGCCACGGCGGAATATCAAAAGGGTTTGGCGTATTGGGCTAAAAAGTTTGATAGCGCACAAGGCCTGCTTGAGATAACGACCGATCGCCCACGGCCAACTAAAATGAGCACCAAAGGCAGTATGGCAAGCCATACTTTTGATCGTGGCTTCACCCAGCGTTTGCAGATGCAGGCTGCACAGCTGGGCGCGACGCCTTTCCATATGATTCTTTCGGCCTATATGCTCTTGTTGCACAAATACAGCAACCAGCAGCAAATCATTATCGGTTGTCCTTTTGCCAATCGTAACCAACCTGAGACACAGAATATGCTGGGGTTGTTTATGAATACCTTACCCCTGAAACTGGATATCGTTCCGGAAGCGACGTTACGAGACATCATTGGCGACGTTCGTTCGGAAAGTGAACAGGCTCAGCTACATCAGGCTATTCCCCTCAATGATATTCTTGAGGAAATTGGCCATATCCGAAATCCGCAGGTTAATCCGCTTTTTCAGGCGGCGCTGACGTATCAGGTATTTCCTCATTTTCACAACAACACGTTGTTTACCTATAAACCGCTTAAAATCGATTATGGCGTATCCAAACTGGATCTAAACCTGTGGGTTGAAGAAAGCCGCGGTAGTTTACTGTTTACCTTAAACTACAACCCCGATTTGTTTAACCGCAGTACGATAACGCGCATGTTGAGCGATCTGCGTACGGTGTTGGAAGCGCTCATCGAACGGCCTCAAATAACCGTTCGCGATCTCTCATTGGTGACTCACGAGGAACGTCGCCACTTGCTGAGCGGGTGTAGACGCATGCTTGACGCCGTTCCCATGGCGGTTCATCGGCAGTTTGAGCGTCAGACCGAGGCTTTGGATGCCGATTCGGTGGCTGTGCGTTGCGATGGCCGTCTTTTGAGCTATCGGCAACTGAACGAGCAGGCTAACCGACTCGCGCACTGTTTGCTGGAGCATGGTCTGTTGCCGGGGCAGTCAGTGGCGCTGTTTATGGCCAAAAGCGAACGCTGTGTCGTGGCCCTGCTGGCAATATTGAAAGCCGGGGGATGCTATGTGCCTGTCGATATTACTTTGCCGATGGAACAGGTCGACTTTATTCTGCGGGACGCACAGGCGCGCTTCGTTTTGGTGGATGCCGGCTCGCCGGCGGTTTCACAGCCGACAATCTCGATTGACCAGTGCCACGGCGCCGCGCTGAGCACGAATCCCCAATTATTAACAATGCCGACAGACGCTCCCGCTTACATCATTTATACCTCAGGCAGCACCGGTAGGCCAAAAGGCGTCAGGGTCAATCATGTTCAGCTAAGCCGATATTGCCAGGCCATCGCCTCTGTCCTGGATCAACCTGCCGAGGCGCGATATGGCATGTTTTCCGCGTTCACTACCGACTTAGCGCATACCATGCTGTTCCCGGCGCTGATCTACCAGGGACAACTGGAGGTGATAAGCACCCAGCAGCTTAATGACCCGCAGGCCTTGTTCTCCTATCTGGAGAGTCATCCCTTGGACTGCATGAAGATCACGCCAACCCACCTGGCCGCATTGCTCATGTCTCCCCACGCGGGCGCGTTATTGCCACGTCGTCTTTTAGTCTTGGGCGGAGAAAGAGTCCCGGCGGCGTTAGTCAAACGCATACGTCAACTGCAGGCTGACTGCCGGGTGGTCAATCACTACGGCCCTACGGAGTGCACCGTCGGTGTGGCGACCTATACCTTGCCGGACGGTTCGCTGGATGATATGAGCGACTATTTGCCGGTCGGCAAACCTTTGGCCGACAGCCACGTATTGGTATTGGATCCTTATCAGCAGTTAGTCTCTATCGGCCTTCCTGGTGAGATTTATCTTGGCGGCGAGCATGTGGCTGCGGGCTATATCGGCTTAGAGGAGCAGAACCGGGCGCATTTCATCCCGCATCCTTATTTGGCGGGTGAGTGCCTTTACCGCACTGGCGACAAAGGACGCTGGCTGCCGGACGGAAACCTCGAGTTTTTAGGGCGCCTGGATCGTCAGGTGAAAGTGCGTGGCTATCGTGTGGAGTTAGCAGAGATAGAGCACGTATTGCAGCAGCACCCGACGGTCGTTCAAGCCGCGGTAAAACAGTGGCAGAACGGTGCGGGCGAGAGCCGGCTGGTGGCCTATTGTTGCGGCGAGGGAACGGCTCGTTGCTCGGAAGTGCGTGCGTTTTTGCAAAGCAAGGTCCCTCATTACATGCAGCCGGATCAGTGGGTTTGGCTGGACAGCTTGCCGCTAACGGCCGGTGGTAAGGTGGACTATGGTGCTTTGCCGCGCATGAACGATGCCATACCTCAATCGGTGCGAGAGCCGGAAGGGGACGTCGAACAACGCTTATATGCCATTTATTGCCGCGTGCTGCAACGCGAGCGATTGGATACGCGGGATGACTTTTTCGCGCTGGGGGGAAATTCGATTACCGCATTGAAGTTGGTGATTGAAATAAATCAGCATTTTGGCACAACCCTGTCTTTAGGACAGCTGTTTGAACACGGCAGTGTCGGCGAGTTGGCGGCCTTTCTGACGCAGGCTGAACGGCAAGTATTTTCGCCGTTGGTGATGCTGAATGCCGGGGTCGAGGAGGATAAACCGACGCTCTTGATGATTCATCCGGCAGGCGGCAACATCTTGTGTTATTACCCATTAGCGCGTGAGTTGGGGGCCGATTATCCGATCTATGGCCTGCAGGTGGCGAACTTCGGTGAAGATCAGGCCTACAACCACGATATAGAGGTGCTGGCCGCATACTATCTGCAGCAGGCGCAGGATATTGCGCAACGGCGAAATCTGGTGCTGGGCGGATGGTCCCTGGGGGCGACAATCGCGTTCGAAATGGCGCGTCAACTGCAGCATGCCGACGGGCGAACGCCAACGGTGCTGATACTCGATCAACCCGCTCCTCAGATACAGATTGATCGCGCCGCACAGATGAATGAATTCGAACGGCTTGCATACTTCGCCCGTAAGGTGGAGCGTTTTACCGGTGCGTCATTTGCAATCGCCGCACCTGCGCTGGCAGAGATGTCCGAAGCGCAGCGTTCATTGTTGTTCCTGCAGGAATTCAAGCGCGCAAAATTGGTTCCTGACAATATTAGCGCATCGCAGTTCCAGCATTTTCTGACGATTCTGCAGGCGCATATCGCTGCGACAGATAGCTATCAGGGCAAAGAATATGCCGGCAGGATCGTGGTTGCGGAGGCGGAGGAGATTCTGCCGGACCGCATTGCACAAGAGATACCCGGACTGGGTTGGGCTCGTCTGGCTCGCGGGGGGATGACGATAATAAGCGCGCCTGGCAATCACATCTCGATGATGAATCTGCCTCAGATAAGCCATACGGCCAGCCAGCTGCGGAAGATATTGTCATGAGCGCCGTTTTGACAACGGCCGCGACGCCAGCCGAAGGCGCAAGGGTCTCCAGGCGCGAATGGTGCGCTATTCTCGGAGGATTAATCGGCGGTTTTATGGCGATTTTGGATATCCAAATCGCCAATTCATCCATGAAAGTGATTCAAGGCGCGCTTTCTGCGACGCTGAATGACAGTTCCTGGCTGATGACGTCTTATTTTACGGCAGAGATAGTGGCAATTCCGCTTTGTGGTTGGCTTTGCCAGGCTCTGGGGACCGGGCGTTATGCGCTGTGGTGCATTGCCGGCTTTTTGGGGGCATCGCTGCTGTGTTCTGCCGCATGGAATCTGAGTTCCATGATCGTGTTTAGGGCGCTTCAAGGGTTCAGTGGCGGGGCGCTAATCCCCATTTCATTTCGCTTGATAATTGAGATCCTGCCATTAAAAAAACGGCCGTTGGGCATGTCGCTGTTTAGCATTATAGGGACTTTCGCGCCGGCGGTAGGGCCGGCATTGGGAGGCTGGTTGACGGATAATTTCTCTTGGCACGCCATATTTTATATCAACGCAATACCGGCTTTGTTGTCCTGGGGGTTGATTCACTATGCTTTAAAACACCCTGTTATTGACTGGAATATTATTCGTCGCGGGGACTTTGTCGGCATCATTTCGGTCATGCTGTGTTTGGGTGCTCTTGAGGTGATTTTAGAAAAGGGCGGTGAAGAAAACTGGCTAGAATCGAATATGATATGCGTGTTGGCGGTCATTTCCGCTGTTAGTTTCTTAATATTTATGTATGCCCAATTGACGCATGCACAGCCGCTTATCAATATTCGTTTATTTCGGGACTACAATTTCTCGTGCGCCATCTTGGTTTTTGCAATGTTGGGCGTAGCTATCTACGGTACGTTATTCTTGGTGCCGTATTACCTGACGATGGTACATGACTACAATGCTTCTGATATCGGTACGGTGGTGATCTGGATGGGGTTTCCTCAGTTAATCATCCTGCCTTTTATCCCGTTGCTTATTCAACGATATAACCAGAAGTATCTCATTTGCATAGGGTTTGTTGGTCTGGCCATCAGTGCCTTTATGGACTGTGCGATGGACGGCGACTTTGCCGGCCCGCAGATGGCCTGGTCCATGTTGATCCGCGCATTAGGCCAGCCCTTTATCATGGTGCCGCTTTCCTTGCTGGCTACCCGCAATATTCAGCAAAAAGACAGTGCCTCTTCGGCGGTGTTGATCAATATCTTCCGCAGTCTGGGAGGCTCTTGCGGCACCGCCATCTTAAGCACCTTTTTCATCACGCGCATTTATACGCATGTCGACGTCGTCAAGACGTCGTTGGTCACCGGCAGCAATGCCTTTGCCGGGTATCTCAATGACGTTAAAAGTCTGATGATCGCACGCGGTTTGGCCGTTGACGTCATGAGTATAAAAAGTACGGCTTTCGCGATACTTGGCAAAAGAATCGCCCGCCAGTCGGAAATCATGGCGTTTAACGATCTATTTCTGATTATGGGCGGAATGATGTTGGCAACCGCGTTGCTTGTGATGTTCTCTTCTCGCGATTTTCGTTTGCATGTCAAAAAAGAGGGTAAGGAATGAGTCAGCGCTCTATGACGATATGGCACTACCTGATGTCGCGCGATGCTTGCATTACTATCATTACCCCTATCGTGCTTTATAACATCGCCTTTTGGTGGGGGGGGGCGGGTTTTGCATTACTGCTCACGGCTATTTATTCAGGCGCAGTGGAAATATTTAACAAGCGTAGCGGTTCATTGTCGGTGATCGCATTAATTCTGGTTTCAGGCGTTAGTCACTATTTGTATTTACGCGGCTATGCTCCGTTCGCAATCAAGAAAGAAAATGTGTTTCTCGCGGTCAGCGGAGCATCTTCGGTGGTGGTGGTATTCGGCTTCTATTCTCTGGTAGGCAAGCCAATGATACGTACGCTGGCAGAACAGGCGATGCCAAGGTTGAAAGATATTCCCGTTTACGGTAGCGCACAATACGCACAAGTGTGGCACGAAGTATCATTGGCGTGGATCTCGGTTTTCCTTCTGAAAGCCGTCGGTGTATATGGCCTGTCAATGCGAGAGGATCTGCCCGTTGACACGATTATTTTTATTTGTGGTTGGCCACTGACTTTGTTGATGGTGTTGTTCAGTTTTTATTGGCCGAAATATCGTTGGACGTCACATTTGCGTAAAAAAGGCCGTTAAATCCTGGCCCACTGGGCTGGCGGTTGCTGATGTCGTAAACATGTATCTATGTAGTTAAGAGGGGGAAGAACATGAGTCAATTTGAGAATGCATCGATCGTATTGAACAGCCACCCTGATGGCGCCGCTACGCTGGAAAACTTCAGATTGGAGACCAGCTCGTTGAGGCCCTTGGAACCAGGAGAGTTTCTGGTTGAGAACAAATGGTTATCGATCGATCTCTATCTCCGGCCACGGCTAAATAAAAGTACCAAATACGTGAACCCGATAAAGCTGGGGGAAGTGATTCAGGGAGAGGCTATTGGGGAAATCGTGGCTTCGCGTAATCCTTTGTTTAACGTTGGCGATCGCGTATTCACCTTCTCCGGTTGGCAAAAGTATTATATCGGTGATGCTCAAAACTTCACTGTTCATCGTTTGCCGGAGACAACATTACCACCTTCTATTTTTCTCGGTGCGGTCGGGACGCCGGGCCGATCGGCCTATTTCGGTTTAAACAAAATCGCGAAGCCAAAACCGGGTGAAACATTGGTCGTTTCAGCCGCCTCGGGCTCGGTCGGCTCCGTCGTTGGGCAATTGGGTAAACTGGCGGGATGCCGCGTTGTGGGATTGGCCGGCAGCGAGGATAAATGCCGGTATGTCGTGGAGGAGCTGGGTTTTGACAGTTGCCTTAACTACAAGACTGCCGACCTTAACCGGGATTTGCGCGCCGCGTGCCCCCAGGGTATCGATATCTATTTTGAGAACGTGGGCGGCCGCGTATCACTGTTTGTCGCCAAGTTGCTGAATGAGGGGGCAAGGGTGCCTATCTGCGGTAATGCAGCCAATTACAATAAAGGCACTGATGTTGATGCATCCGGCCCGGCGGACTTTTTCTCTGCCCTGCCGGATGCGCCTGTAAATCGTTTCTTTTTGGTAACCGAATGGTTCAAAGACTACGCCGAATCAGATGCATTCTTGTTAAATGCGGCAGAGAACGGTGTGTTGAAATACCGAGAAACGATAGTCGATGGGCTGGAAAATGCGCCTCAGGCTTTTATTGATTCACTTAATGGAAAACATTTCGGCAAACAATTGATACGGATGTGCTAACGATAGGCTCTACTGTTGCGCATAATATGAAAATATTTTCAACCTGGATGGTGGATATTAAGCGTACATCATTCAGGTTGTTGGAATTCATCATGAAACATTCTAAAAAAATAGGTTTCCTTCTGCTCGTGTTACTGGTTTTGTCAGGATTTCTTTATTGGTTGCTTTATTGGCGCTACTTTCAAACCACCGACAATGCTTATGTGCAAGCCGACATTACAAACGTCAGCGCCCGCATCAGCGCGGTGGTGGTTAACTCTATGATTCGGGACAATCATCGAGTGAATAAGGGCGACTTGTTGGCTCAGTTGGACGACAGGGAGTTTGTTGTCGCGTTGCAGAAAGCAGAGGCGACTCTGGCGCAAAGTCGTGCGGCGTTAACGAATGCCCAGGCAAGTTATCAAATGCAAAAAAGTGCTATTGACGAGTTTCGCAGCGATGTGAATTCTGCTGCAGCCACTCTGCAGTATGCGCATCAGCAGTATCTCCGTTTTCAAATTTTGCAGAAAAAGAATTATGTTTCCAAGGGAGACATGGATAACGCCACATCCAGTTATCGCGTCGCAGAGGCAAAATACCACCAAACGCAAGCGAGCTTGAAAACACAAAGCGATAAACTCCAGGTCTTGCAAAGCGAAATTGAGCAAAGCCAGGCTAATGTTGAACAGGCTCAGGCAAACCTGGAACAGGCGAAATTGACATTGAGTTACACGCGGATTATTGCGCCTATTGATGGGGTAATCAGCAACCGTAGTTTGCAAGTGGGTATGATGGTTCAGGCGGGGCAGTCCATTGCCAGTATCGTCTCCGGAGCGGCTCCATGGATAAGCGCCAATTTTAAGGAAACGCAGAAAGCACGTATGCGTAAAGGATTGCCTGTGGAGGTGAAAGTTGATGCGTATCCAGGGAAAATATTTCATGCCAGGGTGGATAGTATTTCACCGGCTACAGGAGCAACTTTTGCTTTATTACCACCAGATAATGCGACAGGGAACTTCACCAAAATTGTCCAGCGCGTCCCAGTAAAGATTGTTTTTGACTCTCCGCAACAAATAGACAGCGGCCTTTCGGCCTCTGTTACGGTAGATACGCGGGGATAGCGCCGGGAAATATGGAAATCCGCCTCGACAAGGGATGTTACAACGCGGTCTGTGCCGGAATGACGGCAAAGCTATAATAGTCATCACCATAGCCTGTTCATTCATTGGGTGGTGGTTCTTATATCGGTAAAAAGGCGTCGCGTTTTTATCGCCGCTGGACGAGCGTGATTATCAATGCATTTACCTGGGGCGTTGTTCGATAGAACGGCGTCGTTCATTGTTGAAGTTTTGATAGAGAGGTAAGGAGGCGTATTAAACAAAACGGGTTGAAGATAGAAAGACGTAAGCAGATTTATTCTGCGATATGCACAACGATGAAACTTAAATATGAACGAATAAGGATATATGTTATGAAAAGTCTATCGATTGTTATTACACTCGCTTCATGCTTACTGCTACCCCTGACTGCGTCTGCGGCCGCAGGCACATGTTATAGCGCAAAGAACTGTTCCGGGAAGGTGCTTAGCCACCGGGATGCACATAACTGTAAGGTTAAGGACAAAGGTAAATCCTGGCGCAGTGATATTACAGGCCAATGCACGAATCTTTGATTTATGGCTGACGTTTAGGCTCTTTCATTGAAAAGAGAATGGCAGGTTAATCTGTCATGGGCTGCGTTTAGGCGCAGCCCGATGATTCTCATTCGCTTATCGCGTATACCGCTTAATTCAGCCCGCGCTGATTCAGCAGCACCTTATTCAGCTCGCTGTTTTTACGCACGTTAAGCTTGCGCATCGCCGAACGCTTATGGGCGCTGATGGTTTTCTGGCTGCGCTGCAGCAGGCCGGCGATGCTGCAGGCGGACATGCCGCTGCTCATCAAACCCAGCACCTTTTTCTCGCAGTGGCTGAGCGCGGCGATGCGGCAAGCCTGGCATTTCCACTGGCCGGCGGCGTGCAGCGCCACCCACGGATGCAGGATGAACTTTTCCAACGCCATCTGCAGCTTGAGGCGAATGGCGTAGGCCGAATCGCGCCGATGGATGCTGAACAGCGGCGGCAGGTTTTTCACCTGTTGCTGGGTCGCGTCGTCGAGGATCAGCAGGGTCAGCTGCCGCTGGCGCGGAACGCCGTGAGGGCTTTGATAACAACAGGCGCAGCCCCAGCGCTCTTCCGGCGTGCGGAACACGATCTCGATGTTATCCAACGCCTGCAGCGCCAGCGGCGAGAACTGCGGGTACCGGCGGTGGCATTCGTTCAGGGAGTGCAGATAGTCCTGCAGCAGCAGACGCAGCCCCTGCTGGTAGAAGTTATCGCTGTCGAACAGCGTGAAGCGAATATCTGGCATGGGTGACTCCTTAAAAGGCCGTGGCGCCGCGCCGGAGCAAACGGTGACGGCCCATCGCCGGCGTTCGCGCGCCGGTCGTTTTCCTGATTTCCCTGGGACGGTGCGGGGCTTATTGGTATGCCAGCACAAAATTGGCGATGGACGTGAATTCGCCTTCGGTAATGCTTTGGTTTTGAATCGCGCTGGGCCGCCCTTGCACATAGGCGGTGAAGTTCAGGTTGTTGGGGCCGTTTTGCAGCGCGACGGCGCTGGTGGCCTTATTCAAATCGATGTCCGCGCCCTGATGATCGAACAGGGCGATGGCGGCGCCGTTCGCGCCGTTGTTGATCGCCAGCTTGCCCGGCAGCTCACCGTCTTCCGTGCCGCTGAAGGTCACGCTGACGGATTTGAATACCGTGGTCTTGCAGTCGGTCAGCTTGATGCTGAACGGCACCGGCGTGCTGTGGCCGTAGCGATACAGGGTTTTGACGATCACCGTGCCCATCTCCACCAGCTGATCGGCGGACTGCGGTTCGATATTGCACGGCCGGCTCACCACGGTACCGTGGAACTGCACCGGTGCGCCGATAAGCTCGGTGTTCGCCGCTGCCGGCATGACGGCAACCCACCAGGACGCGCAGCTGAGCAGCGCTAAAGCGCGTAGACGCATTTTTTCGTTCCTCCCTCGGTTACTGGAATGCCGCCACGATGGTGGCCGACGCGTTGAATTCCCCTTCGCCGATCTCCGCGCCGCCGTTGGCGAACGGCGCCGCCACCAGGTTCCAGGAGCCGCCGTTGCCGATGTTCGGCACCGGGTAAAACTCGTTCGGAATGACCAGCTGGCCGTTGTGCGTCAGCCGGATGCCGAGATCGTTCTTGTCGGTTTTGAACACCTCGTTGCTGAAGGAAGCGGCCGTGCCCGAGACCGCCAGCTTGATGTTCAGCGTGCCGTCTTCGAAGCTGCCGCCTTCGCACTGGAAGCGCACCGGAATGCTTTGCGGGTAGTTCGAGCCGTTGAGATCGCTGCCGCCGATTTCGCCGAACTCGACGTTGATCAGCTGGCCTTCGTTCACCACGCATTTATCCGGCACGTAAAGGATCGCGGACTGGATAAACACCTGCGCCATCGGATTGGGGCCGAAACCGCCGTCGGTCGAACCGAGGCGGCCGTACATCTCGATGATCTGCCGATCGTTAATCTCGACGCCGTTAATGATTTTTTTACGCACCCGGAAGGTGATGCGGCCTTTGGAGCCGCTTTCGTAGTTGTTTACCTGCACATAGGGCGGCGAACAGCTGTGATTGGTATACTCGTTGGATTCGTTGTAAAAAGGCACCGTGACATAGGCCTTCTTGTTGCCGGCGATCCACACCTCGGCTTTTAAATCCAGAAAGTCATTCAGTTTTAAATAGCCGTTGCCGTAGTCGGAGGGAGGCAACGCCGAATCCGACTTGTAAAAGTGCGGGCTTCTGGGGATCGGCGTATCGCAGTAGGCCTTGCCGGTATATTGGCCACCTAACGAATAAGGGAACACTTTGGTAAACCCCACCTGGTTGGTGATGTTGCTTTCATTCAGATCGATATAGAACTGTTTCGGCCCGCCGTCCGGCGTGACGTAGCCGTTGGCCCAGGCGGCGGGGGCCGCCAGCGCGATCGCCAGCGGCAGGCAGAGTTTGGTCAGTTGAGTTTTCATCGCGTTCTCGAACCTCACAGGTAAATCACCTGAATGTGCGCCACGGCGGCGAACCCGGCCGCCATCACCGCCCGCTGGGTGGATTCCACGCTGGCGCTGAACCACAGGGTGTTGCTGCCGGGCTGCAGAATGTAAGGGCGGCTGCGTTGATTCAGCTCCAGCGCCTGGCCTTGTTGGTCTTGCAGGCGCAGACCGATGCCCTGCACGCCGCCGTTCAGCTTCAGCAGCGATGGGTTGTCGACATCGCTTTCGCCGAGAAACACCAGCGTGGCGGCCTGCTCTCCCTGCAGGTAGAGGCGGCCGGCGTCGCCGTTGCGCTGGCCAGCCGGGTTATCCGCCAGTGCGCGCGCGCCCAGCAGGCAGTTGCGGAACGAGAGGCGAAAACGCACCGGCGCGCTGCGATCGCCGGCGTTGCGGAAGTCGCGTGCGCTGACGTCGCCCAGATCGACGGACTGGTCCCGGCTGTCCGGCGTCAGGCTGCAGGGAGAGCTGAGCAGGCCGCCGTGAAAGCTGACGGTGCCGGTGGTGCCTTCGATCACGCCCAGCGGCGTTGCCGCCAGCGCGCTGCCGCCGCACAGCAGCGCGCCGAACAGCAGCGGACGCAGTCGATCGGTGAATTCAGCCATGCTGGACCTCCTTATTTTTTCTCGGGCACGGCGGTGCAAACGCTGCCGTTGCAGGCGAAGCGCAGCTCGGGGTGGCCGCCGTAGTCGTTGATGTAGGTGATGACGAAGCTGTTCATGCCGGTGTCGTGCAGCTTGAGGCTTTCGCTGGATTTCGGCTTCAGCATCAGCGGCTGAAAACCGCCGATCGCGCCGCCGCCCTGTTTTTGCGTTTGCCGCGTCATGCCGGTCAGGGTGATGTAAAACGGCGTCGGGTTGTCGACGGTGATGGCGCCGCCGCTTTTACGGAACACCAGCTTTTCCTGCCACACTTCACCCTTGGGCGCGACAATCGCCTTCGGCCGGTAGAACAGCTTGATCTGCGTTTGCAGCGCCAGCTGCATCACGTTGGTTTTGGTGCTTTTCGGCGGGATCTCGCGCAGGTTGAAGTAGAACACCGACTCGCGATCCTGCGGCAGGCGATCCGCCTCCGGCGTTTTAGTGATGCGCACTACGCTGCGCTCGCTCGGCTCCACGCGCTGTAGCGGCGGCAGTACCACCAGCGGCGAGGTGATTTTCTGGTGCTGCTCGTTCTCCAGCCAGGACTGCGCCAGGAAGGGCAGCTCTTTGTTTTCGTTGACGATATTCAGGCTGATCGATTTGGCGTCGCTCACGTAGACGGCGCGCGTGCGATCCAGCGATATCGCCGCGTCGGCGGTGGGCAGTACGGCGCTCAAGGCCAGGCCGGCGGCGGTCAGTAGCGTTATCGGGTGTTTGTTCATGTCATCATTTCTCAGCGTTACGGATTACAGGGTGGCGCACGGCAGCAGCAGCTGGTCCAGCGGCTTGGCGGCGCCCGGGATCACGATGCGGCAGCGGCGTTGGCCTTCCCAGGCGACGTCCAGTTTTTCCTCCGGCTGCACGCCGGTCAGGTAGACCGAGCCGCCGTCGTTGACCACCGCGACCTCGCGGCCTTTCTCGCTCAGCACCGCGGCGCCGAACGGCGGTTCGCTGCCGTCCGCGAGGCGAATGGTGGCCAGCAGCTTGCTGCCTTTCACCACCTCGAAGTGGCGGTAACCGATGGCGCCTTCGGTCAGCGTGCCTTGCACCACGGCGCGAGTGGCCTCGACGTCGTCCGCCAGCTTGTTGACGTCGATGCGGGTGTCGGTGTTGTAGTAGCTGGTGATGTCGGAAATCACCGCCAGCCCGAAACGGTTGCTGTAGGCGCGGCCGTTGTTGATCGGCACGCCGGCGATGCCGTCGGTGTCAAGCATCATGCGGCTGCCGCCGTTGCTCGAGTTCTGATGCGCCGCGATGCCGTGCCGGGTCGCGGTGAGGCCGCCGCGGAACGAGCCGCCGATCGACGAGTAGCTGTCCTGCTGGTAAGAGGCGCTGGCGTTCAGCGAGCCGAACGAGGCGTTGTGGGTGTAGTACCCACGCGCCAGCGATTTGCCGGACTGATTAAAGCCGCCGCTGACCTGCCAGGTATTGTCCGGATCGCTGTAGTCGTTGTACGACGCGGTCTGCGTGACATCGCCGTTGTTGGTTTGCAGCGCATAACCGACGCGCCGACGGTCGCCGATCGGCACGGTGAAGTTGAGCATCACGCTGTCGTCGGTGCGGCCCTGGTAATAGGTGCGGTAAGCCGACAGCGAGGCGGTGATGTTGCTGATATCGCCGACGCTGAACAGCTTGCTGGCCGACAGCCCGTAACGATCCTGGGTTCGCGCATCCCAATAGGTCTGGTGCGAGTAGGTCAGGTAGGCGGTGATCGCCTTGGCGCTGTCTTCCGCCATAAAGGTTTTGCTGGCGGTGATGGTGTACAGCTCTTTCTGGCGGCCGTTGTAATTCTTGTCATAATCGCCATAGCGCTCCTGCAGGTACTGAGACATGTTCATGAACTTGCGCTGCGAGAAGCGATAGCCGGCGAAGGTTATCTGGCTGTTCAGCTCATCGAAGCGTTTGGCGTAGTTGAGCTTGAACGACATGCCGCTGGCGGTCGGCTCGCCGGGCAGACGGGCGATCGACTGGGTGACGTCCAGCGACATGGCGCCGAACACGTTCAGATCGCGGCCGAGGCCGAGCGCCCAGGCGTTATAGTCGCCGCCGAGCAGCGCCCCGCCATACAACGACCAGGCGTTGCTCAGCCCCCAGGAGAAGTCGCTGGCGGAAAACAGCGGGCCCTGGGTGCGGTGGTCGTAGGCCGAGGTTTTGCCGAGCGCCACGTTGTAGCGCACGTAGCCCGGGCGGGTCAGGTACGGAATGGTGGCGGTATCCACCTGGAAGGTCGAGACGGTGCCGTCCTGCTCTTCCACCTTGACGTCCAGCTTGCCGCGCACCGAGCTGTTGAGATCCTGAATGGCGAACGGCCCGGCGGGCACGGTGGTTTCGTACAGCGTGCGGCCTTCCTGCGAGACGGTGATCTTGGCGTTGCTCTTGGCGATGCCGCGCACTTCCGGCGCGTAGCCCTGCAGGTTAGGCGGCAGCATGCGCTCGTCGCTGGCCAGATTGAGGCCGGTGAAGCGATAGGCGTCGAACACCCCGGAGTCGAGATAAATCTCACCCAGCGTCAGCTTGGCGGCCTGCATCGGCAGCGCGCGGTAGGCGTAGATCTGGTTCCAGTCGAAGCCGGTGCTGCGATCGCCGGCCTGCTGATTGTAATTGGCCTGGTAGTCCGCGCGCAGGCGCCAGGGGCCCAGGTTGGCGCCCAGCGTACCGTAGCTGCTCAGGTTTTGGGCGGTGTTGTTGTTGTGATTCTGCTTGCCTAACTGGCCGCTCAGGTTGTAGTCCAGCAGCAGGCCGGGAATGCCGTCGTCCCACTGCTCGGGCGGCGTCCAATCGGGATCGGAGTATTTCATCCACGCCTGCGGGATGGTGATCGCCAGCACGCCGCCGCCGATGCGATCGGAGACGGTCGCGCCTTTGATGCCGCGAATGTCGGCGCACTGGTTGTCGTGCCACAGGGTGACTTTTTTGGCCGCTTCTTCTTTCAGCGCCATTTTTTCCACCAGATCAGGCGGCAGGCACACCTGGCTGCCGCTCTTGTTATCCGGCGACGGGAAATACTGAATGCTGCGCTGGGGCAGCGTTTTCTGGTTGATCTTGATGTCCAGCAAATAAGCGCCGGGCATGACGTAGTCGGCATCGGAGAAACGCGAAAGATCCACTTTGCTGCGCTCGCCGATATCCAGGACGTCGGTATTGAATTCCGTGGCGGAAAATGCCGGACGCACCCAGAGGAAAGATAGAATGACGAGAAGAGGTAGGTGTTTCCGTGTCAGTAATGACGTCATAGCATAATCACTCATGGCAAGTCCGCGCCCAATAGCAGGTCATCCGTGCGACCTGAATACGTAATGCTGTGCAGCGCCCGCCGGCGCTAGAGATAAGACAGGGTGAATTTGGCCAGAGAGCTGAAGCCGCCCGCCCGCGCCTTATCGGGATGCAGGCGCAACTGCGCGCCAAAGCGCAGCGTGTTGTCGCCGGCGACGATCTGGTAATCCGCCGTCGTGCTGCCGAGCGGGATCGGAGTGCCGGCATCGGTCAACAGCTCGATAGCCACGCCCTGCGCCTCGCCGTAAACGCCCAGCAGGGAAGGATCCCGGCTGTCGGCGGTGCCGTCGAAGGTGACGTTGGCCGCGCGATAGATGAAGTCAGGCTTCACCTGGCTGGCCAGTTCGCAGTTCACCAGTTTGATCGTGAAATGGCGGCGGCTGCCGATCAGCACCGATTGCCCGTCCTGCGAGGCATCGGTCATGGAGATCAGACCGAAATCGACGGTTTGATCCAGGCTGTCGCTGGCGATGCCGCACGGCGTTTCAACGATGGTGCCGCCCAGGCTGACTTTGCCGTGGCCCTGATTTTTCACTGCCGCCGCCGCGCTGCCTACGCTGAGCGCGATGAGCAACAGGCCGCAAAGGCGTATAGTCATGCTGGCGTCTCCCTGTCTTGCCCTGTTCCCTTGCCGTTCTCGTCGGCATGCAATCAAGCGGGGGGATGCCCTGAGACATCCCCTGTGGGGTATTACAGGTAAGCCAGGGTGAAGTTGGCCACGCTGGTGAAGTCGCCCGGCACCACGGCGGCGGAGGCGCTGCTGCCCTGCAGGTAAGCGGCGAATTTCAGCGAGTTGTCGCCGTCGTTCAGGCCCTGACCGTCGGTCGCCGTGCCCAGTTCCACTTCCTTGGAGTGCAGGTTGTCGTAGATCACGATGCCGGCGCCGGTTGCCGTGCCGCTCAGGGCCAGCAGTTTGTTGTTGACCGGATCAGGCGTGCCGGTAAAGGTCACCTTGACGTTTTTCATGGTGGAGATGGAGCAATCTTTCAGTTCGATGTTGAAAGGTTGCATGCTGGATTTACCCTGGTTAGCCAGGATGCGGCTGCTGATCTGGCCCATTGGTACGGTTTGGTCAACGGATTCCGGCGCGACGCTGCAAGGCGCATCGATAATTTCGCCGGTAAAGGTGACTTTACCGCTGCCCTGATTAGATGCGGCGTGAGCAACAGATGCAGAAGCGAAAGCAATCACGGTTGCCAGCATTAATTTATTCAGTTTCATTTCTCAGGTTCCTGTAGAGAGTTTTTAAATAAAAAGAACAGCACATCTAAATCCCCCGCAGCGGCGGCAACGTCATGTCGCCGGCCGTACGGTTGGAGCCAGATCCTTTTGCTCTGGGCAATACGCCAACATCCGTTATTTATGAGAAATAACGAGATTGGGAAAATCGACAATGGATTTTCTGGTAAATAAAATACGAGTTTTACGTATGGCGTGTTGCTGGGAATATTCTTGCAAATAATAGTATTGCTTGGAAATAGATTTTATTAAATTAAGTCAAATTCAGAATATAAAACCAAAAGGAAAAAGAAATATATTTGCTTTAAAACCAATAGATCGTATACAAATATTATCCAGTATAAATCACTATATAAATAACGATATGCGAGATATTAGATCGGGGGAAATAGGCTGATACCTACAATTCGCCATATTGTTTTGCTAATATCGCCCTGAGGCAGCAGATGATGAATTTCCCTTTAGAAACAAAATATAAAACATAATCTATTGTTTTTATTGTTGTTTCATGGTTTTCTTTCCCTAAGGGATTGGCTTTTTGATTCGTGTTTAGCCCGCGTTTAGGTCTAATTTATTAACAATTAAATAACAATATCATCGGTAGTGAATTATTCTATTGCACTGCGGCATAGGGATTTTTCACTGCCTAACCCATTTTGATTAATCAAATTAAGGCATGTGCCGTTGCCGTTCGCCACATAATGATGACCTAAGTGACAATTAAAGGATTATAAACGGAATGATAACGATGATTAATGCTTGCGGCGGCCGCCGCACGGTAGTTTCTGCTATATTTTTACTGTCTTTCATGTCGCTGTCAGGCTGCGTGAGCGGCAGCAAGACAAACCTGAATTCCGTGAAAAAACTTTCACAGAACAATCCTAATGATAAATCCGATGAACAACGTATCGCGCTTTGCCAGCAACGGGTTAACTCATTAAAAAATATTAATCCGCAGAGTTACCAAAAACGCATTGCCTATTTTAACGGTCTGCTTTCCAACGCTTCCGGATATGCCGGCGTGCGCGGCAATGTGGATGAAAGCACCCGTAAAGCGATTGATGCTCTTTATCAATATAAAACCGAGAAATTCTGCGCCGACGTCGAACATGAGCTGATGTCCGATCTGTCCAACCGGGTCGAGAATCTGTAGCCATGAAGCGATGCGCGCAAAGAGGGGTGATGGGGCTTTGGCTGTTGGCGCTGAGCGGTGCCGTTTGCGCCGCTGACGACGGCATTCCCGCCCTGTTGAAGTTTGCCGAACAGCGGCAGGCTCCGCCGGCCGCTCTCAAGGAGGAAACCGCGCGTAAACCGGCGCCTGCACCGGCCGCCAAACCGGCCGCCGTCGCGGGGGCAGACGGCGCTCGTTTAACTTCTCTGAAGCACTCTGTGCAACAGCAGGCGGAGAAAATCCGTCAGCTGGAGCGCCAGTTGGCGGCGGCGCAGGCCGCCGCGGCGCCGAAAAGCGAGCGGACCGATATCGATATTCGGCCGTTGGCCGATGCCCTGAAGGCGTTGCGGCAGGCCGTTGCGCCGTTGCCTGAGGTGACCGCGCTGGCCGCTTCGCTCACGCGGGCCGAACAGCGCAGCGCAAGCTTGACGGCGCAGTTGGCACAGCAACGGCAGCGGGTAGACACCTTGCTGGCTGAGCGGCGGCAGGCGGCTGAGGCCCCGGTGCTGGCCAGCGAGGCGGACAAGCAGGCGTATGCCGCCGGCGTATCGCTGGGGCGCGATATTTTGCATCTGCAACAGGAGAACCGGCGCGCGGGACTGGAGGCGGATCGGCAGCTTTTGCTGGCGGGCATCGCCGATACCCTGGCCGGGCGGTTGCGGCTGGATGAGGCCGCCATCGACAGCGCGCTGCGCACGGCGCAGCAACGTTTGCAGCAGACGCAACAGACACAGGCTCCCCCTCCGGACGGCAAGGCCTATCTGGCCGATTTCGCCCGCCAGGAGGGAGTCAAGCAAGATGCGCTCGGTTTCTACTACCGGGTGGACTATGCCGGCAGCGGTGCGATCGGCGCCGACGATCGGGTGGATATCGTGGTGCGCGAAAGCCTGACCGACGGCCGGGTGATCAAAGACATGGAGCTGGCGGGAACGGTGATCTCGCAGCCATTGACGCGCTATCCGCCGCTGTTTCGCGCGGCTATCGAGAAGCTGCAGCGCCACGGCTCGATCACGCTGGTGGTGCCGCCGGCGTTGGCGTACGGCAAGCAGGGCAGCCCGCCGGCGATCCCTCCGGACGCCACCATGATTTATACCCTGCGCATCGCTGACGTGCAGTCGTGAGCGGGGAGCTCAGCAGTAACCACTCAGGAGGAATGCTATGGCCAAGGCGCCGAAAACGTTTGAAAGCAGAAAATCGCTGATGCTGAATGTGTTGCAAGGATTGTGCAGGGATCGTGTGGAAGGCTCCGGCGGCCATCATCCCCCGCCGGAGCAGTGGCCGAAGACCCGCGAGCTGGCGGATAAATGCGGTGAAAACATTTATACCACCCGGACCCTGCTGCTGGCGCTGGAAAAGGAGGGCAAGGTCCGCTGCACCCACCGCAGCATCAACAATTCTCTACGCTGGTACAGCTGTGACGAACAGGCAGCGATAAAAAAAGAGTGATTCGACCCTGACGGTCGCTTTTGACTATCTTACAGCTAAACATTAATTAATCTTATTATTTGGCGGTGCGTTTCGCTCCGCCAATCCTCCTCTCCGCTTTCCGCCCTCCGCGCAGGCATTGCTAAGATGTTTTTTGCGACCATATACTTATCGCTCAGACGGGAACAGGTGTAGGGAGCCGGCATCGTAATGAAGGAAAAGAAAGACATACTGAGATTGGATGATATTCATTATCAAATAGACCGCCAGGTGATCCTGGACTCCGTCTCTTTCACGTTGGGTGAGGGCGAGTTCAAACTGATCACCGGGCCTTCCGGCTGCGGAAAAAGCACGCTGCTAAAAATCATCTCTTCCTTAATGAATCCGACCAGCGGAAGCCTCTATTTTGACGGCCAGGCGATCGACGAGATGTCGCCGGAGGCGTATCGCAAGCAGGTCTCTTATTGCTTCCAGACGCCGGCGCTGTTCGGCAATACGGTTTACGACAATCTGGCGCTGCCGTACCAGATCCGCCAGGAACCGCCGGCCGAGCGAAAAATGAAGGCCGATCTGGCGCGTTTCGGCCTGCCGGAGGCGATGCTGACGAAAAGCATCAATGAACTGTCTGGCGGGGAGAAGCAGCGGGTGTCTTTGATCCGTAACCTGCAGTTTATGCCGCGGGTGCTGTTGCTCGATGAGATCACCAGCGCGTTGGACGAGGAAAATAAGCGCAACGTCAACGAAATCGTACATCAGCTGGTGGCGGAACACCGGCTGGCGGTGCTGTGGGTGACGCACGATACCGAAGAGATAGCGCATGCGGACGAGGTGATCACCCTGCGCGCGCACGGCGCCGAGCAACAGGAGCAACAGCATGAATCAGCATAATATCACCAACGAATCCTTGGGCTTGTCGATGGTGCTGGTGGTGGTCGCCATCCTGATCAGTCACCGGGAAAAGCTGGCGCTGGAAAAGGACATCATCTGGAGCATCTGCCGCGCGGTGGTGCAGCTGATCATCGTCGGCTACGTGCTGAAGTATATTTTCGACCTGGATAACGCCGTTCTTACCGTGTTGATGGTGCTGTTCATCTGCTTTAACGCGGCCTACAACGCCAAGAAACGCAGCAAGTACGTCGAACACGCGTTCGTGACGTCGTTTATCGCCATCACCACCGGCGCGGTGCTGACGCTGGCGGTGCTGGTATTGACCGGCTCCATCGAATTTACGCCGATGCAGGTGATCCCCATCTCCGGGATGATCGCCGGTAACGCCATGGTGGCGGTGGGGCTGTGCTACACCAACCTCGGTCAGCGTTTCAAAAGCGAGCAGCAGAAGATTCAGGAGATGCTCAGTCTGGGGGCGACGCCCAAGTTCGCGTCGGCGGCGCTGATCCGCGACAGCATCCGCGCTTCGCTGATCCCGACCGTCGACTCGGCGAAAACCGTTGGGCTGGTCAGCCTGCCGGGCATGATGTCCGGGCTGATCTTCGCCGGCATCGATCCGGTGAAAGCGATCAAATATCAGATTATGGTGACCTTCATGCTGCTTTCCACCGCCAGCCTGTCGACCATCATCGCCTGCTATCTGGCCTACCGTAAGTTTTACAACGAGCGCCATCAGCTGGTGGTCGGCAACCTGAAGTAACGCCATGAAAAACGGCCTCCGCGGAGGCCGTTTTTTTACTCTTGCAGCAGGGCGATGCTCTGGCGGATTTCCCGTTCGATATCCGCCTCGCTCCAGCGGTCCAGCTGTGAAGAGAAGGGTTCGAAGGCATAGACGCCGGTGTAGCCCAGGCGTTCCAGGTTCTGCACCTGGCGGCGGCTCTCCAGCCGATCGCCCTCGCTCAGCATGATGCGCTCTTCGTCGCTCAGCGCGCTTTTATCCCGCCCGTCCTCCACGCCGGACAGATGCACCAGGCCGATCTGCGCCACCTGGATCTGCGCGTCGAAGTCGGCCTGCGTCACGCCGCTCAGATAGTGGTGGAACGTATCGAGCACAATGCGGTACGGCGCGCCCGAGTCGCGGATGATCGCCTGGGTCAACAGCGACGATCGCAGCGAGCTGATGCCGAAGCCCAGCGGTTCGACGTATCCCTGAACGCCATAGCGGGTAAACAGCGGCGTCAGCAGCCGCAACGCCGCGAGGGTGTCGTCGCGTTTTTGCTGCTCGCTGCGCGTGTCGTCGGCGCTGCAGTGCGGGCACAGCACCAGCGCCCGGCTGCGGATGGCCTGCGCCTGGGTCAGCATCGCTTCGGCGCGCTGCTGCAGCGCCGCCGGGTCATTCATCAGATTGAACCTGCCGAGGGCGTTGATCGTGACGATCTCGATGCCGTATTGCGCGGCGAGCGCGTTGAGCTGCGCGTCGCTCAGATCGTCGGTCACCTTGCCGCTGGGCATGTCGTTGCGCAGCTCAACCTTGCTGAGCCCGCAGCGTTTCACCAGGCGGAAAAAACGGTCCAGATCGAGATTCGGCGAGATCTTGCGGTTAATGCAGAAACGGTCCAGCGCAATGTTCATGGGGCATGGCTCCAGCGGTCAGGGTGAGAGATCAGGATTTGCCGTTTTCCAGCGGCAGCGGCTTGCCGTCGGGCAACGGGTGGCGGTGGCGTTTGGCCAACACCACCTGCTCCATTTTTTCCAGCGAGACGCCTTTGGTTTCCGGAATATAGCGGCCGATAAACCAGTAGCTGAACAGGCAACAGGCGGCGAAGATCCACATCGGGAAGGCGCCGTGGAAATGCGAGAACAGGTAAGGGTGATCGTTGATCATCGGGAATGACTGCGACACCGCGAAGTTGGCGACCCACATGCAGCCGACGGCGATGCTCATCCCCTGCGCGCGCATGCGGTTCGGGAAGATCTCCGACACCAGCACCCAGGCGCCGACGCCCCAGGAGAGCGCATAAAACACCATGAAGAACAGCATGCCGAACAGCGCGAAATAGCCGGTGGCCTGGGTGTAGAGCGCGTACGAGGTGAGCAGCAGGCCGGCGATGGCGCCCAGCGTGCCGTAACGCATCAGCGGAATGCGGCCCATGCGATCCATCAGCATGGCGCCGATGACCGAACCGACCAGCTGCAGCACGCCGATCCAGATGGTCTGGAACAGCGCTTCCTGCGCGTTTTCGGTAACGGTTTTCAGCACCACTGGCGCGTAGTACATCATTACGTTGACGCCGGTGACCTGCTGCAACATGGCGATCATACAGCCGACGAATAGGATGAACCGCACCCGTACATCGCCGTAGTTCAGCTTCCGGTGCTGCTGCTGTTGATCCTGCTGCAGCGAGTCTTTGATTTCTTTCAGCAGATTCTGCGCGTGGGCGGCGTTGGAGACCTTGGTCAACATCGCCAGCGCCTGATCGTCGCGGCCCATCATCACGTTCCAGCGCGGCGATTCAGGAATGACGAACACCAGGATGCAGAACAGAATGCAGGGGATCACGCCCGAGGCGAACATCCAGCGCCAGCCCATTTCCACCAGCCAGGCTTCGCTGGCGAGGCTGGCGATTTTGAAGTTGACGTAGAAAATCACGATCTGACCGAAGACGATGGCGAACTGCTGCATGCTGAGCGCCCGCCCGCGCATGTCTTTTGGCGACACTTCCGACATGTACATCGGCGACACGGTGGCGGCGATGCCGACCGCCAGCCCGCCGATGATGCGGTAAATGACGAACCAGGTGAAGGTCGGGGCCAATGCGGCGCCGACGGCGGAAACGGTGAACAGCAGCGCCGCCAGCATCAGCGCCTTTTTACGGCCCCAGCGCGCCGCCAGCGGCCCGGCGGCGAAGGCGCCGATCACGCAGCCGATCACCACGTTGGAGACCGCCCAACCGGTTTCGGCCGGGCTGAGATTGAAATAGGTTTTCAACGCTTCGATCGCGCCGGAGATCACGGCGGTGTCGTAGCCGAACAGAATGCCGCCCAGGGCGGCGATGCCGCAAATTCGCAATATGTAACCGGTATTGTGCTTACGCTGATATGACATGTGTTGCTCCGATTTTTATCCTGGCTTCCGTCCGCACGGTTGGGGTGTCGGGAAGAGGGCGAGCGGAAGGGTGTGAACCGTGCCTGTCATCAAGGCGATGTCGTCGATAAATGCTGGAACAAACAAGAACATTTATTTCATAATTAGTGAATAATGGAATATTGATTTTTAGATCCAGTTCAAAAAAAACCGTCGCGAGCGATCCGGGCGCCTTGGGCGCTCGGAGGGAGGCGGTAACGGCGGCAGGTCAGGCGCAGTGCGGATTTTCTGTAGCAAAGTCAGTGTGCATTAGCGATGGACTCTCCTGCGAAACCGCGCTTTGACTGGCGCGGTAATGAAAGCGCCAACCCGATCGACACCGCAAAATTGCGACCTCACGCACTAAAAACAAATTTTTCAAAACAATTTATTTGAAACTTTTTTTTCAATGAAATAGAGTTTGCTGCATCCGGTCAGGATGTAGCCGGCTTGCCGACGGGGTTTGGCGAGCGGGACGATTAACGCCGCGCCGCCTGGGTGTGGCCAGGCGACAGCGGACTTGAAAAGAGGGCGTGACATGAAAACCGTGGGTAACTTTATTGACGGGCAGGTGTGCCTGAGCAGCAGCAATCAAACCGTTGACGTGCACAACCCGGCCAGCGGGCAGGTTGAGCGGCGCGTCACGCAGAGCACCGCCGCCGAAGTCAAGCAGGCCATCGACGTGGCCCATCGGGCGTTCGCAGACTGGTCGCGCACCACGCCGCTGCGCCGCGCGCGCATCATGTTCAATTTCAAGGCGCTGCTGGAACAGCACCGCGACGAGCTGGCCGAGCTTATCGTCAGCGAGCACGGCAAAGTGTATTCGGATGCGCTGGGCGAACTGACGCGCGGCATGGAAGTGGTCGAATTCGCCTGCGGCATCCCGCATCTGATCAAGGGCGAGTACTCGCCGGACGTCGGCAGCGGCGTCGACAGCTTCTCGCTGATGCAGCCGCTGGGCGTGGTGGCGGGCATTACCCCGTTCAACTTCCCGGCGATGGTGCCGATGTGGATGTTCCCCATCGCGCTGGCCTGCGGCAACACCTTCGTCCTCAAGCCGCCGGCGCTGGTGCCTTCGGCCTCGGTGCGCCTGGCGGAACTGTTGAAAGAAGCCGGTTTGCCGGACGGCGTGTTCAACGTGGTGCACTGCGCCAATGAAGATGCGGCGCAGCTGTGTACCGATCCGCGCATTCAGGCGGTGAGCTTCGTCGGCTCCTCCACCGTGGCGGAACATATTTATACCACCGCCAGCGCGCACGGCAAGCGGGTGCAGGCCTTCGGCGCGGCGAAGAACCAGGCGATCGTCATGCCGGACGCCGATCTGGACGCCACGGTCAACGCGCTGATGGGCGGCGCGTTCGGCTCTGCCGGCGAGCGCTGCATGGCGTTGCCGATCGCCGTGGTGGTTGGTGACGACACCGCCGATAAACTGATCGCCAAACTGAAGCCGCTGATCGCGCAGCTGCGCGTCGGGCCGGGCTTGCAGCAGGGCGGCGAAGAGAATGAAATGGGGCCGCTGGTGTCGTCCGCTCACCAGAAAAAGGTGCTGGGCTACATCGATCTGGGCGTGGAAGAAGGCGCCACCCTGGTGGCCGACGGCCGCAACTATCAGGTGCCGGGCTATCCTGAAGGCTACTACGTCGGCGGCACGCTGTTCGACCATGTGAAGCCGAACATGCGCATCTACCGCGAAGAGATCTTCGGGCCGGTGCTGGGCATCGTGCGGGTGCCGGACTACCGCACCGCCATCGACACGGTCAACGGCCACGAGTTTGGCAACGGCAGCGCCATCTTTACCGGCAGCGGCCACTATGCGCGCCAGTTCGTGCAAGAAGTACAGGCCGGGATGGTCGGCGTCAACGTGCCGGTGCCGGTGCCGATGGCGTTCCACAGCTTCGGCGGTTGGAAGCGCTCGGTGTTCGGCGCGCTGAACGTGCACGGCACTGACGGCGTGCGCTTCTACACGCGCATGAAGACCGCCACCGCGCGCTGGCCGGCCGGGCAGCAGACGGTGTCCGAATTCAGCATGCCGACGCTGGGCTAAGCGCTTTCACACTCAGGCCAGGCCGTTGCTCTTTCGGGGTAACGGCCTTTGCACTGCGAGTTAACAGGAGAATCGAAATGTCTTCACTGCTTGCCAAATGTCAGACGCCGAACGCCGAGGGGCGCATCCAGCACGTGACGCCGGAAAATGCCGGTTGGCGCTATGTCGGCTTTGACGTTTACCGCCTGGCCGCCGGGCAGTCGCTGCAGCTGGAATGTGGCGACAAGGAACTGTGTCTGGTGCTGGTGGCCGGTATCGCCTCCGTCGCCACGCGGCGCGCCGAATACCCGCACATCGGCAAACGCATGAGCCCGTTCGAACGTACGCCGCCTTACGCGGTGTATGTGCCGCACCACGATCGCATCGAGGTGCGGGCGGAAACCGATCTGGAGCTGGCGGTGTGCAGCGCGCCCGGCGGTGGCCACCTGCCTTCACGGCTGATCACGCCGGCGGATATCGGCGTGGAGCGGCGCGGCAAGGGGCGCAACCAGCGGCTGGTGCACAACATTCTGCCGGATAGCGAGCCGGCGGACAGTCTGCTGGTGGTGGAGGTTTACACCGACGAGGGCAACACCAGTTCCTACCCGAGCCACAAGCACGATCGTGAAGACTCGCCGGACGAAACCTATCTGGAAGAGACCTACTATCACCGCATTCAGCCGGAGCAGGGATTCTGCATGCAGCGCGTCTATACCGACGATCGCACGCTCGACGAGTGCATGCCGGTCTACAATCGCGACGTGGTGAAAGTGCCGCGCGGTTATCACCCGGTGGCGACCCTGGCGGGTTACGACAACTATTATCTCAACGTGATGGCCGGGCCGGTACGGCAGTGGAAGTTCACCTGGGAAAAAGACCACGCCTGGATTAACGGCGAAGGTTACCCCGCCGCGCAATAAGCGCTTGAGGCCCGGCTTGCCGGGCTTTCTCTTTATCAGGGTATAAATTTGACCTAAATTTGTCCTCTCTCTTGCTCAAATGATAACCTGTCCGCACGCGATTGCTCTCTGGCTGAGTGAATCTAACGAACCGCTGTTATGCAGTGAGAATGCCGGTACACAGGAGGAAAAACGATGACAACCACCATGTCTCAAAAAGCGGCGCGCGAAGGATTAGGTTCGCCCGATCTGTTTGAAGGCGGGGTTTACGTCACAAAAAATGGTGTTGCCGAGCTGTTTGTACAAACGGCGGCTGAGAGAGAGGCCGAAATTCGGGAACGCAATCTCGAGCGCCAGTCCAACGCGTTGTTGAAACTGACTATGATGGCGAAGCAAGAGATTAAAAATCAGCGCGGTCTGTCGCCCGAAGAAACCTTGCAGCGGCTGCGTGACGCGCGGAAATAGACCCGAGGTGCAGGATGCCCCAGGAAATACGTTTTACCGTCGCGCCGGCGGCGGAATGGAGCCTGAAAGACATCGAGTCTTATAAGAGCGGAACGATAGGGGCCGCCGCAGCCGGGATGTTCGTGGACAATCTGCTGTTATCGTCCCTCGCGGCAATTGCCGACGATCCCGCCCGCTACCGCTTCAACGCCGTGCTGGCGGGCATGGGAGTGCGGTTGCACGAACGATTGGATCCCGACAGCGAATACCGCGTCATCTATGACTACGACGGCCAAACGGTGGAGATTCTGCTTTTCATCAGCATGAAGCATGATCTGGAAAGCGCGCTCTACCGCTATTTGTTGCTGCAATAATCCCGCTGCGCCCGAGCCTGTCGGGCGCGTTCACAACTGCCTTACTCGTCCCGGGCGTTATTCAGCGCCAGCGAGACCGCCAGCGTCTGCGCCAGGCACATCGAGGCCACCTGCGAACGGAACCCGTCCACCTGCGCTTCGCGCACCACGAAACAGACGTCGCTGAAGGCGGCCAGCGGGCTGACCTGGCTGTCGGTGATGGCGATCTGTTGCGCGCCGCGCTTGGCGCCCAATTCCACCAGTTCCACCGCCTCGCGGGCGTACGGCGAATAGCTGATGGCGATCACCACGTCCTTCGGTTTCACCATGCTCAGCTGTTCGGTGAACATGCCGCCCAGCCCGTCGATCAGAAACGCGCGGCGCTCCAGATGGCGCAGCGCATAAGTGAGGTAGGAAGCGACGCTGAACGAGCGGCGCAGGCCGATCACGTAAATGTTTTCGGCGTTATTGAGCAGCTCGACGGCGCGATCCAACTGCTCGGGGGCGATTTGCATCGCCAACTGCTGCAGCGCCTGCGCGTTGACCATGGTGAACACGTTGAGGATTTCCGCCGGTTTCTCCGGCGCGACGTTGTCGTCGGTGGAGGTTTGGCGGAACAGGCGCGCGCGCTCGGTATAGTTCACCGTCTCTTCCATCAGATGCTGACGGAACACCTGCTTCATTTCGTTGAAGCCGCTGAAGCCGAAGGCGTTGGCGAAACGGATCAGCGTGGAGGGCGGCACGCTGGCCTGTGCGGCGATGGAGGCAACGGTATCGAAAGCGATGCTGTTACTGTTATCCAAAATGTAGCGCGCCACCTGCTTCAAACGCTTGCTCAGCGTTTCATAACGGTGGCGGATCTCGTCCTGTAACAGCGAAAGTTGAGTTGGGTTGTTCATCCATTCGGCTCGCAGTGGGGTGAAGGCGCATTGGCCTGACGCCTGAAATATTAACAGGGTATTTTAACAGATGGAGCGGAAATTTCATTTCCTCAAAAAGCGATTTATTCGATCGCACATTGCGCGACTTCACAGAAAATGGGCAAAAAAATCCCCTTAAAGCGGCGAAATGGCCTTAAGGGGACGTGAACCTGCTGTCGCTGTCAGTGCGCGCCGCCCGTCTGCGGACGGTACTGGCGCCAGAAACCGATCAGCGTCAGGTATTTTTGTTTCACCTGCTCGATCAGGGCCGCGTCGTCGATTTCCCCCTGTAGCCAGCGGCGCGAAGGTTGGCCGAAAATGGTGCGGCCGACGGCGAAGCCTTTCACCCAGCGCGCATCCGCGGCGGCGGCAAAGCCCGCCTTCAGTACCGCCTCCGGGGAGTCGAGCCCCAGGATCAGCACGCCGCGGCAGTCGGGATCGCAGGCGTCGATTAGCGCGCCGACCCGCTGCCAGTTTTCCGCGCTCAGCGGCGGCAGTTTCCACCAGTCCGGCTGAATGCCCATGTGGTAGAAGTGTTCAATCATCTCCAGGTAATAGCGCTCGTCCTTGTCGGCGTTGCTATCCGGCAGGATCACCTCCAGCAGCAACTCATGGCCGGATTTGCAGCAGCCGCGGTAGACGTCGGCGATCAGCGCATCCTGTTCGCAGCGCAGTTCCGCCGCGTCGTGCGGGTGATAAAACACCAGGCACTTCACCACGTGCTCCTGCGGCCAGTCGATCAGTTGCGAGCCGATATTGCCGTGCTCCAGGCGCAGCGGGCGCGAGCTGGGCAGCTCCACCGGCCGGCCGATCCACCATCCCTGGCCGGTGATCTCGTTCAGCGCCGCCTGCCCGTAGGTGGTGTCGGCCAGAATGCCGCTGTTGCCTTTGAGCCCGGCCTGCGCGGCAGCCTGCCGCGCCGCGGTGAGCAGCAGGGTCTTCAGACGCGGAATGCGTTCCTCGCCGACGCCGGCTTCGCGCGCCATGTCCGCCAGCTGCTTGCGGTGATCGAAGGCGAACACGCACAGTTCCGGCCACTGTTGCTTGCGGGTGGTCACCCGGTGCAGGTGGTTCAGGCGCGCGTCGCGATCCGGGCGCGTGACCTGCTGTTCTCGCTGCAGGTAGTCGTCCAGCTCCCGTTTGGTCGGCATCGCCGGCGCGCAGCCGTGGCGCGAGACCACCAATGCGCCGCAGGCGTTGGCGTAGCGGCAGGCCTGATCCCAACCCTCATCGTTCAGATAGCCGCGCAGCAGACCGGACATAAACGCGTCGCCGGCCCCCAGCACGTTCAGCACCTCCACCCGCACGCCGGCGTGCAGCTTCACTTGCGCCCAGTCGTCGGCGATGTCATCTTCGAACACCGAGCAGCCCTGCGCGCCGCGCTTGCACACCAGCGTGGCCGCGGTCGTCCGGCGCACGTTTTTCAGCGCCGTCAGCGTATCGGTGCTGCCGCCGGCGATATGAAATTCCTCTTCGGTGCCGACGATCAGATCGAAATGGTGCAGCACTTCCTGCAGCTCGCGGGTCACCTGTGCCGATTCCACAAAGCGGGTTTCGCCGTCGCCCAGCGACGTCAGCCCCCACAGTACCGGGCGATAATCGATGTCGAGCGCGGTGCGCAAACCGTGGCGGCGCGCGTACTCCAGCGCCTTCAACACGGCGGCGCGGGTGTTCGGATGCGACAGGTGCGTGCCGGTGATGGCCAGCGCGCGCGCGCTGGCGATGTAGGATTCGTCGATGTCGTCCGGCGTCAGCGCCATGTCCGCGCAGTTTTCACGGTAGAAGATCAGCGGGAAGGTTTCCTGATCCTTGATGCCGAGGATCACCAGGCCGGTTAACCGATGTTTGTCGGTGATCAGACAGCGGGTATCGGCCCCGACGCGCTGCAGCTCTTCGCGCAGAAAGCGGCCCATGTGTTCATCGCCGACGCGGGCCAGCATGCCGGATTTCAACCCCTGAATGGCGGTGCCGTAGGCCACATTGCCGGAAGAGCCGCCGAGGTATTTGGCGAATGTGCCGGCGTCTTCCAGACGCGCGCCGATCTGCTGAGCATAGAAATCGACGGCGATGCGCCCGAGACAAATGACATCAAGCTGTTTTTCTTGTGTAGCCATACCCGTTTCCTTCTGTTTAAGCAAAACTCCGGCGGCGGCCCGAGCGTGGCGCCTTGCAGGAAGCATGGGAACAGTATGGGGAATGAAAATTTCAATTTCAATATGGAATGAAATTTACACCCCAAAAATGTGATGCGTTTAAAACATCGACGGAGGAGCGGAAAAAGCGGATTAAGTCGCCATGAGAGGGTGGCGGAGGGCGTGCGGCAAAGAGGCGCCGGGGCAGGATGAAAGAGGGTCGCCCTGCGTGCTGATGGGGGTCCCCGGCCGGTGCGCGGCGCTAAGTCGGTAAAGGCCAAACCACGAGATGAAACGGGCTTTTCATCTAATATGCGATCTTTATCGCAAAATGAAATGTTTCTTCTGTAATGTGATTTTATGAAAAATATATTTGTTTATAATCGCTTCACGTTTCAGGTTGTCGACTTCGTGAGCAGCGGGCATCGCCTGCTCAAGATAATAGCTGCCGCCGCGTAACACAAACACGGGATTGTCGGCTCGGCGCGAGCCCTTTCCGGGGCGGCCCTCAATCTAAAGGGTGAGTAAATGGGCAAGATCAGGCTAACCATGGCGCAGGCGCTCGTCAGATTTCTCGATAACCAGTATCTGCTGGCCGACGGGGTGGAAACCAAATTCGTCGCGGGCATTTTCGCGATTTTCGGCCACGGCAACGTACTGGGGCTGGGGCAAGCGCTGGAACAGGATAGTGGCGATCTGCGGGTACACCAGGGCCGTAACGAACAGGGGATGGCTCACGCGGCGATCGGCTTCGCCAAGCAGAAATTGCGCCGGCAGATTTACGCCTGTACCTCCTCGGTCGGCCCCGGCGCCGCCAATATGATCACCGCCGCGGCTACCGCCACCGCCAACCGCATCCCTTTATTGCTGCTGCCGGGCGACGTTTACGCTTCCCGCCAGCCGGATCCGGTGCTGCAGCAAATCGAACAGTCTTACGATCTCAGCATCAGCACCAACGACGCGTTCCGCGCGGTGAGCAAGTACTGGGACCGCATCGTGCGGCCGGAACAGCTGATGAGCGCCTGCATCAACGCGATGCGCGTGCTGACCGATCCGGCGGAAACCGGCGCGGTGACGCTGTGTCTGCCGCAGGACGTGCAGGGGGAAGCCTACGACTACCCCGACTATTTCTTCCAAAAACGCGTGCACCGGCTCGATCGCCGCCCGGCGACCGATGGCATGTTGGCGGACGCCTTGGCGCTGCTGACGGCCAAACGCAAACCGCTGCTGGTGTGCGGCGGCGGCGTGAAGTACTCGCAGGCCGGGCGGGCGCTGCGCGAATTCGCCGAGCGCTTCGGCATTCCGTTCGCCGAGACCCAGGCCGGCAAAGGCGCGGTGCCGAGCGATCATGAATTTAACCTCGGCGGCATCGGCGAAACCGGCTGCCTGGCGGCCAACACGCTGGCTCGACAGGCCGATCTGGTGATTGGCGTCGGCACCCGTTACACCGATTTCACCACCTCGTCCAAATGGCTGTTCCAACATCCGGACGTCAGCTTCCTCAATATCAACGTCAGCGCCTTTGACGCCGGCAAGCTCGACGGCGTGCAGGTGCTGGCGGACGCCCGCGAGGGCCTGAGCGAACTGGGTGCGCTGCTGGCGCAGGCTGATTATCGCGCCGGCTGGGGCGACGCCATCGCCGCGGCGCGCGGCGCCCAGCGTGAAGAGACCGAGCGTGTTTACGCGGTGGAATACAGCGGCGCAGGCTTTGTGCCGGAAATAGACGATCACCTCGATCGCGAACGGGTGTTCGCCGAATTTATCGCTCAGACCGACTCGGCGATGACGCAAAGCCGGGTGCTGGGGGTGCTGAACCGCGAGCTGCCGCCGGACAGCGTGATTGTGGCCGCCGCCGGCAGCCTGCCGGGCGACCTGCAGCGGGTGTGGCACAACCATGGCGAGCACGGTTACCACGTGGAATACGGCTACTCCTGCATGGGGTACGAGGTGAACGCCGCATTGGGGGTCAAGCTGGCCGAGCCGCAGCGCGAGGTGTACGCGATGGTGGGCGACGGCGCCTTCATGATGCTCCATTCCGAGCTGGTCACTTCGATTCAGGAAGGCTGCAAGATCAACGTGGTGCTGTTTGACAACATGACTAACGGCTGCATCAACAACCTGCAGATGGAACACGGCATGGACAGTTACACCACCGAATTCCGCTTCCGCAATCCACAGGGCGGCAAGCTCGACGGCAAGTTGGTGCCGGTCGATTTCGCCATGCTGGCGGCGGCTTACGGGTGCAAAACCTATCGCGTCACCACCGAGCAGCAGCTGCTCGACGCGCTGGCCGACGCCCGCAGGCAAACCGTTTCCACGCTGCTCGACATCAAAGTGCTGCCGAAGACCATGGTGCACAAGTACCTCAGCTGGTGGCGCGTGGGGGGCGCTCAGGTGGCCGACAGCGAGAAAATCGTCGCAGTGGCGCGCAAACTGCAGGAAAACATCGATAAGGCGCGCGATTACTGATTCGTTTTCGAACACAACACACTTTCCAGAGGGTAGCGAAAATGACTTTGAACATTGGGGTTATCGGCACCGGTGCCATCGGCCGCGATCATATCCGTCGCTGCAGCAAAGTTTTGCAGGGCGCCCGCGTCGTGGCGGTGAACGACATCAATCGCGACAACGCCGCCAAGGCGGTGAACGATCTGCAGCTGGATGCGCGGGTGTATGACAGCGGCCACGATCTGATCAAGGCCGCCGACGTGCAGGCGGTGCTGGTCACCTCCTGGGGGCCGAGTCACGAAGAATTCGTGCTGGCGGCTATCGCCGCCGGCAAACCGGTGTTCTGCGAGAAACCGCTGGCGGTGACCGCGCAGGGCTGCAAAAACATCGTCGATGCCGAAGCGAAGCACGGCAAGCGGCTGGTGCAGGTCGGCTTTATGCGCCCCTATGACCAGGGCTATCGCGCGCTGAAACAGGTGCTGGCCAGCGGCCAGATCGGCGAACCGCTGATGTTGCACTGCGCGCACCGCAACCCGACGGTCGGCGAGGCTTACACCACCGATATGGCGATCACCGACACCCTGATCCACGAAATCGACGTGCTGCGCTGGCTGCTCGACGACGACTATGTGTCGGTGCAGGTGGTGTTCCCGCGCAAGAGCCCGAAGGCGTTCCCGCATCTGAAAGATCCGCAGATTGTGCTGTTCGAAACCGCCAAAGGCACCCGCATCGACGTCGAGATTTTCGTCAACTGCCAGTACGGCTACGACATTCAGTGTGAAGTGGTGGGGGAAACCGGCATCGCCAAACTGCCGGAGCCGTCCTCGGTGCAGCTGCGCAGCGGCGCCCGCCTGTCGACCGAAATCCTGACCGACTGGAAGGATCGCTTTATCGACGCCTATGACGTCGAGCTGCAGGGGTTCATCAACGACGTGGCCGCGGGCCAACTGACCGGGCCTTCCGCCTGGGACGGCTACGCCGCCGCCGTGACCGCCGACGCCTGCGTGGCGGCCCAGCTCAGCGGCGAGATCGTACCGGTGACCCTGCCGGCGCGCCCGGCGTTTTACAACAAGCCATCGGCTTGAACCCTGTACCCACGATTGCAGAGGAGTGACCATGAAGATCGCTTTTGATGTCGACGTTATCCGGGATTTGGGCGTGACCAAAATGGTTCAGCAGGTGGCGGACTGGGGCTATAAGTACATCGAGCAGTCGCCGCACCCGCAGATCAACCCGTTTTACAAGCATCCGAAGGCCAGCCGCGAAATCATGGCGGAGTATAAAAACGCCCTGAAAGCGACCGGCGTGGAGATCTCCTCATTTATCGTGGTGTATCGCTGGTCCGGGCCGGGGGAAGATCGCCGCCAGGCGGCGGTCAAAAACTGGCGACGGATGATCGAAATCGCGGTGGAGATGGGTGTGCAGGTGATCAACACCGAACTGGCCGGTAACCCCAACGAGCCGGAGATCTGCGAGGAGCTGTGGTATCGCTCGATGGAGGAGCTGCTGCCGATCGTCGAGCGTGAGGGCATCCGTATGGAGATCCAGTCGCACCCGTGGGACTTCTGCGAGCTGAGCAACGAAACTGCCGATCTGGTGAAATCGCTGCGCAGCGACCACGTCAAATACCTCTACAGCGTGCCGCACACCTTCTACTACGACAAGGGGCAGGGCGACGTGGCCGGCATGCTGAAGTACGCCGGGGACGATCTTTCCCACGTGCTGATCGCCGACACCATGAACCACACCAAGCACTGCCGCTATATCGTCAACCCGCCGGGCGTTGACGCTGCGGTGCACCAGCATGTCGGCATCGGCGAAGGCGAGGTGAATTTCGACGCCCTGTTCCAGACGCTGCGCGACATGGAATTCGCCAACCGCAGCTTCAAGGTTGGCGGCGAATCGATCATCTGCACCTCGCTGTTCGGCTATCCGGAAAAGATGCCGAACCAGGCGGTGGCGACCCGAGAGCGCATCGAAAGAGAGCTGTTGGGCAACTAATCTTATTCGGCTCGCCGGCGGCGTTTGCACCGGCGGCCCTCCAAGGACCGAGGCAGACCATGAATAAAGACAACGTGAAATTGGCCATTGCGCCGATCGGCTGGACCAACGACGACATGCCCGATCTGGGCAAGGAAAACACCTTTCAGCAGTGCGTCAGCGAAATGGCGCTGGCCGGCTTCACCGGCAGCGAAGTGGGCAGCAAATATCCGCGCGATCCAGCGGTACTGAAGCCGATGCTGGATATTCGCGGCATCCAGATCTGCAACGCCTGGTTCAGCACCTTTTTCGCCGATGGTCAGAAAGACAAGACCATCGATGAATTTATCAACCACATGAATTTCCTGCATGCCATGGGTGCCAGGGTGATCGGCTGTTCCGAGCAGAGCAAGAGCATTCAGGGCACCACCAAAGGCGTGTTCGAAGAGAAGCCGTACTTCAGCGATGAAGAGTGGCGGCGGGTGGCCGACGGTTACAACGAGCTGGCGAAGATCGCCGCCGGCAAAGGCATGCAGGTGTGTCTGCACCACCACATGGGCACCGGCATTCAGACCACCGCCGAAATCGATCGCTACATGAGCATGGTCAACGACGACGTCTACCTGCTGTTCGATACCGGCCACGCCTACTATTCGGAAGGCAGCCAGCAGGCGATGATGGCGATCCTGGAGAAGTATCTGCCGCGCATCAACCACGTCCATCTGAAGGACGTGCGCGATGAGGTGGTGGCGGAAGTGAAGGCCAACAAGCTGAGCTTCCTCGACGGCGTGAAGAAGGGCACCTTCACCGTGCCGGGTGATGGCGTGATCGACTTCAGGCCGGTGTTCAAGCTGCTGGACGAGCGCGGTTACAAGGGATGGATGGTGGTGGAGGCCGAGCAGGATCCGGCGCTGGCCAACCCGTTCGAGTATGCGGTGAAAGCGCGCCGCTATATTCGGGAAGCCGCCGGCATTTAAGCGGTAAGGGCAATAAAACTCGAGGGGCGCTGCCAGCGCCCCTTTTTGATGGCGGCGCGTTAGCCGCCGAGCGTTCGCCAGGTGGCAACCTGGCTGCCCGGCCACGGCGTGGCGGCGTATACGCCACGGGCGATCGCCCGGGCCAGGGTGTCCGCAGCCAGCGCGCCGATCTGCAGCACCGCCAGTTCGCGGCTGCCCTGTACCTCGCGCTGCCCGGTGGACAGGGCGAACACCACGTCGCCGTCAAACGGGCTGTGCAGCGGGCGAATAGCGCGCGCCATGCCGTCTTGCGCCATGATGGCCACCCGTTTCAACTCCACGCGCGTCAGCGCCAGATCGGTGGCGATGCAGGCCAGGGTGGTGTTCTTTCTGCCGCCCTGCGGCTCTTGCACCATCCAGTCTTCGCCCTGAGCGCGCAGTTGCGCCAGCGCCGCCGCGCCGCCGTTGCCGAATTCACCGTCAATTTCATAGGGCGTCGCCCAAAAGGCGCGGGTGCCGGGCGCCACCACCGCTCCCAGGCTGTTCACCGCCACCAGCGCGCCGACGGTAGCGCCGTTGGCGGCGACGATAGACGCCGAACCGAGGCCGCCTTTCAGCTTGCCCATGCCGGTCATGGCGCCGTAGCCGGCGCCGACGGTGCCCAGCGGAAAGTCCAATCCAGCCTTGCCGACCGCGTCGATACCCAACTGGCGATACGGCGGCGTGAGCTGCCAGTTTTTGTCACCGCCGTTGGCCAGATCGTACAGGCAGGCGGTGGGCACGATCGGGGAGACCGGCACGCCGGGCGCTGGGCGCAGCGCGTAGCCTCGGCCCTGTTGCCCCAGCCAGGCCGCGACGCCGTCCGCCGCCGCCAGGCCGTAAACTGAACCGCCGCTGAACGTCAGCGCATCGATGGTTTGCACCAGATTGTCTTCGCCCAGGGCATCGGTTTCCCGGGTGGCGGGGCCGCCGCCGCGCACGTCCACGGCGGCAATCGCCGGGCTGTCCGGCAGGAGCACCGTCGCGCCGGTGCGCACCCGGCTGTCTTGCGCCACGCCGACCTTCAGGCCCGGCACATCGGTAATCAGGTTGCGGGCACCAGGGCGCCCGGTGGCGGAAGTTGGCATAGCGGCACCTAATGGGGTGAGGGGAGAGAACATGCCGGCGGCGGCGGTCAGGCCGGCCAGCGCTTGTAAAAAGGTTCGGCGATTGATGTTAAGGGGCCGGCGCAGTGGCCCCTGCGGGGGGATGAGATCACGCATCTGCGCGTGGCTGCCCGGAGCGCAGACGCGCCATATGGTAGGCATCGACCAGCACGCCGTCGCGCATGGCATAGGCGCGGCTGGTGCCCTCTATCTCGAAGCCGAATTTGCGGTACAGCGCGATGGCCGCCGGATTATCGGTGAACACCGTCAGTTCGATGCGCTCGATGGCCGCCCAGTTGTCGCACAGGTCGATCATCGCCTGCATCAGGCGGCTGCCGACGCCTTTGCCGTGGTAGCGCGGATCGACGCCGATGCCGAAGGTGGCGACGTGGCGGCGGCGAACGCGCTGATTCAGCATCACAACCAACTGGCCGGCAAGCTGCCCGTCGATGATGGCGGCCAGGTTATGCGTGCCCGGTTCGGGATTGGCGAGGCGCTTCTGCCAGGACTCGACGGACGGTAGCGGGAGCTGCAGCGTATCGCGGTAGACGGGCGTCTGAGAATAAAGATGATGCAGGGCCTGCGCATCCGTTGTTTCCACGTGGCGTATCACGATCTCGCTCATCTCGCTGCTCCTGTCGCTTACCGGTTGAATAACCTCTGAATTTATCCGTTTACTGCATTGAGTCAATATTATTTAAACGGGTCAAAAAAAACGCTTTACAGGTGCGAATGATAATGATTATTATTGCGATGCGTTCCGGGGAGGGCATCAACCCTTGATACTCTCGCTGCGAAGGCACGACATTGCTCACATTGCTTCCAGTGTTTACTTAGCCAGCTCGGGTGCTGGCTTTTTTTTTGCCATTTTTCAGCCGTTTCCGCCTTCAACAAATCCGCTGCCTATCCGCCGTTTCATTTCATCGAAATTTTTGAACAGAGGCATGAGTTTTTTACGCTTTCTTATTCTGCTGGCAGGACTAGACTGTAAAAAAACATTGAGGAGAGTTGAATATGATTTATGTACGTAAAGCGGAAGACCGCGGCCACGCCAATCATGGCTGGCTGGATAGCTGGCACACCTTCTCATTTGCCGATTACTACGATCCGAACTTTATGGGGTTCTCGGCGCTGCGGGTGATCAACGAAGATGTGATCGACGCAGGGCAGGGGTTCGGTACTCACCCGCATAAAGACATGGAAATCCTGACCTACGTGCTGAGCGGCACGGTGGAACACCAGGACAGCATGGGCAACAAGGAGCAGATCCAGGCCGGCGAATTCCAGATCATGAGTGCGGGCACCGGCGTGCGTCACTCCGAGTACAACGCCAATCAGGATCGTCCGTTGCACCTGTACCAGATTTGGATCATCCCGGATCAGGTCGGGCTGGAGCCGCGCTACGAACAGCGCATGTTCGACGCGCCGCAGGGCCGTCAGCTGGTGCTGTCGCCGGATGCGCGTGACGGCTCGCTGAAAGTGTTCCAGGACATGACGCTGTCGCGTTGGGCGCTGAATAAAGGTGAGCAGGCAGAATACGCGATCGACGCCGGCCGCCGCATTTGGATCCAGGTGGTGCGCGGCAAGGTCTCGGTCAATGGCCAGGCCGCCGGCATCAGCGACGCGTTTGCGGTGTGGGATGAATCGGCGCTGACGATTCAGGCCGACGAAGAGAGCGAAATT
Source organism: Serratia sp. X10 (assembly GCF_017811775.1). Classification (NCBI taxonomy): domain Bacteria; kingdom Pseudomonadati; phylum Pseudomonadota; class Gammaproteobacteria; order Enterobacterales; family Yersiniaceae; genus Serratia; species Serratia sp. X10. The sequence continues at coordinate 109,204 of NZ_JAEIOH010000008.1, read as the reverse complement.
CTGCTGTTCGATCTGCCGCCAGTGTGATTAAGCGGTAAATATCAAGGGCTCACGGTGTGGGCCCTTGAGGTGAGTGATTCGCCTGCCGACGTTGCCTGACTTAACGCCGGCAAAACATATAAAAACAAGGAAAATCAATTTATTGATTTTCGGCTGATCGTCACAAAGGGGGAGAAATCATGCTTTTTCCCCCTTTGTCTGCGTATGAAGGGCTCACGGTGTGAGCCCTTTTTGCGTTGGCCGTCGCATAACCGACAATATCGGCGCGCCGTTTTTTTTGCTAAAATGACTGCCCATTCACGGTTAGTCAGTTCATTGATAATGAAGAAAAAACGGCCGGTACTCCAGGATGTGGCGGACAAGGTGGGCGTGACCAAGATGACGGTGAGCCGTTATCTGCGCAATCCCGACCAGGTTTCCGCCGCCCTGCAGCAAAAAATCGCCGTCGCGCTGGATGAGCTGGGCTACATCCCCAACCGCGCGCCGGACATTCTCTCCAACGCCACCAGCCGGGCGATTGGCGTGCTGTTGCCGTCGCTGACCAACCAGGTGTTCGCCGAAGTGCTGCGCGGCATCGAAAGCGTGACCGACGCGCACAACTACCAGACCATGCTGGCGCACTACGGCTATCTGCCGGAGCGTGAAGAAGAGCGTCTGACCTCGCTGCTGTCTTACAATATCGACGGTTTGATCCTGTCCGAGCGCCACCACACGCCGCGCACCCTGAAGATGATCGAGGTGGCGGGCATTCCGGTGGTAGAGCTGATGGACTGCATCTCGCCGTGCATCGATCTGGCGGTGGGATTCAACAACTTCGAGGCGGCGCGCCAGATGACGCAGCAAATCATCGCGCACGGCCACCGTCACGTGGTCTACTTCGGCGCCCGTCAGGATGAACGTACCATCATCAAACAACAGGGGTATGAGCAGGCGATGCGTGAATCCGGCCTGGAGCCGTACAGCATCATGACCGCGCGGTCTTCCTCCTATTCCGCCGGCGGCGAGCTGCTGCGCCAGGCGCAGCGCGATTATCCGCAGATCGACAGTATCTTCTGCACCAACGATGACCTGGCGATCGGCGCGGCCTTCGAGTGCCAGCGACAGGGGCTGTCGATCCCGCAGGACATGGCGATCGCCGGTTTCCACGGCCATGACATCGGTCAAGTGATGGTGCCGAAGCTGGCCAGCGTGCTGACCCCGCGCGAACGCATGGGGCAGATCGGCGCCGAGCGCCTGCTGGCCCGGCTGCGCGGCGAAACGGTGTGCCCGCGCATGGTGGACGTCGGTTTCACCGTGATCCCAGGCGGCAGTATCTGAGCCATTTTAACGTTCTGTTTTAACACCCTTTCTTTTTGCAGCGCGCCCTGAAGCGCGCTGGTTATCCTGCCTGTAAGCCCGCCGCTCGTTGCCGACATAAGTTTGATCTCTGTCCCAGAACGCGAATTTTAGCCGCTTACCCGGTTCCGAGGGTTAGGTTGTTACCGGTATCATGATACCGGTAACAACGAGTGGGCGGTCATCTTGCTGCAAGACTGAACCTCTGAATCAACAACACCTACAGCTCTTCTTTAACACCGGGAAAGAGCCTAAAAATAAAACAACCGCACGCTTTACGCCTATCGTAAAGAGAGTCGCGATAAAAGGTTGGAGAAAAACTATGCCATTAGTGATTGTTGCAGGCGGCGTAGCGCTGCTGCTGCTGCTGATGATCCGCTTCAAGCTGAACGGCTTTATCTCTCTGGTTCTGGTTGCTCTGGCGGTCGGGATTGCACAGGGGATGCCGGTCGATAAGGTCATCGGCTCCATCAAGGCCGGCGTGGGCGGCACGCTGGGCAGCCTGGCGCTGATCATGGGCTTCGGCGCCATGCTCGGCAAGCTGCTGGCGGACTGCGGCGGCGCACAGCGCATCGCCACCACGCTGATCGACAAGTTCGGCAGAAAACACATTCAATGGGCGGTGGTGCTGACCGGTTTCACCGTCGGCTTCGCGCTGTTCTACGAAGTGGGCTTCGTGCTGTTGCTGCCGCTGGTGTTCACCATCGCCGCCTCCGCGCGCATTCCGCTGCTGTACGTCGGCGTGCCGATGGCCGCCGCGCTGTCGGTGACCCACGGCTTCCTGCCGCCGCACCCGGGCCCGACCGCTATCGCCACCATCTTCCATGCCGACATGGGTAAAACCCTGCTGTACGGCACGCTGCTGGCGATCCCGACGGTGATCCTGGCCGGCCCGGTCTATGCCCGCTTCCTGAAAGGCATCGACAAACCGGTGCCGGAAGGCCTGTACAACCCGAAAACCTTTACCGATGCGGAGATGCCGAGCTTTGGCGTCAGCGTCGCCACGTCGCTGGTGCCGGTGATCCTGATGGCGCTGCGCGCGGTCGCTGAAATGGTGCTGCCGAAGGGCCACAGCCTGCTGCGCTTCGCCGAGTTCTTCGGTGACCCGGTGATGGCGACCCTGATCGCCGTGCTGATCGCTATCTTCACCTTCGGCCTGAACCGCGGCCGCACCATGGATGAAGTGATGGGCACCATCACCGATTCGATTAAAATCATCGCCATGATGCTGTTGATCATCGGCGGCGGCGGCGCCTTCAAGCAGGTGCTGGTGGACAGCGGCGTCGAGAAGTACATCGCCGGTCTGATGGAAGGCAGCAACGTTTCGCCGATCCTGATGGCCTGGTCGATCGCCGCCGCACTGCGTCTGGCGCTGGGTTCCGCCACCGTGGCGGCAATCACCGCCGGCGGCATCGTGGCGCCGCTGATCGCCACTACCGGCGTCAGCCCTGAGCTGATGGTGATTGCGGTCGGTTCCGGCAGCGTCATCTTCTCGCACGTCAACGATCCGGGTTTCTGGCTGTTCAAGGAGTACTTCAACCTGAGCATCATGGAAACCATCAAATCCTGGTCGGTGCTGGAAACCATCATCTCGGTGTGCGGCCTGGTGGGCTGCCTGCTGCTGGCGACGGTCGTATAATCTTTATCCGGCGCCCTGCGGGGCGTCGGCGTTCCAAAGTATCTTTATCAGTCGGGACGCATTTGGCGCGTTTGCGCCAGTTCCCATAAGGGCATGACACAATGAGCAATCCGCAGAATCACGTATTTATCCTGATGGGCGTGTCCGGCAGCGGCAAATCCGCCGTCGCCAGCGCCGTCGCCCGCGAGGCCGATGCCGCCATGCTGGACGGCGATTATCTGCATCCGCGCGCCAACATCAACAAGATGGCTGCCGGGCATGCGCTGGACGACAACGATCGCGCGCCGTGGCTGGCGGCCTTGAACGACGCCATCTTCGCCATGCAACGCACCAATCCCGTGTCGCTGCTGGTCTGCTCGGCGCTGAAGAAAAGCTATCGCGACCGCCTGCGCGAAGGGAATAGCAACCTGCATTTCCTCTACCTGAAAGGCGACAAGGCGGTGATCGAGGAGCGTCTGAAGCAGCGCAAAGGTCACTTCTTCAAACCGCAGATGCTGGTTTCGCAGTTCGCCACGTTGGAAGAGCCGGGCGAGCAGGAGCCGGATGTGCAAGCGATCGACATCAACCAGCCGCTGGACGGCGTGGTCGCCGATACGCTCGCCTATATTCGCCGCGTTACCGCCCGCTGAGCGCGGGCCGTTGTCGGCGCCGCCAGGCGCCTACAGCTTCATGTAAGCCCGCACGCCGTCCAGGAACATCTGGGTCGACAGCATCACCAGAATCAGCCCCATCAACCGCTCCAGCGCGCTGACGCCTTTGCTGCCCAGCAGGCGCAGGAACAGGTTCGACATCAGCAAAATGGCCGCAGAGAGGCCCCAGGCGATCAACAGCGCCGCCACCAGATGGGGCATCTGATGCGGATACTGGTGCGACAGCAGCATCAATGCAGCCAAAATCGACGGCCCGGCCACCAGCGGGATCGCTAGCGGCACCAGGAACGGCTCCTCGCCGGCGGACAGCCCGGAGCTGTTTCCTTCCTGCGAGGGGAAAATCATCTTGATGGCGATCAGAAACAGGATGATGCCGCCGGAAATGGAGACGGTTTCGGTGCGCAGGTTGAGGAACGCCAGAATTTTCTCGCCGGCGAACAGGAAGATCAGCATCAGCAGCAGGGCGATCAGCAGCTCGCGGATCAACACCACGCGGCGGCGGCGCGGTTCCAGGTGTTTGAGCACCGACATGAAAATCGGCAGGTTGCCCAGCGGATCCATAATTAAAAACAGCAATACCGTAGCGGAAATCATCTCTGTCATGCTGACCTCGTGATCGGGAAAACGCCTCGGCCTTTTCGGCCGCGTCCTTGCCTATAAGAAGGATTGCTGAGAAATCCCCAGCCATCGAATAAATTCACTTTGCGCCCGCGCCGACATTTTGTAAGGTGAGGAGATATTGCACACAACTCGTTATCACCTAATAAGCCCTTATCCGGGCGGGACACAGATATTATGAAAAACGTTGGTTTCATCGGTTGGCGCGGAATGGTCGGCTCGGTTCTCATGCAACGCATGACGGAAGAGCGCGATTTCGACGCCATTCGCCCGGTCTTTTTCTCCACCTCGCAGCACGGTTCTGCCGCGCCGGCCTTCGGCGGCCAGCAGGGCACGCTGCAGGATGCCTATGACATCGACGCCCTGAGCGCGCTCGATATCATTATTACCTGTCAGGGCGGCGATTATACCAACGAAGTTTATCCTAAGCTGCGCGCCAGCGGTTGGCAGGGTTACTGGATCGACGCGGCCTCGTCGCTGCGCATGCAGGATGACGCCATCATCATCCTGGATCCGGTCAACCACGCGGTGATTCAGCAAGGTCTGGACAAAGGCATCAAAACCTTCGTCGGCGGCAACTGCACCGTCAGCCTGATGCTGATGTCCCTCGGCGGCCTGTTTGCCAACGATCTGGTTGAGTGGGCGTCGGTCGCCACCTACCAGGCTGCCTCCGGCGGCGGCGCGCGCCATATGCGCGAATTGCTGACCCAAATGGGCATGCTGCACGCCGACGTGGCGAAAGAGCTGCAGGATCCGGCCTCCGCCATTTTGGATATCGAGCGCAAGGTGACCGAGGCGACCCGCAGCGGCAAACTGCCGACCGACAACTTCGGCGTGCCGCTGGCCGGCAGCCTGATCCCGTGGATCGACAAGCAGCTCGACAACGGCCAGAGCCGCGAAGAGTGGAAAGGCCAGGCGGAGACCAACAAGATCCTCAATACCGGCAGCGTGATCCCGGTCGACGGTCTGTGCGTGCGCGTCGGCGCGCTGCGCTGCCACAGCCAGGCGTTCACCCTGAAACTGAAAAAAGACGTGTCGCTGCCGGAAATCGAGCAGATGCTGGCGACGCACAACGACTGGGTGCGCGTGATCCCCAACGACCGCGAGCTGACCATGCGCGAACTGACGCCTGCGGCGGTGACCGGCACGCTGAATACGCCGGTCGGCCGTCTGCGCAAGCTGAATATGGGGCCGGAGTACCTGTCGGCGTTCACCGTGGGCGACCAACTGCTGTGGGGCGCGGCCGAGCCGCTGCGCCGCATGCTGCGTATCCTGCTGTAAACCCATACTTCCTGGGGGCTGAGCGCTTTCAGCCCCCTAACGCTTTATTTTCCGCTTTTTTGTTCGCTGCGCGCCGCGTCGGGCAGCGTTATCGCAAGCCTCGTTTCATTGGGCTGTATCCCGCATCTCTTCTCGTCGGCCGCCGCATGCAGATGCCGTCAGGCTGGCAGTTTTCTTAATGAAGAATTTTCCTCACCAATGCCGAGCAGTTTTTAACAGACATTGGCTATGCTTAACGCAGGGGTGAACGCTTTTTCACCATGACTGAAATATTTCAAAAAATAAGCATAAAGAGCGAAATTCAGGTCGGCAGAGTAAAGATTGGTCAATAACCGACCGCAATCACGCTTTAGAGTCCGAATGCATTGCATGATGACCAAAACGGCCAAGGAATAACCAACAAGCCGTGCTTAGATCATGCTGTTAATCTAAGGAAGAAGACTATGCCTGTACTTCCCGATCGTGACGTGATTGATCAGATCATCTCCGGCCATTACGCCGATCCCTTTGCTCTGCTTGGCATGCATGCGACCGATAACGGTCTGCAGGTGCGCGCGCTGCTGCCGGACGCCGGCGCAGTCTGGCTGGTGGAACAGCAAACCGGCCGGCGGCTGGTGCAGCTGAACTGCGACGATCCGCGCGGTTTCTTCAGCGCCGTGGTGCCGCGGCGAAAAAATCCTTTCCGCTATCAGCTGCAGGTCAGCTGGCGCGATCATCAACAGATCGTCGACGATCCCTACCGGTTTGGCCCGCTGCTGCAGGATATCGACAGCTGGTTATTGGCCGAAGGCACGCACCTGCGCCCCTATGAACGGCTGGGCTCTCACCTCGTCACGCTGGATGGCGTCGACGGCGTCAGCTTTGCGGTCTGGGCGCCCAACGCGCAGCGCGTCTCGGTGGTGGGGGAATTCAACTTCTGGGACGGCCGCCGCCATCCGATGCGTCTGCGGCGTGAGAACGGCATCTGGGAGCTGTTCTTGCCCGGCGTACGGGCCGGGCAGCTGTACAAATATGAAATCGTCGATTGCTATGGCAATACCCAACTGAAAGCCGATCCTTACGCCTTTGAGGCGCAGATGCGCCCGGATACCGCCTCTCTGGTGGCGCCGCTGCCGGAGGTGGTGCCGTCGACGCCGGAGCGCCGCCGCGCCAACGATTTTGACCAGCCGATCGCCATTTACGAGGTGCATCTCGGCTCATGGCGCCGCCACACCGATAACCACTTTTGGCTCAGCTACGGTGAACTGGCGGTGCAGCTGATCGACTATGTAAAGGACATGGGATTCACCCATATCGAGCTGCTGCCGGTCAACGAGCACCCGTTCGACGGCAGCTGGGGCTACCAGCCGCTGGGGCTGTATGCGCCGACCCGGCGTTTCGGCACGCCGGCCGACTTCAGGGCGTTTGTGGCGGCGGCGCATGAGGCGGGCATCAACGTGATCCTCGACTGGGTGCCGGGGCACTTCCCCAGCGACGCCTACGGCCTGGCGAATTTCGATGGCACTGCGCTGTACGAATACGCCGATCCGCGCGAGGGTTACCATCAGGACTGGAATACGCTGATTTACAACTACGGTCGCCACGAGGTGCGCAACTACCTGGCGGGCAACGCGCTGTATTGGCTGGAGCGCTTCGGCATTGACGCGCTGCGGGTGGATGCGGTGGCGTCGATGATCTATCGCGACTACAGCCGCGCTGACGGCGAGTGGGTGCCGAATTACTACGGCGGCAACGAGAATCTGGAGGCCATCGCCTTCCTGCGTTATACCAACCAGACTATCGGCCAGGCGGAGCCGGGCGCGGTGACGCTGGCGGAGGAATCCACCGACTATCCCGGCGTCACCCTGCCGCCGGACGCCAACGGCCTTGGGTTCCACTACAAATGGAACCTCGGCTGGATGCACGACACGCTCAATTACATGAAGTGCGATCCGGTGCACCGCAAGTATCACCACAACCAGATGACTTTCGGCATGCTGTACGCCTATACCGAGAACTTCGTGTTGCCTATCTCGCACGATGAAGTGGTGCACGGCAAAAAATCGGTCCTCGACCGTATGCCGGGCGACGCCTGGCAGAAATTCGCCAACCTGCGCGCCTATTACGGCTTTATGTGGGCGCATCCGGGCAAGAAGCTGCTGTTTATGGGCTGCGAATTCGCACAGGGGCGCGAGTGGAATTTCGATACCAGCCTCGACTGGCATTTATTGGAAGGGTTGGATAACTGGCATAACGGCGTGCAGCGGCTGGTGCGCGATCTGAACCACTGCTACCGGCAGCAGGCGCCGCTGTATGAGCGCGACTACTTCCCGGATGGCTTCGAGTGGCTGGTGGTCGACGATCACGATAACTCGGTGTTCGCCTTCGCGCGCTACGATTCGCAGGGCAATGAGCTTATCGCCATCAGCAACTTTACCCCGGTGCCGCGCTACCGCTACCGCATCGGCCTCTCGCGCGCCGGTGACTACCGCGAGATCCTCAATACCGATTCGCACCACTATCACGGCAGCAACGCCGGCAATCAGGGGCGGGTCTCTTCCGAAGCGGTCGGCAGCCACGGCCGCGACTTCTCCATCTGCGTAACGCTGCCGCCGCTGGCGACCATTTATCTGCTGCGGGAGGCGCCATGACGGAGTTGACGGCCGGCCTCGCCGCGCCGCTGGGCGCGCATTACGACGGCGAAGGCATCAACTTTACCCTGTACTCGGCGCACGCCGAGCGGGTGGAGCTGTGCCTGTTCGACGGCCAGCAGCGCGAAGTGCGCCTGCCGCTGCCGGCGCGCAGCGGCGATATCTGGCATGGCTACTTGCCGGGCGGCAGGCCGGGGCAACGTTACGGTTATCGGGTCTACGGCCCGTTTGACCCGGCGAACGGGCAGCGTTTCAACCCCAACAAGCTGGCGCTCGATCCGGCCGCGCGCGCGGTGGAAGGGCCGGTGGCGGATCACCCGCACCTGCACGGCGGTTACGAGCAGCCGGACCCGCACGACAGCGCGGAGCTGATGCCGAAGTGCGTGGTGGTGGACGAACAGTATGACTGGCAGGACGATCGCCCGCCTGCCACGCCCTGGGGACAGACGGTGATTTACGAAGCGCACGTGCGCGGCCTGACGCTGCTGCACCCGCAGATCCCGCCGGCGCTGCGCGGCAGTTTCGCCGCATTGGGGCACCCGGTGATGATCGCCCACTTTAAACGCCTCGGCATCACCGCGCTGGAACTGCTGCCGGTGCAGCAACATACCTCCGAACCGCGCCTGCAGCGGCTGGGGCTGATCAACTATTGGGGCTATAACGTGCTGGCGCCCTATGCGCCGGACAACCGCTACGCCAGCCTGAGCACCGATGCCACGCCGCTGAACGAATTGCGCGATGCGGTCAAGGCGCTGCACAAAGCCGGCATCGAGGTGATCCTCGACGTGGTGTTCAACCACAGCGCCGAGCTGGACAGGGACGGGCCGATGCTGTCGCTGAGCGGCATCGATAACCTGAGCTACTACTGGCTGACGCCCGAAGGGGACTATGTCAACGACACCGGCTGCGGCAACACGCTGCGGCTCGATCAGCCGCAGGGCGTGGCCTGGGTGATGGATTGCCTGCGTTTTTGGGTGCGGGAGTGCCACGTCGACGGCTTCCGTTTCGATCTGGGCAGCGTGCTCGGCCGCACGCCGGGGTTCGATCGCGATGCGCCGCTGTTCCAGGCGATGTTGGCGGACGATGTGCTGTCGCGCTGCAAGCTGATCGCCGAGCCCTGGGACGTTGGCCCCGGCGGCTATCAGGTGGGGGCGTTTCCTGGCCGCTTCGCCGAATGGAACGATCATTACCGCGATGACATGCGCCGTTTCTGGCTGCAGAGCGGCGTGTCGCTCGGCCAGTTCGCCCGGCGTTTTGCCGCTTCCAGCGATCTGTACGATCAGCGCGGGCGAGCGCCTTACGCCACCGTCAACATGCTGACCGCCCATGACGGTTTTACCCTGCAAGACGTGGTCAGCTTCAACGAGAAACACAACCAGCTGAACGGCGAAGGCAACCGCGACGGCAGCGATCGCAATTTCAGCAACAACCACGGCGTGGAAGGCCTGGTCGCCGACGACGCCATTGTGCAACGCCGCAGGGCCAGTCAGCGGGCGATGCTCGCCACGCTGTTGCTGTCCCAGGGAACGCCGATGCTGCTGGCCGGCGATGAACAGGGACACAGCCAGCAGGGGAACAACAATGCCTATTGTCAGGACAACGCCACCACCTGGCTCGATTGGGCCACGGCGGACGACGCGCTGACCGATTACGTCGCGGCGCTGATCGCGCTGCGCCGCCAGATCCCCGCGCTGCAGCAGGACCGCTGGTGGCAGCAGGACGACGGCAGCGTGCAGTGGCTGAACGCGCAAGGCCAGCCGCTCGACGCGCAGCAGTGGGAGCAGGGCGAGCCGCTCATGCAGATCCTGCTGTCGCAGCGCTGGTTGGTGCTGGTCAACGCCACGCCGCAAACGATGGAGATGAGGCTGCCGGAAGGCGATTGGCAGGTTGTCGCCCCGTTCATTCAGGAAGACTCACGGGCGGTATTGCCCGCCTGGCACCAGGCCGCGCGCTCGGTTTGCGTACTGGTACAGAAATAATAAAAGGAGTCCGCTATGGTTAGGTTTGAAAATAAAGACCCCCTGATGTTGGCGCGCCAGCTGCCGATTAAATCTGTAGCGCTGATCCTGGCCGGCGGCCGCGGCTCACGTCTGAAAGATTTGACCTCCACCCGCGCCAAGCCCGCCGTCCACTTTGGCGGCAAATTCCGCATCATCGACTTCGCCTTGTCGAACTGCCTGAACTCCGGCATCCGCCGCATCGGCGTGATCACCCAATACCAGTCGCACACGCTGGTGCAGCACATTCAGCGCGGCTGGTCGTTCCTCAACGAGGAGATGAATGAGTTCGTCGATCTGCTGCCGGCCCAGCAGCGCCTCAGCACCGAGCATTGGTACAAGGGCACCGCCGACGCGGTGTACCAGAACCTGGATATCATCCGCCGCTACGAGGCCGAATACGTGGTGATCCTGGCGGGCGATCACATCTACAAGATGGATTATTCGCGCATGCTGATCGACCACGTCGAGAAGGGCGCTCAGTGCACCGTGGCTTGCCTGCCGGTGCCGCGCAGCGAAGCCGGCGAATTCGGCGTGATGAAGGTGGATGAAAGCGACCGCATCATCGAGTTTCTGGAAAAGCCCGCCGATCCGCCGGCGATGCCGGGCAACCCGGATATGTCGCTGGCCAGCATGGGCATCTATATTTTTAATGCCGCCTACCTGTTCCAACTGCTGGAAGAGGATATGTCGACCCCCGGCTCCAGCCACGATTTCGGCAAGGATCTGATCCCGAAAATTACCGCGCAGCAGGCGGCGTGGGCGCATCCGTTTACCTTGTCCTGCGTGACGTCCAATCCCGACTTGCCGCCTTACTGGCGCGACGTGGGCACGCTGGACGCTTACTGGCGCGCCAATCTCGATCTGGCGTCGGTGACGCCGGAGCTGGACATGTACGACCGCGCCTGGCCGATCCGCACCCACATGGAGCCGCTGCCGCCGGCCAAGTTCGTGCAGGATCGTTCCGGCAGCCATGGCATGACCATGAATTCGCTGGTGTCCGGCGGCTGCATCGTGTCCGGGTCGGTGGTGGTGCATTCGGTGCTGTTCCCGCGCGTGCGAGTGAACTCGTTTTGCACCATCGACTCTACCGTACTGTTGCCGGACGTGAACGTCGGCCGTTCCTGCCGCCTGCGGCGCTGCATCATCGACCGTGCGTGCCATATTCCGGAGGGCATGGTGATCGGGGAAAACGCCGATGAGGACAGCAAGCGTTTCTATCGCTCGGAAGGCGGCATCGTGCTGGTGACGCGCGAAATGTTGTCAAAATTGTGAGTTAACGTGGGGGCAGAACGATAGCCTGCCGCCCGATGAACGGTTCGATGGCTTGCGCAACGCGGCACACATAACAGCGGCAAGCCTGCTTTATTTCTTATCCAGAGGCCTTCGGCCGACTTTCAGGAGTGATAATGCAGGTCTTACACGTATGTTCTGAAATGTTCCCCCTGCTGAAAACGGGCGGACTCGCAGACGTGGTTGGCGCGCTGCCGGCGGCGCAAATCGCCGAAGGCGCCGATGTTCGGGTACTATTGCCCGCTTTCCCTGACGTACGCAACGGCATACCCGACACCGTGCTGGTGGCGGAGATAGACTCGTTCGCCGGCCGGGTCGGCCTGCGTTACGGCACCTACCATGGCGTGGGCATTTACCTGATCGACGCGCCCTGGCTGTATGACCGGCCGGGCAGCCCGTACCACGATCAGTCCATGTACGCCTACCCCGACAACCACCGGCGCTTTGCGCTGCTGGGCTGGATGGCCTGCGAGCTGGCCAAGGGGCTGGATCGCTACTGGCGTCCGCAACTGGTGCACGCCCACGACTGGCATGCCGGCCTGAGCTGCGCCTATCTGGCCGCCAACGGCCACCCGGCGCGTTCGGTGTTCACCGTGCACAACCTGGCCTATCAGGGGCTGTTCTCCGCCCATCACGTGACCGAGCTGTGGCTGCCGGCGTCGTTTTACGATGTCTATGGCCTGGAATTCTACGGCCAGATGTCGTTCCTCAAGGCCGGGCTGTTTTATGCCGACCACGTGACCGCCGTCAGCCCGACGTATGCGCGCGAGATCACCCGGCCGGAGTTCGGCTACGGCATGGAGGGGCTGCTGCAGGAGCGGCAGCGGCAAGGCAGGTTGAGCGGCATCCTCAACGGCGTGGACGACAAGATTTGGGATCCGGCCCACGACCCGCGGCTGAGCGCCCGCTATGACGCCGACGATCTGAAAAGCAAGGTCAAAAACAAGCTGCATCTGCAAAAGGCCATGGGGCTGAAGGTGGACGAATCGCTGCCGGTGTTCGCGGTAGTGAGCCGATTGACCAGCCAGAAAGGCCTCGATCTGGTGCTGCAGGCGTTGCCCGAATTGCTGGCGCAGGGCGGGCAGTTGGCGCTGCTGGGCGCCGGCGACGCGGTGCTGCAGCAGGCGTTTCTGGCCGCCGCCGCCGACTACCCTGAGCAGGTCGGCGTGCAGATCGGTTATCACGAATCCTTCTCCCACCGCATCATCGGCGGCGCCGACGTCATTCTGGTGCCGAGCCGCTTCGAGCCCTGCGGCCTGACGCAGCTCTACGGCCTGAAATACGGCACGCTGCCGCTGGTGCGCCGCACCGGCGGACTGGCGGACACGGTGGTGGACTGCGCGCTGGAGAACCTGGCCGACGGCACCGCCAGCGGATTCGTGTTCGACGATTGCGACGCCGTCGCGCTGGGCAACGCCATCCGCCGCGCCATGGTGCTGTGGAGCCGGCCGAAACATTGGCGCCACGTTCAGCGTCACGCCATGAGCGTGGACTTCGGCTGGCCGGTGGCGGCGAAAGAGTATCTGTCGCTTTATCAACGCTTGTAGCCCGCGTTTCGCGTCGCGGGTTGACGCGCGGCGGGCAGCCGTTTGGGTTGATTGTCGGGGCGCGGCGTGCCGCGTCCATGTTCAGCGGGGCCAGCTATTCCGCGGCGGATGGCTGGGCTCCCTACAAGGGATTAAAAAGCCATGACTTCACCGTTTAGTTACACCTCACCTACGGTCAGTGTGGAAGCGCTGAAACATTCCATTGCCTATAAGCTGATGTTTATCGTCGGCAAGGATCCGGCGATCGCCAACCGCCACGACTGGCTCAACGCCGTCCTGTTCGCGGTGCGCGATCGCATGGTGGAGCGCTGGCTGCGCTCCAACCGGGCCCAGCTGTCTCAAGACGTGCGGCAGGTGTATTACCTGTCGATGGAGTTTCTGATCGGTCGCACGTTGTCGAACGCGCTGCTGTCGATGGGCATTTATCAGGACATCGACAACGCGTTGAACGAGATGGGGCTGAACCTGGCGGAGCTGCTGGAGGAAGAGAACGACCCCGGGCTCGGCAACGGCGGTCTGGGCCGGCTGGCGGCCTGCTTCCTCGACTCGCTGGCGACGCTGGCGCTGCCAGGGCGCGGCTACGGCATTCGCTATGAGTACGGCATGTTCAAGCAGAACATCGTCAATGGCCAACAGATGGAATCGCCGGACTACTGGCTGGAGTACGGCAATCCGTGGGAGTTTCCGCGCCACAACACCCGCTACAAGGTGCGCTTCGGCGGCCGCGTGCAGCAGGAGGGGGCCAAGGCGCGCTGGCTGGAGACCGAAGAAATCGTGGCCATCGCCTACGATCAGGTGATCCCCGGTTTCGACACCGACGCCACCAACACGCTGCGGTTGTGGGGCGCGCAGGCCAGTAACGAGATCAACCTCGGCAAGTTCAATCAGGGCGATTACTTCGCGGCGGTGGAAGATAAAAACCATTCGGAGAACGTGTCGCGCGTGCTCTATCCGGACGATTCGACCTCCTCCGGGCGTGAATTGCGCTTGCGACAAGAGTATTTCCTGGTGTCGGCCACGGTGCAGGATATTCTCAATCGCCATTGGCTGATGCACAAAACCTTCGACAACCTGGCGGACAAGATCGCCATTCACCTCAACGACACTCACCCGGTGTTGTCGATTCCGGAGCTGATGCACCGGCTGATCGACGAGCACAAGTTCAAGTGGCTCGACGCCTGGGAAGTGGTGGAGCAGGTATTCTCCTACACTAACCACACGCTGATGAGCGAGGCGCTGGAGACCTGGCCGGTGGACATGCTCGGCCGCATCTTGCCGCGCCATCTGCAGCTGATTTTCGAGATCAACGATCACTTCCTCAAAATGGTGCAGGAGGTGGCGCCGGGCGACAACGATCTGCTGGCGCGGGTCTCGGTCATCGACGAAACCAACGGCCGTCGGGTGCGCATGGCGTGGCTGGCGGTAGTGGCCAGCCACAAGGTCAACGGCGTTTCCGCTCTGCATTCCGAACTGATGGTGCAGTCGCTGTTCGCCGACTTCGCCCGGCTATTCCCGACTCGTTTCTGCAACAAAACCAACGGGGTGACGCCGCGTCGCTGGCTTGCGCTGGCCAACCCGCCATTGGCGGCGGTGCTGGACGACTGCATCGGCCAAACCTGGCGCACCGATCTCAGCCAGCTGAGCGAGATCAAGGCCAACATCGATTACCCGAGCTTCCTGCAGGCGGTGCAGCGCGCCAAGCGGCAGAACAAGGAGCGGCTGGCGCTGTACATCGCCAAAACGCTCAACGTGGTGGTCAACCCGGATGCGCTGTTCGACGTGCAGATCAAACGCATCCACGAGTACAAACGGCAGTTGCTCAACGTGTTGCACGTCATCACGCTGTATAACCGTTTGCTGGCTGACCCTGATTTCGAGCGCGTGCCGCGGGTGGTGATCTTCGCCGGCAAGGCGGCCTCGGCCTACTATGCCGCCAAGCAGATCATCCGCCTGATCAACGACGTGGCCAAAGTGATCAACAACGATCCGCGCGTGCATACCCAGCTTAAGGTGGTGTTCATTCCGAACTACGGCGTCAGCCTGGCGCAGATCATCATCCCGGCGGCGGATCTGTCGGAACAGATCTCGCTGGCGGGCACCGAAGCCTCGGGCACCAGCAATATGAAGTTCGCGCTGAACGGCGCGCTGACCATCGGCACGCTGGACGGCGCCAACGTCGAGATGCGCGAGCACGTGGGGGAGGAGAACATCTTTATCTTCGGCAATACCGCCGAGCAGGTCGAGGAACTGCGCCGCAACGGTTACAACCCGCGCCAGTACTATGAGCAGGACCCGGAGCTGCATCAGGCGCTGACGCAGATCGCCACCGGGGTGTTCAGCCCGGAGGAGCCGAAGCGCTATGGCAATTTGTTCGACTCGCTGGTGAACCTCGGCGACCACTATCAGCTGTTGGCAGATTACCGCAGCTATGTGGACACGCAGGACAAGGTGGACGAGGTGTATCTCAATCAGGACGAGTGGACGCGGCGCGCGGTGCTGAATATCGCCAATATGGGTTACTTCTCATCCGATCGCACCATTCAGGAATATGCGGATGAAATTTGGCACATTAAGCCGGTGAAGCTGTAAAGCGGGGCAGGAAAAAAGTAAAGGGCCGGATAACCGGCCCTTTTTCGTTACGCTGCGGCTCAGGAAGCCAGCGACAGCGCTTTCGTTTTCGCGTGTTCCGCCAGCCAGGCTTTCACGCGCGCCTGCTGCGCTTCGTCCAGCCACATGCCGAGCTTGGTGCGGCGCCAGATAGCGTCGTCCAGCTCCACGACCCACTCTTTCTCGGTCAGGTAGCGCAGTTCGGCTTCATACAGACCGTGGCCGAAATCTTCGCCCAGATCGGCGAGGCCGTTGGCGCCGGCCAGGATCAGCTCGCTCTGGCTGCCGTAGGTGCGGGCATAGCGGCGCGCCAGGGCTTCCGGCAGCCAGCCGTGCGCACGGCGCAGTTTGGCCGCGTAGCTGTCGCGGTCGCCGTCGATGTCACCGCCCGGCAGCGTGGCGTTTTTGGTCCACGCCGGGCCGCAGCCTGGGTAGTAGTGGGCCAGTTTTTCCATCGCATGTTCGGCCAGCTTGCGGTAGGTGGTCAGCTTGCCGCCGAAGACCGACAGCAGCGGCGCCTTGCCTTGCTCGTCGTGCACGTCCAGTGTGTAATCGCGGGTGATCGCCTGCGGTGAATCGGATTCGTCGTCGCACAGCGGACGCACGCCGGAGTAAGTCCAGACGATGTCGTCGCGGCCCAGCTGCTTCTTGAAGTGGTCGTTGTACACTTTCAGCAGATAAGCGATTTCGTTCTCGTCGATCTTCACGTCTTTCGGATCGCCTTTGTACTCTACGTCGGTGGTGCCGATGATGGAGAACTCGTCATTCCACGGGATCACGAACACGATGCGGTGGTCTTCGTTCTGCAGAATGTAAGACTGCGGCTGATCGTGCACGCGCGGCACCACGATGTGGCTGCCTTTGATCAGACGGATGCCGTAAGGCGATTTCAGCTTCAGGCCGTCGTCGAAGAAGTTTTTCACCCACGGGCCGGTGGCGTTCACCAAGCCTTTGGCGCGCCAGGTGAAGGTTTTACCGCTGTCGATATCGACCGCTTCCACCATCCACAGGCCGTTTTCGCGCCATGCGCGGGTCACTTTGGTGCGGGTGCGCACTTCGCCGCCGCGTTTTTCCACTTCCTGCGCGTTCAGCACCACCAGGCGAGCATCGTCGACCCAGCAGTCGGAATATTCGAAACCGCGCTTCAGCTCAGGCTTCAGCACCGACTCTGGTCCAAAGCGCAACCCCTTGCTGCCCGGCAGGCTGGTGCGTTTGCCCAGGTGATCGTACAGGAACAGGCCGATACGGATCATCCAGGCCGGACGCAGATGCGGCTGGTGCGGCAGGCGGAAACGCATCGGGAACGCGATGTGCGGCGCCAGTTTCAGCAGCACTTCACGTTCGGCCAGCGCTTCGCTCACCAGACGGAATTCGTAGTGTTCCAGGTAGCGCAGGCCACCGTGGATCAGTTTGGAACTGGCGGAAGACGTAGCACAGGCCAAGTCTTGCGCTTCCAGTAGCAGTACCGACAGCCCGCGCCCGGCAGCATCCGCCGCGATGCCGGCACCGTTGATGCCGCCACCGATAACGATCAAGTCTTTGGTTTCCACGTCATCTTCCTCCAGATGTTCGAAATAGCTCTTTCATGTTCGTTTTCGCTCATGATTGTAATCAAAAACCAACAAGCAAGCCAAGACTTAACCAAACAAAAACATTTAGGCGTGATAGAGGTAACAGTTTGGTGATGATAGTCACACAAATAATATGGATATGGCGCGGGCGCGCAAACGGCTATCGGTGAGGGGGGCTAAAGGGATGAAACGGGGCGGCGGCGCGCCCCGCCGGTTAAGGCCGAATCAGCACAGCTCCAGCTGCACGTCGTACTGTTCGATGATTTTCATTACGCTCGGCGGCGGCAGCTGGTCGGTAAACAGGTAGTCGATCAGGTTCATGTTGCCCAGGTTGACCATGGCGTTGCGGCCGAATTTGGAGTGGTCGGTCACCAGCATCACGCAGCGGGAATTTTCGATAATCGCGCGTTTGGTGCGCACTTCGTGATAGTCGAATTCGAGCAGCGAGCCGTCCATATCGATGCCGCTGATGCCGAGAATGCCGTAATCGAGGCGGAATTGGGAGATGAAGTCCAGGGTGGCTTCGCCCATGATGCCGCCGTCGCGGGTGCGCACTTCGCCGCCGGCCAGGATCAGGCGGAAGTCTTCTTTGGCGGTCAGCAGGGTGGCGACGTTAAGGTTGTTGGTGACCACGCGCAGGTTCTTGTGGTTCATCAGCGCATGGGCCACCGCCTCCGGCGTGGTGCCGATATCGATGAACAGCGTAGCGCCGTCCGGGATCTGGCTGGCGACGCGCTGCGCGATGCGGGCTTTCTCTTCCGACCACATCACCTTGCGATCGTTATAGGCAGCGTTGACCGAGCTGGAAGGCAGCGCCGCGCCGCCGTGGTGACGCTGGATCTTGTTCTGGTCGGCCAGGTCATTCAAATCGCGGCGAATCGTTTGCGGGCTGACGTCAAAATGTTCGACCAGCTCTTCCGTGCTGACGTAACCCTGCAGGCGCACCAGCTCGATAATTGCGTCATGACGCTGTGTTTGCTTCACGATAATCCCCTAAAACGCCCGCTATGCCCGCTGGGCATAGCTCCCGGCTGTTATTGTTCGTTGTGTGCGCGATGACGCGTATCCCAAAATGCCATCAATAACCCTAACACTAAACCGGCTACGTGTGCCGCGTTGGCGATCGACATTCCTAAAATATCGAAATATCCGGCCACCAGCCACAGCACCGAGAACACCATCAGGCCGCGCGGCAGCATCAGGCCGCGCTCCGGCGCACGTTCGCCCGACAGCCAGACATAGCCCATCAGCGCATAGACCACGCCCGACAGCCCGCCGAACAGCGCGCCGCTGAACAGCGATTGCGCCCAGCCGCTGAAGAACGCCGACACCACCGCCAGCACGAACAGCTTGCCGGCGCCGAGGCGTTTTTCCATCTGGCCGCCGAGATACCACCACCACATCAGGTTAAACAGGATATGCAGCAGGGAGAAATGCAGGAACGCATGGCTGATCCAGCGCCACAGTTGGGTGTATTGGCTGCTGTCCTGCGGCCAGGAGAGCCAGTACATCACGGTATCGTCGCCGAGCGCCTGCATCAGGATGTAGACCGCGATGCACAGCACCATCACGCCGAGCGTCAGCGGCCCGGCTTTGCTGCGCAGGGTGTGCAGGTAGGATTCGCTCTGATAGTGCAGGCCGGCGTCGGTATGGCCGGTCTGCCAGCTGGCGGCCTGATAACGGCGGTTGAGCGGATCGACCAGAAACTGCTGCAGCTCGTGTTGCACCTGCTCGAGGTGACCTTCGTCGGCCAGCCAGATTTCCGCCGCCTCGCCGCTGTTGCGCAGCTCAAGCCGGATGCCCTGGGTCGCCATATAGTCGACAAAGGCCAGCGCCAGGCGCGGGTTGGATACGGCGATTACTCTAACCATTGCTCTTCCGTCGTAAGTGAATGATTTTGGCCGCCGCTTGCGCGCCGGCGACCCTGACGGCCGATTATAACGTCGAAATCCTGAGCGCTGGCAAACGGATCTGCGAAAAACCCGCGAAAACGCGCATAAAAACGCAGGGGAAGCCCGCCGACGCACGGCGGGCGGCGGGGATCAGGCTGAGGTTTCCACGTCTTGCGGATACTGACGGGCCCAGGCCTCGAAGCCGCCGTCGATACTGTAGACCGCGTCGAACCCCTGGTGCAGCAGGTATTGCGCCGCGCTGCGGCTGCTGTTGCCGTGGTAGCACATCACCATCACCGGCCGCTCGAAGTCGTTTTGTTGCATAAAGGCCGACAGGGTGGCGTTGGTGAGGTGAAAGGCGCCCGGCGTATGCCCGGCTTCAAAACTTTGCGGATCGCGGATGTCGACCAGGGCAGCGCTGCCCTCTTTCCAGCGGGTGTAAGCCTGTTCAACGTTGATCGCTTCGAACTGTTCCATACTGCTGACTGCCTCATTATTGGGGGACGCCGCTATTGTAACCAACTCTGCGGCGTTTAAGACCAGAGCAAGCTTGTGGTTTTCTCACACCAGCAGCACTTCTACCCCTTGTTGACGCAGTTGCTCAACGATCGCCGAATCGGCGGCGCGGCCGGTGATCACCATGGCGATTTGCTCGGTGCGGCTGAACAGCATGCCGGCGCGTTGGCCGACTTTGCTGCTGTCGACCAGCACCACCAGTTTACCGACGTAGTTGAGCATCTTCTGTTCCGCCATCGCGGTCAGCATATCGGTTTTATACAGGCCGTCAGCGGTGAGGCCGATACCGCTGGTGAACATCCAGTGCCCGGCGTACAGGGTGGCGTCGCCGTCCTGGGGCGCCAGCGTAATCGACTGGGTTTTGTTGTACTGGCCTCCCATGATCACCACGCTGTCGTGTTCCTGCTCGATCAGGTAATTGGCCAGCGGCAGATAATTGGTGATCACCTGAACCGGCTTGCCGCAAATTTCACGGCCCAACAGAAATGCGGTGGAGCCGCAATTGATCACCACGCTTTCACCCGGCTGACAGAGCTGTGCCGCGGCCGCCGCAATACGCATTTTTTCGTCCAGGTGCTGGGTTTGGTGGATATTGAGCGGCGTCCAGGCCGGACGCGGAGTCTGTGTGGCTTCGGCGCCGTTGCGCACTTTGCGCAATTTGCCGATTTCATTCAGTTTGTTGATGTCCCGGCGCGCGGTGGCCGGAGAGATGTCAAACGCCGCGATGACGTCCGCCACGGAGATTTGCCCCTTGCGCTGCAAGAGATCGAGAATGGCGTTGTGGCGTTGGGACTCTGTCATGCGGGCTCCGTCGGAGAGAGAAAACGTCGTTGCCTATGATTATATGCGCGCCGTTTGACGATTTGAATCATTCCCGTTCAAAAGCGCGCATCCGTATGCAATACCGGTTGATTACAAGAAAGACTTGAAGGGCAGGTCGGGTTCGAGGGTGAAGCAATCATCGAAACCGCGCGGGTAGTGGTACTCCAGATTGTCTTTATCCTGCGGCCAGATGAACTTGCCGCCAACCTGCCAGATAAACGGTTTGAAACCGTATTTGAGCCGGTCTTTCTTCATTTCCCACAGCACGCGAATTTCCTGCGGATCCGCCTGGAAATTCGACCATATGTCATGGTGGAAGGGGATAACGACCTTGGCGTTCAGCGATTCCGCCATGCGCAAGATGTCGGCGCTGGTCATCTTGTCGGTAATGCCGCGCGGGTTCTCGCCGTAGGAACCGAGGGCGACATCGATCTGATGATCGTTGCCGTGCTTGGCGTAATAGTTGGAGTAGTGGGAATCGCCGCTGTGATAAAGGTTGCCGCCCGGCGTTTTGAACAGGTAGTTGACCGCCCGCAGGTCCATGCCGTCCGGCAGAACGCCCGCCGCTTTTTGTTCCACCGGCAGTGTAATGAGCGCCGTGCGATCGAAGGCGTCCAGCGCATGAATTTCAATGTCTTTGATTTTTATCACGTCGCCAGGTTTGACGGTGATGCAGCGCTCAGGCGGCACACCCCAACCAATCCAGATATCCACGCAGCTTTGCGGCCCGATAAACGGAACGGTGGCGGCGCAATTTTGCAACACCGCCGCGGCGACGTTCACATCGATGTGATCGTTGTGGTCGTGCGTGGCCAAGACGGCGTCGAGCTGGGTAATCGCGAAGGGATCCAGTACGAATGGGGTTGTGCGCAGGTTAGGCTGCAGCTTGCGCACCCCTGCCATTCGCTGCATTTGGTGGCCGGTTTTCATCAGTGGGTTGCCGTGGCTCTGCTTGCCGGTGCCGCACCAAAAGTCGACGCACAGATTGGCGCTTTCTTCGGATTTTAGCCAGATGCCGGTACAGCCCAGCCACCACATGGCGAAGGTGCCGGGCGCAACGTTCTCCTGCTCTATCTCTTCGTTCAGCCAGGTGCCCCATTCGGGAAAGGTGTTCAATATCCAGGATTCGCGGGTGATGTCGTTGACTTTACTCATGGGTCGTTCCTCGTTAGCGGTGATAATGCAATCACAAATAATCATTTAAAGATTTTATGTGATTTGTTTTGATCGAATCTAGCACCGTTTTTTTCAACTGACAACGTTAGAAATACACGTTAACACCGCCGGATTTACGTGCTGCGCCGTCCTTTTATCTCCTTTTTGTTTGATTAACTGCTATTAAATTCAATGAGTAATAAAATGTAAGCCGTCTAATTCATTGAATGTTAGTGGAATTGATTTTTAACTTGCGAGGTTGTTCACAAATAATCATTTATGATCTTTTTGTGATTTCTTGTGATTGGTATGGTGAAGGCGTTACCTGCATGCCAACCTTTTCGGGAGAGCCGTATGGAAACTCTTTACACCATCTTCACCGTCTTTTTTAACCAGGTGATGACCAATGCGCCGCTGCTGTTGGGGCTGGTTACGCTGCTGGGTTACACGTTGCTGCGCAAAAGCGCGGCGGTCATTATCAAAGGCACGATCAAAACCATTATCGGTTTCATGTTGCTGCAAGCCGGTTCCGGCATCCTGACCGGCACGTTCAAACCGGTGGTGGCGAAGCTGTCCGAGGTGTACGGCATCAACGGGGCGATTTCAGATACCTATGCCTCGATGATGGCCACCATCGATCGGATGGGGGAGGCCTATAGCTGGGTCGGCTACGCGGTCTTGCTGGCGCTGGCGCTGAACATACTCTACGTGTTGTTGAGGCGCATTACCGGCATCCGCACCATCATGCTTACCGGCCATATCATGTTTCAGCAGGTGGGGTTGATCGCGGTATTTTTCTACATTCTGGGCTACGGCATGTGGACAACGGTATTGTGCAGCGCGCTGTTGGCTTCACTGTATTGGGGCATCACGTCCAACATGATGTTCAAACCGACGCAGGCGGTGACGGAAAACAGCGGTTTCTCCATTGGGCACCAACAGCAGTTCGCTTCGTGGCTGGCGTATAAGGCAGCGCCGTATCTCGGTAAAAAAGAGGACAGCGTGGAAGATTTGAAGCTGCCCGGGTGGCTGAACATTTTCCATGACAACATCGTTTCCACCGCCATCGTGATGACGCTGTTCTTCGGCATCATTCTTTGCTCGTTCGGCCTGGATACCCTGCAGGCGATGGCCGGTAAAACCCACTGGAGCATCTATATCCTGCAAACCGGGCTGATGTTCGCGGTGGCGATTTTCATCATCGTGCAGGGCGTGCGCATGTTCGTCGCCGAATTGACCGAGGCCTTCAACGGGATTTCCCAACGCCTGATCCCCGGTGCGGTACTGGCCATCGACTGCGCCGCCATCTATAGCTTCGCGCCCAACGCCGTGGTGTGGGGCTTTATGTGGGGCACTATCGGCCAACTGATCGCCGTCGGCATCCTCCTGGCGTGCGGCGCTTCCATCATGATCATTCCCGGTTTCATTCCCATGTTCTTCTCTAACGCCACCATCGGCGTGTTCGCTAACCACTTTGGCGGCTGGCGCGCGGCGATGAAGATCTGCCTGGTGATGGGGATGATAGAGATCTTGGGCTGCGTGTGGGCCATCAAGCTGACCGGGCTGAGCGCCTGGATGGGAATGGCGGACTGGTCGATTCTGGCGCCGCCGCTGATGCAAGGGCTGAGCCTCGGCCTGTGGTTTATGGGCGTGGTGATCGCCATCGCGCTGCTGTACATGTTCTTCGCCGGGCGCACCCTGCGCGCGGAGGAAGATGCTGAAAAACAATCGGTTGAACCAGCGTCACGTTAATAGGAGTGCAGATTATGACGGTACGAATCCTGGCGGTGTGCGGTTGCGGACAAGGCAGTTCCATGATCATGAAAATGAAAGTCGACCAATTTTTAACGCAGCAAGGCGTGGATCATTCGGTCAACAGCTGTGCGGTGGGGGAATACAAATCCGAGTTGAGCGGGGCTGACATCATCATCGCTTCCACCCATGTCGCGGATGAGATCGTCGTCAGCGGCAACAAATACGTGGTCGGGGTGCGCAATATGCTCTCGGCGGCCGACTTCGGTCCGAAGCTGATGGAAGTCATCGGCGCGCATTTTCCGCAAGATTTGAAGCAGTGAGGAGCGAGTCATGAAACTGAGCGATTCGTTGGCGCAGAACAACGCTATTCACCTGCAGGCGGAGGCTGCCGACTGGCGGCAGGCGGTGCGGCTGGGGGTCGATCTGCTGGTGGCCGCCGGCGTGGTGGAGCCTCGCTATTTCGACGCCATTCTGGCCGGCGTCGAACGGCACGGCCCTTACTTCGTGTTGGCGCCGGGCCTGGCGATGCCGCACGGTCGGCCAGAGGAAGGGGTGCTGAAAACCGGCTTCGCCTTGGTCACCTTGAAAACGCCGGTGTGCTTCGGCGATGAGGACAACGATCCGATAGACATCTTGATCACCATGGCGGCGGTGGACGCCAAAACGCATCAGGAGGTGGGCATCATGCAGGTAGTGAACCTGTTCGAAGATGAGGCGAACTTCGATCGCTTGCGGGCCTGTCGCCGCGCGAGCGAGGTACTGGCGTTGATCGAAAAAACGTCCGCGGCGGCGGCGAATTGAAGGAGACATGCAATGAAAACGCATTTACCGATGCTGCAAGTGGCGCTGGATAACCTGTCCATGGCCGCGGCTTACAATACGACGCGCCTGATCGCGGCCGAAGTCGACATCATTGAGGTCGGCACTATTTTGTGTGTGGCGGAAGGCGTACGGGCCGTGCGCGATCTGAAAGCGCTGTATCCGGATCGCATCGTGTTGGCGGACGCGAAAATCGCCGATGCGGGGCAAATTTTGGCGCGGATGTGCTTCGAGGCGCACGCCGACTGGATCACGGTGATCTGCTGCGCTGACATCAATACGGCCAAGGGCGCGCTGCAGGTGGCGCATGAGTTCGGTGGCGACGTGCAGATCGAACTGACGGGATTTTGGACCTGGGAACAGGCGCAGGCGTGGCGTGAGGCGGGTATTGGTCAGGTGGTGTATCACCGCAGCCGTGACGCGCAGGCGGCGGGCGTCGCCTGGAGCGATGACGATATCCGCGCGGTTCATCGCCTGAACGAGATGGGTTTCAAGGTGACGGTTACCGGCGGATTGTCATTGGCGGATTTGCCTCTGTTCCGGGGCATTCCCATCCATGTCTTTATCGCCGGGCGCAGCATTCGCGATGCCGCCGATCCGGTCGCGGCGGCGCGGGAATTTAAACGCGTCATCGCCCAACTGTGGGGCTGAGGAGCGGTTATGTTGCAAAAATCCGTACCGTTGGGCATCTACGAGAAAGCGTTGCCGCCGGGTGAGGACTGGCTGACGCGCTTGCAACTGGCGGGGGAGTTGGGATTCGATTTCGTTGAAATGTCGATCGATGAAAGCGACGGCCGTCTGGCGCGGCTGGACTGGAGCGCCGAACAGCGGCTCGCGTTGGTCAACGCCGTTGCAGCGAGCGGCGTGCGGGTGCCTTCACTGTGCCTCAGCGCCCACCGGCGTTTTCCGTTGGGCAGCGAAGACGACGCGGTGCGGGAACAGGGGCTGGAAATCCTGCGCAAGGCTATTCGGCTGGCGCAGGATACCGGCATCCGGGTGATCCAACTGGCCGGGTATGACGTTTATTACCAGCAGTCTACTGCGCAGACCCGCGCCCGGTTCCGCGCCGGATTGGCGCAGGCGGTGGAGATGGCCAGCCGCGCTCAGGTCATGTTGGCGATGGAAATCATGGACTATCCGCTGATGAATTCGGTCAGCAAGGCGCTGGGCTATGCCCACTACCTGAATAACCCATGGTTTCAGCTGTACCCGGACATCGGCAATTTGTCTGCCTGGGACAACGATGTACAGATGGAGCTCGTAGCCGGACGCGGGCATATCGTGGCGGTGCACGTTAAGGATACGCGGCCGGGAGAGTTTAAGAACGTGCCGTTCGGCGAGGGCGTGGTCGATTTCACCCGCTGCTTCGAAACGCTGCTTGCGAGCGGCTATCGCGGCCCCTATCTGCTCGAAATGTGGAGCGAGAAGGCGCCCGACCCGCTGCAGGCGGTGCGGGAGGCGCGTGCCTGGGTGGTTGAACGCATGGCAGAGGCCGGGTTGGAAATAGGGAGCTAACATGCTGGAACAACTGAAATGGCAGGTCTACAAAGCCAATATGGCGCTGCCTGAGCACGGGCTGGTGACCTATACCTGGGGGAATGTCAGCGGCATCGATCGGGCCAGCGATCTGATGGTGATAAAACCCAGCGGCGTGCCTTATGAAACGATGCGGGCGGAAGATATGGTGGTGGTGAATGCGCGAGGGGAGGTTGTTGAGGGACAACTGCGGCCTTCATCCGATACGCCGACGCATCTGGCGCTGTACCGGGCATTCCCACAACTCGGCGGCGTCGTGCATACGCATTCCACTCACGCCACCGCCTGGGCCCAGGCGGGTGAGGCGATACCGGCGTTCGGCACCACCCATGCCGACTATTTTTCCGGCGACATTCCTTGCACCCGCGCGCTGACGGCGGAAGAGGTGGCGCGGGAATATGAATTGAACACCGGTCGGGTGATTATCGAAACCCTGTGCGGGCGCGAGCCGTTGCACATTCCCGGTATTCTGGCGTATCAGCATGGCCCGTTTAGTTGGGGCTGCTCGCCGGATGAGGCGGTGCATAACGCGGTGGTGCTCGAGGAGGTGGCTAAGATGGCGTGGATCAGCCGGGGCATTAACCCTGGCCTGCGCCGGATCGATGAACACCTGTCGGCGAAACATTTCAGCCGCAAACATGGCGCCGGCGCTTATTACGGCCAGCGCTGACTATCAGGCGCCGTACCCCATCATCTTCAGCAGCTGCTGCGCTTGCTGCACCGCTTCCTGGCGATGGGCCACGCCCAGCTTCTGGTACAGATTGCGGATATGGGTCTTGATGGTGGTGGCCGCTACATCCAACTCACCGGCGATCTGGTCGTTGCTGTAACCGGAATAGATCAGCCCCAGTACCTGCCATTCGCGTTGGGTCAACGGACTGGTGCGGATCAGTTCCGGCACCTGCGGATGGGTCAGCAGCTTATCGACGAAGTTCTCGTCGAAATGCGCGAACTTGTGCCGATGATGCTGGTTGATGTCGCGCAGGATGCGCTGGGCGCGATGCTGTTCCAGCTCCGGCAGCGTGTTGAGCTGGATCAGCTGGCGCAGCTGCTGCGCCATCGCTTCGCCTTCGATGACGAAGTGGCTGATAAAGCCGGTGCGGTTGGCCAGCGACAGCGCTTCGATCAGCGCCTGCTGCGCTTCGCCCTTGCGCTCTTGCAGCCAGTAGAGCTGGTTGCTGAGCAGCAGATTACGGTTGAGATCGCTCACCAGCCGCAGGCGGCGGGCATTTTCGTTCAGTTCATCCAGCACCACGCCGGCCTCTTCATACTGGCCGAGCAGGATCTGCACTCGCGCGATGTTGCGCCATTGCCCCTGCGTGAAGTGGTTGTCCGCCATGCCGGGCTTTTCGGTGTGGCGCAGCCACTGGGCGGCGGCGGCGGTGTCGCCGGTCATCTGCCAGTGGATCACCCGCGACTTGTCGGTGTTGGTCAGCCAGTCGCGATGATAGTGGGCGCCGTGCAGCAGGGTTTCGCAGCGCTGCAGATGGGTATTGGCATTGTCCAGATCGCCGCGCGCCAGCGAGCATTTGGCCAACATGGCGATGCACTGCAGTTGCTGCTGCGGTTGGTAGTTGGCCAGAATTTTCAGCCCGGCTCGCGCCGCGTCTTCCGCTTCGTCCAAGCGCGACCATGACCACAGGATCTGGGCGCGGATGCGCAACAGGAATTCGTGCATCGGCAGCTGTTCCAGGTGCTGCTCGCGGATCAGTTCGAACGCCTTATCCTGGGTTTCGTAAGCGGCCTGCAGGAAGCCTTGGGCGATAAGGATTTCGCTTTGCTGCAGCAGCGCCCAGAGCGCGTAATGGTTCGCCTGATGACGACGCGCCATCTGCTCGGTCTGCTGCATCATCGGCAGCGCGCGCGCCAGTTCGCCCTTGCAGTGGTGCACTTCGCCGGTCACCGAGGTGGCGACGATGCGGCTGTAGTAGCTGGACAGCGGCAGGAATTTCAACGCTTCGGTCGCTAGCCGCTCGGCTTCTTCCGGTTTGCCGGCGTTGATCGCCACCTGGGCGCGCAAGGCGTCGAACTCGGCGTGCAGCGTTTGGTCTATCTCGATTTTCTGTTCGCGCATGGTGCGCTCGGCGCGCTCCAGCAGAGTGTTGACTTCGCTGTAGCGGTGCTGGCTCTGCGCCAGCCAGGCCTGCAGCAGCGCCAGCTTGGGGTTTTGGATCAGGCGCTCATACGGCAGCGCGTTGAGGCACTCCTCCAGCAAGGCCAGTTCGCTGTGGTGGAACAGCGACCAGGCGTGTTGCAGCAGGATATCGCGCAGCATGCTGACGTCGCTGGCCGCCAGCGCGTGGTGAATGGCCTCCGCCGGATACCCCAGCGCCAGCCAGCCTTCGGCGGCGGCGCGGTGCAACCCCGGCAGCTCCAGCGCCAGTTCCCACTGGCAACGCTGGCGCAGGAAAGAGGCGAACAGCGGGTGGAAGTTGAACCATTCGCCGGTGTCGTCCATGCGGTGGATAAACAGCCCCTGGCGCTCCAGCTCCTCCAGCCGCTGCTGGCCGTTGTCTTCGCCGGTCAGCCGCACGATCAGCGCATCGTTCATTGAGCGCAGCACCGAACAGCGCAGCAGGAAGGCGCGCGCATCGGCATCGACGTGATCCAGCACTTCGTCCACCAGATAGTCGGACAGATGGCTGGCGTTCAGCCCCGCCAGCCGCTTGGCCGACAGTTGGGCCGAGGAGGCGGATTGGCGGGCCGACAGCGCGATCAGCTGCAGCGCGGTGGCCCAGCCTTCGACTTCGTCGCACAGGCGGCTGCTGTCCTGCTGTTCCATCGGCGCCGCCAGGCGGCAATCGAAGAACTGTTTGGCTTCCTGATGGGTGAACGCCAGCTGCTGCGTGCCCATTTCCAGCAGCTGATCGCGCACCCGCAGGTTGGCGATGCCGAGCGGCGGCAGGGTGCGCGAGAGCAGGATCAGCGTCAGGTTTTCCGGCTGATGGCGCAGGAAAAAGCGCATGGCTTCGTGAATGGCGTCGTTGGTGATCAGGTGATAGTCGTCGATCACCAGGTACAGCGGTTGATGCCAGTCGGCCAGCTCGATAAACAGCTGGGCGAACAGCGCAGACAGGCTGGCGTACTGGTGCTTCTGGCTCAGCGCCTCGCTCTTGACGCAGCGGCCGCCGCTGGCCTGCTGCAGCGCCGCGATCAGGTAGCTGGCGAAACGCTCCGGCTGGTTGTCGCTCTCATCCAGGGAATACCAGCCCAGATCGGCCTTGCCGGCCGCCCATTGGGCGATCAGCGTGGTTTTCCCGTATCCCGCCGGGCAATTGACCAGTGTCAGACGATAGTTGCCCGCGCTGGCCAGTTTGGCCAGCAGGCGATCGCGGATCACGGTATTTTGCAGCCGTACCGGGCGGCTCAGTTTTGATGGGATCAGCATAGTATTCCAGGATATAAATCGCGGTTCCCGCCGGGATTGGAGTGGCGCTAATTATTTTATGGTTCGTAATTAATAGCTCCCCCTAACTTCTGCCAACCCTAAACGTATTGCAACAAGCTTCCGCATCGGCTTGGAGTTAAGTTGCTATCGATCACACTTTTTTACGTTTGGCGTCGGAGTACGGCGATACGGTTGTGGATCGCATTTCCGGCCATGGACAAAACTTCAGCAGCGCGAATACTGGTGCTAACGTCATGGTTAACGTTCTCAGTGCTCGCCGCACGCGTTGGCGGGCTTTTTTGCATCGTTGCAAGGGAGTCAAAAAGTGCCTGAGATCACAATTCCAGCTACGCCCCAATCCTCCTCCCCAGCTAATCCCCAGGCGGGATGATGCCGTCAGGCTTTCTCACCGGCACGATAGCGGCAATTTGACCCACTTACTGGATAGAGAGTTTTCCTTATGTCACAGCCTACGCTCAAGAAGGATGCTTTTCTGGCGGCGCTCGCCCGTCAGTGGCAACGGTTCGGCCTCAGTTCCGCGCAGCAAATGACGCAACATCAATGGTGGGAAGCCGTCAGTGCGGCGCTGGCCGAGCAACTGGCCGCACAGCCGGCGCCGCGCAAAAGCGCCAAACCGCTGCGTCACGTGAACTACATCTCGATGGAGTTTCTGATCGGCCGGTTGACGGCGAACAACCTGATCAACCTGGGCTGGTACGACACCGTCGAGCAGGCGCTGGCCGAGCAGAACGTCAAGCTGGCGGATCTGCTGGAGCAGGAAACCGATCCGGCGTTGGGCAACGGCGGGCTGGGGCGTTTGGCGGCCTGTTTCCTCGACTCGATGGCGACGGTGGAACAACCGGCCACCGGCTATGGGCTGAACTACCAGTACGGGCTGTTCCGCCAGTCGTTCCAGGGTGGGCAACAGCAAGAGGCGCCGGATAACTGGCAACGCGAGAGCTATCCGTGGTTCCGCCACAACGCCGCATTAGCGGTGGACGTGGGCATCGGCGGCAAGCTGGAGAAGCAGGCCGACGGCCGCGAATTGTGGCGCCCGGCCTTCACCCTGCGCGGCGAAGCCTGGGACCTGCCGGTGCTGGGGTATCGCAACGGCGTGGCGCAGCCGCTGCGTCTGTGGCAGGCGACCCATCAGCATCCGTTCAACCTGAGCGATTTCAACGACGGCAAATTCCTGCAGGCTGAGAAGCAGGGCGTAGAAGCCGACAAGCTGACCAAGGTGCTCTACCCGAACGACAACCATCAGGCCGGCAAGCGCCTGCGCTTGATGCAGCAGTATTTCCAGTGCGCCTGCTCGGTGGCGGACATTTTGCGCAAGCACCATCAGGCCGGCCGCAAGATTGAAGAACTGCCGAAGTATGAAGTGATCCAGCTGAACGACACCCACCCGACCATCGCCATTCCGGAAATGCTGCGCATTCTGCTGGACGAGCACCAGCTGGAGTGGGAGGCGGCCTGGGCGATCACCAGCAACACCTTCGCCTACACCAACCACACTCTGATGCCGGAAGCGCTGGAGCGCTGGGATGAAAAATTGGTGCGCAGCTTGCTGCCGCGCCATTTCTCCATCATCAAACAGATCAACGCCAGGTTTAAAAAATTGGTGGATAAGCACTGGCCGGGCGACGAGGCGATGTGGGCCAAGCTGGCGGTGCACCATGACAAGCAGGTGCGCATGGCCAACCTGTGCGTGGTCAGCGGCTTTGCGGTCAACGGCGTGGCGCAGCTGCATTCGGATCTGGTGGTGAAGGATCTGTTCCCGGAATATCACCAGCTGTGGCCGAACAAATTCCATAACGTCACCAACGGCATCACGCCGCGGCGTTGGCTGAAACAGTGCAACCCGGCGCTGTCAGGCTTGATCGACGAGACGCTGAAGGTGGAGTGGGCGGGCGATCTTGACGCGCTGCGCGGGCTGGAGAAATTCGCCGACGACGCGGCGTTCCGCCAGCGTTATCAGCAGATCAAACGCGACAACAAGGTGGCGCTGGCTCAGTACGTGCACGGCGTGATGGGGCTGAAGCTCGATCCGGACGCAATCTTCGACGTGCAGATCAAACGCTTGCACGAGTACAAACGCCAGCACCTGAATCTGCTGCACATCCTGTCGCTGTATCGCCAGCTGCGCGACAACCCGAATCTGGACATCGTGCCGCGCGTGTTCCTGTTCGGCGCCAAGGCGGCGCCGGGCTACTACCTGGCGAAGAACATCATCTACGCCATCAATCAGGCGGCCGAGAAGATCAACAACGATCCGCTGGTGAAGGATCGCCTGAAAGTGGCGTTTATCCCGGACTACCGCGTGTCGGTGGCCGAACTGATGATCCCGGCGGCGGATATCTCCGAGCAGATCTCCACCGCCGGTAAAGAGGCCTCCGGCACCGGCAACATGAAACTGGCGCTGAACGGCGCGCTGACGGTCGGCACGCTGGACGGCGCCAACGTCGAAATCGCCGAGCAGGTGGGCGAAGACAACATCTTTATCTTCGGCAATACCGTGGAGCAGGTGAAGGCAATAGTGGCGAAGGGCTACGATCCGCTCAGCTACCGCAAGAAGGACAAGCACCTGAAGGCGATTTTGGACGAGCTGGCGAGCGGCGCTTTCAGCCACGGCGACAAGCACGCATTCGACATGATGCTGCACAGCCTGCTGGAAGGCGGCGATCCCTATCTGGTGCTGGCGGACTTTGCCTCGTACTGCCAGGCGCAGCGCCGGGTCGATGAGCTGTATCGCGATCGGGACGAGTGGACGCGGCGGACTATCCTTAACACCGCGCGCGTCGGCATGTTCAGCTCGGATCGCTCGATCCGCGATTACCAGCAGCGCATCTGGCAAGCCAAACGTTAAGGAGAGCGAATGGATCGCAAGCGTATCGATCAGGCGGCAGCGCAGGCGGGGATCGCTGCCGATTTCATCAATGCTCACGGCAAACGGCAGGCGATTGAGCCGCAGACCAAGCGCAAGCTGCTGGCGGCCATGAAGTGGCCCGATGATGCGGTGCAGGATACCGCGCCGCCGCCGTTACCGGCGGTCAAGGTGTTCTATCAGGGCGCGCCGTTGGCGCTGACGCCGACGGGCGAAGGCGAATACCTGTGGGCGCTGCAGCGTGAAGACGGCGAATGCCTGCAGGGGCGCGTCGGCGCGCGCAAGACCCTGACGCTGCCCGGTGAGCTGCCGGCGGGTTACCACCAATTGACGTTGAGCCAGGGCGCACGGCAGTGGTCATGCCGAGTGATCGTCGCGCCGAGGCGCTGCTTCGAGCCGGACGCCTTGTTGACCGGCAAAAAGCTGTGGGGCGCCTGCGTTCAGCTGTACACGCTGCGCTCCGATCGCAACTGGGGCATCGGCGATTTCGGCGATCTGCGCCTGATGGTGGAAGAGGTGGGGAAACGCGGTGGCGCTTTCGTCGGCCTCAACCCGATCCATGCGCTGTACCCCGCCAACCCGGAGAGCGCCAGCCCTTACAGCCCCTCGTCGCGCCGCTGGCTGAACCTGGCGTATATCGACGTCAACGCGGTGGAGGATTTCCAGCGCAGCGACGCGGCGCAGCGCTGGTGGCAGAAGCCGGCGACGCAGAAACAGCTGGCCAAGGCGCGCGCTGCGGAGTGGGTGGATTACACCGCCGTGATGCAGCTGAAACTGGCGGCGCTGAAGCTGGCGTTTCCGGTATTTCAGGCGCGCAAGCCAAACGACGCGCAGCGTCAGGCGTTCGAGCAATTCGTGACGGACGGCGGCGACAGCCTGTACCGGCAGGCGGCCTTCGACGCGCTGCATGCCCATTTGGCGGCGGATGACATCAGCCAGTGGGGCTGGCCGGCCTGGCCCGAACGTTATCGGCAGGGGGATAGCGAAGCGGTGCGGCAGTTCTGCGCTGAACACCAGGAAACGGTTCGTTTTTACCTGTGGCTGCAGTGGCTGGCGGCCACCCAGTTCGCGCAGTGTTTTGACCAGAGCAGGCAGCAGCAGATGCCGATCGGCCTGTATCGCGATCTGGCGGTCGGGGTGGCGGAAGGCGGGGCGGAAACCTGGTGTGACCGCGAGCTGTACTGCCTGAAAGCGTCGGTCGGGGCACCGCCGGATATTCTGGGCCCGCTGGGGCAAAACTGGGGCCTGCCGCCGATGGATCCGCACGTGATGGCGGCGCGCGGGTATCAGCCGTTCATCGATCTTTTGCGCGCCAACATGACCAGCTGTGGCGCGCTGCGTATCGATCACGTCATGGCGCTGCTGCGGCTGTGGTGGATCCCGTATGGTGAAACCGCCGATCGCGGCGCCTACGTCAAATACCCGGTGGACGATCTGCTGGCGGTGCTGGCGCTGGAAAGCCAGCGCCATCGCTGCATGGTGATCGGCGAGGATCTCGGTACGGTGCCGGTGGAAATCGTCGGCAAGCTGCGCGACAGCGGCGTCTATTCCTACAAAGTGCTCTATTTCGAAAGCGACGGCGAACACCATTTCCGCGCGCCGCAGGCCTATCCGGTGCAGGCGATGGCGACCATCACCACTCACGATCTGCCGACGCTGCGCGGCTACTGGCAAAGCGACGATCTGACGCTCGGCAACCGGCTGGGTCTCTACCCGGATGCGGAAATCCTGCGGGCGCTGTTCGCCGATCGGGAACGCGCCAAGCAGGGGCTGCTGGATGGATTGCATCGTTATGGCTGCGTGCCGCAGAAGGTGGGCAAGAAGGCGGCGCTGCTCGGCATGAGCCCGCTGCTCAACCGCGGCCTGCAGCGTTATGTCGCCGACAGCGCCAGCGCCTTGCTTGGCCTGCAGCCGGAAGACTGGCTGGACATGGCCGATCCGGTCAACATCCCCGGCACCAGCGATCAGTATCCTAACTGGCGGCGCAAGCTGACTCAAACGCTGGAAGATATGTTCGCCGACCCGCGGATAAACCGGCTGCTGAAGGATTTGGACAAGCGCCGACGTAAGGTGTCGGTGGGGTGACGATGAGGTGTCGTTGTATTAGGTCAAAGGACGAGAACTTTAGTCCCATCCAAATGACGGATACCCGAATTAATTGGCGTTGCAGCTAGGCGGCAAGTGCGTAAATCCCCAGGAACTTACTTAAGTAAGTGACTGGGGTGCGCGCATGCGGCCAACAACGCTG
Source organism: Serratia sp. X10 (assembly GCF_017811775.1). Taxonomy (NCBI): domain Bacteria; kingdom Pseudomonadati; phylum Pseudomonadota; class Gammaproteobacteria; order Enterobacterales; family Yersiniaceae; genus Serratia; species Serratia sp. X10. Next base: position 75,021 of record NZ_JAEIOH010000008.1, on the reverse strand, counting down.
CAACTTCAAGTAAGAAGGGTATCAGTAGTAGGAGTGCTCGCCGCGCTGGTGCTCGGTCAAATCACGCACGCCTTTCAGCTCCGGGAACTTCTGCAGCAGCTCTTTCTCGATGCCTTCTTTCAGCGTGACGTCGACCATCGAACAGCCGTTGCAACCGCCGCCGAACTGCAGAATAGCCATGTTGTCGTCGGTGATCTCCATCAGCGTTACGCGGCCGCCGTGGCCCGCCAGCTGTGGGTTGATCTGCGACTGCAGCACGTATTCCACGCGTTCCATCAGCGGCGCGTCGTCATCGACCTTGCGCATCTTGGCGTTCGGCGCCTTCAGCGTCAGCTGAGAACCCAGCTGGTCGGTCACGAAGTCGATTTCGGCGTCTTCCAGATACGGCGCGCTCAGTTCATCGACATAGGCGGACAGTTTGTCGAACTTCAGTTCGGTATCCGTCGCTTCTACCGCGTCCGGCGGGCAATAAGAGACACCGCATTCGGCCGTCGGCGTGCCCGGGTTGATCACGAATACGCGGATTTGGGTGCCTTCTTCTTGATTTGCCAGCAGTTTGGCAAAGTGTTCCTGTGCAGCATCTGTTATACGGATCATAGCATTAGCTCAATAGTTGACTTCTATAGTCGGTTATAATACGCCCATTGCCGTGGCACTACAACGTGCGGCAAACGCACCATATCTGCACCGAGGCGGCGCCTTGCCGCCGCAGCAGCGCCGCGATCGCCGAGACGGTGCTGCCGGTGGTCACCACGTCATCCACCAGGGCGATATGCCGGCCGGCGACCGGCACGGTACAGACGAACGCGCGCTGCAGATTGCGTCTGCGGGCAGAGGCGCTCAGCCGCTGTTGCAGGGCGGTTTTGCGCACCCGGCGCAAGGCGGCGGGCCGGTAGGCGCAACCCAACCAGCGCGCCAGCGGCCGGGCCAGCAGATCGCTCTGGTTATAGCCACGGCGCCAGCAGCGTGTTGCATGCAAGGGTACCGCCAAAATCAGGTCGGGTCTGTTCAGATACTGCTCTGCGCGCGCCTGCTGCCAGCGCAACAGCATCAGGCGCGCCAGCGCCGGCGCCAGCTCGGGCGCGCGGTGGAACTTGAACCTTTTTACCAGCAGGCTGAGCGGCGTCACGTAGTCGCCGACGAACACCAGCCGTTGCCAGGGCGGTGGCCGTTGCAGGCAGCGGCCGCAGGGCGTGCGCGTCTCCCCGGCGGGCAGCCCGCAGCGCGGGCAACACGGCGGTCTGGCCGGCAGGTGACGCAGGCAGCAGCTGCAGAGGCCATGACGCATCAGGCTCAATGGCTGTCGGCATAGCCAACAGCGGCTGCGGATTGATAGCATAGCGTCTCCGAGACGGGTAAGCATGAAAGGACAATAACCAATGACAGCGCTGTACTGGCAAACAATAGGTGAAGGCGAACGCGATCTTGTGCTGCTGCACGGCTGGGGGTTGAACGCCGAAGTGTGGAGTTGCATTCAGGCGCGGCTGACGCCGCATTTTCGCCTGCACCTGGTCGATCTGCCGGGGTACGGCCGCAGCCAGGGGGTCGGCGCCCTGTCGCTGGCGCAGATGACGGAAATCGTGCTGGCGGCCGCCCCGCCGCAGGCCTGGTGGCTCGGCTGGTCGCTCGGCGGGCTGGTGGCCAGCCAGGCGGCGCTGATGCAGCCGCAGCGGGTCAGCGGGCTTATCACCGTGGCCTCCTCGCCGTGCTTTGCCGCCCGCGATGCGTGGCCGGGGATCCGTCCGGATGTGCTGAGCGGTTTCCAGCACCAGCTAAGCCTGGATTTCCAGCGCACCGTCGAGCGTTTTCTGGCGCTGCAGACGCTGGGCACCGAGAGCGCGCGTCAGGATGCGCGCCAGCTGAAAGCGGTGGTGCTCAACCAGCCGACGCCGAGCGTCGAAGTATTGAACGGTGGGCTGGAGATCCTGCGCACTGCCGATCTGCGCGCGCCGCTGGCGGAGCTGGATCTGCCGCTGCTGCGGATCTATGGCTATCTGGACGGGCTGGTGCCGCGCAAGGTCGCCGAGCTGCTCGACGCCGCCTGGCCGAACTCCACGTCACAGATCGTGGCCAAAGCCGCCCATGCGCCGTTTATCTCTCATCCCGATGAATTTGTGACGATGATCGAAGCGTTTATTGCAGCACATTGAATGCAGCGTGAAAACGCACAATAGAGCGCGAAAAAAAACGTTGCCGGGTGGATAAAAGACAAAGCTGTTCAATACTTAGTGAGTCAATGCGTTGGCTGCAAAATGAAAAGACCGCGTGCGGCGATTTTCATTTTGGCGTTTCGTCTCTGGGAAACAGGCCCCGTCAGGGAAAGCAACGAGGCCTGAGGATGTCGCGGCAGCCTGCAGTACTACGCATGGATCCAGGACGGCTTTCATAACAGATAAATTATCCATTGAGAGGTTAGTGTCATGAAATCATTGAAGATGATTATTGCAGCGGCAGTGCTGGGTTCGGTGTCTTTCGGCTCCATGGCGGCAACCCTGCTGACCAAGGAAGATCTGGATAAGAATCCGGGTAAATACGAGAAGATCGGCACCGTCACCACCACGGCGGAAACCACGTCGCCGATGGATGCCAAGGAAGAGCTGTCCAAACTGGCGGACGAAAAGGGCGGTCAATACTACGTGATCCTGGCAGGCCGCGAACACGGTAAATTCAGCGCCATCGCCGAAGTTTACAAAGACAAGCAATAAGCCTTGAACGTTCAGGGGCGCCCGCAGCGGCGCCCCTGAACGTTAGGCCTTCAGCCGGTAGAACACCGTGCTGCACCCCTGGCCCTGCGGGCAGCTTTTGCAGCCGCCGCTCAGACAGGCGCCGCCATCCTGTTCGATGCGTTCCACTTTCCCCATCGCCGTCAAACGGTCCAGCATCGCCTGCACCAGCGGCAGCGGCGTCGCCAGCGATTGGCTGAGCTGCTGCGCCTGGGCGCTGCCGCGCAGCGCCAACGCATCGCGCACCTGCAGCAGCCCGGCCATCAGTGGCAGCTCCCTTTGGCGCCCTGACAGCAGGCCGCCGGCGTGGCGTTGCCCAAGCGAACCGTGACGCGGCTGCGCGCCCGGCGCAGGCCAAACAGCACCAGCAGGTTTACCAGCACCACCGCCAGGATCGCCGTCAGGCTGTACTGCGGGTGTTGGTTGAAGGTGGCCGCCTGATAGAACAGCGTTGCCAGCGAATAGGCAACGTTCAGTCCCCACAGGATGGAGAAGGTCATCCAGCCGCGGCTCGATTCACGGGCGATGGCGCCCATCACCGAGACGCAAGGGACATACAGCAGCACGAAGATCAGGTAGCTGTAGGCGGAGATGCCTGAGCCGAATTTGCTGCTCATTACCCCCATCGAGCCGACGCCCATCTCGCCGTCGCCCTTGCTGGCTTCGATCGGGTTGGAGAGCACGCTCAGGCTGAAGGTGTTTTTCAGGCCGTCCCAGGTTTCCTGCAGCGCGCCGCCCAGCTCGTCGAGCAGGTTGAAGTTGGCGGCGTCGAACGCCTCTTTGTTAATATGCTCGGCGGTGTACAGCGTGTTCAGCGTGCCGACCACCACTTCTTTCGCCATCGCGCCGGTCACCAGGCCGACGGTGGCCTGCCAGTTATCGCTGTGGACGCCCATCGGCTGCAGCAGCGGCGTCAGCACCTTGGAGACCGAAGCCAGCGCGGAGTCGTTGATGTTGTCGACCGTTTTGCCGCTGAACGAGAAACTGTTCAGGCCGCCGATAAACATGCTGGCGACCACGATCACCTTGCCGGCGCGCAACACGAAGCCTTTCAGCCGCTGCCAGGTTTGCAGCAGCAGGCTTTTCAGGTGCGGCACGTGGTAGACCGGCAGCTCCATCACGAACGGCGAGGCTTCGCCGCGCATGAGGGTGTATTTCAGCACCAGGCCGGTCAGGATCGCCACCGCGATGCCGAGCATATACAGCGAGAACACCACGCCGGCGCCGTCCTGGCCGAAGAACGCGGCGGCGAACACTGCGAAGATCGCCAGACGGGCGCCGCAGGACATGAACGGCGCCATCATGATGGTGATCAGGCGTTCGCGTTGGGCGTCCAGCGTACGGGCACCCATGATGGACGGCACGTTGCAGCCGAAGCCGACGATCAGCGGCACGAAGGATTTGCCCGGCAGCCCGAGCGCCTGCATCAGGCGATCCATCACGAACGCCGCGCGCGCCATGTAGCCGGAGTCTTCCAGGAACGACAGGAACAGGTACATCATGCCGATCTGCGGCACCAGCGGCAGCACGGTGTTGATGCCGCCGCCGACGCCCTGCGCCAGGAAGACGGTCAGCCAGTCGGGGAAGTGCAGGGTATAGCCGAGCCACTGAATGCCCTGAATGAAGATCGCCGCCGAGCCGATATCGAAGATCGGCTGCAGCGCGCCGCCGATATTGATCGCCAGCAGGAACATCAGGTACATCACCAGCAGGAAGATCGGTACGCCCAGCCAGCGGTTGAGGATCACTTTATCCAGCATGTCGGTCAGGCGGTTGGGCATCGCCTGCTGCGAGTTGCTGACCGCGTCGCACAGGGCGGCGATGGACTGGTAGCGCGCGTCGGCGATCACCAGCGCCGGGTCCTCCTGCTGCTGCTGTTGCAGCGCCTGAATGGCCGCTGGCAGCCGCGCCACGGCGGGGCCGGCCAGACGATGGCTGTAGATGTCGCCCTCCAGCATCTGCAGCGCCAGCCAGCGGCGCTGCGCCGCCGGCAGCGTTTGCGGCATGGCGTCGCTCAGCGTGGCGACCTCTTTCAGCAGCAGCGGCGGGTAGTTCACCAGCGCCTGCTGTTCGTTGATGCGATGATTGTCGATCATTTGTTTCAGCACGCCGATGCCGTCGGCGCGGGTGGAGACCATCGGCACTACCGGGCAACCGAGGCGCGCCGACAGGGCGGCGACGTCGATATCGATATGCTGGCTTTTGGCGATGTCGAGCATGTTGAGCGCCACGATGCAGGGAATGCCCAGCTCCAGCAGCTGCAGCGTCAGGTAGAGGTTGCGTTCCAGGTTGGAGGCATCCACCACGTTGATCAGCAGATCGGCGTCGCCGCTCAAAATGTAGTGGCAGGCGATCTGCTCATCGAGCGACGTCTGCTCCGAAATGGTGGTCAGGGAGTAGGTGCCGGGCAAATCGACCAGCCGCACGTCGGACTGCGGGGTGGTGAAATGGCCTTCCTTGCGTTCGACCGTCACGCCCGCCCAGTTGCCGACCCGCTGGCGCGCGCCGGTCAGTTGGTTGAACAGCGTGGTTTTGCCGGAGTTCGGGTTGCCGATTAAGCCGATGGTGAGTTTTTTCATAGTTCTGCGTGTCGTCTTCAAGGAGAACAGCGCCGGCGCAAAGGCGCACCGGCAAACGGAGGGCGCGCCGGCTCAGGGCTGGCCGTCGAGCTGCAGCAGCGCCAAATCCTTCCTGCGCAGCACCAGGCTGACGCGGCGGGTTTTAATTTCTATCGGATCGCCCAGCGGCGCGACGCGCACCACGTCGAACGAAGAGCCGGGCAGCATGCCGAGCGATAACAGTTTCTGGCGGTAGGCCGGCGCAATCTCGCTGGAAAAGCCGACAATCTTATATGTGCGTTTAGGTTGAAGCTGCATGTCATTAACCTTCCGGGTGCCGATGAGCATCGGGCTGATGATAATTGGACGTTGCCGGCGAAAATACCACGCCGTCGGCGGTATTCATCCATAAGGTCATGCAATAAAGTGAGCGAAAATAATAGTAATTATCATTATCGCGTTCAATACAAAAAGTAAGGGTATTGTAACCAATTATTTTGGCGGCGGCCGCTTTTTGGCTGGCCCCCTTGATAATCCCCGTTTTACCACCGCTTTTACGCAGCGGCAAATGAGAATGGCGAGTTAAATCAGTTACGTATTTGTAGCCAGGTTTTCTCGTTTGCAAATGGCGATGGCGTTTTTTCCTTTTTTATTTCTGGTGAAAGGCAATTCAATAACATTATTCCGCCGTAATGCGAGCGGTAACCATTTGTGTTTCTCTCACAATTCGCGAGATGAAAAATGCGTGTTAACGGAGTTGTTAATAAACGGCTGCAGAAGGGATTTTTGCTGGCTGAATAATGGGAGGACGGTCACACAAGAACGGGAAATAAAAAGATGATGGTTTATTGAGACGGGTCAAAAATGCCGCAAGTTTTCTTCATTGGAAAGGGCGGAGCAGGCTCCGCCCTGTTGGTCTGACTTAGCGTTTCTTGCCGAAAGCCGCCGCCAGCGCGTCGCCCATGGCGCTGTTGCCGGCCGGCGCCGCATTGCGCGGTTTGGCCTTGTTGCCGCCCGCCGAACGGTTGGCGTTGTCGCGCGCCTGTGCCGGCGCGTTGCCGCCGCGGCGCGGCGAGCCTTCGCCCGGTTGCTCATCCAGACGCATGCTCAGCGCGATGCGTTTGCGTTGCAGATCGACTTCCATCACCTTCACTTTGACGATGTCACCGGCTTTCACCACGGTGTGCGGATCTTCGACGAACTTGTCCGCCAGCGAGGAGATGTGCACCAGGCCGTCCTGATGCACGCCGATATCCACGAAGGCGCCGAAGTTGGTGACGTTGGTCACCGACCCTTCCAGGATCATGCCCGGCTGCAGATCGTTGAGGGTTTCCACGCCTTCGGCAAAGGTGGCGGTTTTGAACTCCGGACGCGGGTCGCGGCCCGGCTTCTCCAGCTCTTTCAGAATGTCGGTGACCGTCGGCACGCCGAACTTGTCGTCGGTGAAATCGACCGCTTTCAGGCTGCGCACCGCCGAGGCGTTGCCCATCAGATCCTGCAGCGCCTGCTCGGTGGCGGCCAGAATGCGCTGCACCACCGGGTAGGCTTCCGGGTGGACGGTAGAGGCATCCAGCGGGTTGTCGCCGTGGTTGATGCGCAGGAAGCCGGCGCACTGTTCGAACGCTTTCGGCCCCAAACGGCTGACTTTCAGCAACTGTTCACGGTTGCTGAAGCGGCCGTTCTCGTCGCGCCAGTTGACGATATTCTGCGCCATCATGCGCGTCAGGCCGGCCACGCGGGTCAGCAACGGCACCGAAGCGGTGTTCAGATCGACGCCGACGGCGTTCACGCAGTCTTCCACCACCGAGTCCAGCTTTTTCGCCAGCTGGCTCTGGCTGACGTCGTGCTGATACTGGCCGACGCCGATGGATTTCGGGTCGATCTTCACCAGCTCCGCCAGCGGATCCTGCAGACGACGGGCGATGGACACCGCGCCGCGCAGCGACACGTCGAGATCCGGGAACTCCTGCGCCGCCAGTTCGGACGCGGAATACACCGACGCGCCCGCTTCGCTGACGATCACTTTCTGCGCCCGGACGTCGCTGAACTGCTTTTGCAGGTCGAGATAGAAACGCTCGGTTTCACGCGAAGCGGTGCCGTTGCCGATCGCCACCAGCTCCACGTTGTGTTTGATGCACAGCGCCGCGACGATGGCGGCGGCTTTGGCCGCTTGCCCGGTGTGCGGATAGACGGTGTCGGTGGCCACCAGTTTGCCGGTCGCGTCGACCACGGCGACTTTCACCCCGGTGCGCAGGCCCGGATCGAGGCCCATGGTGGCGCGCATGCCGGCCGGCGCGGCCATCAACAGATCATGCATGTTGCGGGCGAAGACGTTGATCGCTTCATCCTCCGCGCGTTCGCGCACCGTGCCCATCAGCTCGGTTTCCAGGTGCAGCAACACCTTGATGCGCCAGGTCCAGTTGACCACCGCCTTGCGCCAGGCGTCGGCCGGAGCGTTGTTCAGGCGCAGATTGAGGTGATTGATGATGATCAGCTCCGCCTGGCTTTCGCGCGGCGCTTCCTCAAACTGCGGATCGGCGTTCAGCGCCAGCTGCAGCACGCCTTCGTTGCGGCCGCGGAACATCGCCAGCGCGCGGTGCGAAGGCACCTGGGAAATCGGTTCGTGGTGATCGAAGTAGTCGCGGAACTTGGCACCTTCGTCTTCCTTGCCCTCGACCACTTTGGAGACCAGATGGGCGTTTTTCCACAGGTAGTCGCGCACCTTGGCCAGCAGCGCGGCGTCTTCGGCGAAGCGCTCCATCAGGATATAGCGCGCGCCGTCGAGGGCGGCTTTCACGTCCGCCACGCCCTTCTCGGCGTCGACGTAGCGTTCAGCCAGCTGTTCCGGCTGCTGTTGCGGATCCTGCCACAGCGTGTCAGCCAGCGGTTCCAGACCAGCTTCGATGGCGATCTGGCCACGGGTGCGGCGCTTGGGTTTGTACGGCAGGTAGAGGTCTTCGAGTTCGGTCTTGCTCAGCGTGGCGTTGATCGCCCCCGCCAGTTGTTCGGTCAGTTTGCCCTGTTCATCGATCGACTTCAGGATGGTCTGACGACGATCTTCCAGTTCACGCAGATAACCCAGGCGGGTTTCCAGCTGGCGCAGTTGGGTGTCGTCCAGGCCCCCGGTGACTTCCTTACGATAGCGTGCAATAAAGGGCACGGTATTACCTTCATCCAGCAGACGGATGGCGGAGTCGACTTGCTCCGGCCGGGCCTGCAGTTCTGTTGCAATAATGCGGCTCAGTGGGTCATTCATAGGTCTGGTATCTGTATTGAGAACGGTGAATAAACAGGGGACAGTTATACGGATTGATCGCGGAAAATGCCAGCGGAGCGGGCCGCCGCCGCGCGGCCGCGGCGTGGAGAACAGCTCAGGCGGCGGCGTTGGCGGCGGTTCGGAAAAAGCTGAAAGCTTACTTCGGGTAGTTTATCTCGTTAACGTACCACTGCGCCTCGCCCAGCGGGGTATTGACGGTGGCGACGTCCCCGACCTCTTTTTTCAGCAGGGCGCGCGCCATCGGCGCATCGATGGAAATGTAATCCTTGCGGCCGAAAATCTCGTCGTAGCCGACGATGCGAAAACGTTTGATCTCGCCGTCGTCATTTTCTACCTCCACCCAGGCCCCGAAGAACACTTTGCCTTCCTGCTGCGGGGAGTAATCGACGATCTTCAACTGCTCCAGGCATTTGGTCAGATAGCGGACGCGGCGATCGATCTCGCGCAGCCGCTTCTTGTTGTATTGGTAGTCGGCGTTTTCGCTTCTGTCGCCCAGGCTGGCGGCCCAGGTCACTTTCTTGGTCACCTCGGGGCGTTCTTCGCGCCAGAGGTAATCCAGCTCTTGTTTGAGCTTGTCATACCCTTCACGGGTTATCAGTTGAGTTCTCATCGTGATTTATCTTTATGGGGCCACCGCCACAGTGTACGTGAATGCGCAGGGCTTTAAAAATGGCGCGCGGGCCTGCGCCTTGTCGCACGGTTTTTATTCAGTTTGCGCAGCTTTTAACAATCGGGAGTATGCTTAGCGATAGCGGAAAAGGAATGTGACGAAAGGAGGATATCTGGCGAGAGAGACAAGGAATTTTGGCGCACAACCCAACACATTGAAGGTATTACCGCATGGAATTTAAAGATTACTACGCCACGATGGGCGTTGAGCCCAACGCCGATCTGAAAACCATCAAAACGGCCTACCGCCGGCTGGCGCGTAAATATCACCCTGACGTGAGCACTGAAGACGACGCCGAGAGCAAGTTCAAGGAACTGGCCGAAGCCTATGAGGTACTGAAGGACGACGAGCGCCGCGCCGAGTACGATCAGATCCGGCTGCATCGCAACGATCCGAACTTTGGCCGCCAGGCGCGCGGCGATCACGGCGGCTATCAGCAGAGCGCCTCATGGCACGGCGGCGGTGCCGACGCGCAAGACTTCTCCGACTTCTTCGAGAGCATGTTCGGCGGGCGGGCGGCGGGCGGGCACCGTTCCTCTGCGCATTCGCACGGCGGGCATGGCTTCCGTGGCCAGGATCTGGAGATGGAGGTGCCGCTGTTCCTCGAGGAAACGCTGCATGGTCAAAGCCGCGAGATTTCCTACAAGCTGCCGGTGTACGACGAACTGGGGCGGCAGGTAAGCGAAGCCAGCAAGACGCTGAACGTGAAAATTCCGGCCGGCGTGGGCGACGGCGAGCGCATTCGCCTCAAGGGGCAGGGCGTTGCCGGCGTGGGCGGCGGCCAGAACGGCGACCTGTATCTGGTTATCCGCCTCGCGCCGCACCCGCTGTTTGAGATAGACGGCCACAACCTGAGCATCGTGGCGCCGCTCGCTCCGTGGGAAGCGGCGCTCGGCGCCAGCATTGAGGTGCCGACGCTGACCGGCAAAATCGCGCTGACCGTGCCGGCCGGCAGCCAGAGCGGCAAACGGCTGCGGGTCAAAGGCAAAGGGTTGGCGGGCAAGAAAGAGCCCGGTGACCTGTACGTTATTCTCAAGGTGGTGATGCCGCCGAAGCCGAACGAGAAGGCCAGCGCCCTGTGGCGGGAACTGGCTGAACAGGCGGCGTTCAACCCGCGCGCGGAATGGGAGTAAAGCAGATGATGAAAAAAGAGATCACTTTCACCGTGGTGGAATTGTGTCAGAGGGTGGAGATTTCAGAGGACGAGCTGGTCGAGATCGTCGGCCTGGGCGTTATCGTGCCGCTGGAGCCGGCGCAGCCGCGCTGGGAGTTTGATTATCCGGCGCTGAGCCATCTGCAGCGCGCACGCAGGCTGCGGGCGGAGCTGGATCTGGACTGGCCGGGGATCGCCATGGCGCTGACGCTGCTCGATCGAGTTGATGCGCTACAGCAAGAGAACCGGCAGCTGCGTAGGCAGCTGGCGCGTTTCTTGCAAACTTCCTGACCCGACAGCTGAACGCCACCGGGCGCTTCCCGGTGGCGAAATTGCACAAAATTGGGCCGTCGCCCCACATTGCGCCGATAAAGGGCGAAATTTTGACGAACCCCCGTCGACATTCACTGAAAATTGTTGATAAATGGGGAAAAGAATAAGCTTTGTAACAATTTCGTCTAGAATACATACCATTAAACGCTGTCTCAAATGGCAAGGTTTTCTAACAATATTCGAGTCAGGCAATAAAGCCTTTGGGAGTAATACCATGCAAGAGAATCATAAGATCCTGGTTGTCGATGATGACATGCGCCTGCGCGCGCTTTTAGAACGTTATTTAACCGAGCAGGGCTTCCAGGTTCGCAGCGTTGCCAACGCTGAGCAAATGGATCGCTTGCTGACTCGTGAATCCTTCCATTTGATGGTGCTCGATCTGATGTTGCCGGGCGAAGACGGCCTATCCATCTGCCGCCGCCTGCGCAGCCAGAGCAACCCGATGCCGATCATTATGGTCACCGCGAAAGGCGAAGAGGTCGATCGCATCGTGGGCCTGGAAATCGGCGCCGACGACTACATTCCTAAACCGTTCAACCCGCGTGAGCTGTTGGCTCGTATCCGCGCGGTGCTGCGCCGTCAGGCGAACGAACTGCCGGGCGCGCCTTCGCAGGAAGAAGCGGTGATCGCTTTCGGCAAATTCAAACTGAACCTCGGCACCCGCGAGATGTTCCGCGAAGACGAGCCGATGCCGTTGACCAGCGGCGAGTTCGCGGTACTGAAGGCGCTGGTCAGCCACCCGCGTGAACCGCTGTCGCGCGATAAGTTGATGAACCTGGCGCGTGGCCGCGAATACAGCGCCATGGAACGCTCCATCGACGTGCAGATCTCTCGTCTGCGCCGTATGGTTGAAGAAGATCCGGCGCATCCGCGTTATATCCAGACCGTGTGGGGTCTCGGCTACGTCTTCGTCCCGGACGGCAGTAAGGCATGAGGCGATTGCGCTTTTCACCGCGTAGCTCGTTTGCCCGAACCCTGTTGTTGATCGTCACCTTGCTGTTTGTCAGCCTGGTGACGACCTATCTGGTGGTGCTGAACTTCGCCATCCTGCCCAGCCTGCAGCAGTTCAACAAGGTATTGGCCTACGAAGTGCGTATGCTGATGACCGATCGGCTGCAGCTGGAGGACGGCACGCTGCTGGAGGTGCCGCCGGCGTTCCGCCGTGAGATCTACCGCGAACTGGGCATCTCTCTCTACACCAACTCGGCGGCGGAGGAGAGCGGCCTGCGCTGGGCGCAACACTACCAGTTCCTCAGCCAGCAGATGGCGCAGCAGCTCGGCGGGCCGACCGATGTGCGGGTGGAGGTGAACAAGAACTCCCCGGTGGTGTGGCTGAAAACCTGGCTGCAGCCCGATATCTGGGTGCGCGTGCCGCTGACGGAAATCCACCAGGGCGATTTCTCGCCGCTGTTCCGCTATACGCTGGCGATTATGCTGCTCGCGATCGGCGGCGCCTGGCTGTTTATTCGTATTCAAAACCGCCCGCTGGTGGAGCTGGAACATGCGGCGCTACAGGTGGGCAAGGGCATTATTCCGCCGCCGCTGCGCGAGTATGGCGCTTCCGAAGTGCGGTCGGTGACTCGCGCATTCAATCAGATGGCGTCGGGCGTCAAACAGCTGGCGGATGACCGTACGTTGCTGATGGCCGGGGTCAGCCACGATCTGCGTACGCCGTTGACGCGCATCCGCCTGGCGACGGAGATGATGAGCGCCGAAGATGGCTATCTGGCCGAGTCGATCAATAAAGACATCGAAGAGTGCAACGCCATCATCGAGCAGTTCATCGATTATCTGCGCACCGGGCAGGAAATGCCGACCGAAAGCAGCGATCTGAACGCCATTTTAGGCGAAGTGGTCGCGGCCGAGAGCGGCTATGAGCGGGTGATTGAAACCGCGCTGTCGCCGGGCGAGCTGATGATGAACGTACATCCGCTGTCGATTAAACGGGCGGCGGTGAATATGGTGGTGAACGCGGCGCGTTACGGCAACGGCTGGATCAAAGTCAGCAGCGGCCGTGAGCTGCAGCGCGGCTGGTTCCAGGTGGAAGATGACGGCCCGGGCATCAAGCCGGACGAGTTGAAGCACCTGCTGCAGCCGTTCGTACGCGGTGACAGCGCGCGCAGCACCAGCGGCACCGGCCTGGGGCTGGCGATCGTGCAGCGTATTATCGACGCGCATGACGGCGAACTGGATATCGGCACCAGCGAGCGCGGCGGGCTATTGATCCGCGCTTATATTCCGTTGCCGATGGAGAAAAAAGAGTCGACCAACGGCCATCAAACGGCCAGGGAAACCGCCTGACCTCTGATGTGGGCCGCGCCGCTGCGGCCCCGTCAGGACTTTCTGCTCATCACGTAGTATTCCGCCGCATCCTCATGCAACCGGCGGCCGGTCGGCGCCTGCCACGGATCGATTAATTCGATGCCGCAGTGGAGGAAGCCTTTGGTATTGCGGGTGGCCAAGGCGGCGCCGTAATGCAGGCAGGTGGCGGCGATTTGGGTATCGGGCACGCTCATCGCTTTACCCAGCAGCCGATTCCTTGCCGTCAATTCCGCGTATTGCATCGCGCACAGCCCATCAAACGGCAATATCTGCCCCTCGAACTTCAATTCAATGGCGTCCGCCAATTTCAGCTTGAGATCCCGCTGGCGCTTGCCGTCAGGCATGCAGGCCACGCCGCTGAACAGTTCGGCGAGGACAATGGCGCTGAGATAGAGCTCGTCATTGTCCTTTTCATTTAGCCAGTTAATGACGTTGTAGTACGGGCTGGGACGCAGCGTTTCTGAAATGACGTTGGTGTCGATAATGATCATGCGTTGTCATCTTCATCATCAAAGGTGACGATGCGTGGCGGCACGGCGTCACGCGGTGGGATCTCCAGCTCAACGCCGCCGAATTCGGCGAAGTGCTGATGCATCCAGGTACCCAATCCATAGCGCGGCGGCTTTTTGACCAGCGCCTGTTTCAGGATCATGCGCGCTTCCTCTTCCATGGAATGGCCGTTTTTCGCCGCTGAGATACGCAGCAGCTCTTTGATTTCGTCGTCCAGATTTCTGACGGTGATAGTAGCCATTGAAACCTCCTTTGCTATCAATGATTGCATTGACTTATTCTCTCGTCCTGCTGCTTAAAAAGCAATCAATTGAAATAAAAAAAGGCGCGGGATCCGCGCCTTAGCTGAAGAGGTAACGCTACCGAATTACAGCTTCGGGCCGGCGCTGACCAGCGCGGCACCCGCAGGCGTGTCGGTGTATTTGTCGAAGTTGGTGATGAAGCGCTCGGCCAGATCCTGCGCTTTTTCCTGCCACTGCTCGAGGCTGGCATAGGTGTTGCGCGGATCGAGGATCTCCGGGTTCACGCCCGGCAGCGCGGTCGGCATCGCCAGATCGAAGATAGGCAGGGTAACGGTTTCCGCCTTGTCGATTTCACCGCTCAGGATGGCGTCGATGATGCCGCGCGTATCTTTGATCGAGATGCGTTTGCCGGTGCCGTTCCAGCCGGTATTGACCAGGTAAGCCTGGGCGCCGGCGGCCTGCATGCGTTTCACCAGTACTTCCGCGTACTGCGTCGGGTGCAGTGACAGGAATGCGGCGCCGAAGCAGGCGGAGAAGGTTGGCGTCGGCTCGGTCACGCCGCGCTCGGTGCCTGCCAGTTTGGCGGTGAAGCCGGACAGGAAGTGGTACTGAGTCTGGTTGGCGGTCAGGCGCGATACCGGCGGCAGCACGCCGAAGGCGTCGGCGGTCAGGAAGATCACCTTGGTGGCGTGACCCGCCTTGGACACCGGCTTGACGATGTTCTGGATATGGTAGATCGGGTAAGAAACGCGGGTATTCTCGGTTTTCGAACCGTCGTTGAAGTCGATGCTGCCGTCGGCCAACACGGTGACGTTTTCCAGCAGCGCATCGCGTTTGATGGCGTGGTAGATGTCCGGCTCGGCTTCTTCAGACAGCTTGATGGTCTTGGCGTAGCAGCCGCCTTCGAAGTTGAACACGCCGTCGTCGTCCCAGCCGTGCTCGTCATCGCCGATCAGCTGACGCTTAGGATCGGTGGAGAGGGTGGTCTTGCCGGTGCCGGACAGGCCGAAGAATACCGCCACGTCGCCTTTCTCGCCCACGTTGGCCGAGCAGTGCATCGAGGCGATGCCTTTCAGCGGCAGCAGGTAGTTCATCATCGAGAACATGCCTTTCTTCATTTCGCCGCCGTACCAGGTGCCGCCGATCAGCTGCATGCGCTCGGTCAGGTTGAAGGCGACGAAGTTCTCCGAGTTCAGGCCTTGCTGCTGCCAGTTCGGGTTGGTGCATTTGGCGCCGTTCATCACCACGAAGTCCGGTTCGAAGTCAGCCAGCTCTTCGTCGCTTGGGCGGATGAACATGTTTTTCACGAAGTGCGCCTGCCAGGCCACCTCGGTGATGAAACGCACTTTCAGGCGCGAGTCGGCGTTGGCGCCGCAGAAGGTATCCACCACGAACAGGCGTTTGCCGGACAGTTGCTCGGTGACCAGGTGTTTCAGATCGGCCCAGACTTCCGGGCTGAGAGGTTTGTTGTCGTTTTTGCCTTTGCCCTGATCGGCCCACCACACGGTATCGCGGGTGATGTCGTCGCGGACGATGTATTTGTCTTTCGGCGAACGGCCGGTGAAGATGCCGGTATCGACGGAGACGGCACCCAGCTTGGTGACTACCCCACGCTCAAAACCTTCCAGAGATGGGTCTGTTTCTTCCTTAAACAGCAGTTCATAGCTCGGGTTGTGAACGATTTCGCTGACGTCGTGAATGCCGTAAGCGGCCAGATCCTGAGGGGTTATACCTTTAACGCGCATGTTACTACTCCTTGGTCACAGAATTTCTGGCGGCAATTGTAGGGATCTAACGGTGCGTAACCGCGATGGGTATCAAATATTTAACGTTTTAGGCGGTATTTCGTTACGATCTGAGAGATAGCACACGGAAAAAAGCAAACGTGCAAACGGCGGGGCTTGGCGGGTGCCGGGCGCGCCCGCCGAGAGGGTATGACTTAGTGCAACCGGTCGCTTTCGCCGGCGTTGCCCGCATACAACGCGGCAACATCAACCGGGTCAAAGACATAGTGGCTGCCGCAGTAGTCGCAGTGCATGTCGATATTGCCGTCCTGCTCCAGCATGTCCGCCACTTCGTCGGCCGGCAGCGTCAGCAGCGCGTCGGCGCAACGCTGACGTGAACAGGTACAACGGAATTGCACGTCCTGTGGTTCATACAGGGTGACTTCTTCCTGATGATACAGGCGGTACAGCACCTCATTGGCCGGCAGGCCGAACAGCTCTTCGCTTTTGACCGTGTTGGTCAGTTGCACCAGGTGATCGAAATCATCGAGGTTGCCGTCCTGCGCCGGCAGCACCTGCAGCAGCATGCCGGCCGCCGCGGCGTTGCCTTCCGCTTCGCCGGTGCGGATGAACAGGCGGGTCGGCAACTGTTCAGACTGGCGGAAGTAGGCTTCCAGGCATTCGGCCAGCGTTTCCCCTTCCAGGCCGACCACGCCCTGATAGCGCTCGCCTTCCGTCGGGGAAATGGTGATGACCATGACGCCGTTGCCGATCATCTGATGCAGGGTGCTGTCGTCGGCGATAGGCGCCTGGGTGCGCGCAACGCCGCGCATCTCCTGGCGGTTGTTGCCGTTGATCACCGCCAGCTTCAGCGGGCCGTCGCCTTGCAGCTGAACGGTGATGTCGCCGTCGAACTTCAGGGTTGCGGTCAGCAGACTGGTGGCGACCAGCAGCTCGCCCAGCAGTTTTTGCACCGGCGCCGGGTAGTCGTGGTTGTTCAGGATCTGCTGATAGGTTTCGCTGACGGTAACCAGCTCGCCGCGCACCGCGTAGTTTTCAAACAGGTAACGGTGCAATTGGTCATGGTTGGACATAATCTTCTCTCATTGCGGTGAGGGGTTATTCCTGCTCACCAAATTTAAATTTCATCAGGTCGCGCCGCTCCTTTTTGTCCGGACGTCGGTCCGGATGCGGCATGGTCAACGCGTTCATCTTGCGCGCCAGCGCCATTTTTTCGCGGTTGGCGATGCTGGCTTCGGTTTCCTGATACATTTGCTGCGCCTCGTTGGCGCCGCGGCGTTGGCTGGTCAGCGCCAGCACGATCACCGTACGTTCTTCGTTGCCCTGCCGCAGTTTGAGCTCGGCGTTGAGCTCGACAATCTTGCTCGGCTTGCCGCGCTGGCCGTTGTAATGCACCTTGCCGCCGTCGATCATTTCGCGCGCCAGCGCGCGGGTCTTGTAGAAGCGTGCGGCCCACAGCCACTTATCCAGTCGGACCGCGTCGTCGCGCGTCGCTTTTTCCTTCATGCTTCCCCCTTGGCCAGCGCCGGTATCAGCAGGCGGTAGTCGCGCATCGACGGATGGCGCTGGAAGCTTTTCTCCGCCGAGCTGGAGTCCGGGTTTTGCACGCCCAGGCAGTAACGAATGCCGAAAGTGCGCGCCGCGTCGAGGATCGGCTCGCCGTCGTCGACAAACAGCGTGCGCTGCGGGTCGAATCCGGTGTGCTGTTGCACCGCTTGCCACAGACGCTGATCTTCTTTCGGATAACCAAATGTGTGGGTGGAAAACAATAAATCAAGGTGCCGATCGAGGCCGGTATGCTCGATTTTCACCGCCAGGCTGTGCGGATGGGCGTTGGTCAGCAAAATGGTTTGCAGGCCGGCGTCGCGCAGCGCCCGTAAAAAAGGCTCGGTGTCTTCGCGCAGCCGGGCGCGGCTGCCCACTTCGCTGGTCATGCGGTAAATGTCCAGATCCAGCCGCTCGCTCCAGTAATCGAAGCAATACCAGTTCATGGTGTGCTGCACCGCCTGGTATTCCCGCTCGATGATGTGGCGGGCTTCGTCGAACGGAATAGCGCGCCTTTCGCTCAGCGCCTGTGGCACCAGGCTGAGCCAAAAGTGGCTGTCGAACTCCAGATCCAGCAATGTGCCGTCCATGTCCAGCAGCACGGTATCGATCTGCGGCCAATCAAACTCGGGAACCATAAAAACTCCACGGGCGGACCGACGGGCAGTCCGCAGATGAGAATAATAGCGTTAGCGTAGCATAAGCGGATGACAGGGCCGAAGCCCCGGCGTCAGGTTCAGGCCATCGGCCGCATCGACATCGGATTGAGCTGCGGGTTGAAGCAGCTGTCGTAGTAACGCTGGATATCGGCGACGCGGTGCTGATTGATGCGCCGACGCTGCACCAGCCGCCAGGCGTTATAACCCAGGCTGACCACTACGGCCAGCAACAACAGGCTGGTGCCGAGATAGCGCCACAGGGTGATCATATCCGGTTCGCTGTGCAACGCCACGTGGCGAGTGCCGTTGGCGTCAACGCTGAGGCTGGTGATCACGCCCTGCGCCTGGAATGGGGTATGCAGCAGCAGGTTGGACTGGCGCTGCAGCTCATTCCACTGGTCGAGCGCGTTGTATTCGCTTTGCGGCGTCTGCGGCTGGGGGTGACTGACCCACTGGCGGCCTTCGTCGCTGCGGATCAGGAAACCGCCTGGCGGCGGGCTGTTGAGCGCAGCGGCGGCCAGTCGCGTCTCATTGAAGATGAACGACGAGGTGGCCACTTTGGTCAGGCTTTCCAGCGATTCGGCGCTGACCGGACGAAGCAGGACGTTGACGCCTTGCAGCGCGCCGGATTTGGCGCGTTTCACCAGGCTGCTCCAGTTTTTCGCGTTGCCCAGGTTAACCAGCGCGTTTTTCAGCCGTACGCAGTCGTTTTCCGTCTGGCACAGATCCTGCGTTTTCAGCACGATATCGGAGAAATCGTCCAGCAGGATCATGCCGGATTTCTCGATGGCGCTGGCCAGCTGCGGGTTGACCTTCTGATCGGCGCCGCTCGGATGCAGCTGACCGCTGACCGTCGCCAGCAGGGCTGTCGCTTTGTCTATGACTTCCGATTCCGGCTGCGGCAGCGGGGCGGCGGTGTTCCAATAGATGCCGGAGCAGTCGAACGGCGCAAAATTGACGGCGCCGCCGCCGTTGGCCGGCGGCGGGACATAGCACATGCCGCTGCCGCGCACTTTCAGCGTGTCGCCGATGCGCAGCGGCGTGGCCTCCAGCGCCTGTACGCTGGTCACTTCCACTTTTTGCGCGCCTTGCAGCCAGGCCATGCTGAGGGTCAACGGCAGGTTGAGCGGGATATAGATCAGCAGCAGCAGCAGAACCAGCGCCGAGCTGGCGACCAGCACCGCATTGCGGCCCCACTGCTGCAACGGGAAATTCTTCACTTCGTCATGCAGCGACAGGAAGCGCCCCTGCCGCACCACCTGACGGTTGAGATAGACGTCCACATCGGTGGTTTTGCCCAGATCCTGCGTCAGGTACGGTTGCCAGTGCGGCGGATAGATCAGATCGATAATGCCGAGCGAAATATTGCTGATCTGCCCCTGGCCGGATTCGCCGAACAGGCCCCAGCGCTTTGGCGTGCCGCGCAGGCAGTGGATCTCTTTCAACTCGCGCGACGCCGGGCGGCGGAACAGGTTCCACCCTCCCCAGGCGATCATCAGCACCGCCACGAAAATCATCCAGGGGATCACCAGCACCGGGCTGATCAGGCTGAAGAACAGCAGCAGCAGCGCGGCGGAGATGATGACGGCTTCACGGATGCCGTTCGGCCGGTTCAGCGCGTGCTCTTCCGGCGTTTCCTTGCGAATGTTCACCAGCTCGACATGCTCGCTCTCTTCCTTGCGGATGGAGGCGTTTTTGGTCGGCGCGGCGTTCACCACCGGCGGCTGCGGCCGGTCGTGGATATGATCTTTCAGCGAGTGCCCGTTGAGCGAAATCACCAGCGGCAGCGTCTGGGTTTTGATCACTTCCACATGGTTGTCGGCGGTGATATAGGGTTCCCAAAACGGGGGGAGGTGCACCTCTTCAGCGTCGAGGTAATAGCGCCATTTATTGGGATCGTCGCTGGCCAGCCCGTAACGGGTGATGGCGTGCGTCACGGGATAAACGTTATCGCTTTGCGGAGTGAGCGCCAGTTTGGCTGCGGGCAGCGTAGCGCCGCCGCCGGGCAACAGTTTGTTGCTCAGTTTGTTTTGTTGATTGAGGTAGAACTCGACCGCCGCGCGTTCTTCGTCGGTCAGCTTGCGGTGGGCGGGTTTGATAAACGGCAGCGTGCGCGCCAGCGCCGTCGGGTGGCGGGCCTTGAACCACAGGTACAGGCCGGCGGCAATCAGGCAGACAAGCACTAAGGCCAATATCAACACTATTGTGCTCATGCAATCCCCATCTCACACCCGTGAATTTCGCCAACCTGATGAAAAGCTGAATATTATACGGAGTAAACCGCCAGGAGGCACCCAGAACTAATGAGGGAACAAACAGATTTTCGCTTTGGATCTCATTCCTTCATGAAGCAAGGTCATTTTATCACTGATTCTTGCCTGCGTGATACTAGCAACCGGCTCCTGCCGTCGATATCGGCATTATCCTATTTTCATGCGCGCTGTTTGCTGAATCAGTGCAGAAAATCGCCTGCGGCTGGCGACGCTTGTTAAAAGAAAGTAAATTACTGTTCATGCGCGTTGCGGCCGAGCTTGCCCTTAACGCACAATGTGATCAAGATCGAATTTGGTCAGCGTTTGAGCGCCAACGAGCCGTGCGTTACGCCAATCATTTTTTCGGTTGCCCTGTCCGCGCCTGGGTAACCTCTTTGAGGCAATCATGGATAAACACCTGCAAAAACCTAAAATTCTGAAAGTGGAAACGGTCGCGCGTTCGCGTTTGTTCAACGTCGAGTCGGTCGATTTGGAATTCAGCAACGGTGTGCGGCGGGTGTATGAGCGCATGCGGCCTTCGGATCGCGAAGCGGTGATGATTGTGCCGGTGATTGGCGATGACCTGCTGCTGATCCGCGAATATGCGGTGGGCACTGAATCCTATGAGCTGGGCTTCCCGAAAGGGTTGATCGATCCCGGCGAGGGGGTGTTGGAGGCGGCCAACCGCGAGCTGATGGAAGAGGTGGGATTCGGCGCCAGACGCTTTGATTTCCTCAGCAAGCTGACGATGGCGCCATCCTACTTTTCCAGCAAAATGAATATCGTGCTGGCGCACGATCTCTATCCGCAGAGCCTGGAAGGGGACGAACCGGAACCCCTGCCGCAGGTGCGCTGGCCGATCGCCAACATGATGGCGCTGCTGGCGGAACCGGATTTCCGTGAGGCGCGCAACGTCAGCGCGCTGTTCCTCTCCGAGGCGTTTCTGCGCGGTTCGCGCTGAGACGCTTCGCGCCGCATAAAAAAAGGGCCAGATTTCTCTGGCCCTTTTCGATCAGAACAGCTCGTGGCTTTCGCCGCCCGGATCGGTCAGCGTGGTGCCGGTATCGCGCGATGGGTAGTCCGTCGGCTGCGTTCCTTCGATAAAGTACTCGGAACGGCTGCCGCCGCCACCGCCCGAGAGCTTGCCGCTGCTCTTGTCGATGGTGACGCTGATGATGCCCGGCGGCGGCGTGACTTTCTGCTCCGGAATGCCTTCCAGCGCGATCTTCATGAAGTCGTCCCACGCCGGCTGGGCGCTTTTGGCACCGCCTTCGCCGCCGGAAATCTGATCCGGGATGGCGCCGGACACCGTTGAACGGCCCAGATCGCGGCGGTGATCGTCGAAGCCGATCCACACCGACGTCACGGTATCCGGGCCATAGCCGGAGAACCAGGCGTCTTTGGAACTGTTGGTGGTACCGGTTTTGCCGCCGATATCATGACGTTTCAGATCGCGCCCGGCGCGCCAGGCGGTGCCCATCCAACCCGGTTCACCGAAGATATTGCTGTTCAGCGCGTCGTGGATCAGGAAGGCCAGCGGCGTGCTGATCACGTGCGGCGCATACTGTTGGTCGCCGTCCTGCTGCACCTGAGCCGGGGTTACCTGCTCCAGCTGCGGCATCGGCACCGTGCTGTTGCTGCCTTCCTGCGAGGTGGCGACGTTTTCGATGTTGTCATCGGACAGCACGGCCGAACGGTGAGTATCACCGTAGATCACCGGCAGGTTGCAGCTGCTGCAAACCACTTTAGGTTTGGCTTCGAACACCGTATTGCCGTTGTCGTCTTCAATTTTGGTGATGAAGTACGGATCGACCAGGTAACCGCCGTTCGCCAGCACCGCGTAACCGCGCACCAGCTGCATCGGGGTGAAGGAAGCGGAGCCCAGCGCCAGCGATTCGGTATGCACGATGTTCTGTGCCGGGAAGCCGAAGCGCTGCAGATATTCCGCCGCGTAGTCGACGCCCATCGCACGCATCGCGCGCACCATCACCACGTTCTTCGACTGCCCCAGCCCTTGACGCAGACGAATCGGGCCATCGTAGGTCGGCGGCGAGTTCTTCGGCCGCCAGTCGGTGCCGGCGCCGGCATCCCAACGGGTGATCGGCAAGTCGTTCAGGATGGTGGCCAGCGTCAGGCCTTTATCCATCGCGGCGGTATACAGGAACGGTTTGATGTTCGAACCCACCTGACGCAGGGCCTGGGTGACGCGGTTGAACTTGCTCTGGTTGAAATCGAAGCCGCCGACCAGCGCTTTCACCGCGCCGTCGTTCGGGTTGATGGAAACCAGCGCCGAGTTGACGTCCGGCACCTGCGACAGCCACCAGGCCTCGTTCACTTTACGTACCCAGACCTGCTGGCCTGGCTGCACCACGTCGGTGACGCGTTTCGGCGTTGGGCCTTGCTGAGTGTCTGAACGGTATGGCCGCGCCCAGCGCATGGTGGCCATCGGCAGGGCAATGCTGCTGCCGTCGGCCAGCATCGCCGTCGCTTCCTGCGGGTTGGCGGCGGTGATGACCGCCGGCGCCAGCGGGCCGTAGTTCGGCAGGTTTTTCAGCGAGTCGACAATCTGTTTGCGATCCCAGGCCGCTTCGCCGACTTTCCACAGCACGTTTGACGGGCCGCGATAGCCGTGGCGCATGTCATAGGCCAACACGTTATTGCGCACCGATTCCTGCGCCGCCAGCTGCAGCCGTTTGGTCACGGTGGTGTAAACCTTATAACCGTCGGTATAGGCGTTTTCACCGTAGCGCTTGATCATCTCCTGACGCACCATCTCGGAGAGATACGGGGCGGAGAAGCTGATTTCCGGCGCATGGTAGTTGGCGACCAGATCTTCAGAACGCGCCTGATCGTACTGCGCCTGCGTGATGTAGTGTTCGTCCAGCATGCGCGACAGCACTACGTTACGGCGGGCAACGGCGCGATCGTGCGAATAGAGCGGGTTGAAGGTGGACGGCGCTTTCGGCAGGCCGGCGATGGTCGCCATCTCGCTCAGGGTGAGCTGACTGACATCCTTGCCGAAATAGACCTGCGCGGCGGCGCCCACGCCGTAAGCGCGGTAACCCAGGTAGATCTTGTTCAGATACAGCTCAAGGATTTCATCTTTGGTCAGCATCTGCTCGATGCGTACCGCCAGGAAGGCTTCCTTGATTTTACGCATCAGGGTGCGTTCCGGGCTTAAGAAGAAGTTACGCGCCAGCTGTTGGGTAATGGTGCTGGCCCCTTGGGATGCGTGGCCGGAGACCAACGCGATGGAGGCCGCGCGGAAGATGCCGACCGGATCGACACCGTGGTGATCATAGAAGCGGCTGTCTTCGGTGGCGATAAATGCGTGCACCATCACCGGCGGAATTTGATCCAACTTCAGCGGAATGCGGCGCTTCTCGCCGTACTGGGCGATCAGTTCGCCATCGGCGCTGTAAACCTGCATCGGTATCTGCAGCCGCACGTCTTTCAGCGTTGCGACGTCGGGCAGCTGCGGCTCGACATATTTGTACAAGCCGAAAATCGAGGCTGCTCCCAGCACGATGCAACATACTGCAAGGATTAGTAAATACTTTACGAACTTCACCTGAGATTTCCCATTTCTAAGTCATTTGGGCAGTTTATAAACAACCGCGCGGTAGTATAAAGGCAAGCCTGCGACATGGATATGTTCTTTTATCATCGGATGTTATGGAGGCTTGTGAAACATGTTCCCTCAAGCATGGCAGGTGGGGCTGGATATACAAATCGACTGCGTGCGGGCGCTGGCGGTCCAACGCCGCCGCAACGGCTGGCAACTGCGTCACTGGTGGCAACAGACGCTGCCGCAGGCGGTTTTACGCGACGGCTGCCTGGCACCTTCCGAAGCCCTGATCCGGGCGCTGCGGCAATGGCGCGTCCAACTGCCGCGACATATTTCCTTACGCATTGCCCTGCCGGCGCAGCGGGTGTTGCAACAGTGCATGGTGCAGCCGGACGCGCGGCTGCGCGAGCCGGAACGCAGCGACTATATCGTTGGCCACGGCGTGAAGCAGTTCCCACTCGACGGCCAGACGCTGGCGCTCGACTATCGCGCTGCGCCGGCGGATGGGGCGGCGCTGCTGTTGACCGCCGCGCGGCGGCAGGAGCTGCAGCAGTGGCTGCACTGTCTGCGCCAGGCGGGCCTGCATCCGCAAGCGGTCGATATTACGCCCTGCGCGCTGCGGATGATGGCGACGGCGGCGGGCGTGCCGCACACCGCGGGGCTGATGCATCGTCTCGAGCGAGAATGGCTGTGGGTGGCGCCGGCCGACGGCGCGTTCGCGTTCGGGCTGACGCCGGGCGACGATGACGCACAGGCGCTGCGGGCGTTGCAAGCCCAGATGCCGGCGGACGATGATCGACCGGTCTATGCCGGCAGCGTGCTGGCAGGAGCCTTGCCCGTCGGCTGCCTTTCCTGGTCGCCGCTCAGCGCCTTCACGCAGCTGCGTCCGCCGTTGCCCGTGCATCCCTCAGCGTTCGCGTTGGCCGGCGGTCTGGCGCTGCGCGAGGAGGACCGCTGATGTACCAGGTCAACTTTTTGCCCTGGCGGCAACGTCGCGATCGGCGGCGCGGCTGTTTCTGGCTGGGCGTGTTGCTGTTGCAGATAACGGTGCTGTTGCTGGCAGGGGGCCTCGTCGCCGGCCAACTGCGTCATCAACAGGCGCAGCGTCAGGAGCGGCTGGCGCTGTTGGAAGAAGAGCTGGCGGCAGTGACGCTGCTCGTCCGTCAGCAGCAGCAAGAGCGGGCGCAACGGGCGCGATACGGCGCCCTCGCTGAACGGCAGGCGCGCAATGCCCAACATAACCGGCGTTATTTGCAACTGCTGCAGCAACTCTCCTCCTGCCTCCCCCCACCGCTGTGGCTCACGGCGTTGGACAGCGATGCGGCGAACGGCCTGCGGCTGCGTGGATTGAGCCGTTCTCCTGCCGCCATTTCGCAGTTCGAACGGCGGCTGGCGGGGATGCCCGCGTTACCGCGGCTGCGTTTGGCGGAGGTGGCGCAACGCGACGACGGCCTGTACGCCTTTCATCTGGTGGCGCAATGGGGGCGTGATGGATAATCGTTTGCCATCCGGGCTGCGCTTCTTGCTGGGCCTGTCGGGCCGGCGATTGCTGGCCGCGCAATGGCTGGGCATCGGCACGTTGGCGTTGTTGGGCGGGGGCTGGATGCTGCAAGACGAATGGCGTCAGCGGGAAAGCGCGACAGAGCGGCAACAGCGCCTGCTGCAACAGATCGCCGTGGCGCAGCGCCAACTGGACGAGGCGCCGGTCGCCCTGATACCGCCGACGCCGCTCGTTCCGGCCGCCGCCGGCGATCTGACGAACGGGCTGCAACGGGCGGGGGGCGCCTTATTGCGCTGGCAGCGGCAGGAAAAACCACCGCGGCAGACGCTGAGCTTGCGCATTGACTACCTCGGTTTGTTGGCGCTGCTGGAGGCGCTGCCCGCCGATTTGCGTCTCGAACAATTGAGCGTGGAGACGCCGCCGCAGGGCATGACGGCGCGGTTGGTTTTACAGGATGCCGCCGAGGAGCTGGCCGATGAGTAAAAGATCCGGCCGTTGGTGGTGGCTGCTATGGCCGTGGGCCTTATGCGCCGAACCGCGCGACCCGTTTGCGCCGCCTCCGATGCCTGCTTGCGCCCAGACAGAGACATCCCCGGCGGGCTGGCGCCTGAAAGGCGTCATCGGGCAACCGACGCAGCGCTATGGCTGGGTGGTGACGCCGGCGGGGCAATGGTTGCGCCTGCGGCCGCAACAACGGGTGCTTGCCGAGCGCTGGCAGGTGACGCAGGTGCAGGCGCGCAGCCTGACGTTGAAGGCGCTGACGGCCGAACCGGAGTGCCCGGCGAGCCGCGGCGACATATCGCTGATGATCGACGACAAGGATGACAAATCATGAAAGGACGCGCTGGACTGGGCTTGGCGCTAGGGTGTTTGGCGCTCGGCGCCGCGCAGGCTCAGCATAAACAGATAATCTCATTGGAGTTTCAGGATGCGCCGGTCACGGTCATCCTGCAGGCCTTGGCGGATTATCGGCAGATGAACCTGATCGCTGCGCCGGGCGTGAGCGGCAACCTGACGCTGCGGCTGGAGGATGTGCCCTGGCCGCAGGCGCTGGCGCTGACCCTGCGTATGGGCAAACTGACGATGACGCGGGAGGGTAACGTGATGCTGATCTCCCCGGAGCCGGATGCGCGGGAAAAAAGACAGCAGCAAGAGGCGCTGGCGCAGCGGCAACCCTTGCACAGCCTGACGTTGACCGTGCAAAACGGCGATGCGGCGGAAATTGCCGAAAGCCTCAACGCCCAACGTGGCGCGTTGCTGAGCGAGCGTGGCAGCGTGTTGGCGGATAAACGCACCAATACGCTGCTGCTGCGCGACACCGCGCCGATAGTGGCGCAGTTGAAAAAGCGGATAACGGAAATGGATGCGCCGCTGGCACAGGTGCAACTGGCGGCGCATATCGTGACCATCAACAGCGAAAGCCTGCGTGAGCTCGGCGTGCGTTGGGGATTGGCGCCCGACGACAGGCCGGCACGGCCGCTACGGCCGGGCAATATCGGCGTTAACCTGCCGTTGGAGCGCAGCGCGGTGAACGCCGGCTTCCATCTGGCGCGCATCAGTGGGCGTTTGCTGAGCCTGGAGCTGACGGCGCTGGAGCAGGAAAATCAGGTGGAGATCATCGCCAGCCCGCGTCTCCTGACGGCGCATCTGCAAACCGCCAGCATCAAGCAAGGGACGGAGATCCCTTATGAAGTGTCCAGCGGCGCCAGCGGTGCGACCGCCATCGAGTTTAAAGAGGCGGTGCTGGGCATGGAGGTGACGCCGAAGGTGTTGCCGGACGGGCGCATCACGCTGACGTTGCAGATCAGCCAAAATATGCCGGGGCGTGCCATCAGCCGAGGGGCCGGAGAGGCGTTGACCATCGATAAACAGGAGATTAAGACGCAGATCACGGTGAAAAACGGCGAAACCCTGGTGCTCGGCGGCATTTTTCAACGGCATCGCGGCAAGACGGCGGACAAGGTGCCGGGACTGGGGGATGCGCCGCTGCTGGGGGGCTTGTTCCGGCAGGGCGGCGCACAACAGAAAAAACGCGAGCTGGTGATCTTTATTACGCCGACCCTGATTAAGGGATAAGCGGCGGCCTGTCGGCCGGGTGGCAAATCGCCTAAAGTTGATGAGCAGATACACTTTTTTATCCCCTTGGGGGGATCTGCGTTTGACGCTGCGGCCGATTTAGCTTACAAGGGTTACCGAATTGAGCACCGAGGTTTTTTGTTAGCGCCAAGACGCCGTTAAAAACATATGGTTTCCCTCCCGCGGCGTGGATTGCGATTTATTCGGTTGCCAAACTACCAAGAGTGTTGAGATAATTTTTCGTCTGATCTCGCACTATCGCTCATGAGGTTTCAGTTTAGGTCCCGCCGCTGATTTGATTGGCGGGGCGGGTTAACATTAACGAATTGTCTTAGTAATACCGAAAAACATGGCAGAGAAACGCAATATCTTTCTGGTTGGGCCTATGGGTGCCGGCAAAAGCACTATTGGCCGTCAGTTAGCTCAGCAACTCAATATGGAGTTCTTCGACTCCGATCAAGAAATTGAGCGACGTACCGGAGCTGACGTGGGCTGGGTATTCGACGTGGAAGGGGAAGAAGGTTTCCGCGATCGTGAAGAAAAAGTCATTAATGAACTGACGGAAAAACAAGGGATTGTGTTGGCGACCGGCGGCGGTTCGGTGAAGTCGCGCGAAACGCGCAACCGTCTGTCCGCGCGCGGCGTGGTGGTTTATCTCGAAACCACGATCGAAAAGCAGTTGGCTCGTACCCAGCGTGATAAAAAACGCCCGCTGCTGCAGGTTGATTCTCCGCCGCGTGAAGTGCTGGAAGCTTTGGCGAAAGAGCGCAATCCGTTGTATGAAGAGATTGCCGATGTCACCATTCGCACCGACGATCAGAGCGCTAAAGTGGTTGCCAACCAGATCATCAACATGCTGGAAAGCAACTGATTGCCGATTTTCGCGTTCGCCGTCGGCTAATGCGGAAAACTGATTTGTGTTCCCCGCCGTTGCGGGGATCAACCACCGCCGTACCATACAGAGAACTAAGCGCGACATGGAGAGAATTACTGTAACGCTTGGGGAGCGCAGCTACCCGATTACCATCGCCGCCGGATTGTTTGACGATCCGGCTTCTTTTATGCCGTTAAAGGCGGGTGAACAAGCGATGTTGGTCACCAACCAGACCCTGGCGCCGCTCTATCTGGAGCGTGTCCGGCAGGTGCTGGAGCAGAGCGGCGTCGTGGTGGATCAGGTGATTCTTCCCGATGGTGAGCAGTACAAATCTCTGGCGGTGTTGGAGCAGGTGTTTTCGGCGCTGCTCGAAAAACCGCACGGGCGCGATACCACGCTGATCGCGCTCGGTGGCGGCGTTGTCGGCGATCTGACCGGCTTCGCCGCCGCGTGCTACCAACGCGGCGTGCGCTTCATTCAGGTTCCCACCACGCTGCTGTCGCAGGTGGACTCCTCCGTGGGCGGCAAGACCGCCGTCAACCACCCGCTCGGCAAAAACATGATCGGCGCTTTCTATCAACCCGCTTCGGTGGTGGTTGATCTGGATTGCCTGAAAACGCTGCCGACGCGTGAACTCTCTTCCGGCCTGGCCGAAGTCATCAAATACGGGATCATTCTCGATCGCGAGTTTTTCGTCTGGTTGGAACATAACATCGATGCGCTGATGGCGTTGGATATGCAGGCGTTGGCCTACTGCATTCGCCGCTGCTGCGAGCTGAAGGCCGAGGTGGTGGCCGCAGACGAACGCGAAAGCGGTCTGCGCGCCCTGCTGAATCTGGGCCATACTTACGGCCATGCTATCGAAGCCGAGATGGGCTACGGCGTGTGGCTGCACGGTGAGGCGGTGGCTGCGGGCATGGTGATGGCGGCGGAAACCGCGCACCGTCTCGGCCAGTTCTCCGTTGAAGACATCGAGCGCATCAAAGCGCTGCTGTTGCGCGCCGGCTTGCCGGTCTGCGGGCCGCAGGAAATGACGCCGGAATCCTACTTGCCGCACATGTTGCGCGACAAGAAAGTGCTGGCGGGGGAACTGCGTTTGGTGTTGCCGACCGCGATCGGTGCGGCGGAAGTGCGCGGCGGCGTAGGGCATGAGCTGGTGCTGGCGTCGATCGCCGCCTGCTCGCCTGAGCGGAAGCGTAATTAAATCGGACTAAGTAACAGTGGCTTAGCCGCCATTAGCATCTATATTAATACAGTGAGCAGAGCACGACGGGTGTCGCTTTGCCATCATCGGGTTAATCCGCCCGTGCCACGGTAGGTCTACGGTGGTGGGCTTTTGCCTCTAGTTGGAGGGTTTCAGATGGACGAGTTTAAACCGGAAGACGATCTCAGACCTGATAGCAGCGATCGTCGTCCTACGCGTTCGCGCAAGCCGGCCGCCGCGCCGCGCTTCGCCGTTTCGCGCCAGCATTTGATGATTGGCATCGGCATTTTGGTGCTGCTGCTGCTGATTATCGGCATCGGTTCAGCCCTGAAGGCGCCGACCAAACATGAAGCGGCGCAGGAGAGCGGCGCGCAAAACGGCGCGGCCCGCGATATAAACCTGTCCGGTTCTTCGTCGCTGACCACCGCCAATAACGGCGTGCCGGGCGGCACGACGGATACCCACGATAATAACGGCGTGAGCGCGACTCAGCCGCAGCAACCGCAGAACGTCAGCGTTCCGCCGATCTCCGGCACGCCGACCGAAGCGCAAACGCAGCCTCAGCAAGGCGGTGCGCAGCAGCGCGTCGATTTGCCGGGCAACATGGCGGATGCGCTGTCGCAGCAGCAGGGGCAGGTGGATGCCGCGACCCAGGGCATGACCGGCGCAGCGTCGACGTTGCCGACCGCACCGGCGACGGTGATGAGCGGCGCCGCAGCGCGCGAAGCGACGCGTCCTGTGCAGGGCACTGCCCCGCAACAGCATAAAACGCCGGCGAAAACCGCCGCCGCCAAACCGACCGCAACGCAGCATAAATCACCGACTACGGTGTATACGCCGCCGGCCAAGCCGTCTTCCACCGCGAAAGCGGGAGCGGTCGCCAGCAGCGGCAGTTCTGTGCAGTCTGCGCCGGGCAGCCACTATACCTTGCAACTGAGCAGCGCTTCGCGTTCCGATACGCTGAACGCCTACGCCAAACAGCAGAAGCTGCAGAATTACCTGGTGTACGCCACCAAGCGTGACGGCAAGCCGTGGTACGTGCTGGTGAGCGGCAACTATGCGTCTTCTGCTGAAGCGAAGCGCGCCATTGCTTCGTTGCCGGCCGATGTGCAGGCGAAAAAACCGTGGGTCCGACCTGTACACCAAGTGCAGCAAGATCTTAAAAAATAAATCATTTAAATTTGTGCGCTGATGTGCTGTCTGAAACAGAGTACAATCCGCCGCTCTGAATTGTATAAGTAGCTAATTGACGGCATGAAGAAAAACCGCGCTTTTTTAAAATGGGCTGGTGGAAAATACCCGCTGGTAGATGAGATTCGTCGCCATCTGCCGGCGGGAGACTGCTTAATCGAGCCCTTCGTGGGTGCGGGATCCGTCTTTCTGAATACGGATTACGACGCCTACATTCTCGCCGACATCAATAGCGATCTTATCAACCTGTATAACATCGTTAAGCTGCGCACGGATGACTTCGTGCGCGATGCCCGCACGCTTTTCGCCGATGAATTCAATAACTCGGATCAGTTTTACCTGCTGCGAGAAGAGTTCAATACTAGCACCGAGCCTTACCGCCGGGCGCTGCTGTTCCTCTACCTGAACCGTCACTGCTATAACGGCCTGTGCCGCTATAACCTGCGCGGCGAGTTCAATGTGCCGTTTGGCCGGTACAAGAAACCGTACTTCCCGGAAGAAGAGCTCTACTGGTTTGCTGAAAAATCGCGCAATGCCACTTTTGTCTGCGAGCATTACCGCGATACCATGGCGAAGGCTGCAGCCGGCGCCGTGGTGTATTGCGATCCGCCTTATGCGCCGCTGTCGGCGACGGCGAATTTCACCGCTTACCACACCAACAGCTTCAGCATCGCCGATCAGCAGAGCCTGGCGCATCTGGCGCATCAGCTCTCGGTAGAGAGCCGGGTGCCGGTATTGATTTCCAATCACGATACCGAGCTGACGCGCGACTGGTACCAGCATGCTGCGCTGTATGTGGTGAAAGCGCGCCGCACGATCAGCCGCAATATTCTCGGCCGCAGTAAAGTGAACGAGCTTTTGGCGCTGTATCGCTAAGCCGGGGGCACCCCGGCGCATAACAACTCGACCCTACGTTTGGAGAAGCGGATGAAAAAGTTTTTGATTGCCCCGTCCATTCTGTCGGCAGATTTTGCCCGGTTAGGTGAAGATACCGCTAACGTGCTGGCCGCAGGCGGCGACGTGGTGCACTTCGACGTCATGGACAACCACTACGTGCCCAATCTGACCATCGGTCCGATGGTGTGCGAAGCGCTGCGCAACTACGGCATTACCGCGCCGATTGACGTGCATCTGATGGTCAAGCCGGTGGACCGCATCGTGCCTGACTTCGCCAAGGCCGGCGCGTCTTATATCTCTTTCCACCCTGAAGCCTCCGAACATGTCGATCGCACCATTCAGCTGATCAAAGAGCACGGCTGTAAGGCCGGCCTGGTGTTCAACCCGGCGACCCCGCTGAGCTATCTTGATTACGTGATGGATAAAATCGACGTGATCCTGCTGATGTCGGTCAACCCGGGCTTCGGCGGCCAGTCGTTCATCCACGGCACGCTCGACAAGCTGCGCCAGGTGCGCAAGCTGATCGACGACAGCGGCCGCGATATCCGTCTCGAAGTCGACGGCGGGGTGAAGGTGGACAACATCGCCGAAATCGCCGCCGCGGGCGCCGATATGTTCGTCGCCGGTTCCGCCATCTTTGGCCAGCCGGACTACCGCAAGGTGATCGACGAAATGCGCAGCGAGCTGGCGAAGGTTTCCCATGGCTGATTTCGGCGCGATCCGCGCACTGGCCTTCGATCTTGACGGCACGCTGGTCGACAGCGCGCCGGGCCTCGCGGCCGCCATCGATATGGCGCTGGAAGAGAGGGGGCTGCCGCAAGCGGGTGAAGAGCGAGTCGGCACCTGGATCGGCAACGGCGCCGACGTGCTGGTGCAGCGCGCGCTGCGCTGGGCGGAAGCGGAAGATACGCCGGAGCAGTGCGGCCGGCTGCGTGAGCGCTTCGATCATTTCTACGCGCAGACCGTCGACAGCGGCAGCCGCCTTTTCCCGCAGGTGCAAGAGACGCTGGCCCGCCTGGCCGCGCACTGTTACCCGATGGCATTGGTGACCAACAAGCCGACGCCGTTCGTGGCGCCGCTGCTGGCATCGCTGGGCATTGGCGAGTATTTTTCGCTGGTGATCGGCGGCGACGACGTGACGGAAAAGAAACCTCACCCGGCGCCGTTGTATCTGGTGCTCGGCAAGCTTGGGTTGCGAGCGCATGAACTGCTGTTCGTCGGCGATTCGCGCAACGATATTCAAGCCGCCCAGGGCGCCGGTTGCCCGAGCGTCGGTTTTACCTACGGTTATAACTACGGCGAATCGATCGCCCTGAGCCACCCCGATCGGGTGTTGGAGCGCTTCGCCGATTTGTTGCCCGCTCTTGGGCTGTCATCTTTAGAGAATCAGGAAATTTAAACATGAGTAAGCCCATCGTATTTAGCGGCGCGCAGCCGTCCGGCGAACTGACCATCGGCAACTACATGGGTGCGCTGCGTCAGTGGGTGCAGATGCAGGACGACTACGACTGCATCTACTGCATCGTCGATCTGCATGCCATCACCGTGCGCCAAGACGCCGAAAAGCTGCGCAAAGCCACGCTGGATACGCTGGCGCTGTATCTGGCCTGCGGCATCGATCCGGAAAAAAGCACCATCTTCGTGCAGTCGCATGTGCCTGAGCACACGCAGCTGAGTTGGGTGCTGAACTGCTACACCTATTTCGGCGAACTGAGCCGCATGACGCAGTTCAAAGACAAATCCGCACGCTACGCGGAGAACATCAACGCCGGGCTGTTCAGCTATCCGGTGCTGATGGCGGCGGACATCCTGCTGTATCAAACCAATCAGGTGCCGGTGGGCGAAGACCAGAAACAACACCTGGAACTGAGCCGCGACGTGGGCCAGCGTTTCAACGCGCTGTACGGCGACGTGTTCAAAGTGCCGGAGCCGTTTATTCCTAAATCCGGCGCGCGCGTGATGTCGCTGCAGGAACCGACCAAGAAGATGTCCAAGTCGGACGATAA
The DNA here is from genome assembly GCF_017811775.1 of Serratia sp. X10. NCBI lineage: Bacteria > Pseudomonadati > Pseudomonadota > Gammaproteobacteria > Enterobacterales > Yersiniaceae > Serratia > Serratia sp. X10. Next base: position 41,715 of record NZ_JAEIOH010000008.1, on the reverse strand, counting down.
CCGCAACAACGTGATCGGCCTGCTGGAAGATCCGAAAGCGGTGACCAAAAAGATCAAACGCGCAATGACCGACTCGGAAGAGCCGCCTGTCGTGCGTTACGACGTGGTCAACAAGGCGGGCGTCTCCAACCTGTTGGACATCCTCGCCGGCGTCACCGGCAAGAGCATCGCGCAGCTGGAAGCCGAGTTCGAAGGCCAAATGTACGGCCACCTGAAAGGCGCGGTGGCGGAAGCCGTCTCCGGCATGCTGGCTGAGCTGCAGGAGCGTTACCACCGCTTCCGCAACGACGAAGCCTACCTGCAGCAGGTGATGCGCGACGGCGCCGCCAAGGCCCGCGCACGCGCGCAGGAAACCCTGGCGAAGGTGTATCAGGCCGTCGGTTTCGTACCGCCGCAGGCGTAACGCCGGCGCAAATAAAAAAAGCGGCCTTGGGCCGCTTTTTTTACGTCGGTATCACGCCATTTGCGCCAGGCCGGCGGGCGATTCCTCGCTGGCGAACCAATTAAGCTTGCTGCGCAGGCTGACCACGCTGCCGACGATGATCAGGCTGGGGCTCGCGGCCTGCAGGGACAAGGCGCCCAGTTGGCCAAGCTCGCCTTCGATCACCCGCTGGCGACAGGACGTGCCGTTTTCCACCAGCGCCACCGGCGTGGCGGCCGGCAGTCCGTTCGCGATCAGCCGGCGCTGGATCTCCGCCGCCTGCGACAGCCCCATATAGAACACCAGCGTCTGTTGCCCGGCGGCCAGCGTCGCCCAGTCCAATCCACCGTCGGCCTTGGCGTGGCCGGTCACCAGACGCACGCTCTGCGCGTGGTCGCGGTGGGTGAGCGGGATGCCGCTGTAGGCGGAGCAGCCGGAGGCGGCGGTGATGCCCGGCACCACCGAGAACGGCACGTCGGCGTCCGCCAGCGTTTCCAGCTCTTCGCCGCCGCGGCCGAAGATAAAGGGATCGCCGCCCTTCAGGCGCACCACGCGTTTGCCTTGCCGCGCTTGCTGCAGCAGGATGTGGTTGATCTGCTCCTGCGGCACGCAGTGATGGCCGGCGCGTTTGCCAACGAAGATGCGCTCGGCGTCGCGACGCACCAGCGTCATGATCGCTTCGGAGACCAGCCGGTCGTAAACCACCACGTCGGCCTGCTGGATCTGTTGCAGCCCTTTCAGCGTCAGCAAGCCGGCATCGCCCGGCCCGGCGCCCACCAGCACCACTTCACCACGATCCTCCGGCCGTTCGCTGAACAGCTGTTCGAGCTGGCGTTCGGCCAGAGCCGCGTCGTCATTGGCCAGCGATTGCGCCAGCCGATCGTGAGCGAACAGCCGCTCCCAGAAGCGGCGGCGCGCGCCGAGGCTGCTGAAGCGCTGTTTCACCCGTTGACGCAGCGATCCGCCCAGCTGCGCCAGCTTGCCGAGGTGTTGCGGCAGCAGCGCTTCCAGCTTCTCGCGCAGCAACCGCGCCAACACCGGCGCTTTGCCGCCGGAGGACACCGCCACCATGATCGGCGAACGATCGATGATCGACGGCATGATAAAGCTGGCGCGTTTCGGGTCATCGACCACGTTGCAGAACACCCGCTGCTGGTTGGCGCACTGGTACACCCGCGCGTTGATCTCCAGCCGGTCAGTGGCGGCGATCACCAACCATTTTTCCGTCAGCAGGGCCGGGCTGAATTCGCCTTCGGCCAGCGTCAACAGGCCTTCTGCCGCCCACTGGTGGAACTGCGGGCTGAAGGCCAGGGCGTTGACGGTCAGCGCCGCGTCGGCGTCCAGCAGCAGGCGCGCCTTGCGTTCGGCGATTTCGCCGCCGCCGACCAGCAGGCAGGCTTTGTGTTGCAGTTGGCAGAAAATCGGCAGGTAGTCCATCGGCATTCCTCGGGGTTATCGGCGTGGGGGCGGGATGCGCCCCCGAAAGGTTATGCCGCGACTTGCACGATGCCGTCGACCACCCGGCTGGTGAAGCTGGCGACGGAGCGGCTGTCATCTTCCAGGCAGTGGCCATCGTACAGGCGGAAACGCTGTTTCTTCAGCGGACTGGCGACCCACAACTCCCCCTGATGCTCGGCGATCAGCCCGCGCGACAGCACGCTGGCCTGGGCGAACGGGTCGATATTGCTGATGGCGAACACCTGTTCGTCGGCATAGGGGCGGAACACCGCCACCTGCCGATCGCCGATCAGGGCGCACACGCCGGTGCCGGGCAGGATGTCGGCGATGGGGCAAACGGTAATCCACTGGCTCATGCTTGGCTCTCCTCGGTGTCGATCAGGGTGACGGCAATGCGCTCGTCAGGGCGCGCCGGGCGGTGTTGGTCACGTTCGGCCACCACCTGCACGTTCGGATCGCGCAGCGGGCTGTTGATGAAGTGGGCGAAGCGCAGCTGCGTTTCCGGGTGCTCGACGGTTTCTTTCCACTCGCAGATCACCGCCTCGCGCAGGCGGGCGATATCCGCTTCCAATTGCTCGTTGATGCCGAGCTTGTCGTCGACGATCACCTTGCGCAGGTAATCGATGCCGCCTTCCAGGCTTTCCAGCCATACCGAGGTGCGCTGCAGCTTATCGGCGGTGCGGATATAGAACATCATGAAACGGTCGAGGTAGCGCACCAGGGTCTCGCTATCGAGATCGGCGGCCAGCAGGTCGGCGTGGCGCGGTTTCATGCCGCCGTTGCCGCAAACATACAGGTTCCAGCCGTTTTCGGTGGCGATGATGCCGACGTCTTTGCCCTGCGCTTCGGCGCATTCCCGGGTACAGCCCGAGACGCCGAATTTCATTTTGTGCGGGGTGCGGATGCCTTTGTAGCGATGTTCCAGCGTGACGCCGAAACCGACGCTGTCGCCGACGCCATAGCGGCACCAGGTGCTGCCGACGCAGGTTTTCGCCATGCGCAGCGCCTTGGCGTATGCGTGCCCGGTTTCAAAGCCGGCAGCGAGCAGCTTGCGCCAGATGGCCGGCAGGTCGTCTTTCTGCGCGCCGAACATGCCGATGCGCTGCGAGCCGGTCATTTTGGTGTAAAGGTTGTACTCTTTGGCGATCTGTCCGATGGCCAGCAGGCCGTCCGGGGTGATTTCGCCGCCGGCGGAGCGCGGTATCACCGAGTAAGTGCCGTCTTTCTGGATATTGCCGAGGAAGTTGTCGTTGGTATCCTGCAGCGGCGTGTGCTGTGGTTTGAGGATGTATTCGTTCCAGCACGAGGCCAGCAGCGAGCCGACGGTCGGTTTGCAGACTTCGCAGCCGTAACCTTTCCCGTATTTGGCCAATAACGCCTCGAACGACTTGATGCCTTCGACGCGGATCAGGTGGAACAGCTCCTGACGTGAATAGGCGAAGTGTTCGCACAGGTGGTGGTTAACCTCGATGCCTTGCTTGCTCAGTTCGGCGTTCAACACCTGGGTGAGCAGCGGGATGCAGCCGCCGCAGCCGGTGCCGGCCTTGGTTTCGGCTTTCAGCGCCGCCACGGTGTGGCAGCCTTGGTTGACTGCCCGGATGATGTCGCCTTTGCTGACGTCGAAGCAGGAGCAAATCTGCGCGCTTTCCGGCAGCGAATCCACGCCGATGGCCGGCTTGCTGCCCGCATGGGCCGGCAGGATCAGGCCGTCCGGGTTTTCCGGCAGCGCGATGCCGTTCAGCGCCAGCTGCAGCAGGTTGCCGTAATCGCTGGTATCGCCGACCAACACTGCGCCGAGCAGGGTTTTGTTGTCGGCGCTGACCACGATGCGTTTGTAGACCTCTTTGCTCTCATCCAGATAAACGTAGCTGCGGGCGCCCTCGGTGCGGCCGTGGGCATCGCCGATGCCACCGACGTCTACGCCCAGCAGTTTCAGTTTGGCGCTCATGTCGGCGCCCTGGAAGCCGTTTTCGCGGCCCAGCAGGTGATCGGCGGCCACCTGCGCCATTTTGTAACCTGGCGCCACCAGGCCGAAGGTGCGATCGCGCCAGGCGGCGCACTCACCGATGGCGTACACGTCCGGATCCGATGTCTGGCAGCAGTCGTTGATGGCGATGCCGCCGCGGCGGCCGATCTCCAGTCCGCATTGACGCGCCAGCTTGTCCTGGGCGCGGATGCCGGTGGAGAAAACGATGAAATCCACTTCCAGCAGGCTGCCGTCGGCGAAATGCAGGGTTTTGCGCGCCGTGCCGCCGCCGTTGACGATCTCCTGGGTGTTTTTCCCGGTGTGTACCTTGACGCCCATGCGCTCGATCTTGCGGCGCAGCTGGTCACCGCCCATCGGGTCGAGCTGTTCGGCCATCAGCACCGGAGCGAACTCGATCACGTGCGTTTCCACCCCCAGGCTTTTCAGCGCGCCGGCGGCTTCCAGCCCCAACAGCCCGCCGCCGACCACCGCGCCGCGTTTGCTGCGGCGCGCGCAGGCTTCAATGGCGTTCAGGTCTTCGATGGTGCGGTAAACGAAGCAGTCCTGGCTATCCGAGCCTTTAATCGGCGGGATCCACGGATAGGAGCCGGTGGCCATGATCAGCTTGTCGTAATAGACGGTGCGTCCGGTATTGGAGTGGATGACTTTCTCGTCGCGATTGATGGTGATGGCGCGTTCGCCGAGCAGCACCTTCACGCCGTGCTTTTCGTAAAAGCCTTCGCGCACCAGCGACAGCTCTTCGGCGGTATGGTGCGAGAAATAGGAAGAGAGATGCACGCGATCGTAAGCGATGCGCGGCTCTTCGCAAAATACGGTGATGTCGAATAGGTCTTTGTCTGCTTTATCCAACAGATCTTCGATGAACCGGTGGCCGACCATGCCATTGCCGATCACGGCAAGTTTGACTCTGCTCATTATTGCCTCAAAATTCGGGTTTCCTAGGCTTACCTTATCCCTCCCGAGGGGCAATTTATTGATGCAAATCAATCGCGCCTTTATCTACCCACAACGTGGTATATGAATGATTTTCCACGTTTTTTGATAAGTTGCGGATTTTATTCACCTTTAGCTGAAGCGAGTCAGGTCGCGCACCAACTACCCCGCTGGGAGTAGACGCGCAGGCCGGCGTGCAACGGCGACTTTGTCAGCGCGATCCGCTGCCAGTATGATGAAGAAAACCAGCGCAACGGCAGAGGTGAAGGGTGGCGAAACGTCCATTGAAGTTTATCGACAACCTGCGTTTAAGCGGGCATGAAGGATTGTGGCAACTGGCGATCGAGCAGGGGCGCATTGCGCATCTGGTGCCGCAGCCGGAAGGGCAGGAGTGGCGCAGCGACGTGCTGGATGCGCAGGGCGGGCTGGCGTTGCCGGCGTTCGTCGAACCGCATATTCATCTGGATACCACGCAAACCGCCGGCCAGCCGGCCTGGAACCAGTCCGGCACGCTGTTTGAGGGGATCGAGCGCTGGGCAGAACGCAAAGCCTTGTTGACCCATGAAGATGTCAAGCAACGCGCCTGGCAAACGCTCAAGTGGCAGATCGCCAACGGCGTGCAGTATGTGCGCACCCACGTCGACGTTTCCGATCCTACGCTGACCGCGCTGCGCGCCATGCTGGAAGTTAAGCAGGAGGTGGCGCCCTGGGTAACGCTGCAGATCGTCGCCTTCCCGCAGGAGGGGATCCTTTCCTATCCCAACGGCGAAGCATTGCTGGAAGAAGCGCTGCGGCTGGGGGCCGACGTGGTGGGCGCCATTCCGCATTTCGAGTTCACCCGCGAGTACGGCGTGGAGTCGCTGCACAAGGCATTCGCGCTGGCGCAAAAATACGATCGGCTGGTGGACGTGCACTGCGATGAAATTGACGATGAGCAATCGCGTTTCGTCGAGACCGTGGCGGCGCTGGCCTTGAAGCTGGAGATGGGGGAGAAAGTCACCGCCAGCCACACCACGGCGATGCACTCTTACAACGGCGCTTACGCCTCGCGGCTGTTCCGCCTGCTGAAAATGTCCGGCATCAACTTCGTCGCCAACCCGCTGGTGAACATTCACCTGCAGGGGCGTTTCGACAGCTACCCAAAACGGCGCGGCGTGACGCGGGTGAAGGAGATGTTGGAAGCGGAGATCAACGTCTGCTTCGGCCACGACGATGTGTTCGATCCCTGGTATCCGCTCGGCACCGCCAACATGCTGCAGGTGCTGCATATGGGGCTGCACGTGTGCCAGCTGATGGGCTATGGCCAAATCGACGACGGGCTGAAGCTGATCACCCACCACAGCGCGCGCACTCTTAACCTGAGCGACTACGGCCTGGCGGCCGGCAACAGCGCCAACCTGGTGATCCTGCCGGCGGAAAGCGGTTTCGACGCGGTGCGCCGCCAGACGCCGGTGCGTTATTCGATTCGCCAGGGCGCGGTGATCGCCGAAACGCGGCCGGCGGAAACCACGCTGCATCTGCAGCAGGATGAGACGGTGGATTTTCGGCGCTAAGGCGCAAAAAAGGGCGCCTTGCGGGCGCCCTTGATGTATTTGATGCGAAGAAATCAGTGCGTTACGTGACCGTGGCTGCGGTGCTTGGTCACGAAGCCCAGCAGCAGACACATCACGAACACCGCCAGATACAGGCCGTTGGCGGTGGTCAGCGCCGCGTGCGCCCCGCCTTTCGCCACGATCGGGCCGGTGACCACGAAGGTCAGCATGGTGCCGATGGTGCCGCAGGTCAGGATAAAGTTGACCAGCTTCGGCGAGGAGACCTTGGTCTGCAGCGAGCCGAGGGTGATCAGCGTGGTGTAGATGGCGCTGGAAACGAAGCCCAGGGCCATGATGTAGTAGCCCAGGTGCTCCGGATTGTCGGTGCTGACGAACAGGTACATCGCGCCGGTGGCCAGCGCGGCCAGCACGGTAACAATACGCTGTAGATCGAAGAAGCGCAGGATGAAGCTGAACACCCACATGCCGATCATGTATGAGGTCCAGAAGTCGCTCACCAGCTTACCGGCCTGGCCGATGTCCATGTTGAACGACTTGGTGGCGTACTCAGGCACCCACTGAATGAAGCCCAGCTGGCCAAGGATGTAGCACAGCGCGGCGATCGACAGGAACAGCACGCCGATGCCCCATTTTTCTTTCTCGACCGGTTGACCGGCGTCGGCGCCTTTCTTGCCCAGCACCGGGAATTCGGAGCACAGGGTCAGCACGAAGATCCCCACGTACAGCAGGCCGATGCAGGCATAAACCCAGTACCAGCCGATATGGCGAGCCAGCAGCATGGCGGCGACGATTGGGAAGATCATCCCGGCCATGCTGAAGAAGGAATCGGTGAACAACAGGCGTGAACCGCGCTGGCGGCCGGCATACATGTGGGTGATCAGGAAGGTGCCGATCGACATGGTGATGCCGCTAACCACGCCAAGGATAAACATGCACAGCGAGAACATGGTCAGGCTCTTGCCGAGCATCAGCCCCGCCACCGCCAGCACCATCAGGACAAAGCCGAAGATCAGCTGACGCTTCAGCGGGATGATTTCCATCAGCCAGGCATTGAGGAAGATCGAAATCAAAATGCCGGCGTTGAGGAAAGTAAAGGTGTTACTCATGCTGGAAACCGGCAGATTAAAGTACTCTGCAATGTTTCCCATCACCATCCCTGTGACGATCACTAAAGCACCGGTCAGCGCGTACGAAAAGAAGCTGATCCAGGTAAGCCGTATGCGGTTACTGTCATTCATTATATAGGCCTGAATATGTCTGTTAGAGGTTTTAAAACTGGCATAAGGCCGCTGGCTTTTCCTGGCAAACGCAGAAAAAAGTCCCGTTCAGGCCACCAGGGGGCGGATCCTAGCACAGACAACGGGATTTTTTGTGATGGCTGTCGATTTTTTGATGCAACCCATGAAGGGGTGATACGCATTATTGTGATCTATTTGCGTACCGTCACAATGGAATCACGCTTGATGATCGTCGGCTCAAAACGGTGTGTCGGGGTGGCGGGATCGATCAACCTGCGCGCCGCGTATTGCGCCATCTCGCTGATGGGAAAGTGTACGCTGCTCAACGCCGGGCGGACGAAGGGCGCGCGTTCGCCGCTGTCGTAGCAGATCAAGGAGATATCCTGTGGCACCCGCAGGCGGTGCTCGTTGATCGCCAGCAGGGCGCCGATCGCCATCTCTTCGTTGCAGCAGTAGATGGCGCTGGGCGGCGCGGCCTGCCGCAACAGGCGATCGGCGCAGCGGTAACCGCTTTCCAGATCGTAAACGCCTTCCAGACAGGCCACCGGCTCGATATTCGCCGCCTGCATCGCCTCTTCAAACCCTTGCAGCCGCAGGCGGCTCGACGGCCGCTCGCGCGGCCCGCTGATGCAGGCGATGCGCCGGTGGCCGGCGTCGAGCAGTTGCTGGGTCGCCATGCGGCTGGCGAGCGGATGATCGAAGGTGACGCAGCGGTCTTCCAGCCCCGGCACCAGACGATCGAGCAACACGAAATGACGTTGCTCCGCCGCCAGCTGGCGCAGCCGATCGTCGCTGAGAAAACGCACGTGCAGGATCACGCCGTCGCAGCGCAGGCTGAACAGCCGCTGCACCGCCTGCCATTCGTTTTCGGCGCTGTTGCGGCCCTGGGTCACCAGCAGCTGCTTGCCGTGGGATTCGGCCTCGGTTTGCACGAAGTCCATTAGCGCGCCGAAGAAGCCGCCGCGATACGACGTGGTGACCAGCCCGAGGGTATTGCTGTGGCTGGAGGCGAGCGCGCGGGCCGCCGGGTTGGGGGTGTAACCGAGCTGGGCGACGGCGCGCTCAACCTTCTCGCGGGTCGGCGCCTTGACGTTGCTGTCGCCGTTCACTACCCGTGATACGGTGGCGCGCGATACGCCCGCCAGCGCCGCGACATCTTCCAGTGTCACCATCGTCCAACTCCTGATTACGGCTAAAAAAATGGGTTCGGCGCGCCGAACCCCTGTCATACCGCGCGCAGGCGCTTACCTGAACTGCGGCAAATACGGCGCGTTTATCGTCAACACCTCGTCCAGCAACGGCTGCGCCAGATTGGCGTTGCCCACCAGCGGGTTGGCGATCAGCGCCAGCAAGCCGCTGCGGCGATCGCCGTGCACCGCGGCCTCGATGGTCAGGCGTTCGTAGGCTTTCACCTGCTGCGTCAGCGCCTGCATCGGTTCCGACAGTGGGCCGAAGGTCAGCGGATGCGCGCCCTGAGCATCGACGATACAGTTGATTTCTATCACAGCATCGTCCGGCAGGCCATGGATTGCGCCGCGGTTTGCGGTGTTGACCACTAATTGCGTGCCGAGATTATTATGGATAGCACGGATCAGCTCCAGCGCAACTTCAGAATAGAAAGAACCGCCGCGGAAGCTGAGCTGTTCCGGCTTACTGTTCAACTGCGGATCGGCATACAGCTCGAACAGCTCTTTTTCTACCTGCATCACCTGCTCGGCGCGGGTGCCGCGTTCGCCGGCGGCGGCCATCTCTTCCGCCAGCATCTCGCGGGTCTGGTAAAAATAGCGGTGGTACGGGCAGGGGATGGCGCCGAGCGCGCGCAGGAAGTCCGGCTGCCAGGGCTCTTCCTTGATGTTGTTCATGGTCAGCGCCGCGCCGTCGCACAGCATGTCGATCACGTTGCCGGTGACGTCGCGCCCCTGCTGCGTGACCTGATGCACCCAGACCATGTGGTTCAGGCCGGCGAACCGCAGCTGTACGTCGGCGTAAGGCGCCTGCAGCATGTTGGCGATCATGTGATGCATGCTGATCGGTACGTTGCACAGGCCGATGATCTTCGCTTTGGTAAAGCGGGACACCGCCTCGGTGACGATGCCGGCCGGGTTGGTGAAGTTGATGATCCAGGCGTCCGGCGCCAGCTTTTCCACCCGACGGGCGATATCCAGCATTACTGGAATGGTGCGCAGCGCCTTGGCGAAGCCGCCGACGCCGGTGGTCTCTTGGCCGAGCAGCTGGTATTTGAGGCCCAGCCGTTCGTCGGCGGCGCGCGCCGGCAGTTGCCCGACGCGGAACTGGGTCAGCACGAAAGCGGCGCCGCGAATCGCTTCGTCCAGCGCGAAGTGCACGCTGACCTTCACCTGTTCCAGCCCGTGGCGCGCCAGCATGCGGCGGGTCAGGGCGGCGATGGTTTCCACTTTTTGGCGGCCCGGTTCGACGTCCACCAGCGCCAGTTCGGTGACCGGCAGTTCATCGATACGTTGGATCAGCCCATCGACCAGTTCGGGAGTGTAGCTGCTGCCACCGCCAATCACCGCGATTTTGAGCGTGCTCATGAGCGGCCCTCCGTTTGCGACTGACGGCGATAGAGCTCGATCATGTCGTCGGCCAGATCCTGGATCACCATGGCGTTCATCAGATGATCCTGCGCATGTACCGTGATCAGGTTGATCGCCAGCTTGCCGCAGCCTTCGTCCAGGCCGATCAGCTCGGTCTGGATCAGGTGCGCCTTCTTCACCCACTCTTTGGATTCGACCATGTGTTTGGCCGCGGCGGCGAAGTCGCCGGCGCGCGCTTGCCGCAACGCCATCAACGCATTGCTGCGCGCGCTGCCGGAGAAAACCAGCAGTTCCATGATGGTGCTTTCAAACTCGGGGCTGACTTCAGTCATCAATTCACTCACGTCATTTCTCCAGGTGTTGCGCGGCGACGCCGCCGTGGGATACCTCAGTATCCGTTCTTTTTATAATGAGAGCGCTCTCATTTATATAGGGTAACGGCAACCGGTGTGCAAACTGGGAGGTAGATCGCAAAAAACGCCCTGGGGCGGTGCTGGGCAAAAAATGCGTGACGCGGTTGGCAAAAAAGCCTTCTGCGCCCATACTTTCCGCAGCAAAATTCAGGGCCACCTAGGATATGTCCCGTAATTGGGTAAATATAGGTAAATGGCTGGCACTTGCCGATACAGCTCTTTAGAATCAAAGCGCTTTTCCGTTGTTTGTCTCTCAGAGAAAGGACCCGTTAATGTTCAAACGTACTTTAGTGACCTTCGTCGCGCTGTGTTCCCTGACTGCGATGGCGCCAGCGGCGCTCGCCGCCGGTGAAACCCACGTCATGCTGACCACCTCGGCGGGGAATATCGAATTGGCGCTCGACAGCCAGAAGGCACCGGTTTCCACCCAGAATTTCGTCGATTACGTTAACAGCGGGTACTACAACAACACCATTTTCCACCGCGTGATCCCGGGCTTCATGATCCAGGGGGGCGGTTTCACCGCTGACATGCAGCAGAAATCCACCAAGGCGCCAATCAAGAACGAAGCCGACAACGGCTTGCGCAACCTGCGCGGCACCATTTCGATGGCGCGCACCGCCGACAAGGACAGCGCCACCAGCCAGTTCTTCCTGAACGTGGCCGATAACGCCTTCCTGGATCACGGCCAGCGTGACTTCGGCTACGCCGTGTTCGGCAAAGTGGTGAAAGGCATGGACGTCGTGGACAAGATCGCTCAGGTGCCGACCGGCAACGTCGGCCCTTACCAGAATGTGCCGACCAAACCGGTGGTGATTCTGTCGGCCAAGGTGCTGCCGTAAGTTTTTTGGCCGATCCCGCCGGGGTCGGCCGTCCTTCCTCACGAAGCCTTGCCTTCATCACTGTTTTCTCCCGCGCCCCATGCTCTAATCGGCAGACAATAACCAGACCGGAAATCCGGCGTTCGCCCTTTGTTGTCTCTGGATGAGTTGCTGCCATGTATGAATTTAACCAGGTGCTGTTGCTGTTGCAGCAGATGTGCGTCTATCTCGTCATCGCCTATCTGCTGAGCAAAACCCCGCTGTTTATCCCGCTGATGCAGGTGACCATTCGCCTGCCGCACAAGCTGCTGTGTTATGTGATCTTCTCGGTGTTCTGCATCATGGGCACCTATTTCGGGTTGCACATTCAGGATTCGATCGCCAATACCCGCGCGATAGGCGCGGTCCTGGGCGGCTTGCTGGGCGGGCCGTCGGTAGGTTTTCTGGTCGGGCTGACCGGCGGCCTGCACCGGTATACGCTCGGCGGCATGACCGACGTGGCCTGCGCGATCTCCACGGTGTCGGAAGGCCTGGTCGGCGGCATCGTACATAGCATCGCCATGCGCCGCGGGCGCATCGAGCTGCTGTTCAATCCGCTGTTCGTCGGCGGCGTGGCGCTGGTGGCGGAAGTGTTGCAGATGGCGATCATTCTGGCGGTGGCGCGCCCTTACAACGAGGCGTTGCAGCTGGTGGAGCACATCGCGCTGCCGATGATGATCGCCAATACCGTCGGCGCGGCGATGTTTATGCAAATCCTGCTGGATCGGCGCGCGATGTTCGAGAAATACACCAGCGCTTTCTCTTCCAAGGCGCTGAAAATCGCCGAGCGTACCGAGGGCATCCTGCGGCAGGGCTTCGATCAGGAAAACAGCATGAAGGTCGCCCGGGTGATTTATCAGGAACTGGGTATCGGCGCGGTGGCGATCACCGATCGCGACAAGCTGCTGGCGTTTATCGGCATCGGCGACGATCACCACCTGCCGGGGACGCCGATCGCCTCGGTGCATTCGCATCGCGCCATCGACAACAACGAGGTGGTGTACGCCGACGGCAACCAGCTCTCTTACTGCTGCTCGATCAATCCGGCCTGCAAGCTGGGATCGACGCTGGTGATCCCGCTGCGCGGCGAAAACCAGCGGGTCATCGGCACCATCAAGCTGTACGAACCGAAAAGCCAGCTGTTCAGCACCATCAACCGCACGCTGGGCGAAGGCATCGCCAGCCTGCTCTCGGCGCAGATCATGGCCGGACAGTACGAGCGCCACAAGCAGTTGTTGGCGCAGTCGGAGATCAAGCTGTTGCATGCGCAGGTCAACCCGCATTTCCTCTTCAATGCGTTGAATACGCTGGTGGCGGTGATCCGCCGTGATGGCGAGCGCGCCTGCGAGTTGGTGCAGTCCCTTTCGACCTTCTTTCGCAAAAACCTCAAGCGCTCGGATGATGAAGTCAGCCTGGCGGACGAGATAGAACATGTGAACGCCTACCTGCAGATCGAGAAAGCGCGTTTCGCCGATCGGCTGGAGATTGCGGTATCGCTGCCCGAGGCGCTGCTGGCGGCGCGGCTGCCGGCGTTTTCGCTGCAGCCGATCGTCGAGAACGCCATCAAGCACGGCACCTCGCATCTGTTGGGCGTGGGCCGCATCGAAATCGGCGCCTGCTGCGAAGGCGAGCATCTGCTGCTGCAGGTGACGGACAACGCCGGGCTGTTCCAGCCGAAACCAAACTGCAGCGGGCTGGGTATGAATCTGGTGGATAAACGCATTCGCGTGCGCTACGGCGAAGGCTATGGCGTGCAGGTGGATTGCCGGCCGGACGCCTATACCCGCATTACGCTCAATGTTCCCATGGAGAGGGCCGCCTGATGTTAAACGCACTGATTGTTGACGATGAGCCTTCCGCGCGCGACAACCTGCGCCATCTGCTGGAGGCCGAAGCGGGGATCACGATCATCGGCGAATGCGCCAACGCCATCGAAGCCATCAGCCAGATCCATCGGCTGCAGCCGGACGTGGTGTTTCTCGATATTCAAATGCCGCGTATCAGCGGGCTGGAAATGGTCGGCATGCTGGATCCCAATCGGATGCCGCACATCGTGTTTCTGACCGCCTACGACGAATACGCGGTGCAGGCGTTCGAGGAGCACGCCTTCGACTATCTGCTGAAGCCGGCGGAGCCGAAGCGGCTGAGCAAGACGCTGCAACGCCTGCGGCAGCGCAGTGCGCCGCAGGATGTGACGGCGCTGGATGACAGCGCCGGCTACCTGAAATACATTCCCTGCACCGGCCACAGCCGCATCTATCTGCTGCGGTTCGACGAGGTGTTGGCGATCCGTTCCAAACTGAGCGGGGTATTCGTGGTGCGCAGCGACGGCATGGAGTGTTTCACCGAATTGACGCTGCGCACGCTGGAAAGCCGTACGCCGCTGGTGCGCTGCCATCGGCAGTATTTGGTCAACCTGGAGCAGGTGCGCGAGATCCGCTTCGAAGAAGGCGGCGCGGCGGAGATGATCATGTCCGCCGGCGATCCGGTGCCGGTCAGCCGGCGTTATTTGAAAGCGCTGAAGGAGCAATTGGGGCTGCGGGGGTGACTATACGGGTGGCCACCGGCGGCGGGTATGCACGATGGCCAAGATGATGACGCGCTGAGCCGCCCATTCATAGACCAGCAGATAGGACGGAGAGATGACCAACTCGCGCGTGCCGGCTATCCGACCCGTTTTTCCGCTGGCGGGATGATGCACGAGGCGTGCCGCCGCGTCAGCGATTTTTACATCATTTTCTGCGGCGGCGGCCGGGTTTTTAAGTTCCAACCATTCATAAATCGCCAGACGATCGGCGATGGCGGGTTCCGTCCATATCAGTTTCACAAAAGTCCTTTTGTGGTTTATCGCGTTGATTTAGCTCTGCGTTCGGCGAAATAAGCGGCGACCTCTTCATCGTCGGCGAACTTGCCTTCACGCAACGCCTTGCGGCTCACCTCGACTTTTTCCCTCAGCCACTGGTCGTATTCTTCCTGCTGAGCCTGGCGGCTTACAAACTCGCGCATGAAATCGCGCAGCAGTTGTGAAGCCGTGCGGTCGGCGGCCTTTGCTGCGCTGGCAAAAGCGGTTTTTAACTCTTCATCCACGCGGATTACCACGGTAGATTCAGGCATGGTATTTACCTCGTATATACAGCGTAATATCCACTATAACACCGCTGCTTTATTGTTCAAGCAAGGACGGTCGGAGGCTCTGGCGTTAAGCGCAATCTGAATTCATCAGGCTCCGACGGCGCCCTTTTTGTTTGTCCTTGACGGGGTTACGCGGCGCTTATAGCTTTATTGCATCAACAGGCGCGTTTCGCGCCGCGTCAGCGTCAAAGGAACAGAAAATGAGTGAACCACGGATTATCGCCAAGGCGATGAAAGACGGAAAACCGGAACAGGATCTGGTGATTTTGCCGGCGTTGGCCAACCGCCACGGGTTGATTACCGGGGCAACCGGCACCGGCAAGACGGTGACGCTGCAAAAAATGGCCGAACAGTTCTCGCGCATCGGCGTGCCGGTGTTCCTGTCGGACGTGAAGGGCGATCTGTCCGGCATCGGCGCCGAGGGCGTGCCTTCCGAGAAGCTGCAGGCACGCCTGGCGGCGATCGGCGTCACCGACTGGCAGCCGCAGGCCTGCACCATTATCCCGTGGGATATTTACGGCGAAAAGGGGCATCCGATCCGCGCCACCATTTCCGATCTCGGGCCGCTGCTGCTGGGGCGCCTGTTGGATCTGAACGAGGTGCAAAGCGGCGTGCTGCAACTGGTGTTCAAAATCGCCGATGACAACGCGCTGCTGCTGTTGGACATGAAAGACCTGCGCGCCATGGTGCAGTTCGTCGGCGATAACGCCAAACAATTCCAGACTCAGTACGGCAACATCTCTGCCGCGTCGATCGGCGCCATCCAGCGCGGGTTGCTGACGCTGGAAGAGCAGGGCGCCAACCAGTTCTTCGGCGAGCCGATGCTGGACATCAACGATCTGATGAAAACCGACGCCAACGGTCATGGCGTGATCAACCTGCTGGCGGCGGACAAGCTGATCAATCAGCCGAAGCTGTATTCAGTGTTCCTGCTGTGGCTGCTGGCCGAGCTGTTTGAACATCTGCCGGAAGTGGGCGATCCCGAACAGCCGAAGCTGGTGTTCTTCTTCGATGAAGCGCACCTGCTGTTCAACGACGCGCCGGCGGCGCTGTTGACCAAGATCGAACAGGTGGTGCGCCTGATCCGCTCCAAAGGCGTCGGCATTTACTTCGTCACCCAGAACCCGCTGGATATCCCGGACAGCGTGCTGGGCCAGTTGGGCAACCGCGTACAGCATGCGCTGCGCGCCTTTACGCCGCGCGATCAGAAGGCGGTGAAAACGGCGGCGCAAACCTTGCGCGCCAATCCGGCCTTCGATGCCGAAACGGCGATCACCGAGCTGGGGGTGGGCGAAGCGCTGGTGTCATTCCTCGACGAGAAGGGCCGGCCGAACGTGGTGGAGCGGGCGATGGTCATCGCACCGGAATCCAAAATGGGCATGCTCGGCGCGGAAGGGCTGAACAGCGCGATCAACAGGTCGCCGCTGTATGGCCGCTATGAAGACATGATTGACCGCGAGTCCGCCTACGAGAAGCTGTCGTCGGGCGGCTTCGCCACCGTCGGCACTGCGCAGCAGGGGCAGCAACCGCAGGCGCAAGCGCAGCAACAGACGGGCGGCGGCCTGATGGACGGATTGAACGAGCTGCTGTTCGGTTCCACCGGCCCGCGCGGCGGTAAACGCGACGGCATCGTCCAGACCGCCGCCAAGAGCATGGCGCGCGATCTCGGCCGCCAGATCCTGCGCGGCGTGCTGGGCTCGATCACCGGCGGCCGTAAAAAGTAAGCGGAAATTATCGTCGGCAGCGGCGGGTTAAATCAGTAAACTATGGCGGCGTTTTTCTCTGCCGGACCTAACATGCTGCTGCTGATCGATAATTACGACTCCTTTACCTATAACCTTTACCAGTACTTCTGCGAGTTGGGCGCCGAGGTGGTGGTGAAGCGCAACGATGAGCTGCAGCTGGCCGATATCGAGCGGCTGGAGCCGCGGCATCTGGTGATTTCCCCCGGCCCTTGTACCCCGAACGAAGCGGGCATCTCGCTGGCCGCCATTCGTCATTTCGCCGGCAAGCTGCCGATCCTCGGCGTGTGCCTGGGGCACCAGGCGCTGGGGCAGGCGTTCGGCGCTGAAGTGGTGCGCGCCCGCGCGGTGATGCACGGCAAAACCTCGGCGATTCGCCATCTGGGCGTCGGCGTGTTTCGCGGCCTGAGCGATCCGCTGACCGTGACGCGTTACCATTCGCTGGTGCTGAAAGCCGATACGCTGCCGGATTGCTTTGAAGTGACCGCCTGGAGCGAACGCGACGGCGTGCGCGATGAGATCATGGGCATCCGCCACCGCACGCTGGCGCTGGAAGGGGTGCAGTTCCACCCGGAAAGCGTGCTCAGCGAGCAAGGCCATCAGCTGTTGGATAATTTCCTCAGGCGTTAATCCCTTCGCATTTTTTTCGCCCGTCAGGCGTTTTGCATTTGCGCTTTAGTGTTTTTTTATGCATATTTCGTGATTATATTTTCATCATAACATCGCGATAGCGCTGAAAAACCTTCAGGTTGGAGCCGAAAATGACTGACAAATCCGCAGTGAGCCGCAGCACCTTTGACCAGGTGATCCTGCCTGTTTATGCACCCGCCCAGTTTGTGCCGGTGCGCGGCAAAGGCAGCCGGGTCTGGGATCAGCAGGGAAAAGAGTATATCGATTTTTCCGGCGGCATCGCGGTGACGGCGCTGGGACACTGCCACCCGGCGCTGGTCGAGGCGCTCAAACGTCAGGGGGAAACCCTGTGGCATACCAGCAACGTCTTCACCAATGAACCGGCGCTGCGCCTGGCGAGCAAACTGATCGACGCCACCTTCGCCGATCGGGTGTTCTTCGCCAACTCCGGCGCGGAGGCCAACGAGGCGGCGTTCAAACTGGCGCGTCATTACGCCATCACCCGCCACAGCCCCTATAAAACCAAAATCATCGCCTTCTATAACGCGTTTCACGGCCGCACGCTGTTCACCGTGTCGGTGGGCGGGCAGGCCAAATATTCCGACGGGTTCGGGCCGAAGCCGGCTGATATCGTGCACGTGCCGTTCAACGATCTGGCGGCGGTGAAAGCGGTGATGGATGACCACACCTGCGCGGTGGTGATGGAGCCGATTCAGGGCGAGGGCGGCATTACGCCGGTCGACGCCGACTTCCTTAAAGGCGTGCGCAAACTGTGCGACCAACATCAGGCGCTGCTGGTGTTCGACGAAGTGCAAAGCGGCATGGGGCGCAGCGGCAAGCTGTTCGCCTATATGCATTATGGCGTGACGCCGGACATTCTCACCACCGCCAAGGCGCTGGGCGGCGGTTTCCCGGTGAGCGCCATGCTGACTACCGAAGAGATTGCGTCGGTGATGCAGGTGGGCACTCATGGCACCACCTACGGCGGCAACCCGCTGGCCTGCGCGGTGGCGGAGGCGGCGCTGGATGTGATCAATACCCCGGAGGTGCTGAGCGGCATCGAGCAACGCCATGCGCTGTATGTGCAGGCTTTGCGGAATATCGGCGATAAATACAGTATTTTCACCGCCATTCGCGGCATGGGGTTGCTGATCGGCGCCGAGCTGACGCCGCATTATCACGGCAGAGCGCGCGATTTCCTCACCGCCGCCGCCGCGCGTGGGCTGATGATCCTCAACGCCGGGCCGAACGTGATCCGCTTCGCGCCGTCGCTGGTGGTGGAACTGCAGGACATCGAGGCCGGCATGGCGCTGTTCGAGCTGGCGGTGCAGGATGTGATCAACGCCTGAAACACCTGCGGCGCATAACGGGGCGCGGCATGCCGCGCCCTTATTGATCGCGCAGTTTACGCTTGAGCCAGATGCCGTGGTGCGGGCGCTGGCGCCAGGCCAGCGACGAAATGGTGTGCATGACGCTCAGGTGCGACAGAATACGCCGCAAATGACGTTCCATCTCGGTGACGGGCATCTCTGGATGCAGATCCGGCGGCTGCATGATGCCGCTGTTGTCACTGCTCGGGCCGTCGTATTCCAACCGCTGCTGGCAGCTTTGCAGCGCGATTTCACAGGTTTGCAGATACGCTTGCGCCAGTTTCGGCGTCAGCATGTAGTGCTCGCGCGCCAAAATGGTCATGGCGTTCAGGTGTTCGACGATGAACTGGCTGTGAGTGACCCACAGCCGCATGTCCGCCAGATAGTTCGAGGCGAACCCCGGTTCC
Organism: Serratia sp. X10; assembly: GCF_017811775.1. Taxonomy (NCBI): domain Bacteria; kingdom Pseudomonadati; phylum Pseudomonadota; class Gammaproteobacteria; order Enterobacterales; family Yersiniaceae; genus Serratia; species Serratia sp. X10. Next base: position 23,016 of record NZ_JAEIOH010000008.1, on the reverse strand, counting down.
TGCATCGCCTGATTGAGCGAAGTGAACAGCGCATTGTGCGCCTGGTTGACCTGCATGCGGGCATAGGCCAACGCGGTGGCGTCCGGCTCCGGTTGCTTCAGCATCAGCCGCAGCGCGGCTTGATCGTTTTCCAGCGCCTGATGGGCATTCTTGCGCAGCAGCCCGCTTTGCCACTGCGGCCACAGCCAAATGGTGCCGCCGAACGCCAGCACGCAACCGATCAAGGTATCAATCAGACGCGGCACCAAAAAATGCGAGCCGTTCAGCGCCAGCAGCTGCAGGGTGTAAACCGCCGTGACCGTAAAGCCAATCACCGACAGCCCGTAGTTCTTGCGCGAAACCAGGTAGGCCAGCAGCGTGATCATCAGCATGATGCTCAGTGTTTCTGCTTCCGGTAACTGCAGCTGCAACAGCCCGGCCGCCAGCAACAGACCGGCGATCGTGCCGAGCGCACGGTGCTGAATACGCACCCGGGTGGCGTTATAGCCGTTTTGGCTCACCAGCATGATGGTGAGCAGGATCCAGTAAGGCTTCGGCAGATTGAATACCGCCCCCAGGCTGCTGCCGACCGCCAGTGTCACCCCCAGTCGCGCGGCGTTGCGCAGCGCCGTGGATTTGAACGACAGGTAGCTGGCCAACGCCGGCCAAAACGGCAGGCGGTGCTGGCTGGGCATCAAATCGCGGCGGTACAGCGGATGCTGGGTGCGCAGCAGGCGGGCGATGCGGCTGAAATGGTAGTAGCAAAACTGGCCGACCGGGTTGTCGGGATGCTGCGCCGCCATTTTTTCCAGCGCCGCCAGCTCGTGCGTCATGGAAAAGCGCTTCGAATGCTGATGGTAGAGAATATCGTGCGCCACCACGCGCAGCCGGCCGGCGATCACCTGGGCGTTGCGGCGAATGATCGCTTCGGCCTGGCTCTGCTCCATCAGTTTTTGTACTTCCTCCGGCAAGTGCAGGCTGACGGTGATGTGCTCCTGCAGATCCATCGCCACCTGAAAGGCGCGTTGCAGACGCTTTTGATCGAGGTTGTTGGCGTGCGGCAGGAAATTAAGCTGTTGGTACAGCAGGCTGATCAGATCCATCACCTTTTGCTGGCGCACCAGCAGCGGCGGCAGCGCGGTTTGCGGGTCGGTGTGCTGGGTCAGCAGCGAATACTTGGCTTCGAAGTAGTCCGCCAGTTCCAGATAGAGCTGGCTCAACGTCTCGCGCATCGGCTGCTCTTTCCACAGTTTGAACCAGAACCAGGTGAATAAGCCGTACCAGGCGGTGCCGATGACGTACAACAGCGGCGCCTGCCAGATTGGCACCGTGCCGGCCATGCTGAGAGCGAAGATGGCGGCCACCAGCGCCGCCGGCAACAGCCGGGCGTGCAGCGGGCTGATTTCGCCGGTGACGCCGAGCAGCAGCGCCAGACCCAGCATCAGCGCCGGCAGCGGCAGATGCCACAGCAGGGCTTGTTGCAGCAGCAGGCTGCTGAGGGCAAACAGCGCACCGCCGACGATCAGCCGTTTAAAGAAGCGCCTATGCGGCGTGTCCAGACCGGCGATATTGCAGCAGGCGGGCACCAGAGAGAACATCAGGCCGAGCTGCAGCTGGCCAATCAGCAGGCCAAACAGCACCGGCAGGCATAACACCAGCGTTTGTCGCAGTGCGTAGTTGACTTCCGGGTGGTAGATCAGGCGGCGCCACATGGCAGAGAACGGACAAAAAAACGGCGCAGATTGCGCCGTTTCTTCAGGGATTAACGGGTGCCGTAGACGACAATGGTCTTGCCGTGGGCGGAAATCAGGTTTTGGTCTTCCAGCATTTTCAGAATACGGCCAACGGTTTCACGCGAGCAGCCGACGATCTGGCCGATTTCCTGGCGGGTGATCTTGATCTGCATGCCGTCCGGATGAGTCATGGCGTCGGGTTGCTTCGCCAGATTCAGCAGGGTTTGCGCGATGCGGCCGGTGACGTCCAGGAAGGCGAGGTTGCCCACTTTTTCGGACGTGACCTGCAGGCGGCTCGCCATTTGGGCGGACAGACGCATCAGGATGTCCGGGTTCACCTGGATCAGCTGGCGGAATTTCTTGTAGGAAATTTCGGCCACTTCACAGGCGGTTTTCGCGCGAACCCAGGCGCTGCGCTCCTGGCCTTCTTCGAACAATCCGAGCTCGCCGATGAAATCCCCCTGGTTGAGGTAGGACAGGATCATCTCTTTACCTTCTTCATCCTTGATCAGCACCGCGACGGAGCCTTTCACGATGTAGTAAAGCGTTTCGGCCTTTTCACCTTGGTGAATCAGCGTACTCTTCGATGGATATTTGTGGATATGGCAATGAGACAGGAACCATTCGAGAGTAGGGTCTGTTTGCGGTTTGCCGAGAACCATTCGCTGTTATCCTCTGTTGTTATCGCTGCCTTGTGTCACAGGGGTCAGAGTTCCCTGTAAAACCCGCCTGTAGCCGCAGTTATGAGCGAGGGCTACCGGCAAGTTTTGAGGCGTGTCATAAAAATACGCTGTCGCTCTAGCATATTAACTTGCCGTAAGCGCTGCAAGCTACATTCTGTTAACATACCGGTAAAGGAGCCTTTCTCTGGGCGTTTCCCTGAAATTCAGTGTCCCGGAAAGATTTATTGCGGCTCTGTTTGTAGCACAGAGTAAGGCGGGTGTCTCGTGTTGTCTCGCTTCAGCATGATTAGCATCAGGTTACGTTGCCTGTTTCTATGCGAAAGCGTACTCTGATTTTAAGAAATCAACCGGAGTGACCAGAATGCAGGCAAGAGTTAAATGGGTGGAAGGGTTAACGTTTTTGGGTGAATCGGCCTCCGGCCACCAGGTGCTGATGGACGGCAACGCCGGCGATAAAGCGCCCAGCCCGATGGAGATGGTGCTGATGTCGGTGGGCGGCTGCAGCGCGATCGACGTGGTGTCCATCCTGCAAAAAGGGCGCAACGACGTGCGCGACTGCGAGGTGAAGCTGACCTCCGAGCGCCGTGCAGAAGCTCCGCGGTTGTTCACCCATATCAACCTGCACTTCATCGTCACCGGCCAGGATCTGACCGACAAAATCGTAGAGCGAGCGGTGAACCTGTCGGCGGAGAAGTACTGCTCGGTGGCGCTGATGCTCAACAAGGCCGCCACGGTGACCCACAGCTTCGAGATCCGCCAGCCGGCGTAATCGAGACGGAGCGCGGCCCGCCGCCGCGCTCAACGCGTTTATTCGATCTTCTTGCCTTCCAGCAGCCGCTGCACCAGCGGCGCCATGATCAGCTCCATCGCCAGCCCCATCTTGCCGCCCGGCACCACTAACGTATTGATGTGCGAGATAAACGAGCCCTGCAGCATCGCCAGCAAATAGGGGAAGTCAATCTGATCCAGCCCGCGGAAGTGGATCACCACGAAGCTTTCATCCAGTGAGGGAATGGCTTTGGCGGCGAACGGGTTGGAAGTATCCACCGTCGGTACGCGCTGGAAGTTGATGTGGGTGCGCGAGAACTGCGGCGTGATGTAGTTGATGTAGTCTTCCATCGAACGCACCACCGAATCCATCACCGCCTCGCGGGAGTGGCCGCGTTCGCCGGTATCGCGGATCAGCTTCTGTATCCACTCCAGGTTGACGATCGGCACCACGCCGACCAGCAGATCGACGTGGTTGGCCACGTCATGGTGCTCGGTGACCACACCGCCGTGCAGCCCCTCGTAGAACAGCACGTCGGTCGGCGCCGGCAGCGGCTCCCACGGGGTGAAGGTGCCCGGCACCTGATTGTAGGGCACCGCTTCGTCGTAGGTGTGCAGGTACTTGCGCGAACGGCCGGTGCCGTTTTTGCCGTACTCGATAAAGCTCTGCTGCAGCAGGCCGAAGTCGTTGGCCTCGGGGCCGAAATAGCTGATGTGTCTGCCCAGATCGCGTGCTTTGCGGATCGCCGCGTCCATTTCCGGCCGGGTATAGCGGTGGAAGCTGTCGCCCTCCAGCTCGGCGGCGCGAATGTTGAGCTGCTGGAAGATTTTGCGGAACGCCACGCTGGTGGTGGTGGTGCCGGCGCCGCTGGAACCGGTCACCGCGATAACGGGATGTTTGGCAGACATGGTGGTTGTCACTCCGTGTTGAATGCGCCGGCGTCAGGGGATTATTGTGGCTCTTGTTGACGCTTTCTATGTCAGGAAGAAATGGCGCGCGCTGGTTTGCAATGTCCCATTGTTACCTGATTTTTTCCGTCAGTCATAGAACCGGGCGCCACTAAATTTCTTCCTGGCCGGCGCGGAACTGGCCGCGCGGCATGATGTTGACGCTCTCATGCAGTTCCGACCACACCAGCACCACTTCGCCGTTTTTCAGCTGGCGGCGCACGTCCTCCACCTTCTGCTCCAGCGATCGTTCGTGCTCGCCGTAATCGGTGCCTTCGCGCAGCACAAAGGATTCGATCAGGCTGTTCAGGGTGTCGGTTGCCAGTTCTTGCCAGGGAATGATCACGTCGGGATGTCCAGATAAGGGGAAAGCCAGGCCGGAATGCGATGCTCCAGCCACATGTGCGGTTTTTTCAGCGTGCCGCCGACAAAGCCGACGTGGCCGCCGAACTCGGTCAGCTGATATTCGATATTGCGCGGCAGGCCGGCGACGTCGGGGATCACCTCATGGGTCATGAAGGGATCGTCCTTCGCATGGATGATCAGCAGCGGCGTTTGGATCGCCGGCAACAGCGGCAGGGCGCTGCAGCGGCGATAATAATCGGTGGCGTCACTGAAGCCGTGAATGCGCGAGGTGATGGCGTCGTCGAATTCGCGGATGCGCCGCAAACCGTTCAGCTGTGACAGCTTGAGCGGCAGGGTGTCCGGGTAGTGCAACAGCTTGCGGGTGGCGTTTTGTTTCAGCTGCCCCAACAGGTAGCGCTGATAGACGCGGGAGAAGCCTTGCTCCATGCGGTAGGCGCAGGGCTCCAGCATCAGCGGCGCCGAGACCACCACCGCCGCCTGCAGCAGGCTGTCGGCGCCTTGCTGCGCCAGATAACAGGCCAGCATGTTGCCGCCGAGCGAAACGCCTACCGCCGCGGTTGGCACCTCACCGTAGCTGTCGCGCAGCCAGCGCAGGAAGAAACGCGCGTCTTCGGTTTCACCGGAGTGGTAGATGCGCTGCTTGCGGTTGGGCACGCCGCTGCAGCCGCGAAAGTGCATCACCACGCCGAGCCAGCCGCGCTCGCGCCAGGCGTTGAGCAGGCCGTGCGCGTAGGGGCTGTAGAAGCTGCCTTCCAGACCGTGGAACAGCACCGCGCGCGGTTTGTCGCGCGCCTGCGCCGGATCCTCGCTCCAGGCGAGATCGACGAAATCGCCGTCGGGCAATTCCAGCCGTTGCCAATGCGGTTTCAATAACACGCGGCGGCGCACCAGCCGCGGCAACAGCGTTTGCAGGTGCGGGTTACTGGCCCCGGTCAGGGGGCGAAAGACGTCATGCATAGGCGGAGTAAAAATGTTGTTGGCGACTATTGTGAGATCCCAGGCGCACTGTTAGCTTCAATACCAATAACTGACAATGATACTGCAAAAAAGCGCCTTGGGTGAGGAGCACCCGTGCCATGGAACCGAGTTTATTCCTTTCGATGCTGGGCTTCCTGTGGGTCGCCGCCATCACGCCCGGCCCCAATAACCTGCTGCTGACCACCTCCGGCGCGAACTTTGGCTTTATGCGTTCGTTGTGGCTGATGATCGGCATCATGCTCGGCATGCAAAGCATTCTGCTGCTGGTGGCCTTCGGCGTCGGTAGCCTGATCCTGGTTTACCCGTCGCTGCACCTGATCCTGAAAATCCTCGGCAGTTTGTACCTGCTGTGGCTGGCGTGGAAAGTCGCCACCGCCGCCTATGAAAAGCTGGAAACCGACGTGGCGCCGCCGCAGCCGGTGCGGCTGTATCAGGGCTGGCTGCTGCAGTTCCTCAACCCGAAAGCCTGGCTGATGGCGCTGGGCGCGGTGGCGAGCTTCAGTCTGGCGGGCGATAAGTACAACGGTTCCATTGCGGCGATCGCGCTGGGCATTTTGGCGGTAAACATCGTCGCCGGCATTATCTGGCTGGCGTTCGGCACGGTGATCGGCCGCCTGCTGCGCAGCAAAAAAGCCTGGATTATCTTCAACGTTTCCATGGGGCTGCTGACTGCAGCCTGTGTATTACTGATTTGGCATTAAGGAGCGGAACGATGGCGGAAAACTATTATCACGTGGTCGCCTTTACCGGTGAGGGGCTGCGCGGCAACCCGGCCGGGGTCTGCCTGCTGACGCAGCCGCTGCCGACGGCGCGGCTGCAGGCGATCGCCAACGAGATCGGCCTGCCGGAGACCAGCTTTGTCTGGGATGAGGGCGACATGACCGCCATTCGCTGGTTTACCCCGGAGCGTGAGGTCGATCTTTGCGGCCACGGCACGCTGGCGGCGGCGCATGTGATGTTCAGCGCGGTTAACCCGGCGCTGAAGGATATTCGCTTCAGATCGGCCGGCGGCGAGCTGTTCGTCAAGCGCGATGAGCGGGATGGGGAGCGGCTGGTGCTTGATTTCCCCGCCAGGCCGCCGCAGAAAGTCGCCGAACCGGCGGGCCTCGCGGCGCTGCTGGGCGTGCAGCCGCAGGAAGTGTGGCAGGCGAAAGCGCTGCTGGCGGTGGTGGAAAATGAGGCGCAGGTGCGCGCGCTGCGCCCGGACATCCCGGCGCTGATCGCATTGGCCGGCCGCGCGGTGATCGTCACCGCGCCGGGTGACACCGTGGACTTCGTTTCGCGCTATTTCACGCTCGACGGCGGCGAGGATCCGGTGACCGGCTCCGCGCACTGCACGTTGATGCCTTATTGGACGGCGCGTCTCGGCCGCCATCGGCTGCACGCCCGGCAGATTTCGGCGCGCGGCGGCGAGCTGTTCTGCGAACTGCAAGGGGACCGCACGCTGCTCGGCGGCTATGCTCACGTGTTCTTGCGCGGGACGATCGTGCTGTGATTCGTTTTAATATTACCTAAGGTAATAAAGAAGACTTTTTTATTCTTTTATCGCCCGTCATCGCTCAGATAAAACTGTCAGCAACTGAACAGATTTTTATCAACGGAGCGGAACATGGCGGGCAAACTCTTTTCTTTACGCAACGCGGCGCTGCTGGCGCTGTCGCTCAGCGCGGCCAGCGCCTATGCGGTGGACGTGACCGTGGCGTACCAGACGTCGGCGGAGCCGGCCAAGGTGGCGCAGGCGGAAAACAGCTTCGCCAAACAGTCCGGCGCGACCGTCGACTGGCGTAAGTTCGACAGCGGCTCCAGCGTGTTGCGCGCGCTGGCCTCCGGCGACGTGCAGATCGGCAATATCGGCTCCAGCCCGCTGGCGGTGGCCGCCAGCCAAAAACTCCCCATCGAAGTGTTCCTCATCGCCTCGCAGCTCGGCAGTTCCGAAGCGCTGGTGGTGAAGAATGACATCAAAAGCCCGCAGGATCTGATCGGCAAGCGCATCGCGGTGCCGTTTATCTCCACCACCCATTACAGCCTGCTGGCCTCGCTCAAACATTGGGGCATCAAGCCTGAACAGGTGAAGATCCTCAATCTGCAGCCGCCGGCCATCGCCGCCGCCTGGCAGCGCGGCGACATCGACGGCGCCTACGTCTGGGCGCCGGTGGTCAACGAACTGGCCAAACAGGGCAAGGTGCTGACCGACTCCGCGCAGGTGGGCGAATGGGGTTCGCCAACCCTGGACGTGTGGGTGGTGCGCAAAGACTTCGCCGAGAAACATCCCGACGTGGTGACCGCCTTTGCCGCCAGCGCTCTGCAGGCGCAGAAGGCCTACCTGGCGGCGCCGGAACAGTGGCTGAAAGATCCGAGCCATCTCAGCACCTTGGCGCGCTTGAGCGGCGTGCCGCAAGCGCAGGTGCCGGAGCTGGTGAAGGGGAACCGTTATCTGCCGGTGGCGGATCAGGTCGCCCAACTCGGTCAGCCGGTGGACAAGGCGATTCGCGATACCGCCGAATTCCTCAAGCAGCAGGGCAAGATCCCGCAGGTCGACAGCGATTACAGCGCTTATGTGACCGACCGTTTTGTGAAACAGGTGCAGGCTGCGCCGCAGTCGTAAGGAAGCAGGATGCTAAACGTCAGCCATCTTTCAGCAGAGTATCAGGGGCGGCCCGCGCTGCGTGACGTGTCGTTCCAGATCGCCGCCGGGCAACTGGTGGTGGTGCTCGGCCCGTCGGGCTGCGGCAAAACCACGCTGCTGAATTTAATCGCCGGGTTTATCGAGCCTTCAGCTGGCAGCATCACGCTGGATGGAACGTCCGTTCATGGCCCAAGCGCCGAACGGGGCGTGGTGTTCCAGCATGAGGGTTTACTGCCGTGGCGTAACGTGGTGGACAACGTCGAGTTCGGCCTGCAGCTGGCCGGCGTCGGCAAGGCGCAGCGCCGCCAGGTGGCGGAGCAGATGTTGCAGCGCGTCGGTCTGGCCGGTTACGAGCGGCATTTCATCTGGCAGCTTTCCGGCGGCATGCGCCAACGCGTCGGCATCGCCCGCGCTCTGGCCGCCGATCCGCGTCTGCTGTTGCTGGATGAACCGTTCGGCGCGCTGGACGCGTTCACTCGCGAGCAGATGCAGGAGCTGCTGCTGACCATCTGGCGCGATACCGGCAAGCAGGTGCTGCTGATTACTCACGATATTGAAGAGGCGGTGTTCCTCGCCAGCGAGCTGTTGCTGCTGTCGCCGGGGCCGGGGCAAGTGGTGGAGCGGCTGTCGCTGAACTTCGGCCAACGCTATGCCGACGGCGAAGCCTGCCGCTCGATTAAGTCCGATCCTGAATTTATCGCGCAGCGCGAATACGTGCTGGGCAAGGTTTTCCAACAGCGTGAGGCCTTGTTATGAGCCTGCATTCCACGTTAAAGGCCGCGGCGCAGCCGCAGGGCAAAGCGACGCGCCGTTTCAGCGTGCCGCGCAATGTTTGGCTGAGCGGCGCCACGCTGTTGACGGTGTTGATCGTCTGGTGGGGCGTGACGGCGCTGCAGCTGATCAGCCCGCTGTTCCTACCGGCGCCGCAGCAGGTATTGCATCAGCTGATCACCATCGCCAGCCCGCAAGGCTTTATGGACGCCACGCTGTGGCAGCATCTGGCGGCCAGCCTGGGGCGCATTTTGGTGGCGCTGCTGGCGGCGGTGATCGTCGGCATTCCGGTGGGTATCGCCATGGGGCTGAACGACACGGTGCGCGGCATCCTCGATCCGCTGATTGAGATCTATCGTCCGGTGCCGCCGTTGGCGTATTTACCGCTGATGGTGATTTGGTTCGGCATCGGCGAAACCTCGAAGATTTTGCTGATTTATCTGGCGATTTTCGCGCCGGTGACGCTGTCCGCCGTGGCGGGCGTGCGCAGCGTGGCGCAGGTGCGGGTGCGCGCCGCCCGCGCGCTGGGCGCCACGCGTTGGCAGGTGCTGCGTTTCGTGGTGCTGCCGAGCGCGCTGCCGGAGATCCTGACCGGCATTCGCATCGGGCTGGGTGTCGGCTGGTCGACGCTGGTGGCCGCCGAACTGATCGCCGCCACGCGCGGCCTGGGATTTATGGTGCAATCCGCCGGTGAGTTTCTGGCGACCGACGTGGTGCTGGCCGGCATCGGCGTGATTGCGGTGATTGCATTTGGGTTGGAGCTGGGGCTGCGCGCCCTGCAGCGCCGATTGACCCCGTGGCATGGAGTACAGCAATGAACGAACGTCTGAATATCACCCCGCTGGGGCCTTACATCGGGGCGCTGGTGGAAAACGTCGAGTTGGCCCGGCCGTTGGGCGACGGCCAGTTTGAACAGCTTTATCATGCGCTGCTCAAGCATCAGGTGCTGTTCTTCCGCAACCAGCCGATCACACCGCTGCAGCAGCGCGATCTGGCCGGCCGCTTCGGCGATCTGCATATCCATCCGGTCTATCCGCACGCCACCGACGTGGAAGAGATCATCGTGCTCGATACTCACGACGACAATCCGCCGGACAACGACAACTGGCACACCGACGTGACCTTTATCGAGAACCCGCCGCTGGGCGCGATCCTGGCGGCCAAGACCTTGCCTGCCTCCGGCGGCGATACGCTGTGGGCCAGCGGCATCGCCGCCTATGAGGCGCTGTCGGCGCCGTTCAGAACGCTGCTCGCGGGGCTGCGCGCGGAACATGACTTCACCAAGTCGTTCCCGGAGCACAAGCATCGCGGCAGTGAAGAAGAGCATCAGCGCTGGCAACTGGCGGTGCAGAAAAACCCGCCGCTGTTGCATCCGGTGGTGCGTACCCATCCGGTCAGCGGCCGGCAGGCGCTGTTCGTCAATGAAGGGTTCACCACGCGGATCGTCGATCTGGCGCCGAAGGAGAGCGACGCTTTACTGAATTTCCTGTTTGCTCACATCACCAAACCGGAGTTTCAGGTGCGCTGGCGTTGGCAGGAGAATGACGTGGCGATCTGGGATAACCGCGTGACGCAGCACTACGCCAACGCGGATTATCTGCCGCAGCGGCGCATCATGCACCGCGCGACCATTCTGGGGGACAAGCCCTTTTACAAGGCGTAACAACGGTTAGGCGTCGAACGCCTGCGTTAACTGCTCCAACTGTTCCTGCGCATCCAGCCAGGTCATTTCCGTCTCTTCGAGCGCGGATTTGGCCTGGCTTTGCTTTTGCAGGCAGTCGGTCAGTTCGGCCTTGCGGCTGATGTCGTACAGTGCGGAATCCGCCAACTGCTCTTCCACCGCCGCCAGTTCGGCACCCAGTTTTTCCATCTGCTGTTCCAGCTTGGCGATCTGCTTGCGCAGCGGTTGGGTTTGCGTACGGAACTCCGCCTCGCGGCGTTTTTGATCCTTACGCGCCTGCGCGCTGTTGGCACCGCTCTCTTTTTCCGGCGCGTCCTGCTGGCTTTCCTGGCGCTGCAGATCGATCAGCCACTGCTGATAATCGTCGAGATCGCCTTCGAAAGGCTCGACCTGGCCATCGTGCACCAGGTACAGATCGTCGGTGGTGGAGCGCAGCAGGTGACGGTCGTGCGAGACTACCACCAATGCGCCTTCGAAATCGATCAGCGCCTCGGTCAGCGCCTGGCGCATGTCGAGATCCAGGTGGTTGGTCGGTTCATCGAGCAGCAGCAGGTTCGGGCGCTGCCAGACGATCAGCGCCAGCACCAGCCGCGCCTTCTCGCCGCCGGAGAAGCGCTCGGTGATTTCACTGACCTTGTCGCCCTGGAAGCCGAAACCGCCCAGATAGTCGCGCAGCTGCTGCTCCAGCACCCTTGGGGCGATGCGGCTCAGATGTTGCAACGGCGATTCGTCGGCGCGCAGGAATTCCAACTGGTGCTGGGCGAAGTAACCCAGCTTGATGCCTTTTGCCAGACCGATCTCGCCGCTCAGCGGTTCCAGGGTGCCGGCCAGCAGTTTGATCAGCGTCGATTTACCGGCGCCGTTGCGGCCCAGCAGGCCGATGCGTGAGCCGGGCACCAGGTTCAGCTTGATGGACTTCAGGATCACTTTCTCGCCGTACCCGGCGCTGACCTTTTCCATGCGCAGCAGCGGGTTCGGCAGGCTTTCCGGCGGCCGGAAGCTGAAGGTGAACGGGTTGTCGACGTGCGCCGGGGCGATCAGCTCCATGCGCTCCAGCATCTTGATGCGGCTCTGCGCCTGCTTGGCCTTGGTCGCCTGCGCACGGAAACGGTCGATATAGCTTTGCAGGTGCGCCACTTTTTCTTGCTGGTGCTGATACAGCGACTGCTGCTGCGCCAGTTTGGTGGCGCGTTGGCGTTCGAACGACGAGTAGTTGCCGGTGTACTCGTTCATCGTCTGCTGTTCGATATGCAGGATCTTGTCGACGATCGGATCGAGGAAGTCGCGGTCGTGCGAGATCAGCACCAGCGTGCCGGGATAGCTTTTCAGCCAGCGCTCCAGCCAGATCACCGCATCGAGATCCAGGTGGTTGGTCGGTTCGTCGAGCAGCAGCAGATCGGAACGGCACACCAGCGCCTGCGCCAGGTTAAGACGCATGCGCCAGCCGCCGGAAAAGTCGCGTACCGGGCTTTGCAGCTGTTCGTTGGAGAAGCCGAGGCCGTGCAGCAGGCTGGCGGCGCGGGAACGAATGGTCCAGGCGTCGATGGCGTCCAGCTTGCCGTGCAGGGTGGCGATGGCGTGGCCGTCGTTGCGGTCGTTGGCGGCCTGCAGTTCGGCTTCGAGCTGGCGAAACTCGCGGTCGCCGTCGATAACATACTCGATCGCCGGCACGTCCAGCGCCGGCGTCTCCTGGTTGACCCAGGCCAGCGCCCAGTTGCCGGGGAAGGTGAAGCTGCCGCCGTCCGCCGCGATCTCGCCTTTCAGCAGCGACAACAGCGTGGATTTGCCGCAGCCGTTTTTGCCGACCAGGCCGACCTTCTGACCGGGATTAACCGTCGCCGTGGCGTTGTCCAGCAGGACGCGGATGCCGCGTCGGATTTGTAGCGAGGAGAATACAATCATAAAGCGCCGTATGTTCAGAGTATGTTAAATTATCATTAAGGTAACAGAACGCGCACCGCGCGCTGTTTTTGTCTTTGCGATGCATGGTAACGGAAAACCGCTACCCTGACGACGCTTTGGAGGGGAATGATGTCGCAGCCGCCCAAGGTCTTGCTGCTGTATGCCCATCCGGAATCCCATGACTCGGTGGCGAACCGGGTTTTGCTTCGACCGGCGCAGCAATTGGAACATGTCACCGTGCACGATCTCTACGCGCACTACCCTGATTTTTTTATCGATATTCATCACGAACAACAGCTGCTGCGTGAGCATCAGGTCATCGTGTTTCAGCACCCGCTGTATACCTACAGCTGCCCGGCGCTGCTGAAGGAATGGCTGGATCGCGTGCTGTCGCGCGGCTTCGCCAGCGGCGTGGGCGGCAATGCGCTGGCGGGCAAATACTGGCGTTCGGTGATCACCACCGGCGAGCCGGAAGGCGCCTACCGCACCGGCGGTTATAACCATTATCCGATGGAAGATATCCTGCGGCCGTTCGAGTTGACCGCCGGGATGTGCCATATGCACTGGTTGACGCCGTTCGTGGTCTATTGGGCGCGGCGGCAAAAGCCGGAGGTGCTGCGCAGCCACGCAGACGCCTACGGGGAGTGGCTGAGCCACCCGCTGCCGCACGGGGGGCGGTGATCATGGAAGGATCGACCTTACTGACCGCCATTTTACTGTTCCTGTTCGCCGCGGTGGTGACGGTGCCGATCGCCCGTCGCCTGGGGATTGGCGCGGTGCTGGGGTATCTGATCGCCGGCATCGCCATCGGCCCGTGGGGATTGGGTTTTATTCGCGACGTTGACGAGATCCTGCACTTCTCCGAGCTGGGCGTGGTGTTCCTGATGTTCATCATCGGCCTGGAGCTGAACCCCAGCAAGCTATGGGAGCTGCGGCGCTCGATTTTCGGCGCCGGCGCCGGCCAGGTGCTGATCACCGCGGCGGTGCTGGGCGCATTGCTGTACCTGACGAACTTCGCCTGGCAGGCGGCGGTGATCGGCGGCGTTGGCCTGGCGATGTCTTCCACCGCCATGGCGCTGCAGCTGATGCGCGAAAAGGGCATGAACCGCAACGAAGGCGGGCAGCTGGGTTTCTCGGTGCTGCTGTTCCAGGATATGGCGGTGATCCCGGCGCTGGCGTTGATCCCCATTCTGGCCGGCGCCGGCGGCACCAGCGACGACTGGGCGAAGATCGCGCTCAAGGTGGCGGCGTTCGGCGGTATGCTGATCGGCGGCCGCTTCCTGCTGCGGCCGCTGTTCCGCTATATCGCCGCTTCCGGCGTGCGCGAGATCTTCACTGCCGCGGCGCTGCTGCTGGTGCTCGGCTCGGCGCTGTTTATGGAGACGCTCGGTCTGTCGATGGCGCTCGGCACCTTCATCGCCGGCGTGCTGCTGGCGGAGAGCGAATACCGCCACGAACTGGAGATCTCCATCGAGCCGTTTAAAGGGCTGCTGCTGGGGCTGTTCTTTATCTCGGTGGGCATGGTGTTGAATATCGGCGTGCTCTACACCCATCTGGCCGAGGTGTTGATCGGCGTGTTGGCGTTGGTGGCGGTGAAATCCGGCGTGCTCTACGGCGTGTCGCGCCTGTTCGGCCTGCGCAGTTCGGTACGCCTGCAGTTCGCCGGCGTGCTCAGCCAGGGCGGTGAGTTCGCCTTCGTGCTGTTTTCGGCGGCGGGCGCCCAAAAGGTGCTGCAGCCGGATCAACTCTCTTTGCTGCTGGTGGTGGTGACGCTGTCGATGATGACCACGCCGCTGTTGATGCAGGCCATCGATCGCATTTTGGCGCGCCGCTATAACGCCAAAGACGAAGACGAGGAGACGCCGTACGTGGAAGATGACGATCCGCAGGTGATCATCGTCGGCTTCGGGCGTTTTGGCCAGGTGATCGGCCGCCTGCTGATGGCCAACAAAATGCGCATTACCGTACTGGAACGCGACGTCAGCGCCGTCGGCGTGCTGCGGCGCTACGGTTACAAGGTCTATTACGGCGACGCCACCGAGCTGGAGCTGCTGCGCGCGGCGGGCGCAGAGAAGGCCAAGTCGATCGTGATCACCAGCAATGAGCCGGAAGACACCATGGCGATCGTGCGGCTGTGCCAGCAGCACTTCCCGAACCTGAGCATTCTGGCGCGCGCGCGCGGCCGCGTGGAGGCGCATGAGCTGCTACAGGCGGGCGTAAAACAGTTCAGCCGCGAGACCTTCTCCAGCGCGCTGGAACTGGGGCGCAAGGCGCTGATGGAATTGGGCATGCACCCGCATCAGGCCTTTCGCGCCCAGCAGCATTTCCGACGTCTGGATATGCGCATGCTGCGTGAGCTGATGCCGCCGCATCAGGGCGACGTGGCGCAAATTTCTCGCGTGAAAGAGGCGCGGCGCGAGCTGGAAGAGCTGTTCCATCGCGAAATGCAAAAAGAAAGTCGCCAGTTTGACGGCTGGGATGAATACGAATAAGCGGGAGCATAACGATGTCTGCAACACGTAAGAGATTTATCGCCGGAGCGGTGTGTCCGAGCTGTAGCGCCATGGATACGCTGGCGGTATGGCGGGAGGATCAGGTGGAAGTGGTGGAGTGCGTCAAGTGCGGCCATCACCAGCGCCAGACCGAACAACAGGTGGAAAAACACGTTCGACCGCAAGAGCAGGTGATCGGCATTTTTCAGCCGAAGTAGCGTTTTTTTATCCCGAAGGGTACAGCGAGGCAGATTTCCGTTACAATCTGTCCGGAAAAGGCGCGCATCCCGATAACGGTGCGCGTCCTAGTAGCCAACGGTAGGAGATATCATGAAAGTAGCAAAAGACTTGGTGGTCAGCCTGGCTTACCAAGTACGTACAGAAGACGGTGTTTTGGTTGATGAGTCTCCGGTGAGCGCACCGCTGGACTATCTGCACGGGCATGGTTCTCTGATCGCAGGTCTGGAAAAAGCGCTCGAAGGCCACGACGTTGGCGATCGTTTTGACGTTCACGTCGGCGCGAACGACGCGTACGGCAACTACGACGAAAACCTGGTGCAGCGCGTACCGAAAGACGTCTTCATGGGCGTTGACGAACTGCAGGTCGGCATGCGTTTCCTGGCTGACACCGATCAGGGCCCGGTACCGGTTGAAATCACTGAAGTTGACGGCGACCACGTTGTGGTTGACGGCAACCACATGCTGGCCGGCCAAAACCTGAACTTCAACGTGGAAGTTGTCGCGATCCGCGAAGCGACCGCAGAAGAACTGGCGCACGGTCACGTACACGGCGAGCACGATCATCACCACGAGCACGGTGAAGGCTGCTGCGGCGGTCACGGCCACAGCCACGATCACGACCATAGTCACGACCACGGTAAAGGCGGTTGCGGCAACGGCGGTTGCGGCTGCCACTAAGCAGAACGCGATCACGAGACGAGAGGGCGGCCATCGGCTGCCCTTTTTTATGCGCGGCGCCCATCAATAGTGCGGCGGAGGCGTTTCTTCCGATTGCGAGGCGATCATCGAAGTTTGGGTCGAACGCAGCTTGTCGGTCAACATGCGCAGGTGTTCGCGCATCTTCAGCATTTCCATCTGATGCTGGGTGACGGTCTGGTTGAGCTCTTCGATAGTAAGCTCTTGAAAGGCCTGACGGCTTTCCAGTTCTTCAAGCCGCTGTAGCAGACCTTGAATGTCGTGATTGTGCATGAGGCTACCTCTGACGCGATAAAATCCTGATTCGGCGCTATGGTAACAGCTGGCGCCGGGTTTGCTCGCGCTATTTCTTTGGGCGGCGCGCAACGTTGCGATCGGCAGTGTAAAGTGCTGAAAAGTTATGCGCTCGATATGCCGTTTTTTGCTAACCTCGCCGAATATTCTGCAAGAAAAATCTGATTTATCATGTGAGTAGCGAGGGATGGGAAACTTCTTGGCAAAGTGGGAGTCACACTTTGACTCGATTGGTTACCTGTGCGACTGTTTTGTTTTGTTTCAGGCAGCTATAGTAGCCCGGTTATCTTACCTAATGATTGTTTGGGGCATTGCTTCAGACACTGGAGAAATGGATGAAATCTTTGTTTAAAGTCACGCTTCTGGCAACCACCATGGCTTTTGCTCTGAATGCGACCCAGGTCATGGCAGCCGATGCCGCCAAACCGGCAGAAGCCGCTAAACCAGCGGACGCGGCAGCAGCGCCAAGCACCGGCAAGTTCAAAAACGACGACGAGCAAGCGGCTTACGCACTGGGCGCCTCTCTTGGCCGTTACATGGATAACTCTCTGAAAGAGCAAGAGAAGCTGGGCATCAAGCTGGATAAAGATCAGCTGATCGCCGGCGTTCAGGACGCTTTCGCTAACAAGAGCAAGCTGAACGACGCCGACATCGAGAAGACCCTGCAGGGCTTTGAAGCGCGCGTGAAGGCTTCCGCTCAGGCGAAGATGGAGCAGGACGCCAAGGACAACGAAACCAAAGGCGCCAAGTATCGCGACAGCTTCGCTAAAGAAAAAGGCGTGAAGAAAACCGAATCCGGCCTGCTGTATCAGGTAGAGAAACCGGGCGCGGGTGAAGCGCCGAAAGACAGCGACACCGTGGTGGTGAACTACAAAGGCACCCTGACCGACGGTACCGAGTTCGATAACTCCTACACCCGCGGCGAGCCGCTGTCATTCCGTCTGGACGGTGTGATCCCTGGCTGGACCGAAGGCCTGAAGCACATCAAGAAAGGCGGCAAAATCAAGCTGGTGATCCCACCGGCGCTGGCCTACGGCAAAACCGGCGTTCCGGGCATCCCGGCTAACTCCACGCTGGTCTTCGACGTCGAGCTGCTGGATGTGAAAGCGGCGCCGAAAGCCGACGCTAAAGCCGAAAAACCGGCCGACGCCAAAGCCGACGCCAAAGCGAAATAATCTCGTCGCTCTGTTTGCCACCGCCGCGGATGCCCTCCGCGGCGGTTTTCATTTCGGCAGCCGCTACCGCTCTCTCCATTGAACGCTTGACGCCTGCCGGGCATCGGGCTTAACGTCAATACCACGCGCAAACGCAAGGACTTTGCTCCGGCCGCTTTGCTAGACTAATAATTCTGACTTATCAGTCATGCGTCTGCCCCTTAGGGCGTGTACCTAAAATTGTTCCCGGCCGCCTCGCCCGCGGATGTCATCGCGCCGTTTTATGCCGCTCTCAGCCAGCCGCGCTGCAGCGCGCCGACGACGGCAGCGTTCCGGCCCGAGCGGTTTTAGCTGCGCCCCCTGGCACAGGCGATCTATGAGGGTGGTATCTTCGATGTCGAATTCGCTTTTATCCAGCGAAGCCAGCGAACTTGATTTGCTGAATGAACGTCCGTTTACTCAAACGGATCATGAAATCCTGAAATCCTATGAAGCGGTGGTCGACGGGCTGGCGATGTTGATCGGCGGCCACTGCGAAATCGTATTGCACGCGCTGGAAGACCTGAACAGCTCGGCGGTGCGCATCGCCAACGGGGAACACACCGGGCGCAAAATCGGCTCGCCGATCACCGACCTGGCGCTGCGCATGCTGCACGACATGGCCGGCGACGACAGCAGCGTGTCGAAAGCCTACTTTACCCGCGCCAAAAGCGGCGTATTGATGAAATCGGTGACGATCGCCATTCGCAATCGCGAGCAGCGGGTGATTGGTTTGTTGTGCATCAACATGAACCTCGACGTGCCGTTCTCGCAGATCATGCAAACCTTTATGCCGCCGACAGCGCAGGACGTGCCGTCTTCGGTGAACTTCGCCTCTTCCGTCGACGATCTGGTGGCGCAGACGCTGGAGTTCACCATCGAAGAGGTGAACGCCGACCGCTCGGTGTCCAATAACGCCAAGAATCGACAGGTGGTGCTCAATCTCTATGAGAAAGGCATCTTCGACATCAAGGATGCGATCAACCAGGTGGCGGATCGTCTGAATATCTCCAAACACACCGTCTATCTGTACATTCGCCAGTTTAAAAGCGGCGACCTGGTGGGAAGCGACCGCTGATGCTCGACTATTGTCTGTTGGTTACCGGCCCGGCTTATGGCACGCAGCAGGCCAGCAGCGCCTATCAATTCGCTCAGGCTTTACTGGCGAAAGGGCACCGTCTTTCCAGCGTCTTTTTCTACCGTGAAGGGGTGTTGAACGCCAACCAGTTAACCGCGCCCGCCAGCGACGAATTCGATCTGGTGCGCGGCTGGACGCAGCTCGCGCAGCAACACGGCGTAGTGCTCAACGTCTGCGTGGCCGCCGCGCTGCGTCGGGGCGTCACCGACGAGCAGGAGGCGCAGCAGCAGGGGCTGGTCGGCGCCAACCTGCAGCCCGGTTTTACCCTGAGCGGGCTGGGTTCCCTGGCCGAAGCGTCGCTGAGTTGCGACCGTCTGGTGCAGTTCTGAGGAAATGATGAAACGAGTCGCTTTTGTTTTCACCCACGGGCCGCATGGCGGCGCCGGCGGCAGGGAAGGGCTGGATGCGCTGCTCGCCACGTCGGCGCTCAGTGAAGATTTGGGGGTGTTTTTTATCGGCGATGGCGTGTTGCAGCTGTTGCCGGGCCAGCAACCGGAAAAGATTTTGGCGCGCAATTATATCGCCACTTTCGGCGTGCTGCCGCTGTATGACGTGGAGCGGTGTTATCTGTGCCAGGCTTCGCTGCAGGAACGTGGGCTGAGTCAGGTGACCGATTGGGTGCTGGATGCCGAGGTGCTTGCGCCGGACGAACTGCGCCGTGAATTGGCCGGCTACGACGCCATAATGACGTTTTAGGAACTTCTGATGTTGTATACCCTGAGCCATTCGCCAAACCAATGTGACCTGCCCGCGCTGTTGCGCCTGACCGCGGAGGGCGACGCGCTGCTGCTGCTGCAGGACGGCGTGCTCGCAGGCCTTGTTGGCAGCGCCCATCTTGAATCGCTGCTCGCCGCCCCCATATCCCTTTATGCGCTGCAGGACGACCTGGAAGCCAGGGGGTTGATTGGTCATTTTTCGCACAAAATCACTGTCGTCGGCTATAATCACTTCGTTGAATTAACCGAACAACACCGCAGCCAAATGGCCTGGTAATGAGAGTGATGTTGTATATTTCTTGACACCCATACTGGTCAGCCCTAAAATTCTGCGTCCTCGTACTTTGCCAGTAGTGCATACGAGGGGATTTATCACATGTTTACGAAGCTAGTACGAAGCAAAAACCAGGAGCTTTTTTAATGGCAACAATTAACCAGCTGGTTCGCAAACCACGCTCTGTGAAGGCTGCTAAAAGCAACGTTCCAGCGCTGGAAGCCTGCCCGCAGAAACGTGGCGTATGCACCCGCGTATATACCACTACCCCGAAAAAACCAAACTCCGCACTGCGTAAAGTTTGCCGTGTGCGTTTGACCAACGGTTTCGAAGTGACTTCCTACATCGGTGGCGAAGGCCACAACCTGCAGGAACACTCCGTAATCCTGATCCGTGGCGGTCGTGTAAAAGACCTGCCAGGTGTGCGTTACCACACCGTCCGTGGTGCACTTGACTGCTCCGGTGTTAAAGACCGTAAGCAAGCTCGTTCCAAGTACGGCGTGAAGAAGCCAAAGGCTTAATGGTTCTCCGTTAAGTAAGGCCAAACGTTTTAACTTTAATGTCAAAATAAACTCGTAGAGTTTTGGACAATCCTGAATTAACAACGGAGTATTTCCATGCCACGTCGTCGCGTAATCGGCCAACGTAAAATCCTGCCAGATCCTAAGTTCGGATCTGAGCTGCTGGCCAAATTTGTAAATATCCTGATGGTAGACGGTAAAAAATCTACTGCAGAAGCAATCGTCTATACCGCGCTGGAGACCCTGGCTCAGCGTTCTGGTAAAGATCACCTGGAAGCTTTCGAAGTCGCTCTCGACAACGTTCGCCCGACTGTAGAAGTTAAGTCGCGTCGCGTTGGCGGTTCTACTTATCAGGTACCAGTTGAAGTCCGCCCGGTTCGTCGTAATGCTCTGGCAATGCGTTGGATCGTTGATGCTGCACGTAAACGCGGTGATAAATCCATGGCTCTGCGCCTGGCGAACGAGCTGTCTGACGCAGCAGAGAACAAAGGTTCTGCTGTTAAGAAGCGTGAAGACGTTCACCGTATGGCCGAAGCCAACAAGGCGTTCGCCCACTACCGCTGGTAATCATCTGGCTGTAGTCATGCTAACCAAGCGGGCGCGTCAAATCGGCCCGCTTGGGTTAACTGAACTTGAACGCCCTAGGAATAGAGGAATCAAATGGCTCGTACAACACCCATTGCACGCTACCGTAACATCGGTATCAGTGCTCACATCGACGCCGGTAAAACCACCACTACCGAACGTATTCTGTTCTACACCGGTGTAAACCACAAAATCGGTGAAGTTCATGACGGCGCTGCCACCATGGACTGGATGGAACAGGAGCAGGAGCGTGGTATTACCATCACTTCTGCAGCGACGACTGCCTTCTGGTCTGGTATGGCCAAGCAGTTCGAACCGCATCGCGTAAACATCATCGACACCCCAGGGCACGTTGACTTCACCATCGAAGTAGAACGTTCCATGCGTGTGCTGGATGGCGCGGTAATGGTTTACTGTGCTGTTGGTGGTGTTCAGCCACAGTCTGAAACCGTATGGCGTCAGGCTAACAAATACAAAGTGCCACGTATCGCGTTCGTTAACAAAATGGACCGTATGGGCGCTAACTTCCTGAAAGTTGTTGGCCAGATCAAAACTCGTCTGGGCGCTAACCCTGTTCCTCTGCAGCTGGCTATCGGCGCAGAAGACAAATTCACCGGCGTTATCGACCTGGTGAAGATGAAGGCGATCAACTGGAACGAAGAAGACGCAGGCGTTACCTTCGAATACGAAGACGTCCCGGCTGACATGATGGAACTGGCTGAAGAATGGCGCCAGAACCTGATCGAATCCGCTGCGGAAGCTTCCGAAGAGCTGATGGAAAAATACCTGGGTGGCGAAGAGCTGACCGAGGCAGAAATCAAATCCGCTCTGCGTCAGCGCGTGCTGAACAACGAAATCATCCTGGTTACCTGTGGTTCTGCGTTCAAGAACAAGGGCGTACAGGCGATGCTGGATGCGGTAATCGAATACCTGCCGGCGCCAACTGACGTTCCTGCGATCAACGGTATCCTGGACGACGGTAAAGACACCCCGGCTGAGCGTCACGCAAGTGATGACGAGCCGTTCTCTGCTCTGGCGTTCAAAATCGCTACCGACCCGTTCGTAGGTAACCTGACCTTCTTCCGCGTGTACTCCGGCGTTGTTAACTCCGGCGACACCGTGCTGAACTCCGTTAAGGCTGCGCGCGAGCGTTTCGGCCGTATCGTTCAGATGCACGCCAACAAGCGTGAAGAGATCAAAGAAGTTCGCGCAGGCGACATCGCCGCTGCGATCGGTCTGAAAGACGTGACCACCGGGGACACCCTGTGTGATCCAGACTCTCCAATCATCCTGGAGCGTATGGAATTCCCTGAGCCGGTAATCTCTATCGCCGTTGAACCAAAAACCAAAGCTGACCAAGAGAAAATGGGTCTGGCTCTGGGCCGTCTGGCTAAAGAAGACCCGTCATTCCGCGTATGGACTGACGAAGAGTCTAACCAGACCATCATCGCCGGTATGGGTGAACTGCACCTCGACATCATCGTTGACCGCATGAAGCGTGAATTCAACGTTGAAGCTAACGTGGGCAAACCTCAGGTAGCTTACCGCGAAGCGATTCGCGCGAAGATTACCGATGTTGAAGGTAAGCACGCCAAGCAGTCTGGTGGTCGCGGTCAGTACGGTCACGTTGTGATCGACATGTACCCACTGGAGCCGGGCTCTAACCCGAAAGGTTACGAGTTCATCAACGACATCAAAGGCGGCGTAATTCCTGGCGAATACATCCCTGCCGTTGATAAAGGCATCCAGGAGCAGCTGAAGTCTGGTCCGTTGGCTGGTTACCCGGTAGTAGATATGGGTATTCGTCTGCACTTCGGTTCTTACCACGACGTTGACTCCTCTGAACTGGCGTTTAAACTGGCCGCGTCTATCGCCTTTAAAGAAGGCTTTAAGAAAGCGAAACCAGTTCTGCTTGAGCCGATCATGAAGGTTGAAGTTGAAACTCCAGAAGAGAACACCGGTGACGTTATCGGTGACTTGAGCCGTCGTCGCGGCATGCTGCGCGGTCAGGAATCTGAAGTGACTGGCGTTAAGATCCACGCTGAAGTACCGTTGTCCGAAATGTTCGGCTACGCAACTCAGCTGCGTTCTCTGACTAAAGGTCGCGCATCATACACCATGGAATTCCTGAAGTATGATGATGCACCGAACAACGTCGCTCAGGCCGTAATCGAAGCCCGTGGCAAATAAGCCGCAGGGTTAAAACCAAAGTCCCGTGCTCTCTCCAGAAGGGGAGAGCGCTATAGTAAGGAATATAGCCGTGTCTAAAGAAAAATTTGAACGTACAAAACCGCACGTTAACGTTGGTACTATCGGCCACGTTGACCACGGTAAAACTACCCTGACTGCAGCGATCACTACCGTTCTGGCTAAAACCTACGGCGGTTCTGCACGTGCTTTCGACCAGATCGATAACGCGCCAGAAGAAAAAG
>NZ_JAEIOH010000007.1:0-254888 GCF_017811775.1 Serratia sp. X10 | reverse complement strand
TTCCCTGCCGGTGAAAGCATAATAAAAGTCCTTTCAATAACGAATTAACCGTCAGTACGAGAAAAAATCAAAAATAATCCAGCTTAAAACGCACTGTGGAAAAATACGCTCCCGCCTTCAACGGCTGGTGATTCGGCATCAACGTCATGGAATAATTCAGCACTCTATTTCCCGGTATTATTCCTTCCATCGGTAAGGGTTTCCCTGGAATAATCGGCGTGCCGCTGCTGTCTTTTATCTTCAATGCGACGCCGCGCGCCTCGCCCTGTACGCCAAACAGAGCGCCTTCCGCATAACCATCAAACGTGACCTGAAAGAATTTCCAATCAGGTTTGTTTTCCGGCCGTTCCAAAATGCAGTTGACCAATTCAATACTGAAAGGTTTGGTCATCCCCTGGCCATCACGAATGATTTGCCCGAGAGGAAGAGTGTCCATATCGATCGTCTGATCGCGGCTGCCGGCGGCAATGGCGCAGGCGGTGTCGATAATGGCGCCGTGCATGCTGACTTTGCCCCACCCCTGTACGGCGTTAGTTGCACTGCTATTCGCAAACGCCAACGACGCCAAAAGAACGGCACCCGCTCGATTCCTTGGTAAAAACATCGCGACATTCCTTTGACAGGGAGATTCACCAGGCATGCGGCGAGCCCCATGCCTGGTTGATTAAGCCTTCGGACTCACTTACTGATAAGCCAGGGTGAAATCGGCTACGGCGGTGAAGTCGCCCGGAACGATGGCGGCGGAAGCGCCTTCACCCTGCAGGTAGGCGGCGAAATGCAGGGTGTTATTACCAGGATTTAGCGTTTGTGCAGTAGTTGCCTGACCCAATTTCACCGGTTTACCACCGTATGTAATAACTACGCCTGCACCACTAGCTGTACCAGTAATTCCCAGAAGAGATGTATTTACTGTCGACGATGCACCGGTGAAAGTGGCTTTTACAGTTTTTGAAGTTGGGAAATCGCACTGCTCGAGATCGATTGAGAAATCTACGGCCTTAGATTTTCCAGAGTTTTTTAACGCCACATTGGAAATTGAACCTAGATCAACTTCTTGATTAGCAGTTTTACTTGAGATAGAGCAAGGTGCATCAATGATAGAGCCCTTGAATGTAACTTTCCCTTGTCCCTGATCTGCTGCTTGTGCATAGAAGTTTGCACCAAATGCAACCGCTGCAGCCAAGATAATTTTTTCAATTTTCATAAAATCTACATTCCTTAATAGAAAATTGTGCTTACTAACTAAATGAAAGGTTTTAGCTAACTAAAAATCAGTCACTTAGAATAACTTCAGTTTAGTTTTGAACACAACACCTGGCCGCAATACAGCTAGTTAATTCTAAGGTAAATTTACTTATGCAAAATAACTAAATAGATAAACACACATAGTTAAGCCAGTGTTTTTGCTCTGCCTAGATATCTTGTCAAACCAATCTTAATAAGAAAAGTTTTTTTTACAAAAAAGCAAAAAATCAATATTTATTCCCTAGCCAGAGTTAATTAGCGACATTAATTAGCGATATAGATCGCAAAAAAAAATTTTTCAGCATTTAATGCTTTTTTTAAGTAAAATGCAACCTATCAGATCGCAAAGAGACCTCTGTGTAATATAATCATCCAATATTTTGTTTGGTCGCTACAGCTCACGCTACACAAACGCACCAATCTAGGTAAAAGCGAAAAAGCCTTCATGACTGAAATCTAAGAACAAAGTTTTTCTAGATTTGTAAGGGTTCAAAACCCTTCTTAGCCGTAGATGACTATCGAGATACCAAGGGGAAAAATGGAAGATTTGTCTAGCAAACAGAAAGAAACACGTAAGTTACAGCAAGATCTACTTGCTGCATTACTTGATATGTCACCACAACATTATCAGGCTACTGAGCTTCCGCCACAGCATAATTGGATGACGACAAGGCAATTAGCAAATGCAGTAAACGTCGGGGTATATCGAGCTAGACACCTTTTGCTAAATATGCTTGATAGAGAAGAGGTGATTGTAACAGATGGCCCTATAGGAAAATCACTGAGGTGGTATCCTACCGCTCTACTCGTCGTCAACAAAGACGACACATAAAAAAGATGCATTTGGTGAATAAAATTCGCTAAGTTATCCCTAATGAGTAGTTTGCAACACCTCATTGCAGCACAAGCCGAAAAAAATTTATCTATTGAGACATAATCATGAATAGAATAATACATCTACTACTCCGTTCTTCTTTAGCATTATCTTTCATGATGACTGCCAACGCTAACGCGTTTGACTGCACAACCTCCGATGGTCGCACTATTGGTGCCGGAGGCTCACAAACGCCGGTAGACGTACGCGTAACCATCGGCCCTCAATTATCTTATGGCAAAAATGAAATCGTCAACGTAAGTCAAGTAACCTGCAAAAATACTATCGCGAGCTGGTATGACTATCTCAAAACAGATAGCAATGCACTATCCGTCAGTGGCGCTCTTAGATCTGTTAGCACTGGTATGACAATTAACGGGGCTGACTATTTATCGCCAATACGAGCAGGTATAAACGTATTGACACTGACTAATTTACAAAGTGGATCCATTCCTATTCGGGTTTATATTGTTTTAAACCGCTCACCTACATCAGATATTAAGATAAACAAGGGCGACATAATAGGTCAAGTAAACTTTGTTCAGTCTAATGATCAGTCAGGATGCCCAAATTGCGGCCCTTATCGTTGGCGTCTAATCGCAAATAACGATGCCTATTTTGTTACAACCACCTGCTCCATCAATAACGGCCAGCAGATAAATGTTGACTTCGGTTCGATTCGCCAAGACTTTTTAACCCAGAGCCCAAACAACTCTCAGATTAGCCAGAATAAAAGTATTACTTATCAATGTGATGATCTTAGCTCCACACAGGACATTTTAGTTCAATTAATCAGCGACCCAACTAGCTTCTCGAGCGACTTTATAAAAACGACCAATCCGGATATTGGTGTAGCCATGGTTTATAACGGAAATGTGGTTAAGCCCAATAATACCTTTAGAACTCGTATCGTTAACGGTCTTGGCAGCGATACCGTAACCTTTGTACCAGTAAAGAGGAATGTTCCCTATACCAGCTTAAGTACAGGACCTTTATCAGGCTCTGCAACATTGCTCTTCAGCGCTCCTTGAAAATAGTGGAGAATATATAAAATGATGATACGAAGATGTCATGTTCTACTGCTAGCACTGAGTCTGCATACAACCTTTGCTCAGGCTGCTGACCAGGGAACCAAGATCAGCATAACCGCAACAGTGGTTGCGCCCCCTCCTTGCGTTATCAACGACGGACGCACTATTGATATAGATTTCGGCAATGTTGGCATTAACCGTATCGATGGTAATCGATACATGCAACGTATTGATTATAGCATAAAATGCGATTTTCTAGATAACAGCCGTCAGTTGAAAATGAAAATTATTGGTACCGCAGCGACTTTTGACTCTAGCATATTAGGAAGTAACATTAATGGATTAGGCATCAAACTTTTGGCGAACGGAAGATCTTTCGCAATTAATACGCCTCTAGACATCACCTACTCCAGCCCACCGACACTTGATGTAGTGCCTGTAAAAAAAGGTTCAGTGCATCTGACAGAAGGTAAATTCACAAGCGGCGCAACTATGTTAGTAGATTATTTCTAGTGATTTACATATTGTCGGATTAAGCTCTCTCAGTCACCACTTGAACATAATTAGGATCAAACTCATCTTCGAGACGAAAAAAAATACTACGAGATAGTATAATCATTAGGAAAATCTTAAATCGTTAGGCCGCGTAGAAAGTCAAGTTTTCTTGCTATCTTGCGAGCTGCCTCCAGCTCACTGCAGCCAAATTCCTGCATTAGCGCGCGGCGTTCGGCCTTCTCTTCTTTCTCCGTCATCCCCAGCGCCAGGTACAGGCTCGGTGGTACTGCACGGAACAGCGCCACGAGTTTTCTCGACAGAACCACACCTTCGGTATAGCAACCCGACAATTTACTGGCCGACAGTAACACCGCCTTTTGCTCCTCGGTCAGCGCCTTGAAGCGAGCAATGTCGTTGACCTCCTCCGGCGGCATGGTCAGACAGACCCACCACTCCGCCATGTTCAGCATCTTCTCGGCAATATCCGGGAAGTCTTTCAGGTTCTGCGTGGCCAGCCACAGCCAGGCACCGAGCTTACGCCACATCTTGACAATTTTGGTTATGTACGGCGCCAGCAGCGGGTTCACCGTCACAATGTGCGCCTCATCCACCGCGAACACGATATCCTGCTCCGAGTACTGGTCTCGTTCGGCAATGTTGTTGATGGTGTTGGTCAGGCTCACCATCGTCAGCGCCATCTGCGCCTCATAGCCCTCACGAGCCAGATGCCCCAGGTCAATCAGAGTTACATCCGCCTCTGGCCACAGGCTGCCCTCACGGTTAAACAGCTCTGCTTCAAAACTGCCGGCCTGGGTAAACATCCCGAGCGACTCCGCCATTTCGGCCGCTTTGGCCCGGCGCTGGACGTTACGGATATCACTCCCTTCGTCTTTGGATATGGCGTACAGTGCCTTCTGCAGGTCTGCCGGCAACATCTGCCGCCCTTCGTCATAGGTCTGCCGCGCTGCCATCAGCAACGCCTCACGGATCATCGCGCGGTCAGCGCGTTTCAGTTCATGTTCTTCCTTCGCATCGCCGCCGGTGATCATCATGCGCGCCGAGATTTCCATTTCTCCCAGGTAATCGCGCTTATCTTCATCCTCGTCGTCATCGGCATCGATGTCCGGCAGGTCATTTTCATCCAGGGCCAGCGAGGTTAACGCATCGTCGACGAGTTTATGCGCGTAGGAGAACGGCGGCAGCGAGACGCCACTGCCCGGTTTGATACTCACCTTGTTGACGCTGAGCCCCAGGCTTTCGAAATAATCGGCCAGCAGTCCGAACGAGTTCCCCGCTTCGGCAATAAACAGCCGCGGTCGGTGTATTGCCATCAGCTGTGACAGAGTCGCGCACAACGTCGCCGACTTCCCCGCACCGGTCGGACCAAAATACAGCATGTGCGCATTCTGACTCCGGTCGTGCTTGTTGAGCGGATCAAACGTCAGCGTATCCCCGCCGCGGTTGAAGAAGCTCATGCCGGGGTGACCGGTCCCGGTTTCGCGGCCGGTCACCGGCAAAAGCCCCGCCAGGTGTTGCACCCAGGTCAACCGGGTATACCAGTGTTTCTTGTCCGTCTCCGGGTTAAAACACATCGGCAGCGCCCGCAGGTAGGTATTGAGCGGCGCCACATCAAACTCCGGGCGAACCGGCTGCAAGCCGGCACCGAGCAGCACGTTGGTGAGCTCGACGCGCTTGTGATTAAGCGCGGTCAGATCGCCGGCACGCAGCAGGAAGGTGATACCGGCACGGTACAGCTTGTGACGATTACCAAGGTATTCCTTTACCTGAGCCACGTCCTGACGCACGCGCCCGGATTCGGTGTTCTCACCGACGGCATTCTTGGCAAGCCGGTTAAAATCGTTTTCCAACGTGTCCTGGGGCTGCACCACAATGGTCATACATACCATCGTCCCTTCCGGGAACAGATCCATCAGCGCGTTGATTTTCTTCTCGCCGCGTTTCATTTCACCGGTAATGGTGCCCGGCTCCGGCGGACGGCGCAGTTTCTCGACCGGAATGGCGCAATGCGCCTGATTATCGAACCACCATACGCCGTGGTCAGGATCGGATACGGGCGGGGTGAACAGCAGGGTTTCGGCAAAATCATTCTGCACCGGCATCGCGCCTTCCGGGGTGTCACGGCTGTCAAAATAGGCGGCATCGCGGTACAGCGTCTCTTTATCCACCCACTCCGGGCTGGGGTTAAAATGACGCAGCAACCAGTCATGGACCTGCGCCCCGTTCTGGCGCACGCAGGCAACGCCGGCACCAGCCAGGGCCCCGGTCACGCGCTCACAGGTCTGATTGAGCATGGCAATCGGTGGCATCGGATCATGATTGCTCTTGCCAATCCAGCGATAGACCACCATGCGGGTCCGTCGCTGCTGCCCACGCCATGGCTGGTCTGTTATCAGCGTATCTTTGAACAGACCTTCCGGACGGGCAATCCCGCGCAGATGGCGCTCGGTCTCTTTCAACCAGTCTTCAGTAAACGCACTGCCCTGCGCGTGGGGTTTGACATACTGTCGCAGCCTGCCGATATACGCCTCGACATTGTTTTCGTCCTGGCAGAAGAACTGCACGATCCAGGGGTTTTCATCATGTTCGTCAAACGAGTCCTGCAGGGCATCCTCCACCGTGTCACGCATCTGCTCCAGGCGATCGTCCGTCCGCCCTTCGGTCGCCACCGGCGTGATGTCAAACACAGCGCCGACAGATACGCCGTCATCGAGCAGGATACACTGCTCGCGGTCGAGAAACTCCGCCCAGGGCAGGTAATCAACAATGGACGGATTGGCGTGGTACACCTGCTGCTCATCCTTTACCGTCATCTTGCCCTGGCGCCGTAATGGCTCACGGCCGTCGACAGACAGCGGCACACCGTCCTCGGTCACGTTCAGTGCGTCCTGGGCAACAGCTGCCGGCGTTTTTCGCGCCAAGCGCTTTTTATCAAACAGGGAAAACCGCATCAGTAAGCCTCCGTCCGTTCACCCAGCATCGCATACTGCACCTGGCTGTAGAAAGGAAACACGGTGCTGTACCCCGGCACCGGCGCGTTGCCATCCGCCAGGTGCGGATACACATACATCACAAGATCGGGATTCGGCAGGCGCGGGAACTGCTGGCTGATTTCGCTTTCCTGCGTGCGGCTGTAGCTGCGATCGCTCGCGGCTGTTGCCTGGCTTTCGCCCTCAGTGAGCGGCCTGCGCAGGCTGTCGCGCGCTGCTACAGCATTGCGCGCCGTTCCGCCGCCATCCTCACCCTGCCACAATTCCAGCATCGAGCTGTCGCCCGGTGGCAGCATTTCCTCTTTCGACGTTGAACAGCCGGTCAGTGCGATAGCGCCGACCATCACCGCGACGGCCATAACTCGATTAAACAGATTTTTCCGCATGATTATCATTCTCTTATAAGCAAACACAGCAGGAGCAGCACACCCAGCCAAAACGCGCTGCAGGACAGCAAAACCAGCGCCCAACTCTGTGGGCGACTCATCCTTTCGCATTGACGCCACAGCATGCCTTTTCTCCTCTGAATGACGCGTTAATCCAGCCCGCCAGTGCTGCCGTCTTCGCCGGGCAGGCTGAAGTCGTCGTAACGCACCTTGCGCCCTTTGGTCTCAAAGTCGATCGCCAGCTGGCGAGTAATGTGCACGGCCAGCTTCTGGCCCGGCGGAACGTACACGGCGTCGAACATCATGCCGTAGCGCTCACGCACCCAATCGGCAGTCTCTTTCATCCCGCCGGACAGCGCCTTGCCCAGCACGGCCTGGCCGGCATTACCGGTCATGGTCGAAGTGATGCCATTCACATTGTTTTGCGTGGTGTATTGTCCCTGACTGATCCCTTCCCCGGCGGCGCTGGCGGCCGACAAGGCGGCGATCGTCGGCAGATAGGTCGAGGCATTGGACTTACGCTCTCCACCGATGCACGGGATGCCGTTGTCATCGGAGATCCAGCCAATGCCGGCGGTGGTGCTGACATCTTTCGCATTACTGCTGGCATTATTGTTACTGCCGTTGGCATTCATGTTGGTGTTGGGTTTTGGCAGGGTGCGGACCGTCCCGTCCGCAAACACGAAGGTGATGCTGTTGACCTGGCCGCGCACGCACGACAACGTCCAGTCCCCGCTGGCGGTTCCCGAGACAATCGCACCCTCGACGTCCGGCAGCTCGATGCCGTTCGCCGTCAGGTTGTCTTTACCAATCATCAGCTTGAAAGGATAAGGATCGGTCACCGTGCCGTTGATAGGCACCCGGCCCAACAGCGCCGTCATGGCGCGGCTGCCCACCAGGGTGGAATTCTCGGGCAGGGTAAACACCGGCTCGGCGTTCTCCTCCGCCCCTTTTTCATTGGTATGCCCTTTCACCTGCTGCTCATAGGCAGCTTTTTGGCGTGTGATCGCATTGTCGGACAGGAACGACGTCGAGAACTGCGGGCCGTCTTTGGCGCTATTCGGATTACGCGGGTCGGGTTCTTTCATGTCTTTCGGTCCGACCCACATCAAGCCATCCTGACCAGGAGCGGCACCACCGTCCCCGGCGCCCATACCATCCAGTCCCAGCCCCAGCGGGATATCACTGTCGCTTTTTGCCTTGTCCTTGTTCGCACTCAACTGCTCGGTCAGCGTCTGGATTTTTCCCATCAGCGTTTGCTGCTCCTGCTGAAGCTGCTGCTGGCGCTGCTGCGCTTGTTTTTGGAAGCCGGCCACGGCCTCATTGACCTGACCGGACACATTGGTATTGCGCTTACGAAGTTCTTCGTTTTCTTTCAGCACTTTATCAATGTTCTTCTGCAGCTCGGCCTGCTGGGTTCGGGTAGTACCTAGGGTGCCCACCAGGGTACGCAGCGTGTCCTCCGGGGTATCCCCCTCAACACCCAGCGCCCGCAGCTCTTCCGACGACATGCTGGCCAGAACGTTATGCGCCTGCTGAGTCTCCTCCTGTGTTTTACCGCCGCTGCAAGCCTTAAGCCCGACGAGGATCGCGGTGGCCAGCACGCCGAACACAATCACTTTCGGCAACATGTTGGATTTCACATCAGCCATGACCAGCCCCCTTCTTCACCGCTTTTACGGCTTTGCGAACCACTGATGGCTCCGCGACAAACGCCCCGTCCGGGCGACCGGACGTAACCAGATACAGCGTTGTGGTGTCTTCCGGGGTCCCCACCGGGCCGAGATAGCGGTGCTGGAACGTCGCCGTCACAAACTGCCCCTGCAGTACCCGGGGATCGAGCGTGATTTTGCGGCTGGCCGTGTTCTGCACTTTCAGCGCCACCACGTTGCGACTGCCAATACCCCAGCCGCCGAGCGGCGTGATGGTCACCGGCTCTGACGGGTACAGTGTGGTGATACGTTTCGGCAGGTGCGGGTTGACCGGATGAATGCCTGGCACCGCTTCAACCGTGCGCACCGGACTGTACAGACTTTGTGCTGCGTACCGTGTCAGGACGACAGGCAGCGGCGCGTTGTATTTGACTTTTTTACGCTTCGCCTGGGTGCCGTTATCCGCCCCGGGGGCCGCGTTGTTTCCCCCTGAAGCAGCAGACGTGTCATTACTACTGCTGACCGATGTCACGTCACCGCTGTAGACAATGCGCACCGGTTCGGCCGAGCCTTTGTCCGATGCCGTCACATCAAGGAGAATAACCTCCCCGTTTTCCACGTCCTGCAGCTGCAGACGAGTTGAAGGGAAAGCGGCATCCGCTTTCAGATAAACCGCGCCGCCACTGCTTTGCACCCGCAGCTTACCGTTCAGCGCCGGCGGGAAGCCGACGCGGACATTTTTATCGGCAAACAGCACCCGCTCCTTGCCGACGGCCAGCGGGATTTGCAACGGGATACGCTCCCATTTCATCAGCTCTTCCGCCTGGGTAACCGGCACGCTGAACGTCGCCGCTAGGGGAAGTACACTCAGGGAAAGCGCCAGAACACGTGCTTTCATCATTGGAATACTCCTTTTTTCTCAGGCGCGGGTTCCGCTGGCGCCGCAGCAAGACGCTGTGGCATGCTGTCGTAACAATCCAGCGCCAGACCAAACTCATTACGCTCCGGATCCCCTTCTGCGCGCACCACTTTCAGCGGGTAACGTGTCAGTGCCCGTTTCACCGGTTCGCCGGCAAAGGACTCATCCGCCACCAGGTCAAGACGCACTATCCAGTTATCACGGCCTTTGACCGTCACCGGGAACTGGTTATAGCGGCCGTTGTAGCCGTGCTCAGGGATTTCGAACACCACGCGCGTTCTGCCGGCAAGCTCACCGCTTTCGCTACGCTTTTTGGCATCCGCTTTCAGAAAGCGCTCACACGACGGCGTCAAGTACGGTGACAGGCCATTGATTTTTCCCGGGTAATCCACCTCACCGTTCTTTGGCCAGGCATTGAGTTGCTGGAATATATAAAAACCGAAGCTGTAAACCGTGGACGGTGGCACCTCCCACCAGGCACGGGTAGAACCACTGCGCAGGTCGGGGGGATTATGGATAGTCAAATTATCTGGCGCCCGCATCCAGCCGATACTGGCCACCAGAAGAAAAACGACCAGCACACCGCAGGCAACACGTAACGTGAGAATGTGCTGATCGCGGTTTTTAACCGCATGTCTGAAACGGCTCATGTGGACCTCTTAACAACGCGGCAGCGACGCAACGACCAGCCCTGTTTGTCGATAATCAGGGTGGGATCCCCCCACCCCATGCGACGTTTACGCGCCTCGAGGCGCTGCCAGATATGATTCTCCGGTTTACCGCGCTTAAGGCGCGTCAGCCGGCTGCCTCCAAACCAGATGACGAGAAGCGGCGTCACCAGCATGCCGGTGGGTATCACGACCCAACCGGCAAGAGGAAGAAACGGCAACGACACGAGCAGACCCAGTCCCACGCCGGCTAACGCCGCCAGTCCCATCTCCGGGGTCGTAAATCCCCGGAAAACGACGGGCTCGGCATTGAGGCGGTCAGATAAAAATCGGATAGTCTGCATGGCGGGTAACCTTAGAACAGGATTTCGGCAGACTTGCCAACCAGCCAAATGACGGTGACCAGCAGCACCACACCAACCAGCACGATAGCGCCAAACTTGGCCCAGGTCGCCTTCTGATCACGGACCTCGGCAAAGGTATGGATCGCAGCATTGGCGACAATCAGGAAGGCCACCGCAGCGGCGACCAGACCGATAATAACGATCCCGTCCTGGAAATAGCCTTTGATGGTATCCATCAGACCACCGCCACCGCCGGAGGACGGGGGCTCAACCGACGGCAGAGCCGCCTGCACCGGCTGGCTGGCGACATACGCCAGGGAAGTGGCTACTGCGACACGCGCGCAGAGTTGACGGAAAAGACGAACTACAGCATTCATAAAACATTCCTTATTGGTGTGTGAAAATATCATCGTGAAATACGGTCCAGCGCCTCTCACAGGTCAGCTGGCAAACATCCAGATTGAAACAACCAGCAACAGCACGGTTTTGATGACGAAGTGAACCAACGCCCCATTTCGTACTTTTTCGTTGCTCCAGCCCTGGTAAACATCAACCAAAGCCCAGGCCGCCCAGACAAACATCACCGCGAGCAACCCGCCGATGCAAATCAGCGACAGGATATTGATTTCAACGCCGCCGCTGGCCGCCTTGAAGGCCTGTTCCTGCGCCGCATTCATGGCCATCAGGGGCGCTCTCGACGATAATTGCCGGCCACCGCGCTACCATCACGCGGTTGTGCGCGCGAGGGTTCCAGGTAACGGTCAATACCGGCATTGATGGTCTTGAGATCGGCGGTAGCGCGGGCATAGTCGAAGAAGAAACGACCGCGCTCCGACGGATCCGCCTGAACGGCGGCAACACGCGCACGTTCAAGCGCTGCCTGCACCTGGATCAGCATGCGCTGGGCAGAAGCCAGCTCATCTTTTTCAGCGGCAAAGGCAGGCAGTGCGGTCAGCAAAGTCAGCCCCAGCACACAGCCGGCGCCAAGACCACGAACAACGGGGATAGGCATACACAAGCACTCCTTGATGATTTAGGGTGCTCTCAGGGTGCGATAGATGGGGCGGGAGGTCAGCGGATAACTCTTTATGGAATTTTGATAATTTTCAGCTCAGTGAGGAAGGCTATATGCAAGGCTGGAAACCTTGATCCCAAAAACAGGTTTTGCAATATTAACCTTATCCTAAAGGAGAGAGTATTCATGAATGTCTACAAGGTTGAGCTGAAATCACAAGCGTACTATCCCATTGATATCACAGATTACGAGAAACGTACCGCTCGTAGACCACCCTGGTATAAAACCAGCGATAATGGAACTCCCCAATATTTTGCCATCTGCCCGGCGTGTAATAATCCTGTGCAAATTATCGGTTTTTACAAAACACTGGCTAATACACCGAAACCCTATGGGAAACACTTTGGTCGCCCCATTCCAGGTGTGGGGATCTATGATCGCGATGCTTATGAATGGTGTCCTTATTCTAAGAAAAATACGGGGGATCAAGCAGAGCGCCCCAAAAGGGAAAAGGGCTATCTTGCAGAGCAAATCCTTAGCTTGCTCATTAATAATTTTGATAAAGTTGCCTATTTCATCAGTAAAGACTCAGGCGTTTCCATCAATGAAAGGATCGCCAGAAATATGTTGCTGAAATTTCGAGATGAAGATGGATGGTTGTACGCGCGAGCCACTTTGATGAATGCGCCATGGGCTTTTTTATACATGACTGATAATCAAGACATCATGTATACAAAGATCCTTGATAAATCCCTTGCAGCAACCTTGTGTGAGCGCTACCCAGAGGACCTGGTAATAAATGAATGGGGGCAGTTGATAAAGCATCCAGACTGCAAAGACTACGTACATGTTGGCATGTATCAAACAAAACACGCACACCAAGTCTTGGATAATGAACTCACAGAAAGCATGGAGTGCGTGTTTACCTTTAAGAAAGGTTCTGAGCGTACCCACGAAATTTGCCGAAAAAAAATCACTTTCGATTACAGGTATTTCGCCAATATCATCAATTTTGCCAAATGGGAGGTTACTGAACGCAACCAAAAACTCCTCACCCTGGCCAAAGACATCCTGGGGCCACGGCTTCGCTAGTTCAATTGACGATACCTTGTCTGCAGAAGCTGCCACCATTCCAGAGGCAGAGCGGGAATGTCACCATCTCGTTCTGCAAAGCGCAAGCACGACAAAACTGCCTCAAGCGTCATAATGAAATGATGTTGCTCATCCCTCAACGTAAAATGTATGTCATGGACATCTTCATTCGGCGAGTACTTTTGCTCGACTTGTGCGGTATTCACGCCTGCAAAAATCCTTTCACTTTTCATCATCGTTAGTTGCTCCTCTTCATGTCAAGAACATCAAGAGTGGGAAAATATATCCGCCAGGTCAGCATGGAATTCTTTCTGGTTTTATAAAGTTTTTTACTCCTTCGTTTCATAAATTCCAGATCAACTGACGCGTCGCTACGCGACTTGCCTGCTGACGGCAGCGCACAAAAGCCAGTTTTGTACGCCGCCGTCCAGCCTGGATTTCAGACCTACAAATATTTCTTAAACAACGCTGTCGTCACTGTCACCGCAATGCCGAGCAGGATAGCGGCCGGCAACAACAGCAGATTTGGGTATACCGCTGTTGGCCAGGACAAGTACAGCATGCAGGGGATATACACAGCCGGTTTCACCATCCGCTTGGCGTGGTGGTACACAAAGCTCGACTCATAGCCGGCACCGTAGCGCCGAATATCACGCCGCCCCAACCCCTCAGTCAACGCAACCAGGACCACCAGGATAAACAGCGGGATGGACAGCACTAAAATGGTCACGCGTACCAGGGTGATCACGGTGACGTACACCGTTGCCATCAGGTACTCTTTAAGCGTGGTAGCCAGCCAACCGCTCCAGCTGTTCAGCTCCCTGGCCACGGCATTCTGGCTGTGTACCTGCGTGTCATACGCCTGCTTAATCCAGTCCAAAAAGCCACTGTCCACGAAGGTCCATTGATACGCCATCATAATCCAACGGGTGACGGTCACTGACGGTTCAGACAACAGCAGGCTGCGTGTAAACTCAGAGGACAGATACCCCAACTCGGTGTTCATCACCGCTTCACTGTGCGACGCGTCAAGCTCCGGCCAGAAGAATGCCATCCCGACATATTCGATCACCAGGCTCACCAAAAGCGAAGCCAGGAACATACCGAGCAGCATCCACGGCCAGCCCCACAGTACATTGTAAAACAGTCCATGCTTACGGGGTTGTGCGAGCTGCTGAGGCTGATTATTCACCGCTTGCGACATTCAGCCCCCCTTGGATGGCAACATCCGGCATTACAGTGCTGGCTGACCACCAGGACTCGCTGGTACGGTAGTTGCGCTGCATCTCCTCGGCAATCTTCTGCAGGTTGGCCGGCATAAGCGCATCATCCCTGTCGCCGCTGGGCAGTGGCATCCGAATTTTCCACAGTTGACCACCTTCCAGCAGCGCGAACGCCTGTCCTTTCGGGAGGTTAATCACATCCGCCGGGGCAAGCAGTGGGGCTTTCACAGTACCGACGCGGTCCTGGGTGTTGGAGGTAAAATCCTGTCCCTTCTCCACATCGGCCGTATCGGCATGCCCTGATACCAGGGTTTTGGTGTAGATATCCACTTCCGGCAACTGTGTGGTAAGCAACTGCGCGGTGCGGTTCTCACGGACACGGAGCATGATCAGGGTATTGAAGTTACCCGTCACCTGAGCCGCCTTGGCGGTACTGCCGATGCGCGCCTCGATATCCGACTCGGTTTGCGTGTAGGCCGTCACCTGCATACCGGCACCGCCGCCTTTGTTGATAAGCGGGATAAATTCGTCCCCCATGAGTTCGTTGAACTCGTCACAGTGCAGGTTGATTGGCAGTTTACCATCTGCCCGGGTCGGCAACCCGCCGTGCATACCGTGTTTATAGATATGACCGGCAACCGACACCAGGTCGGCAAACATGCTGTTGCCGACGGCAGAGGCGACCACCCCGTCCGACAAGGCATCCAGCCCCACGTAGACAATACCGCGCTTGCGGATGACCTGCTCCCAATCAAAAATGGGTCTCGGGTCGCTCATATCCATATAGTTCGGCGCCAGAAGCTCGGCGGTCTTGCCGGTGGTAAGTTTTTCCAGCAGCGGCAACAGGGACGCCACAATTTTATCGAAGTAAGTACGGTCATAACGGACGGCTGACCGCAGGCCATCGAGAATGGGGTCATACAGCTGCTTGCCGGCCTCGGAACTCAGCGCCATTTCCACCGCCATGATTTTTATCGCATTCGGCTGGCCCTGCATATTGCGCGTTACATCGTCCTCCGTCAGCACCTGCAGGCTGTTGTCGATTTGTTGCTGCAGCGCCGGCATACGCGCCTCAATCACTTTCTTCGCGTAGGTCTCATACAGCTCGCTGATGTTGTTCACGTAACGGGTGATCAACTGATAGTCCGGACGTTGCCCCAGCGCGACCAGGGCACGCGCCACAATATTGACGAATCGCCAGGCAAACTCACGAAACGCAGCACTATTGCCCTCTCCGCTCAGTTGCCCAGAAATACGCCCGGCCACTTCGGACACACGCTCAAAGCGCCCGACGGCGTTATAGCGTGCCGAGATATCCGGCCAGCCCAGGTGGAAGATGAACAGCTCATCCCCACGGCCGGCACGGTGGGCTTCAGCCCAAACACGCCGCAGCAGGTCAGCATCCCCTTTCGGATCAAACACAATGGTGATATCACCGCGGCGAATATCTTGGGTGATCAGCAGTTCCGCCAGGCGGGTCTTACCGACACGGGTAGTGCCCAACACCAGACTATGCCCTACGCGTTCACCCAGTGCCATCGAGACATCGAGCTCATCGGGTTCAATACCATGGATCGCCGGGTTCCCCCCGACCGGTGGCAGCGGCCGCACCGGATTGAGTGGAGAATCCTTGCGCAGCAGCTGGGACAACCACGGCAGGGTATATTCGGCTTTAAGCTCCAGTCGGCGCGCCATCTGGTACAACTGCGACGGTTGGACATATTTTTCCACTTCCGGCCGACGGGTATCCATCAGGCGCTGGGTGTGCTTTTGCTGCCAACGGAAACCCCGCCCCAGGAACAGCCGCTGCCTGCTCACCGGGATCTGTCGACTTTCCATGACATAGCGCGGTAACCGACGCAGATTACGGCGATAAAGGACCACCCGCAGGCCCTGCCGTGCTCGTACCGCGGACAGCACCGCAAACCCGCCGGCAGTAACATAACTCACCGACGGCGCCAGGGCGACCGACCAGGGAGCAGCAAAACAAATCGCTGCCGCAGCACCGGCAACGATCGCGGTATTCAATTCTACCGCCGGGCGCAGCAGCGCTTCCATGACATGACGATTACTCATGACGACCTTCCTTATCATTCAGGTTGGTGACCGAATTCACAGTTAAAAAAAGCAACCACTCTGTATTGCCGGCTAGCAACGCAAGCAGCTTTCGGCCACTGACCAGGTGGACGTAGGGATGGTTCTGCAACAACACCCGGCTCAGTTGACCGGTACGGCCGGTATGAATGAAAAAACCATCACAATGGTGATGTCGCAGCAGCGCACCAAAACGCGTGATATGGGACGGTGAGATCGTCCGTCCGTAACGTTTGGCCTGGATGAAATAGGTCTTGCCTTCGATAATGACCTGACCGTCTAGGCCGCCGTCGCCGCTGTAGGAGGTATTGCGAATAACGGCATACCCCTGACGTTCAAATGCCAGGAGCAACAGCTCTTCAAATACATAGGGGTTGATTTTGCGTAGATAGGTCAGACGCTGGCCATCACCGCCCAGCAACGGTAAGCGCGCCAGTACCCGCGTGGCCGTCGCCTGATATCGGCGGTGGCGCCGACGACTGGCTGTCTCCCGGCCACGGCAGTTCAGCCCCACCATAACAGCAATAAACAACACAACCAGCACAACCGTCAGCACAGGGTTTAGCATTAATGCTGCAGCAATGTGTTGCGCCGATATCATGGTGTGACCTGCTGGGACAAACCGGTATCAGTGATGAGTACCGGGTAATTCGACAGCTGCAGCCGGCGCGCCAACTCACTGCCGGAGGCTGGTGCCATCGGCACACCCGGCGCCAGTTCACGCAGTGCCTGCAGTGCAGGCAGGTTACTGACGTTAACGACGAGACCCGCAGCATGCCGGGATTTGAGTTGTTCCGC
This sequence comes from Serratia sp. X10, assembly GCF_017811775.1. Classification (NCBI taxonomy): domain Bacteria; kingdom Pseudomonadati; phylum Pseudomonadota; class Gammaproteobacteria; order Enterobacterales; family Yersiniaceae; genus Serratia; species Serratia sp. X10. The sequence continues at coordinate 238,044 of NZ_JAEIOH010000007.1, read as the reverse complement.
GTTCGCCTGCAGCCAGATACGACTGGCATCGTCATCACCCACAATAAACAACGAACCAATCCCGGGCAGTTGCAGCGGGCGCGCCGCTACCACACCCGGCGCCAGCTCCGGTGTCGTCACCGGCAATACGGCCACTTCAACTTCATCAACAGAGGCTGGGGCTTGCGGCATGGCCGACGGTGCTACCGCGTCACCCTGCCGATTAATCCCCTCAAAATAAGGTGATGCGTCATCGCCACCGATATCAGCGATAACATTCAGGTTGGCCAATGCCGTGGTAGTCACCAGACTCAGGCCGAACAGGAGAAAAGTCATTTTTTTCATGATTATGAGTTCCGTGGTTCAATCCAGGTCAGCGCCACCGTTTGTGCCGGTAACACCGTGGCCGTGGGCGTTGTACTGGCCATCCGAATCGGGGCGGTCCCCCTGCCGTTCAGGCGTGCCAGCTTGCCGCTCACGATGGATTTATACCGGGCTGCCGGTGCGCCGCCGGCGGGGTGGTGATAACACCCGGCGGCAACCAGCCAGCTTCCGGGATTGCGGTCATAGCATTCCCGCAGGATGGCCGCTGCCGCGTTGAGATTGGTGTAAGGGTCAAACGCCTCCCAGGTCGACGTGAAGTGATGGCCGTTCCAGCCCAGATTGACCTGGGCAATCCCAACATCGATGCGCTTGCGAGGATGTGTTTTCAAAAAGCGCTGCAGTGCTTCCCAGGCCTGCAGGCGGCTGGCGTAACGATACCCTTTGCCGGCCACGTTAATGGTCCAGGGCCAGGGGCGTTCCACATCCGGGGCCGGACCGGCCCCGCGAGTCACCGAGATGATGCTTTTCGGCGCCATCGATGTCTCGGCCAGCGCCACCGAGTACAGGGACTCCGGTGGCACCCCGTGACGCAGCGCCACCTCCCGGTAGCCGGAAGGAACCTGCTGGGTGGCGGCATGTACGACGCCACCGCTCACAACGGTGAGGAGGGCAAACAGGGGCAACAGTCCCCGGGTCAGAATGCGGCGAGTGTCCATCCGTTTTCCCCTTGTTGCAGCACCACCGGCATCAGGCCGTTGCCGAATTTCATCCAGCGGCCACCGTCATGATTCAGCGTGATTTGACGTGCGCGCACCTTGTCGACAGGAATGTGATGCGCCTTCGCCCAGTTACGCAGCAGACTGTCATTACCCTTGCTGTCAACCAAGTAAATGTCGACCGGCCGGTTATCTGCCAGCACCGCCGCCAGGCGTGCATCGCACTGCCCGCAGTCCTTCGCTTTCACGAACAGCGCCAGTCGCCCGCCGGTGTCATGTACGATACCGGCCGCATTCCCCATGTTCACCGGCAACACACCAAGGCGCTGCCAGGCCGCATCCACCTCACGCTGGAACTTGAGTTCTTTCTCAGTGCGGGCGAACTCCTGCTTTACCCACAGCTGCGCGTACTTTTTACGTTCGGCATCGCTCTGCGCCTCGATGCCAAGAGCAGTTAACGGATCAAGCCCCGGAGACTGCGTCCCGCGAGGGCCAACCATCAACTGCTGATAACGCTGGTACTCTTCGCCACTGAGGCCCCACTGCCTGCCCTGCTGCGCCGTCTTGTTGGCCTGACTCTGCTGAATCTCGCTCAGGGTAGACTGGCTGTTCTCAATGGCCGACTGCTGCGCCGCCTGTGATAACGGGCTCAGCAGCATCAGGGCAATCACGCTGTATTTCAGTTTCATCACGCTCTCCTTATTGGGCGCTGACGGTCTGCAGGCGACCGTTCACACGAAACGTCGCCTGCCCATAGCCGGCACTGACCAGGATCCAGCCGGCGATCGACTCCCCTTCCCCGATTAACCGCACCTGCGACAAATCACTGAACCCCTGCGGCGCCACAGCCGCAAAGGCCGACGTCCCGCGCTGCTCCACCCCGGTCAGCACGAATGGCGCTTTGCGCGCCATACGAGGTACCGCATTACGCGGGGAGGATTTAATTGGCGTGGGCTTGTGCTTTGGGATGATTTTGGCGGTGGCTGACGGTGCAGCGGGTACGTCCGTTGAGGGTGCCACTGCCGGTACAGGCTTTTCAGTCGCTGACTTTTTCACGGACTCAATGCTGTCTTTCAGCGCATTCAACTCAACCTGTTGCGCCTGCAACTGCTGCGCAAGTTTTTCCGATAACCCATTGGTTAACGTCAGCGCACCAATCTGCCGCGTGAGCGAGTCCTGACGCTCAGCCAGGCTTTTAAGCTGTTTAGCCTGCGCCTGCAGCTCATCGGCCATAGAGTTCATGCCATCCTGCGGCGCCAGTGCTTTCTGTGCCTGCTCAAGCAGGGCAATACGCTGATCGACATGCCTGATAGCCCCTGAACCGACGAGTCCAGCCATCAGGGCAACAACGACGCCAGCCGTTGCCCCCCAGAAGGTCTTGCTGCGTAGCACCCCTTTTTTTGCCGGTGTCATCGGCACCATGTCTTCATTATGCTCAGTCATTTTTTCAGCCACCCGCCGGTTGCCGGTACCGCGTTAACCGGCTGAGGTGCAATGACCGTTGCAGCAGGAGGCGCTGAAACCGGTACTGAAACCGCCCTGACCGGAACCACCGTCACCGGCGGCAGCTGTGTCGCCGGCAACTGATACCCGTCACGCAGGCTGTGGCAGACAACACGTTGCACGTCGTCTACCTCGAGCTGCCACGCGGTGCCTGCCAGTACCTGCAGCGCGGTACGCAAACGCATCGGTCCCAGTTGGTACTGCACCGCCGGCAGCGCCTGGCGGTACAGCACGCCGTTTGCCGATCCGGTCGCGCACAGTGAATAGCCCGACTGGCGCAGCGCATAACGCAACGCGTCAGCCACCGTCGGTTTTACTGATGCCGGAATACGGATATCGATGATTTGCGAGAGCGGATCACGCTGAACGGCCGCCGGGTCGGTGCTGACCAGTAAATAACGGTCGTAGCGCACGACCTCAGGCACCTGCCCGTAAGCATCCGGGCTGACCGGTTGAACGTTGCGGGTGACGGTAACCGAAGGCGTGACAGGGGAAATATCGCGCTGCTGCAGTGGCTGCTGAGTAACGCACCCGGTCAGCATGAGTGCAACCAGGGAAGAGAAGAGAATTGTTTTTTTCATCCGGAAGATTTCCTGTTCAGTGACAATTGGCAGGTGTCACTGTGCGGTTACCGTCCGGGAGGCTCAATTAACAACTCTTTATTGCTATTCAAAAAAAAACGCCAACCCGAAGGTCAGCGTTTAGTGTCAGATGACGAGGAACAACATCAGGATAATGAAGGGGTACGAGTAATGCCTTTCGCTCCCATCAACAACCCTTCCGTACTTAAGTCCTCATCCAGATCTGGCCAGTGTATACCCATTCCAGCCCCGCAGAGTTCCCAGTTTTCCCGTTGCGCCTGCGTACCGGCCGCAAGCCGTGGATACCAAGCTAACGGTGCCGAAATAGTTCGGCCATCCATCAAATCAACCGACAAAAGGTCATCATCGATGCGGACATTCATTACACGCAGATCATTTTCATTGCGTAAAGTAAGCATCCCAGGCCTCCTGTAAAAGTGTCCGATGTTCAGTCACCAAACGCTGCAGTATACGCAGTTCATGTGATGCAAATCCCACACTACGCGCAATACTGACATCATGTAACCATATTTTAGCGGTTGCATTGCCCTTATCAATATGGACATGCGCCGGTTCGTTAGGTTCATGACTGTAAAAGTAAAAGCGAAAACCACCTACTCTAAGTATTGTCGGCATAATGTCTCCCGACGATCACAAAGCGTAAATGGCTGATTTTGCGATACCATAACCAAACCCAAGGAACGGTATGTCATCGTCAAAATCCATCGGCGCGGCATTTCCACCCGATTGAGCTGGCTGGGGTTGCTGAGCCGGCGTACCGCTATGCGAAGGTTGCGGTTGCTGAGGTTTCCCCCAACTGCCCTGGCCTGATTGTCCGGCGTTGGCAAGTTGCAAACGCCCACCCAACATCTGCAGAGTGCCGCCAATGTTGACGACGATTTCAGTGGTGTATTTTTCAACACCGGCCTGATCGGTCCATTTGCGTGTCTGCAGGGAGCCTTCAATGTAAACTTGTGAGCCCTTACGCAAATATTCACCGGCAATTTCAGCAAGCTTGCCGAACAACACAACACGGTGCCATTCGGTTTTTTTTTTCTGCTCACCGGTTGCCTTATCGCGCCAGCTTTCAGAGGTCGCCAGGGTAATGTTAGCCACCGCACCGCCATTTGGCATGTAACGGACTTCAGGATCCTGGCCGAGATGACCGACAAGTATGACTTTGTTTACGCCGCGAGACGCCATAATCGAATCCTCATAGGGAATAGAATTAGAAAGGGAAAAACGCCCCGAAAAATCGAGGCGTAGAGGGCGTTATCAGAAAGAGTTTTCCGCGTATTGTTGCTGTGCGGAACCCTGCTGAGGCGGCGTAGAGTCGGATTTCTCAGCCTGATATACCTTTTCCTGACCGATTTTGATCCAATCGACCTTGATAAGGCGGGCTTTAAGACTGACGCGCTGTTCACCGGCATGTTCGCCGCTGTTGAGCGTGAAGATGTCCGTTTTGGGATTGCTGAGCACAAAACCAATCAGGACTTTTTTGTCTTCATCAACTGACTTTTGACAGCGGTTGATCAGGCTGCTGGCTTCTTTACCGGCGACCGTCACATCGAAACGCGTGTAACTGGCGTTATCGGTAGGACCGGAAAGTCCATTGATGACACAGCTGATAAAGGTGCCATTCGGGCCATTAACTTGACGAATGTTGCTGAGGTACCCCATCCCTTTGATAGTCAGGTTGAAGTATTCAGTTTTGGTAGATGCTTGCTGAGATTGGGTAGACATGATGTTTTCTCCAGGAGTAAAGATTCGGTGACGGAGAAATACACCTTCCCCGACGGGAAAAGTATTTCCCGTCGGGAGCCAGGTATGGGTATACGCCATATCCTGACAGTCTGATCAGATTGAATAAGCCTTAATCGTTACGCAAAGTCGCGCTCACTATCAACGATATCTACTCTCAAAGGCGGGCAGATGTACCACGCAGCTAAGCTACGTACTCCCTCTCAGGCTAAGGAAGCGTTCTTTTGTTACCACCCGAAGGCGATCCTCTCAGGTAACGGGATCATTAGTGGCTGTCAATTAACAGCAGGGTCACCCGAAGGCGCTCATCACAGACCCACTGAGCATTGGTGGTTGTCCGAAGACAACAAGTAAGCCTGTTCATTTTTAGTTCAGGTGCTGCTGCTGTCAACCAGGAATATCAATTTTGTGAATTGAGAAAACAAAAACGGCACAGTCAAAGACTGCGCCGCGGAGTTTGCACCATAACTGGTAGTAGATCTCATCTGACTTCGAGGAGGGGTAGTAGACTCCTGGCGCGCTTTTCACGAAGTCGCATGCGCTTAATCAATCAACCTGAGTGTGGAGGCCATTGATACGGGCTGAAGCAGAATTGTCCATGCATTAAACTTTCCTGCCATCCGCAGCCTCGGGGTGCTCTGCATCAAAGCTCGCCCACATTAGCAAAACTTTCAGCGATAAACATCAGACAATCTCTTACTCCGCTCCGGTTGTTTTATTTTTAGCCTGTGATTTTGCTTTATAGCGCTTAGCCTTACGACTACCTTTTGCATCAATGTTGATGATGCCCTGGCAAGTGGGATAATTACTGCAGCCCCAGAAGGCACCGCCACCTTTCTTGCCTGCACGCCGGCGCATCGTCCCACCGCATGTCGGGCACGGCGGTGAAGGAGGCGCAGTGAACTTCACCGCCTGCGTCTTCCCTTTCTCCACCAGATGGCCCGTCCACTGTGCCTGGCGACTCATGAACGTCTCGAGTGTCATCTGGCCTTGGGCAATCTCGTCCAGCGCCTGCTCCCACAGCGCCGTCATCCCGGGGTTGGTCAGCGCGGTCGGTAACGCATCTATCAGTTCGCCGGCAATCGGCGTGGAAAGCAGGATTTTTCCCTTCTTCTCCAGGTAGCCGCGTTTAAACAGCGTTTCTAGGATACCGGCACGTGTCGCTTCAGTACCCAGCCCCGCGTTCTCTTTCAGCACCTTCTTCAGTTGCGGGTCACTGACGAACGCCGCAGCATTTTTCATGGCGGCGATCAGTGTCCCGTCAGTAAAATGCCCCGGGGGCTTCGTCTGCAGCGTTTTAAGCTCCGCACCGGCAACCGCGACGGATTCACCTTTTACCAGGACAGGCAGTCGGACATCATCCGTGTCAGCCGACTCCTCTTTCGCCTCGCTCGCGTCATGCTGGAACAACACTTTCCATCCAGCTACCGCCTCGACCTTGCCGCGGGTGCGGAACAGTTGCCCGCTGATATTGAAGGTCGCTTCCGTGACATCCACTTCGTGTAACGGCAGGAACTGTGCCAGGTAATGCTGACGGATCAGCTGATAGACCTTCAGCTCATCGGCAGACAGCTTGCTCAAATCGAACGGCTGCTTGGTCGGGATAATCCCATGGTGCGCCGTGATTTTTTTGTCGTTCCAGATGCGGGAAACAAAGGCCCTGTCGAGCCTGGCCACACTTTCGCTCTGCGTTGGATCCGTGCGGGTAACCGCACTCAGCACATCGGCAACCTCTTCCCGCATCGATGTCGGCAGATAGCCGCAATCTGTCCGGGGATATGTGGTCGCTTTGTGCGTTTCATACAGCGACTGCGCGATACTCAGCACCTGGTTTGCGCTCATCCCCCACTTGCGTGAGCAAGCCTGCTGCAGCGTCCCCAGGTCAAAGGCCAAAGGCGCGGACTCTTTCTTGCGCTCGGTCCCTACCTCAAGCACAACGGCATGACCTGTTTGCTGACACAGCTGCACCACGGCCTGCGCCACATTCTGCTGAATACAGCGTTTCTCTTCATCACAGTAGTTGGCAGCCGGCACCCAGTTCGCAGGAAAAGTAATGCCATCCTTTTGCAGGTTCGCCCTGACTTGCCAGTACGGCTTGGAAATAAAATTGGCGATTTCGCGGTCACGGTTCACGACCAGCGCCAGCGTGGGGGTCTGTACCCGCCCGATCGACAACACCTCGCCGTATCCCTGTTCCCGCGCCTTTAGAGTATAAAGTCGGGTCAGGTTCATCCCCGTCATCCAGTCAGCCCGGGCGCGTGCCAGGCCGGCCTCATACAGGGGTGCAGTCTTCTCGTCAGGGAGTTTGTTTGCCAGAGCATGCCGGATACTGGCCTCGTCCAGCGCTGACAACCAGAGCCGCTGGACTGGGCCGGTAAAGTGGCAGTGCTCCAGTAATTCCCGTGCGATCACTTCCCCCTCACGATCCGCATCGGTCGCAATCACTACAGAATCAACCTGCTTGAGCAACCCACGGATGACCGCAAACTGATCGGCAGTGTCTTTTTTTACCGTCATTTTCCACTGAGCAGGAACGATAGGCAGTACAGACTCCCGCCAGGGGTTACCGAACTGTTCACCGTAGGTCTCCGGCTGAGCCTGCTCCAGCAGGTGCCCTATTGCCCAAGTGACGATGACGCCGCTACCCGCCAGATAGCCCTGCTTACGCTGGGTCGCTCCGAGAATGGCACCGATATCTTTACCCTGGCTGGGTTTCTCACACAGGTAGAGCTGCATCAGATAACCTCCCTCAGCCCTGACCTTTGGCAACCTGCTGCAGCTGCGTCATCAGTCTCCCAAGGTAAGCGTCAGTCAGGTGTGACGCATCCGGTGAGCTGTATGTCACTTTCAGACGGCTGCCAACGCCGGACTTGACCACTTCGAGCTCAAGGCGATCATTGCCTTTCCATTCCTGCCCCATCTTGTAATAACTGCCCCGATTTGCCGACCAGACCGGACGTGCTTCATCAATGGAGCTCGCACTCCAGTCACCGTGCTGATCACGCTGGCGCAGACTTTCAAGCTCCTCGGAGGAGATGAACTGATAATGACTTTTCAGGCGCGCCGCCGCGGTATCAACGTCCACCGGGAGGCTATACGAATGATGCACGTCCTGCCGGGGCCCGGAAATAACGGCTCGGGTCATCCAAGGCATGCTACCCTCACTGGAGCTACCGCTACCACCGCTTGCCAGCGAATGTGCAGCGTCACTGATTTTCTGGTTCCACTCGCCCAACGCAGTGCCTGCACACCCCGTTAACACCAACGCGGCGCAAAGAACACCTGGCATCAAAAAAGACGTTACCTGTCGACTCATACTCATGATTTAGCTCCTTTTTTAGAGGAAATTAATGCAGAGGTCTTGAGTGGTGGAGAGAAAGAGGAGCGTATTGCGCCCGACATAATATCTTCGTCAGGCATACCAAAACGGGTGATCGCATCCTTACCTGCGGGCGTTTCGAGACGAATATCATCTCGAGTCACCTTCGCGGGACGATAGTGTTGGACGACACCGTAAACGCTACGGATCCAATGCCCCCCTCGGTCCAATAGAGTGTCGCGTTCCGAACGTGATATAAGCCCATAGTGCCAAGCTTGAAAGGCTTTCATCGCAAGCTGGTCATAACCGACCAGAAGGAAAACACAGCGATATCCCACAGGAGTGCGACTAAATACACCAATATTTAGAGGAGACACGGAAGCAACATCTGAAAGAGAAATTTGTGCAGGGATGTTTGCCAGTGTTTTGTCCAGCTCGGCAACAGCCTGTTGAAGTAACTGCGTACCTTTATTTAAGGTCTCTTCCAGGGCGACCATTGCAGCATCGGCATAAGGGTTATCTTCACCAGAAGCCTCATTGATCTGCCCTGCTCGTAGAATAAAACGGGGCATACTATAAATATCAGGGCGTCGCTTCCCCGACGTTTCAGGATCAGCGTTTTGGCTACGTCGCCCTTCCCATAAACGAATGGCATAGAGGGTATGAAGCTCTACGGTAAGAGTGGATTTTAATGCACCAGCGCGTGCAGCCGCCGGTTTTTGTTCGTTATTCTTTGCTGATTCAACCATTAGAAGCATCCTTCCGGGAATGTGTGTGGCTTGAAATAGTCTCGGCAGTCACCATTAGCAGCAATCCAAAACTCTTTTTCATTTCCAAAGGAAAAGTGATGACATGAATTTTGCTCATTTTTTAGCCACTACTGGCAGTACCAACAGTGGCCACTTTTTAATCACACAAGTTTTAATCTGAGAGTGTCGAAAATTCTGGATACATACCCAGACCTTAGGTTGTTTATTTTTTAAGCGGTGTTGGCAGTGCCAACGCTGTGTACTTTTTAAACACCTCTTCCTGTTTAGATTTATGACTTATTTTTTGCGCGTGCCATTCCCAAACGTAGCTTCGTAACTATGTCGCTGACATGCTCCCGCGACGCCAGGTGTTGACGGACCGGATCTGTTGGTTTTGCTGGCGCCGCAGAGCAAGGTATTTGGCGTCGTGGTACAGGCCGGGTAGGTTCTGGGGATTTTGCACTCGCATACAGCTCACCGTTCCGGGCGCGCTTGATCACTGCCAGCAGCCAGCCAGTGGGGTTATTCAGGCTGCCTTTGGCCATCGCCTGCTCAAGACTCTCCAGCACCTGACGGGCAACCTCTGCAGGCAATGCCTTAAGCTGGACACCAATCTGCCGCTGATCATCTGCCGCTATGCTGTTCTGCAGTTCGGCCGGTAACTCAGGTACGTACGTTGTTTTATTCACACTCTGTGTGAAAGAACGTACGTTACAGTTCGGTTTCGTTGATGCACCGTAATTGACTGATTTCAGCATGAGTTCGGGAAGCGAACCCAGTGTTTTGCCTCCCTGTTTTACACTGAGTTCGGCATCAGAACTGGGCTTAATTTGACTCAGTTCGGTATCCGAACCCGGGGATTTCTTACTGAGTTCGGCGTCCGAACTGGGGATATTTTCCTGTCGTTGAAACACTCTGGCAGCCATCTGTTGCGGGGTTTGTGGCGACCCAAGCCGTTCAGCAATCGCCGCCATCTGTGAATGCTGATGACGCATTGTCGGGTCATGTTGAATATCGGTCAGTACCGACCAGGCAGTCTGGCTGACGGTGCGATTTTTATGCGCGCAGCCCATGGCGACCGTATCCAGCCAGGTCGGATCCAATGTCTCCGCATCACGGGCCGAGAGTGGTTCATCATGTTGGGCATAGATGTTCCCCCTCACTCGCCCCTTGTCGTCACGCACACGCCGGCACAAACTGAGCCAGCCTGTCAGGCGTAACATCAGCAGCACGCGGCTGACAGTCTCGCGGGACGCCTTACCGTTAAATGGCGAGGCGAGCTGCAGCTGCAGTTCGTCATAGGTCGGGAACACGGCGCCCTGGTTCTGTTGTGCGTACAGGCGGATCATTATCCACGCGGTTTTATCCAGCGGTGACAGGCGAGTGTCCAGAAGCAACCGGCGGGGGATAGAGTCATGCACATTGCCCATGTACAGCAGACCGCTGCGCAGATTCGTGACATCGGGACTCCCCGTGTGCTTTTCCGCGCCTATTCGTTCCCCCAGGCGGGCATTCATTTGTTCGAGCGTAAAGGTGATCAGGCTGTCATCAGGTGTTTTATTTATGCTCATCGATTTTGCGCATCCTTTTACGCGGCCCACGCCCACAGGGCGAAAGCATCAAGCGGTTGTAGGCCTAACGGCACTCAGGCCTGTACCCGACATCAGGTACAGGGTCAGTGTCATCACTTCCACAGTTCGTTGTTGTAGCGTTCATGGGTCAACAGCTCCCAGTCATCACCACTGTTTCGGCTGAGCAGTCGCCAGCTGGTACCGATATCAATCTTCATCCAGGCACGCCCAGGGGCGTGCTTGCCTTTAACATGAAGGTGCTTATAGTTACGTTCCCCGCGGCGGAAACGCCTGACCTGCTCCTTCGCCTTTCTTTGGCAGGATGGTGGCGCCGAACGGGGGACCTGCAACCCCGGCATTAACATCACAGGCTTCATGCCAACCTCCTTGTATTTCCTCCCGGCGTAGCGCGTGGCGTACGCACGGCCTGAATGGCTTTTCTGGCCGTCGCAGTCTGAGGGGCATCGAAGCTGCGAACTGCATGCCAGACAGCTGTCAGAGAAACATCCATCTGTTCGGCGGCCAGCATCATGACGTCCAGTCCATCCGCACTGGAAGCGTCATCGATGTCGGCTTTTTGCCACTGGCGCCACAATGCCGCATTCTCGTCGTCGCTGAGCGCTGCACAGCGCCCCTGGCGAATGTTGATACCGGTCATGCGTCGGCGGGCGGCAACTTCAACGGTCGAGAGGCCAAAATAGTGCTGCATCATTTCGATAGAGCCCCCCAACGCCAGTGCACGATCAATCCGCTGCATGCGCTGCTGCTCACGGCGCGCATGTTGCAGCATCAGAGAGAAATTCTCGTGATGGATTTGGAAGGTCAGCACCGATACCGAGCTGTTCATCAGGTAATGCAGGTCTTCAATGGTCAAACCGTGCAGCAGTTGCATCTCCTCCGTGGTCAGCCCCAGAGATTCACAGCGGCGGATATAGCCTGATTTAAGTTCCATCACGAGCTGGGTGAGCAGGCTGTTCGTCGCCTGAGACAAGCTATTACTCATAGTGAAGCCCCCCGATTTCTGAAAAATATCTCGAAAAAACAGCAAACAAGCATGCCAGCAACACCATGGAAACGAACAGGAATGGCAACGCTGAAATGAAGTTTTTGCCCTTGCCCTTAAACCACGTTCTGGGATCAGGAACGTTGCCCATACCTAGAAGCAGGAACCAAAAAACGAAGGTCTGCATTGTGAGTAGATACAAATAAGGGTTCATAAGTTGCGTCCTCCCTGATAACCAATGCCAGTGTTCACAGCCCCCTGAACCCCCTGGTGTAAACGGGCGTTCTGGCCTGCTTCGTATCCACGTAAACGGGCAATATCATCACCGCGGCAGGTTTTCGGGGCGCGCGTTTGCAGCTCCCCCATCTTTTGGCTTTCCAGCTAGGCTCCAATCAGCTCGCATTCCTGTTCAGTAACGGTAAACGTCGTGATGACTCTCCGGACGCCGGCAACCCAGCCGGCACGAAACTGCTCTGCTCGGGCACGCCGCGTGCTCGTTTTCAGGCGCTTATTCTGGGTTTTCAGGTAGTCTGCAGTCGCATCTTTCAACTGCCGGCTCAGCACATCGAACGCATAAGCCGCAACGGCCGGCCGCTCACTAAAACCGTAGAACGTCACGTTGCGGCGCGGGCCTGACGCGCTATCCCTCCAGGAAAAATACAAATGGCATCCAAAGGCACGGGCAATCGCCCACGCCAGGCTGGACATCCATTCAGGCAGTTTTTGTTTCGCTTCGGAAGGTGCTCCCCGACTCGGTGCCGTCTGAATAGATGACAGGCTGGCCTCCAGCTCGCTGATGCCGTATTTTTCCATCAGTTTTTGCGCCCGGGCTAACGCCAGTCCAGCCTCATGCGCATTGCTGTTGCTGCGGGCAAGCTCAAGCAGTTTGCGCACCAGTTTCACCAGGTGCGCCTGTCGTTGTGAATGGCTCATCAGACTGCCTCCTCTGTTGCAGATAAATCACGCTGCAGTTCACGCAGACGGCGTAAGACGCGAATAAGGCGCATCAATTTCACGGCATGAATATCGTCAAGCAAAGGCCAGTCAGCCGCATTTTCCGAACCGATAAGGGCTTCATTGAGCGAGCTGGATGAGGCACCGTCTGGGTTGTTGCCGGCAAGGGTCAGGAGTAACGCGGTAAAGCGAGAAGGACGTTCGGCAGTCAATGCGTAGCCGGCAGCCTGCAAGTCGGCTTTATCGGCTTTGATTTCCGCCTCGCAGCCCGCCACTTCGGCCAGTTCGAATGCCAATCGGAAGGTGATCACCTGCAGGTGCTCGATATCGTCCTGCAGGGCAGAAATAGCCCAGATGGAGGAGACCGGCTCAAGTCCTACCTCGGCAAAAGGCACCTCTGCAACAGGGGTTATACCTTGCTTTGGCTGTGTCACGGTATTGCTGTGAGGGGCTGTCGGCTCATGAGGGGCCGGCAGGGGGGCTGTGGTATTCTCACCATCTAAAACCGTTTCAACGTCACCCGACAACACAGAAGGCGCACCGTATAAATCAGGCTGAGTTTCAACACGTGGTTCAGTTTGAGTTGCAGGCGTTTCCTCTTCCTGAGCGTTCTGTGATTCATCATCGGCATCTCTCGTTGATTTATGCAACGCGCTGTCCAGCACCAAAGAAGAGCCTTCTCCCTGTACTTCAGGTACCGTCGGTCCGCCGGTATTTCCCTGCTGCAGTGCTGGCGCCAGTTCGACAGTATTGCCTTCGCCTGACAGCTCAGGCGTTAATGCCGGCTCAGGGTCACCGAGGTGCTTGCGCCGGTTTTGCTCTTTGGGATCGAGCTCCAGTAGCCAGCGGTCATAATTGAGCAACGGGTGTGGCAACGCGTTGATGAGCGCACCAATCAACTCATCACGAAACATATCCAGAGAGTAGATTTCGGGGTCATCAAATTGGCTGCAAACTTTGCCAAAGACGCTATCAAACGGTTCTTGAACCTCGACAGTAACACTATGTTCCTCCCAAGTTTTTTCAGCTTCAGCTCGTAAAGCAAGCAATTGACGAATTTGGGGGGCTCCCAATCCCGATTTAAGAAGAGATGGCATGAATGGATATAGGTATTTCACCGTATCTTCCATACGGCTGATACTGGAGAAATGCACCGGATATCCATCAGCACTCATCAAACTTGAGAGCTCACGCAGAGAAACAGCTTTACCCAATTTTTCTTCATACAGGGCACGAGCATCCCGGATCCCCAGAGCTTTTTCGATAAACGCCAGATCTCCCCGTTGTTCGTTCTCGGCCAGATGGCCAAGAAGACAGGACAAACGACCGGGCCATGGCTTGAAAACACAAGAAATGCGGTAAAACCGTTCATCCCCTGTTTCTTGCCATAGTTCTTGCAAGATTGAATAACGGGTGTTACCACCATCACTGAAAAAATAACCCAGTTCGGGTTGTTCAGGATCAAGAGTAACTAATGGCACAGTTCTCAGACCGCGAACCCTAATCCCCGCCTTGATTTCATCATATTCAGGATTCCTCGAAATTCGTGGGTTATACGGCGATACGCTTAGCTGGTCGAGAGTAAGCACCAACGGCATATCACTCACTGGCAGTACAGATGATGTCGAAGTTACTGCATGAGTGCCTGCAGCTGTTTTTCCCTGCTGGAGCAAAGCACTGTTCAGATCGAGGATCTTGGTTTTAGTACGCGCCATAGTTACGCCCTCCCCGAGTATTGGTCATACTGACCATCGTGGAAGTCACTGAACGCGGTGAATTGCCCTTCAAACTTGACGCGAACGGTGCCCGTTGCCCCCTGCCGCTGCTTACCAATGATAATTTCTGCCGTGCCGGCATCATCAGAGTCAGCGTAATAGACCTCATCCCGGTAGATGAAGGCGATCACATCGGCATCCTGCTCCAGCGCACCGGAGTCTCGCAGGTCACCATTAAAGGGGCGTTTGTCAGCACGGCTTTCCAACTGACGGTTCAGCTGAGATAGCGCCACAACGGGACAATCAAGTTCTTTGGCCAGTGCTTTCAGACTGCGGGAAATTTCTGAAATTTCCTGGGTGCGGTTTTCCTGGCCAGGGCAACGCATCAGCTGCAGGTAATCGACCATAATTAAACCCGGATAACCATACAACCGGGTATAGCGCCGTGCCCTGGAACGCAGCAGTGCGGGGGTCAAATACGATTCATCGTCAATAATCAGGCGGTTTTCCAATGGCAACAACCGCTCCATCGCTTTGGAAATGCGCGCCCAATCCTCATCATCCAACTGGCCGCTGCGCAGCCTTGAAAGTTCAACCCGCCCGTCAACAGCAATAAGGCGTTGGAGCAACTGCTCGCGCGGCATTTCCAGACTAAAGAAGAATGCAGGTTTCTCCGTGCCTCGGAGTGCGCCGGTGTAAGCGCTCAACGCAAAGGCGGTTTTACCCATCGATGGCCGTGCCGCAAGCAAAACCAAATCCCCCGGTTGCAAACCACACGTCATCGCATCAAGCTCTAAGAAGCCAGTCGGGGTGCCGGTGATACCATTACCGCCATTCACCGTCTCCAGATAAGTCACGACAGCATTCAGCCCATCGGTCAGGCTGACATTCTGCTGTGACGGTGTTTGTTCCGAGAGCTGGAACAATTGCTGTTCCGCCCTTTCGGTCAGGGCGGCAGAATCTGCGCGGGGATGAGCAGCATCTGCGCTCAATTCACGTCCGAGCTGCAACAGGCTACGCAGTCGACTTCGTTCAGCGACAATCCTGGCATAGGCGACAATATTGGCTGCGCTCGGTGTGTTTTTAGACAACTCCGCCAGATAGGCAAAACCGCCGACCTGCTCGAGCTCACCATTGTGTTCCAATGACTCATGGAGCGTAATCAGATCAATCGGCTGCTGAACAGCCATCAAGCGAGCCATAGCCTGGAAAATGCGACGATGTACCGCCAGATAAAAATCACGATCTCCAACTAATGGAAGAATGTCATCCCAACGCTCGTTATCCAACATCAAGCCACCGAGAACGGCCTGCTCGGCATCTGAAGAATAAGGTATATGCATATCAACCTTCATTGATTTGCCTCCTGACGCAGAACGTCGAAGTCGGCAACCCAGTGAGGGAACAACTCGCAGGCCAGCTCATACATAGTGTCAGCAGCAGCGAGCGTTGATGTACGGGTGGTGGTTCTTTCGAGACGATGAACAGGTTGGCCGGAAGCATGCCCCATTTTGTAAATTTCAAGCTTGGGGATGATGGTGTCGAGAAGGGAGACGTCGAAGGTATCTGCACGCAGATACTGCCCGTTTGCGATAATGCCGCGCAGACTGTTCAGGGTCTGCCAATCCAGATTCGTATACTCCATGCAGTTCGTCAGAATACGGATACGCGGTAACGCAATACCGTAGCTGGACAGCGGCAATAATCCCTCCATCAACCCCAATGTGCCACGCAGAAACTCACGCGTATCCGGCAATATAGGCTTGATAACACCGACGGCGAACTCCGTACTGGCAACAAGAATGAGTTCGAGCATCACAGACGCTGCACCTTTGGAGTCAATAACGATAACGTCGTACTCGTTGAACAAAGGGTGCTGCAGAACATTCTTCAGCCGCATACGACCATCAGGGGCATGCAACATGGCAGAGGATAAACGGTCGTGGGGATCGTTGGAAACGATGATGTCTAAATTTGGGATAACAGAACGGGAGATGATTTCTTCGGGGTGATTGAGATCTACTGTCTTCATCAACAGTTCATACAAACCGTTGGGGGCTTCATATTCCAGGGAGAAAATGCTGCTTGCGGTGGGTTGGGAGTGGTCACCATCGATGAGGAGAGTTTTTTTACCTGCATCGGCAAGGAAGCCGGCAAGGTTGGCGCTTTGAGTGGATTTACCTTCGCCCCCTTTGGTTGAGACCATAGGGATAACGCGAGGTGCCGGGTGGCTAACACCCATAGATGTGGATTTAGCTAACTTATGCATGTTTTACACTCGAATTTATCAATTCGCGTGTAAACGGTTAAATTATATATCCTTTAACAATTTTGCAACAAGCACAGGGATTGAAAATCCCCGTGTCCTTGGTTCGATTCCGAGTCCGGGCACCATCTTCAGAATAACCCGCCTATGGCGGGTTTTTCGCTTTCTGGGGTACGGACTCTCCATCGAACTGCGTTCGATTATTCGGCCAAGGGCCTCACCCTGCGGGCCAGCGCTGAGACCTTGAATACCCAGCAGAAGTGCTCCTGTTCCTATCTCTTTAACCTAAATCTCGGCCTTTATATTCGCTGTCTTAATTGATGCCCGCCCCCCTGCCCTGTGTTTACGGCACTCTATTATTTCCATTTGCGCCATAACCCGACCTTCCTTATTTTCGCTGTCATTTGAATTAATACGCAAACACGGGTTACGCAGCAATGCCATTAATGTTTTCATTCTGCGCCTGATAAAAACCCACAGCCACAAACCGATAAAAACATTAAATAACAACCAATTAAACAGAGCCCACCACATAATTTCCTGCCGTTATTAAAAACAAACCAAAAATGCGGTCGGCATTCACCTTGTGATTTTTTGATAAATACCGCCTGCCGCCGCTGCTAATTTACCGACAGGCGTTCTTAAAACATCACATCGGTGAAGATCGCCATATCACCGTAATAGAACGCTTAATTTAGCCTGCTCACCCACTGATATTTTGGCCTTTTTTGGCTCTGGCATTAAACACCCGTTGAGAAAAAACATATGGAATATGGTTTATCAGACAATGGCGAACAGCCGGATCAACACGGCAAGGGCGTCAGCCGCAGAAATGTCTTGCTCGGCCTGGCGTCAACGCTTGTCGCCACCGCATTGGCCGGCGCCCCATTCCTCACGCTGGCGGAACAGCATACCGCCGCGCAAAACCCCCTGCTTTTTGCCCGTTTCTTCGCGCTCTCCCGGCAATTGACAGAACATCAGGATATTGACCCTGGCATTTCGGCTCGTATTTTCACTGCGTTGAGCCTCGCAAACCCGCAATTCTCATCACAGGTTGAGCGATTAAGCGCGCGCGTGAAGGCCGGACAAAGCGCCCGGCAACTTCAGCAAATCGCCGGCCAACTGGGGCTGCCGGCATTGGTCTCGGCCATCGTCACCGCCTGGTATACCGGTACCGTAGGCCAGGGGGCAAACGCCAGTCTCATCGCTTATAAAGATGCCCTGATGTATCGCCCGGTTAAAGACGCCTTGATTGTGCCCACCTATTGCGGCAACGGCCCGCTTTGGTGGACCGCCGCCCCGCCTGAGGTTAACGCCTTACTGCCCTCTGAGAGCTGAATCATGAAAAAACCGGTATTCACGGCTGATGGCGATGCCTCGGCCGATATTGTCATCGTCGGCTCGGGGATCGTCGGCGGCATGATGGCGGACCAGTTGGCCGGCCAAGGCTATTCCGTGCTGGTATTGGAGGCGGGCCTGCGTATCGATCGCGCGCAGGCCGTCGAAAACTGGCGCAATATGCCGTTTGATAACCGTGCGGGCTCCGATTTTCAAGGCTTGTACCCGCAATCAGCCTACGCCACCGCGCCGCTCTATTTTCCGCCAAACGATTATGTCGCGTTAAGTGGCCCAAGCGCGGACAGCTTTAAGCAGGGCTATTTACGCACCGTGGGCGGCACGACCTGGCACTGGGCGGCCTCCTGCTGGCGCCATCTGCCAAACGATTTCAAAATGAAAACGCTGTACGGGGTTGGCCGCGACTGGCCCATCGCCTATGACGATCTGGAGCCCTACTACTGCCGCGCGGAGGAGGCGATTGGCGTCGCCGGCCCAAACGATCCGGCCAAACAATCGCCTTCAGCGCGCAGCAAGCCTTATCCCATGGATATGGTGCCCTGGGCCCACGGAGATACGCGCTTCGCCGAAGTGGTCAACCCGCACGGTTACCGCTCCGTGCCGATCCCCCAAGGGCGCAGCACGCGACCATGGCAGGGGCGGCCCACCTGCTGCGGCAACAATAACTGCCAACCTATCTGCCCGATTGGCGCCATGTATAACGGCATCCATCACATCGAACGCGCCGAAATGAAAGGAGCACTCGTGCTGGCGGAAGCGGTGGCGTACAAAATCGATACCGATGGACAAAATCAGGTTACCGCCGTGCATTGGCTGGACAACCAAAAGCGGTCGCACAAAGCCAGCGCCAGCGCGTTCGTCCTGGCATGCAATGGCATCGAAACCCCGCGCCTGCTGTTGATGGCCGCCAATGCGCAAAACCCGAATGGGATCGCCAACAGCTCCGATCAGGTTGGCCGCAATATGATGGATCACTCCGGCTTTCACTGCACCTTCCTGGCGAAAGAGCCGCTGTGGCCAGGACGCGGCCCGGCACAGAGCAGCTGTTTGGTCGGCCCGCGCGATGGGGATTTCCGCATGCATTACTCAGCCAACAAGATGATCCTCAATAACATCAACCGCGTTTTGCCGGCTACGCGCCAGGCCTTGGCGCAGGGCCTGGTGGGGAAAGCGCTGGATGACGAGATCCGCCGCCGCGCGGCGCACGGCGTCGATTTGTCCATCAGTCTGGAACCGCTGCCCGATCCCAATAACCGTCTGACGTTGAGCGCAACGCGCAAAGACGCCCACGGTTTGCCTTGCCCCGACATTTACTATGACGTGGGGGACTATGTGCGAAAAGGGGCTGAAGCGGCGCACCGGCAGCTCAAACATATTGGCCAATTGTTTGATGCCGATGAATTCAACATCACCACCAGCCTGAATGCCAATAATCACATTATGGGCGGCACCATCATGGGCAACGATGAGAAAAATTCCGTGGTGAACGGCGATTGCCGTGCGCACGATCATCCGAACCTGTGGCTGCCCGGCGGTGGCGCCATCCCTTCAGCCAGCGTGGTGAACAGCACGCTGACGATGGCGGCCCTGGGCCTTAAAGCGGCGGACGACATTGCCCGCAAACTGGCGGTGAAATCATGAGAAAACCTGCAAGGATAGCCTGGCTGGCGCTGCTCCTCGCGGCGGGCGGCGGCTCGGCGTTCGCCGCCGACGAAGGACCGCATTTCAGCGCCGAGCTGATTGAAAAAGGCGAGCGGCTCGCGGTGGCGGCGGACTGCCAGGCCTGCCACACCCAAACGGGAGGCGGCGAGCGATTTGCCGGCGGTTACAGCATCGCAACGCCGGTAGGCGTGATTTACACCACCAACATCACCCCCGATAAGGAAACCGGCATTGGCCGCTACAGCGAAGCGCAATTCGCCCGCGCCGTGCGTGAAGGCATTCGCGCGGACGGCACCCCGCTGTACCCGGCAATGCCTTATACGTCATACGTCAAATTGAACGACGAGGACATTCACGCGCTGTACGCCTACTTTATGAACGGCGTCGCCCCCGTCGTTCAGCATAACAGGCGAACCGAACTGCCCTTCCCCTTTAACCTGCGCTTTATCATGCCGGCCTGGAACAGTTTATTTCTGGAAGAGGGGCATTTCAGCGCCGACAGCAGCGAAGATGCGCAATGGAACCGCGGCGCCTACCTGGTCAACGGCCCTGGACACTGCGATACCTGCCATACGCCGCGCAACGTGTTACTGGCTGAATACAGCGGGCAACCGCTTTCCGGCGCCATGGTCGGCAGTTGGTATGCGCCCAATATTACTTCCGACCCGATCAGCGGCATTGGCGGATGGAGCCAGGCGGAGCTAATCCAGTATTTGAAAACCGGGCGCGCGGCGGGAAAAAACCAGGCGGCGGGGGGCATGGCGGAAGCGATAGAAAACAGCCTGCAATATTTGTCGGACGACGATCTGACCGCGATTGCCGCTTACCTGAAAAACAGTCCGCCGATCAGAGATCAACGCGATACGCAGCCGGCAGACAGCTTTGGCAAGCCGTTCAACGTTGAACCCGAGCTGCGCGGCGCGCATCCGCCGACCGCCAACGAGACGGTGATTGACGGCGCCGCCTTGTTTAGCGGCAACTGCGCCAGCTGCCACCAACCCGACGGCAGCGGCAGTCAAAACCAGGCCTATCCATCGCTGTTCAACAACACGGCGACGGGCTCGCGCAATCCCTCCAATCTGATCTCGGCCATTTTGTTCGGCGTCGAACGCCGCGTCGGGGATCAACATATCCTGATGCCGAATTTCGGCCCGCAATCCTATGTCAATCCCTTGAACGACCAGCAGATTGCGGCGATCGGCAACTATGTCTTGCAACATTACGGCAACCCCGCGGCGCACGTCACCGCCGAAGACGTTGCGATCCTCAGACGAGGGGGCCCGGCGCCCTTGCTGGCCGAGATGCAGCCCTATATGGCCCCGGGTTTGGGCGGCGGCGCGCTGGCGCTATTGGCCGCCATCGCGTGGCGGGTGCGCAAACGCCGCGGCGCGTGATTCACGCCAATTAAAGCTCCCTACGCTGGCGGCCGCAGGGAGCTTTCTGCCGGATCGCAAGGCTCTGATGCCATATACCAATGATGTGCTAAAAATAGGCCCCGCCGGCGTTTTGCACTATTTTGGTTATGTCTGCCTGTTCATTCTGGGCGGTGCCTCGCTACGACGATAAACCCTGTACACCGTTAGCCTCGGTCACAAAACACAGTCAATCACGCCAGGAGCCCGACCATGAAAAACGCAACGTTCCCCAGCATCGCCAAGTTTTCCTTTCTGTCTTTATTATTGCCGGCCTGGATCACCCAGGCCGCTCCCCCACAACCGCAGCCGGGCAGCACCGCGCAAATCGTTTTGATTGGCACCTGGACAGGGGAAAGAGACGGCGATCGGGTTCAGCCGCCCGTTTATCCCAGCCAGGGGATGTATCGGTTGGCGCTCAACGAAGACGGCAGCCTGCTGCCATTGAATCGCATAAAAATGGACAGCCCTTCCTGGATAGTTCTGAGCAAAAATCGCCAATTTGCCTATACCACCAATGAAACTCAGCAAGGCCAAATCAGCACGCTCAGGCTCGGCAAAGGCGGCGACCCGCAACGCATCAACGGCATCGACTCGCAGGGACAAGAGCCGACGCATGCCGCCATCAGTCCAGACGGGCGCTACTTATTGGCCGCCAATTACTCCAACGCCCCCGGGCATGCCAGCGTCATCGTGGCTCCCATTCTCCAGAGCGGTGAACTCGGCGAGGTGCTGCAGCGCTTTCCCTTCACCAAGGGCTCAGAGGCCGTTGCCGCGCGGCAAGCCAGCGCCCATATTCACTCCGTCAACTTTACCCCTGACGGGCGCATGATGTACGCCGCCGATTTAGGCGGCGACATCATTCATGCCTTCTTCTACGATGCGGCAAATAAGGCCGCGCCGTTCAGGCTCGCGCCGGATTACGATTTGTCGTTTCCGCCGGGCACCGGCCCGCGACATATGATCTTTTCCGCAAATGGCAAATTCGCCTACGTGATCAGCGAAATGTCGGCGAATATTTTTGCCTACCAGATTAATAACGATCGGTTGGAGAACATCCAGACATTAGCGCTGACGGAAAGCGCCCGCGCGGATGCAAAGGGCGGCGGCGGACTGGCGTTTTCCCCTGACGGAAAATACCTCTATGCGAGCAATCGCCAAAAAACCAACGAAATCGTGGGTTATAAAATTAACCCGGAGAATGGCAAACTCAGGCTGATTGGCCGCACGCTTTCCGGCGGAATCGAACCGCGCGCTTTCGCCTTCGATAAAAGCGGAAAGTTTTTGCTAGTCGCCAATGTGTTTAGTAATAACGTTACCGTATTACAACGCGATCTGGATACCGGCGAATTATATGGCAACGGTGTAAGCGTCCAGATAGGTACGCCAACTGACGTTAAATTTATCCACGAGTAAATTATTGCTGCGGCAATCCGTTTGTCGCAGCGCCAACATCGATTCTCTTGCCCACGAGCGCCATACTTTACCCCATTCCCATGGCGTTTAACGTGTCGATAACGTGAACGCTCAGGTAATGAGAATCATCATCGTCAGCGGCAAAGGATTTATAAAAGAGAAACGCCAAAACAATTCAAGCCGGGTTGATATAAACCGGCGGCTACATTCAGGCAATTTCCGGCGGCACACGGATCTCCTTGCACGTCACGCCGTCGCGGAACCTAAACGAACCTAAACGTCGAGCTGTCGGCCAATCGGTTTTTAATTGGCGCTTTTCCAACGTCAACAGGCGCCTCTGTATATAACATGAACATTCACTCATTGAAATTAATGCATATAGGGATAATTTCCCGCCATACAGGCCCGCAAACAACAAAACTGGGCGCATTGGCCGATGTGAAAGCGGATGCCCCCATGCCGCCCAGACGCAATAGCCCTCGCATCCAAAAAACAATAACACATTGAATATAATAATAAAAATACTACCAAAACGGCCTGATT
Source organism: Serratia sp. X10 (assembly GCF_017811775.1). Taxonomy (NCBI): domain Bacteria; kingdom Pseudomonadati; phylum Pseudomonadota; class Gammaproteobacteria; order Enterobacterales; family Yersiniaceae; genus Serratia; species Serratia sp. X10. The sequence goes on along the minus strand of NZ_JAEIOH010000007.1, from coordinate 215,214 downwards.
TCATAATTTCACTTTAATTTCATCTTTTCAAAAAGCGCTCAACGCCTAATATCATGTTATTTCACCTTCCCAGAATCCCTTTTAACGCTATTCTAAGCAGCGAATACCTGATTCAAGCAACACAAGCCGAACGCAGAACGGCGTATACACGTTAACAGTCAATAGTCGATGCCAATTCCATGCGGCTTATCCTCTTTGCGAAGAGTCGTTTACATGGAATGATGAACGCGGTTTCTAAGATTATTGCTTAAGAATATTAATTAAACACATACGCAAGCTTTCGCAGGGACTTTCATGGAAAGAAATACACCCGTAGCCTTTACCTGATGTGCTACCGAATTCTAAACGGGCATTTAAAAATGACGCATTTTTAACCCGCATGTCTTTTAATTATTTTTAATTCATGTCGTTTACTTATAAGAAAAAGGCAGCCTGGTTGCTATAAGCCAACCCCTTTGCAGCCGTATTTCTGGGTATTATTCTCATTATACTGGAGTTTATTAATGAATCAGCGTTTCGATATCATCGGTATTGGCCTTGGCCCGTCGAATCTTAGCCTGGCGGCCTTAGGGAGCGAAATCGAGGGATTTACGGGGCAATTCCTTGAGCGCAAACCTCATTTCTCCTGGCACCCGGGCATGATTTTGGCTGACTGCAACATGCAAACCAACTTTTTAAAGGATTTGGTGAGCGCGGTTGCCCCAACCAATCCCTACAGCTTTCTCAACTATCTGGTAAAAAACCGAAAATTCTACCGTTTCCTGACGACCGAACAGCGTACCGCATCGCGTGAAGAGTTCGCCGATTACCTCACCTGGGCCGCAAGCGGGATGGGATCGTTGGCGTTCAATCAAGACGTTCAGCGAGTCGAGTTTGACGATCGGCAACGCCAGTTCGTGGTGACCACCTCGCGGGAGATCTTCCACGCCAGACACGTAAGTATCGGTATTGGCAAGAAAATAAAGTTGCCGGACTGCGTGACGGCGCAAAACGATCGCTGTTTCCACGCCAGCGAAATGATGCTGCGCAACCCTAATCTGGCAGGCAAACGCGTGGCGATCGTCGGCGGCGGCCAGAGCGGCGCCGATCTGTTCCTGAATATTTTTAAAGGGGAATGGGGGCAGCCGGAACAACTCGACTGGATATCGCGACGCAACAATTACAACGCGCTTGATGAGGCGGCCTTTGCCAATGAATATTTCACGCCAGATTACGTCGAGAGTTTCTACTCACTGGACAGCGCGGCCAAGCGGCATATGCTGGCCGAACAAAAGATGACCTCAGACGGCATCACCAGCGAGTCGCTGCTGGCCATCTATCGCGCCATGTACCACCGCTTCGACGTGCTGCGCGAGAAATTATGGGTGCGCCTGCTGCCCAGCCGTTCGCTGACGGCCGTAAAACACACGCTGGATAACGCCTACCAACTCGAAACGCGTCATCATCTCGATCACGGCGAGGAAACCTTCAAGGCGGACGTGGTGATCTTTGCTACCGGTTATCAATCGGCGACGCCTGAGTTCCTTGCGCCTCTGGCCCACCGACTGTTGACCACGGCGGACGGCGAGTACCGCATAGCCCCGGACTTTACCTTTGAGTGGGAAGGCCCGGCGGAGAACTGCTTATTTGCGATGAACGCCAGTATGCATAATCACGGCATTGCCGATCCGCAGCTGAGCCTGATGGCGTGGCGTTCGGCCCGCATTCTTAATCGGGCGTTAGACCACCAGCCATTTGATCTGGGAACAACGCCGACAGCCATTCAATGGCGCAGTGAAGGCGCGCCACCCGCGTTTTAAATACAAGAACGTCTTAATCATTGTCACTATGCTTTGATGGAATTACGTATATGAAAAGACAAATAAACAAGTTCATTATGAATCAGTTGGCCATATTGGCCCCCGAATTCAAGGCCAGATTGATCTACAAAAGAGCATTTGGCAAACCGCTGAACTTGCAGGCGCCATCGACCTGGAATGAAAAAATCAATCACCTTAAGTTGAATGACTACAGTAAAAATGCCTTAGTCACTCAATGCGCAGATAAATATGCGGTTAGAGAGTACATCAAGGCAAAAGGATGTGAAGAGATCCTTAATGAGCTGTACTTTGCCTGTGATTCAGTACAGGAGATCCCATGGGAAACGCTGCCTGAGAAATTTGTCATCAAGGGAAATCACGGCTCAGGATATAATTTAATTTGCCAGAATAAACAATCGTTGAACATTAAAAGCGCCTCCCAGCTGATCGATGGCTGGATGAAAGACGATTACTGGAAAACCTATGTAGAACTCAACTACAAAGGGATACAAAAAAAGATCATTGGAGAAAAGTATATCGAATCGGCCAATGGTCACGGGCCTGAAGACTATAAAATTTATTGTTTTCGCGGTGTGCCTTACTGCACCTTGCTGTGCGTCGGCAGGGATACCGGGACGCCGAAATATTACTTCTTCGACAAAGATTTCAAGTTCCTTTGCTATAGCGAGGACTGCCTGGCGTTGAGCCAGGAGGAGATAGACGCCTTCGTGAAACCGGAGGGATACGATGAGCTGTTTGAGTATGCCGCTCGCTTGTCGGCGCCCTTCGAGTTCGTGCGCGTTGATTTCTACATCTCTCAGGGCCAAATCATTTTCGGTGAGCTGACCTTTACCCCCTCGGCCGGGCTGGATACGGATATTCTGCCACCGACCGATGTTTTGCTTGGCAAGATGCTGACGCTGCAACAGCACTGATTATCATCAACAAAAGGCGGCGCAATTCCCCTGCGCATCCATCAAACAGGAGATACCGGCCGGCGTTTTCGCAGGCCGCCCGCCACCTGCGCTTTATCCACTGCGGGGTGGCTTGCACCCCAACGGGAACGTTCCCCCTTGGGCAACATAACCCTTTGAAAAACAATGGCATTAGAACATTAATAAGAATCGTTTACATATTTATAATAAAATGTTCTATATGTATAGGAAGCTATAATATAAGATACCGGAAAGTTTCCCTGGTGTTGTTGTGTGTCTTTGCCCTATTTTATAGGGCTTTTTTTTCGCTAACACCCATTTATGATTGAGTGTTTTTGCACCCATCAGCAGATTATCCCCTCCAAAAAAACATAATCATTTCTAATTAATCATAACCCTTCTTATTCGTGACTTGCCAATAATAACAATGAGTTGCTATTAACCCTGCGAAGCATCAGGCAGCCACCGCCTGACTCCGGCCGCACTTCGCCACTGAAATACCCGCCCGAAGGAGAGGTTTTTACTGGGCGCGTACCGATGCTAATATCGGCCTTTTTCGAGGAAGCTGACCCGCATGTTATTGTCTCACCGGCATTTTATCTGCACGCTTCTGGCGCTCGCCATCGGCTTTTGGTTGCCGACGACCGTGCAGGCCAGGCCCGATCTGGAACGCAGGATTGGCGTGACCGTCGCCGATAGCGACTCTGCGGATTACCGCTTCAGCGATCTGCGCTTCATCTCCGCCGATGGTCAACGGCGTTACCGCGTCCGTATCGCCCAACCGCGTCGGGCGCCTGCGCCTGACGGCTATCCGACGATTTATTTCCTCGACGGTAATGCGGTGCTGATGGAGCTGAACGCCAGCTTACTGGCCAGATTGGCGACGGCGAAGCGGCCACCGGTGCTGGTGATGATCGGCTATGACAACGATCTGCGCATCGATGCCGCCGGCCGCGCCTACGACTATACGCTGCCTCTGCCGACGGGCATGAAGAAACCGCCGCGGGCGGGCGGGGGCGCGGAGGCCTTCCTGCAATTGATTGAAACGCGGATCAAACCGGCGATCGCCGCCAAACTGGCGGTCGATCCGCAGCGGCAAACGCTGTGGGGCCATTCCTACGGCGGGCTCTTCGTTCTGCATACGTTATTCGCCCATCCCGCCGCCTTCCAGCATTATATCGCCGTGGAACCCTCACTGTGGTGGGGCAACGGCATGATCCTGCAAGAGGCGCAGCAGTGGGCGGAACGGCATCCGACGCCGGCGGCAAGGCTGCAGTTGTGGGTGGGTCTGGCGGAGCGCGATCGCGCGGCCCCGCCCGGCGTGAAGAGCCCTGCACTGCCGGCGAACGCGGCGCAAATGCTGGCGGAACGCCTGGCAAAGCTCGACGGTCTTACCGTCGGCTATCGGGAGTGGCCCGGCTTGGGACACGGCGCCATGCTGGGTGCCGCCATCGAGCCGGCACTGCGCAGCGTGGCATATGAAGACTAAAGGAGGGTATCGACCGCATTTTCATCGGCGGCTCATATCTTCTGATAAGAAGAGCGTTTAATATCTGAGACAGCGCGCAGTCATCGCGGAACGGATGCGCAAAAACAAAGTGGCTCCCCCGTCGGCAAGTTAGCTTGCTCTATCCGGTGGAGCCATACAGTACTGCAGTTTTCCCGGTGGGGCCCTGGTGAGGCGCAAGTAGGAAAAGATGGTGTTGGCAGGGCATTTCAGCGTTTTAATACTGCCTGTTTCGCTATTTTCTTCACCCTGTGATGCTTACTATAAGCGCCCGCCTGCACGGCGGAAAAGGGTGAAAACCACCCTTGAAATACATTAACAAAAGTGATAATAGAAGCGGTTGGGGCGAAAACATCTAGTTCAGATTTGAATAATTAAATCAGGGAATTATATTAAAAATGAATATTAATATCACCGACAAACCCAACCCGCAGGATGAAGAGTTCGTTATCGACAGCCTCTGGGCGCACAACCATAAAACCCAGCCCGTAGACATTCACCCGCTGTTCCTGACCGTCACCGACGACAACCAGCAGATCGTCGGCGGTCTGGTCGCACGTACCTGGTGGGGCGGCCTGGAAGTACAGTATCTTTGGGTCGGCGATCAATGCCGCAAAAGCGGTTACGGTCGCCAACTGATGCAGCTGGCCGAAGAAGAAGCCCGCAAGCGCGGTTGCCATATGGCCTATGTCGATACCTTCGATTTCCAGGCCAGAGGCTTCTACGAAAAACTGGGCTACCGGGTCTATGGCGAGCTGGGTGACTATGCGCATCGCCATACCCGCCATTACCTGGCTAAAAGCCTGTAACGCGGCCTGAGCGGCGCAGAGGTGGGTATGGGTTCATCGCATAAAAATAATGAATCTTATTTCAAGGGCCTCATCACCATGATGGAGCACCTGAGCGAGCCCTGGGGCATCAAAGACCAGCTGTCCCGCCACCTCTATATGAACCGCGCCGCTTATCTCTATACCAATACGCCGCTGAATTTCGACGTCGCCGGAAAATATGACCACGAATTCCCCGCCGACTGGGCCGATTCCGCCGCCGACTTTATCGAGCATGACAAGATGACCGAAGCGGCGCGCGATCGGGTCACGGTCATCGAGACGCACTACTGGTATGGCAAAGACAGCCTGACGCCGTTTATCAGCGAAAAGCTGCCGGTCTACAACGATGACAAACAGGTGATCGGCGTGATCTGGAACGCCAAGCCGATGAACAGCCTGTCGCCGCTGAAATACATCAATCAGCAAAAACCCAGCATCTTGACCACCGAAGTTAACAACGAGCTGTTCACCCGCGCCGAGCTCGATGTCATTTTCCTTATGCTGCAGCGATTTACGGTGAAAGAGATCGCCAAAATCTATAACGTCAGCAATAAGACCATCGAAAACCGCATTTATAATATTTACCAGAAGGCCAACGTGCATACTCAGCAACAGTTTGAGGAGTATTGCAAATACGCCAACCTGGATAACTACATTCCCGATCGCCTGATAACCAAGGGCATTCAGTTTATTTGAACCGCAAGGAAGATCTCACCGTGATAAAGATCGAAGATTATCCGCTCACCCGGGTGCCGCAGGATAAAAGAGTCTCGTTTTTAAGCGTGGCCATCGTGCATATGGGCATGCTGACCGCGCTGGACCAGTTCATGCTCGGCGCCGTGCTCGGCAACTCCATGACGCTGATTGACGCCTTCACCGCCATTTTCGTCGGCAGCCTGATCTTCGGCGTGGTGACCTATGGGCTTGGGATGGCGGGCATGCGCGAAGGGATTTCCGGCAGCCTGCTGGCGCGCTGGTGCGGCTTTGGCCGCCTGGGCTCGGTGCTGATCGGCGTGGTCGTGGCCGTCAGCCTGCTGGGTTGGTTCGGCATTCAAAACGCCATTTTCGCCAAGTCGCTCGATTTCGCGCTCGGCAATAAGCTGGGCTTTGGCCTGGCCGCCGGGCTCTCGGGCACGCTGTTGACCATCCTGGTGGCATTCGGCTTCAAGGCGTTGCGCATCGCCGCTCGTATCGCGGTGCCGATGTTCATTATGCTGGTGGCCTATATTTCAGTGACCGCGCTTTCCGGCCATAACCTGCAGGAGATCATCCAACTGGCGCCGCCGGGTGAACCATTGACCATCAGCGCCGGCATCACCATCGTCGTCGGCGGCGCCATCGTGGCCAGCCTGATGACGCCCGATCTGACCCGTTACTCCAAAAACGGCAAACACGTGCTCGGCGTTACGATCTTCACCATCGTCGCCGGCGAGTTCGTGGTGAATGGCCTGGCTATCCTGATCGCCAAAACCCTGGGCACCGCGGATGTGGTCACCATCATGTCGCAAGCGGCCGGCGGCGCCGGTTTGCTGGTGGTGGTGTTTTCCACCCTGCGCGTCAACGATCTCAACCTGTACTCCTCTTCGCTGGGCATCGTCAACGCGGTGGAAGGCATCACCGGCAAAAAGCTGAAGTACACCTACACCACGTTGACGATCGGTATTCTGGGCACCACGCTGTCGGTGCTGGGCATTCTCGACCGCTTCGTCGACTTCCTGACGGTGCTTGGCGTGGTCTTCCCGCCCATTATCGGCATCATGCTGGTGGACTATTACCTGCTGCGCAGCCACCGCAAAATCCTGGACGAGAGCCGCCGTACGGGCCAGTTGCCGAACGAAACCCCAACCATCGGCTGGGCGGCGATCGTCGCCAGCATCGCCGGCGGCGCCGTTGGCCTGGCGACCGAATGGGGCGTACCGACCATCAACTCACTGGTGGCCGCCAGCCTGCTGTATTGGGTGCTCAAGCTGGCCTTCAGTCGGGCGCAAAAACCCCTGGCCTCGCAGAAGTCGCTCTGATTTTCGCACAGGCGTTAACGCACTCCTCCAATGACGGGGGAGTGTTTTATTGCTCGCAAAATGCGGAGTTCAGCGTAAAGGAATAGGCCGATCGCGCAGACAAACGGCCGTGGTGATGAGGGTCCCTGGTGTCGGTAGCAAGCTATCCATTATGCTCAGAGTGCGGGAACATCCCCCTCTGAGCTTTTTATTATAAAAGTCGTTAGCTTCAGTGTTTTGATCGTAAAGAAAAACTTCAGCTTGCATGAACAGTAGCCCATGAAATCGCCTTTGGTCAACATAAAAGTGAACATAAAATTGGCTTTTGTGTTCACTTTTCCATAAGCAAAAGCTAATCAATTGATTTGCACAGCTTTATCATTTCCCCAAACCGCCTTCCGCATCCACGTCGCCCGCCCCCCGCCAAGCCGCTGACAGAAAGCAATAATTAACGAAAATAATCAGTCTGTTATCCTATTCCCTGCGCCTTTTTATCTGGACAACGCCAACGCGTAAGATATAGTGAAGCCAGCGTAATGTTTGTAAGGACAGCCTATGAAAACCCCCAACGCACAGCGCAAAATCAACATCATTAAAAATATTGAATATCTAATGCGTACCCGCGGTGAAACCAAGGCTTCCTTTTCCAACCGCAGCGGCCTGACGCGCACTACCCTATACAAAATTCTTGATGGAAGAGTGAACAACGTTCAGCAATCCACCGTTAATCGGATTTCAGATTTTTTCGGTGTCTCCTGTGAAGAGATCGAAGACTACGATCTGGAAAAACTGGAGCTGCTCAACGAAACGTTGTCCACCGAAGGCAACAAGAACCCTTCCGCCATTCCGGTGATCCCGCAGTCGCGCTATCTGGCCGTCTCGCAGCGCAAGATCGGGCAACTGGTCACCGAGTTTCCTTTGACTTATTTCTTCGGCGATGAGTCGAACATGTTGGCAATGAAAATAGAGACCGAAATTAAAGGGTCATTCATTCCGGGCGAAGTCATTATCATTAAACGTCCGCCGGTACTGATTTGCGATTCACCTTTGCTGTATCACTCGGGAAAAAGCGGCTTCTTTGTGGTTGACGACAAAGACAGCGAAAGCATGGACAAACGCCTTCAGGAGACGGTGCAATTCCTGGGTTATATCGTTGGAGAAAGGTTATAAATGGAACCGAATCAGAAGTTCAAGCTGTTGGGCTTCACCCGACATGGCACCATCGCGGCCAATGTCATGGTATTGGCCACCGGCAAAACCATTACCATGGGGCTCAATGAGCTGGCCGACAGCGAAATATCGGAAGATCTGAGCCGACACGAGCTGCAGGCGCTGTACCGTAAACTCTACGGCGACAATCAACAAAAAACCGCCTATGAGCTCAGCGATCGCCATGAACGTTCCTGGTACGCCTACCTGATTATTACCGTGGCGCTCAGCGTGATTTACATCTTCTCGACGCTGTGCGGCGTCAAGCCGATCCAAATTCCGGTGCTGAATCTCATCACGCCGCCGGCGATCTTCATCTATCCGCTCACGTTCATTCTGGTGGACATACTCAACGAGTTCTATGGGTTGCGGCTGGCCAGGCGCACCATCATCATCTCGTTCATCGCCAACCTGACCTTCGTTCTCGGCGTCTGGGTTACGACGCTGGTGCCGAGCATTCCACAGTGGGAGTACAGCGAGACCTACAACGGCATCGTGCACAGCATCATGGCGGTGCTGGTGGCCTCTTCGGCGGCCTATCTGATCTCCGAGAACGTCAACTCCTATCTGCTTTGCAAGATCAAGGAGTTGACCAACTCCCGCTACCTGTTCGTGCGCGTGATCACCAGCACCGTAATCGCTTCGGCCATCGACAGCGTGGTGTTCTGTACGCTGGCGTTCTACAACGTGCTGAGCTGGGACATCATCAAAACCATGATCCTGTCTCAGTTCCTGATCAAGGTGGTTTACGCCCTGCTGGGCGTCGGGCCGATTTACGCCACCCGCAGTCTGTTTAACCGCTACATCAATACCGAACAAGCAAAGGGCAATGAATATGCATATCCAAAAGCAAGATAAGATCACCCATCTTGGCGCGAACTCCGATTATCCGGACCAATATGCTCCCGCATTGCTCGAAGCCTTGCCGCGCGCACGCGGCCGCGATCTGATCGGCGTGGACGAACGGCAGCTGCCGTTCAGCGGCTTTGATCTGTGGACCGCCTTCGAGTTGTCGTGGCTCAACGGCAAGGGCAAACCGGTGGTGGGCATCGGCGAATTTACCTTCCCGCACTCCTCTTCCAACCTGATCGAATCCAAATCGTTCAAGCTGTATCTCAACAGCTTCAACCAAACGCGCTTCGACAGCGTGGAACAGGTGAGCGCCGCCATGCAGAAGGATCTGTCGCAGGCGGCCAATGGCCAGGTCACCGTCAAGCTCTATCCGGGTCTGGAAGGTTATCCGGCGCAGATCGATCGTCTGCCGGGCATCAACATCGACGATCTGGATATCGCGGTCGACGACTTCGCCTTCAAACCGGAATACCTGAGCGGCGCGGCCGATCAAGGGGAGCACGTAGCGGAAACGCTGTCTTCCAATCTGCTGAAATCCAACTGCCTGGTCACCAACCAGCCGGACTGGGGCAGCGTGGTGATCCACTATGAAGGCCGCAAAATCGATCGCGAAAGCCTGCTGCGCTACCTGATCTCCTTCCGCCAGCACAACGAATTCCACGAGCAGTGCGTCGAGCGCATTTTCAACGACATCAAGCAGAGCTGCCGCCCGGAAAAACTCAGCGTGTTCGCGCGTTACACCCGCCGCGGCGGCCTGGACATCAACCCCTTCCGCAGCGATTTCGAAACGGCGCCGACGCTCGGCCGCCTGATCAGACAGTAAGCCTCATCCCCCAATGCTCCTGCCAGGGAGCATTGTTTCTCTCGCTTTCATCTCCCTGTTATTTTTCGCCATTATCGTCGTCAGCAGCTATCTTCAAAGCACACTGACGGAGATTAACGACGCATGCCTGACCTTTCTCGCAGAGACATCCTGCGGGCTGCCGCCATCGGATCGGCGTTCTCGCTGTTGCCCGCCTCGATTCGCAAAGCGCTGGCCATTCCCGCCAATAACCGCACCGGCACCCTGCGCGACGTCGAACACGTGGTGATCCTGATGCAGGAGAACCGCTCTTTCGATCACTACTTCGGCACCTTGCCGGGCGTGCGCGGCTTCAGCGATCGATTTACCATTCCACTGCCCGGCGATCGCCTGGTCTGGCAGCAACAGGGCGCCGAACGGCTGGTAATGCCCTACCATCTGGACAGCAAACGCGGCAACGCTCAGCGCGTCACCGGCACGCCGCACTCATGGGGGGATGAGCAAGCCGCCTGGGATCACGGCCGCATGAGCGCCTGGCCCACCTACAAAACGCCGGCCTCGATGGGCTACTACCGCCAGCAGGAGCTGCCGTTCCAGTTCGCACTGGCCAACGCCTTCACCCTGTGCGATGCCTATCACTGTTCCATCCACGCCGGCACCAACACCAACCGGCTGTTCCACTGGACCGGCACCAACGGCCCGTCCGCCGCCGACGTGGCGGTAGTGGTCAACGAATGGGACAGCCCCGGCCCGGCAGAGATCGGCTACCGGTGGACCACCTATCCGGAACGGCTGGAGGCGAGCGGCGTCAGTTGGAAGGTGTACCAATTCCTGCCGGACAACTTTACCGATAACCCGCTGGCGGGCTTTCGCCAATACCGCGCCGCCAGCATTCAGGTGGGCAACCCGGCTCGGCCGCCAAAAGACTTCAACGCCTTCGTGCCTTATCGCGACGAGCTCAACGCGACCGCGCCGCTGTACAAAGGCAACGGCAACACCCTGCCGGCCGCCGACGGCAACGATCTGGACGCCATGCTGGCCGGATTCCGCACCGACGTGCAGCAGGGCAAACTGCCGCAGGTCAGTTGGATCATCGCGCCGGCGGCCTATTCGGAACATCCCGATCCCTCCAGCCCGGTGCAGGGCGGCTGGTTCACGCAAGAGATCCTCAACGCGCTGACCGACAACCCGGAGGTGTGGAGTAAAACCGTGCTGCTGGTCAACTACGACGAAAACGACGGCTTTTTCGATCATATGCCTTCGCCTTCCGCGCCGTCGCTGCGCGAAGACGGCAGCTTCGCCGGTAAATCGACGGTGCCGTTCGATACCGAGATCTTCCAGCACGTGGCGCCGCCCGGCTCGCAGGAGCAGCCGCCGCCGGACGGCCGCATCTACGGCCCCGGCCCGCGGGTGCCGATGTTGGTGCTGTCGCCCTGGAGCCGCGGCGGCTGGGTCAATTCGCAGGTCTTCGATCACACCTCGGTGCTGCAATTCCTGGAAAAGCGCTTTCAGGTGCATGAACCCAACATCAGCGCCTGGCGCCGCGCGGTGTGTGGCGATCTCACCTCGGCGTTCAACTTTGTCGATCCTAACGGCGAAGCATTGCCGAGCCTGCCCGCCACCAGCCGCCACGCTGCCGACGGTCTGCGTCAATGCCAGGAGCAGCTGCCGCAGGTGCCGCTGCCGCCGCCGGCCCGCCAGCGTTTGCCACACCAACGCCGCCTGGCGCGCCCTTCTCGCGCGCTGCCCTACCAGCTGCACGTCGAGGCCAGCGTCGCGGCCGAGCAGCGGCGCGTAACGCTGAACCTGTTCAATACCGGCGAGCAAGGGGCGGTGTTTCACGTCTACGACCGGCGAGATCTGACGCAGATCCCGCGCCGCTATACCGTCGAGGCCGGCAAGGCGGTCAGCGACGACTGGCAGACGGAGGACGAGTACCATCTGTGGCTGCTCGGCCCCAACGGTTTTCATCGTGAAATGCGCGGCGCGCTGAGCCGGCCGCAGCCGGAAGTGCGTTTGCGCCCGACGGGCCGCAGCCTGCTGCTGCAGTTGGATAACCCGGGTGCCGAAACGGTGACGGTCACTCTCGACCGCTGTCCTTACACGCAACAAGGCCCGTGGCCCATCACGCTGCCTGCGGGCGGCAGCCACCGCCAAACGTTTGACGCCCGCGCCAGCGGCGGTTGGTATGATCTTGCGCTGCACAGCGCCGGAGGCTGGCGCCGCCGCCTGGCGGGCCGACTTGAGGATGGCGAACACAGCGTCAGCGACCCGCTGATGGGCCAGGAGTAGCCTATCGACAGCGAAGAGGTTCAAAAAGCGAAAGGATATCGCTTATCATTGCGTTCTCGTTCCTAGCCGATTACTCAAGGATCTCCATGTCCGCTGTTCTTATCGCCAAAGCTGGCCGCTGGCTGGCCGCCTGCGTTTTGCTGTTGGCCGGCGCCGCTCAAGCCGCGCCGATCGTCGTCACCGATGTCGCCGGCCGTCAGGTTACGCTGCCGCAACCGGCCAAGCGCGTTATCCTGGCCGACGCCCGCGCGCTGTTGGCGCTGAATATTCTGCATCCGCAGGAGCCGCTGAAAAACATCATCGCCTGGGACAACTCACTGAAGGTCAAAGCCCCGGATCTGGTTGAGGCTTATGCGAAAAAATTCCCGCAGGTCATGCAAATCCCCACCTTCGACAACCCCTACACCAGTGACTTCAGCGTGGAAAGCGCGGTGGTGCGCCAACCGGATCTGATCATTTTCGACATCGGTCTGCTGAGCAAATTGAAGGACAGCGGCGTACTGACCCAGTTGGAAAAAGTCGGCATCCCGGTGCTGATCATCGATTTCCGCCAGCAGCCGCTGACCAACACCGTCGCCAGCATGGCGCTGTTGGGTAAAGTGTTTGACGAGCAGCCCAACGCCGACGCCTTTATCCGCTTCTATCAGCAACGCCTCGAGCTGGTGCGCCAGCGCGTCGCCACGCTGAAACCGGAGCAGCGCCCCAGCGTCTTCATCGAACGCAGCGCTGGCATCAAAGGCGAGCAGTGCTGCAATACCTTCGGCAAAGGCAGCTTCGGGCAGTTTATCGATACCGCCGGCGGCGACAATATCGGCAGCAAACTGTTTTCAGACATGGGCGGTGAAGTGAACGTCGAACAGGTGATCGCCAGCAATCCGGATTTCTATCTGCTGACCGGCGCCGACTGGAGCCGTGGCCATCGCGGCACGCTGGCCGTGCCGCTGGGCTACACCACCGATATGGCCACCAGCCAAAAGAAACTGGCGCATCTGCTGGATCGCACCGGTATTAACGTGTTGAAAGCGGTGAAAGAAAAACGCGTGATGGCGATTTATCATCAATTTTACGACACGCCGCTCAACTTTATCGCGGTCGAGGCGATCGCCAAATTCCTGCACCCGGCGCTGTTTAAAGATATTGATCCGCAAGCGGATATCGAAAGCGTGCACCAGAAATTCACCGCGCTGGATTACAGCGGGGTCTTCTGGCTTACGCCGCAATAATCCCCGCCAGGGCCCGCCAACCGGGCCCTGCTACCAGCACCCTTCATGTAGTTACCCACTTAACTATTCCATAACAATTCTATTTACTTGCCAATAATTATCATTAAGATTGTCGTTTATAAAAAAACACATCCGGGTCTGAAACTTCTAAGGCATTATTATGTCAATTCTTTTTCGCCTCTCCCTGCTGGCGACCTCTATCGCCGTTGCTTTCCCCGTCCTTGCTGCTGATAACTCATCTCAAAACGATGCCGATACGGTAACCGTCGTCGGCAACTGGCTGGACAACCCTGATACCAGTTCGGTGCTGCTCAACCATCCGGGCGCGCGATCCATCGTCACTCAGCAGCAGATGCATGAGCAAGGCGACCAAACCATCGCCGACAGCCTGCGCGGTGTGCCCGGCGTGCAGGTGCGCGACAGCAACGGCACCGGCGGCAGCGACATTTCGCTCAACGTCGGCGTGCGCGGCCTGACCTCACGCCTTTCTCCGCGCTCAACCATTCTGATGGACGGCGTTCCGTTGGCCGTTGCGCCTTACGGCCAGCCGCAGCTGTCGATGGCGCCGCTGTCGATCGGCAACCTGCAATCGGTTGACGTGGTGCGCGGCGGCGGCGCGGTGCGTTACGGGCCGCAAAACGTCGGCGGCGTGATCAACTTCGTCACCCGCGACATTCCAAAAGCGTTTGGCGGCACCGCCGGCGTGCAAACTCAGGGCGCCAGCCACGGTGGTCTGAAGACCCTGACCAGCGCCTCGGTGGGCGGCACCGCAGATAACGGCTTCGGCGCCGAGCTGCTCTACTCCGGCCTGCACGGCCAGGGCTACCGCGACAACAACGACAACACCGACATCGACGATTTCATGCTGAAAACGCGTTATGCGTTCACCGATCGCGACGAACTGCTGGCCAATTTCCACTACTACGACGCCAAAGCCGGCATGCCGGGCGGACTGAGCAGCGCGCAATACGCGCAGAACCCGTTCCAGTCCACGCGTCCCTGGGACCAGTTCGAAGGCCGCCGCAAGGATATGTCGTTCAAATACAAACATCAGGAAGACGACAAACAGTTCGAAGTGTTGACCTACTTCACCGACAGCTACCGCGGCAGCAACATCGAATCGGAAGGCACCGGCAAAAATGCCGGGTTGCGGCGCATGGTGTCCTATCCGCGCCACTATTCGACCTGGGCGATCGAACCAAGCTATTCGCAGCTGTTTCGCTTCTGGGATATGGCGCACGAGATCACCCTCGGTTACCGCTACCTGAATGAAACCATGGATGAAAAGGCGTCGCGTTCGGCCTGGTATAACCCGGCGAACGTCGGCGCCACGCCGGATACCCCGGACTATTACCAGCACACCTCCGGCGGCACCGCAGCCAACGCGTTCTATATCGACGATACCATTAACGTCGGCAACTGGACGGTCACGCCGGGCCTGCGTTATGAAAGCATTCGCACCCACGTGGACGATTCGTTCAACAACATCAGCCGCGAGAAAAGCTACAGCGAACCGCTGCCGTCATTGAATGTGATGTACCACCTGTCCGACGCCTGGAAACTGTTCGCCAACGCCAACACCTCGTTCGGCAGCATGCAGTATTTCCAGCTGACCAAAGGCGGCAACGGCAACCAGCCTGCGCCGGGGCTGACGGCGGAAAAAGCGCATACCTATGAGTTCGGCACCCGCTACGACGACACAGTGGTCAAGGCCGAAGCCACGCTGTTCTATATCGACTTCGATAATCAGCTGCAATACATCAGCAACGATGTGGGCTGGACCAACATGGGCGCCACCAAGCACAAAGGCATCGAGCTGGCGCTCAGCTACGATCTCAGCGAGCTGAATCGCGCGCTCGACGGCGCCAGCGTCTACACCAGCTATACCTACACCAAGGCCAGCACCGACAAGGGCGACTTCGCCGGTAAAGACCTGCCGTTCTACTCGCGCCAGGTCTATACCGTCGGCACGCGCTACGCCACCGGCAACTGGGTATGGAATCTGGACGGTTACGCGCAGTCCAAACAGCATTCGCCGGGCACCGGGCCGGAGTACGTCACGCAGGAAAGCGCCGATGGTCAGTTCGGCAATATCGCCGGTTACATGGTGTGGAACATGCGCGGGGAATATAATTTCGGGCCGCAGCTATCGAACCTGACGCTGGGCGCCGGGGTGAAAAACCTGTTCGATCAGCGCTACTTTACCCGCTCCAACGACAATAACTTCGGCAAGTACGTCGGTGAACCGCGCACCTTCTTCGTGCAGGGTTCCGTCGCATTCTGACGCCCAGCGCCCACCACAGACGCTTCGTTCATCCATACCGCCCGCTCGCATCGCGGGCGGTATTTCCTGCGCCTGACCCGCCCTATTTTTTGATCTTCCTCACTCCCCAAACGCCTGACGCATTATTTCATTGCTTTGCTAAACCGGTTCTTCTATTTTAGCCACCCATCAGACATCGGTAGAAACAGGGATTAAGCATGGCGAATCGCGTATGGGTGCTGGGCGACGCAGTGGTCGATTTGGTGCCAGAAAATTCAAACAGTTATCTTAAATGCCCCGGCGGCGCGCCGGCTAACGTGGCGGTGGGCGTCGCCCGCTTGGGCGGCGACAGCGCCTTTATCGGCCGGGTGGGGCAAGACAGCTTCGGCGCCTTTCTGCAGCAGGTGCTGAGCGAAGAAGGGGTGGATATTGACCATATGCTTTCGGATCCCGAACACCACACCTCCACGGTAGTGGTGGATCTCGATCAGCGCGGTGAACGCTCATTCACTTTCATGGTACAGCCCAGTGCCGATCTGTTTTTACAGCCTGACGATCTGCCGGCCTTCCAACGCGGCGAGTGGCTGCATCTCTGCTCCATCGCGCTGTCGCAGGAACCCAGCCGCAGCGCGGCCTTTACGGCAATGGAAAACATTCGGGCGGCCGGCGGACGAGTCAGTTTCGATCCCAATATCCGCGAAGAGATCTGGCACCAACCGGAAGCGCTGCGCCCCTGCCTGCAAAAGGCGTTGCTGCTGGCGGACGTGGTGAAACTGTCGCGCGAAGAGCTGGTTTTCATCAGCCATCTTGACGATGTGGAGAACGGCATCCGCTGGATGATGCAAACCTACCCGTTGCGCCTGTTGCTGGTCACGCTGGGCGGCGACGGCGTCTACGTGCATGACGGCCAACGGCTGCGTCATTTCCGCGCGGCGCCTGTCGTGCCGGTCGATACCACCGGCGCCGGCGACGCGTTTGTCGCCGGGCTGTTAGCGGCGCTGGCGCGCCTTCACGCATTGCCGCAAGAAGCGCAATGGCCGGCGATTATCGCCCAGGCTCAGGCCTGCGGCGCACTGGCCACCACCGCCAAAGGCGCCATGACCGCCCTGCCCCGCGCCGAAGAGCTCGCCGCTTTTCTGCGCTGATCCCCTGCATCCACGGCGATCCCCTGGGCGCCGTGGTCTTTTAACCCCACGATTTGCGCACTCGATCACAATAGCTGAATCGGGTTAGCAAACTTGATTGCCAGTCCGCTTCTCGATCGCTATCTTTCGCCATGAAAAACCGGTTTAGCAATTTAGCAAAAAATAATAACAACCCTTCCCGGATGATAGACGATGATGAAAAAACTCAGCTATTTGGCGATAACAACAGGGCTTTTCCTCTCCACTTCTGCCGCTGCGGCCTCCGGCGACGGCAGTATCGAGGCGCGTCTTAACGCGCTGGAACAACGTCTGGCGCAGGCGGAACAGCGCGCCGCTCAGGCTGAAACCCGCGCCACGGCAGCGGAACGCCGGGCGCAACAGCTGGAGCAGCGCACCGCCAGCACCGAGCGGCAAACCGCGCGGGTCGCGCAACGCGCCGCCGCGCTGGAAACGCAATCCCCCGCAACCGGCGCGCTGAAACTGAACGGCTTCAACGATCTGAAGCTGTACGGCGACGTGGAGTTCAATCTGGACGGCGCCAGCCGCAGCGGCCAACTGACGTCGTTGAAAGGCAGCGATCACAAGGATTGGAAACCCGGCAACAAAGAGCGCTGGGACATCAACGGCCGCATTCTGGTGGGGCTGGACGGCTATCGCCGCAATCCGGACGGCAACTTCTCCGGTTTCAGCGTCCAGCCGCTGGCGGACATGACCGGCAAAATGAACCTGGACGACGCCGCTTTCTTCTTCGGCAATGAAAAGAACTGGCAAACCAAAATCGGCCGCTTCGAAGCCTACGACATGTTCCCGCTGAATCAGGACACTTTCATTCAGTATTCAGGCAACACCGCCAACGATCTTTACGCTGACGGCTTTGGCTATATCTATATGATGAAAGAAGGCCGTGGCCGCAGCAGCAGCGGCGGAAACCTGATGTTGAGCAAATACGCCGGGGATGTCTATTTCGAACTGAACACGCTGGTGGAAGACGGCACCTCGCTGTTCCAGGACAACAGCTACCACGGCAATGCGCTGAACAATAAGAAAAACGTCGCCTATTTGCGCCCGGTGATCGCCTGGAAGAAAGAGGCCTTCAGCATCGCAGCGGCGATGGAAAGCAACGTGGTGAATAATGCCTACGGCTATCAGGACAGCCAGGGCCGCTTCGTCGATCAATCCAAGCGCAACGGCTACGGCATGACCATGAGCTGGAACACCAACGCGGCCGATCCGGATAACGGCGTGGTGGCCAACCTGAGCACCGCCTACCTGGACGCCGCCGGCGAGCAAGACTTGACCGCCGGCGTCAACGTGCTGTGGCGACGCTTCGAACTGGGTTATATCTATGCGCACAACAACATCAAAGAGTTCAATACCGCCGGGATCGCCGCCGATATCCACAATCCGCTCAGCGAGCCGGGCAACTACGACATCCACACCGTTCACGCGTCGTATCAGATACCTAACATTATGAATATGAAGAATTTCAATGTGTATTTAGGCGCCTATGTTTCGCTGCTGGAAGCCAACGCCGAGAACAAGATCGCCAACGGCGACAACGACCAGCGTTACGGCGTGCGCGCCAGATTCAAGTATTTCTTCTGACATCGATGAACGTATTTCCGCCGCGCAGAGCGCGGCGGCATTTTAATTCAGCAAGGGGACAACATGGACATTACCGCAACCGCCAACGCGCTGTTGCCGCTGCTCGGCGGTAAAGAGAACATCGCCAGCGCCGCCCACTGCGCCACGCGCCTGCGCCTGGTGCTGGTGGACGACAGCAAGGTGGACAAAGAGGCCATCGGCAAACTGGACGGCGTCAAAGGCTGCTTCAGCAACGCCGGCCAGATCCAGGTGATCTTCGGCACCGGGCTGGTCAACAAGGTGCATGCGGAATTCATCAAGGCGGCGGGCGTCAGCGAATCCAGCAAGGCCGAAGCCGCCGATATCGCGGCGAAAAAGCTCAACCCGCTGCAGCGCATCGCCCGCCTGCTGTCGAACATCTTCGTGCCTATCATCCCGGCGATCGTCGCGTCCGGCCTGTTGATGGGGCTGCTCGGCATGGTGAAAACCTACGGCTGGGCCGATGCCAACAGCGCGTTGTTCATCATGTTGGATATGTTCAGCTCGGCAGCGTTCATTATTCTGCCGATTCTGATCGGCTTCACCGCCGCACGCGAATTCGGCGGCAATCCCTATCTGGGCGCCACGCTCGGCGGCATTTTGACGCATCCGGCGCTGACCAATGCCTGGGGCGTCGCCGGAGGGTTCCACACCATGAACTTCTTCGGTCTGGAGATCGCCATGATCGGCTATCAGGGCACGGTATTTCCGGTGCTGCTGACAGTGTGGTTCATGAGCCTGTTGGAAAAACGCCTGCGCAAGGTGATCCCCAACGCGCTGGATTTGATCCTGACGCCGTTCCTGACGGTCGTGATCTCCGGGTTTGTCGCCCTGCTGTTTATCGGCCCCGCCGGCCGGGCGCTGGGCGACGGCATCTCCTTCGTGCTCAGCACGCTGATCGCCCATGCCGGTTGGTTCGCCGGCCTGCTGTTCGGCGGCCTCTATTCCGCCATTGTCATCACCGGCATCCATCACAGCTTCCACGCGGTGGAGGCCGGGCTGCTCGGCAACCCCAACATCGGCGTCAACTTCCTGCTGCCGATTTGGTCGATGGCCAACATCGCTCAGGGCGGTGCCTGCCTGGCGGTGTATTTCAAAACGCGCGACGCCAAAATCAAAGCCATCGCGGTGCCCTCAGCCTTTTCCGCCATGCTCGGCATCACCGAGGCGGCGCTGTTCGGCATCAACCTGCGCTTCGTGAAACCGTTCCTGGCGGCGCTGGCGGGCGGCGCGCTCGGCGGCGCCTGGGTGGTGGCCAATCATGTCGGCATGAACGCGGTCGGGCTGACGGCGATCCCCGGCATGGCGATCGTGCAGGCCAGTTCGCTGGTCAGCTATATCATCGGCCTGGCGATCGCGTTTGGCAGCGCCTTCGCCCTCTCCCTGCTGCTGAAATATAAAACGGACGCGCAATGATGGAGGAGCTCAGCTTAATCAAACAGGCACTGCGGGCGGTCATGAACGGCCTGCCACTCGCGCTGCGCGATCCGCACCGCCCGGCTTGGCATCTGGCACCCAGCGTTGGCCTGCTGAACGATCCCAATGGCTTCATTCAGCACAACGGCGTTTATCATCTGTTCTATCAATGGAATCCGCTGGGCTGCGACCATCGCAACAAGTGCTGGGGACATTGGCAGTCGACCGACTTGCTGCGTTGGGCACATCAGCCGATCGCCCTGGCGCCGGGCGCCTGTTACGACAGCCACGGCTGTTACTCCGGCTCGGCGGTGGTGGCGGAAGACAAAATCACGCTGATCTACACCGGCAACGTGAAATTCCCCGACGGCTCACGTACCGCTTACCAGTGCCTGGCTCAGGAAAGCGCTCGGGGCGAGTACCGCAAACTCGGGCCGGTGCTGCCGCTGCCGGCGGGCTACAGCGGGCACGTACGCGATCCGAAAGTGTGGCGTCATCAGAATGCGTGGTACATGGTGCTCGGCGCGCGGGACTTGCAGGATCGCGGCAAGGTGCTGTTACTGCGCTCCGCCGATCTGCGCGGCTGGCAACCGCTGGGCGAGATCGCCGGTTCCGGCCTGAACGGCTTAGGCGAATTCGGCTACATGTGGGAGTGCCCGGATCTGTTCTCGCTGGACGACGCCGAGGTGTTGATCTGCTGCCCGCAGGGGCTGGCGCCGCAGCCGGAACGCTACCTCAATCGCTATCAGGCCGGTTATCTGATCGGCAAGCTGGATTACCGCCAGGCGGCCTTCCGTCACGGCGAATTCCGCGAACTGGACGCCGGCTTCGAGTTTTATGCGCCGCAGACGACGCTGGCGGAAGATGGCCGCCGCTTGCTGTTCGGCTGGATGGGCGTGCCCGAGCAAGATGAAGAAGCCCATCCCACGCGCCGCTACGGCTGGATCCACACCATGACCTGCCCGCGCGAGCTGTCGCTGCGGCATGGCCGCCTCCAGCAGCGGCCGGCGCGCGAGCTGCAACAGCTGCGCGGCGAACCAACATGCTGGCAGGGCCGCGCCGATGACGCCCCCGTCTGCGCGCTGGGAGCCGCGGAGCTGCAGTTGGCGCCGCAGGGCGCGTTCAACGCCGCCTTTGGCGACGCAATGACGCTGAACTGGGACGGCGAAAGGCTGCGGCTGACGCGCGCTTCCCTGGCCGACGGCCAGCCGGAGCACCGTTACTGGCGCGGCCCGGTCACGCATCTGCAGCTGCTGTTCGATCGTTCCAGCGTGGAGATCTTCATCAACCGTGGCGAGGCCGTGATGAGCGCGCGCTACTTCCCGGCCATTGAGCCGCAACTGCGGCTGTCCGGAAACGCGCCGCTGGCGTTGGAATACTGGCCGCTGACGCCATGCATGCTAGAATGACGCATCCTCCGATGACTTCAGATGGCGTCAGTGAAAAAAAATAAACGCATTACCATCAGTGACATCGCCACGCTGGCCGGGGTGTCGAAATCGACCGCCAGCCTGGTGCTGAACGGCCGCAGCAAGGAATACCGGGTATCCGACGACACCCGCGACCGCATTCTGGCGCTGGCGCACGAGCACCATTATCAGCCCAGCATCCACGCCCGCTCCCTGCGCTCCAACCGCAGCCACACGCTGGGGCTGGTGGTACCGGAGATGACCAACTACGGCTTTGCGGTGATTTCACGCGAGCTGGAAACGCTGTGCCGCGAAGCCGGCCTGCAGCTGTTGATCGCCTGCACCGATGAAAATCCGGCGCAGGAGATGATGGCGGTGAACAGTCTGGTACAGCGGCAGGTGGACGGCCTGATCGTCGCCTCCAGCCAGTTGAACGACGCAGAATACCAGAAGATCAACGCCGGGCTGCCGGTGGTGCAGATGGACCGCCTGATCGCCGGCTCCGAACTGCCGCTGGTGATCACCGATTCGGTCAATTCGACCGCCGACCTGGTGGAAACGGTCGCGCGCCAACATCCGGATGAGATCTATTTTCTCGGCGGGCAGCCGCGCATTTCGCCGACCCGCGATCGCCTGGCCGGCTTCCAGCTTGGCCTGGAGCGCGCCGGCGTAACGTGCAAACCGGAATGGATCATCAACGGCAACTATCACCCCAGCTCAGGTTACGAGATGTTCGCTCAGCTGTGCGCACAGTTGGGGCGTCCGCCCAAAGCGCTGTTTACCGCCGCCTGCGGCCTGCTGGAGGGCGTATTGCGTTATCTGACTCAGCATCAGCTGATGGAGAGCGACATTCACCTGTGCAGCTTCGACGATCACTACCTGTTCGACTGCATGACGCTGAAGATAGACACGGTCGCGCAAGACTGCCTGGCACTGGCGCAACATAGCTTTGATAACGTCACCGCGCTTATCGACGAGCGGCCGCTGGAACAGAACGCGCTGTATCTGCCGGGCCGCATCCACTGGCGCCATGCCGGTTCCAGGGATTTGTTGGCAAAGGCGTGACATCTCTTTAGCCGTAAAAAAAGGGCGCCTGAGCGCCCTTTATCGTTTTGCTGCCGCTACTTGGCGGCGCCTTCCATGCCCACCAGCCCCACTTTCAGGTAACCGGCTTTACGCAGGGTGTCCATCACGCTCATCAGCGTTTCATAGTCCACGCTCTTGTCCGCCTGGAAGAAGATAGTGGTTTCTTTGTTCGCCTGAGTGCGCTGATCCAGCACCGAGGTCAGCTGATCGGCATTCACCGGCTGATCGCCGACGTAGAGCTGCTTGTCGGCCTTCACCGACAGGAAGACCGGTTTTTCCGGCCGCGGCTGCGGCTTGGCGGAAGAAGCCGGCAGATCGACGCGGATATCTACCGTTGCCAGCGGCGCGGCCACCATAAAGATGATCAACAGCACCAACATGACGTCGATAAACGGCGTCACGTTGATTTCATGCAGTTCGCCGCTGTCGTCCAGATCTTCATTTAAGCGCATCGCCATGACTCACCCCGCCCGCAGTTGATGTGCGTGCTGTGAGCGCTTGGCTTCCGCCGTTGCGGCCAGATCCAGATCGCGGCCCTGTAGCAGCAAGACCTGGGCCGCCACGTCGCCCACCTGGGCGCGATGGCCGCTGATGACGCGGGCGAAGATGTTGTAGATCACCACCGCCGGGATCGCCGCCACCAGGCCCATTGCGGTCGCCAGCAGCGCCTCGGCGATGCCCGGCGCCACGACCGCCAGGTTGGTGGTCTGCGAATGGGCGATGCCGATGAAGCTGTTCATGATGCCCCATACGGTACCGAACAGGCCGACGAACGGCGAGATGGCGCCAATGGTGGCCAGAAAGCCGTTGCCGCGGCCCATGTTGCGGCTGTAGGCCGCCACGCGGCGCTCGAGGCGGAAACCGGTGCGCTCTTTGATGCCGTTGTTGTCGTCAGACTCGGCGGACAGCTCCAGCTCATTTTGCGCATCGTTCAGCAGCACCGCGCTGACGCTTTCCGGGGAGAAATTTTGCGCCAGCTCGGAAGCTTCATCCAACGAGCGCGCGTCGGCCAGCGCCGACTGCTCGCGGCGCAGACGGCGCTTGGCGCGCAGCAGTTCGCTGCCTTTGGCGAACAGAATGGTCCAGGTCACGATAGACGCCAGCACCAGGCCGATCATCACCGCTTTCACCACCGCGTCGGCGTGCTGGTACATGCCCCAAATGGACAAGTCCATACCGCGGGTTTCCGGTGGCTGGATCGTGGGCGCCGGGTTCACCGGCGTGATGCTTTCCGGCGCGGCGGCTGCAGGCGCAGGCGCGGTGGCCGGCGCAACGCTTTCGGCAACGGCCGGATGGGTCGCCGGCGCAGCCTGCGCGCTGCCGGCCAACCCTACGACCAGCACCATTGAAGCCATCAGGCTGCGGCCAAAGGCCTTGCCCCACTGCGCTCGGCCCTGGCCGAACGATCCTTGATTTAAATTCTTGCCAGCCGTTTTCACGCTGTGCCTCCACCCATTACCGATCAAAATTAAGGAATAATTCAGCGTGCGATCATATCAAACCAACCGGGGATTGATAGTAGTTCTCATTATTATTTACCAAATAAACGAGAAAATTTTAGACACCTCCGCAACCAAACGCCAATCCACGCCCGTTCACCGCTAAAAGCCCCTTTTATAGGGCGATTTCGTTACTTTTCTCCCACAACGGCGCAACAACGCCACGCTGCCGAACGGCGTCTCGACCGATGAATGGGCTTCTCTCTGGCCGCTCGGCAGAAGGATGACGCGAAAAATGCGCGGGCGGCAGCCAATTATAGCCGTTTCTATATCCAGAAGTTAAAACGTCTGGATGGCTATAATAACTCATGCTAACGTAAGGGCTATCGCAAACGGGCAGTGCAGAGCAACCAGAGGTGAGCCAGGTACCATGACGTCAAAACACATCGAAACCACGCTGATCGGCGCCGGCCGCGGCAAACGCTACACCCAGGGCTCCGTCAACCCCGTGACTCAACGCGCCTCTTCCCTGGTCTTCGACTCCGTCGCCGCCAAAAAACAGGCCACCGCGCAACGCGCCCACGGCGAGCTGTTTTATGGCCGACGCGGCACGCTGACCCACTTCGCGCTGCAGGATGCGATGGTGGAGCTGGAGGGCGGCGCCGGCTGCGTGCTGTACCCCTGCGGCGCGGCGGCGGTGGCCAATGCGATCCTGTCGTTCGTCGGCGCCGGCGATCACCTGCTGGTCACCGGCTCAGCGTATGAACCGACCCAGGACTTCTGCACCCACATCCTCGGCCGCATGAACGTCAGCACCACCTATTTCGATCCGCTGATCGGCGCCGACATCGCCACGCTTATCCAACCCAATACCCGCGTGGTGTTCCTTGAGTCCCCCGGCTCCATCACCCTGGAAGTGCAGGATATCCCGGCGATGGTGCAGGCCATTCGCGCCGTGGCGCCGGACGTGGTGATCATGATAGACAACACCTGGGCGGCGGGCGTGCTGTTCAAGGCGCTGGATTTCGACATCGACATTTCCATTCAGGCCGGCACCAAATACCTGATCGGCCATTCCGATTACATGCTCGGCACCGCCGTCGCCAACGCGCGCTGTTGGGAGCAACTGCGCGAGTACTCCTATCTGATGGGGCAGATGGTGGATGCCGACACCGCCTACATGGCGAGCCGCGGCCTGCGCACCCTGAGCGTGCGGCTCAAGCAGCACGAACGCAGCAGCATTGAGGTCGCCAACTGGCTGGCCGAACGGCCGGAGGTGGCGACGGTCAATCACCCGGCCCTGCCCAGCTGCAAGGGCCACGCGTTCTACCGCCGCGACTTCAGCGGCTGCAACGGGCTGTTCTCTTTCGTGCTGAAAGAGCGGCTGGATGAGGCGCAGCTGGCCGCTTACCTGGACAACTTCAGCCACTTCAGCATGGCCTACTCCTGGGGCGGCTTCGAGTCGCTGATCCTGGCCAATCAGCCGGAAGAACTGGAAGCGATCCGCCCGGCGGGCGGCGTCGATTTTTCCGGCACGCTGGTGCGGTTGCATATCGGCCTGGAGAACGTCGAAGACCTGATCGCCGATCTGGCGGCCGGTTTCGATCGCCTCAACGGCGTGCGCTAAGGCGGATTCCGGTAATTTTCTTCGTCTCGTTTAATGTCGGCTTAAGCTATTAGCGGTACACTAACCGGGTAACTGTCAGATACGGTAACCGCCGCATCCTGGAGAACGTGACCCCGGGCGCAACCGGCATGCAACAGGACATAAAATGGATGTATTACGAGAGATTATTCATGCGCTTTGGCAGCAGGACTTCATCGCCCTCGCCGATCCCAGCGTGATTTGGGTGGTTTACGCCGTACTTTTCACCACCTTGTTTTTGGAAAACGGACTGCTGCCCGCCTCCTTCCTCCCCGGTGATAGCCTGCTGTTGCTGTCGGGCGCGCTGATCGCCAAAGGCGTGATGGGCTTTGCCCCCACCCTGTTGATTCTGACCGCCGCCGCCGGCCTCGGCTGCTGGCTGAGCTATATCCAGGGCCGCTGGCTGGGCCACACCAGCCTGGTGAAAGGCTGGCTGCTGCAACTGCCGGCGCAATACCATCAGCGCGCGCATAACCTGTTCAACCGCCACGGGCTGACGGCGCTGCTGATCGGCCGCTTCCTCGGCTTCGTGCGCACGCTGCTGCCGACCATGGCCGGCATTTCCGGGCTCAACAGCTCCCGCTTCCAGGTTTTCAACTGGCTGAGCGCAGCGATCTGGGTCTGCGCGCTGGTCGGCCTCGGCTACGCTTTCAGCCAAATTCCGCTGGTGAAACGCCACGAAAGCCAGGTGATGACCGGCCTGATGCTTCTGCCGCTGCTGCTGCTGTTCGTCGGCCTGCTCGGCGCCATGCTGGTGGTCTGGCGTAAAAAACGCGCCTCCTCTTCCTGATCCCGGCGCGCTACAGCGCTTTCTCGACCAACGCCAGGCGAGGCGGCAACTTGCTCACCAGCGTATCCACCGCCAGCCGCACCTTCAGCGGCAGGTGAGGCGTGTGCGGCCACACCGCATGCGCTTCAAAGGCGGCGCCGGGCCGATCGCGCAGCAGGCGCACCAGCGCCCCACTCAACAGCTGCTCACGCACCAGCCAACACGGCAGCCAGGCGATGCCGAACCCGGCCGTCGCCGCATCCGCAATCGCCTGCAAATCGTCCATCTGCAATCGGTTATTCGGCATCACGTCCTGCGGCTCGCCGTTCTCGTCCAGCACCCGCCAGCTGCGCCGCGCGCCGGCGCGCATATAGGTCACCGCCTCGTGCTGGGTCAGTTGCTCAATGCTGTGCGGTTCGCCGCACCGCTGCAGATAGGCCGGCGAGGCGCACAGCGTCATGCGGTGATCGCCGATGCGCCGCGCCACCAGCCCATTGCTGTTGGCCAGCGTGCCGTTGCGGATCGCCATATCGAAACCGTCCTCAATCAGATCCACCACCCGATCGCTGAACGACAGCTCCAGCTCCAGGCCGGGATGCTCACGCGTCAGCTCGGTCAGCAGCGGCGCGATGCACATGCGGCCAAACAACACCGGCATCGATACCCGCAGCCGGCCACTGACCTGCCGCTTGCCCGACTCCAGCAGCGTTTCCGCGCCGCGGATCTCCTCCAGCGCCCGCAGGCAACGCTCATAGAACAACGCGCCGTCGTCGGTCAGGCTCTGGCTGCGGGTGGTACGATGAAACAGCCGCACGCCCAGCCGCTGTTCCAGCCGGGCGATCGTTTTCCCCACCGCCGAGCGCGACAGGTGCAGCCGACTGGCCGCCAACGCAAAACTGCCCGCCTCCACGGCGGTGACGAATACCGAAATGCCGCTCAATCGATCGCTCATGGTTTGTCGCTCTAAAAGAAACAATCTGCGGAAATCTTATCGCCACTGGCGAACCTTCATCAACGATATTATCGACAGGCCGTTAATCGCAGACTTTGGAGAACATCATGACCGACACGATGCAACGCTGGACGATGGACGCCCTGGGGCGTGAACACCTGCAGCTGACCACCGACGCGATCCCGCAGCCGGGGCCGCGCGAGATCAGAGTGAAAGTGAAGGCGGTAGCGCTCAACTACCGCGACAAAATGATGATTGAAAGCGGCATGGGGCTGACGCTGCCGCAGTCGTTCACCCCCGCCTCGGACATGGCCGGCGAGGTCGACGCCATCGGGCCCGGCGTCAGCCGTTTCCAACCCGGCGCCCGGGTCATCTCTACCTTCAGCCCCGGCTGGATCGACGGCCGGCAAAAACCGTACGGCGATGCGCGCCAGGTGCCTTACCACACCCTTGGCGGCTTCTATCAGGGCGTGCTGGCGGAATATGTGATTTTGCATGAAGACTGGTTGGTGGCGGCGCCGGCGTCGCTGGACGACGTGCAGGCCAGCACCCTGCCTTGCGCCGGGCTGACCGCCTGGTTCGCGCTGGTGGAACAGGGCAAACTGCATGCCGGCGAGACGGTGCTGGTGCAAGGCACCGGCGGCGTGGCGCTGTTCGCCCTGCAGATCGCCAAAGCCCACGGCGCGGAGGTCTATGTCACCTCCGGCAGCGATGAAAAGCTGGCGCGAGCCCTGGCATTGGGCGCCAATCATGGCATCAACCGGCTGGACGGCGATTGGGTGGAAGCGATTTATGCGCTGACGCAGGATCGCGGCATCGACCATGTGATCGATACCGTCGGCGGCCCGAATTTGGGCAACTCGGTGCGCGCCGTGGCAGTGGGCGGCCGCATCTCAGTGATCGGCGTGCTGGCGGGGGCCGAGATCTCCGCTCCCGCCGGCCTGCTGCTGCTGAAATCGGCGGAGATCCAGGGCATCGGCGTCGGCCACCGCCGCTCGCTGGAAGATCTGGTGCGCGCCGTGGACGCCGTCAACCTGCAGCCGGTGATCGACCAGGTATACCGGCTCGATCAACTGCCGCAGGCGTTGGATCACCTCGATCGCGGCCCGTTCGGCAAGATCGTGCTGACCCCATAGCCCGCCGCCCGGCGGCGGCTCACCCCTCCAGCATCAGCGGATTGGCGTCGCGCAACCGGGCGACTTCATCCCCCGGCGTGACGCCAAACAGGCGTTTGAATTCACGGCTGAACTGCGATGCGCTCTCGTAACCGACGCGGATCGCCGCAGTACTGGCCTTCAGGCCGTCATGCACCATCAGCAAACGCGCCTTGTGCAGCCGGTACGACTTCACGTACTGCAGCGGCGAGGTGTTAGTCACCGCCTTGAAGTTGTGATGGAACGCCGAGACGCTCATGTTGACCTCACCGGCCAACTGCTCGACGTTGATGCTGTCGGCATACTGATGTTCGATACGCCGCAGTGCCTTGGCGATCTGGCTGAAGTGGGTATGCCGATTGACCAACTCCTGCAGCGACGCGCCGCAGGCGCCGCGCAGCACATAATAGAGAATCTCCCGTACGATCTGCGGCCCAAGCACCCGGGCGTCGAGCGGATTGGCCATCACGTCCAGCAGACGCTCGGTGGCGCACAGCAACTCTTCCGTCATTTCCGCCAGGTTCACCCCGTTGCTCTCAGCCCGCGGTTGCATCAGGTAGTCGTCATCGCCGATGTCGATCAGCAAGTCCTGCAGCATTTGGGTATCGATATTGACCGCCAACCCAACCAGCGGCAGTTCCGGGCTGGCGAAGGTTTCGCATTCAAACGGCAGCGGCACCGTCATCAGCAGGTAGTTGCGCGGATCGTATTGGAACTTCTTATTGCCGCAATAACCGACCTTGTGTCCCTGAAAGATGATGACGATCCCCGGTTCGTACATCACCGGCTGACGCGGAGTGTGGCGATCGACATACAAGATCTTCACCCGCGGCACCGGCGACGGCGTGTAGCCATTGCCGCTGGCGATAGCCATCGCCTGGCGCGCCATGCGGCTGCGCAGCGCATCGATTTCTATCACGGAAACACCCTCTTACAGTCAGAACGATTCGGCATAAATAATAATTTAAAACTCTCTATTTCTACATCGACTTGTAGGAATAGGCAAGAACCCGACAGGAATATGCATTGTGCGTTGCCGCCCGGTTCCTGACAATACGGGCCAGACACCTTTGCGCCGCTTTGGCGCCCGCCTGACAGAAAGAGAGAAATCAGCCATGCAAAACTTCATTCTGCATACCCCAACCAAAATCCTGTTCGGCAAGGAGCAAATTGCCGACGTGGCCGGCCAGATCCCGGCGAGCGCACGCATCCTGATCACCTACGGTGGTGGCAGCGTAAAGAAAAACGGCGTGCTGGATCAGGTGCATAGCGCGCTGGCCGGCCGCGACGTGCGGGAATTCTCCGGCATCGAGCCTAACCCGACCTACGAAACGCTGATGAAAGCGGTCGAGGTGGTGAAAGCGGAAAACATCGATTTCCTGCTGGCGGTCGGCGGCGGTTCGGTGGTTGACGGCACCAAGTTCATCGCCGCCGCCGCCCGCTATACGGCCGACAGCGATGCCTGGCATATTCTGCAGACCGTCGGCAGCCACATCACCGACGCGGTGCCGATGGGCTGCGTGCTGACGCTGCCGGCCACCGGTTCCGAATCCAACAGCGGTGCAGTGATCACCCGTAAAAGCAGCGGCGACAAGCAGCACTTCTTCTCGCCGCTGGTGCAGCCGCGCTTCGCCGTGCTGGATCCGCTGGTGACCTACTCGCTGCCGCCGCGCCAGGTAGCCAACGGCGTGGTCGACGCCTTCGTACACACCTTGGAACAGTATCTGACCTACCCGGTCGACGCCAAGGTACAGGATCGCTTCGCCGAAGGCCTGCTGTTGACCCTGCTGGAAGACGGCCCGCGCGCGCTGGCCGATCCGGAGAACTATGCGGTGCGCGCCAACGTGATGTGGAGCGCCACCATGGCGCTGAACGGCCTGATCGGCGCTGGCGTGCCGCAGGACTGGGCGACCCACATGCTGGGCCATGAGCTGACCGCCATGCACGACCTCGACCACGCGCAAACGCTGGCCATCGTGCTGCCGGCGCTGCTGCACGAGAAGAAAGCGCAGAAACGCGAAAAGCTGCTGCAATACGCTGAACGCGTCTGGGGCCTGCGCGAAGGCAGCGAAGACAGCCGCATCGACGACGCGATCGCCGCCACCCGCGCCTTCTTCGAGCAGATGGGCGTGCCGACCCGCATGGCGGATTATCAGCTTGACGGAAGCAGCATTCCCGCGCTGCTCGACAAGCTGCAGCAGCACGGCATGACCGCCCTGGGCGAGCATCAGGACATCACCCTGGACGTCAGCCGCCGCATTTATGAAGCGGCGCGTTAATCGCAAAACGGCGATTTTTTGCTAGGCTTTAGTCTTCGCCAGCCATTTTTCGCCGCATTCTGCGCTCGGCCGATCGCCGGGCGCAGTCGGGCGCCTCAGCGCGCCGCCGCTCGTTTCGCACCCTTCGTCTTACCGCTCATTCGCAGGGAGAGCGGGGAGAAAATCGCACTCCCGCCACCGCTGAAATTAGGCTGGCAAACCCGGCAACCGCCCATTTTGCCAACTAGAATTTATCTATAGCCGTTTCGGTGCCGCAGGCGCCGCAATCCGTACACAAGGAGATGCGCATGACAACGCAACAACCCATCATCAAACTCCACGATGGTAATCTGATGCCGCAGTTGGGTCTCGGCGTTTGGCAGGCGAGTATTGAAGAGACCACCCGCGCGGTCAGCAAAGCGCTGGAGATCGGTTACCGCTCCATCGACACCGCCGCGATCTACAAGAACGAGGAAGGCGTCGGCGCCGCGCTGCAGGCCAGCGCGCTGCCGCGCAGCGACCTGTTCATCACCACCAAGCTGTGGAACGACGATCAGAGCGATCCGCTGGCGGCGCTGGAAACCAGTCTGGAAAAGCTCAAGCTGGACTACGTGGATCTGTATCTGATCCACTGGCCGCGCCCGCAGCAGGATCAATACGTCTCCGCCTGGCGCGAGCTGATCAAACTGCGCGAACAAGGCCTGGTGAAAAGCATCGGCGTGTGCAACTTCCATACGCCGCACCTGCAGCGTCTGTTGGATGAAACCAACGTGGCGCCGGTCGTCAACCAGATCGAGCTGCACCCGTTGCTGCAACAGCGCCAGCTGCGCGCCTGGAACGCCACGCACCATATCGCCACCGAATCCTGGAGCCCGCTGGCGCAGGGCGGTGAAGGGGTATTCGACCAGCCGCTGATCAAGGCGCTGGCCGAGAAATACGAGAAGACTCCGGCGCAGATCGTGGTGCGCTGGCACCTGGACAGCGGTCTTATCGTGATCCCGAAATCGGTCACGCCGTCGCGCATCCGCGAAAACTTCGAGGTGTTTGATTTCAAACTCGATAAGGACGAACTGGGCGAGATCGCCAAGCTGGACGTCGGCAACCGCCTGGGGCCGGATCCGGATACCCTGTAACCCCTCTCAAGCCCTCTCCCGCCGGAGGGGGCTTTTCCTTCCCGCACATTGCTCCTTTGCGCCGCCTGACGTTATGATGACGACGCCGGAGGCTCCGGCCACCGGTTAACGCCGTTAAAAAACAGACAAGCACGGAGCACCATGAAATTCTCTTTCTCACACGGGTCACGGCTGGGCATGCTTTGCATCATGCTGGTGCTGGCGGGTTGCGCCGGCAAGAAACAGCGCGTCAGCTACGATCGCCACGCCTTCGATAGCGCCATTCAAGACGCCGCCAGCGAATACGGCGTGGACGCCAAGCTGATCACCGCCATGATCCAGGTGGAGTCCGGCTTCAACCCTTCCGCAGTGAGCAGATCCAATGCGATCGGTCTGATGCAGCTGAAAGCCGATACCGCCGGCTGCGACGCCTACCGCTACAAAGGCAAACGCGGCTGCCCGGACGATGATGACCTGCGGGATCCCGACACCA
Organism: Serratia sp. X10; assembly: GCF_017811775.1. Lineage (NCBI taxonomy): Bacteria > Pseudomonadati > Pseudomonadota > Gammaproteobacteria > Enterobacterales > Yersiniaceae > Serratia > Serratia sp. X10. Next base: position 183,004 of record NZ_JAEIOH010000007.1, on the reverse strand, counting down.
ATATCGATCTCGGCGCCGCCTATCTGGCCACCTTGCAAAAACAACAGCTTAAAGGGATCGCCAATCCCGTCACGCTGCGCTACGCCACCATCATCGCCTACGTCAACGGCACCGGCGCGCTGCTGCGCACCTTCTCCAGCAACCGCCAGCAGGCGATCGCAATGATTAACAACCTGTCGCCGGAAGCCTTTAATTGGCACGTGCGCAAATACCATCCCGCCCCGCAGGCGCCGCGCCATTTGATGAAAGTGGAAGCCGCTTACGAACGGTTGTAATTAGCTAAAGTAAAAAGGAGAACCCGAGGGTTCTCCTTTTTGTTTGCGCGCGGGCCTCGTCGTTACGGCTTGGCTTTGCGAATCGGTTTGCGCGGCGGCCGGTTGGACGGCGTGCGCTGCCGATTGATGTCGGTATGCTTGGTCAACGCCGGTCGGGTGTGGCGCTGCAGCCGTTTCGCTTCGCGCTGCTCGTCGATGCTCGGCGCCGGCACCAGACACTCGCGGCGGCTTCCGATCAGGTGCTTCAGCCCCATCTCTTCCAGCGCGGTGCGGATCAGCGCCCAGTTGGCCGGATCGTGGTAACGCAGCAGCGCCTTATGCAGGCGACGCTGGCGCTCGCCGCGCGGCACCACCACGTCTTCACTCTTGTACCCCACCTTGCTCAGCGGGTTTTTGCCGCTGTAATACATGGTGGTGGAGTTGGCCATCGGCGAAGGATAGAAGTTCTGCACCTGATCGAGGCGGAAACGGTTCTTCTTCAGCCACAGCGCCAGGTTCACCATGTCTTCATCGCGGGTGCCCGGGTGCGAAGAGATGAAGTACGGGATCAGGTACTGCTCTTTGCCCGCCTGCTTCGAATAGTGATCAAACAGCTGTTTGAAGCGATCGTAGCTGCCCATGCCCGGTTTCATCATTTTCGACAGCGGGCCTTCTTCGGTGTGCTCCGGCGCGATCTTCAGGTAGCCGCCGACGTGGTGGGTCGCCAGTTCCTTGATATAGCGCGGATCTTCCACCGCCAGATCGTAACGAACCCCGGAGGCGATCAGGATCTTCTTGATGCCCTCCAGCGAACGCGCGCGGCGGTAAAGCTTGATGGTCGGCTCGTGGTTGGTATCCATATAAGTGCAGATCTCCGGATACACGCACGAGGCGCGGCGGCAGGTCTGCTCGGCGCGCGGGTTGGTGCAGCGCAGCATGTACATGTTGGCGGTCGGGCCGCCCAGATCGGAGATCACGCCGGTAAAGCCCGGCACTTTGTCGCGGATCTCTTCGATTTCACGAACGATCGAATCTTCCGAACGGCTCTGGATGATGCGCCCTTCGTGCTCGGTGATCGAACAGAACGAACAGCCACCGTAGCAACCGCGCATGATGTTCACCGAGAAGCGGATCATGTCGTAGGCAGGAATGCGCTCCTGGCCGTAGGACGGGTGCGGCACGCGCTGATAAGGCAGGGCGAAGACGCTGTCCATCTCCGGCGTGGTCAGCGGGATCGCCGGCGGGTTGATCCACACGTAGCGATCGCCGTGTTTTTGCATCAGCGCGCGGGCGCAGCCGGGGTTGGTTTCATGGTGCAAAATGCGCGAGGTGTGCGCATACAGCACCTTGTCGCCCTTCACTTTCTCGAAAGACGGCAGCAACACGTAGGTCTTCTCCCACGGCTTCGGCTTGGCGGCGCGCACCGTGACAGGCTTGGCTTCCGGCTCCTTCGGCTTGGCGCCGTCGGCGCACGGCAGATCCTCGCCGTACGGGTTCGGGATAGGTTCGATGCGGCCCGGCTTGTCGAGGCGGGTGGAATCCACGCCGCTCCAGCCCGGCAGCGCTTCTTTACGCATCACCGCGGTATTGCGAATATCGTGGATATCGCCGATCTTCTCGCCGGCGGCCAGACGGTGCGCCACTTCCACCAACGGGCGTTCGCCGTTGCCGTAGATCAGCATGTCGGCCTTGGAGTCCACCAGCACCGAGCGGCGCACGGTATCCGACCAATAGTCGTAGTGAGCGATGCGACGCAGGCTGGCTTCGATGCCGCCCAGCACGATCGGCACGTCTTTATAGGCTTCTTTGCAGCGCTGGCTGTAGACCAGGGTGGCGCGATCCGGGCGCTTGCCACCGACGTTACCGGCGGTGTAGGCGTCATCGTGGCGCAGTTTGCGATCGGCGGTATAGCGGTTGATCATCGAATCCATGTTGCCGGCGGTGATGCCGAAGAACAGGTTCGGTTTCCCCAACCGCATGAAGTCTTCTTTGTTGCTCCAGTCCGGCTGCGCGATGATGCCGACGCGGAAGCCCTGCGCTTCCAGCATGCGGCCGATGATCGCCATGCCGAAGCTCGGGTGATCGACATAGGCGTCGCCGCTGATGATGATCACGTCGCAGCTGTCCCAGCCCAGTTGATCCATCTCTGCTCGCGACATCGGTAAAAACGGCGCGGTGCCATAACATTCCGCCCAATAAGGCTTATAAGAAAACAGTTCACGATCGGGTTGGATCAGGCTGGTGGTGCTCATTCTGCTGCTCTTTTTACAGGTTAATTAATCGCCGGGCGGCGATTATACGCACTAGTGGCAAAAAGAGCATGGTTATTTCGCTAACCATTCACCTCGAATTCATAAACGTCGCTGCGGCACAAGATATCGCTGAACTCCAGCGCCTCACCCCGGGCGTTGCGGCTGGTTTGGATGATGTGCAATAACGGCGCGCCGCACGGTACGTTGAGCAACTCGGCGACCTCGCCGCTGCAGGACACCGCCTTCAACAAAAAGTGTTTATCTTCAGGCACGATGCCGCGCGATTGCCATAACGCATACAGCGAGTGCTCCAGCTGCGCCGGTTCAGGCAGGAAGCGCAGCGGAATATAGGTGGTTTCCAGCGAGACCGGGCTACCGTTCAACAAGCGTAAACGCCGCAGTTTGACCACCTCATCCCCTTCCGCGATCCCCAGCGCCGCCGCGGCCTTGGCCGGCGCGCCGACCCGCGCGCGCAGCAGCCATCGGTTGCTGACGCTGCTGCCGTGACGCAGCGCCTGAGCGGTAAAACCGCTGTCCTTATCGAGGGAATAGCCGATACGCATCGCCACGCGGGTGCCAACGCCCTGCTGCCGCGAAATCAGCCCCTTCTCCTCCAGCAGTTTCATCGCCTTGCTGACGGTGACGCGCGACAGCGCCAAACCTTCCGCCATGTGCCGCTCCGGCGGCAGAAATGCCTCCGCCGCCAGCACCTGCTGCCTGATCGCGGTTTCTATCGCCGTCGCCAGCTGAATATAGCGCGGCGCCGCCGCCCCCTGCGCCAGATGTTCACGCAGCCAGGCCATAAAATCCGTCATTCGCCCGCCCTCTTGTTCCGCCCTATGCCCAAACTTCGCTTTCTCCTATCGCCGATCCGGCGATAAAGCCTCTCACCATAACTAAAATATTGCTAATGTTTTCAGAGGGACATCACAATTTTTATTCAATGGACTTTCATTGGATCTAGATCGCGCGTAATCTGTGCTTATTGATGTTGAAACATCAATGGCACCAACACCAGGGATCCACCTTTAAAACAACTAAAAATCCGCTGCCGACCAGACAGGACGCACCTGATGGTCAGGCAGCGGGCATACGCTGTCCACATCCCGTTCGCTGAAGCGGATGGGCGACCCTTTGGGATGAATTGCCCGCTTCTCGCCGTACCCGATGGGTCACGTTGCCCAAGACGCCACGACAAATGACAAATAATAAGCAACGGTGCTAATGGATAGCTTGCTCACGGCTCATCATCCCCTCGCGCGATCCCCCTTGCGCCGGGTGAAACGGACTGATGCCTGCAAATAAAAACGTTCTCTCTCTTCCAAACTCCGCTGCAGACCCACTCTTTGTCTACACTCATTGGCGCCGTGCGGCCGATAAACCTCATCCGAGGAGGCGGCCACAGCGCCAACAAAATCGATTTTCAGCTAACTGCGGCGGCCCTCAAGGCCCTGCGCAACAGGGATCAATTGCTATGACCGATATCAATCGCAATGAAGCATGGAAGGTAGAGAGCACCGGTATCGACCGGGTGCCGGATGCGGAACAGACCGGGCGGCCCATCGAGCTGTTTTGGATCTGGTCGGCAGCCAATATCGGCATTCTCGGCGTGGTGTATGGCGCCATCATCGTCGGCTTCGGCTTATCCTTCCTGCAATCGGTGCTCGCCGCTTTGTTCGGCGTCGCCAGCTTCGTGCTGGTTGGCCTCACCAGCTTCGCCGGCAAGCGCGGGCGCACCTCTACGCTGACGCTGTCGCGAGTGATTTTCGGGCTGAAGGGCAACGTGGCGCCCACCCTGTTCAGTTGGATTAATCTGATGGGCTGGGAAGCGGTCAACGTGATCACCGGCACCCTGACGCTGGCGGCGCTGTTCGAGGCCTTCGGGCTGGGGGCCAGCCATTTGCTGACCGCGCTCAGCCTGTTGCTGTTCGCCGGACTCACTATCGTCGTCAGCCTGCTGGGGCAGAATACCGTAGTCTGGATGCAAAGCTGGTTCAGCCGCATCTTCGGCACCATGACGCTGATCGTGGTGCTCTATATCCTGTTCAACACCGAGTGGAGCCAGGTGCTGGCGCTGCCTTCCGGCAGCTGGCTGACCGGCTTCTTGCCGGCGGTCTCGGTGATCGCCGCCGGTACCGGCATCAGCTGGGCAATCGCCGGCGCCGATTACAGCCGCTATCAAAGCCCGAGCTCGTCGAACAAAGGCATTTTCGCCGCGGTGATGGGCGGTGCCTGTTTGCCGCTAATGCTGCTGATGCTGGCCGGTATTCTGCTTTCCGTGCAGCTGCCCGATCTGGCCAACGCCGCCAATCCCATCGCGCTGATAGGCTCGGTGCTGCCCGCCTGGATGGCGATCCCTTATCTGCTGGCCGCCACCGCCGGCATCGTCACCATCGCGGTGCTCAGCCTGTATTCCGCCAGCCTTAACCTGCTGACCATCGGCGTGCAGGTCAAACAGTGGTTGGCGGTATCGATCGACGCCGTGGTGGTGCTGGGTATCGCCCTGTATGTGCTGTTCATCTCCGGCGACTTTATGGGGCCGTTCATCTCCTTCCTGGTGTTCTGCGGGGTGTTCCTGGCGGCCTGGGAGGCGATTTTCCTGCTCGATTACCTGTGCCTGCGCCGCCGCTACGGGTATGATGGCAACGCTTTGTACGGCCTGCATGGCCAGAACCGCGGCGTGCGCAAAGCCCCGCTGTTCTGTTGGTTCCTCGGCGCCCTGTGCGGCCTGCTGGTCACCAAAACCGGTTTTATCGACGGCCCGCTGGCCAAAGGCTTGTTTGCCGACTCCAGCCTGGGGCTGTTTGTGTCGTTTGCGGTTAGTCTGATCGCTTACGGTCTGTACCTGACCCAACGCAGAGAACATCAATGAATGAGTGGGAAGCTGTAACACCTGTCCTGGTGATGGGGGGCGCGGTCGGCGATCTGGTGATGACGCTGCCCCGCCTGCCGACCAGCGGCGAAGATATCGAAGCCCAGCCGCAGGCGCGGCAAATCGGCGGCTGCGCGTTCAACGTAGCGCGCGCGCTGACGCGCCTTGAAGTGCCGGTGATCAACGGTATGCCGGTCGGCAACGGCGAATGGGGCGCGGCGATCGAAGCCGCCATGGGCGAACTGGGGCTGGAGGTGCTGTTGCGCCACGGCCAGATGGACAATGGCTGGTGCCTGGCGCTGGTGGAGCCGAACGGCGAACGCACCTTCATCACGGTTTCCGGTTGCGAAAGCCAATGGAATAAAGCGCAGCTGGCGACCCTGCCGCTGACGGAACACACCCTGATCTACGCCAGCGGCTACGAGCTGGCGGGCGAAAACGGCGAAGCGCTGCGCGAGTGGCTGACGCGCATGCCGTTCGACCAACCGCGTCTGATCGATCCCGGCCCGCGCATCGCCCAGCTCAGCGAAGATTTCTTCGCCATGCTCAGCGACAGCCACACCCTACTGACACTCAACCGCGACGAAGTGGCCGCGCTGTGCGGCGCCGGCGACGCCGTGGATGCCGCGCAGCGCTATGCCGCCGCCCGTAACCTGACGCTGATCTGCCGCCTGGATCGCGACGGCGCCTGGATCTGTGACGGCCGCACGCCGCCGCTGCACGTTCCCGCCTATCCGGTGGACGTCATCGATACCATCGGCGCGGGCGATGCCCACTGCGCCGGTTTGCTGGCGGGGCTGTCCGCCGGCTGGCCGCTGCCGCGGGCGGTCGATCTGGCCAACCGGGTCGCCGCCTGCGTGGTGGCCAGCCTCGGCGCCGCCAATCCGCCGGACTGGCTTCAACTGCAACAACGCTTCCCGCAGGCCTGACGTTTCAGGGCGCCGCCATCCAGCGCCCTCAGCCTTACTGCGCCGCCGCCGCACTCTCCTGCGGCGAGTGGCGATAGTTGAAGCTCAACGCGAACACAATCCCCAGCACCAGCGTATACAGCGCAAACACCAGCCAGATGCTCTGCCAGTCTTTCACGCCGTCATGGCTGAAGAAATCCACCACTTCGCCGCTGGCGAGCGCCCCCAGATAGGCGCCCAAACCGTTGACCATGGTCATGAACAGCCCCTGCGCGCTGGCGCGGATGCGGTGATCGGCCTCCTTCTCGACGAAAATGGCGCCGGAAATATTAAAGAAGTCGAACGCGCAACCGTAAACGATCATCGACAACAGCAGCAGCACGAAACCAAAACCGACCGGCGTGCCGTAGGCCAGGAACAGAAAACGCAGCGTCCAGGCCGCCATGCTGATCAGCATCACCTGCTTGATGCCGTAACGGCGCAGGAAAAAGGGAATGGTGAGGATAAAGAACACTTCAGAGATCTGCGACAGCGACAGCAGCACCGCCGGATACCGGACGCTGAGGCTGTCCTGATACAGCGGATTGAGCGACAGATCGTGCAGGAACGGGTTGCCGAAGGTGTTGGTTATCTGCAGCGCCGCGCCGAGCAACATGGCGAACAGGAAAAACAACGCCATGCGCCGCTGGCGAAACAGCACCAGCGCATCCAGCCCCAGCACGCTGACCCAGCGCTTCGACTCGGCCGCGCGGTTGGTCGGGCAGCGCGGCAACGTCAGCGAGTAGGCGGACAGCAGCAGCGAGGCCGCAGATGCCAGATACAGCTGCAGGTTGCTGAGCTCGATTTGGCTGAAACCGACCAGCCACATCGCCAGAATGAATCCCACGGTGCCGTACACCCGCACCGGTGGAAAGTCCTTTACCGTGTCAAAGCCGTGCTTCTCCAGGCAAAAATAGGAAATGGCGTTGGAGAGCGCAATGGTCGGCATATAGACCATCGCGTTGAACAACATCACCCAGAACATCAGCATCGGTTGCTCAACCTGCGCCGCACAGTACAGCGCCAGCGCCCCGAGCAGGTGGAAAAGCGCATACAGGTAGTTGGCCCTCATCCAACGGTCGGCGATGATGCCCGCCAGGCCCGGCATGATCAGCGCCGCGATCCCCTTGGCGCTGTAAACCATTCCCACCTGCATGCCGCTGAAATGCAGCGTGTTGATCATATAGGATCCCAGCGTCACCAGCCAGGCGCCCCAGATAAAGAACTGCAGGAAAATCATCACCTTCAATCGTGTTTTTATCGCCATCGCCATCACCTTGTTATTATGCTTTCAACGATGATTGGTGCGGCGGGCCCCCTGCAGCCCGCCGCCGGTTTGCTTACGGTGTCACAGCGTTTTGAACAGCTCGCGGATCAGGCGCATGAAATCGTCCGCCGCCAGCGCCGCGCAGCTGAGCGTTTGTTCGTGAGAAAGAGGCGTATCCGACAGCCCTTCGGCGTAGTTGGTCATCGCGGACACCACCAGCACCTTGAGGCCACAGTGGCGCGCCGTCAGAACTTCCGGCACGATCGACATGCCCACCACGTCGCAGCCGAGGGTCTGCATCATGCGGATCTCCGCTGGCGTTTCGAAGTTCGGCCCGGTGTAAGCGGCGAACACCCCTTCCGCCAGCGGGATGCCCGCGCTTTCGGCCACCGCCGCCAGTTGGGCGCGCAGATCGCGATCGTAGGCGTTCGCCAGGCTGAAGAAGCGCGGCCCGAAGCGCTCGTCGTTGGCGCCGACCAGCGGCGATTCCGGCATGAAATTGATATGATCGGTAATGGCCACCAGGCTGCCCGGCGCCACCGAGCGGCGCAGCGAACCGGCGGCGTTGGTCGCCAGCAGGAATTCGCAGCCCAGCAGTTTGAAAGTGCGCACTGCGGTGGTCATCACCTGCATGCCGCGCCCTTCATAGAAGTGACCGCGCCCTTTCATGCACACGACCGGCACGCCCTCCAGCTTGCCGGCGACCAGTTGCCCGGCGTGGCCGGCAACGCCGCTCACCGGGAAGCCCGGCAGCTCCGCGTAATCGAGGGTGACGGTTTCGGTCATCACCTCCGCCAGAGCGCCGAGTCCGGAGCCGAGAATCAAGGCCGCTTTCGGCTGAAAACCGGGCAGACGTGCGCGGACAACATCGGCGCAGATAAAAGCATCTTCTTGATTAAACATCGTATTCTCTCTTTAAGCGGGGGACAATAAGCCCCATAGTAGAGAGCGAGGCGCGGCCGAGACCAATACATTCTTGACGGCCGATTTATTCCATTTACCTATAAGTTGAGCTGCGTCACAGGAGTCGATGTCCCGAATGAACCCGCACCATGCCCTGCCCGATCCCGGTCGGATTAACTTCCGCCTGCTGCACTATTTCCGCGTGGTGGCGGAAGAGATGAATTTCACTCAGGCGGCGCGGCGGTTGAATATGTCACAGCCGCCGCTCAGCAAGCACATCAAAGAGCTGGAGAGCCAACTCGGCGTAGTGCTGTTCAAACGCACCACCCGCTCCATGACGCTGACGCCGGCCGGCCGCACGCTGCTGCGCAACGTCGAGCGGCTGCTGGATCAGGCCGACAGCGCGCTGCATCAGGTGCAACAAATGGGGCGCGGCGAAGGCGGCCATATGGTGGTCGGCATGGTCGGCACCTCGGCCTGGGGCGGCTTGATTGCGGCGCTGCGGCGGTTCAGCGAGCAGAGCGTCGGCGCTACCTGGTCGTTGAATGAGCTGACGCCCAGCCAGCAAATCGCCGCGCTGCAAAAGCGGCATATCGATATCGGGGTCTGGCGAGAGGCGCAGCAGCAGACGCTGCCGGGATTGAGCTGCCAACGGCTGGCGCGCGAAAGCATCGCCGTGGTGCTGCCACTCGATCATCCGCTGGCGCAGCAGGAGAATATCCCGCTGGCGGCGCTGCAAAACGACAGCTTCATCGTGCTGCCGCCGCATGAGGCCAGCCTGGGGCTGTATCTGCACAATCTGTGTCTGCAGCAGGGATTTTTGCCGGACGTCGCTTATCAGGTCAATGAACCGCAAACCCTGCTGGCGCTGGTAGCGGAAGGCTGCGGCATTACGCTGCTGCCGGACAGCTACGGCCGCATCCCGTGGCCCGGCGTGCGGTTTTGCTCGCTGCAGCAGGCGCCCCCGGCGGATCTGTATGCGGTATACCGTACCGACAGCGTCACGCCGGTGGTGCAGGCTTTTTTGGCGATGCTGCGGGCGCCCTAAGCGGCCCGCAGAGCGGGTTACATCGTCGGCTGCACCATCAGCTGGCCGGCGGTGCCGCGATCGGCCATTTCCAGCGTCTGGCTGTAATACAGGAACGGGAAGTGTTCGGAAGTGGATTGGTTGAAATACACCAGCAGCTCGACGTCGCCATCGACCCAGACGGTATCCTTCCAGCCGCGATCTTCCGCCATCGGCTGCGCGCCGTTGACGCGTTTGATCAGGAACTGCACGCCCTGAATATGGAACGCCTGCGGCGTATCCGCATGAATGTTCCAGCGTTCCCAGGTGCCTTGCTGCGCCTGTACGTCGATGCGGTTCATGTCCCAAATTGCGCCGTTGATGCCGACGCCGCCGTCGCCCAGGCGGAAATCGCGGGTGCGGCTGGCGCTGCCGTCCAACAGCTGATCCGCCAGCAGGCGCATCGGCAGGTTGTCGGTCACCAGCGGCAGCAGGCCGGTCGGGCGTAGCGTCAGCACCTGGGTGGACACCAGAATGCTCGACGGCTCGAACAGGCCGCGCAGGCGATCCATGATGCCCGCCGCTTCACCGGCGGTGATGGTCACCTCGTCGCCCTTCGACATGTCGATCAGCACTTCCCGGCGTTCGCCCGGCGCCAGCGACAGCTGCTGCACCGCAACCGGCGCAGGCAGGAAGCCCTGATCGCTGGCGATCACGTTGAACGGCCGCCCGTCGCTGAGCTGCAGGGTATAACGCCGCGCGTTGGAGGCGTTGAGCAAACGCAAACGCACCCAGCCGCGCGACACGTCGACATACGGGTTTTGCACGCCGTTGACCAACAGCGTATCGCCGACGAAGCCGCCCTGCGACGGCGCATCGTATTGCGGCGTGCCGAAGTTATCGAAGCGTTTGTCCTGAATGATCAGCGGGAAATCGTCGACGCCGTAGTGGTTGGGCAGCGGCAGCGCTTTGCTGACGGCATCCTCCACCAGCCACAGCCCGGCCAGCCCGTTGTACACGTGCGGCGCCATGCGGTTCGGCGTGTTGGCGTGGTACCAGCAGGTGGCCGCCGCCTGGCGAATAGGCAGCACCGGCGACCAGTCGACGTTGGGCGACATCATGCGCGGCGCGCCGCCCATCAGCGTGCCCGGCACCTGCAGACCGCTGATGGTCATCGCCACCGGCTCCTGCAGGCGGTTGCTGTAGATCAGTTTGACGTCGTCGCCGCTGTAAACCCGCACCGTCGGCCCCAGGTACATGCCGTTGATGCCCCACACCGCCGCTTTGCGGTTATCCATAAACGCCCAGTGGGCACGCTGCAAGGTCAGGAACAGCGGCTGACCGCGGCGAGACTCCAGCAACGGGGGAATGGGTAATGGGGTCTGCGTTCCGCTCGCCTCAGCCCTCAGCGGCACGGCGCCCGCGCACAGCGCCAGGCCCGATGCCTGTAAAAACTGACGTCGACTGAGTGACATATTTTCTCCATGAAAAGCAATAACTAAACCGTGTGCAAAACCCAAACGCCCGCCAATCAAGATTAGCAGGCGCTCAGGCGTTAACGGCGCTGAACGCCAATTAAAAAACTCTTCTTTGAAGCCGGTAGACTCTTATTTTTTGGCGGCGTTGCGCTGGGCGACTTCGGCGTCCAATTCGGCGATTTTCGCCTCCATCAGCTCGCGGCAATGGGCCGCCAGCTCGCGCACGTTTTCTTTGCCGTATTTGCTGGTATCCACCGGCGCCAACATCTCGACGATCACATGACCGTTATTCCAGCGATTAAGATTTATATTACCGCTGGTGGTCGATACACAGATCGGCACAATCGGCACGCCGGCGGCAATGGCCGCGTGGAACGCGCCGGTTTTAAACGGCATCAGCCCACGGCCGCGGCTGCGGGTCCCTTCCGGGAACATCCAGATCGAAATGTCTTTCTTCTTGAACTGCTCCGCCACCTGGGCGATGGTGCCGTGCGCCTTGGCGCGATTATCACGATCTATCAGCAGATTACCGGTCAGCCAATACAGCGGGCCGAAAAACGGGATCCACACCAGACTTTTTTTACCGACGGTCACGGTGCGCGGCTGCACGATATTAGAGGCCGTCACCATGTCGTAGTTATTTTGGTGGTTGGCGATATAGATGCAGTTGCCGTTGTTGGCCGCATCGGCCGGCACGCGGGTTTCAACCTTGATGCCGAACAGCGTCGATAGACGGCCGAAAAGATGGCCGAAGGTCGCCACATGGCGAGGATTACGCGGACTGAACAAGCAGTAAACCGAACCGAAAATACACACCAGAATACAGAAAAGAGTGGCGAGAACGGCACGCAAAATCAATAACATAACAACCTCATTAGCACACTGCCAACGCAGTTTACTTCGCTGCGCAGATTCCTTTACTCATTATTTGCCGACCAGGCGGAAAGCACGCCTATGTCGCCTGCATTTCTCGCTATTTTCCCGCCAGGCGGCAGTACGCACAATAATTTTATGCGCAGAAATGTTAACTATTTGGAAAATAAACGCCAGCAAAAATAAATAAGGCGGCCACAGCATGCTGCGACCGCCCGTTAACGCTGGTGCCAACGCTTACTCTTCGCTGTCGCCACCCGACGCCCGCACCGGCGCATCCACTTCGACGCGATCGATGCGCTGCAGGCCGCGCGGCAGTTGGGTGCCCTTGCGGCCGCGTTCCGCACGGAACTTCTGCAGATCTTCCGGACGCAGCGTCAGCTTGCGTTTGCCGACGTGCAGCGTGACGGACGCCTGCGGCGGCAGCACGAACAGCCAGGCCAGCTTGTCTTCACCGGCGGCGGCCTGCGCCGCCGGAATGGAGACGATCTTGTTGCCCTTGCCCTTCGACAGCTGCGGCAGATCGGCGACCGGGAACATCAGCATGCGCCCGGCGGCGGTGATCGACAGCAGCATATCATCTGCGCCGTGGATCTCCATCGGCGGCAGCGCTCTGGCGTTGTCCGGCAGCGTGATCATCACCTTGCCGGCGCGGTTGCGCGCCACCAGATCGTTAAAGGTGCAGACGAAACCGTAACCGGCGTCGGACGCCATCAGCAGCTTCTGATCGTCGGCCGCCATCAGCACCTGCTCGATGGTGGCGCCCGGCGGCGGCGTCAGCTTGCCGGTCAGCGGCTCGCCCTGCCCGCGCGCCGAAGGCAGCGTCATCGGATCGAGCGCATAGCTGCGCCCGGTAGAGTCGATAAACACCACCGGCTGATTGCTCTTGCCGCGCGCCGCGCCGCGGAAGCTGTCGCCAGCCTTGTAGCTCAGGCCGGCCGGATCGATGTCGTGGCCCTTGGCGCTGCGCACCCAGCCCATTTCCGACAGCACGATGGTCACCGGCTCGGACGGCACGAAGTCGTGCTCGCTCATCGCCTTGGCTTCCGCGCGCTCGGTCAGCGGCGAACGGCGATCGTCGCCGTAGGTCTGCGCATCGGCCTGGATCTCTTTCTTAATCAGCGTATTCAGCTTGCGTTCGGACGCCAGCAGCGCCTGCAGCTGATCGCGCTCTTTCGCCAGTTCGTCCTGCTCGCCGCGGATCTTGACCTCTTCCAGCTTGGCCAGGTGACGCAGTTTCAGCTCGAGGATCGCTTCCGCCTGGGTATCGGAGATGCCGAAACGCTGCATCAGCACCGGCTTCGGCTCATCCTCGCTGCGGATAATGTGGATCACCTCGTCGATGTTGAGGAACGCCACCAGCAAACCTTCGAGGATATGCAGGCGCTTGAGCACCTTCTCGAGGCGGTAGTTCAGGCGGCGGCGCACCGTATCGCGACGGTAGGCCAGCCATTCGGTGAGGATCTCCACCAGCCCTTTCACCTGCGGGCGGTTGTCCAGACCGATCATGTTCATGTTGATGCGGTAGCTGCGCTCCAGATCGGTGGTGGCGAACAGGTGATTCATCACCTGCTCCAGATCGATGCGGTTGGAACGCGGCACGATCACCAGACGCGTCGGGTTCTCGTGATCGGATTCATCGCGCAGGTCTTCGACCATCGGCAGCTTCTTGGCGCGCATCTGGCTGGCTATCTGCTCCAGCACCTTGGCGCCGGAAACCTGATGCGGTAAGGCGGTGATCACCGCGCTGCCATCCTCTTTCTTCCACACGGCGCGCATGCGCACCGAGCCGCGGCCGCTCTGGTAAATTTTGCGAATTTCATCGCGCGGGGTGATGATCTCAGCTTCGGTCGGGAAGTCCGGCCCCTGCACGAACTCGAGCAGGTCATCGAGCGAGGCGCCCGGCTTGTCGAGCAGCGCCACCGCGGCGGCGGCGACTTCGCGCACGTTGTGCGGCGGAATGTCGGTCGCCATGCCGACCGCGATGCCGGTGGTGCCGTTCAGCAGGATGTTCGGCAGGCGCGCCGGCAGCATCTTCGGCTCTTGCAGCGTGCCGTCAAAGTTCGGGATCCAGTCGACCGTGCCCTGGCCCAGTTCGGCCAGCAAGACCTCGGCGTATTTGGACAGGCGCGATTCGGTATAACGCATCGCCGCGAACGACTTGGGATCGTCCGGCGCACCCCAGTTCCCCTGGCCGTCCACCAGCGGATAGCGATACGAGAACGGCTGCGCCATCAGCACCATGGCTTCATAACACGCGCTGTCGCCGTGCGGGTGATATTTACCCAGCACGTCGCCCACGGTGCGGGCGGACTTCTTGAATTTGGCGCTGTTGGTCAGCCCCAGTTCAGACATGGCGTAGATGATGCGGCGTTGTACCGGCTTCAAACCGTCGCCAATGTACGGCAACGCCCGATCCATGATGACGTACATGGAATAGTTCAGATAGGCGTTTTCAGTGAATGTGTGCAGCGGTAAACGCTCTACACCGTCATGAGTCAGATCACTCATTACTCAATTATCCTCAGACCGTGGCTTGGCAATCCCTTGGACGACAAAAGGCATCGCTTGTCGATTCTGCCCGCGATAGTAACCCATCTGCAGGGTGGCTGTCACAGTTGGCGCAAGGATCGCCGGCGGCGGCCGGTTGCGCGATGCGGTTTATGCAAAATTTCGCTGTCTGGCGGCCCGTTTATTGACTGGCAGTCAACACTGTTGTGCGCTGGATCGCATTTTTACCTGCGCGGCTAACGATTACACTCATCGCCAGCTAGGTAGTTTCCCCCTTTTCGGCGGGAAGCATGCCATATCTTAACTCTGACGGGAGCCGCGAAAGATGAGCAATATCCTGATTATCAACGCTAAAAAGCAATTCGGCCATTCCAACGGCGAACTCAACCAAACCCTGAGCGACGTGGCGGAAAGCTTCCTGCGCGATCTGCAGCACGATGTGCAGGTCACCGTGGTCGACGACGGTTATGACATCGAAGCCGAGGTAAAGAAATACCTGTGGGCCGACGCGGTCATCTACCAGATGCCGGGCTGGTGGATGGGCGAACCCTGGATCCTGAAAAAATACATCGATGAAGTGTTCACCGCCGGTCACGGCAGCCTGTATGCCAGCGACGGCCGCTCTCGTTCTGACGAAAGCAAAAAATATGGCTCCGGCGGCCTGATCCAGGGCAAAAAATACCTGCTGAGCCTGACCTGGAACGCCCCGCTGGAGGCCTTCACCGATCCCGATCAGTTCTTCCACGGCGTCGGCGTCGACGGCGTTTACCTGCACTTCCACAAGGCCAACCAGTTCCTGGGAATGGAAGCGCTGCCGACCTTTATCTGCAATGACGTGATAAAACAACCGGATATCGAAGCGGACATCGCACGTTATCGCGAGCATCTGGCGAAAATTTTTGCTTAACTGACGCAGAACATACTCATCAACGAGGTAAGCATGATCACCGTAATCGCAGAAATCAAAGTGAAACCCGGCCACCGCGCCACCGTACTGCAAGCCATTGAAAAGTTGGTGCCGCTGGTGCTGGCGGAAGAAGGCTGCGGCGAATACACGCCGATGGTCGACAGCAATACCCAGGCGCCGTGGCAGAAGCGGTCGCCGGATTCGGTGTTCATGCTGGAGAAATGGGAAAGCATGGCGCATCTGGAAAAACATCTGGCCATTGATCACATGCTCAAACACCGCGACACCCTCAAAGACAGCGTGCTGGACACCGAGATCTACATCCTGGAAAACGCCCTGTAAGCTCCGCCTTATAACGTCTGCGCGTCGATGTGCGCGCTGACGTAGTCCAGAAAACAGGTGATGCGCGCCGCCAATTGCGTATTGCGGTAATACACCGCATTAATCGGCTGGCGCACGTCCAGCGTCTCCTGCTCCAGCAACGTCACCAACTTGCCCGCTTCCCGATCGCGCCGGGTCATAAAGTCTGCCAGCTGTACGATCCCCTCGCCCCGCAGCGCCAATTGCCGCAGCGTTTCACCGCTGGACGCCGAGATCGTCGCGTGATGGTGAAATGCGGCGCCTGGCGATAGCGCAACGGCCACTGGTTCAGCGATTCCGGTTGGGTAAAACCGAGCAGACAATGCCGGTGCAACGCCTCCACGCTCTGCGGCGTGCCGTGCTGCTGCAGATAAGCCGGGCTGGCGAGGATGCGCAACCGGCTGGCGCCCAGCGCGCGCGCATGAATGGTCGAATCGCGCAACGCGCCGATGCGAATGGCGATATCCGTGCGTTTTTCCAGCAGATCGATGATCAGATTGTCGGTGTTCAGCTCGAGCGAAATTTGCGGATAACGTTCCCTGAACCCCGCCACCAGCGGCACGATGACGTGCTCCATAAAAGGCGCAGCCGCATTGATCCGCAGTCGCCCGGCCGGCATCTGCCGGCGCACCGCCATTTGTTCTTCGGCATTTTCCACCGAGCTGATGATCGTACGCGCATGGCTCAGGAAGCTTTGCCCCTCTTCGGTCAGCTCCAGGCGACGCGTAGTGCGGCGCATCAGGGTGGTTTCGAGCTTATTCTCCAGGCGGCTGAGCGCGCGGCTGATGCCGGAAGTCGTCTGGCCGAGCCGATCGGCGGCGGCGGTGATGGAACCGCTGTCGACCACCGAAGTGAACGCCAGCAATTCTTCGAGCGTGATCTTCATGCATTCCGGCCCAGGTTATCGGGCGCCGCATGAACGCCCTGCGGGAAAGCCGGCCCGGCGTTTCACCGGGCCAGGGTCAGGCTCAGACCGCCAATTCGGCCATGTCGCCCTTGTCTTGCAGCCAGTTGCGGCGATCTTCCGAACGCTTCTTGGCCAACAGCATGTCCATCACCGCCAGCGTCTGATCGACATCATCTTCCGCGACCGTCAATTGCACCAGACGGCGGGTGTTCGGATCGAGGGTGGTTTCGCGCAGCTGCAGCGGGTTCATCTCGCCCAGCCCTTTAAAGCGCTGGACGTTCGGCTTGCCTTTCTTGCGCTTCAGCTGTTCCAGCACGCCGGCTTTCTCTTCTTCATCCAGCGCGTAGAACACCTCTTTACCGAGATCGATGCGGTACAGCGGCGGCATGGCCACATAAACGTGCCCGCCTTTCACCAGCGAACGGAAGTGGCGCACGAACAGCGCGCACAGCAGCGTAGCGATGTGCAGGCCGTCGGAGTCCGCATCCGCCAGGATGCAGATTTTGCCGTAGCGCAACTGGCTGAGATCTTCGCTGTCCGGATCGATGCCGATCGCCACGGAAATGTCATGCACTTCCTGCGAGGCCAGCACTTCGTCCGAGGAGACTTCCCAGGTATTCAGGATCTTGCCCTTCAGCGGCATGATCGCCTGATATTCGCGATCGCGCGCCTGCTTGGCCGATCCGCCCGCCGAGTCCCCTTCCACCAGGAACAGTTCGGTCATGGCCAGATCCTGCGAGGTGCAGTCCGCCAGCTTGCCCGGCAGCGCCGGCCCGCTGGTCAGCTTCTTGCGCACCACTTTCTTGGCGGCGCGCAGACGGCGTTGGGCGCTGGAAATCGCCAGCTCGGCCAGCTGTTCCGCCGCCTGAACGTTCTGGTTCAGCCACAGGCTGAAGGCGTCTTTCACCACGCCGGAAACGAAGGCCGCGCACTGACGCGAAGAGAGACGCTCTTTGGTCTGCCCGGCGAACTGCGGATCCTGCATCTTCACCGACAGCACGTAGGCGCAGCGATCCCAGATATCCTCCGCCGACAGCTTCACGCCGCGCGGCAGGATGTTGCGGAATTCGCAGAACTCGCGCATCGCGTCCAGCAGCCCCTGACGCAGGCCGTTGACATGGGTGCCGCCCTGCATGGTCGGGATCAGGTTGACGTAGCTTTCGGTCAGCAGCTCGCCGCCTTCCGGCAGCCACAGCAGCGCCCAGTCCACCGCTTCGGTATCACCGGCGAAATTGCCGACGAACGGCGCTTCCGGCAGGGTGATCAGGCCGTTAACCGCTTCCATCAGGTAGTCGGTCAGGCCGTCCTGATAGCACCAGCGCTGCTCGGTGTTGTTCACCTTGTCGATGAAATAGATCTCAACGCCGGGGCACAGCACCGCTTTGGCTTTCAGCAGGTGAGTGAGGCGCGATACCGAGAAACGCGGGCTGTCAAAGAACTGTTCGTCCGGCCAGAAGTGCACGCTGGTGCCGGTGTTGCGTTTGCCGCAGGTGCCGGTCACCGTCAGATCTTGCACTTTGTCGCCGTTTTCGAAGGCGATGCCGTAGACGTTGCCGTCGCGGCGCACGTTGACTTCCACCCGCTTCGACAGGGCGTTGACCACCGAGATCCCAACGCCGTGCAGGCCGCCGGAGAACTGGTAGTTTTTATTCGAGAATTTACCGCCGGCGTGCAGCCGGCACAGGATCAACTCAACCGCCGGCACGCCCTCTTCCGGGTGGATGTCCACCGGCATGCCGCGGCCGTCGTCGATCACTTCCAGCGACTGATCGGCGTGCAGGATCACGTCGATACGCTTGGCGTGACCGGCCAACGCTTCATCGACGCTGTTATCGATCACCTCTTGGCCGAGGTGGTTTGGGCGCGTCGTGTCGGTATACATGCCGGGACGACGGCGCACTGGTTCTAGACCGCTGAGTACTTCAATGGCATCAGCGTTATAGCTGGATTGAGTCATCGTTGATTATTTTTTCGTGGTTAAAGGGAGGTGCCGGAACGGTCCGTCAGACCGCGTTTAGCCCTAAAAAATCCACAATCTGGGGGAAGTAGTGCTCGAAACCGACGAAGGCGTGGTTTCCACCCGACTCCACCGTTTGCCGACACGCGGTGTAATACGCCACTGCCTGGCCGTAATCGAGAATTTCATCGCCCGTTTGCTGCAGCAGCCAGATTAAATCCGGCGACTCCAAAGGATCGATCTGCATCACTTTCAGATCGTAAACGTGACGAGACTCTAACACATATTGCTGGCCGGTGTAGGGGTTCTCGTTGGCGCCGAGATAGTCGACCAGCAATTCAAACGGCTTGACCGCCGGGTTGACCACCACCGCCGGCAGCGAAAAACACTGCGACAGCCAGGTGGCGTAATAGCCGCCCAGCGAGGACCCCACCAATCCGAGCGTTTGTCCGGCGCGTTCCAGCACCAGATTTTCCAGCATCTCGGCGGCCTCCGCCGGAAAGGCCGGCAGCTGCGGCACCAGCATCTCGATAGCGGGATGGTGTTCGGTCAGCCAGGCCTTGAAGGCCACCGCCTTGGCCGACTGCGGCGAGCTGTTGAAACCGTGCAGGTAGAGCAGTGTTGAAGGCATCAGTATCCATCCGAGTCCATATCGGGGCGGAAATCGTCGTTTTCCAGGCGGAACACCTGCGTCTCGACGCGGCCGTCCGGCAACAGATCGAGGTAACGCCAGCCGGGGGAGACGTCGTCGATGGTAAAGTTAGTGCAGTGCGGCTTGAATTGCACGCAGGTGGACGGCGTCGCCAACAGGCGCCGGCCCTGCCATTCCAGATCCAGATCCTGGTGAATATGACCGCACACCACGGTATTCACCTTCGGGTAGCGCAACAGGATCGCGCCCAGCATATGCGGGTTGCGCAGGCTGTGCTGATCGAGCCAGGTGCAGCCGGAAGGCAGCGGATGGTGGTGCAGCAGCAACAGCGTGTAGCGCTCGGGGTGCGCCTGCAGGCAGCGTTCCATCCACTCGAGCTGGTATTCGCTCAGCTCGCCGTGCGGTACGCCGAACACCTGGCTGTCCAACATCAGCACCTGCCAGTTATCGCCCAGCAGCACCTGCTTGGAAGGGGCGATGCCGGCGGCGGCCAACGCGTCGACCATCGCCGGTTGGAAATCGTGGTTGCCCGGCAGCCACACGCACGGAGCCGGCAGTTGCGCAATGCCGGCGGCGAAGTGGCGGTACGCCTCCTGCGAATGATCCTGCGCCAAATCTCCCGTGGCGACGATCAAGTCAACATCGCGGCGCTGCGCCTGAATGGCGTTCAGCACCGCGTGATAGCTGCGATAGGTATTGATGCCGAGCAACGTCTCGTGTTCGCCGGCAAAAAGGTGGGTATCTGTTATTTGTAGAATCCTGACCGCGGCCCCACTCGCCACGGGCAGTTTAAACAGGCTTTCCAAATGGTGTCCTTTGTTATTTCAGTCTGTCTAACAAACCGGAACCGCCATCGCTCCATGCGCCAAACAGTAGCGCAGCCAATCAGCAAGAAACTGGTTAATTTGATGCTTTTCGTCGCGTTGATGCAACTTTTTATTAGGATAATCATAACGCGCTTTAAAGCGGTAGATCTGCTGACTGGAACACACTTCCGCAACCATGGCGTCATGGTATAACCGCACCGTCATCGCGGGCAGGCTCCAGTAGCTGACCGCCGGAAAGATCTGCTCGATCGCCACCAGCGACGTGTAACGCGTGGACTCAACGATGGTCAAACGATAGCCGGCGCCATTCACCTGATAAGTCACCGTTTCGCCCGCTTCGTCGTTGCGCGGCAGCAAGCGGCGCAATTGCGCGAAGTTGGTTTCGCACAATCTCATCATTTCGGGGAAATCAGGGGTATAGCGCTGTTTCATTAGTTGGCCCACTCTTTTCTCAACGATTCATGGTGCAACGCCAGCCATTGCAATGCAATCACTGATGCGGCGTTATCGATCGCGCCCTCTTCCACCCAGCGGTAAGCCTGCTCGCGGCTGACCACATGGACGCGAATATCTTCATGCTCTTCCGCCAGGCCGTGGATGCCCTCGGCGGTGCCGGCGTCCACCTCGCCGACCATGATCGACAAGCGTTCGCTGGTGCCGCCGGGGCTGGCCAGATAGCTCAGCACCGGCTTGCAGCGCCCGACCACCACGCCGGCTTCTTCCTGCGCTTCGCGGCGGCATACGTCTTCGACGCTTTCGCCGGTTTCGATCATACCCGCCACCATTTCCAGCAGCCAGGGTGAATTACTGGTATCGACCGCGGCGATGCGCAGTTGTTCAATCAGCACCACTTCATCGCGCACCGGGTCGTAGGGCAGCAGCACCGCCGCATGGCCGCGTTCGAAAATTTCACGCGTGATTTCAGGACTCATTTCACCATTGAACAAGCGATGGCGAAACCGGTATAAATTGAGTGAAAAAAAACCACGGTACAGCGTCTCGCGTGCAATAATTTCTACATCTTTTTTATCGAAGGTGACGGGTGACGGCTGCGAACGGTTCATGCGCGAATTCTCCTGCGTGAGTATGCCGATAAAATAAACGGTTTTGATGACAGAAACAGCGGGTCTCACCGCCGCCGCTTTATGTTAGGCTGTTTTTCGCCGCCGGACGCGGCGCGTTTGTGCGCTCGCGGGTAATAGCGGGAAACAATCCTGATTGTCAGCCATAATATCAGCTGCAGTCGGCCCGGGCAGTACGCCAAGGTAAATGGGCGGTCTGAAAGGTAAAAGTTACGTGAGATGGCACATTCAGCCACCTGATGCGTACCGCAGACTCTGCTAGAATCGGCAACTATTTCGTCTATCGTCAGCGCTAACATAGCAATATTGCTGCACAACAAGGAATGCAAATGAAGAAACTGCTCCCCCTTCTTATCGGACTGAGCCTGGGCGGCTTCAGTGCAATGAGCCAGGCAGAGAACCTGCTGCAGGTCTACAAACAGGCCAGGGAAAGTAACCCGGATCTGCGCAAAAGTGCTGCTGACCGCGACGCCGCATTCGAAAAGATCAATGAAGCGCGCAGCCCGCTGCTGCCGCAGCTCGGTTTAACCGCAGGTTATGATTACACCAACGGTTATCGTGACAGCAATGGCGTTAACAGCAACGTCACCAGCGGTTCGCTGGCATTGACGCAGACCCTCTTCGACATGTCGAAATGGCGCCAGCTGACGCTGCAGGAAAAGAGCGCCGGCATCTCCGACGTCACCTTCCAGACCGCAGAGCAGTCGCTGATTCTCAACACCGCCACCGCCTACTTTAACGTGCTGAAGGCGATCGACACGCTGTCGTACACCCAGGCGCAGAAAGACGCGGTGTACCGCACGCTGGATCAAACCACTCAGCGCTTCAACGTGGGCCTGGTGGCGATCACCGACGTGCAGAACGCCCGCTCGAACTATGACACCGTGCTGGCGGCGGAAGTCTCCGCCCGCAACGATCTGGACAACGCGCTGGAAACGCTGCGTCAGGTCACCGGCAGCTTCTATCCTGAGCTGGCCTCGCTGAACACCGATCGCTTCAGCACCCAGCGCCCGGAAGCGGTGAACAACCTGCTGAAAGAAGCGGAGGCGCGCAACCTGAGCCTGCTGTCCGCCCGCCTGAGCCAGGATCTGGCGCGCGAGCAAATCCGCGCAGCCCAAACCGGCTATATGCCGACGATTGACGTCAGCGCGTCAACCGGCATCAGCAATACCAAATACAACGGCTCAAAGACCGGCGGCGCGAATGCTGCACGCTACAGCGACTCCGATGCGGGCCAAAATAAAGTGGGCATCAGCTTCAATC
Organism: Serratia sp. X10; assembly: GCF_017811775.1. NCBI lineage: Bacteria > Pseudomonadati > Pseudomonadota > Gammaproteobacteria > Enterobacterales > Yersiniaceae > Serratia > Serratia sp. X10. The sequence goes on along the minus strand of NZ_JAEIOH010000007.1, from coordinate 160,686 downwards.
TGCCGCTGTACAGCGGCGGCGCGACCAACTCGCAGGTTAAACAAGCGCAGTACGGCTTTGTCGGCGCCAGCGAGCAGCTGGAAAGCGCTCACCGCAGCGTGGTGCAGACCGTGCGTTCATCGTTCAACAACGTTAACGCTTCGATCAGCAGCATCAACGCCTATAAACAGGCGGTGATCTCCGCGCAGAGCTCCCTGGACGCGATGGAAGCCGGTTATCAGGTCGGTACCCGCACCATCGTCGATGTGCTGGACGCCACCACCACGCTGTATAACGCCAAACGTCAGCTGTCCGACGCGCGTTATACCTATTTGATCAACCAGCTGAACATCAAGTCGGCGCTCGGCACGCTGAACCAGAACGATCTGCTGCTGCTGAACGGCGCGTTGGGCAAGCCGGTATCGACCGCGCCTGACGCCGTCGCACCGCAAAACCGCGCGCAGGACGCCTATGCGGACGGTTATCAGGACAATGCGCCGATGCAACAGACTGCGGCGCCAGCGCCGGCGGCCACTCGCGCATCCGCGCCGGCCGTTACCACCAGCCAACCGGCTCGCCACAGCGGTAACCCATTCCGCAACTGATGTCCGCACGCTGACAAACACGGGGTCCGGCCTGCGCCGCGCCCCGTTTTTTTTGTCCCGATTTTCCCCGCTTCTGCCCGCCGCCTCACAGCCACCGCCGCGCCAGGTGATATCATCGTCACTCTCGTTTTCGCAGTTGGATGAGGTTCGATGGACAACGATTCACGTTGGCAGCAACTGATTAACGACGGCGAACTGCCGCCGCCGCTGCGCCCGACGCCGGCGGTGTATGCCTCCTGGCTGCGTTGCCGCAGCCTGATGCAGCCTGATGTCTGGCAAGCGCCGCACCGCGCGCAGGGCGCGACCTTCGAATCGATTTGCCGCCGCAAGAACGATCTGCTGACGCTCGGCCAGGCGGCGCTGGAAGACGCCTGCGAATACATGGAGCCGCGGCGTTGCCTGCTGATGATCCTCGACGAGAGCGGCTGCATGCTGTGGCGCTGCGGCGACGCCCAAACCTGGGAGATTCTGCAGCAACTGGGATTCGCCCCCGGCGCTTACTGGGCCGAAGGACAGATCGGCACCAATGCCCCGGCGCTGGCGGCGGCGGAAGGCCACCCGGTGCGGGTGAGCGGTGAAGAACACGTGCGCCGGGCGCTGCACGGCTGGTCGTTCTGCGCCACGCCGGTCTACGACAACAGCGGCCGCCAGCGCGGCTCGATCGCCCTGGGTTGCCTGCTGGCCGACAGCGCTGCCGGCGATCTGTCGCTGACGCTGGCCATCGCCCGCGAAATCGGCAACTCGCTGAACGCCGACAGCCTGCTGGCGGAATCCAACCGCCATCTGAATCAGCTTTACGGGCTGCTGGACGGCGTGGACGACGGCGTCATGGCCTGGGATCACCGCGGCTACCTGCAATACATCAACCAGCGCGCCGCCGGCCTGCTGAAGCTGGACGAACAGCAGAGTCAGGGCAAGCCGTTGGCGCAGTTGCTGACGCTGCCCGCGCTGCTCAAGCGCGCCATCGCCGACCGCCAACCGTTGCAACACGTCGAAGTCACCTTCGAAAGCCAGCGGCAGTTTATCGCCGCCTTGCTGACGCTCAAGCCGATTTTCGACGGCGATCGCTGCAGTTTCATCGCCCTGCTGCACCCGCTCGAACGGCTGCGTCAGTATGTCAGCAGCCAGCTGGGGCGCGTCAGCCACAGCTTCGAGCAGATGCCCTCCGCCTCGCTGGAAATGCGGCGACTGATCCGTTACGGCCAGCAGGCGGCCAAAGGCCAGCATCCGATCTTGTTGCGCGGGGAGGAAGGCGTCGGCAAAGAGCGGCTCAGCCAGGCTATCCACAACGCCAGCGAGCGCGCCGCCGGGCCGTATATTGCCCTCAACTGCCAACTGCTGCCGCAGGCACAGGGGCTGCGTGAGCTGCTGGGCAGCGACGCCAGCGAAGAAGAGGCGGGCCAGCTCAGCAAATTCGAATTGGCTAACGGCGGCACGCTGTACCTGGAACAGATCGAATACCTGCCGGCGGAGATGCAGTCGGCGCTGCTGCAGGTGCTGAAAACCGGCGTGGTGATCCGCCTCAATTCCAGTCGGGTGATCCCGGTCGATGTGCGGGTGATCGCCGGCAGCGCCGCCGATCTGCCGCTGCTGGTGCAACAAAACCGCTTCCGCCGCCAGCTGTTTTACAGCCTGCAGGCGTTCGAGATCCAAATCCCGCCGCTGCGCCAGCGGCTGAGCGATATTCCACTGCTGGTCAAACACCATCTGGGCACGCTGGAGCAACATTTTCAGTGTCGCTTCCGGGTGGATGACGAGGTGATGGCTCAGTTGACGCTCTATCTGTGGCCGGGCAACGATTTGGAACTGAAAGGGGTGGTGGAGCGCGCGGCGATGATTTGCCACGGCCACCACATCCAGCTGGCGGACCTGCCGGCGCACCTGCTCGGCCAGCCGTCGCTGCTGGAAAGCGATCCGCAGCCTGACGCGCCGCTGTTGACGCTGACGGACATGGAGCGCCAGGCGATCCTGCGGGCGGCGACCGTCAGCCGCGGCCAGCTGACGGAAATGGCGCAGCTGCTGGGCATCGGCCGCACCACGCTGTGGCGGAAGATCAAACAGCACGGGATCGACATCCGCCAGTTCAAGCTGCGCGCCTAGTGGCTGAGCTGCAACACCCCGCGCGCGGCGTCCAGCATCGCCTTCTGGCCGCTGCGGGTTTTGCTCAGGCAATCCTGCATGCCGACCACCATCGGAATGCCCATCGCCTTCGCCAGAATGGCGCTGTGCGAGAGGGCATTGCCGCCGCTCAGGCAGATGCCGAGCACCAGTCGGCGATCCAGCATCACCACCTCCGAAGGCATCAGCTCATCCATCACCAATATTGACGGCTCTGCGAGCGCAATGATCGGCAGTGGCTGCCCCTGCAGGTGGCACAGCGTGCGGCGCAGCATGTCGCGCACGTCCAGTTCGCGCGCCCGCATGTAGTCGTCATCCAACTCGCGGTACTCTTCGGCGATCGCCTCCAGCACCTGCCGCCAGGCCTGCTCGGCGCTGCACAGCTGCTGCGCGATGCGGGTGTAAGCCGCCTGCTGCAGATCCGGATCGTCCAGCAGCATGCTGTGAGCGCCGAAGATCGCCGCCTGCGGCTTGCCGATCAAGGTGCCGGTGCGCTCCGCCAGCCGGTTGAGATCGCTCAACGTTTGCTGCAGCGCCTCCCGCAGGCGTTGCTGTTCGCCCAACACCTCGTCCGCGCCTATCCGGCGCTCGGCGGTTGGCGGCCAGACACTGCGGGCCTGAAACACCGGCCCGCTGGTGACGCTTTCCGCCACCGGAATGCCGTGTAGCGAAGGCTGCTGCCGCTCGGAGACCGTCTCGCCGAAGTGTTGCTCCGCCAGCGCCTTGAACGCCGCCAGCGCCTCGTCCGCCTGCGCGCCGTCGGCGATCAAACGAATGGTGTCGCCGTGGCGCACCTGCAGCAGCGCCAGCTGATTAAGGCTGCGCGGATCGACACACTGCCCCTGTTTTTCCAGCACCAGCTCGGCCTTGAACGGCGCCAGCGCTTCGACCAGCCGCGCCGCCGGGCGCGCGTGCAGTCCGTGCGGGTTCTGCACCGTCCAGGTTGCGCTTTTGCCCTGCGCCAGCGGCAAAGCCGCGCGCTTCGCCGTAGGTGAAGCCTCGCCCAGCTGCGCCTGCTTGGCCTGCAGCGCCCCCTGCGCCTCCGCCACCACCTGCTCCAGCGAAGCGCCGGAGTTGGCGGCCACCACCGCCGCCAGCGTACCTTCAACCAGCGGCGCGGCGCACAGCCGCACTTTGGCGGCCAAATCCGGATCCAGCAGATCGAGCGCGGTTTCGGCACTGAGCAGCGCGCTGCCCAGATCCATCAGCACCAGAACGCCGTCGCCGTCGGCGACCGCTTCGATCGCCTCCATCACTTTGACCGCGTCGGTGCCGATCGGGTGCTGCTCGTCATCCACGCCCGCCGCCAGCGCCAGTTTGCAGCCGTCGCCGCGCATCATCTGCCGCGCCAACTGCTCAACGCCGCGCGCCAGCAACGCGCTGTGCGAAACCACCACGATATTAATCATCTCGCCTCCTGCTAACTGCCGGCAACCTCGGCCAGCGTTTTCATCATCAACATCACCGAAGTGGCGCCGGGATCCTGGTGGCCGATGCTGCGCTCGCCCAGATAACTGGCCCGCCCCTTGCGCGCCTGCATGGTGATGGTGCTCTCCACCGCCCGCTCGGCGCTGTCGGCGGCGCGCTGCAGCGCCTCCGCCACGCTCAGGTTCTGCTGTGCGGACTGGCCGAGGCTTTCCACCACCGGCCACCAGGCATCGCACATGGTCTTGTCGCCCGGCTCCGCCTTGCCGCGCATCACCACGCCTTCCACCCCTTCCTGCATCATTTGATGCAGCTCCGCCAGATCCAGGCTTTGCTTGGCGTTCGCCGCCTGCGCCGCGCGGATGAAGAAGGTGCCGAACAGCGGGCCGCTGGCGCCGCCTACGCTCGACAGCAGCGTCATGCCGGTGTTTTTCAGGATAAAGCCGATATCCTTGTCCGCCACCGACGGCAGCTTTTCCACCACCTTATTGAAACCGCGATTCATGTTCAGGCCGTGATCAGCATCGCCGATCTCGGTGTCCAGTTGGGTAAGAAAATCGCGCTCCCGGCTGAACACTTCGCCGCAACGCATCAGCCAATCGACGACCTGTTGTTTGGTCAACGCCATGATTCCTCCTCAGCAACCCCAACGCAGCGCAGGCGTTTTCACCGGCGCATCCCACAAGGACAACAGTTCGTCGTCCACGTTCAACAACGTGATGGACACGCCCTGCATATCGAGCGAAGTGCAATATGCGCCCACCAGGTTGCGTTCGATGATGATGCCCGCCTCGGCGCAGCGCTCCGCCAGCCGATGGTACACGCCGTACAGCTCGGACAGCGGCGTGGCGCCCAGGTTGTTGACCAACGCGATCACCCGATCGCCGCGCGTCAGCGGCTGCTTGGTCTGCATCTCGTCGCGCCACTCGCCCTGTTGGCGATCCCAGACGCGGATCGTGCGCTGATAGTGGCCGTGGTCGATCAGCGTATGGAACATGTCGTCCACCGCCGCGTTGAGCGTGGTGAACGGACGGCGTGCAATGCCCGGCTCGCCGTGAATGCCGACGCCGAACTCCATCTCGTTCTCCGCCAGGGTGAACGACGGTTTGCCGGCGGCGGGAACGGTACAGGCGCCCAGCGCGATGCCGATCGAATGCCCGTGGTTGTTGATGCGATGCCCCAGCGTCACCACGCTGTCCAGATCGTCGCCGCGCGCCGCGGCGGCGCCCAGCAATTTCTCCATCAGCACGGTGTTGGCCACCCCGCGCCGCCCGGCGGTGAACAGGCTGTCCTTGACCGCCACGTCGTCATCCACCAGCACCGTCGCCACCGCGACGCCGCTGTCGTGCAGCAGCTCGGTGGCGGTTTCGAAGTTGAGCACGTCGCCGGTGTAGTTCTTGATCAGCAGCAGCACCCCGGCGCCGCCGTCGATCGCCTGACCGCACTCGTACATTTTATCCGGCGTCGGCGAGGTGAAAATCTCGCCCGGACAGGCGCCGTCGAGCATCCCTTCACCGACAAAACCGCAGTGCATAGGCTCGTGGCCGCTGCCGCCGCCGGACAGGATCGCCACTTTGCCCGCTACCGGCGCGTCGGCGCGGGTGACGAACGCCGGATCCGCATGCACCAGCAACTCGGGATGAGCCTCCGCCAGCCCCTGCAACTGCTCTTCCAACACCGACTCGACCTGATTAATCAGTTTTTTCACGATGGTTTCCTCTGTAAGCCAGGGGCGCGGCGCACCGCGCCCCAACGGTATCAATGACGCAGCAGCCAGGCGGCGCCGAGCCGATCCGCCGTCAGGATCGCCGCCTGCACGCCGGCAGGGGTGACCTTGAACGGCATGTTGTGAATGGTTTCGCCGGCGGCGCAGCTGGCCTCGGCCACCGCCATCGTCTTCGTCGCCGCGTCGCCGGTAACGCCCATCTGCGCCAGCGTGATCGGCAAGCCGATGCCATGACAAAACGCCAGCACGGTTTCAATCTGCGCCATCGGGCTGTTCTGCAGCACCAGCTGCGCCAGGGTGCCGAACGCCACTTTTTCGCCGTGATACAGGTGGTGACACTCCTCCAGCACGGTGAAACCGTTGTGAATGGCGTGCGCCGCCGCCAGCCCGCTGCTCTCAAAGCCGATGCCGCTCAGATACGTATTGGCCTCAATGATGCGTTCCACCGCCTCCGTCACCACGCCGGCCTCGACCGCCAGCTTGGCCTTCACCCCTTCGGCCAGCAGCGTGTCGTAGCACAGCCGCGCCAGACTGAGCGCCGCCAGCGTCGATTTGCCGCCGGCCATGCTGGTGGCCTGAGCGTCGAAGCAGGCCTGCGCTTCGAAATAGGTGGAGAGCGCGTCGCCCATGCCGGCTACCAGCAGGCGCACCGGCGCTTTGGCGATGATGGCGCTGTCCATCACCACCATGTCCGGGTTGCGCGGGTAGATCAGGTATTCGGCGAATTCGCCCTGTTCGGTGTAGATAACCGACAGCGCGCTGGTCGGCGCATCGGTGGAGGCGATGGTGGGAATGAGCACCACCGGCAGCCGTTGGTAGTGGGCGACAGCCTTGGCGGTGTCGAGCGTCTTGCCGCCGCCGACGCCGATCACCCCGCGGCAGCCGTGGGTCTGCAGCTCGCGGCCAAGCCGGTCTATCTCTTTACGGCAGCACTCGCCGTTGAAACGGGCCGCATGATGTTTCACGCCGTGCTGCTGCAGGCTGCCCATCAGGGTGTCGCCCGCCAGCTGCATCACGAAGTCGTCGGCGATCACGAAATAATGGTCGGCGAGGGATTTGGCGTATTCGCCGACGGCGGCCAGCGCATTGGCGCCCTGAATGTATTTGCCTGGTGACTGGATGATTCTCAACATAACCGGATCCTTGTAGGGAGTTGGCGATGGTACGTTCAGATATCAGGTGATGACGCGCCGACTTCGCCGCCGGCTTGTTGTTGTGCTTCGACTATGAGCGCCCGCCGCCCGCCTGGCGAGCCACGCGATTTTTGTTTCATTATGGAACATCATCATAGCGATAACGTTTCATGATGAAACGCCATCGCGCGTTTTTTCGCCGCGAAAGCGAACTGGCGCACACCCCAACGTATAACTGCGTAAAGAGTGGATTCTGCGGGCGTTTCAGCTTTAATTTTGACCATGTTTCCCCTATCCTTAGCGCCACTACTGGGAAAGGGCGAAAACAGCCCGCATGATGGGATTGATAACGATGAAACGGACAAAAAACATCAACCAAGAGACGTTCCGCAAATCCTGGCGCAGCTACCGTGTCGCGCCCGTGGCCTTGGCGATCAGCGCCGTCTTTATGCTGGCTGGCTGCGAGAAGAGCGATGAAACGGTCTCCCTGTATCAGAATGCCGATGACTGTTCGCGCGCCAACCCTTCGATGAGCGAGCAGTGCACCACCGCCTACAACAACGCCCTGAAAGAAGCGGCGAAAACCGCGCCGAAATACGCCACCCGCGAAGACTGCGTCGCCGAGTTCGGCGAAGCGCAGTGCACCCAGGCGCCGGCTCCGGCGCAGGCCGGCATGGCGGCGGAATCGCAAAGCAGCGGTAGCTTCTGGATGCCGCTGATGGCGGGCTACATGATGGGCCGCCTGATGGGCGGTTCCGGCTTCGCGCAGCAGCCGCTGTTCACCTCCAAGAACGCCGCCAGCCCGGCGAACGGCAAGTTTGTCGACGCCAGCGGCAAGAGCTACGGCCCCGCCACCGCCGGCGGCCGCACCATGACCGTGCCGAAAACCGCCATGGCGCCAAAGCCTGCGGTCACCAACACCGTAACCCGCGGCGGTTTCGGCGAGACCGTGGCCAAGCAGACCAGCATGCAGCGCAGCAGCGCCACCTCCAACTCCGGCTCTCGCAGCATGGGCGGTTGATGCATGAAACGTATTGCCATTACCGAGCGCCCGGACTGGCGCGAAAAAGCGACCGAGTTCGGCTTCCGTTTCCACACCATGTACGGCGAGCCGTACTGGTGTGAAGACGCCTATTACCAGTTCACGCTGGCGCAGATTGAAGAGATCGAAAACGCCACCGCCGAGCTGCATCAGATGTGCTTGCAGGTAGTGGAGAAAGTGGTCGCCAGCGACGAGCTGATGGCCAAGTTCTGCATCCCGAAACACACCTGGGAATTCGTGCGCAGCTCCTGGCGCACCAACCAGCCGTCGCTGTATTCGCGTCTCGATCTGGCCTACGACGGCGTCAATCCGCCGAAGCTGCTGGAGAACAACGCCGATACGCCGACCTCACTGTATGAAGCGGCCTTCTTCCAATGGCTGTGGCTGGAAGACCAGATCAACGCCGGCAAGCTGGATCCGCAATCGGATCAGTACAATAGCCTGCAGGAGAAACTGATCGAGCGTTTCGCCGAGCTGAAAGCGCATCACGGCTTCGGCCTGTTGCACCTGGCCTGCTGCCAGGACAGCGAAGAAGATCGCGGCACGGTGCAATACCTGCAGGACTGCGCGCAGGAAGCCGGTCTGCCGACCGAATTCCTGTTCATGGAAGAGATTGGCCTTGGCGAGAAAGGCCAGTTCACCGATCTGCAGGATCAGGTGATCGGCAACCTGTTCAAGCTCTATCCGTGGGAATTCATGCTGCGCGAGATGTTCTCCACCAAGCTGGAAGACGCCGGCGTGCGCTGGCTGGAACCGGCCTGGAAAAGCATCATCTCCAACAAGGCGCTGCTGCCGCTGCTGTGGGAAATGTTCCCGAATCACCCTAATCTGCTGCCGGCTTATTTCGCGCAAGACGATCATCCGCCGATGGATCATTACGTCACCAAGCCGCTGTTCTCACGCGAAGGCGCCAATATCCAGATCGTCGAAAACGGTCAGGAAGTGGCGCGCGTCGATGGGCCGTACGGCGAAGAAGGCATGATCGTGCAGCAGTTCCATCCGCTGCCAAAGTTCGAAGACAGCTACACGCTGATCGGCAGCTGGCTGGTGAACGATCAACCTTGCGGCATCGGCCTGCGCGAAGATCGCGAACTGATCACGCAGGATCTGTCGCGCTTCTATCCGCACACCATCCTCGGCTGATCGCACCGCTGAAGGCAAAAACGCCAGTCTCTGACTGGCGTTTTTTATTTATCCCACCTGTACCGACAGCATGCTCAGCGCCCCCATCTCGATACCGTCGATCGGCACGCTGATGGCCTCTTTTCCATCCCAGCCGCCGAGCACATACAACAACGGCAGATAGTGTTCCGGCGTCGGATTCGACAGCGCAGCCCCCTCATGGCGCATGAAATCCACCAGCGGATGGTTATCGCCTCGATAACGCAGGTTATCCCGGACAAAGTTATTGAATGATTCCGCCCACGGATAGGCGCTGGTATCGCCCTGCCATTTCACCATGCGCAGGTTGTGCACCACGTTGCCGCTGGCGACGATCATCACGCCCTCGTCCCGCAGCGCAGCGAGTTTGCGGCCCAGTTCATAGTGGTAAGCCGCCGGCTGAGTGCCGTCGACGCTGAGCTGCACCACCGGAATATCAGCATCGGGATACATCTTTATCAATACCCCCCAGGTGCCGTGATCCAATCCCCACTCGCCGAGATCCGCCGTTACCGGCACCGGCGCCAGAATGTGCTGCAGCTGCGCGGCCAGCGCGGGAGAGCCCGGCGCCGGATAGCGGGTATCAAACAGCGCCTGCGGGAACCCGCCGAAGTCGTGAATGGTTTTGGGTTTTTCCATCGAGGTGACCGCAGTGCCGCGGGTGTACCAATGCGCGGAAACCGCCACGATCGCCTTCGGGCGCGGCAATGACTCACCCAACGCACGCCATGCCCGGGTGTAGCGGTTGTCTTCCAGCACGTTCATCGGGCTACCGTGGCCCAGGAACAGTGCCGGCATACGAGAGGTGTTCATAGAGGGATCCTTAGTTCAAATTGTGCTATGGCGTTACATTACGCGCTTTGCCGCAGCAACACAGCCGGATAACCGTGATGATGATCTTCAATAAATTTGAATTAAAAAGCGCAAAAATGCACCGGCCAACAGAAAGTTAAAAAATACATATTTTTCAATTAATTAATAAATTCTGTGAATACTATGGCATTACTGCCACACAGATCTAATTTGTGAACAATTTATGTATTTTTTGTTAACGCAGTCGATACACTCCTCTTTCAGTCGACAGGGTGTTGGCAGCCCGTCGGCGCTACGGGAATCACGTCTCACCAAGGAGGAATTCATGTTCAGACTCACACTGGCAACCCAGCTGGCGCTTTCCATGACCTTGCTGGCCACCGGGGCGGCAGTCGCCGGCGCGGCGGACAACGCGCAGCTGACGCAGCGCGAAGACCCTTATTTCCTTCAGGCTCAAACTCAGCTGCAACAGCGGCTGAAGCAAACGCCAAACACCAACCGCGCCAAAAACGTCATTCTGGTGGTCGGCGACGGCATGGGATTTTCCACCGTGACCGCCGCCCGTATTTTTGAAGGGCAGCAGCGCGGCGTGGATGGCGAATCCAACGTGCTGGCCTGGGAAGCCTTCCCCTATCTGGCGGCAGCCAAAACCTATTCCGCCGACGCCCAAATCACCGACTCCGCGCCCAGCGCGGTGGCGATGACCACCGGCGTCAAAACCATCAACGATCTGATGGGCCTCAACCATACGGCCGCCCTCAACAACTGCGAGGATCAGCAAACCAAGGCTGTCACCACGCTGTGGGAGATGGCCGCAACGCTCGGCATGTCCACCGGCGCCGTGACGACCGCGACCATTACCCACGCCACGCCGGGCGCCACCTATGCCCATATCGCCAACCGTGACTGGGAATCCGACGCCAAAATGCCGGCGGATGCTCTGGCCGCAGGCTGCCGCGACATCGCACGCCAGCTGGTGGAAATGAAGTACGGCAACGGCCTGAACGTGGCGATGGGCGGCGGGCGCGCCAACTTCCTGCCCGACAGCGTGAGCGATCCGGAATATCCCGGCAAGAAAGGCGCCAGAAAGGACGGCCGTGACCTGACGCAGGCCTGGCTGCAACGCTACGGCGAGCGCGGACAATACGTCTGGAATCAGGCGCAGTTCGACAAAATCGAACCGGGCAAAGTCGACCATTTGCTGGCCCTGTTCGAGCCGTCACACATGAACTTCGAGCACGATCGGCGGCAAGACGCGGCGGGAGAGCCTTCGCTGGCGGAAATGACCGGCAAGGCCATCGATATTCTGGCCAAGAATCCCGAGGGCTACCTGCTGTTGGTGGAGGGCGGACGCATCGATCATGGCAGCCATAACGGTAACGCCTACCGCACGCTGAGCGACGCGGTCGCGCTGAACGAAGCGGTGAAAACCATCGTCGACAAGGTCAATCTGGACGAAACCCTGGTGATCGTGACCGGCGATCACAGTCACACGCTGACCATCGCCGGCTATGCCAAGCGCGGCAATCCTATCCTCGGCATTTCCGTCGGCGTCGACGGCAAACCGCGGCTGGGCAGCGACGGCAAGCCGTACACCACCGTTGGCTTCGCCAACGGCCCCGGCGGCGCGATCCCATTGACCGAGCGCCCGGCATTAACCATGGAACAGGCCACCGCGCCCGACTTTATTCAGCCGGCGCTGGTGCCGCTGAAAAGCGAGACGCACGGCGGGGAAGATCTCGGCATCTACGCCATCGGCCCCTGGGCGCACCTGTTCCAGGGTACGGTTGAAGAGAACTACACCTTCCACGTGATGAATTACGCCAGCCGCATCGGCGAACGCCTGTCAGAACGGTAGATACAAAAAAGCCGCGTTACGCGGCTTTTTTATCGATGAAAGCAGCCGGCTATCAGCTGGCTTTTTTCTCGTGCGCCTGGCGGTAAGCCACCAGATCTTCGATGGTCAGCACCACCATGTCGTGCTGTTTGGCGAAGGCGATCACTTCCGGCGCATGCGCCATGCTGCCATCGTCGTTGGTCAGTTCACACAACACGCCGGCAGGTTTGAAACCGGCCATGGAGACCAGATCGATGGTCGCTTCGGTGTGGCCGCGGCGGCTCAGCACGCCACCCGGCTGCGCGCGCAGCGGGAACACGTGGCCCGGACGGTTCAGGTCGCTCGGCTTGGCGCTGTCTGCCACCGCCGCACGGATGGTGGTCAGGCGATCGGAAGCGGAAACCCCGGTGGTCACGCCCTGCGCCGCTTCGATGGTCACGGTGAAGGCGGTCTGGAACTGGCTGGAGTTGTTGGTCACCATCATCGGCAGCTCAAGCTGCTGACGGCGTTCTTCGGTGATGCACAGGCACACGATGCCGCTGCCGTGGCGAATGGTCAGCGCCATCTGCTCAACGGTCATGGTTTCCGCGGCGAAGATCATGTCCCCTTCGTTTTCACGGTTTTCATCATCGAGCACCATCACGCCGCGCCCGTTACGCAGTGCGTCGATCGCGCGTTCAACGCGTTCTGTCGGCGTGCCGAAGTCTGAAAGTAGCGTCTGATTCATGGTAAAAAACCTCATTAAAAATTATGGATTACCAGAACCAGGGCGATCTTGAGGAGTAGCTAGCAATAGCTAAAAAAATAACGCAAGCGGGCGCATGCCCGGCAGATACCGTTACTCTCTCCCATCCGGACTATAACCGTCGGCCCCGGAATTACACCGGATCTGCTGACCTCTAACCGGCCTTTACAGGCTGGCTGAGCGCTCGCGGGCTTTCACCGTAGAAGGTGATTTACCGCCGGTGGGGACTTTCACCCCGCCCTGAGAATAAGCCAGATGACTATAACGCTAATGGATAGACAGGGCAATTAGCAAAAGCACAATTCGGCCACGCGCGGCGAATGCGCTTAATGGTGTTTATCCGGCGGGCAACTCGCATTACACTAAGCGGCAGCTATTAAACTCTGAAAGGGATACGCCATGATTGACCCGAAAAAAATCGAACAAATCGCACGCCAGGTTCATGAGTCCATGCCTAAAGGCGTTCGTGAATTCGGGGAAGACGTTGAGAAAAAAATCCGTCAGGTGCTACAGTCGCAGTTGACCCGCCTGGATTTGGTTAACCGCGAAGAGTTCGACGTGCAGACTCAAGTGCTGTTGCGCACCCGCGAAAAGCTGGCGCTGTTGGAACAGCGCATGGCCGAGCTGGAAAGCAAGCTGAGCGCGGCGCCGGCCGCCAAACAGGAAGACGAATAATTCCCGTCAAGGGCGCGCACCGCGCGCCCTTGTTCTTTACGTCGTCCGGCGTTAGCCGCGCCCGTCTTTGATCGCTTTGATGATGTTGGTGGTCGACAGGCCGTCTTCAAAGTTCAGCACTTTGACATCGCCGCCGTTGGCCCACACTTCCGCACTGCCGGCAATCTCTTCCGGCTTGTAATCGCCGCCTTTCACCAGCAGATCCGGCAGAATGTCGGCGATCAAGCGCTGCGGCGTGTCCTCTTCGAACGGCACCACCCAATCTACCGCTTCCAGCGCGCCCAGCACAATCATGCGGTTCTCCAGCGCGTTGACCGGGCGTTTTTCCCCTTTCAGGCGTTTGGTTGACGCATCGCTGTTCACCGCCACGATCAGGCGATCGCCCAGCTTGCGGGCATTGGCCAGATAAGAGACGTGACCGGCATGCAGAATGTCGAAGATGCCGTTGGTCATCACCACTTTTTCGCCGCGCTGACGCGCCTGCGCCACGGCCTGTTTCAACTGCGCTTCGGTCATCACGCCAAAACCGGTCTCGGCGCGGCCGCGCACCGCGTTCTCCAGCTCGATCGGCGACACGGTGGACGTGCCGAGCTTGCCCACCACCACGCCGGCGGCGGCATTGGCCAGGAAACAGGACTCTTCAAGCGAGTTGCCGGCGGCCAGCGAGGCGGCCAGCACGCCGATCACGGTGTCGCCGGCGCCGGTCACATCGAACACTTCCTGCGCCTGGGTCGGCAAGTGCAGCGGCTCAATGCCCGGCTGCAGCAGCGTCATGCCGTGTTCGGAACGGGTAACCAGCAGCGCCGACAGCTCGAAATCCGCCACCAGCTTCATGCCGCGCTCCACCAGTTCCGCTTCATCCTTGCAGTGGCCCACCACCGCTTCGAACTCGGACAGGTTCGGCGTCAGCAGCGTCGCGCCGCGATAGCGCTCGAAATCGGATCCTTTCGGATCGATCAGCACCGGCACCTTGGCGGCGCGCGCCAGTTGGATCATGCCCTGCACCTGGCTGAGCGCGCCTTTGGCGTAATCGGACAGCACCAGCGCGCCGATCTGCGGCAGCGCCTGCTGAATGCGCTCCAGCATCGGCTGCGGATCGACGTTGGAGAAGCCTTCTTCGAAGTCGAGACGGATCAGTTGCTGGTTGCGCGACAGTACGCGCAGCTTGGTAATGGTCGGATGGGTCGGCACCGAGACGAAGTCGCAGCGCACGTTGACTTCATTCAGCTTGGCGCTCAGCGCCCGCGCCGCATCGTCGATGCCGGTCAGGCCCACCAGACGGGAAGTGGCGCCCAGCGAAGCGATGTTCATCGCCACGTTAGCCGCGCCGCCGGGACGCTCTTCGATGGTATCGACCTTGACCACCGGCACCGGGGCTTCCGGTGAAATGCGGCTGGTCGGCCCATACCAATAGCGATCCAACATGACGTCACCGACCACCAGCACACCGGCGCGGCGAAAATCAGGCAGCGTAACTTTCATCCGATAACTCCAAAAAAGAACAAAATTTTAGTGGCGCAGATATTACCACAGACCGCCGGAATACCCGCAAAAAGGTATTAATCCAGCCATTTGGCCCAGCTGGCGCGCACCTGCTCGCGCTCGGCGGCAAACAGCTCGCTGCCGACCTTGCCGGAATGCTCCTGCAGCGCCAGGTGGTGGATCTCGTCGCGCATGGTGACATAGGCCTGGGTCAGCGCGCGCGCCTCCTCTTCCGGCATGATGTCGTAATTGGCCATCAGCTCGAAGATGCGCACGTTGTCCGACCAACGCGTCAGGCGCGGTTCACCCGGCGCATAGCGTAAGACCAGATATTGGGCGATAAATTCGATGTCGGTAATGCCACCCTCATCGGCCTTGATATCAAACAGATCGCGCTGCTTGTTGCCGAGATGGTTGCGCATCTTTTCGCGCATCTCGCGCACTTCGCGCTTCAGGGTCTGCGCATCGCGCGTTTTGCACAGGATCTCGCGCCGGATCGCGTCGAACTGCTGATGCAGCGCCGGATCGCCGTGCACGATGCGCGCGCGCACCAGGGCCTGATGCTCCCAGGTCCAGGCTTCGTTTTGCTGGTAGTCGGCGAATGCCTCGACGGTGCTGACCAACATCCCCGCGGCGCCGGAAGGCCGCAGGCGCGCGTCCACCTCATACAGAATGCCGGAGGAGGTGCGGGTGCTGAACAGATGCATCACCCGCTGCGCCAGCCGCAGGTAGAACTGGCGGCCGTCGATGCAGCGATCGCCGTCGGTCATCACCTCCGGCGGGCAATCCAACAGGAACACCAGATCGAGATCGGAACTGTACCCGAGCTCCCAGCCGCCCAGTTTGCCATAGCCGATTACCGCAAAGCCGCGCCCCTCCCGCTCCTGCAAATGGGTGGGCTGGCCGTAGCGCGCCACCATGTCGCTCCAGGCCTGTTGCACCACCGCGTCGATGATCGCCTCAGCCAGATAAGTCAGGTGATCGCTCACTTTCATCACCGGCAGCGCCCCGGCGATATCCGCCGCGGCGATGCGCAACTGCTGCGCCTGTTTGAACTGACGCAGCGCCTCCAGCTTTTGCTCTTCATCGTCTTCCGGCACCCGCAGCAGGTACTGACGCAGCTCGCTGCGGTAGGCGTCCAGCGCCACCGGCTGATACAGCGTGGCCGGATCCAGCAGCTCGTCCAGCAACAGCGGGTAACGCGACAGCTGGTTGGCGACCATCGGCGACGCGGCGCACAGGCGGATCAGATGGCTGAGCGCCGCGTGATACTCCACCAGCAACTCGAGGTAGGTGGTGCGGGTGACGATGCTCAGCAGCAGCTGCGCCAGCCGCACCAGCGCAGTCGGCGCGTCCTGCCGCGGGCATACCTCCGCCAGCAGGCGCGGCATCAGCTGATCGAGCACGTCGCGGCCGCGCGGGCCGATGGTGCGTTTGTCTACGTCGTGGCGGAAATCGGCGATGGTGCGCAGCATCTGTCGGCGCCCCTCTTCATCGAGGTGCGGCGTCAGCGGCGCCAGCTCGTTCTCCTCCAGCGCGTCCTGCCACAGGCTGTGGTAGTGCTGATAGTCGGGATCTTCGCCGACATCCGGGCTATCGTCGCCGATCAGGTCGTCGAACACCGCACGCACCGCCTGCATGTGCACGTCCAGCGCCGCCATCAGCGCCGGCCAATCCGCCAACCCCATGCCGTAGGCCAACCGGGCCTGATCGAGCGCCTCCTGCGGCAGCGTCTGGGTTTGCTGATCGCCGATCGCCTGCAGCAGGTTCTCCAGCCGCCGCAGGAACAGGTAGGCGGCGCTCAGCGCCCGCACCTGCTCGCTTTCCAGCAGCCCCAGCTCGCCCACCGCCTGCAGCGTCGGCAGCAGCGAACGCCCCTGCAACGCCGGTTCACGGCCGCCGCGGATCAGCTGGAATACCTGGGTGATGAATTCGATTTCGCGAATGCCGCCGGCGCCCAGCTTGATGTTGTCCTTCAGGCCGCGCCGCCGCACTTCACGGGCGATCATGCCCTTCATGTTGCGCAGAGACTGAATGACGCTGAAATCAATGTAACGACGGAACACGAACGGACGCAGCGTTTTACGCAGCTCCTGGCTGTAGGCGTCTTCCGCCCCGCCCATCAGGCGCGCCTTTACCATCGCATAGCGCTCCCAGTCACGCCCCTGTTCCTGGTAGTAATCCTCCAGCGCCGCAAAGCTCATCACCAACGGGCCGCTGTCGCCGAACGGCCGCAGCCGCATGTCCACGCGATAGACGAAGCCATCGATGGTCTGTTGATCCAGCGCCTTGATCAGCCGCTGGCCGAGACGGGTGAAGAACTGGGCGTTATCCAGCTCGCGCCGCCCGCCCTGGGTTTGACCATTTTCCGGGTAAGCGAAGATCAGATCGATGTCCGACGAGAAGTTCAGTTCGCCGCCGCCCAGCTTGCCCATGCCGAGAACCAGCAGCGGCTGCGGTTCGCCGTCGGCATTGCACGGCGTGCCCCACTCGCGGCAACAGGTTTGATACAGCCAGTCGCGCGCGCTGACGATCAGCGTCTCCGCCAGCCCGCTCAGCTGCAGCAACGTTTCTTCGGTCGAACACAGCCCCTGCGCCTGCGCCCAGGCGATGCGCACCAGCGTTTCGCGGCGAAACAGACGCAGCGTGCGCATCAGTTGCGCTTCGTCGCGCACCTCTTCCAGCTCGTCCTGCAACCAGGCGGCGTAGTGTTGCCACTCGCCGGGCGCCGGCGGCTGTTCGCGCAGCGTCGCCAACCAGGCCGGCTGGGCGAGCAGCGCGTCGCTGACGAAGTCGCTCGACGCCAGCACCCACTGCTCTTGCTCGCTAAAGGCGCAGTCCGCGCCGTGAACTTCCTGAAAACGCTGCACAACCTGCTGTGCCTGAGCCTGTAACGCGGCTGAAAGTGGCGACATAGTGTATGACCCGTTCTGCGGCCCACGGCTGGCGGGCCGGCTGGATTAACGAAGCGCGCCGTTTAACCAGAATGGCGCATGCGATAAGGCCTGTTTGCGGCTGGCTTCATACCAGCCCTGGCGGCGCTCGCTCAGCGCCGCCTGCAGCTCGCGCCAGGCGTCGATATAAGGCCCGGTCTGCTCGTCGGGGTAAGCGCCCGACAGCAGGACCAGCGCCGAAATCTGACGCGTCAGGCGCGGCAATTGCTCCTGATATTCATCTTCGTTCAGCGTACGGCTGAAGGCTTCTTTCAGCTCCGCGCCGCTGCGCCCCAGCATGATGTCGCTGAAGCGTTTGAATGAACCGTCCAGTTTGGCCTGCCCTTTGGCGTCGATAAACGGCCGCCAGGCGCCGCGCACCAGCCATGATGTGAGCGCCAACTTACATTGCAGATAGGCCGCGCTGTAGCACAGGCTCTCCGGTTGCGCGGCTTTGTCCGCCAACAGCGGTTCGAGCTCGGTCAGGCGGGCGCGCAGATCGGCGCTGGCCTTGCGCGGCACCAGGCCGCCGAAGATCACCAGCGCCTGGCGGATCGTGCCGACCGCTTCGAGGACCGCCCCGCGCGCCTGCGCATCGCCGCGCAGCCACAGCTCCTCATGGTACTGCCAATGGTTGAGCGCCAGCTCGAAGGCGGCGATCATCCCCTGCTCCACGGTCGCCTTGGCCGCCGGCTTCAGCACCCGCAGCGGGCGCACCTCGCGCGGCGGATTGCCCTGCGCCAGGTGGTAGCCGCGCGCCGCCTTGCTCAGGCTGCCCTGACGCAGCCCATCGTGCGCCGCCAGCTCGCCGGCCAATGCCAGCAGATCGGCAGTGTTGCCTTTCAGCAGCTCCAGTTCGATCTCGCTCAGGGCTTCGCTGAGGTCACCGGCGCGCACCTCTCCCTGATCCAAGCCAATCTCGATCTCGCTTTGGCCGTAAGTGACCACCCACTTTTCACGCGCAAAGTCGGTACGGAACAGCGGCTGCAACGCCTGCTGCAGCGCCGCGATATCACAATCCTGTGGCCAGATGTCGGCAGGAAACTGCGCCAGCGCCAGCTGCGGCTCGGCGATAGCGACATTGTATTCCGGACGTTGGTGCAGACCGGCCACCACTTTACCGGCGGTTTTGATGGTCATCTCATAGCGATCGTCGAAACCGCGAATGCGCAGCCCCATGTCGTGATTGCGCAGGAAGTTATCGGACGTTTCGAAGTAAATGTTGGTCAGTTTTTGCGGCGCGGAATGCTGATGCGGCCAGGCGGCAAGCCATTGCGGCAGAGCGGCCACCGCTTGCGGCGCGGCGATGAATTTCAGTTCAATTTCAACGGTCATAATTCTTTAACACCAATAAGTTATGCATTCACGTCTGTTTCAGCGCGGCGCGTTCGGCCGCCGCATACTGCCCAATGACGCACAGTTGCCGTTATCTTACCGCGATTCCCGGCGCCTTAACCCTGCTAACTGTAGAAAAAACCTGTTACGTTATAAAACGCCGCGCAACTCACAGAATCAGCCACAGTAAGATAGTTCTCATTCCGGTTTTGGCGTTGCGTCGTCAGACTGAACGCTCTACTATCGTTCCATAAATTCACCCAGAAACGATGAACTAATGCAGAAATTACGCCTGATTTGCCTTGCCGCGCTGAGCTTCAGCATCACTTGGGGCGCACATGCCGAAGATAAACGCTATATCTCCGATGAGTTAAGCACTTACGTCCATAGCGGCCCAGGTAATCAGTACCGTATTGTCGGCACTCTGAACGCCGGTGAAGAAGTCACCCTGCTGAGCGTCAACGACAGCACCAACTACGGCCAAATCCGCGATCCGAAAGGCCGCACCACCTGGATCCCACTCGATCAGCTCAGCCAGACGCCGAGCCTGCGCACCCGCGTGCCCGAGCTGGAACAGCAGGTGAAAACCCTGACCGACAAGCTGGCCAACATCGATAACACCTGGAACCAGCGCACGGCGGAAATGCAGGAAAAAGTCGCGGGCAGCGACAGCACCATCAGCAGCCTGCAGAAAGAAAACCAGGATCTGAAAAACCAGCTGGTGGTCGCGCAGAAGAAGGTTAACGCCGTTAACCTGCAGCTCGACGACAAACAGCGCACCATTATTCTGCAGTGGTTCATGTACGGCGGCGGCGTCGCCGGCGTCGGCTTGCTGCTGGGCCTGCTGTTGCCGCACCTGATCCCGCGCCGCAAGAACAACAATCGCTGGATGAACTGATCTCAGTATCGTTCAGTTTGAGTATGGGCGCCTGCGGGCGCCCTTTTCATTGGCGCCGACATCCCGCGGCCAATTCATGTAATCTGATAGACAGAGCCTTACACGATATTCAGGAGTCAACAGTGCAGATTTATCTGGTCGGCGGCGCCGTTCGCGACAGCCTGCTCGACATTCCGGTGGTCGATCATGATTGGGTGGTGGTGGGCGCCACGCCGGCCGAGCTGCTGGCATTGGGCTACCAGCAGGTCGGCAAAGATTTTCCGGTATTCCTCAATCCCGACACCCACGAGGAGTATGCGCTGGCGCGCACCGAGCGCAAATCCGGCCAGGGGTACACCGGTTTTACCTGCTATGCCGCGCCGGACGTCACGCTGGAGGAGGATCTGCTGCGGCGCGATCTGACCATCAACGCCATCGCCCGTTCCGCCGAGGGGGAGCTGATTGATCCTTACGGCGGCGTGGCCGATCTGCAGGCGCGCGTGCTGCGCCACGTTTCCGACGCCTTCGGCGAAGATCCGCTGCGCGTACTCCGCGTGGCGCGCTTCAATGCCCGCTTCGCCCACCTGGGTTTTCGCATCGCCGACGAAACGCTCGCCCTGATGCGCCAAATGGCGCACAGCGGTGAACTGGCCGCGCTGACCGCCGAACGCGTCTGGAAAGAAACTGAAAAGGCACTGCAAAGCCAGAGCCCGCAGGTCTATTTTCAGGTGCTGCGCGACTGCGATGCGCTGGCGGTGCTGTTCCCGGAAATCGACGCGTTGTTCGGCGTGCCGGCTCCCGCCAAGTGGCACCCGGAGATCGACACCGGCGTGCACACGCTGATGGCGTTGGCGATCGCCGCCCGCCTCACGCCGGAGGTGGACGTGCGCTTCGCCACCCTGTGCCATGACCTCGGCAAGGGATTGACGCCAAAAGCGTTCTGGCCGCATCACCACGGCCACGGCCCGGCCGGCGTGCGGCTGGTCGAGGCGCTGTGCCAGCGGCTGCGGGTGCCCAACCCGGTGCGCGATCTGAGCAAGCTGGTGGCCGAGTACCATGATCTGATCCACACCGTGAACAAGCTGCGGCCGGAGACCCTATTGAAGCTGTTCGACGCCATCGACGTCTGGCGCAAGCCGCACCGGCTGGAGCAGATGATCCTGACCAGCGAGGCGGACGCGCGCGGCCGTACCGGCTTTGAGGAGAATCCCTATCCGCAGGGCGACTATCTGCGTCAGGCGTATCAGGTGGCGAACGCGGTATCTATTAAAGAGGTGGTGGCCAGCGGGCTGCAGGGCACCGCGATCCGCGACGAGCTCAAACGCCGCCGCCAGCAGGCGCTGGCCGAGTGGAAGCTCACCCAAACCATCATCAACGATCAGGCATAAAAAAACCCCGCAGAGCGGGGTTTTTTCCTGGCGTGAAGGCTTACAGGAACACCATGTAAACCACGGCCGCCACGATAAAGCGGTAGATAGCGAACGGCACGAACGAGATGCGTTTGATCAGAGACAGGAAGGTCTTGATCGCAACCAGCGCCACCACGAAGGCGGTGACGAAACCGACGGCGAACATCGGCAGGTCGCCCCAGGTCAGGAAGTGCAGGCTCTTGTACAGATCCAGGCCGCTGGCGCCAATCATCATCGGCACAGCCAGAATGAAGGAGAACTCGGACGCCGCATAGCGGTTCACGCCCACCAGCATGCCGCCGGCGATAGTGGAACCCGAACGGGAGAAGCCCGGCCACAGCGCCAGACACTGGAAGCAGCCGATCATGAACGCCTGACGGTAAGTGATGTCATCCAACCCTTCCGCGCTAGGCTTCTTCGGCTTCAGCCATTCCGCCGCCAGCAGCAGCAGGCCGCCGACCACCAACGCGTACATTACGTTTTTCGGCGCAAACAGCGACTTGATGAAATCATGGAAGGCCAGCCCCAGCACCACCGCCGGGATCATCGCCAGCAGGATGTGCCCCAGCTTCAGCTGGCCGCTGGTTTTGCCTTCGTGCTCCACCGGCTTGCCGCCGAAATGGATGCCGATCAAACCGAACAACCGGCGCCAGAACATCACGACGACGGCCAGGATCGACCCCAGCTGGATAATGACTTCAAAGGTTTTGGCTTTGTCGCCGGTAAAGCCCAGCCACTCGCCGACGATGATCATATGCCCGGTGGAAGAAACCGGCAAAAATTCGGTTAATCCCTCGACAACCCCAAGAACAAACGCAATAAACAGTGAATGCATGTCTGCCATGTGCTTCGCTCACCCCATAAAATAACGGCTATCACATAAAAAAGCGGCAATGCTTAAAGACAATGCCGCTAAAACAATTCTCAGGATTAAGACCAGGTTAACGGTCTTTCGTTGCAAGCAGATGACATAAAATCATGCGGGACGAGTGCCGCGCTCAATGATCACGCCGACCCGATTGGCATGTGCTACAGCGCCCGGTTTGCTGACCTTAATACGGACCCAGGGGGAATTGAAGCGCTTGAGCAAAATTTCAGATATTTCCTCCGCCACGCGCTCCACCAGCGCGAACCGGTTCGACTCCACGTGTTGGATCACGGCATCGCTGACGTCGGCATAGCTCAGACAGTCATTTACGTCGTCGCTGGCGGCGGCCGGCCGGTTATCCCAGCCCATTTCGATATCGAACACCAGCTTCTGACGAATGCCCTGTTCCCACTCATAAACGCCAATGGTGGTAATTACGGTAAGCTCTTCAATAAATACGATATCCATCACGTCATTCTCTGTTTTTGGCCTTGCCGGATACCACTTCCAGCGGAATGTGCGTATTATCCATAGATGTTGCGAGTAAAACGACCATTATTAAACGGAACCGCGTTATGAGTGCTACCGCGCTTGGCATGATTATCTTCGCGTATCTGTGCGGCTCGATTTCGAGCGCGATCCTGGTTTGCCGGATCGCCAGGCTGCCGGACCCGCGTGAACATGGCTCAGGAAACCCCGGGGCGACCAACGTCCTGCGCATCGGCGGCCGGCTGGCGGCGGCGGCGGTGCTGGTGTTCGATATTCTGAAAGGGATGTTGCCGGTCTGGCTGGCCTACAAACTCAATGTGCCGCCGCTGTATCTGGGCCTGACGGCGATCGCCGCCTGTCTTGGGCACATCTATCCGGTGTTCTTCCACTTTCGCGGCGGTAAAGGCGTGGCGACGGCGTTTGGCGCCATCGCGCCTATCGGCTGGGATCTGACCGGCCTGATGACCGGCACCTGGCTGCTGACGGTGTTGCTCAGCGGCTACTCCTCGCTCGGCGCCATCGTCAGCGCGCTGATCGCCCCGTTCTACGTCTGGTGGTTCAAACCGCAGTTCACCTTCCCGGTGGCGATGCTCTCCTGCCTGATCCTGATGCGGCATCACGACAATATTCAGCGCCTGTGGCGCGGCCAGGAAGGCAAGATTTGGGGCAAGTTCCGCAAGAAGAAAAACGACGCGGATGAGGATAACGGCGACCAGCCGAAAGACGAATAACGTAAGGGCCGGACTAACCGGCCCTTTGTTTTATACCGCAGGCAGTTCCGCCAGCGGCCAGCGCGGCCGCACCGACACGCTCAGCTCCGGGTTGGCGCCGCTCTTCAGCCGCACCATGCCGGCATAGGCGATCATCGCGCCGTTGTCGGTGCAAAATTCCGGGCGGGCATAGAACACTTCCCCGCCGCGTTTCTGCATCATCTCCGCCAGTTTGGCGCGCAGCGTGCGGTTGGCGCTCACGCCGCCGGCCATCACCAGGCGTTTGAAGCCGGTTTGCTCCAGCGCGCGTTTGCATTTGATCGCCAGCGTATCCACCACCGCATCCTCGAAGGCGCGGGCGATGTCGGCACGCGTCTGATCGTCGTTGCCGTTGGAGCGAATGGTGTTGGCGGCGAAGGTTTTCAGGCCGGAGAAGCTGAAGTCCAGCCCCGGACGATCGGTCATCGGCCGCGGGAAGGTGAAACGCCCCGCCGTGCCCTGCTGCGCCATCTTCGACAGCATCGGCCCGCCGGGATAATCCAGGCCGAGCAGCTTGGCGGTTTTGTCGAACGCTTCGCCGGCGGCATCGTCGATCGACTCGCCCAGCAGTTCATATTCACCGATGCCGGTGACGCTGATCAGCTGAGTGTGGCCGCCGGAGACCAGCAGCGCGACGAACGGGAACGCCGGCGGGTTATCTTCCAGCATCGGCGCCAGCAGGTGGCCTTCCATGTGGTGCACCGGCACCGCCGGCACGTTCCAGGCGAACGCCAGCGCGCGCCCGACGGTAGCGCCGACCAGCAGCGCGCCTACCAGGCCCGGCCCGGCGGTATAAGCCACGCCGTCGATATCGGCCGGGGTCAGGTTGGCCTCTTTCAGCGCCGCCTGAATCAGCGGCACGGTTTTGCGCACGTGATCGCGGGAGGCCAGTTCCGGCACCACGCCGCCGTAGTCGGCGTGCAGCTTCACCTGGCTGTATAATTGGTTGGCCAACAAACCGGTTTGATCGTCATACACTGCAATTCCGGTTTCATCGCAGGACGTTTCTATACCCAGTACTCGCATTACATTTCCCATCATTCACGTGCGGCCGCCAGTCTACCACATTCCGCCGCATTTACCGCCAGCGCGGCGCATCTTGTCACCGGCTTGCGCCTATGTCGATGATTCATCCAGAAAATGCCCAGGCGATTAAACACGAGCATTTTTTTCTGATTAGTCTATAATCAGCGCCCGGTGCAAAATTGCGCACGTTGCGGCAGAGCGACGCGGGTTTCAATTTGCGGTGATGCTTTACAAAGCAGCATCCATTGGAGTAAAATTCCGCACCATTTTGAAAAGGCTGGCGCTTGGCCAGCAGCAAACCGAATTTTATTGAGGTGAGAGGCACATGCCGGTAATTAAAGTACGTGAAAACGAGCCATTTGACGTTGCTCTGCGTCGTTTCAAACGCTCTTGCGAAAAAGCGGGTGTTTTAGCTGAAGTTCGTCGTCGTGAGTTTTATGAAAAACCAACTACCGAACGTAAACGCGCTAAAGCTTCTGCTGTGAAACGTCACGCGAAGAAACTGGCTCGCGAAAACGCACGCCGCACTCGTCTGTATTAATTCTTCGGGGGCAACCCCACCGCGTGAATTTCTGATTTTCAAAATCGCGCAGACCGAGTAGTTGCATACGAAGGCCGTGCTTTCCGAAAGGAATGCGCGGCTTGTTCTCGTTTATAGGCTAATGAAGTAAGGGCTTATGGCTGGACGAATTCCGCGCGTATTTATCAATGACTTGCTGGCTCGCACCGACATCGTCGATTTGATCGACGCCCGCGTGAAGCTCAAGAAGCAAGGCAAGAACTACCACGCGTGCTGTCCGTTCCACCACGAAAAGACGCCTTCATTTACCGTTAATGGCGAAAAGCAGTTTTATCACTGTTTTGGATGTGGTGCGCACGGCAACGCCGTCGACTTTTTGATGAATTACGACCGACTCGAGTTTGTCGAAACCATCGAAGAGCTGGCGACCATGCACGGGTTGGAAGTGCCTTACGAAGCGGGCACCGGGCCGACCCAGATCGAACGCCATCAGCGCCAGAGCCTATACCAACTGATGGAACAGCTCAGCGCGTTCTATCAACAGTCACTGCAGCAGTCCTCCGGGGCGCCGGCGCGCAACTATTTGCAGCAGCGCGGATTAAGTGACGACGTTATTCGCCATTTCGCCATCGGCTTCGCGCCGGCGGGATGGGACAACGCCCTGAAGCGTTTCGGCCGCGACGCCGACTCGCGCCGCGCATTGAACGATGCCGGCATGCTGGTGACTAACGATCAGGGGCGTTCGTACGACCGTTTCCGCGAACGGGTAATGTTCCCCATCCGCGACAAGCGAGGGCGTGTGATCGCCTTCGGCGGCCGCGTATTGGGCGACGGCATGCCCAAGTACCTGAACTCGCCGGAAACCGAAGTTTTCCATAAGGGCCGCCAGCTGTACGGCCTGTATGAAGCACAGCAGAACCACCCTACCCTGCAGCGGCTGCTGGTGGTGGAAGGGTATATGGACGTGGTGGCGTTGGCGCAATTCGGCATCGATTATGCCGTCGCCTCGCTCGGCACCTCGACGACGGCTGAACACATTCAGCTGCTGTTCCGCGCCACCGACAACGTCGTCTGCTGTTACGATGGCGACCGCGCCGGCCGCGAAGCGGCCTGGCGAGCGCTGGAAACCGCGCTGCCGTACCTGAACGACGGGCGCCAGCTGCGGTTCATGTTTTTGCCCGACGGCGAAGACCCGGACACGCTGGTGCGCAAGGAAGGTAAAGAAGCCTTCGAGCAGCGAATGGAGCAGGCGCAGCCGCTGTCCACGTTCCTGTTCGAAAGCCTGCTGCCGCAGGTGGATTTGAGCAGCCCGGACGGGCGCGCCAAGCTGAGCACGCTGGCGCTGCCGCTGATTACTCAGGTGCCGGGCGAAACGTTGCGCTTGTACCTGCGTCAGGAGCTCGGCAACAAGCTGGGGCTGCTGGACGACAGCCAGCTCGACAAGCTGATGCCCAAGCAGGCTGAAAATGCGAATCCTTATCAGGCGCCCCAGCTAAAACGCACAACCATGCGTATACTGATAGGGTTACTGGTGCAAAATCCGCAGTTGGCTACACTTATCCCTTCGCTGGAAGGGTTGGAGCAGACCAAACAGGCGGGATTGCCGCTGTTCGTCGAACTGGTGCAGACCTGTTTGGCGCAGCCGGGCCTGACAACCGGGCAATTGCTGGAGCTGTATCGCGACAACAAATTCAGCCAGCAGCTTGAAACCTTGGCGACCTGGAACCATATGATCGTTGAGGACATGGTCGAACAGACCTTTTTGGATACGTTGGCCAGCCTGTACGACTCGGTGCTCGAGCAACGGCTGGAAACGCTGATCGCGCAGGCCAGAACGCGCGGCCTGAGCCCGGAGGAACGTGAAGAAGTCCGTTCCCTCAACCAGGTTTTAGCGAAGAAAAACTGAATACCAAACGGCTTAAGTGCCGATAATTGCGAGGGCAGAGCCCTGCACAGTGCCGCCATAGTGGGCCGCGGCGATAACGAAAACGCCCCAAATGCTATTGTTGGCGGTTTCGCCGACCGACACCAACCTAAATACTCTGAAGTGTGGATACCGTCTTATGGAGCAAAACCCGCAGTCACAGCTGAAGCTACTTGTCACCCGTGGTAAGGAGCAAGGCTATCTGACCTATGCTGAGGTCAATGACCATCTGCCGGAAGATATCGTCGACTCCGATCAGATCGAAGACATCATCCAGATGATTAACGACATGGGCATCCAGGTGATGGAAGAAGCACCGGACGCCGATGACCTGCTGCTCGCCGAAAACTCGAACAGCACGGACGAAGATGCGGAAGAAGCCGCCGCACAGGTTCTGTCCAGCGTGGAATCCGAAATCGGCCGCACCACCGACCCGGTGCGCATGTACATGCGCGAAATGGGTACCGTCGAACTGCTGACGCGCGAAGGCGAAATCGACATCGCCAAGCGCATCGAAGACGGCATCAACCAGGTTCAGTGCTCGGTTGCCGAATACCCGGAAGCCATCACCTATCTGCTTGAGCAGTACGATCGCGTCGAAGCGGGCGAAGCGCGCCTGTCCGACCTGATCACCGGCTTCGTCGATCCTAACGCGGAAGAGGACATCGCCCCAACCGCCACCCACATCGGTTCCGAACTGTCGAGCGAAGAGCAAGACGACGACGACGAAGATGAGGACGCCGAAGACGACGATACCGAAGACGACAACAGCATCGATCCTGAGCTGGCGCGTCAGAAGTTCGCCGAGCTGCGCGATCAGTACGAAGCAACCCGTCAGATGATCAAGAAAAACGGCCGCAGCCATGCCAGCGCCGCGGACGAGATCCTGAAGCTGTCTGAAGTGTTCAAGCAGTTCCGCCTGGTGCCGAAACAGTTCGACTTCCTGGTCAACAGCATGCGCACCATGATGGACCGCGTTCGCACCCAGGAACGCATCATCATGAAGCTGTGCGTTGAACAGTGCAAAATGCCGAAGAAAAACTTCGTCACCCTGTTCGCCGGCAACGAAACCAGCGATTCCTGGTTCGAAGCCGCGCTGGCGATGGCCAAGCCATGGTCGGAAAAGCTGAAAGACGTTGCTGAAGACGTGCAGCGCAGCCTGCAGAAACTGCGTCAGATCGAAGAAGAAACCGGCCTGACCATCGAGCAAGTCAAAGACATCAACCGTCGCATGTCGATCGGTGAAGCGAAAGCCCGCCGCGCGAAGAAAGAGATGGTTGAGGCCAACCTGCGTCTGGTTATTTCCATCGCCAAGAAATACACCAACCGCGGCCTGCAGTTCCTGGATCTGATCCAGGAAGGCAACATCGGCCTGATGAAAGCGGTAGACAAGTTCGAATACCGCCGCGGCTACAAGTTCTCGACATACGCCACCTGGTGGATCCGTCAGGCTATCACCCGCTCCATCGCCGACCAGGCGCGCACCATCCGTATTCCGGTGCATATGATTGAGACCATCAACAAGCTCAACCGTATTTCGCGCCAGATGCTGCAAGAGATGGGCCGCGAGCCGACGCCGGAAGAGCTGGCCGAGCGCATGCTGATGCCGGAAGACAAGATCCGCAAGGTGCTGAAGATCGCCAAAGAGCCAATCTCGATGGAAACACCGATCGGCGACGACGAAGATTCGCATCTGGGCGACTTCATCGAGGATACTACCCTCGAGCTGCCGCTGGATTCCGCGACCTCGGAAAGCCTTCGTTCCGCCACCCACGACGTGCTGGCCGGCCTGACCGCGCGCGAAGCGAAAGTGCTGCGCATGCGTTTCGGTATCGACATGAACACCGACCACACGCTGGAAGAGGTAGGCAAGCAGTTTGACGTTACCCGTGAGCGTATCCGTCAGATCGAAGCCAAGGCGCTGCGCAAGCTGCGTCACCCAAGCCGCTCCGAAGTGTTGCGCAGCTTCCTGGACGACTAAGTCCGGCTGCCGCATCAAAAACAAAAACCCCGGCCTGCCGGGGTTTTTTTATGCCTCAGAACATGCTGTTGCCGCTGGCGGTCTTCTCCGGCACCGGCTGCGTCACGTCCCAGTGCTCGACGATTTTTCCGGCGCTGTCGAGACGGAAGATATCGACGATCGCCGCGGTCTTGCCGGCCTCGCGTCCGCTGACCTCCACATGCAGGATCACGTAGTCGCCGTCGACGAACGCCTGTTTAATCTCGCTGTGCGAGTTGGGGTAACGCGTTTTCAGCAGCTCGACAAATTGACGAAATCCCTCCACGCCGTCTTGGGCATTGGGGTTATGCTGCTTGTACTGCTCACCCAAAAACGGCCGCGCCGCCGCAAAATCCTTGTTGTTGAGCCCCTGCCGATAAAACTCCAGCACGTTCTGCTTGTTGCGCGCTTCCTGCGGCGAATGCCCCGCCTGCGCGGCGCCGGTCACCAACAGCAGCGCCATCAAACAGCCTTTCATCATCGATGTCATCGCACACTCCCTTATGTCATTGCAGCGCCAGGAACAGCTCACGATAGCTGGCGGTAAGCTGCTCCAGCGTGGCGCGGTTCAACCCGCTGGGGTTGGGCAATACCCACACCTCGGTTTGCCCCAGCATCATAGCCTGCTTGCCCCAGGGCGCGTTTTTCACCCCGAAGGCGGTGGTGAACGCCTGCTTGCCTAAAATCGCCAGCGCGCGCGGCTGGTAGCGCAGGATCTTCTCTTGCAGCGCCTCACCGCCGCTGCGCAACTCGTCGCGCGACAGCTCGCTGGCCGCCACCGTCGGGCGCGCCACCAGCGCGGTGATGCCGCAGCCGTTATCCTTCAGTTGCTGCCACTGCTCCGGCGCCAGCTGGCGCTCGGTAAAACCGGCCTGATGGATCACCTTCCAGAAGCGGTTGCTGCCGTTGGCGAAAGGGTAGCCTTGATGGGCGGAAGAAAGGCCGGGATTGATGCCGCAAAACACCACCCGCAGGTCAGGCGCCAGAAGTTCCATGAGTATCGTGAGTCCATTGCAGGGATTTACTGCGGTTATCGCAAAATCCGCCAGCAATTACAACAGGCTAGAACTGTGCAGAAAAGCAACATACGGGCGGGTAACAGTAGACCGCCGCTTAAGGATTCCCTATAATCTCGCGGCTTGGCCCCTTAGCTCAGTGGTTAGAGCAGGCGACTCATAATCGCTTGGTCGTTGGTTCAAACCCAACAGGGGCCACCAAATTTTTGCTGTTTTCACAGCCTTACAAGCCATCCTGTTTGGGGTGGCTTTTTTGTTTCCCGCCGCCGTGCCACACTTCTCTTTCGGCA
Source organism: Serratia sp. X10 (assembly GCF_017811775.1). NCBI lineage: Bacteria > Pseudomonadati > Pseudomonadota > Gammaproteobacteria > Enterobacterales > Yersiniaceae > Serratia > Serratia sp. X10. The sequence goes on along the minus strand of NZ_JAEIOH010000007.1, from coordinate 130,510 downwards.
TGCCTGATTTATTCCGACTCATAAGGATCCCGCATGATCGTCATCTGCGACCACGACAACCTCGACGCCTGGCTGGCGCTGCGCGCGGCGCTGTGGCCATCCAGTTCGCCTGAAGAGCACCGCGCGGAGATGCGCGAAATATTGGCTTCGCCGCACCACACCGCGTTTATGGCGCGAGGGGTGGACGGCGCTTTCATCGGCTTTGCCGAAGTGGCGCTGCGCTACGATTACGTCAACGGCTGCGAGTCGTCGCCGGTGGCGTTTCTGGAAGGTATCTATGCCGTCGAACGCGCCCGCCGCCAGGGCTGGGCCACGCGATTGATCGCACAGGTGCAGGAATGGGCCAAGCAGCAAGGCTGCAGCGAGCTGGCATCGGATACCGATATCGCCAATCTGGACTCCCAGCGCCTGCATGCCGCGCTGGGCTTTGCCGAAACGGAACGGGTGGTGTTTTACCGCAAAACGCTGGGCTGATCAGGCGGTCTTGCTTTGCCGCTGATGCGCCAGCTGCTCGGCGCGCAGCAGGATCTCCTGCAGATCGTCCTCATCGATATCGAACAGCTCCCCCTGCATCAACGCCTCGTGCCGATGGCCAGCACCGCCGTCCGCCGCGTCATAAAAGAACTTTTAGGCTAACAGATTGATTTTTAGCCTCCCCTCAACAATGATGAATGTTCCCCCCTTAACCCCGAGGAACCGCCGATGTCTCAACCGATCACCGAGCTTTATACCGACAGTGAATTTTTCAGCCCGTACGCCATGTCCGCCTTTGTCGTGCTGACGGAAAAAGGCATTCCGTTCACCGTGAAGCCGGTGGACCTGGCGAAAGAAGAGAACAAAGAGGCGGCCTACGCGGCGCTGTCGCTCACCCGCCGGGTGCCGACGCTGGCGATCGGCGAGTTCCAGCTCTCGGAGTCTTCGGCGATCGCCGAATACCTGGAAGACATCCATCCAGCCCACGCCGTATACCCGCGCGACGTGAAGCTGCGCGCCAAAGCGCGCGAGATCCAGGCCTGGCTGCGCAGCGATCTGCTGCCGATCCGCGCCGAGCGTTCGACCGAGGTGGTGTTCAACAACGGCAAGTTCCCGCCGCTGTCCGAAGCGGCTCAACAGGCCGCGCGCAAGCTGATCGCCGCCGTGGAAAAACTGCTGAGCCACGGGCAGGACAATCTGTTCAGGGAGTGGTGCATCGCCGACACCGATCTGGCGCTGATGCTCAACCGGCTGGTGATGCACGGCGATCCGGTGCCGGAGCGCGTGCGCCACTATGCGCACAAGCAGTGGCAGCGCCCGTCGGTGCAGGCCTGGCTGGCGTTGTCGGAAAAGCGGCGCGCGTGAGAAAAAAATCGGCGGCCACGACGCCGCCGTTCTCAATGCCGAGAAACAACATCACTGCTTGAGGGAAGGCAAATCACCATCCAGAGGGCAGATAGCCTAACAATGAAGCGATGGCGTACACCGCGCTGGCCAGGTACAGCAACACAATGCTGATCTGCAGCAGCGGGTGCGTGATCCAGTTGCACTGCCAGCGTGGGGTTTGGTCGCCGTGTTTGCGCGCGCCACGAAGGATCAGCATCGGCATGATCGACAGGATCACCCCGCTGAACACCCCGGCGAAGTAGAGCGCGTTGACGAACGACACCAGCCCGCTGTAGGCCAGCGCGAACGGCGGCACCACCACCAGCAGCAGCACGCCGAAGCGGCGCAGCGGCAGCTCGTCGTTGCCCAGCCGGAACTTGTCGAAAATATTGGTCAGGAAGCTGCCGCCCAATCCCCAGTACGAGGTCAACATCGCGCACAGCGCGAAGATGTTGGCGGAGAAGAACGCCCACTGCCCCAGCGCCTGGCCCCAGGAAATGGTGGCCACGTCGGAGATGTCATCCAGCCCGCTGAGCGCAATCACCGACATCGGCACCGCCGCCAGCAGAATGAAGGTCACCGCCATGCCGACGATGATCGCCTTCGGCAGCTGTTCCGGCTTGTCGGCAAAGCCGCGCGCCATCTCCGGCACGATGTACTGCGCCGAGAAGCAGAACACCACCACGTTGAACACCGGCACCATATAGCGCCAGTCGCCGTCCAGCAGGTTGCGCATCTGAGTGGTGTCTTTCAGCAGCGTCGCCGCCACCAGCGCGGTCAACATCACCACCATGCCGATGCTGATGAACTTCTCGCCGCGGCCGATCGCTTTCAAACCGAGGTACAGCACGCCGGCAGCGGGTACGAAGAACAGCAGGCTGCCCAGCGCCGGCGAGATGCCGAACAGCGATTGCAGCAGCTTGCCGCTGCCGGTCATATAGGCGGTGAGCGCCCCGACGCTGTTGACGCACACCGAAGCGAACATCAACCAGGCGCCCAGCCCGCCGACGTAGCGCTTCGCCAGACCGCTCAGCTGCAGATGCGCGCGGGTGCGCAGCGTGGATTCAGCGACGTACAGCATGGTGATGGTGGTCAGGCTCCCCACCAGCACCAGCCAGAACAGCAGCGGCAGGAAACCGGCCTTGCTGGAGGCATAGGCGATGGAGAGCACCCCGGCGCCGATGTTGGTGCCGACGATCATCGCCACCCCTTCGAGGAAACTTAACGATTTGGCGGGTGCAGATGCTCGCACCCCGGCGGCAAGCGCCGGAGAAACAGAGATATTATCAGACATGCATCATCCTTTATCGCCCGGCGACGCTGGCCGCCGGGATGGGTTAACGTCCTGACGCTCAACAACTCACATCGATACACAGGTATTTCAGCTCCAGATATTCTTCTATCCCGTAGCGCGATCCTTCACGCCCGAGCCCTGACTGTTTCACGCCGCCGAACGGCGCCACTTCGTTGGAAATCAGCCCGGTGTTGATGCCGACCATGCCGTACTCCAGCGCTTCCGGCACCCGCCACTGGCGCGCGGCGTTCTGCGTGAACAGGTAGGCGGCCAGGCCGAATTCGGTGTCGTTGGCCATGGCGATGGCTTCCGCCTCGTCATGGAAGCGGAACAGCGGCGCCACCGGCCCGAAGGTCTCTTCTTTGGCGAAGCGCATCTTCTGCGTCACGCCGGTCACCACCGTCGGCTGGAAGAAGGTGCCGCCCAGCGCGTGCGGCTGGCCGCCGGTGGCGATCTGCGCCCCTTTGATCAGCGCGTCATCGATGTGGCTCTGCACCTTCGCCACCGCATCACTGTCGATCAGCGGCCCCTGAGTGGTGCCTTCCTGGCTGCCGTCGCCGACTTTCAACTGCTCGACCGCCGCCACCAGCTTCTCCGCCAGCCGCTCGTAGATGCCGTCCTGCACGTAGATGCGGTTGGCGCACACGCAGGTCTGGCCGCTGTTGCGGAACTTGGAGGCCATGATGCCCGCCACCGCCGCGTCCAGATTAGCGTCGTCGAACACGATGACCGGCGCATTGCCGCCCAGCTCCAGCGACAGTTTCTTGATGCTCGGCGCGCACTGCGCCATCAGAATGCGGCCGACCTCGGTCGAGCCGGTAAAGCTCAGTTTGCGCACCACCGGGCTGTCGCACAGTACCTTGCCCACCTGCGCCGCTTCGCCAGTCACCACCTGCAACACGCCGGCGGGAATGCCGGCGTCCTGCGCCAGCTTGGCCAACGCCAGCGCGGTCAGCGGCGTTTGCTCGGCCGGTTTGACGATGATGGCGCAACCGGCCGCCAGCGCCGGCGCCACCTTGCGGGTGATCATCGCCGCCGGGAAATTCCACGGGGTGATGGCCGCGCACACGCCGATCGGCTGCTTCACCACCACCAGGCGCTGCGAAGCCTGCGGCGCCTGCAATACCGCGCCGTCCACCCGTTTGGCCTCTTCGGCGAACCAGGTGATGAACGACGCGGCGTAGGCCACTTCGCCGCGCGCTTCCGCCAGCGATTTGCCCTGCTCGGCGGTCATCAGCTGCGCCAGATCCTCCTGCGAGGCCAGCACCTTATCGGCCCAGGCCAGCAGCAGCGCGGAACGCTGCTTGGCGGTCAGCTGTTTCCAGTCGTTTTGCGCCCGCTGCGCCGCTGCGATCGCCTGCTGGGTTTCCTCTTCGCTGACCAGCGGAATGCTGGCCAGCTCGGCGCCGGTGGCCGGGTTGATCACCGCTTCGCGCTTGCCGCTCAGGGCGTCGCACCATTCGCCGTTGATCAGACACTGGCTGCGCAACAGCTCGGGATTATTCAATTTCATGCCGTTCGCTCCTTAGTGGGCCAGCGCGCGGGACAGAATGCCCATCGCCTTGGTGAACTGATCGTCCGGGATGGTCAGCGGGTAGAGGAAGCGGATCACGTTGCCGTTCACGCCACAACTCAGCAGCAGCAGCCCTTCCTCCATCGCCTTCTGCTGCACCTGACGGGTGACATCGGCTGAAGGTTTACCGGTAGCCGGATCGTTGAACTCCACCGCCACCATCGATCCCTGCGCGCGCACATCGGCGATCGCCGGGCTGGTTTTACGCGCCTGCTGGAGCACTTCCACCAGGTGTTGGCCCAAGCGCTGAGCGCGCTGGCACAGCTGCTCTTCTTCGATCACGTCCAGCACCGCGTGCGCGGCGGCCACCGCCAGCGGGTTACCGGCATAGGTGCCGCCCAGCCCGCCCGGCGCCGGCGCATCCATCACCTCGGCGCGGCCCGCCACCGCCGACAGCGGCATGCCGCCTGCCAGGCTTTTCGCCATAGTGATCAAATCGGGCTTAACGCTGTAGTGCTCCATGGCGAACAGCTTGCCGGTACGGGCGAAGCCGGTCTGCACTTCGTCGGCGATCAGCAGGATGCCGTGCTGGTCGCACAGCGCGCGCAGCGCCTGCATGAAATCGGCCGGCGCCACGTTGAACCCGCCCTCGCCCTGCACCGGCTCCAGCACAATGGCCGCCACCTGCTTGGGATCGATATCCGCTTTAAACAGGCGGTCCAGGCTGTTCATCGCGTCTTCGGTGGTCACGCCGTACAGCGCGTTCGGGTACTGGCCGTGGAACACCGAACCGGGGAATGGGCCAAAGCCCAGTTTGTAAGGCGCCACTTTGCCGGTCAGCGCCATGGTCATGTAGGTGCGGCCGTGGAAGCCGCCGCCGAAGGTGATCAACCCCGGGCGGCCGGTATAAGCGCGGGCGATCTTCACCGCGTTTTCCACCGCTTCCGCGCCGGTGGTGAAGAAGGCGGTTTTACACGGGCCGGCGATCGGCGCGCGCTGGTTGATGCGCTCCGCCAACGAGACATAGCTTTCGTAAGGAACGATCTGATAGGCGGTGTGAGTGAAGGCCTGCAGCTGCTTTTCAATCGCGGCGATCACCTTCGGGTGACGGTGGCCGGTGTTCAGCACGGCGATCCCCGAGGCGAAGTCGATCACTTCTTTGCCTTCCACATCCCACAGCGTGGCGTTCTCTGCACGCTCGGCGTAAAAACCACACATCACGCCCACTCCGCGCGGGGTGGCGTCCTGACGGCGTTGGTTCAATTCTGCGTTTTTCATGCTGTTCTCTCCGGTCGATGCCAGTTACACGTTTCGTTCACATTCGTGAAACAATGCCGTTTATTTACACAGGATGTGGCCCTATAATCGAGTGCCAGTTACGAATAATTGAGGGATCCAATTGCGCTCATTGAGTGGTGATCTGTTGCTGCAGCGCCTCGGCGAACAGCCCGATGACAAGCTGCACAAGCGGCTTTACAACGCGATCCGCACCAGCATTCTCGACGGCAGCCTGCCGCCCTCCAGCCGCCTGCCCGCCTCGCGCGATCTGGCACAGGAGCTCAGCCTGTCCCGCAACACTGTGTTAACCGTTTATGAACAACTGCTGGCGGAAGGCTACGTGTCGGCGCGCGCCGGCAGCGGCACCTTCGTCGCCGACACGGTGCCGGACAGTTGCCTCTCCACCGGCGGCGCTTCGGCGGACGGCAGCGGGCAACCGCGGCGCGTCGACCTGTCGGAGCGCGGCGCCACGCTGCTGCATCACGCCAGCGCCAGCCCCAAACAGTGGGGGGCGTTTATTCCCGGCGTCCCCGACGTCAACGCCTTTCCTCATCAGCTGTTCAGCAAGATCCAGGCGCGCCTCAGCCGCCGCCCGACGCCGCAACGGCTGACCTACAGCAATCAGGGCGGCAGCCCGGAGCTGCAGCATGCGTTGGTGGAGTATTTACGGGTGGCGCGCTCGGTGCGCTGCTCGCCGGAACAGATCCTGATCACTGAAGGCATCCATCAGGCGATCGATCTGGTGACGCGCATGTTGTGCAATCCGGGGGATGACGCCTGGATCGAAGAGCCGGGCTATTGGGGGATCCGCAATATCCTGCGCATCAATGCGCTGAACATCTGCCCGCTGGCGGTGGACGAGGCCGGGCTGGTGCCGCCGGAGCAGCCGGTCAACCCGCCGCGCCTGATCTTTGTCACCCCGTCGCACCAGTATCCGCTCGGTTCGGTGATGAGCCTGGCGCGCCGCCAACGGCTGCTGGCGCTTGCGCGCAACGCCGGCGCTTGGATCGTCGAGGACGACTACGACAGCGAATTCCGCTTTTCCGGCCAACCGATCCCGGCGCTGCAAGGGCTGGAAGCCGACGCGCCGGTGATCTACATCGGCACCTTCAGCAAGACGCTCTATCCGGCGCTGCGCCTCGGCTATGTGGTGTTGCCGCCGCCGCTGGTGCAGCCGCTGAAAACCGCCCACGCCGAGCTGTACCGCGGCGGGCACCTGCTGATCCAGAGCGCGCTGGCGGAATTTATCCAAGAGGGACACTACACCGCGCATATCCGCCGCATGCGGCTGCTGTACGCCCGGCGGCGCGCCTTCCTGACCGGGTTGATCGAACAGCACCTCGGCAAGCAGGCGCTCAGCGAGTTCAACAGCAACGCCGGATTGCACCTGATCCTCAACCTGCCGGACGAGGCCGACGACGTGGCGATCGCCGCCGCCGCCGGCGCGCGCGGGGTGCTGGTGCGGCCGCTGTCGCGCTATTACATGCTGCCCAACCGCCGACGCGGCCTGCTGATGGGCTTTGCCTGCGTGCCGGAAGAGCAGATGGCCGCCGCCTTCACCCAACTGCTTACGTGCATCAACGCCCCGCACTAAGTCAGAATGCCGCCCGCCTGCCTCACCAGGCCTGAAGCCGCCAGCCATCCGCCTGCCGGTTCAGGCGATGCGTCGGCCGCAGCGCCTGCAGGAAGTCTTCGTCGTGCGACACCACCATCATCGCGCCGGGAAAATCCGCCAGTGCGGTTTCGATCGCCAACGACGACGCCAGATCCAGGTGGTTGGTCGGCTCATCGAGCAACAGCAGCTGCGCCGGTTGGCGCCGCCACAGCGCACAGGCCAGCGCCGCCTTGAGCCTTTCACCGCCGCTGAGCGAGCCCAGCGGCAACGCGATGCGATTCGCGCCAAGCTGCAGCTGCGCCAGCCGGGTGCGCAACGCGCCTTCCGCCAGCGGCGAATCCTGTAGCCCCAGATGCTCCATCACCGACAGGCCCGGGTCGAGCTGCGATAGGGTTTGATCGAGGTAGGCGGTCGACAGCGGACAATGACAATAGCCGGAAAGCGCCGTCAGCTGACCGAGAAGAGTCTTCAGCAGGGTGGATTTGCCGCAGCCGTTGGGGCCGGTCAACGCGACGCGCATCGGGCCGTCGATACGCAGATCGAGCGGCGGCGCGCTGACGAACGGCAGCTGCAGCCGCTCGAGCACCAGCACCTGCTTGTTCGCGCTCACTTCACTGCCCGGCAGCGCCAGCAACACCGGCTGTTCCTCTTCCACCCGCTGGTAGGCTTCGCGCACCGCCGCATCGAGGCTGTCGCGCCGATCCTGATGCTGTTTGCGCAGCGTGCCGAGGCTCTCCTTCGCCGCCGACTTGTAGGCCACCCGCTCGAAAGAGGCGATATTCAGCGTATCGACGACGCGCAGCGTTTGCGCCGAGCGCCGCTGGCTCATGTCGTGCTCTTTCTGTTGGCGGGCGCGGGTGCGGCGGCGCTCCTCGCGCGCATGCTCCAGATCGGCGCGCGCCGCCTGCTGCTGCGCATCGCGCTGCCGCCGGTAGTCATCATAGTTGCCGCCGTAGCTGCGCAGCGCGCCGGGCGTCAGTTCGACGATGCGCTCCATGCGCGCCAGCAGCTGCCGGTCATGGCTGGCGATCAGCAACCCGCCGCGCCACTGATCCAGCTGCTGATACAGCCAGGCGCGGCCGGCGCTGTCGAGGTGGTTGGTCGGTTCGTCCAGCAGCAGAAAATCCGCTTCGCCGAGCAAGGCGCCGCACAGCGCCGCGCGCATCCGCTCGCCGCCGCTCAGCGAACTGGCGGATCGCAACGGATCGAAGGCCGGCAGCCCGGCGGCGGCGAAGGCGTTTTGCAGGCGATCGTGGAGATCCCATCGCCCTTCCAGACGATCGATATCGTCCGCCAGCGGCCGCCCCTGCTCGATACGCGCCAGCGCGGCGAACGCCTCGCCATAGCCCAACAGCTGGGCCAGCGTGGTGTCCGCGGCGATCTCCGGCTGCTGTGCAACGTAAGCTACTGCGGCATGAGATTCGACGTGCCCGTTGCCCGGTTGATCCAGCCCGGCGATCAGGCGCAGCAGCTGGGTTTTGCCGACGCCGTTGCGCCCTACCAGGCCGCAGCGCTGCCGGTCGAAAGCGAGATCCAGCGGGCCGAACAGCGTTTCGCCGTCAGCAAATTGGCAGGTCAGTTGATGTAAAACGAAATAAGGGGACTGCGCAAAATGAGCCATAAGCACTCCTGAATGAGATCAAAACATCCCCACAGGGCGCGAGAGCGCACGGCGTGGGACCAGATATCAACAGGTGTGGGTGTTCATTTTCGGTAATGGCTCCGCAGAGAGAAGGAATTTGCAACGCGTAAAGGCTAACCGATCTTTTGTTCGTTATGCAAACAGAGTCTGAGATTCATGACATCTATCACATTCGGCGCAACGCAAATTCCCAAGCGACGCGACAACGGCTAGATTTATCTCATCCGACCACTTTTGTTCACATAATTATAACAACGGGCCCCGATTTCACCCGATGGAGAGTGCAATGAGCAATTACCCTCACCTGCTGGCGCCGCTGGATCTCGGCTTCACCACTCTGAAAAACCGAGTGCTGATGGGATCGATGCATACCGGCCTGGAAGAGCTGCCCGACGGCCCGCAGCGCCTGGCCGCGTTCTATGCCGAGCGCGCCGCCGCCGGCGTGGCGCTGATCGTCACCGGCGGCATTGCCCCGAACGAACAGGGCGTGGTGTTTCGCGGCGGATCGATCCTCAACAGCGAGGCGCAATTGCCTCACCACCGCCCGGTGACTGAAGCCGTCCACCGGGCGGGCGGCAAAATTGCGCTGCAGATCCTGCACACCGGCCGCTACAGCTATCAACCCAAGCTGGTGGCCCCTTCCGCGCTGCAGGCGCCGATCAACCCGTTTACGCCGAGCGCACTCAGCGCAGCGGAGATCGAGCAGACTATCGCCGACTTCGCCCGCTGCGCGGCGCTGGCGCAGCAGGCCGGCTATGACGGCGTTGAGGTGATGGGATCCGAGGGCTATCTGATCAACCAATTCTTGACGACGCGCACCAATCAGCGCGACGACCAATGGGGCGGCAGCTTCACCAACCGCATGCGCTTCGCCGTCGAAACCGTCAGGGCGGTACGCCAGGCGGTGGGCCCGGAATTCATTCTGATCTACCGGCTATCGATGCTCGATCTGGTGGAAGACGGCTCCAGCTGGGAGGAGATCGAGCAGCTGGCGCTGGCGATCGAACAGGCGGGCGCCACGATCATCAATACCGGCATCGGCTGGCACGAAGCGCGTATTCCGACCATCGCCACCATGGTGCCGCGCGCCGGATTCAGCTGGGTGACCCGCAAGCTGATGGGCAAGGTCAGCATCCCGCTGATCACCACCAACCGCATCAACGATCCGGCGGTGGCCGAGCAGGTGCTGGCGGACGGCTGCGCCGACATGGTGTCGATGGCGCGTCCGTTCCTCGCCGACGCCGCCTTTGTGCAGAAAGCCGCCGAGGGGCGCGCCGACGAGATCAATACCTGCATCGGTTGCAACCAGGCCTGTCTCGACCAGATTTTTGAAGGCAAGCTGACTTCCTGTCTGGTCAACCCGCGCGCCTGCCGCGAAACCGAAATGCCGCTGACGATGGCGGAAAAACCGAAAAAACTGGCGGTGGTCGGCGCCGGCCCTGCCGGGCTGGCCTTCGCCACCACCGCCGCCAGCCGTGGCCATCAGGTGACGCTGTTCGACGCCGCCGAGCAGATCGGCGGCCAGTTCAACATCGCCAAGCAGATCCCCGGCAAGGAAGAATTCCATGAAACGCTGCGTTACTTCCGCCGCCAGCTGGCGCTGCGTGAAGTGACGGTCAAACTGGGCGTCAAGGTCGAGGCGGCGGATTTAAGCGAATTCGATGAGGTGATCCTCGCCTGCGGCATCGTGCCGCGCACCCCGGACATCCCCGGCATCGGGCACGCCAAGGTGCTGAGCTATCTGGACGTGCTGCGCGATAAAAAACCGGTCGGCCAGCGGGTGGCGATCGTCGGCGCCGGCGGCATCGGCTTCGATACCGCCGAGTACCTTAGCCAGCACGGCGTGTCCAGCAGCCTGGATCAGGCGGAATTCAACCGCGAATGGGGCATCGATGGCCGCCTTGAACAGCGCGGCGGGCTGGCTGAGCAAGGCCCGCAGGCGCCGCGCGCCGCCCGGCAAATCTACCTGTTGCAGCGCAAAACCAGCAAAGTGGGCGAAGGCCTGGGCAAAACCACCGGTTGGATCCACCGCGCCAGCCTGGCGATGCGCGGCGTGAAGATGCTCAACAGCGTCAGCTATCGGCTGATCGACGACGAAGGGCTGCACATCACCCGCGCCGAGCAAGACAGCTGCCTACCGGTGGACACGGTGGTCATTTGCGCCGGGCAGGAACCGCGCCGCGAACTGCAGCAACCACTGCTGGCGATGGGGAAAACCGTGCACCTGATCGGCGGCGCCGACGTGGCCGCCGAGCTGGACGCCCGCCGCGCGATCGATCAGGGTACGCGGTTGGCGATGGCGCTGTAAAAAAGGGGCGCCCGGCGCCCCTTGTTATTCACGCTCAGCGACGCGCGCCGGATTTCACCGCTCTCAAGATCACGAACTTCTTGTTCGAGGCCACCAGCGTGCAGTTGCCGAACAGGCGCTTGAGCTTCTGATGGTAGTCGAGGTGACGGTTGCCGACGATGCGCAGTTCGCCGCCCACTTGCAGGCAGCGCTTGGCGTCGCAGAACATCTGCCAGGCGGTGTGATCGGTAATGGCGTGTTGCTGGTGGAACGGCGGGTTGCACAGCACCGCCTGCACGCTTTCACGCTCGATGCCTGCCAGCGCGTTGTTCACCTCAAAATGACAGCGGTCCAGCTCTTGCGGCAGGTTGTGCTCCACGTTCAGCTCGCTGGAGGCCACCGCCATGTAGGATTCATCGACGAAAGTCACCTGCGCGTCCGGATTCTGCGCCAGCGCCGTCAGGCCAATCACACCGTTGCCGCAGCCCAGATCGACGATATGGCCGTTCAGGCCGCGCGGCAGATGCTCCATAAACAGGCGCGCGCCGATATCCAGGCTGCCGCGCGAGAAGACGTTGGCGTGGTTGTGGATCAGCCAATCGGTGCCGTCCAGCGTCCAGTTGGTGGTTTCCGCCGCCGCCGGCGGGACGATGTCCGCCGCCTGGCAGAAAATCAGGCGCGCCTTCTTCCACGCCAGGCTGGTGCGCGTCGGGCCCAGCACCTTTTCAAACAGCTGCATCGTCGAGGTATGCACGTCGCGGGCTTTGGCGCCGGCGACGATCAGCGTGTCTTCGGTCACGACGTGGCGCAGCGCGCGCAGCTGCTGTTCCAGCAGCGCCAGCGCTTTCGGCACGCGAATCAGCACCACTGCCGGCGCCGCCGGCAGCTCGGCCAGGCTGTCCAGCAGCGTGACCTGCTCGGGATCCAGACCGTTGAGCTTGAGGTTGTGGCGCGTCGCCAACTGGCTCATGTACGAGTCGCTGACGCTGTAAGGACGATGCGCGTGCAGCGCGCAGGCCAGGGTGCCGAAGTTATCGTTGAAAATCAGCACCGGGCGGCCGCCGATATCTACATTTTCAAGCTGTTGCAGCAGATATTCGTCCGCTGCTTCCCACGCCTGCAGCTGGGTGGATTCTTCCTGTTGGGGATAACGCTCCAGCTCAAGTTGCTGTGTTCCCAGATCGAGTTGGCTCATTGCCCCTCCTGACTGATAAAATTTGGGCTGTTTATCCCCTAAAAACGCCCGTCAGTAAAATGTTTTTTCGGATAAATTGCGTATTGCGCCGCGTATCTGAAAACCCACGCCCCTTTTCCCCTTTAACAACATTAACCTTCCTTGCTCGCACGTCCATGTTGACGTTTTTTTAACCTGACGGAGTGTAACTTTAAATGTTACACTGCCAATCCCTATGGAAGGGGGAAGCATGATTAAATCTTTCCGCGATCGCTATCTGGAACAGTTCTATCTGGAAGGCAGGCGCAGCCGTCTGATTCCCGGCATGCTCGAACGGCAGTTGGCCAGAAAGCTCGATATGTTGGCGGCCGCGCAGCAAGAGCGGGATTTGCATCACCCCACGGGCAACTATTACAAGCGGCTATCCGGGCCGTTTCAGGGGTGGTCAAGTCTGCGCGTTAATATGCACTGGCGGCTGATGTTCCAGTGGCGACATGATGCCGCTGAAAGAATTTACCTCGATCCTCACCAAGATACCTGAACGAGGGAGAACCCATGTTGGAAACCACGACTCGCGAACCCACCACGGTGGGGGAAGTGCTGCAGGAAGAGTATTTAACGCCGTTGGGCATCGGCCAGGAAGAACTGGCGAAGGTGTTGGGCGTCACCCGCGCCACCGTTAACCGCCTGTGCAATGGGCATCGACGCATGAGCGTTGCCGAGGCCAACCTGTTTGCCGATCTGTTCGAAACGACCGCCGACTTTTGGCTGAACCTGCAGGCGGCGCACGATCGCTGGGAGGCCAGACAGGCCGATGCGCAGCGTGTGCGGCTGCGGCCAATCAAAGAAATACTGGGACGCAATATCACTCATGCATGACATCGAGCTCGCTTACCTGCAAGGCTACCCGGCGCATCTGCAAAGCCAGGTGCAGCAATTGATCCACCAGAACCGGCTGGGAGACGTGCTGCTGCAGCGCTATCCGCAGGTGCACGACTGCACCACCGACAAGTCGCTGTATCAGTTTACCGTCGATCTGAAAAACCAGTATCTGCGCAACGCCCAGCCGCTGAGCAAGGTGGCTTACGACAGCAAGATCCACGTCATGAAGCACGCGCTTGGCCTGCATACCGCCATCTCGCGCGTGCAGGGCGGCAAGCTGAAAGCCAAGGCGGAAATCCGCGTGGCGACAGTGTTCAAGGTCGCGCCCGAGCCGTTCCTGCGCATGATCGTAGTGCATGAGCTGGCGCACCTGAAAGAGAAAGATCACAACAAGGCGTTCTACAGCCTGTGCTGCCATATGGAACCGGATTACCACCAGCTGGAGTTCGATACCCGGCTGTATCTGACGCACCTTTCGCTGTTCGGCGAGCTGTATGCATAGCGAATGAGGGCGTGATAATCTGCGGTTTTAAGCCTGGACCGGAGCTCGCCATGATTCGCTTTGCCGTCGTCGGCACCAACTGGATTACGGAACGTTTTATTGATGCCGCCCATGAAAGCGGCAAACTCAAGCTGAGCGCCGTGTATTCACGCTCGCTGGAACAGGCGCAGGCGTTTGGCGCCAACTATCAGGTCACGCAGTTTTTCGACTCTCTCGAGGCGATGGCCCAGTCCGACGCCATAGACGCGGTGTATATCGCCAGCCCCAATTCCCTGCATTGCCCGCAATCGCTGCTGTTCCTGCGCCATAAAAAGCACGTGATCTGCGAAAAACCGCTGGCCTCCAACCAGCGCGAAGCGGAACAGCTGGCGGCCTGCGCGCGGGAAAATCAGGTGGTGCTGTTCGAAGCGTTCAAAAGCGCCTATCTGCCGAATTTTCTGGCGCTGCAGCAGGCATTGCCGAAAGTCGGCCGGCTGCGCAAAGCCTTCATCAACTACTGCCAATACTCTTCGCGCTACCCGCGCTACCTGGCCGGCGAGAACCCCAACACGTTTAACCCGCAGTTCTCCAACGGCTCCATCATGGATATCGGCTACTACTGCCTGGCCAGCGCGGTGGCGCTGTTCGGCGCGCCGCAGTCGGTGCTCGCCAGCGCCACGCTGCTGGAAACCGGTGTGGACGCCCACGGCACCGTCTGCCTGAACTACGGCGATTTCGACGTCACGCTTTCCCATTCCAAGGTCAGCGACTCGGCGATCCCCAGCGAGATCCAGGGAGAGGAAGGCACGCTGATTATCGACAAGATTTCCGAGTGTCAGGGCGTGGCGCTGACGCCGCGCGGCGGCAACCGCCAGGATCTGAGCCAGCCGCAGCACATCAACACCATGCTGTATGAAGCGCTGGCCTTCGCCGAGCTGGTGGAAAATCACCGGGTGGAACATCCAGGGCTGGAGAATTCGCTGATCGTCGCCCGCCTGCTGACCGATATCCGCCGCCAGACCGGCGTCGTCTTCCCCGCCGACGGAGAATGAGATGAAACCGTTGCTCGTGATGCAAACCGGCGACGCGCCGCAGGCCATTCGTCAAGAATTGGCCAACTTTGATGGCATGTTCCTGCAACAAGGCAATATCGACGCCGAACGCGCGCACATCGTACACTTGCCCGCCGGCGAGCGGCCGTTGTCGCCGGCCGCCTATTGCGGCGTGGTCATCACCGGCTCGCCGGCGATGGTGACCGAACGGCTGCCGTGGAGCGAAGAGGCAGCCGAGTGGCTGCGCCAGGCGATGGCGATCAAACTGCCGCTGTTCGGCGTCTGCTACGGGCACCAGCTGTTGGCCTACGCGCTCGGCGGCGAAGTGGGCTACCACCCGCAGGGCATGGAGGTAGGCACGCTGGAGATCGAACTGCTGCCCGCCGCGGCCGAAGACCGGCGACTCACCCTGCTGCCGCCGCGCTTCAAAGCCAACCTTATCCACTCGCAGAGCGTGCTGACGCCGCCCGCCGGCGCGCAGACGCTGGCGCGTTCGCAGCAGGACGCGCACCAGATCCTGCGCTATGGCGATCATGCCCTGACCACCCAGTTCCACCCGGAATTCAACGGCGCGGTGATGAGCCAGTATCTGCAGTGGCTCGGCGAGCTGCATCCCGAGCAGCAGGCCCGCTATCAGCAGCAACAACAACAGGTTAGCGACACGCCGTTCAGCCGCCTGCTGCTGCAGGGATTCGTCGTCAGCCTGGGCGCGCAAAAAGCGTTGGCCGGCTAACGCGATTCACGTTGACCACCGACACATTTTGCATTACTTTCTGCTCTGCAAAGGGGAGTAACTTCATTGCCGGTCAATCGTCATTACGATGCGCAAGCATCCGGTTACCGGGCAACCTGATGTCAAAGGTGTAACCACCTTCATCAACGTTGTAAGTGAGACCTTGCCGGAAGGCGAGGTTTGCTTGCAGCGTTCACAGAGCGGCTGGCGTCTTCCGACGTTGGCCGTTTTTGTTTTTGAAGGATACCTCTGATGATGAATTCCGTTGGCACACCGTGGTTATGGGGCAGCTTCGCCGCCGTCATAGTCGTGATGCTCGCAATCGACCTCCTGTTGCAGGGCCGTAAAGGCGCGCACACCATGACCCTGAAGCAGGCCGCCAGTTGGTCGCTGGTGTGGGTCAGCCTCTCTCTGCTGTTCAATTTCGGTTTCTG
This sequence comes from Serratia sp. X10, assembly GCF_017811775.1. Classification (NCBI taxonomy): domain Bacteria; kingdom Pseudomonadati; phylum Pseudomonadota; class Gammaproteobacteria; order Enterobacterales; family Yersiniaceae; genus Serratia; species Serratia sp. X10. The sequence goes on along the minus strand of NZ_JAEIOH010000007.1, from coordinate 114,766 downwards.
GTACTACCTGAATGAAACCGCCGGGCGCGCCGTCGCCGATACCCAGGCGCTGGCCTTCCTGACCGGCTACCTGATCGAAAAAGCGCTGGCGGTGGATAACGTGTTCGTCTGGCTGATGCTGTTCAGCTACTTCGCCGTGCCGGCCAACCTGCAGCGGCGAGTGCTGATCTATGGCGTGTTGGGGGCGATCGTGCTGCGGACCATCATGATCTTCGCCGGCAGTTGGCTGGTCAGCCAGTTCCAGTGGCTGCTGTATCTGTTCGGCGCTTTCCTGCTGTTCACCGGTATCAAGATGGCGCTGGCGAAGGAAGATGACTCGGCAATCGGCGACAAGCCGCTGGTGAAATGGCTGCGCAGCCGCCTGCGCATGACCGACAGCCTGGAAGGCGAGCGCTTCTTCGTGCGCCGCAACGGCATCCTGTTCGCCACCCCGCTGGTGCTGGTGCTGATCCTGGTCGAGCTGAGCGACGTGATCTTCGCAGTGGACAGCATTCCGGCGATCTTCGCCGTAACCACCGATCCGTTCATCGTCCTGACCTCTAACCTGTTCGCCATCATGGGTCTGCGCGCCATGTACTTCCTGCTGGCCAACGTAGCGGAACGGTTCTCGATGCTGAAATACGGCCTGTCGGTGATCCTGGTGTTTATCGGCATCAAGATGCTGATTATCGACTTCTTCCACATCCCGATCGGCGTGTCGCTCGGCGTGGTGGCGGGCATCCTGACGCTCACCTTGCTGATCAATGCCTGGGTCAATCGCCGCAACGATCGACTGGCGAATAAATAACCACAATCTGTTATCCGGGGCGCTAGTCGCCCCGCGATTGTTTGGCAATTCCCGCAAAACGCCAAACGTTATTGCGATCACACAAATGTAACCAGTATGTTATCAAGTGTTGATCCGCGCTCAGAATTTCATCCCCGCCTCTTTCCAACATCATTCGATTGCTGAATACTGATTCGGCAAACACACTTAGTTACAGAATCATATAAAGCTGCCCGGTGTCGTTCCCGCCGCGGCGGCCAGATAACATCAGGAAGAAAGCACTATGCAAAAACTACTACAAAAGATCACGCAGGGTAGCCTGGTCAAACAAATCATGGTCGGCCTGGTGGCCGGCATTCTGTTGGCGCTGGTTTCGCCGGCGGCCGCGGCGGCCGTCGGCCTGCTCGGTTCCCTGTTCGTCGGCGCGCTGAAAGCGGTGGCGCCGGTGCTGGTGCTGATTCTGGTCATGGCCTCGATCGCCAACCATAAACAGGGGCAGAAGACCAACATTCGCCCGATCCTGTTCCTCTATCTGCTGGGCACCTTTGCCGCCGCGCTGGTGGCGGTGGTCGTCAGCTTTATCTTCCCTTCCACGCTGGCGCTGACCACCGGCGCGACGGACATTACCCCGCCAGGCGGCATCGTGGACGTGATGAAGGGCCTGTTGATGAGCGTAGTGGCCAACCCGTTCCATGCGCTGATTAACGCCAACTACATCGGCATTCTGGCGTGGGCCGTCGGGCTGGGGCTGGCGCTGCGCCACGCTTCCGAAACCACCAAGGGGCTGATCAACGACATGTCCCATGCGGTCACGCTGGTGGTGCGCGCGGTGATCCGCTGTGCGCCGCTCGGCATCTTCGGCCTGGTGGCCTCCACGCTGGCGGAAACCGGCTTCGGCGCGCTGTGGGGCTATGCCCAGCTGCTGATGGTGTTAATCGGCTGCATGCTGCTGGTAGCGCTGGTGCTCAACCCGCTGATCGTGTACTGGAAGATCCGCCGCAACCCGTATCCGCTGGTGTTCGCCTGCCTGCGCGAGAGCGGCGTGACCGCCTTCTTCACCCGCAGCTCGGCCGCCAATATCCCGGTGAATATGGAACTGTGCAAGAAGCTGAACCTGAATGAGGACACCTACTCGGTTTCCATCCCGCTGGGCGCCACCATCAACATGGCCGGCGCGGCGATCACCATCACCGTGTTGACGCTGGCGGCGGTAAACACGCTGGGCATCGCGGTGGACGTCCCGACCGCCCTGCTGTTGAGCGTGGTGGCGGCCCTCTGCGCCTGCGGCGCCTCCGGCGTGGCCGGCGGTTCGCTGCTGCTGATCCCGCTGGCGTGCAACATGTTCGGCATTCCGAACGACGTGGCGATGCAGGTGGTGGCGGTCGGCTTTATCATCGGCGTACTGCAGGATTCGGCGGAAACCGCCCTCAACTCCTCCACCGACGTGCTGTTCACCGCCGCGTCCTGCCAGGCGGAAGACCAGCGGCTGGCGAACGAAGATCCGCTGAAGGTGCGTTAATCGCGCGTTGCTTCATCAAAAAGGCGCTCCTTCGAGCGCCTTTTTTGTCAGCTTTACAGCGTCACCCCGCTTTTGAAGATCGCCAGCTCGCGATAGTCGTTGGTTTCATTACGCGCCGGGCGGCCGTTGGCGATCTCGACAATCAGATCGATGAAGCGGCTGAGCAACGTCTCCATCGCCACGCCGTGGATCAGGCTGCCGGCGTCAAAATCGATCCAGTGCGGTTTCTTCGCCGCCAGCTCGCTGTTGGTGGCCAGCTTCACCGTCGGCACAAAGCCGCCGTAAGGCGTGCCGCGCCCGGTGCTGAACAGCACCATATGACAGCCGGCGCCGGCCAGCGCGCTGGTCGCCACCGCGTCGTTGCCCGGCGCGCTGAGCAGATTCAGCCCCGGCACGCGCAGCCGCTCGCCGTATTTCAGCACGTCCACCACCTGGCTTAGCCCCGCCTTTTGGGTGCAGCCAAGCGACTTCTCCTCCAGCGTGGTGATGCCGCCGGCCTTGTTGCCCGGCGACGGATTCTCATAAATCGGCTGCTGATGGGCGATGAAATAGCGTTTGAAATCGTTGATCATGTCGACGGTTTTGTCGAAGGTTTCTCCATCGCGGCAGCGGCTCATCAGAATGCGCTCGGCGCCGAACATCTCCGGCACTTCGGTCAGCACCGTGGTGCCGCCGTTGGCGATCGCATAGTCGGAAAAACGCCCCAGCAGCGGGTTGGCGGTAATGCCCGACAGCCCGTCCGAACCGCCGCATTCCAGGCCGAACTTCAGCTCGCTCAGGCGGCCCGGCTCGCGGCGATCGTGGCGCATCTCCCGATACAGCTCGTGCAACAGCGCCAGCCCGGCCTCCACTTCGTCGTCCTGCTGTTGGCACACCATAAAGCGCAACCGCCGCTCGTCCTCTATCCCCAGCGTGGCGCGAAAGGCATCCACCTGATTGTTCTCGCAACCCAGCCCGATCACCAGTACCGCGCCGGCGTTGGGATGGCGCGCCAGGTTTTGCAGCATGATGCGGGTGTTGGCATGATCCTGCCCCAGCTGCGAGCAGCCGAACGGGTGGCTGAACAGATGCACGCCGTCGATCCCGTCCGCCTGTGTTTGCTGCAAAAAACGCTGCTGGATCTGGCGAGCGATACCGTTGACGCAGCCGACGGTCGGCACGATCCACAGCTCGTTGCGGATCCCCACTTCGCCGTTGGCCCGTCGGTACAGCCGCACCTCGCGATCCGCCGCCTGCGGCGGCAGCGTCGGGAACTGCGGCTGGTAACGGTAGCTGTCCAGATCGCTCAGGTTGGTTTTGACGTTTTGCGAATGAATATGCTCCCCAGGCGCAATGGCCGCGAGCGCATGGCCGATCGGCTGGCCATATTTGATGATGTCTTCACCCTCGGCGATCGGGCCGAGCGCAAATTTATGCCCGCGCGCCACCGGCTGCGCCAGTTTGACGACCGCGCCTTCCAGCTCAACGCGCTCTCCGGCAGCCAGATCGCGCAGCGCCACCGCCACGTTATCCTGCTCGTGAATCTTTATCGTACTTTGCATAAACCGGTCCCGGATAACGGCTACGCCAGTTCAATGGCGAAATAGTTTTTGGCGTTGTCGAAGCAGATGTTTTTCACCATCTCGCCCAGCAGCGCGATATCCGCCGGCGCTTCGCCGTCCGCCACCCAGCGGCCGATCATCTGGCAAAGGATGCGGCGGAAGTATTCATGGCGCGTATAAGACAAGAAACTGCGACTGTCGGTCAGCATGCCGACGAAGCGGCTCAGCAGCCCGAGCTGGGCCAGCTGCGTCATTTGGCGCTGCATGCCGTCCTTCTGATCGTTGAACCACCAGCCGGAGCCGAACTGCATCTTGCCCGGCGTGCCTTCCCCCTGAAAATTGCCGATCATGGTGCCGATCACTTCGTTATCGCGCGGATTGAGGCAATAGAGAATGGTTTTCGGCAGACCGCCCTGCCGCGCCTGAGCATCCAGCAGCCGCGACAGCGGTTCCGCCAGCGGCCGGTCGTTGATTGAGTCGAAGCCGATATCCGGCCCGACGGCGGCCAACATGCGGCTGTTGTTATTGCGCAGCGCGCCGATGTGATACTGCTGCACCCAGCCGCGGCGCCGGTACTCGCCGGCCAAAAACAGCAGCACCGCGCTTTTGAACTGGGCGCTCTGTTCCGGCGTCGGCAGCTCGCCGTTCAGGCGGCGCAGCAGGATCGCATCCAGCGCCGCTTCATCAGCCTCGCCGAACACCACCACGTCCAGCGCATGGTCGGCCACCTTGCAACCGTGGGCGGCAAAGTGATCCATGCGCTTGTACAGGGCGTCGCACAGCGCGCTGAAGCGGCCGATGGCGGTGTCCGCCGCCGCCTCCAACTGCCGCAGATAGTCGTTGAAGCCGGGCGCATCGATGGTGAAAGCCTTGTCCGGCCGCCAGCTCGGCAGCACTTTGATAGCGAAACTGCGATCGTCGGCGATCGCCCGATGATGACGCAGATCGTCGATCGGATCGTCGGTGGTGCCGACCATTTTCACGTTCATTTGCTGCATGATGCCGCACGCGCGAAACTCATCCTGCGCCAGCAGCGCATTGCCGCGCTGCCAGATTTCATCCGCCGTGGCCGGCGACAACAGCATATCCGTGATACCGAACGGGCGACGCAGCTCCAGATGCGTCCAGTGATAGAGCGGGTTGCCGATGGTGTGCGGTACCGTGGCGGCCCAGGCGTCGAATTTCTCGCGATCGCCCGCATCGCCGGTGCACAACCGCTCCGCCACGCCGTTGGTGCGCATCGCCCGCCATTTGTAGTGATCGCCCCGCAGCCAGATATCGTACAGGTTGCTGAAGCGGGTATTCTCCGCGATCTGCTGCGGCGGCAAATGGCAGTGGTAATCGAAAATCGGCTGCTGCGCCGCGTAGTCGTGATACAAGCGCCGGGCAAATTCGCTGTCCAGCAGGAAATCTTCGCTCAAAAACGTCGCCATCTCGGGCTCCTTACTTGCCGTGCGGCACGGGGTTCTAATCACAAAAGTTATCACACCAATTTTAACTGGCGTCCAGCAGATTTTTCCCGATGTCTGCCGTTCATCCTCTCTCCACGCCCTTTTTCGCTCAATTTACCGGCAAAAATGCCCTATTTCACCGGCCACAGTATCACTCAGGCGAATAATTCCTTTTGTGATATCACTCAACTTTTAAACCTGTATGACAGGTTATTGTCTCGCCAGCCGCATCGACGGCCACACCTTCAAACGGGGAGACACTTCGGATGCGTAAAATTAAAGGGTTACGCTGGTACATGATCGGACTGGTGACCATCGGCACTGTGCTGGGTTACCTGACCCGCAACGCCATCGCCGTGGCGGCGCCGACGCTGGAAGATACGCTGCACATCACCACCCAACAGTATTCCTATATCGTCGCCGCCTACTCCGCGTGCTACACCGTGATGCAACCGGTGGCGGGCTACGTGCTGGACGTGCTGGGCACCAAGGTCGGCTACGCCATGTTCGCTATTCTGTGGGCGCTGTTCTGCATGGGCACCGCGTTGGCCAACAGTTGGGGCGGGCTGGCGTTGGCGCGCGGCGCGGTCGGCATGGCGGAAGCGGCGATGATCCCCGCCGGGCTGAAGGCCAGCAGCGAATGGTTTCCGGCCAAAGAACGTTCGATCGCCGTCGGCTATTTCAACGTGGGCTCGTCGATCGGCGGCATGATCGCCCCGCCGCTGGTGGTATGGGCCATCGTCGCGCACAGCTGGGAGATGGCGTTCATCATCACCGGCGTGCTGAGCCTAATCTGGGCCATCTGCTGGCTGCTGTTCTACAAACACCCGAAAGATCAGAAGAAACTGAGCCAGGAAGAACGCCGTTACATTCTCGAAGGCCAGGAAGCGCAGCACCAGACCTCTAACGCCAAAAAGATGTCCGCCTGGCAGATCGTACGCAACCGCCAGTTCTGGGGCATCGCGCTGCCGCGCTTTCTGGCGGAGCCGGCGTGGGGCACCTTCAACGCCTGGATCCCGCTGTTCATGTTCAAGGCCTACGGTTTTAACCTGAAAGAGATCGCCATGTTCGCCTGGATGCCGATGCTGTTCGCCGATCTCGGCTGCATCGTCGGCGGCTACCTGCCGCCGCTGTTCCAGAAGTATTTCAAGGTCAACCTGATCGTCTCGCGCAAGCTGGTGGTGACGATGGGGGCGGTGTTGATGATCGGCCCCGGCATGATCGGCCTGTTCACTAGCCCTTACGCGGCTATCGCGCTGCTGTGCGTCGGCGGCTTCGCCCATCAGGCGCTGTCCGGCGCGTTGATCACCCTCTCTTCCGACGTGTTCGGCCGCAATGATGTGGCGACCGCCAACGGGCTGACCGGCATGGCGGCCTGGACCGCCAGCACGCTGTTCGCCCTGGTGGTCGGCGCCCTGGCGGACACCCTCGGCTTCAGCCCGCTGTTCGCCGCGCTGTCGGTCTTCGACATTCTCGGCGCCATCGTTATCTGGACGGTGTTGCAAAACCGTCCGGCCGCCGAACCGCAACCCGCTGCGCTGCAGCCCACCCCGGCGCGCAGCTGATCCCCCGCCCGGCCGCTGCGCCGGGCCCCTTGCTCCTCTGGCAGCGGTGCCGAATAAGTGGTATAACAAATCCGATGGCCACGCGCCCCTTCCCACCGCACCGTATAGAGCATTCACTATGGAATTCACTGAAACCAGACGCCTGTATCAGCAACTGGCCGCCGAGCTGAAGCAACGCATCGAAAGCGGCCGCTACCCGGTGGGCGACAAGCTGCCGGCCGAGCGATACATCGCCGAAGAGATGAACGTCAGCCGCACCGTGGTGCGCGAGGCGATCATCATGCTGGAAGTGGAAGGCTATGTGGACGTGCGCAAGGGATCCGGGATCCACGTGGTGTCCAACCAGCAAAAGCACCTGGTAGTGCCGGGCGACAGCATCGAGTTCGCCACCGCCGGCCCGTTTGAGCTGCTGCAGGCGCGCCAGCTGATAGAAAGCAACATCGCCGAATTCGCCGCCACCCAGGTGACCAAGCAGGATATCGTACAACTGATGGAGATCCAGGAACACGCCCGCAAAGAAGACCGTTTCCGCGACTCGCAGTGGGATCTGAAGTTCCACGTGCAGGTGGCGCTGGCCACCCAGAACACCGCCATGGCCACCATCGTGGAAAAAATGTGGGTGCAGCGGGTCAACAACCCTTACTGGAAGAAACTGCACGAGCATATCGACGAACGCTCGATCGCCAGCTGGTGCGACGATCACGATCAGATCCTCAAGGCGCTGATGCGCAAAGATCCTTACGCCGCCAAACTGGCCATGTGGCAGCACCTGGAAAATACCAAGCAGATGCTGTTCAACGCCACCAGCGACGACTTCGAATACAACGCCGACCGCTATCTGTTCGCCGAGAACCCGGTGGTGCACCTGGACGGCGTGAGCCACGAGCAGAAATAGCCACGGCGGTCAAAAACCGTCGGCTTATGTCAGGTAATGTAAAATCCGCTGAATCGATGCCGGAACCGCCGTTTGCCGTGTACTATTTCACCGTCGGCAACGTAGATTTCCCTGTTGCCAATCGTGCTATTTTGGTAGAGTTAGCCCACTTTTTTACCCATTGCTGCGGGGGCGGGACGCGAATAAATGCGCTGGTTGTTTGCCATGCTGATTGCTCTTTTCTGCTGGACCGGTTCGGTCTCCGGCCAACAGCTATGCGTGGCGTCATCCAAGCCCACCCCCAGCGCGCTGAGCAGCCTGCCGCCGCTGGCGGAGCCGGCGCTTTCCCCCTATGATCATGTGTATCGGGCACCGGCCGAAGCGCGCCGCAAAGCGCCCGGCAAGTTGCCGCTGCTGCTGCCCAGAGCGTACTCTTTCCCCGGTTCGCTGCTCGCGTCCTCCCTGCCGGCGCCGGTCTATATCCTGGCCGCAGAGCCGGGCTACCGAATTCGTTTCCCCCGCCAGGACACCCCGGCCCCCAACCGGCTTGCCCAGGTCGACTGGATGCTGGACGCCTCCAGGCAACAAAGTCGGCAGGCCGGCTGGAAAGAAAGCAACATGCAGTACCGTGGCACGCTGACTTACCACCTATGACCGGTGTCGCACCGCTTAGAAACCTTAAAGCAACGCCGTTTCATCGTTATCAGCATCCAGGATCGCCGCGCGCTTTCAGCCCACGCCCGCTCCGCCGCTGAGATAAAAATAAACAATGACGTTTTAGGAACACCGGATGGACATCATTAAAGAACTGATACATGCCTTATGGCAGCAGGATTTTGAGACGCTGGCGAACCCTTCGTTGGTGTGGACCCTCTACATCCTGCTGTTCATGATCCTGTTTTTGGAAAACGGCCTGCTGCCGGCCGCTTTTCTGCCGGGCGACAGCCTGCTGATCCTGGTCGGCGTGCTGATCGCCAAAGGCACCATGGGCTTCCCATTGACCATCGTTATCCTGACCGTCGCCGCCAGCCTGGGGTGCTGGGTCAGTTACATACAGGGCCGATGGCTCGGCAATACGCGAACGGTGCAAGGCTGGCTTTCGCATCTGCCGGCCCACTACCATCAGCGTGCGCATAACCTGTTCCACCGCCACGGCCTTTCCGCCCTGTTGGTCGGCCGTTTCCTGGCCTTCGTGCGCACCCTGCTGCCAACCATCGCCGGCCTGTCCGGCCTGAGCAACGCACGCTTCCAGTTCTTCAACTGGATGAGCGGCCTGCTGTGGGTCTTGATCCTGACGACGCTGGGCTTCGCCCTCGGAAAAACCCCGGTGTTCCGCAAGTATGAAGATCAGCTGATGTTCTGCCTGATGATGTTGCCGCTGGTGTTGCTGGTGGTCGGCCTGGTCGGCTCGCTGATCGTGCTGTGGCGCAAGAAACGCGCCAGCGGCCAGAACCCGGGGAAAGGGGCGTGACAGCAAAGCGCCCGCGCTGGCAATACGTCCTGATGATCGCGCTCGCCCTGCTGGCGCTGGCGACGCTGTTGGTGCCCTGCATGGTGCGCACCGAGAGCGAGCTGCGCATTCGCGCCAGCCAGCAAGGGCTGTCGCTGCCCGACGGTTTTTATGTCTACCAGCGCCTGGATGAGCGCGGTATCCGCATCAAAAGCATCACGCCGGAAGGCGATGGCTTGGTTATCCGTCTGGATTCTCCGGAGCAGCAGTTGCTGGCGCGCGAAGCGCTGCAAACCATCCTGCCGCCCGGTTATCACATCGCGCTGAGCGAATCTCCCGTGCCAACGCACTGGGTGCGCGAATTTGCGCGCTCCCCGCTCAATCTGGGATAATCCCCTTCAAATGAAGGGGATTCCTTTCATTGCCGTTATCTTCATTTGCATTCGCACCGCTTAGCTCAAAAATCAGTCAGTCGACACCAGGCCGCGACTGATTCTTTGGGGGCGCGCCGGTTTTATGACTATGCTGAAGGGTAACTTCAGCTGGCGATGAACGCCCTCCTCTCGCGCTGCCGCCTCCGGCAGTCAGGAAAGCGGATGCCTGTGCAGGCATCCCATGAAAAGGAACTGAGAAATGAAATTTCGCCACTCACTGTTACTGCTGCTGCCACTCTGCGCGCTGCCGACGCTGTCCTCGGCCGCTGAGGGCGGCTGCGCCGCCAAAGCGCAAAATATCCAGCAGCAAATCGACTACGCGACTCAGCACGGCAACACCCACCGCGTGGATGGGCTGAAAAAAGCGCTGAGCGAAGTGCAGACCCACTGCACTGAAGCCGGCCTGCAGGCCGAACGCCAGAAAAATATCGCAGAGAAACAGCGCAAGGTGGACGAGCGCCGGGAAGAGCTGAAAGAAGCGCAACAAACCGGCAAGCTGGACAAGGTCGCCAAGAAGCAGCAAAAGCTGGCCGAAGCGCAGGCTGAATTGAAACGCGCCCAGGCGGAATAATTTTTTTACACCAGCGGATTTATCGATGAGAGCCCCATCACACGGGATTTCTTAAGAATATGGAATTGATGTCTGGTGTTATCTGCTGGCCATCACCCCTTTGCTCCGGCGAAAAAATCCGCTATGTTAAAAGTCTGTCGAAATAAACGTTAAGGAATAATCACATGGCACATGATTCAAATGCAGAAAACTTACGCGCTGAACTGAAGTCCTTAGCCGATACGCTGGAGGAAGTGCTGAACTCCTCCACCGACAAGCCGAAAGCCGAGCTGGAGAAGCTGCGCTCGAAGGCGGAAGGCGCGCTGAAAGAGACTCGCGCTCGCCTGAGCGACGCCGGTGACAAGCTGGCTTCGCAAACCAAACAGATCGCCGGCCAGGCCGACGACTATGTGCGCGACAACCCGTGGACCGGCATCGGTATCGGCGCGGCGGTCGGCGTGGTGTTGGGCGTGCTGCTCGCGCGTCGCTAATCATGGCTGAACAACCGCAAGTGCGCGCACAGGGCCCCGCTAAAGGGGTCCTGGATATCGGTCAGCGCATCATCACGATCCTGGTCGGCATGGTCGAAACCCGTGTCCGGCTGGCGGTCGTCGAGCTGGAAGAGGAGAAAGCCAACCTCATTCAGCTGCTGATCATGGCCGGCATGACGCTGCTGTTCACCGCCTTCGGTTTGATGAGCCTGCTGATCCTGATCTTCTGGGCCATCGATCCGGTCTATCGGCTGGTGGCGCTGGGCGCGACAACCGGCGTGCTGCTGTTCCTCGCCGTAGTCGGCACCATCTGGACGCTGGTCAAGGCCCGTCGCACCACTCTGCTGGGCGCCACGCGCAAGCAACTGGAGCTCGATCGCGCCGAGCTGGAGCGAGAGCCATGAGCCGCCGCCGCTATCTGGCATGGAAAAAAGAGAGGCTGATTCGGCAGATCCAGCAACAGCGTCTGGATCTGGCCGAACACAAGTCTCTGTGGCTGGAAAAGACCGAACGCATCGACCGCGGCTGGCAAACGGTGTTTGGCCTGCGCCGCTATCTGGTGCTCGGTTCCAGCGTCATGGCGCTGTACGGCATCCGCCATCCCAGCAAGATGATCCGCTGGTCGCGTCGCGCTTTCGGCGCCTGGAGCGCTATCCGTCTGTTTAAAAAGACGTTTTCCGCCAAGTAAGCCGCTTGGCCTTTCCTTCAAACCTCCTGTTGCTCTGCCCGCATTTTCTCCCTTGATACAACGCGTCCAACCCCGGGGCCGGGCAACCTGCTGATCGGCGGCATTTTATTAGCACGCTAAAGATTCAGATTTTTTGAAAAATTACGACAGTTTTACTTGCTAACAACCTGAGCACTTCCCGCTTAACATTCACTCCATCAATACGATACGAGCCGGACAGGGCGAATGTCCTGATATACCGCTCGTTGACATGGCTTCCGCCGAACAGGCATACAAAAACACTTTGGAGTAGATGATGAAAAAATTAGAAGATACAGGTTTGTTGGTTGCTCGTATTCTGATGCCAATCCTGTTTATCGTGGCAGGCTACGGCAAAATGGGTGACGCATATGCCGGTACCCAACAGTACATGCAATCGATGGGCGTGCCTGGCTTCTTGCTGCCGCTGACCATCCTGCTGGAATTTGGCGGCGGTCTGGCGATCCTGTTCGGTTTCCTGACCCGCACCGTGGCGCTGTTCACTGCCGGTTTCACCATCCTGACCGCGCTGCTGTTCCACACTGATTTTGCGAACGAAGTAAACCAGCTGATGTTCATGAAAAACCTGACCATCGCCGGCGGCTTCATCGTGTTGGCGGTCGCAGGCCCAGGCGGCTTCAGCATCGACCGTATTCTGAACAAGAAATGGTAATCTAAACTGTCATTCAGGGCCCGGCATGCCGGGCCCTGCCGTTTTTTAACTCGGACACCAAGGAGATTCCCATGGGACAACTCGTCGATGGCGTTTGGCAAGACATCTGGTATGACACCAAATCTACCGGCGGCCGTTTCAAACGTTCAACCGCTCAGTTTCGCAATTGGGTGACCGCCGACGGTCAGCCGGGCGAACACGGCGTGGGCGGCTTCCAGGCCGAAGCGGGCCGTTATCACCTTTATGTTTCTCTCGCCTGCCCCTGGGCGCATCGCACGCTGCTGATGCGCAAACTGAAAGGGCTGGAGCAGATCATTCCGGTCTCGGTGGTGCACCCGCTGATGCTGGAAAACGGCTGGACCTTCGGCCAGGATTTTCCTGAAACCACCGGCGATCCGCTGTATCACGCCGACTTCCTGTACCAGATCTATCTGCGGGCCGATCCGCACTACAGCGGGCGCGTGACCGTGCCGGTGCTGTGGGATAAACAGCGGCAAACCATCGTCAGCAACGAATCCGCCGACATCATCCGCATGTTCAACAGCGCGTTTGACGGCGTCGGCGCTCGGGCGGGCGACTACTACCCGACCGCGCTGCGCGGCAAGATCGATGAGCTGAACAGTTGGATTTACGATCAAGTGAACAACGGCGTGTACAAGGCCGGTTTTGCCACCAGCCAGGAAGCCTATGACGAAGCGGTCAACGGGGTATTCAACGCGCTGGAACGCCTGGAGCAGATCCTGGGGCAGCATCGTTACCTGACCGGCGATCGGCTGACCGAAGCCGATCTGCGTCTGTGGACCACGCTGGTGCGTTTCGATCCGGTGTACGTCACCCACTTCAAGTGCGACAAACACCGCATCAGCGACTACCTCAATCTGTACGGCTTCCTGCGCGACATCTACCAGATGCCGGGCATCGCCGAGACGGTCAGCCTGCCGCACATTCGCAACCACTACTACCGTAGCCACGCCACCATCAACCCGCACGGCATCATTTCCATCGGGCCGGCGCAGGATCTCGACGAGCCGCACGGCCGCGACCAGCGCTTTGGTTAAGGCGAAAAAAATCCCCTTGCCGCCCGGCAAGGGGATGTCATCCAACCGACGTTAACGCTGCGCGAACAGGCGCGGAATCTCACGCAGGAACCAGGCTTTCGCCTCCCCCATGCTGTCGCGCCGCCAGGCCATGATGATGTCGGCTTCGCGGCTGTATTCCGGCCCGACCACGCGCAGCCGCCCGGCTTCGATATCTTTCTCCACCATCGGGTACGGCATGGTCGCCACCCCCAACCCGGCCAGCAGCGCCAGGCGTTTGTCTTCAATGGTGCTCACCGTCAGGCGCTGTTGCTTGTCCAGCAGCTGTACGGTCAATACCGGGCGCTCACGGGCGGTGTCGGCCACCGCAATGCCGCGGTACTTCACGCGGGTCACTTCGGAAAGCGGCTCCGGCTCCAGGTGGATCGGGTGATCCGGCGCGGCGACATAAACGCTCATCACCTTATACAGTTTGCGGGTGTTGATCTCCGACGACGCGCGGAAATGCATGTCCGGCGCGATCACGATGTCGGCGCGCCCCTGCTCCAGCCGCTCCCAGGCGCCCGCCAGCACCTCGGTGAAAATGGACACCTGGGTGTTGGCCTTCAGCGCCAGCTTGTCGACCAGCGGGAACAGCAGGCTCGGCGGCGACAGCGCTTCACTGACGATAGTCAGGTGAGTTTCCCAACCGCGCGCCAACGCTTCGGCGTCGGTAGTCAGCTTATCGGCCGCCTCCAGCAGCACCCGACCGCGTTCCAGCAACATGCGCCCCACGTTGGTGAACTTGGTGCGGTGGCCCGAACGGTCGAACAGCACCACGTCCAATTCTTCTTCCAATTTTTGCATGGTGTAGCTGAGTGCCGACGGCACCCGGCCCAATTCGTCGGCGGCCGCGGCGAAACTGCCGCGCCGGTCGATCGCGTCCATCACTCTCAGCGCCTCAAGCGTGAGCGCCCGATCTCTGGCCATCGCATCCCTCTGTCAGGAAATTTGAATATGCCGACCAGATTAACTGGCTAACAATCCGACGTCCAGATGCTTACCATTTGGATAATGAATTTAGAGAGCCAATTGCCATGATTACATGCAGAACAGCACAACAATGCGGGCAAGCTGACTTTGGTTGGCTGCAGGCTCGCTACACCTTTTCCTTTGGTCACTACTTCGATCCCAAACTGATGGGCTACGCGTCGCTGCGGGTGCTGAATCAGGAGGTGCTGGCGCCGGGCGCGTCGTTCCAGCCGCGCACCTATCCCAACGTGGATATCCTGAACCTGATCCTGCAGGGCGAGGCGGAATACCGCGACAGCGACGGCAACACCACGCGCGTTAAAGCCGGCGAAGCGCTGCTGTTGGCTACCCACCCAGGCCTGAGCTACAGCGAGCAGAACGTCAGCAGCGATACGCCGCTCACCCGCCTGCAGCTGTGGCTGGACGCCTGCCCGGAACGCAGCAACGAACGGGTGCAGCGCCTGGCGTTGCCGGCGGCGGGCAGCCTGCTGTTGGCTTCGCCGGACGGCGCGCAGGGCAGCCTGCAGCTGCGCCAGCAGGTCTGGATCCATCATCTCGATCTGCAGCCGGGCGAAGAACAAACGCTGACGATTAACGGGCCGCGCGCTTATCTGCAGTCGATACACGGCACCATCGCCGCCACCGGCGAGCGCCACGAGGAACAACGCCTGACCTGCGGCGACGGCGCCTTCGTGCGCGAGGAGAATCGCCTGACGGTCCGCGCCGAGACGCCGCTGCGCGCGCTGCTGATTGATCTGCCGGTGTAAGCCGGCCGGAAAACGAAAAACCCCGCGCAACTGACGTTGCGCGGGGTTTTCTTTTGTCGAGGGAGTTGACCGGTAAGCCGGGTTCTGTCGTGGACAGTCATTCCTCTAGGCCAGCAATCGCTCACTGGCTCAAGCAGCCTACCCGGGTTCAGTACGGGCCGTACCATGTGAACCCCTATTTGGCCTTGCTCCGGGTGGAGTTTACCGTGCCACGAACTGTTGCCAGCCGCGCGGTGCGCTCTTACCGCACCCTTTCACCCTTACCTGATCCCGCTTGCGCGGGCCATCGGCGGTTTGCTCTCTGTTGCACTAGTCGTAGGCTTGCGCCTCCCAGGCGTTACCTGGCACCCTGCCCTATGGAGCCCGGACTTTCCTCCCCTCCATCTGTCTCCCCGAAGAGGACGGCAATGAAGCGGCGACTGTCTGGTCAACTCCGGCGCGGATAGTAGCGTCGCGGCGGCGGCAGGTCAACCGCTTTACGGCTGTTGTTGCTCCAACGCGTGCTTATACAACGCATTTTTCTTCACGCCGTGGATTTCCGCCGCCAGCGCCGCCGCCTTTTTCAACGGCAGCTCTTTTTGCAGCAGCGCCAGCGTGCGCAGCGCCTCGAGCGGCAACGCATCCTCCTGCGCCTTGTGGCCTTCGACGATCAGCACCATCTCACCGCGGCGGCGCACTTCATCTTCCTGCACCCACGCCAGCAGCTCGCCCACCGGCGCGCCGTGGATGGATTCCCAGGTTTTGGTCAGCTCGCGCGCCAGCACGACATAACGCTGCGGGCCCCAAACGGTGACCATGTCCTGCAGACTTTCCAACAGGCGGTGAGTGGATTCGTAGAAAATCAGCGTGCGCGGTTCCTCCGCCAGCGCCATCAGCGTATCCTTGCGCCCCTTGGTTTTCGCCGGCAGAAAACCTTCGTAGCAAAAACGGTCGGAAGCGACGCCCGCAGCGCACAGCGCGGTAGTGGCGGCGCAGGCGCCCGGCAGCGGCACCACGCGAATGCCGGCCTCGCGGCAGCGGCGCACCAGGTGATAACCGGGATCGTTGATCAGCGGCGTGCCGGCGTCGGACACCAGCGCGATGCTCTGGCCTTCCTGCAGTTTCGCCAGCAGCTGATCGGCCTTTTGCTGTTCGTTGTGGTCGTGCAGCGCGAACAGACGCGCGTTGATCGCGAAGTGTTGCAGCAGCAATCCGGTATGGCGCGTGTCTTCCGCCGCGATCAGATCAACGCTTTTCAGTACCTCTAACGCGCGGTGGGTAATATCGCCCAGATTGCCGATTGGGGTGGGCACCACATACAGCGTTGATGCAGAAATGACTGATTGTTGGTGTTGATTCATTGTTTCATCCGGGTTGCCGATTTAATATTGAGCATCTTGAAAAAAACATCACTGGATACAGTATGCTTTCCTCAACATTCGTTCGTACCAAAGCAGGGCGTTCCAAGCCTGTCCGACTGACCGCAGTCATCGCGGCCGCCCTTTTCCTGGCAGGCTGTCCGAGTCGGGCCCCGCAAACGCCGCCCGCCAATATACAGGACGAAGCGAGCGCCAGCTCCGATTACTACCTGCAGCAGTTGCAGCAAAGCAGCGATGATAACAAGGCTGACTGGCAATTACTTGCTATTCGCGCCTTGCTGCGTGAAGGAAAACTGCCGCAGGCCGGCGACCAGTTGAATCAGCTGCCGAAAAACCTCAGCGGCGCGCAGCAGACCGAACGCCAGTTGCTGACCGCCGAACTGCAGATCGCCAACAAGAGCTACGTCAGCGCCCGCAGCACGCTGGGCCACCTGGACAGCAGTGCGCTGTCGCCGAATCAGAAGGTGCGTTACTACCAGGCGCAGATCGCCGCCAATCAGGGCAAAGCATCGCTGCCGCTGATCCGCGCCTATATCGCCCAGGAGCCGCTGCTGACCGGCAAGGCGCACCAGGACAATCTGGATCAAACCTGGCAGGTCCTGCTGCAGCTGACGCCGCAGGAGATGAACAGCTTGGTGATCAACGCCGACGAGAACGTGCTGCAAGGCTGGCTGGATCTGCTGCGTGTCTATCAGGACAACAAGCAGGATCCCGATCTGCTGAAGGCCGGCATCAAAGACTGGCAGAACCGTTATCCGAAGAACCCGGCGGCCAAAACGCTGCCGGCTCGCCTGAATCAGGTGCTGAACTTCACCCAGGCCTCCACCTCGAAAATCGCCCTGCTGCTGCCGTTGAACGGCCAGGCGAAAGTGTTCGCTGACGCCATCCAGCAAGGGTTCGAAGCGGCGAAAAACGGCGGTTCCATGCCGGCGCCGCAGCCTCAAACCGCGCAACCAGCCGGCGCGCCGGCCCAAACGGCGCCGGCCGATCAAGCCGCTGCCGGTGACATCAACGCCAACGGCGCGGTCAGCCCTTCGGCGCAAGAGAGCCAGCCGGCCGTGACCGCCGCGCAACCCGCTGCGCCGTCCAGTGCGCCGATAACGCCGCTGCAGGCCGCTAATGCGCAGGTCAAAGTGTACGACACCACCAGCCAGCCGCTGGCCGCCTTGCTGAGCCAGGCGCAGCAGGATGGCGCCACTCTGGTGGTCGGGCCGCTGCTGAAAGAGAACGTCGATCAGCTGTCCGCCAGCACCACCACGCTGAACGTGCTGGCGCTCAACCAGCCCGAGACGCCGAAGGACAATCTGAACATCTGTTACTTCGCTCTGTCGCCGGAAGATGAAGCGCGCGACGCCGCCCGCCACATCTGGGAACAACAGAAGCGTCAACCGCTGCTGCTGGTGCCGCGCGGCGCCTTCGGCGATCGCGTCGCCAAGGCCTTTAACCAGGAATGGCAGAAGCAAGGCGGGCAAACCGTGCTGCGTCAGGACATCGGCTCCGCCGGTGAACTGCGCCAGATGGTGAACAGCGGCGGCATCCGCATGACCGGCACGCCGATGTCGAGCGCCCCGGCGCCGCAGAGCGTGACCATCGCCGGGCTGACCATTCCGGCGCCGCCGAGCGACGTGCCCGCCGCTACCGGCGGCAGCGTTGACGCGGTGTATATCGTCGCTACCCAGTCCCAGCTGACGCTGATCAAACCGATGATCGACATGGCCACCAGCTCGCGCGGCAAACCGGCGATGTACGCCAGCTCGCGCAGCTACCAGGCCGGCGCCGGCCCGGACTTCCGTCTGGAAATGGAAGGTCTGCAGTTCAGCGATATCCCTCTGCTGGCGGGCTCAAACCCTCAGCTGCTGCAGCAGGCCAGCGCGCGTTTCCGCAACGATTACTCGCTGGTGCGCCTGTATGCGATGGGGATGGATGCCTGGACATTGGCCAACCATTTTGCTGAAATGCGCCAGCTGCCGGGCTTCCAGGTTTCCGGCACCACCGGTACGCTGAGCGCGTCGCCGAACTGCGTGATCAACCGCAAACTGCCTTGGCTGCAATACCGTCAGGGTACGGTCGTGCCGGTCTCTTGAACCCACGCGCCTCAGGGGCGGGCTATGAGTTACTGGCCCGCCGTCATCTGGAACGCGCCGGGCTCACCTTCTGCGCCGCCAACGTCGCAGTGCGCGGCGGTGAGCTCGACCTCATCATGCGCGACGGCGCCACTTGGGTGTTCGTCGAAGTGCGCTACCGCCGCAACGACGCTTTCGGCGGCGCGGCCGCCAGCGTCACCTCTCGCAAACAGCAGCGGTTGCTGCACGCCGCCGCCGTCTGGCTGGCGGGACGCGGAGCCAGTTTTGACACATCATCTTGCCGTTTTGATGTTTTGGCCATTACCGGTAGCCAGTTAGAATGGATACCCAACGCCTTCAATGCGGATTAATCGGGGTTTTGCGGCGCAGACCGGCCCTTTGACTTAGTGGATTAATACAACGTGCTGGATAGAATTAAAGTCTGTTTTACCGAAAGCATCCAAACCCAGATCGCGGCGGCGGAAGCGTTGCCTGACGCCATCTCCCGCGCTGCGATGACGCTGGTTCAATCCTTACTCAACGGCAACAAAATCCTGTGCTGCGGCAACGGCACCTCGGCGGCCAACGCGCAGCACTTCGCCGCCAGCATGATCAACCGTTTTGAAACCGAGCGCCCCAGCCTGCCGGCCATCGCCCTCAACGCCGACAACGTGGTGCTGACGGCGATCAGCAACGATCGCCTGCACGACGAAGTGTACGCCAAGCAGGTGCGCGCGCTCGGGCACACCGGCGACGTGCTGCTGGCGATTTCCACCCGCGGCAACAGCCGTGATATTGTGAAAGCAGTCGAAGCGGCCGTCACGCGCGACATGACCATCGTCGCGCTCACCGGCTACGACGGCGGCGAACTGGCCGGGTTGCTCGGCCAACAGGATGTCGAGATCCGCATCCCGTCGCACCGCAGTTCGCGCATTCAGGAAATGCATATGCTTACCGTAAACTGCCTGTGCGACCTGATAGACAATACGTTATTCCCCCACCAGGACGATTAAGGAACTGAGATGAAGCTAAAAGCCACATTTGCAGTGCTGTCCAGCGCCCTGCTGTTGCAAGGCTGTATCGCCGGCGTCGTCGTCGGCAGTGCGGCCGTCGCCACCAAAACCGCCACCGACCCGCGCAGCGTAGGGACCCAGGTGGATGACGGCACGCTGGAAGCCAGGGTAGAAAGCGCCCTGAGCAAAGACCAGCAGTTGAAGAAAGAGGCCCGGGTGGTCGCCACCGCCTATCAGGGCAAGGTGCTGTTGACCGGCCAGTCGCCTAACGCCGATCTCACCGCGCGCGCCAAGCAGATCGCCATGGGCGTGGAAGGCACCACCGAAGTGTATAACGAAATCCGCCAGGGCACGCCGGTCAGCCTGAGCACCGCGTCCTCCGACACCTGGATCACCACCAAGGTGCGTTCGCAGCTGCTCACCAGCGATACGGTGAAATCGTCCAACGTGAAAGTCACCACCGAAAACGGTGAAGTGTTCTTGCTGGGCCTGGTCACACAGCAGGAAGGGCAGTCGGCGGCGCAGATCGCCAGCCAGGTCAGCGGCGTGAAACACGTCACCACCGCCTTTACCTATGTGAAGTAATCCGCCTGGCGGGAGCGGCGCCGTGCCGTTCCCGCCCGCTTAATCCAGCTTGTTCTCGCGTAAAAACGTTTCCCCGCCCAGCTGCCGCATTTGGCGCATGATCCACTGTTGACGCTGCACCACATAGCCGGACGGCGCATCGGCCCTGAAGCGGTGCGGATTCGGCAATACCGCCGCCAGCAGCGCCGCTTCGGCCGCGGTCAGGCGCTTGGCCGGCTTATGGAAAAAGCGCTGTGAAGCCTCTTCCACACCGAACACCCCATCGCCGAACTCCACGATGTTCAGATACACCGTCAGAATACGCCGCTTGGTCCACACCAGCTCGATGCCCGACGTCAGCCCGGCCTCCAACCCTTTGCGCAGCCAACTGCGGCCATCCCACAGAAAAAGGTTCTTGGCGGTCTGCTGCGACAGCGTGGACGCGCCGCGAATGCGCGTCGGGCGCTTCTCGTTGTGGCTGAGCGCCTTTTCAATGGCCGCCACATCGAAGCCCCAATGGTCTGGAAACTTCTGATCTTCCGCCGCCATCACCGCCAGCGCCATCTGCGGCGAAATGTCGTCCATCGACACCCAGTCCGAATGGGCGACGTAGCCGAAGTCGCCGCTCAGCCAGGCGCTGACCTGCCGCTCCACCATCACGGCGGAAAACGGCACCGGCAGGAAGGCGAAGGCCACAATGCCCAACACCCACAGGCCGATAATCGCGATGACGCCGCGTTTCAGCCAATACCACGGACGCAGCCGCCGCCATCCGCCGACCGATTTGCTCATTCAGCCAGTTCCAGCACCCGCGCCACCAGTTTATCGATGCCGACGGCCGCCTGCGCGATCGACGGCGCCAGCATATAAGCTGGCGTGGTCACGATCTTGTGCTCGCTGTCCACCACGATGTCGTCCACCGGACAAATCACCGGCTCGCCGCCCATGGCGTCAATCACTTCTCCCAGGTCGGGATCGTTGCCAATGGTCAGCCGCGCTTGTTGATCGAGCAGCTTCGGCAACAGCGCCGGTGCGATGCACATCAGGCCAATTGGTTTGTTGGCCTTATGCATCTCGCGCGTCAGACGCGCCAACGCTTCATCGACCCAACATTCCGCGCCGGCCTCGGCGAAATTGCTGAGATTCTTGGCGGCGCCAAAACCGCCGGGCACGATCAGCGCATCCAGCTGCGCGGCCTCCGCCAGCGCCAACGGCTGCACTGCGCCGCGGGCAATGCGCGCCGATTCAATCAGGACGTTGCGCGACTCCGCCATCTCCTCACCAGATAAGTGATTAATAACATGGCGTTGCGGTTTATCCGGCGCAAAACACACCGCCTGCGCGCCGGCACGGTCCAGCGCCAGCAGCGTCAGCACCGCTTCATGGATCTCCGTACCGTCATAAACGCCGCTGCCGCTGAGGACTACACCCACCTTTTTCATCACTCTTTCTCCTGTCGCTGCTGTCAACTGGTTCGTGCTCGGAGTTGACAAACACTAATCTACATCACACATTTTAATGAATCTTCTAACAAGAGCGCTTACATTTGCTATGTTGTTGGCTGTATGATGTTTAGGAATTCGCTACAACCTGCTCGACCAGAACACTGAAACCAATACGCAGGTTCACAATTTCCCTGGTGTTGGCGCAATATTCGCGCACCCCGGCTCACGTCGGGGTCATTTTTTTTCAGCGTTCTCTACCCAAGCCCGCAGTACCTGCACGTCGTTGCGCCACTCTTGCTTTAGCTCATCTACCCAGTCCTGCACGTTATCCCACCAGGCCGGCAGCGTCGGCGTTTGAATCTGTTGCGCCAACTGCTGCAGGTGACGCAGGCCGACCGAACCGGCGGCGCCCTTGATCTTGTGCCCTTCCTCGGTGATGCCTTTCTGATCGCGCGCCGTCATGTTGGAATCCAGCACCGCCAGATAACCCGGCATCATCTGTTCGAACATCTCCAGACTTTGATGGATCAACTGCGGGCCAACCAGGTCCATGTACTGCTCCAGCATCGCGGTATCGAGTAACGACTCATTAATCTGCATCGCCTTGTGCTCCGTTTTCTTAGAAGTGTGAGAAGGTTGATGATCCCAATAGTGTTTGATGACCTTGGTCAGCGCCGGCACCGACAGCGGCTTGCTCAGCACATCGTCCATGCCCGCCTCGAGATACTCTTTTTTGTCTTTCAGCACGTTGGCGGTCAGGGCCACCAACGGCGGCAGCGCCTGTCCGGCGTAACGCTCGCGCAGCGCCCGGGCGATATCCAGCCCGGTCATGTCCGGCAGTTGGATGTCCAGCAGCACCAGATCGAACTCGTCCGGATCGAACATCGCCAGCGCGTCGTGGCCGTTCATCGCCACCTCGACGCTGTTGCCCAGCTTCTCCAGCACCGAGCGCGCCACGATCACGTTCAGTTCGATATCTTCCACCAGCAGGATGTGCAGCGCCGGCAACGGCAGCTCCTCTTCCTCCGGCGCCGCGCTGACGGCTTCCTGCACCGCCGGCGCCTTGATGGTCAACGTGAAGCAAGAACCGTGCCCTTGTTCGCTGCGCACGGTAATGTCGCCGCCCATGCTCTGCGCCAGCCGTTTGGAGACCGCCAGCCCGATGCCGGTTCCGGTGGCCGGGCGGCCGCCGCGCTGATCTTTCACCTGGTAATACATGGCGAAGATCTTGTCCTGCTCGTCCTGCGGGATGCCCATGCCCGAGTCTTCCACTTCGAACACCAGCTTCTCCTGCGCCTCGCGCCGCACGCGCACCACAATTTGCCCCTGTTGGGTAAATTTCACCGCGTTGCCGATCAGGTTCCACAAGATCTGCCGCAGGCGCGTGCCGTCGGTCACGATCTGCTGCGGCAGCGGCGTCTGCGGCTCCATGATGAACTGCAGCCCTTTCGGCTGCGCCAGCAGGCCCGAGAGGTTCTCCAGATCCGCCAGGAAACCGGTGAAGTCCACCGGCTGGTTGTCGAGCTGCACCTTGCGCCGCTCGAGCTTGTCCATTTCGATAATGTCGTTGAAGATATTGCCGAGGGTGATGGCGCTGACGTGAATGGTCTTCAGGTATTTCAGTTGCTCGTCGTTCAGCTCGGTATCAAGCAAAATGCGGCTCAGGCCGACGATGCCGTTAAGCGGCGTACGCAGCTCGTGGCTGATCGTGGAGATAAAGGTGGTCTTCTCCCTGCTGGCGTTCTCCAGCGCGTCCTGGTAGCGCTTACGCTCGGTAATATCGCGGCCGAAGCCCATCAGCCCGTGGCGTTTGCCCACCCGGTCGTAAAACGGCACCTTGCGCAGCTCGAAACAGGCTTTGCGGCCGTCGGGATACACCAACCATTGTTCGTAGGTCAGCGAAACGTTGTGGCGGAACACCTTCTCGTCGGTCTCAATGACCTTTTCGGCGATCTCCTTGCCGTAGACGTCGAACGGCGTCAGGCCGATCAGCTGTTTCTCGCTCTTGCCGGTCAGCAGCTCCATCGCGCGGTTGCAGCCGGAAAACTCTTTGTCTTCGTTGCGGTAGTAGACCAGATCCGGCGAGGCATCGAGGAAGGAGCGCAGCAGCGCCGATTGCTGGCCCAGCTCAATCTGCGCCTGCTCGCGCTGTTCCATCTCTTCCGTCAGCTTTTCCATCACCTGCAGGCGCTCTTCTTCCGCTTTGATACGGTCGGCGATCTCCTGATTCAGCTGGCTGATATTGTCTTTGAGCTGCTGATTAAGCTCCAGATCGCGGTGGCGCATCTCTTCCAGTTTGTCCACCAGCCGCGCCAGCCGTTGGCGCGACTCTTCCAACTGTTCCACCACCACTGAGAGAAAGTAGACCGCCCACGGGGTGATCAACAGGCCGAAGAAGATTGAACGCACCACGTCGATGCTTTCCACTTCGCCGCGCAGCAGCATGGTCACCGCCATCTGCACCACCATCGCCAGCACCACCAGCGCCGAGGCCAGCAGCAGCGAGAAGCGCACCAACCCCAGTTTCACCATTAAATCAACGTAGTACTGGGCCAACACCCGGATTTGCTTCATAGCGGCTCCCATCAGACACAATCTTTTGAATCATACCGTAAAACCGCGATGAGATAAGGCGGCAAACGCCGAAGTGTGGCAAAGATTGCACTTCAGAGCGGCATTCCGGGGCGGTAGCGCCGCTTTTCATCCAGCGCGCTGCCCTGCCCGCCGTATTGCTGCAGATAAGCGCCGACCGCCTGCATGCCGCTCCAGCGATTTTCGCACCACAGCGGCGCCAGCAGCGTCGGCCGACGGGCGCTGGCGGAAAGACGGTGGTACACCACCTCGCCCGGCGTATGGCGGATCATCTCCCCGGCGCTGACGGCGTAAGCTTCCAGCGCCAGTTCGGGCAACCGCCCGGCCTGCCACGCCCGCGCCAGGGTACTGCCGGTAACAACGTGCAGCGGATGCAGTTTGATGCCATCCACGCCGGTCTCCGTCACCCGCTGCAGCGTGAGCAGATGATCGCGCTGAGTTTCTCCCGGCAGCCCGACGATCAGATGGCAGCACACCTTCAGCCCGCGCTGCCGGGCCAGCCGCGCAGTCTGCTGATAACAGCGAAAATCATGGCCGCGGTTGATGCGCTTTAGCGTTTTATCGTGCGCCGTCTGCAGCCCCAGTTCCAGCCACACTTCATAGCCTTGCTCGCGGTATCCCGTCAGCAGATCCAGCGCTGCGGGCGGCACGCAGTCCGGCCGGGTGCCGACGCACAGGCCGACCATGGCGCTCTGCGCCAACGCCTGCCGATACATCGTCTCCAGCCGTTCAACCTCCGCATAGGTGCTGGTATAGGCCTGGAAATAGGCCAGATAGCGCCGCGCCCGATCGGCCCGCGCGGCCTGCTGCGCCAGCTGTTCGGCGATGCTCTGGCGTTGCATCGCTTCATCGGCGAACGAGGCGACATTGCAGAACGTACAGCCGCCGCGCCCCAACGTGCCGTCGCGGTTAGGGCAGCTGAATCCGCCGTGCAGCGTGAGTTTATGGATCTTTTCGCCATAGCGGCGCTGGAGATCCGCGCCAAACATATTGACTAATTGCGGCAACTGCATAATCTTGGTGCTTCTCTGTGTTCAAAGCCGCGATGCTAATAAGAAACGGTTTTTCCCGCGATGACAGAGATCAACGCTTTCCCCGCAAGGCGCCACCAGGCATAACTATTCATCATAAACGCAAATCAATTCACTCTAATTCTGATGAATTATTCTAATCGTCACGCAACCGTTAACGGCAATATGACAACACGGTGAAAAATAGTCATAAACATCAGATAAGCAATATCTTATAGAATAAAACTCTGGCATTACCCCCCGCACTAGCATGGTGCAGAGATTAAGGGGTTGCACTATAGTGAGACAGCTCACACTTCTGCGGGGATCGGCGTTGCCCCACGATAGTGCAAAAATGCATTAAAATACTTATTTTTCAAATAAATAAACATCATCAATTCGATAAGAATCTATCTTAAGCCCACATTTGACCTGCGAATTCTTTCTCGCTAAGTTGGAAGTCCGCTGGAAGCTTTCTGGACGGGCAAACGTCTCGTCATATTTATGCAGTAATTGAAGACTCCCTCTTAAAACAAGTCCTATACCACTTGTGAGACCGTCACGAGAGGCCATTGATGGAGGGCGGAAAAGCAGATTGGCGGGGTTAACTTGCTGATTGGACTTCTGCCTGAAATTGGGAAGCCCCCTCGCAGTAGGTTGTGAGAGTCACGCAGAGCCTGGGGAGGTTCACGATATGTTGTACGATAAATCCCAAGAGAGGGACAACTGTGGTTTCGGCCTGATCGCCCATATAGAAGGCGAACCTAGCCACAAGGTGGTGCGCACCGCCATTCACGCGCTGGCCCGCATGCAGCACCGCGGCGCGATCCTCGCCGACGGCAAGACCGGCGACGGCTGCGGCCTGTTGCTGCAAAAACCCGATCGCTTCTTCCGCATGGTGGCGGAAGAGCGCGGCTGGCGTTTGGCCAAGAACTACGCCGTCGGCATGATGTTCCTCAGCCAGAATGAAGAGGAAGCGCGCCTCAGCCGCCGCATCGTGGAAGAAGAGCTGCAAAACGAAACGCTGTCGATCGTCGGCTGGCGCGAAGTGCCGACCAACCCGGACGTACTGGGTGAAATCGCCCTCTCCTCCCTGCCGCGCATCGAGCAAATCTTCGTTAACGCCCCGGCCGGCTGGCGCCCGCGCGATATGGAGCGCCGCCTGTTCGTAGCGCGTCGCCGCATCGAGAAACGCGTGCAGGACGACAGTTTCTACGTCTGCAGCTTCTCTAACCTGGTGACGATCTATAAAGGCCTGTGCATGCCTGCGGATCTGCCGCGCTTCTATCTCGATCTGGCGGATCTGCGCCTGGAGTCGGCCATTTGCCTGTTCCACCAGCGCTTCTCCACCAACACCGTGCCGCGCTGGCCGCTGGCGCAGCCGTTCCGCTACCTGGCGCACAACGGCGAAATCAACACCATCACCGGCAACCGCCAGTGGGCGCGCGCCCGCACCTATAAATTCCAAACGCCGCTGATCCCGGATCTGCAGGCCGCCGCGCCGTTCGTCAACGAAACCGGCTCCGACTCCAGTTCGCTGGACAACATGCTGGAGCTGCTGCTGGCGGGCGGGATGGATCTCATCCGCGCCATGCGCCTGCTGGTGCCGCCAGCCTGGCAGAACAACCCGGACATGGACGGCGATCTGCGCGCCTTCTTCGACTTCAACTCGATGCACATGGAGCCGTGGGACGGCCCGGCCGGCATCGTGATGTCCGACGGCCGCTACGCCGCCTGTAACCTCGATCGCAACGGCCTGCGCCCGGCGCGCTACGTGATCACCAAAGACAAGCTGATCACCTGCGCCTCCGAAGTCGGCATCTGGGATTACCAGCCGGATGAAGTGGTGGAAAAAGGCCGCGTCGGCCCCGGCGAGCTGATGGTGATCGACACCCGCAGCGGCCGCATCCTGCACTCGGCGGAAACCGACAACGATCTGAAAAGCCGCCACCCGTATAAAGAGTGGATGGAGAAAAACGTCAAACGCCTGGTGCCGTTCGAAGATCTGCCGGACGATCAGGTCGGCAGCCGCGAGCTCGACGACGCGCAGCTCGAAACCTATCAGAAACAGTTCGGCTACAGTAGTGAAGAGCTGGATCAGGTGATCCGCGTGCTGGGCGAAATTGGCCAGGAAGCCACCGGTTCGATGGGCGACGATACCCCGTTCGCCGTGCTCTCCAGCCGGCCGCGCATCGTTTACGACTATTTCCGCCAGCAGTTCGCGCAGGTCACCAATCCGCCGATCGATCCGCTGCGTGAAGCGCATGTCATGTCGCTGGCCACCAGCATCGGCCGCGAAATGAACGTGTTCTGCGAAGCCGAAGGCCAGGCGCACCGCCTGAGCTTCAAATCGCCGATCCTGCTGTACTCCGATTTCAAACAGCTCACCACGCTGGAAGGCGAATACTATCGCGCCGAGACGCTCGATCTGACCTTCGATCCGCAGCAGCAGGATCTGGAGCAGACCATTCGCGCCCTGTGCGACGAAGCGGAACGCAAGGTGCGTGAAGGTGCGGTGCTGTTGGTGCTGTCCGACCGCGCCATCGCGCCCGGCCGCCTGCCGGTGCCGGCCCCGATGGCGGTCGGCGCCGTGCAAACCCGTCTGGTGGAGAAAAGCCTGCGCTGCGACGCCAACCTGATCGTTGAAACCGCCAGCGCCCGCGATCCGCACCACTTCGCCGTGCTGCTCGGCTTCGGCGCGACCGCCATCTATCCGTATCTGGCCTATGAAACCCTGGCCAAGTTGGTGGACAGCCAGGCGATCGACAAGAAATACCGCGACGTGATGCTGAACTACCGCAACGGCATCAACAAAGGCCTGTACAAGATCATGTCCAAGATGGGCATTTCGACCATCGCCTCTTACCGCTGCTCCAAGCTGTTCGAAGCTGTCGGCCTGCACCGCGATCTGGCGGATCTGTGCTTCCAGGGCGTGGTCAGCCGCATCGGCGGCGCCAGCTTCAGCGATTTCCAGCAGGATCTGCAGAACCTTTCCAAGCGCGCCTGGCTGAAACGCAAACCGCTGGAGCAAGGCGGCCTGCTGAAGTTCGTGCACGGCGGCGAATACCACGCCTACAACCCGGACGTGGTGAACTCGCTGCAAAAAGCGGTGCACAGCGGCGAGTATAGCGACTATCAGGCTTACGCCAAGCTGGTGAACGAGCGGCCGGTCGCCATGCTGCGCGATCTGCTGGCCATCACGCCGAAAGGCGAACCGATTCCGGTCGATCAGGTCGAACCGGCGGAATCGCTGTTCAAACGCTTCGACACGGCGGCGATGTCGATCGGCGCGCTGAGCCCGGAAGCGCACGAATCGCTGGCGATCGCCATGAACGGCCTCGGCGGCTTCTCCAACTCCGGCGAAGGCGGCGAAGATCCGGCGCGCTACCGCACCAACAAGGTGTCGCGCATCAAACAGGTGGCCTCCGGACGCTTCGGCGTAACACCGGCCTACCTGGTGAACGCCGACGTGATCCAGATTAAAGTGGCGCAAGGCGCCAAGCCGGGCGAAGGCGGCCAGCTGCCGGGCGACAAAGTCACCCCGTACATCGCCAGACTGCGTTACTCGGTGCCGGGCGTGACGCTGATCTCCCCGCCGCCGCACCACGACATCTATTCGATCGAAGATCTGGCGCAGCTGATCTTCGATCTGAAGCAGGTCAACCCGAAGGCGGTGATCTCGGTGAAACTGGTGTCCGAGCCGGGCGTCGGCACCATCGCCACCGGCGTGGCGAAAGCCTATGCCGATCTGATCACCATCGCCGGTTACGACGGCGGCACCGGCGCCAGCCCGCTGTCCTCGGTGAAATATGCCGGCTGCCCATGGGAACTGGGCCTGGTGGAAACCCAGCAGGCGCTGGTGGCCAACGGTCTGCGCCACAAGATCCGCCTGCAGGTGGACGGCGGCCTGAAAACCGGCGTGGACATCGTCAAAGCGGCGATCCTGGGCGCGGAAAGCTTCGGCTTCGGCACCGGGCCGATGGTGGCGCTGGGCTGCAAATACCTGCGCATCTGCCACCTCAACAACTGCGCGACCGGCGTCGCGACTCAGGACGACAAGCTGCGCCGCGATCACTACCACGGCCTGCCGGAACGCGTGACGAATTACTTCCAGTTTATCGCGCGAGAAACCCGCGAGATCATGGCGCAACTGGGCGTGAGCCAACTGGTGGATCTGATCGGCCGCACCGACTTCCTGACCGAGCTGGACGGCATCTCCGCCAAGCAGAACAAGCTGGATCTGTCGCCGCTGCTGAAAACCGCCACGCCGCATCCGGGCAAAGCAGTGTACTGCACCGAAAGCAGCAACCCGGCGTTCGACAAGGGCCTGCTGAACAAAGAGCTGCTGGCGCAGGCGCAGCCGCACATCGAAGCGAAGCAGGGTAAAACCTTCTACTTCGACATTCGCAACACCGACCGCTCCGTAGGCGCCATGCTGTCCGGCGCTATCGCCAACGTGCACGGCGATCAGGGCATGGCGGCCGATCCGATCAAGGCGCACTTCTCCGGCACCGCCGGGCAGAGCTTCGGCGTCTGGAACGCCGGCGGCGTCGAGCTGACCCTGACCGGCGACGCCAACGACTATGTCGGCAAAGGCATGGCCGGCGGCAGCATCGCGGTGCGTCCGCCGATCGGCTCCGCCTTCCGCAGCCATGAAGCCAGCATCGTCGGCAACACCTGCCTGTACGGCGCCACCGGCGGCAAACTGTTCGCCGCCGGCCGCGCGGGCGAGCGTTTCGCGGTGCGCAACTCCGGCGCCATCACCGTGGTGGAAGGCATCGGCGACAACGGCTGCGAATACATGACCGGCGGCATCGTCTGCGTGCTGGGTAAAACCGGCATCAACTTCGGCGCCGGCATGACCGGCGGTTTCGCCTACGTGCTGGACGAAGACGGCGAGTTCCGCAAGCGCGTGAACCCGGAGCTGGTGGAAGTGCTGGATGTCGATCAGTTGGCGATCCATGAGGAACATCTGCGCGGCCTGATCACCGAACACGTGCAGGCGACCGGCTCTTCCCGCGCGGAAGAGATCCTGGCCAACTGGCCGGAGTGGGCGCCGAAGTTCGCCCTGGTCAAACCGAAGTCCAGCGATGTCAAAGCGCTGTTGGGTCACCGTAGCCGTTCCGCAGCTGAGCTGCGGGTGCAGGCGCAGTAAGAGGTAGGTCATTAATGAGTCAGAACGTTTATCAATTTATCGACCTGCAGCGTGTTGATCCGCCAAAGAAACCGCTGAAGATCCGCAAAATCGAGTTCGTCGAGATCTACGAACCGTTTTCGGAAACCCAGGCCAAAGCCCAGGCGGACCGCTGTCTGTCCTGCGGCAACCCGTATTGCGAGTGGAAGTGCCCGGTGCACAACTACATCCCGAACTGGCTGAAGCTGGCCAACGAAGGCCGCATCATGGAAGCGGCGGACCTGGCGCATCAGACTAACAGCCTGCCGGAGGTGTGCGGCCGCGTATGCCCGCAAGATCGCCTGTGCGAAGGATCTTGCACCCTGAACGACGAGTTCGGCGCGGTCACCATCGGCAATATCGAGCGTTACATCAGCGATAAGGCCATCGAAATGGGCTGGAAGCCGGACATGTCGCACGTGCAGCCGACCGGCAAGCGCGTGGCGATCGTCGGTGCCGGCCCCGCCGGGCTGGCCTGCGCTGACGTGCTGACCCGCAACGGCGTCAAGGCGGTGGTGTATGATCGTCATCCTGAGATCGGCGGCCTGCTGACCTTCGGCATCCCGGCCTTCAAGCTGGAAAAGGAAGTGATGGTCAAACGCCGCGGCATCTTCAGCGAGATGGGCATCGAGTTCCAGTTGAATACCGAAGTGGGCAAAGACGTCAGCATGGAGACTTTGCTGAGCGAGTACGATGCGGTGTTCCTCGGCGTCGGCACCTATCAATCGATGCGTGGCGGGCTGGAGAATGAGGATGCGCAGGGCGTGTACGACGCGCTGCCGTTCCTGATCGCCAACACCAAGCAGTTGATGGGGTATGAAACCGAGCAGCACGAGCCTTATGTCAGCATGGAAGGCAAACGGGTGGTGGTGCTGGGCGGCGGCGATACCGCCATGGACTGCGTGCGCACCTCGGTGCGTCAGGGCGCGACGCAGGTCACCTGCGCCTACCGCCGCGACGAGGCCAACATGCCGGGTTCCAAGCGCGAAGTGAAGAACGCCCGGGAAGAAGGGGTGGACTTCCAGTTCAACCTGCAGCCGCTGAGCATCGAACTGAACAGCGCCGGCCGCGTGGCCGGGGTGAAAATGGTGCGTACTCAGTTGGGTGCGCCGGATGTCAACGGCCGCCAGGCGGCGGAGCAGGTGCCGGGTTCCGAGCACGTGATCGACGCCGACGCGGTGGTGATGGCGTTCGGCTTCCGCCCACACCGCATGGACTGGCTGGCGGCGCACGACGTGCAGCTCGATAAACAGGGCCGCATCGTGGCGCCGGAAGGCAGCGACAACGCGTTCCAGACCAGCAACCCGAAAATCTTCGCCGGTGGCGACGCGGTCCGCGGCTCCGACCTGGTGGTGACGGCGATCGCCGAAGGCCGCAAAGCGGCAGACGGCATCATGAACTACCTGGAAGTGTAAACCTTCCGTACCGCCAAAGGCCCGGCACATTGCCGGGCCTTTGTTTTAACCGGCCACGCTTTGTAACAACCTCCCCCCTCCTCACAGCCTCAACGCGCTATAGTATTGAGTTAGCACCATTGCAGGGCGCGGCTGCGCCTGACACCGAGATAAGGATAGCGAACATGAAATGCTCCATTTCCCTGTTGGCCGGCGCACTGCTGGCCGTCAGTTTCAGCGCCTCAGCCATGGCGCTGGATTCGCAGGAGGTCGGTTACAATATCGAAGCGCGCGGCGCGCGGCCGGTCGTGGCGCAGTTGGGCAAGGCCGGGCAGTTCAGCGCCGTGGAAAACAGCATCCGGTTGGGGGACGACAACTGGATTGCCCTGGCGCCCAAGCTGGCCAGCGGCGGCAATGCCGGATTTACCGCCGGCATTAAATCTGCCCTCTCCGCGGCCCTGATCTACAACCCGGCGGCGGTATTGCAGGCACTCAACCAAGGCAACGATCTGCCGCTCAATGACATCTGCACCGCGCCACCGGAAGTGCAAGGCGACACCGCCATCACCAGCTTCCGTGAGCGCGCGGCCCGCGCGCTGTCCACCGTGCGCGTAGGCGATCTCAGCGCGCCGCGCGATGCCTGCATTGCCGCCCTGAAAGGCTGACCCGCTTCTGCCGGGCAAAAAAAAGGTTCATCGCGTTTTAGCGTGATGAACCAAAAAAAAAGCACCCCACGGGGTGCTTTTTCGTTTGTTCACGCAGGCTTATTTCACCACGCGCAGCGCCGGGCGGCCACCGCGCGGCGGCTGCGGCGGTTCATCGTCCGGGCCGTCATCTTCCGCGGTATCCGGACGATCGCCGTCGATGACCGACATCAACGTTTCCGAAGGGATCGTCTCATTGTCCAAACCTTCGAACACGCCTTCGCTTTCGTCGTAGGCGGCTTCCGGTTCAAACATCGTGCCGGCGCCGTTCTCACGCGCATAAATCGCCAGCACGGCGGCCATCGGCACCGAAACCTGGCGCGGCACGCCGCCGAAGCGCGCGTTGAACTGCACGTCTTCGTTGCCCAACGCCAGGTTGCCTACCGCGCGCGGCGCGATATTCAACACGATCTGGCCATCGCGCGCGAACTCCATCGGCACCTGAACATCAGGGCGAGTCACATCGACCACCAGGTGCGGCGTCAGCTGGTTATCCAGCAGCCAGTCGTAGAACGCCCGCAGCAGATACGGGCGACGCGGCGTCATCTGAGACATGTCCATCGCGCTTAGCCCCGGGTTTGCAGGCGCATTTCACGCTCGGCTTCGGTCAGGGAAGCCAGGAAAGCGTCACGTTCGAAGACGCGGGTCATGTAGCCTTTCAGCTCTTTGGAGCCGGCGCCGCTCAACTCGATGCCCAGCTGCGGCAGACGCCACAACAGCGGCGCCAGGTAGCAATCCACCAGGCTGAACTCTTCGCTCATGAAATACGGCGCCTGGCCGAAGATAGGCGCGATCGCCAGCAGCTCTTCACGCAGCTGGCGGCGGGCGGATTCCGCTTCCTGACCGCTGCTCTTCTCGATCTTGTCCATCAGCGAGTACCAGTTCTTCTCGATGCGCAGCATCATCAGACGGCTCT
This sequence comes from Serratia sp. X10, assembly GCF_017811775.1. Taxonomy (NCBI): domain Bacteria; kingdom Pseudomonadati; phylum Pseudomonadota; class Gammaproteobacteria; order Enterobacterales; family Yersiniaceae; genus Serratia; species Serratia sp. X10. The sequence goes on along the minus strand of NZ_JAEIOH010000007.1, from coordinate 81,699 downwards.
CACCACGGGCAACCGGGTAAACCGGCATCAGCGGCGGGTGCGGGAAGCGCTCATCCAGGTATTCCATGATGATGCGGGATTCATACAGGGTCAGTTCGCGATCGACCAGCGTAGGCACCGTCTGGTAAGGGTTGAGGTCAATCAGATCTTGCGGCAGGTTATCCATTTCGACCTGCTCGATCTCGACGCTGACACCTTTCTCCGCCAGTACGATGCGTACTTGATGGCTAAAAATGTCGGTCGGGCCAGAGAACAGCGTCATTACCGAACGTTTGTTGGCAGCGACAGCCATGAAAACCTCCAAGTTATCTAGAAAATACTGCGAATAGCCAACTGACAGGCTGCTATCCTGAATAATCTTGCCGCAGGCCGGCAGCACGCAGCGCGGACCCGAACCCATAAAAAAACCGGCCCAGGAGGTCAACTGCACGGCGAACAGGCGCAAAAGTGGATGATAGTTTACCAGATTTTGCTTGTTTTGTGGGGGCGCTGCGGCGAATTCATGTTGAATTGTCTGATATGCCACAGATTTTAGTCGGGGACGGCGGATTTCAGGCATAAAAAAACCCGGTGAGGCACCGGGTTTTTTGCGTAAATCGCACTGCCGAAGCAGCGGAAATTAACGCTTGGAGAACTGCGGACGACGACGTGCTTTACGCAGACCGACTTTCTTACGTTCAACCTGACGAGCGTCACGGGTGACGAAGCCAGCTTTACGCAGTTCAGAACGCAGAGTCTCATCGTACTCCATCAGTGCACGGGTGATACCGTGACGGATAGCGCCAGCTTGACCGGAGATACCACCACCTTTAACGGTGATGTACAGATCCAGTTTGCCAACCATGTCGACCAGTTCCAGCGGCTGACGAACTACCATGCGGGCAGTTTCGCGACCGAAGTACTGTTCCAGGCTGCGCTGGTTGATAACGATGTTACCGTTGCCCGGCTTGATGAAGACGCGAGCGGCGGAGCTTTTGCGGCGACCAGTGCCGTAGTATTGATTTTCAGCCATTGCCATTAATCCCGATTAAATGTCCAGAACTTGCGGTTGCTGTGCCGCGTGATTGTGCTCGGTGCCCGCGTAAACTTTCAGTTTACGGAACATAGCACGACCCAGCGGGCCCTTTGGCAGCATGCCTTTAACCGCGATTTCAATCACGCGCTCAGGACGGCGGGCAATCATCTCTTCAAAGGTCGCTTGCTTGATACCACCGATGTGGCCGGTGTGGTGGTAGTACACTTTGTCTGTACGCTTGTTGCCGGTTACAGCAACTTTGTCAGCGTTCAGAACGATGATGTAATCACCGGTATCCACGTGCGGGGTGTATTCCGCTTTATGCTTGCCGCGCAGGCGACGAGCCAGTTCAGTAGCGAGACGGCCTAAAGTTTTACCATCTGCATCAACAACGTACCAGTCGCGTTTTACGGTTTCTGGTTTAGCTGTAAAAGTTTTCATTAGAAAGCTTACCCAATAATTAGTTACACGTTGGTGAACACCCAAACGCTCGAAAACAGTTGAGGCTCACACGACCATACAAGTCCAGCAAACCTACCCCTTCGAATAGCCATTGCCGGCACTATAAAGTTTTTGGGAAAAAAAACTTTGTTGTAACGTGGGGTCGCAAGATTATAGAGAAGTCGCTCACAAAGATCGAACGGTTTTTGAATGGAAAATAAATTTATCGCCGGCGGCGGACAACCGGCGATACGGCGGCGGCAAGCCCGGCAGACTCAGGGCAAATGCGGCAGCTTGAGGTACTCTTCGCTCTGCATTTCCTGCAGGCGCGACAGGCAGCGCTGGAATTCAAATTTCAGCTGCACCCCCTGATAGATCTCGAACATCGACGCTTCGGCGCCGATCACCAGCTTGATGTGCCGCTCGTAGAATTCGTCCACCAACGCCAGGAAACGGCGCGCGGTATTCTCTTTCAGCGGCCCCATCACCCGCACATTATACAGGATCACGCTGTGATACAGCCGCGACAACGCGATGTAGTCCAGTTGGCTGCGCGCCTCTTCGCACAGCGTGTGGAAATCCACCGCCAGCACGCCGTCCACCGAACGGATCGCCTGCAGCGGCCGATGGTTGATCTGCAGCACCGGCGCGTCCTCCCCCGCCTTGCCCGCCAGCTTGACGAACATCCGATCCAGCGTCTCGCGCGTCTGGTCGTTCAGCGGCGTCAGGTAGAGATGCGCCTGGGTCAGGGTACGCAGACGATAGTCGATGCCGGCGTCGACGTTCATCACGTCGCAGTACTCGTTGATCAGATCGATGGCCGGCAGGAAACGCGCCCGCTGCAGACCGTTGCGGTACAGATCGTCCGGCGGGATATTCGACGTGGCCACCAGCGTGATGCCGCGCGCGAACAGCGCCTGCAGCAGCGTGGCCAGCAGCATGGCGTCGGTGATGTCGGACACGAAGAATTCGTCGAAACACAGCACGTCGGTCTCAGCCTTAAAGCCGTCGGCGACGATTTCCAGCGGGTTTTCCCGCCCCTGCAGCTCGGTCAGCTCTTCATGCACCCGCAGCATGAAGCGGTGGAAGTGCAGACGCATTTTGCGATCGCCCGGCAAACTGTGGAAGAACATATCCATCAACCAGGTTTTGCCGCGCCCGACGCCGCCCCACATATACAGCCCCTGCACCGGGCGCTGCGGCGCCGCGTCGCCGCCTTTGCCCAGCAAGCGGCTGAGCTTGCCGCGCAGCCCGCCGGCAGGCGCGCTCGCCGCCGGCTTTTGCAACAGAGCCTGATAAATGCGATCCAGTTGAGTGACGGCCCGGCGTTGAACCTCATCGGCCTGATATTCCCCCGCATCCAGCGCCTGCTGGTAGCGAGATAACGGTGATAGTGCCTGCATCTGTTCGATGTTCCCTAAGAACGCTTAGAAATTATTTAGCCAACGTTGGCGGCAAGTTGATGCCGATTCGCACCGTTATCGCCACAAATGCCCGCTGCGGGCGCCGCTGAAAACCCTGTAAAAATTAGGTGGAAGCGCATCAGGATTCCACTCGGACAAGGTTAACGGTTATAGTGGATATTATTAAGTGAAAAATCCCTGCGGAACAACGAAGTCAAAATAGGAGTCATCATGACCTGGGAGTATGCGCTGATTGGTTTGGTCGTCGGTATCGTGATTGGTGCGGTGGCGATGCGTTTTGGCAACCGTAAATTACGTCAACAACAAGTCCTGCAGAACGAGCTGGACAAGAGCAAAACCGAGCTGGAAGAGTACCGTCAGGAGCTGGTCGGCCACTTTGCCCGCAGCGCCGAGCTGCTGGACAACATGGCGCGCGATTATCGTCAGCTGTATCAACACATGGCGAAAAGCTCGAACAACCTGCTGCCGGATCTGCCGATGCAGGAAAATCCGTTCCGCTATCGCCTGACCGAAGCGGAAGCAGACAACGATCAAGCGCCGGTGGAAATGCCGCGCGACTATTCGGAAGGCGCCTCCGGCCTGCTGCGCGGGCAAAGCGCGCGCCGCGACTGACCCCCCTTCGCCCGCGGGGCCACCCGCGGGCTTCCTCCGTTTACCGTCTTGACCTTCCCTCGCATTACCTTTACTGAACTTTGCACGCAAATTCACGGTCTTACCCTTCACTATGACAAGGCGATTGCCTTATCATCAAATTTTCATCGGCAGGTATTGAGAGAGTTATAATCAATGAAGAAAAAGTCGTTAATTCTTAGTGCATTGGCAATGAGCCTCGGCCTGACGCTCAGCTCCGTACCGGTGGCCAACGCGGCCCTGCCCGTCGCCGTTCAGGGGCAGCCGCTGCCGAGCCTGGCGCCGATGCTGGAAAAAGTCTTGCCCGCCGTAGTGAGCGTGCATGTCGCCGGCACTCAGGTGCAGCGTCAACAACTGCCGGAAGAGTTCAGACGCTTCTTCGGCCCTAACTTCCCCGGCCAGCAGCAAAGCTCCCGCCCGTTTGAAGGGCTGGGCTCCGGCGTGATCATCGACGCTGCCAAAGGCTACGTGCTGACCAACAACCACGTCATCAACAACGCCGATAAAATCCGCGTGCAGTTGAACGACGGTCGCGAGCTGGACGCCAAGCTGGTCGGCCGCGATGAGCAATCCGACATCGCCCTGCTGCAGCTCAGCGACACCAAAAACCTGACCGCCATCAAGATGGCCGACTCCGATCAGCTGCGCGTCGGCGACTTTGCCGTCGCGGTCGGCAACCCGTTTGGCCTGGGCCAAACCGCCACTTCCGGCATTATCTCGGCGCTGGGCCGCTCCGGCCTGAATCTGGAAGGACTGGAAAACTTCATTCAGACCGACGCCTCCATCAACCGCGGCAACTCTGGCGGCGCGCTGGTTAACCTGAACGGCGAGCTGATCGGCATCAATACCGCCATTCTGGCGCCGAGCGGCGGCAACGTCGGCATCGGCTTCGCCATTCCGAGCAATATGGCGCAGAACCTGAGCCAGCAGCTGATTGAATTCGGCGAAGTGAAACGCGGCCTGCTGGGCATCAAAGGCAGCGAAATGACCCCGGATATGGCCAAAGCCTTCAACACCGACGCGCAGCGCGGCGCCTTCGTCAGCGAAGTGCTGCCGAAATCCGCCGCCGCCAAGGCGGGCATCAAGGCCGGGGATATCCTGGTCTCCGTCGACGGTAAACCGGTGAGCAGCTTTGCCGAACTGCGCGCCAAAGTCGGCACCACCGCGCCGGGCAAAACCCTCAAGGTGGGCCTGCTGCGCGATGGCAAACCGCAGGAAGTCTCGGTCACGCTGGACAACAGCGAGAGCGCCTCGACCAACGCCGAAACGCTGTCGCCGGCACTGCAGGGGGTTTCCCTCAGCAATGGCGCGTTGCCGAGCGGCGACAAGGGCGTGAAGGTGGAGAACGTGGATAAAGGGTCAACGGCGGCGCAGATCGGCCTGCAGAAAGGCGACGTGATCATCGGCGTCAACCGTCAGCGCGTGGACAACATCACCACGCTGCGTAAAGTGCTGGAGGCCAAGCCACCGGTGATGGCGCTCAATATCGTGCGCGGCAACGAAACCATTTATCTGCTGCTGCGTTAATTTGTGCAAAAACCGGGCTCGGTGACATACTGCGCCCGGTTAACTCATGCTATCCTCCGAACATCGTTCACCACACCACGAAAACTCCATGTTTGCTAAGCTCTTGCGTTCCGTCGTTATCGGTCTCATCGTTGCCGGCCTGCTGTTGGCCGCACTGCCCATGCTGCGTTCTTCCAACGGCCTGTTTGCAGACAAACCTGAGAGCACCAGCGACGAAACGCCAGTGAGCTACAACAAAGCGGTGCGCCGCGCCGCGCCCGCCGTGGTGAACATTTACAACCGCAACCTGAACGGCGCCGCCAACGTGCTGTCGCTCGGTTCCGGCGTGATCATGAATGAACGCGGCTATATCATCACCAACCGCCACGTGATCAAAGACGCTCAGCAGATCACCGTGGTGTTGCAGGATGGCCGCCGCTACGAAGCGCTGTTGGTCGGCTCGGACGGCCTGACCGATTTGGCGGTGCTGAAGATCGATCCCGGCAATTTGCCGGTGATCCCGACCAATAAAAATCGCGTTGCCCACGTCGGCGACGTCGTGCTGGCGATCGGCAACCCCTATAACCTGGGGCAGACTGTCACACAGGGCATCCTCAGCGCCACCGGCCGCATCAGTATGAGCACCACCGGCCGACAGACGTTCCTGCAGACCGACGCCTCCATCAACCGCGGCAACTCCGGCGGCGCGCTGGTCAACTCGCTGGGCGAGCTGATCGGCATCAACACCCTGACCTATGACAAAATTACCGACGGCGAAACGCCGGAGGGCCTCGGCTTCGCCATTCCGATCGAACTGGCCACCAAAATCATGGACAAGCTGATCCGCGACGGCCGCGTCATCCGCGGCTATTTCGGCATTCAGGGCAAAGAGATCATTCCGCTGCGCTCGTCCAATTCCGGCATCGATCGCCTTCAAGGCATCATCGTGACCGAGATTACGCCGAACGGCCCGGCGAGCAACGCCGGCTTCCAGATCAACGACATCATCATCAACGTGGATAACAAACCGGCGGTGTCCGTGCTGGAGACCATGGATCAGGTGGCGGAGATCAGACCGGGCACCGAGATACCGGTTATCGTGCTGCGTGACGGCAAGCGCATTACGTTGAAAATGACGGTGGGTGAATTCCCGGAAGACAGCAATTAAAAAAGGGCCGGCATTGATAGCCGGCCCTTTGATTTTCATCCTGCCGACGCAGCCGCGCCGGCGCTAATGCCTTACTCGCCTTTCACACGCTCGATGTTCGCACCCAGCGCGCGCAGCTTGTCTTCAATACGCTCATAGCCGCGATCGATATGGTAGATGCGATCGACGACGGTCACGCCGTCGGCGATGCAGCCGGCGATCACCAGGCTGGCGGAAGCGCGCAGATCGGTCGCCATCACCTGAGCGCCGGACAGCTGTTCAACGCCATGGCAGATCACGGTGTTGCTCTCGATTTCCGCGTGCGCCCCCATGCGGATCAATTCCGGCACGTGCATGAAGCGGTTTTCGAAGATGGTCTCGGTGATAACGCCGGTGCCTTCCGCCACCAGGTTCAACAGGCTGAACTGGGCCTGCATGTCGGTCGGGAAGCCCGGGTGCGGCGCGGTGCGCACGGTGACCGCTTTCGGGCGCTTGCCGTGCATGTCCAGACTGATCCAGTCTTCGCCCACTTCGATATCGGCACCGGCTTCACGCAGCTTGGCCAGCACCGCATCCAGCGTATCCGGACGGGTGTTGCGGCACATCACTTTGCCGCCGGAAACCGCGGCGGCGATCAGGAAGGTACCGGTCTCGATACGGTCAGGCAGCACGCGATACACGCCGCCGCCCAGACGCTCGACGCCCTCGATGGTGATCTTGTCGCTGCCTGCGCCGCTGATCTTCGCGCCCAGCGTATTGAGGAAGTTGGCGGTATCGACAATTTCCGGCTCACGCGCGGCGTTCTCGATAACGGTCGTGCCGGTCGCCAGGGTCGCGGCGCTCATGATGGTCACGGTTGCGCCCACGCTCACCTTGTCCATCACGATGTGCGCGCCTTTCAGACGGCCATCGACGGACGCCTTGACGTAACCTTCTTCCAGCTTGATCTCGGCCCCCAACTGCTCCAGGCCGGTGATGTGCAGATCGACCGGACGCGCGCCGATCGCGCAGCCGCCCGGCAGGGAAACCTGACCGCGGCCGAAACGAGCCACCAGCGGCCCCAGCGCCCAGATGGAAGCGCGCATGGTTTTCACCAGATCGTAAGGCGCGCAAAACTCGTTCACGCCACTGGCGTCCACGAAGACCGAACCGTTGCGCTCAATCTTGGTGCCCAACTGGCTGAGCAGTTTAATGGTGGTGTCGATGTCCTTCAGCTTGGGGACATTCTGCAGCTCGACCGGCTCTTCCGCCAACAGGGCGGCGAACAGGATCGGCAGGGCGGCGTTTTTGGCCCCGGAAATAGACACTTCACCGCTCAGGCGGGTCCGACCCTGCACACGAAATTTATCCATCTGACTACTCTCTGTTATCTAATCTGAAGCTGCCCGCCCGGCAGGGCAAACAGCCTTAAAATCCGTTGAGTTTGCGGTCTCGCTGCCACTCTTCAGGGGTGTACGCCTTGATAGACAAGGCATGAATGCGGTTGTCCGCAATGTATTCCATCAGCGGTGCGTAAACCGTCTGCTGTTTTTTGACGCGGCTCATGCCGGCGAACAGTTCGCCGACCACGATCGCTTGAAAATGGCTGCCGTCGCCCGTCACGTGCGCTTCATCCAGTGCCAATGCCTGCATCAGCACGTCTTTAATCTCGTTGGTTTCCATAGTATCCAGTTCTGCCGCTAAAGGATCATAAACAGCCTAGTATCTTAGTGGAATACGATGTTTTCTTAAACTAAAGAAAAAGCCCCTGCATAACAGGGGCTTTGTATCGTTTAACCACGCAAAGGCGGTGTAAAACGCCGCTAACCGGCGGTATCGACAGGCATTATCGCCTGCAGGTTGTAGAGCGCGATCAGCGTTTTCAGACGCTCGGTGACGCCGAAAATTTTTAGCGCGACGCCACGTTGGCGCTGCTCTTCCTGCAGATGCAGCAACAGCGCCAGCCCGGAGGAGTCCACGCGCTGCAGTTGCGCCACGTCGATCGCGGTTTTATCCGCCATCAGCGCGTCTCGCTGCCGCCACAACGGCAGCAGCGTTTCACGGTCCAGTTCACCGCGCAGGATCAGCGTCTGCTGCTCTGATTCGAAGCTGAGCGCTGCCGACATCAGTTTTTCTTGTCCAGCGAGATGGGCTGCGCGGCGGCGGCCTGCAGCTGTTTGGTCAGGCCGTCGATGCCCTGAGTACGCAGCGTAGACGCCCACTCGTTTTGCTTGGTGGTGATCATGCTGACGCCTTCGGCGATCATGTCATACGCCTGCCAATAGCCGGTTTTGCTGTTCTTGCGCCATTGGAAATCCAGACGCACCGGCGGGCGGCCGCCGTTGTCGATGATGGTGACGCGAATGGCCACAATGTCGGCGTTGCCCAGCGGCTGTTCAGGCGCGATCTGGTAAGTCTGGCCGTGGTACATCGCCAGCGCCTGGCCGTAAGCCTGCTCCAGGTAAGCCTGGAAAGCGGTGAAGTAAGCTTCGCGCTGCGCAGGCGTCGCATCTTTGTAGTAACGGCCCAGCACCAGCGCGCCAGCGTATTTCACCTGCACGAACGGCATCAGTTCCTGATGCACGATGGAGCGCAGGTAGTTCGGGTCCTGCTTGATCTTCGGCTGTTCGTTCTTCAAACGGCTGAAGGTCTTCTGCGCCGCGTCTTGCATCATGCTGTAAGGATTGGTTTGGTCGGCTGCGCTCGCCAGCGGCGCAACCACCAGCAGAGCCACCATCAGTAAACGTTTAAACATGCAGGTATCCTCTCTTAATGATTTGGAACAGCGGGTTGCGGTGCAGCGCCGGCAGCCGGCTCAGCGGCCGCGTCTCCCGGTTTGGCGCTGTCCTGACCGCCGCTTTTATACAGGAACTGGCCGATCAGATCTTCCAGAACCATGGCTGATTTAGTGTCCTGAATGGTGCCGCCGTCTTTCAGAATGGTGGTGCCCATATCAGGATCTTCGAAGCCCACGTTAAGCGCCAGATATTGCTCGCCCAGCAGGCCGGAGGTGCGGATCGCCAGCGAGCTGGTATCCGGGATTTCGTTGTACTTTTTCTGGATATCGAGCGCCACGCGCGGCGTGTAGGTTTTCGGATCGAGTTCGATGTCGGCCACGCGGCCGATTACCACGCCGCCGATCTTCACCGGCGAACGCGGTTTCAGGCCGCCGATATTGTCGAACGTCGCGTAAACGCGGTAGGTCGGCTCGCTGCCGATCGATTTAAGGTTCGCCACCTGCAGGCAGATAAACACGATGGCGCACAGCGCGATCAGCATGAATGCCCCAACCCAGATTTCACTCTTCTTCGTTTGCATCGAATCAATTCCCAAACATCAGTGCGGTCAGCACGAAATCCAATCCCAACACCGCCAGTGACGAATGCACCACGGTACGCGTCGTCGCCCGGCTAATCCCTTCAGAGGTAGGCACGGCGTCATACCCGTTGAAAATGGCAATCCAGGTTACGGTAATGGCGAACACCACGCTCTTGATCAAGCAGTTGAGCAGATCTTTTTTCCACTCTACGGCGCCCTGCATCGCCGACCAGAAGAAGCCGCTGTCGATGCCCTTCCAATCCACGCCGACCACCGAGCCGCCCCAAATGCCGATCGCCACGAAGATGATGGTCAACAACGGCATGCTAATCATCCCCGCCCAGAAACGCGGCGCCACGATGCGCCGCAGCGGATCGACCGCCATCATTTCCAGGCTGGAGATCTGTTCCGTCGCCTTCATCAGGCCGATTTCCGCCGTGAGCGCGGAACCGGCGCGGCCGGCGAACAGCAGCGCCGTCACCACCGGCCCCAGCTCGCGCAGCAGCGACAGCGCCACCATCATGCCGAGGCTGGCTTCAGCGCTGTAGGTGGTAAGCACGATATACCCCTGCAGGCCCAGCACCATGCCGATAAACAGCCCGGAAACCATGATGATCAGCAGCGACTGCACGCCGACGCTGTAAAGCTGTTTTAACAACAGCGGCCACTGCTTGCCGGGTTCCGGCCGGCCAATCAATGCGTTGAACAGCATCAACCCGGCGCGGCCGAAGCTGGCGCTGGTGTTGATGCCACTGCGCCCCAGAGACGCTAACGCTCTTAATAACATGAGCTTATTTACTCCCTAAGCCTAGCAGTTCAGTCTGATAATCCCCGGCCGGATAGCGGAACGGCACCGGTCCATCCGCTATACCATCCAGGAACTGGCGCACGCGCGCATCAGGATTGTTCTGCAATTGCTGCGTGGTGCCTTCGGCAATCACCCGGTGATCGGCCACGATATAGGCGTAGTCGGCGATGCTCAGCACCTCCGGCACGTCGTGCGACACCACGATGCAGGTAATGCCCAGCGCATGGTTCAACTCGTCGATCAGCTTGACCAGCACCCCCATGGTGATCGGATCCTGGCCGACGAAGGGCTCATCGAACATGATCATTTCCGGGTCCAGCGCGATCGCGCGCGCCAACGCCGCCCGGCGCGCCATGCCGCCGGAGAGTTCATTGGGCATCAGCTGCGCCGCACCGCGTAACCCGACCGCTTCCAGCTTCATCAGCACCGTGCTGCGCAGCAGGGGCTCAGGCAGGTTGCTGTGCTCACGCAACGGGTAGGCCACGTTTTCGAATACGGTCAAATCGGTGAACAGCGCGCCCGACTGGAACAGCATGCTCATCTTTTTGCGCGCGTCGTACAACTGACGACGGGACAACGCGGGAATGTTGTCGCCGTCAAACCAAATCTCCCCGCGGTCCGGCGTCAGCTGACCGCCGATCAGACGCAGCAGCGTGGTTTTGCCGATGCCCGACGGCCCCATGATCGCCGTGATCTTACCGCGAGGCACCGTCAGGTTGATGTCTTCAAATATCCGCCGGTCGCCGCGCGAGAAGCTCATGTCGCGCACTTCGACCAAATTATCTGCCTTTTGGAGCATGTTAATGGACCCTTTACGACTCATCTTTTGCTGAATCTACCCGTGATGTTAAAGCAATGGGCGCAATCCGTCTCATCTTTACAAAAACTTACTGCCATTTCGCAACCAATGATGCCATTGGTTTTACTTTTCCGCGCCACCCGGTCAAAATTGGCGCCATAACGAAAAAAAACGAAAGTGTTCAACAATTAGCCGGGAAAAACCGTTGCTGCGCTCAAGCGCACGCACCGGAGGGCAAGCAATACCGCCGCATTGACGGCTTTAACCAACGAACCGGGATAATACCCGACAAAGGACCCTGCATGTTTCTCGCAATAGCATTATTAATCGTTGGTTTATTTCTACTGGTGTATGGTGCAGACCGCTTAGTTTATGGTGCTGCCGTGATTTCCCGTTCGCTTGGCGTGCCGCCGTTGATCATCGGCATGACCATCGTCGGCATCGGCACTTCACTGCCGGAGCTGATCGTGTCCACCACCGCCGCGCTGAACGGGCAGATAGATATGGCCGTTGGCAACGTATTAGGTTCCAACATCACCAACATTTTATTGATCCTGGGCGTAGCGGCGCTGATTCACCCGCTGGCTGCACGATCGGAAATACTGCGGCGCGAACTGCCGCTGATGTTAGCGGTCACAGTATTGTGCGGTTTCGTATTGATGGACGGCACCCTGAGCAGGCTGGACGGCGTGCTTCTGCTGACCGCCGCCGCCGGTTTCATCCTGCTGATGCTGAAAATCGCCCGGCTGGCGCAGCGCGAGGGCAGCGACAGCCTGACCATGGAGCAGATCGCCGAACTGCCGCAGGACAGCAGCAATACCGTGGCGGTGCTGTGGCTGGTGCTGGCGTTTATCATTCTGCCGCTCTCTTCCAGAATGGTGGTCGATAACGCGACGGTGATCGCGCACTATTTCGGCCTGAGCGAACTGGTGGTCGGCTTGACCATTATCGCCATCGGCACCAGCCTGCCCGAGCTGGCCACGTCCATCGCCGGCGCATTAAAGGGCGAAGATGATATGGCGATTGGCAATATCATCGGCTCCAATATTTTCAACACGGTGATCGTGCTGGGCGTCCCCGCCCTGCTGTCGCCGGGCAGCGTGGACGCCGCCGCCTTCCAGCGCGATTACTGGGTGATGCTGGCGGCCAGCGTGCTGCTAAGCGTGCTGTGCATCGGCCGCAAACACCGCATCGGCCACCTGGCCGGCGCGCTGTTATTATGCGGCTTTATTGCGTATCTTGCGGTGCTGTTCTTTAACCCTTTCAGTACTTTCGGCTAAACCGACGGGAATGAGTATGTCGAACATTGAGTTGCAACCGGGCTTCGATTTTCAACAGGCCGGCAAAGAAGTGCTTCAGATAGAGCGTGACGGGCTGGCTCAGCTCGACAGCTACATCAACGCAGACTTCACCCGCGCCTGCGAAACGATCGCCGCCTGCGGCGGCAAAGTGGTGGTGATGGGCATGGGCAAATCCGGCCATATCGGCTGCAAGATCGCCGCGACCTTCGCCAGCACCGGCACCCCCTCATTCTTCGTTCACCCGGCGGAAGCCAGCCATGGCGATTTGGGCATGGTCACTGCGCAGGATATCGTGCTCGCCATCTCCAACTCCGGTGAGTCCAGCGAGATCCTGGCGCTGATCCCGGTGTTGAAACGGCAGCGGATCACCCTCATCTGCATGACCAACAATCCGGAAAGTTCGATGGGCAAGGCGGCGGACATCCACCTGTGCATCAAGGTGCCGCAGGAGGCCTGCCCGCTGGGGCTGGCGCCGACCACCAGCACCACCGCCACGCTGGTGATGGGCGATGCGCTGGCCGTCGCGCTGCTGAAGGCGCGCGGTTTCACGCCGGAAGATTTCGCGCTGTCGCATCCGGGCGGCGCACTTGGCCGCAAGTTGCTGCTGCGAGTTAGCGATATCATGCACAGCGGCGACGAAATGCCCCACGTCAGCGCCGACGCCTCATTGCGCGACGCGCTGCTGGAAATCACCCGCAAAAATCTGGGTCTGACGGTGATCTGCGACGATCTGATGAAAATCGCCGGCATCTTTACCGATGGCGACCTGCGCCGGGTGTTCGACATGGGCATCAACCTGCACGAAGCCAAGATCGCCGATGTCATGACGCCGGGCGGCGTGCGGGTACGTCCCAATCTCTTGGCGGTCGATGCGCTGAATCTGATGCAGCAACGTCACATCACCGCGCTGCTGGTTGCCGATGGCGACCAGTTGCTGGGTGTGGTACATATGCATGACATGCTGCGCGCCGGCGTCGTTTAATTAAGGAATAGAACGGAATGGGTATGGTAGAAACCTGCTACGGGCCGGTAGAACAAGAGGTTATGGCGCGTGCCGGGAACATCCGCCTGTTGATTTGCGATGTTGACGGCGTACTGTCGGACGGCCTGATCTTCATGGGCAACAACGGTGAAGAATTGAAGGCGTTCAACGTGCGCGACGGTTACGGCATCCGCTGTCTGAAAACCTCCGACATCGAGGTGGCGATCATTACCGGTCGCTCCGCCAAGCTGCTGAAAGACCGCGCGCAAACGCTCGGCATCACCCATCTGTATCAGGGGCAATCCGATAAGCTTTTGGCCTTCCGCGAACTGTTGGATAAACTGTCGTTAACAGCGGATCAGGTCGCCTATATCGGCGATGACCTGATCGACTGGCCGGTGATGGCGCAGGTGGGCCTGGCGGTCGCGGTCGCGGACGCCCATCCGCTGCTGACGCCGCGTGCCCACTACGTCACCCGCATTGCCGGCGGCCGCGGCGCGGTGCGCGAACTGTGCGACATCATTCTTTTGGCTCAAAATAAGCTGGAGGACGCCAAAGGGCTGTCGATATGAGTAAAACCAAACTTTGGATCACCATCCTGTTGACGGTGATCGTTCTGGCGCTGATCGGCTGGAACATGACGGACTTCAGCGACGATACGGCTCCTGGTCCGGCTAACGATCAGGATCCGACCTACCAGAGCCAGCACACGGTCACCGTGGTGTACAATCCGGCCGGTAAACTGAATTATAAGCTGGTGGCGGAAGACGCGAAGTATTACACCGCCGGCGAGCTGAGCTGGTTCACCCAGCCGGTGATGACGCTGTTCGACGAGAATGCTGTGGCCACCTGGTCAGTTCGCGCCGATCGCGCCAAACTGACGAAAGACCGGATGCTGTATCTGTATGGCCACGTCGAGGTAAACAGCCTGACCACCACCTCGCAGCTGGAAAAAATTAAGACGGACAACGCTCAGGTAAACCTGGTCACCCAGGACGTCACCTCCGATGACGAAGTCACGCTTTACGGGACCAATTTTACCTCTAACGGCATGAAAATGCGTGGGAACCTGCGGACCAAAACCGCTGAGCTGATTGATAAGGTTAAGACCAACTATGAAATCCAGAACCAAAAACCAACTCCGTAATCTGTTGATCGGCAGCTTAGTTTTGGCCGCCAGCGCCCCTGCACTGGCGCTGAAATCCGACTCCAGCCAGCCGGTCAGCATCGACTCGCTCAAGCAGTCGTTGGACATGCAAAGCAACGTCAGCACCTTTACTGACAACGTGGTGATCAAACAGGGCACCATCGATATCCGCGCCGACAAGGTGGTGGTCACCCGTCCGGGCGGAGATCAGAATAAGACCTATATTGAAGCGTTCGGCAACCCGGTAACCTTCTACCAGATGCAGGACAGCGGCAAGCCGGTCAAAGGCCACGCGCAGAAAGTGCGTTACGACGTGGCGACCCAGCTGGTGACCCTGACGGGCAACGCCTATCTGGAGCAGCTCGACAGCAACGTGAAAGGCGATCGCATCACCTATCTGGTGCAACAGCAGCAAATGCAGGCGTTTAGCGACAAAGGCAAGCGCGTGACAACGGTTCTGGTACCGTCGCAGTTGCAAGACAAAAACGGGCAAAAAAAGAGTAACTAATCACTTATGGCAACACTCATCGCAGAAAACCTGGCGAAAGCCTACAAGGGCCGTAAAGTTGTCGAAGACGTCAGCCTGAAAGTGAAATCCGGCGAGATCGTCGGCCTGCTCGGCCCGAACGGCGCCGGTAAAACCACCACCTTCTACATGGTGGTCGGCATCGTGCCGCGCGACGCCGGGCGCATCGTGATCGACGAGGAAGACATCAGCCTGTTGCCGCTGCACGCCCGTGCGCGCCGCGGCATCGGTTACCTGCCGCAGGAAGCGTCGATCTTCCGCCGACTGAGCGTGTACGACAACCTGATGGCGGTGTTGGAGATCCGTCCCGATCTCACCAGCGAACAGCGCGAAGACCGCGCCAAAGAGCTGATGGAAGAGTTCCATATCTCCCATCTGCGCGACAGCCTCGGCCAGGCGCTGTCCGGCGGTGAACGCCGCCGCGTCGAAATCGCCCGCGCGCTGGCGGCCAACCCGAAATTCATTCTGCTGGACGAACCCTTCGCCGGGGTGGATCCGATTTCCGTTATCGATATCAAGAAAATCATCGAGCACCTGCGTGACAGCGGCCTGGGCGTGCTGATCACCGACCACAACGTGCGCGAGACGCTGGACGTGTGTGAACGCGCCTACATCGTCAGCCAGGGCAAACTGATTGCCCACGGCACGCCGGATGCTATTCTGGCCGACGAGCAGGTTAAACGCGTTTATCTGGGCGAAGAGTTCCGCCTCTAAGCGCCGGCGCGTCCTGCAGGACGACACCGTTAACGGAAGTAGACAGAAAATTATGAAGCAAGGTTTGCAACTCAGGCTCAGCCAACAGCTGGCCATGACACCTCAGCTCCAGCAGGCGATCCGCCTGCTGCAGTTGTCCACGCTTGAGCTTCAGCAAGAGATCCAGCTGGCGCTGGAGAGCAATCCGCTGCTTGAACAGACCGATCTGCACGACGAAATCGACGCCAAAGAAACCCAGGAGACCGAGGGGCTCGATACCCGCGAAGCCTTGGAGCAGAAAGACATGCCGGAAGAGCTGCCGCTGGACGCCACCTGGGATGAAATCTATACCGCGGGCACGCCGTCCGGCACCGGCACCGACTACAGCGACGACGAGCTGCCGGTCTATCAGGGCGAGACCACCCAAACGCTGCAGGATTATCTGATGTGGCAGGTGGATCTGACGCCGTTTTCTGATACCGACGCCGCCATCGCCACTTCCATCGTCGACGCGGTGGATGACACCGGCTATCTCACCGTCCCGCTGGAAGACATTCTGGAAAGCCTGGGCGACGAGAACGTGACCCTCGAGGAAGTCGAGGCGGTGCTGAAGCGCGTGCAGCGTTTTGATCCGATCGGCGTCGCCGCGCGCGATCTGCGCGATTGCCTGCTGGTGCAGCTCTCCCAATACGCCAAAGATACGCCTTATCTGGCCGAAGCGCGGCTGATCATCAGCGAGCATCTGGATCTGTTGGCCAACCACGACTTTCGCAGCCTGATGCGATCAACCCGGCTAAAAGAAGATACACTGAAAGAAGCGATGCTGCTGATTCAGTCGCTCGATCCGCGCCCGGGGCAGTCGATCAATACCGGCGAATCGGAATACGTCATTCCGGACGTGCTGGTGCGCAAGACGCAGAACAAATGGACGGTCGAGCTCAACGGCGACAGCGTGCCGCGTTTGAAGATCAATCAGCAGTACGCCGCGCTGGGCAACAGCGCCCGCAGCGAAGCCGACGGCCAGTTCATCCGCAGCAACCTGCAGGAAGCCAAGTGGCTGATTAAAAGCCTGGAGAGCCGCAACGAGACGTTGCTGAAGGTCACCCGCTGCATCGTCGATCAGCAGCAGGCGTTCTTCGAGCAAGGCGAAGAGTTTATGAAACCCATGGTGCTGGCGGATATCGCCCAGGCCGTGGAGATGCATGAATCGACGATCTCGCGCGTCACCACGCAGAAGTTTCTGCACAGCCCGCGCGGCATTTTCGAATTGAAATATTTCTTCTCCAGCCACGTGAATACCGACAGCGGCGGCGAAGCCTCCTCGACGGCGATCCGCGCGTTGGTGAAGAAATTGATTGCGGCGGAAAACCCCGCCAAACCACTCAGCGATAGCAAGCTGGCCACCCTGCTCGCCGATCAGGGGATCATCGTGGCCCGGCGCACCGTCGCCAAGTACCGAGAGTCTTTGTCCATCCCGCCGTCGAACCAGCGCAAACAGTTGGTTTGACCTCTATTGAGAAGGAAGACACTATGCAGCTCAACATTACCGGACACCACATCGAAATCACCGATCCGTTGCGCGAGTTCGTGAACAACAAGTTCGCCAAACTCGAACAGTATTTTGATCGCATCAATCAGGTGTATGTTGTATTAAGTGTGGAAAAAGTGCAGCAAATTGCGGAAGCAACGGTGCACGTGAATGGAGGCGAGTTGCACGCCACCTCGGAAGACGAGAATATGTATGCCGCAATTGATACGCTGATCGACAAATTGGCACGTCAATTGAACAAACATAAAGACAAATTGAAGCAACACTGACACCCTGACCCATTCCGTGAGGCGGCATCCGTCGCCGCCTCTCCCTTCGGCGCGTGACCCGCATGGGTGACGCGCCGAACGGTAATCAGGGTCAAAACCGACGAAAAACCGCCTTGCCGGGTTCGCCCGGCGGCGCGGTTTTAAGTGAAGATGAGATGAACAACGAATATATGCAATTAAGCTCGGTGTTAAACATCGAGTGCACCAAAAGCTCGGTACACTGCACCAGCAAGAAGCGGGCTTTGGAAATTATCAGCGAACTGGCCGCCAAACAGCTCAATCTGCCTTCGCAGGTGGTGTTTGACGCGGTTCTCACCCGGGAGCGCATGGGCAGCACCGGTATCGGCAACGGTATCGCCATTCCCCACGGCAAACTGGAAGAGGACACACTGCGGGCCGTTGGCGTGTTTATCCGTCTCGACCAACCCATCGCTTTCGACGCTATCGACAATCAGCCGGTCGATCTGCTGTTTGCGCTGCTGGTGCCTGCCGATCAGTGCAAAACCCATTTGCATACGCTGTCGCTGGTCGCCAAACGCCTGGCAGACAAAACCGTATGCCGCCGCCTGCGCGCCGCGCAGAGCGACGAAGAACTTTACCAAATCATCACCGAGTGATGCCCGGCCGGCGTGACTTCCAGCCCGGATAACGATACTGTTTTACGATGATGGATCCGGCTGCGGCCGGAATAACAAAGTTTAACGGTGGCGATGAACGCCGCCGCGATGCCAGGGGAGTTGCCACATGGTGCTGATGATTGTCAGCGGCCGTTCCGGTTCCGGAAAATCCGTCGCCTTGCGGGCGCTGGAAGACATGGGTTTTTACTGCGTTGACAACCTGCCGGTGGTTCTGCTGCCGCAGCTCGCCAATACGCTGGCGGAACGCAATATCTCCGCGGCGGTCAGCATCGACGTGCGCAACATGCCGGAATCGCCGGAAGTGTTCGAATACGCGATGACTCAGCTGCCGGACAGCTTCTCGCCGCAGCTGCTGTTCCTCGACGCCGATCGCAACACGCTGATCCGCCGTTACAGCGACACCCGCCGCCTGCACCCGCTCTCCAGCAAAAACCTGTCGCTGGAAAGCGCGATCGACGAAGAGAGCGATCTGCTCGAACCGCTGCGCTCGCGGGCTGACCTGATTATCGACACCTCGGAAATGTCGGTGCACGAACTGGCCGAAATGCTGCGCACCCGCCTGCTCGGCAAGCGCGAGCGCGAACTGACTATGGTGTTCGAATCCTTCGGCTTCAAGCACGGCATTCCGATCGACGCCGACTACGTGTTCGACGTGCGCTTCCTGCCTAACCCGCACTGGGATCCGAAGCTGCGGCCGATGACCGGTCTGGACAAGCCGGTCGCGTCGTTCCTCGATCGCCATACCGAAGTGCATAACTTCATTTACCAGACCCGCAGCTATCTGGAACAGTGGCTGCCGATGCTGGAAACCAACAACCGCAGCTACCTGACGGTCGCCATCGGCTGTACCGGCGGCAAACACCGTTCGGTGTACGTGGCGGAACAGCTGGCCGATTACTTCCGCTCGCGCGGCAAGAACGTGCAATCGCGCCACCGCACGCTGGAAAAGCGCAAACAATGACGGTCAAACAGACGGTTGAAATCAAAAACAAGCTGGGCATGCACGCGCGCCCGGCGATGAAACTGTTCGAACTGGTGCAAAGCTTCGACGCCGAAGTGATGCTGCGCAACGAAAGCGGCACCGAAGCCGAAGCCAGCAGCGTCATCGCGCTGCTGATGCTGGACTCCGCCCAGGGTCGGCACATCGAAGTCGAAGCGACCGGCCCCGATGAAGTCAACGCGCTGGCGGCGGTGGTCGAGCTGTTCAACTCCGGGTTTGATGAAGATTAGTCGCTGAGACTCTTCCCATGCGTCGCCTCGGCGCATGTGTTGCCTCCGCCCCTCCCATAACGTAGCCCTCCCGTTTCTCATTTTGCGAATCCGCTTCCAGAATCAGCCGTAACCGCCTGTAAATTCACGTCATGGATTTACCCCCACCACGTTAATCGCAATAGTGTGTAACGCAAAAACAGACAACAGGCGGATGTTTCCCCACGCTTTGCTTGCGGGACAACAGAAAGTTTACAATTTGTGAACTTCACCGGCAGTCGCTATAATGTTCACCGGGTAGGAATCGAAGGAACGATGCATATCATTTCCAGGGAACCGTTCAATAACGCAACGAAGCAATATCCCAATGAAGCCACTGCTCTCGAGGCCATTTATAAAGCGTTGCGACGGGGCGAGTTCCGCACGCCGGACGAGTTAAAAGCGCTTTTTCCTTCGCTCGATCGTATGAAGCACAAAGAGAAATGGTGGGTCATTGACGTCGGCGGCAACCACCTGCGGATCTTGTTCTTTGCCAGCTTCGAGACACAGAAAGTCTTCATAAAGCATATCGTTAGCCACGCCGAATACGACAAGCTGATGCAGCACTATCGAAGGAGTTCGTCATGATTACAGATGCCATTAAGGCGGCCGATGCGCTACTGCGCGCCGTACCCTTATTGCAGGGCAGCCACGCTCAGCAAGACTACCGAGAAGCGCTCGAATTGGTGGAATATCTGCTGGAAAACGATGAACGCCATCCGCTGATTGACATGTTGGCAAAAAAAATCGCCGAATATGAAGACAACAGCGCCGAATTTACCGCATTCAACCAGCGTATCGCCCAACTCCCGCAAGGGGTGGCCGCGCTTCGCGTATTGATGGAACAGCACCAACTCAGCCAAAGTGATTTTGAACAGGAGATCGGCAAAAAGTCGTTGGTTAACCAAATCCTGAACGGCAAAAGATCGCTGACCATTCCGCACATTATGGCGCTGGCCAAACGCTTCAATCTGCCCCCAGCCCTGTTCCTGCCGGAAGCGGATTAGCCCCTCAACTCCGGCTCAGGCAGTCCAGCGCCACCGCTTTGAAGCTGTCGAAGCTGTCGCTGCCCAGCAGGCGGCTCATTGAGCGTTCACGCACGAAGGTGACGAACAGCTCGTAGATCGCCATCGCCTCTTCATAGTCACTCTTGCTGATCGCCAGCAGGAAAATCACGTGCGCGACTTCGCCCTCGCCCCAGGCGACGCCCTGCGGCGCCAGTAGCGTCACCACCACGGTCTTTTTCGCCAGCAGCCCCAGCGAGTGCGGCAGCGCGATGCCTTCGCCCAGCAGTGTGGAGACGATCGCCTCGCGTTCGACCACCGACGGATAAAAGTCCGCGCCGACGTACCCTTCCCGCTCCAGCTGGCCGCACACCCGGCTGAACAGTTCCGCCTGCGTCAGCGGCTCGTTGAGAACCATGAAATGCTCGGCGTCGAAGAACTTCTCCAGCATGTACGGCCTGGTGCGATCCACCAGCACCAGTTTGCCCAGTTGCTCCAGCTGATAATCGGTCGGGAACGGCGACATCACCACCACCGGCTTGTTCTTCTCGCCGATGCGGGCGTTAGAAATCACGAAGTCTTCGTCGATGTGCGCGAGCATCTCGTAATCGCGCAGCGAGACGATGCGCGTCATCACCAGCTGCGGGTACTTGCGCGCAATCTGCGCCTGGATCATGCGCACCGTCGAGTTGCCGGTGTCGCACACCAGCATCACCTGCGGGTGGCGTTCATAACCGATGTTGTAATGCCGCTCCAGCCCCACGCCGATGTGCAGCACCAGATAACCGATTTCGTTCTCGCTCAGCGTATAAGGCGTGTACTTGCCCCAGCTGGAGACCGCCGCCAGCGTCACGTCGTAAGCCATCGGATAGTGCTGCTTGATGTTGGCCAACAGCGGATTGGGGATGTTGATCTGGTATTTCACCCGCGTAATCATGGTCTTGATATGGGTAAGCAGATCGGCCCGCAACTGCTCGTCGCCCTGCAGGTTGTAGTTATAGTGTGCGTTGATGTAGGACAGGATGTAGTCCACCAGCGCTTCTTCATCGTCGGCGTTGATTTCGGTCGGCTGCACGTCCTGCACGCGCCGCGCGGCGATATTGACCCGCAGATAGGCCTCTTCGGCCATCGAGATCTCTTTGCCGGAGGCCGCACGCAGCTCCGCCGCCAGGCGGGTCGACACTTGGCGCACCGCCTCGTCGCCGTCCTCCACCTCGAAGTCCGACAGCGGATAGCCATCGTTGATGCGCCGCAGCGCCACCGCGCAGTAGAAAATCAGGTACTGCTCGCCCTCGTCGGTCAGGCGAATGGCGTATTGCGACAGCAGCGGGTGCAGCAAGCCGGCGAACGCCGCCACCTGCGGCTGCAGCAGGATCTCGTTGTTGAGCAGCGGGTTCTCGGCATCGGCCAGCTGCAGCTGGAACAGCAGGTCGGTCAGGCAGGCGCGGATCGCCATCTCCGCGCCGAACAGCTTCATGCCGTAACGCGGCTTGGTTTCGATCGTCAATTGATAGTGCGCCAGACGCTCTCTCACCTCAGCCATGTCGTTTTGCAGCGTGCCGCGGCTGACGAACCACTCGTCAGCCAGATCTTCCAGTTTGAGGGAGAAGGCTGAGGTCAAAAAACGCACCAGCAGATAATGCACCCGCTCCTGCGCGCTGCGCGGGGTGGCGTGTTTGCGGCGCTCCTGATGCTGCAGGGCGCTGAACAGCGCGGCGTTATCGACCTGCAGGCGATAGCCGGCCCCGCGGCTATGCACGAAGCGCGCGCCGTATTTGTCCAGGATCTCGTTCAGCGCGGTGATATCCGCCCGCACCGTGCGGGTGGACACGGCGAAACGCTTCGCCAGCTCATCCTGCGGCAAAGTCTCGGTTTGCAAAGCATCGAACAAGTAAGCCAAACGCGGGTAAGGAAATCGCACCATTCTGTGTCCGTCAATCAGGCGGCCCAACCGGCGAACCGGGCGGGCCGCGGGTTACTTCGCCGGCGGCAGAAACGCCATTTGCGAGGGGCTGCCGATCGGCAGATAGCCGCCCACAAAGCTGAGCTTGCCGTCCGTCGGGTTGACGCTAAAGCGGGTGACGTTATCGCTGCGCTGGTTCAACGCATACAGATAGCGGCCATCCAGGCTCAGCGCCAGCGAACGCGGGTAATCGCCGCGGGTCCAGGTTTCCGCCACCGGTTTCAACTCGCCGCCGGCGCCTACGCTGAACTGGGCAATGCTGTTATGCAGCCGGTTGGCGACGTACAGCGTGTCGCCGTTCTTGCTGAGCGCCAGCCCCGAAGCGAAGCTGGTGCCCTGATAGTCGGCGGGCAACGCGGAAACCGCATGCAGTTGTTTCAGAGTACCTTTTTGGCGATCAAAACGGTAGCTGGTCAACGTCGAGGCCTCTTCGTTCACCAGCAGCACGGTGTCGCCGTCCGGATGGAACACAAAATGACGCGGCCCCGCACCGGCGGAAGAGGCGGCGATCCACGGCGGATCGTTCGGCGTCAGCCGGCCGCTCGCCGCGTCAAAGCGCCATTGGTAGATGCGATCCAACCCCAGATCGGTGGAGAACACGAACTTGCCGCTCGGATCGCTGGCGATCATATGAGCATGCGGGCCGTTGTGATCGCTGACGGCGAAGCTGCCGTTCACCGCGGCCGCCGGTTTAGCCGCGCCCGCCGGGCCCTGTTGCTGCTGCACCGAGCTGGCGGCGCCCAGGCTGCCGTCCGCTTCAATCGGGAAGACCGCCACGCTGCCGCTGACGTAGTTCGCCACCAGCAGATGCCGCCCGTCCGGCGTCGAGGTGAGATACACCGGCCCCGCCCCCTGCGAATCCACCTGGTTGAGCTGCGTCAGTGCGCCATCGGCCGGATTGATCCGGTAAGCGGTGATGCCGCCGTGCTTGCCGCCGTTGAAATCGGCCACTTCGCTGGCGACATACAGCGTCTTGCCATCGGCGCCCAACGTCAGCTGCGCCGGATTCGGCACGTTGCTGACCAGCGTGGCGTGGCTCAACGCGCCGCTGGCCGGATCGACCCGCACTCGGTAAACGCCTTCGCCGTTGGGATTGTAGGTGCCGATATAGGCAAAATGAGATGACGTGGAGTTCATTGCATCCTCAGCATGCAGCGCCGGGCCGGTCACGGCCAGCAGCGCCAGAAACAACGCGGCGCGTCGGGTTGGAACCTGCCAGTTTCGCATAGTAATCCTCAGTATAGGTAACGGCGCGGCATGCCGCGCCACGGGAAAACCTTCGCCTCCCAGCGTTTACCTCATCCCATTACGCGTTCAACCCACCAGCTTTTTGGTCATCGCCAGCAGGGCTTTCACGTCCTGCGGCCGCGTGTCGCCACTGGCGGCGTCGATGATCGAGCTGTAGATATGCGGGATCACGCGTTTCACGCCGGCCGCCAGCGCGATCTCGACGATCGGCTCAAAGTTCTCCAGATCGATGCCGCCGGTCGGCTCCAGCATAAAGTCATGCTCGGCACAGGCCTTGGCGACGTACTGGTATTCGTCCTTGCACTTCAGGCCCCCCATCGGGAAATACTTGATGGAGCTGCCGCCCATGTCCTTCAGCAGGGCGATGGCGGTTTCCACCGGCACGATGCCGTCCGCCGCCGCGGCGCTCAATGGGCCGGTAGAGATCTTCACCCAGCCGACGCGGCCGGTCGGCGACACCAGGCCATTGACCACGCTGTCGTTCTGGCCCAGCAGCGCGCGGCTGGCGCCGACGCCGGTAAACACCTGGTTAACGTGCTGCGGCTGCACCTGCTGAGCGATCAGGCTGACCATCGCCGACTGCTTCGGATCGCCGGCGCCCAGGCCGACCGAGAGCGCGTTTTCAATCAGGCGCGCATAGCGCAGCATGTCGGTCACCGCGCTGTCGACGTCCGGGTAGTTCTTGGAGAGCACGCCCACCAGCACATGCCCTTCCGCCGCGGCATAGATGTCCTGCG
This sequence comes from Serratia sp. X10, assembly GCF_017811775.1. Classification (NCBI taxonomy): domain Bacteria; kingdom Pseudomonadati; phylum Pseudomonadota; class Gammaproteobacteria; order Enterobacterales; family Yersiniaceae; genus Serratia; species Serratia sp. X10. Next base: position 57,327 of record NZ_JAEIOH010000007.1, on the reverse strand, counting down.
CGTTGGCTTTGGAACCGGCCAGCACGTTCAGGCAGACGCGGTCGCGATAGTAGTTAGGCTGCAGCTTCATGCTTGTTTCTCCGTAAACAGGTTCTTGATACAGCTAAAGACGGTCATCAGTTGCCGCTCGTCGACGCTGCGCACGTCGACTTCAATCTTGCCCTCGTTGGCCTTGTAGCCGCGGAAGTAGATGGCGATATCGCCGGTTTTCAACGCCTGGACGATGTCATAGGTCGACCGCCCCAGTACCGCTTCGTCGAAAGTGATCTCGGCGCGGGCGATATCGCGGCCGGCGCTGTCCCAGACGGTCTTGGCGCTGACGCCGGTCAGGGTGTTGAGGGCGTCGAGGAACGGCGTCATCCGCTCCACCATCTGTTGCCCGGTGGTTTTCTCAAGCGTCAGATAGCTTTCAATCGCCTGCGTCAGGCCGAGAATCCCCTCTTTGCCGACCTTCATCGCCCGGCCGATGCCGCCGGACTGCAGCTTCACCCACTCGACGTACTGTTTTTTGCCGATAACCAGGCCGCTGGTCGGCCCCTCGATGGCTTTGGCGCCGCTGTAGATCACCAGATCGGCCCCCATCTGGTAGTAACACATCAGATCTTCTTCCGCCGCGGCGTCGACGATCAGCGGCAGATTATGTTTGCGCGCCACCACCGCCGCCTGCTCGACGGACAGAATGCTTTTCTGCACGCAGTGGTGCGATTTGACGTACAGGATCGCCGCCGTCTGCGGCGTGATGCAGGCTTCAATCTGCTCCGGCGAACATTCGTTGGCGTAGCCCGCCTCCACCACCTTGCCGCCGCCCAGCGCCACCATGGTGTCCACCGGCGCGCCGAAGTTGACGTTGTGGCCGCGCGGCAGCACGATCTCGCGCGGCACGGCGATCGGCGCCGAATGCAGGTTCACCAGCAGATTGGCGTTATCTTTAACGATCACCGCCGCCACCGACTGGGCGATGCCCGCCGAGGCGCAAGAGACGATCACCGCGTCCTCCACGTTGAGCAGATCGGCGATATAGGCGCCGGTCTTGTTGACCAGATCCTTGATTTCGAAATAGTGGTTCAGGCCGTAATCAACGGCGTCGATCACGTCCTGGCGCGGCGTGGAAACGCCGAGAATGGTCATGCGGCCGGAGGTGTTGATCACCTGCTTCAAACCGTATTTTTCATAAATCGAAGACATGGCTTGCCTCCCCTTGTTCGGTTAATAGGATTTCCCCGGCCACCACCGCGGCCAGCGGCACCAGCAGCCGTTCGCCCTCGGCGGTTTGCCCTTCGGCGTCGGCGAATACCTGCGGTTCGCGGCGCAGCTCAAACAGCGTGAAATCGGCGTCATAGCCCGGCTCCAGCCGCCCTTTGCCGCTCAGCTGCAGCGCCGACGCGGCGTTCTCCGTCACGCAGGCGATCACCTGCGGCAGCGTCAGGCCGACGCTGAAGAATTTGGACATCACCGTCGCCAGGCTGTGCACCGGTCCGTTCATGCGGTTGCGGCAGTAAATATCGGAGCTGATGGTGTGCGGCAAAATGCCCAGCTTGATCGCCTGGCGCGCCACCTCGAAGCTGAAGCTGGCGGTGCCGTGCCCTACGTCGAGCAATACGCCGCGCCGCAGCGCGCGCTGGATAGACGCGCGCAGCGTGCCCGCCGGCGTCAGAATGCGGTTCGGTTTGCCGTTGTAGCAGTGGGTGATGATGTCGCCACGGGTCAGCAGATCGGCGATGTCGTCCAGATCCGGCGGATTGTTGCCGATATGCACCATCAGCGGCAGCCGACGGTTTTCCTGCTGGATCTCTTTGGCCAACACCAGCGGCCGGGTGCCGTTCTTGCCCACCACGCTGCTGCTCATGCGCGCCTTGATGCCGATGATGAAACCGGGATGGTTGGCGATGGCCTGGCCGGCCTCGCGCTTGTCGATGTCCGTCAACTCCGCCAGCTCGTTCTGCCGCAGCAGGCCGATACGCGAGATGTTGAGGAAGGCGAAAACGTTGGTTTTGGCGCTGCGCGTCAGCTGATAAAAGGCGTCGATATCGTCGGCGCCGGCGCTGCCGGCGTCGACCACGCTGGTGACGCCGCTGGCGACGCCGACCCGATCCGGCTCGTCATGGTAGATCGGCGATTCGGGATAGCAGTGCACGTGCGCATCGATCCAACCGGCGCTCAGGCGGCAGTTGCCCGCCAGATCCAGCTGGCGAACGGCACTGACGTCCGCCGCCAATCGCCCCACCGAGGCTATTTTGCCGTCTTTCACCGCCAGATCGATCAGCGTATCGTCCGCCAGTCTGGCGCCTCTGATTACTAAGTCATACATACCGCATTGCTCCTGTTAGCCCGGGCGCCGCCGCAGCCTCGGGCGGCGCCTGGCGCAGGCCTCTTAAGAAATGGCTACCGGGAAGATCGCCCCCAGGATCATCGCGCCGAGGATCGCTCCGCCGGTGATCGGTTTACCCCAGATATAGAACAGCAGCGCGCCGAGCAGCGAACCAATGCCGATCGGGATCGAGGCGGTCATCGCCGACAGGATGATCAACGGCCCGAGGAAGCGGCCCGAGGAGTTGCCCGCGCCCATCATCACGTCTGCCCCGTAGGTGGAGTTGCTCTGATTGATGGTGAATTTGCGCGCCAGAATGATCACATAACCGATCGCCAGGCCGATGATCAGGCCGGTGGCCAGCGAAGCGGCGAAGTTGGCGACCGGGAACACGATGCCGGCCCCCAAAAGCAGCGCCGGTACGCCCAGCCCGACGCCGGTCTGGATCGCGCCGCCGATGTCGAGGATGCCCACCAGCGAACCTTCGATGATGCGCGCGAACAGGAAGCTGGCGCCGAACGCCGCCACCGCGCCGTACACGCCGGTATCCATCCCCGCCCGCAGCATGGAGACGAAGGCCACTTCGTTAAAGGCGCCGATGCCGTACAGGTAGTACATGTGCGTCCCGGCGAACACGCCGGAGGACAGCAGGCCAACAAAAATCGGGAATGACCAGTCGGCGTACCAGAAGCCTTTTTGGGTTTGCTCTTCCATCATCCCGCTCCTTATTTACCGCTCAGGGTGTTGTGAATGGCGTCCAGCCAGCCCGGCACGCCGAGGCTGAAGGACTCGAGAACTTTCATGTCGAAGCCGCGGAAGAAGCCGCTCAGCACGAACAGCAGCACGATCACCGCCATCATGATCTTGGTGATTTTGTTCCAGCCGCTCTCTTCGACGCCTTTGCCGATCAGAATGCCCAGCACCAGGCCCGGTACGGCGTTGCCCATGATCAGCTGCGCCAGGCCGCCGAAAATGGTGCCCCAGAAGCCGGAACGGCGCCCGGCGTCGATCGCCGCCAGCCAGAAGATCACCGGCATCACGGTGTTCACCAGCAGGTTGGCTGCCGGCACCAGCACCTTGATCGCGGTGACCTGCAGCGCGGCAGGCACGGCGGAAGCGGTGGTATTGAGGAACGCCACCACCAGCATGCCGATGATGCCGCAGGCGATGGCCATTTTTTTCGGATCGTGCAGCGTTTGCGCCAGATTGCGGTTCTTGACCATCAGGGCCGCCGCGCCCCAGTGCGGGATGATGCGGTGATCGACGTCCTGCGTGAAGGAGCCCGCCGCCACGGAAGACGCCCAGGCGTTGAAGAAGAAGCCCAGACCGAATGAGAAGTGGGAAGCCGGATCGCCCTCGCAGGAGTTCAGCTCGCCCAGGGTGCGAAACGCCCCCATGCCCTGTGTTGTCGGCGCGTGGAACATGCGTGCAGCGCCGGCCCCTACGCCGACCCCCACCAGCCCACCGATAATAATCGATTTAAATAAGATGATTAAAAACATCAGTATACCCTTTCATTTATGCTAACGTTTTTATTTCGTGACGAAGACAACCTTCTCGGTATTGATAATGGTTACGTTCACGGTTATTTCCAGAGAAACGGCATAGCTCTTTCTTTCACGCGGCAAAAAGAAGAAAAGAAATTTCTCTTTTGTTATTTTCTCTTCCGCTTTCACCACGCTGACGTCCTGCGGCTCTATGCGCAGCAGAATATTGTTGGTGGACTTTAATACCGCGCCCTGCACATTAGCCAAGGCGGAAGCAAAAGCTTTCGCTTTGCTGTCGCCTTTACCCTCCACCTTTACCGATGTGGTATATTGCTCTTTCATTATGGGTTGCCATGTTTTTTGACGTAGGCTTCCACCAGTTTCTGGCCCAGCTCTTCTTTATCCATAAAGCCGAAACCCAGCACGTTGCAGCCTTCATTAATTGCCGTCACGCCCTCTTCCACCGAACGCATGCCGTATTTGGCTTTGTAGCCGTATTTGGTTTGTGCGGTAATCGCGCCGGCGCCGCCGCTGCCGCAAAAAGAGATGCCCAGCTGCGCGTTTTCCGCTTTCATGACGTCGCCCAGCTTCATATCCGCCGCCACGCCGGGAATAACCACCGCTTTTCCGCCTGCGTTTTCAACACCTTGTCCGACTTTTTGCCCTTTACCTAAACGATCGCCGATCACTACGGTAATTTGACCCATGGTATATTCTCCTGATTGAAATCGATGCGTTAACCGCTATGCGTTATTATCTTTCGCCACTTCGAAGTGCACTGAAAGCAAATAGGCTTCTTCGATAGGCAATGTGCCAAACTGATCCACCACGCGCTCCGCCATTTGCATGGACTCGGCGGAAATTTCGTCGAACAGTGATTTATCCACCTCCGGCAACGGTTCACCGGTTATTGAGCGCAGCACCATGGCGCGAATATGCGATTCCAGCATCTGTTGCTGCACCGCATTGGTATAAATATTCTCAGCATTCAGCATCGCGGTAATATCCGCCAGCACCCGAGCGGTGATCTCACCGGCTTCGCTGATATCGGATTGTTCAATTTCTTTTATCGAAGCAGATCCATCATTCACTTTTCAGTACCCCTAGATCCCACATTAATCAGTAAGCCGTAAAGCGCATCACCTGAATAACCCGCTTTCTGTGATGTCTTTACCCTACCCCCGGTAAGATTTTCTGTGGAGACCGGTTTTTTCCAGTTCGAAGTGGAAATCGAATGACGCGTGGAGATCCATTTCGCAAAACGGCGCTACGGCGAAAAAGTAAATGAGATAACAATTACATAACCCGGCTAACGGTTTTTTTTGCCTCGATTGACGATAAAAGCCTTCGTGATCGGGATCTCTTTCTTTTCTCGCCCCAACCGCCTACTATCAATGGGACAAATCGACATTACCCACACCCCCGCTCCTCTGGCGCGGGGGTGTTGCTTTGTGTTGTTTTTCCGAATTTATGGGTGCACAGACTGGCGCCCTTTGATTTGACTGGAGAGTGGAATGACCAAACCCATCATTACTATTAATGAGCTGGATGCGGAACGCCTGGATGCGCTATTGGAACAACCGGCCTTTGCCAACACCGACGTCGCCGCCGCGCTGAACGACGAGTTGGATCGCGCGGAAATCCTGCCGCCGGAGAAAATGCCGGCCAACGTGGTGACCATGAACAGCCGCGTGCGTTTTCGCGATCTGCACACCGATGAAGAGCACGTGCGCACGCTGGTCTACCCGGCCTCGCTGAAAGACAGCCACGATCAGCTGTCGGTGATGGCGCCGCTGGGCGCAGCGCTGCTCGGCATGCACGTCGGCAAGCAGATCTCCTGGCAATTGCCGAACGGTGAAGAAGCGCGGATTGAAGTGCTGGAATTGCTGTACCAGCCGGAAGCGGCGGGCGAATACCACCGTTAAGCGGTTCTCAGGGCGGCATCCGGCCGCCCTTTCTGTTTCAGAGGCAGATAGCGATCAGCACGGCGATCAGCAGCAGCACGTAGATTTTGGCATGCAGCGCATCGCTCACCTTCGGCAAACAGCGCCTGGCAAACACGATCCCCGCAATCCCCGCCACCACCAGCAGCCCCAGAATGTTCAGATTGACGTAGCCCAGATACTGCGGCCCGCTCATCTCGCGCCACCCCAACACGATATACATCAGCGCCCCGATCACCGCCACCGGGATCGACAGCGGGTTGGCGGCGCTGACGCAATACTTCATGTCATAGCCATGGCGGCGCAGCAGCGGCACGGTCATCACGCTGCCGCCCACCCCCAGCAGCGTAGCGATGCCGCCGATCAGCGGCCCACCGCCCCACAGCGTGGCGGGGGACAGTTCAGCGCGCGCCGGTTTGGTCAGGAACCCCCGGCGGAACAGACAGTCGGCGATGGTCACCGCCATATAGACCACGAACAGCACGCGGATCACGCCGTCCGCCAGCAGCGAGGAGGCAAACGCGCCCAGTGCCGCGCCGATGCCGATAAAAAAGATCAGCGGCACGATGGTTTCCCGCAGCAGGTTGCCGCTGCGCCAGTTGGTCAGGGTGGCGTACCCCGCGTTGAGGATCATCACCGCCGTCGAGGTCGCCACCGCAATATGCATCGCCTGGCCGGGCTGCTCGCCTGAGGCGGAGATCAAATGGTAAACGAAAGGCACCACCACAAAGCCGCCGCCGAAGCCGAACAGAATGGTGGTGATGCCGGTCAGAAAACCGGCACCCAGCACGATTAACATTTCAATCATGGCCGTGCGCCCGCACGAAGTCGTCGAACCCGGCGCAAAACTGCCCCGCCAGCGGGTGGAAACGATCGCCGACGAACAGCCCCAGATACTGCTCACGCACGGCGTCATGATCCACCAGCTCAATGCCCGCCTGTTCCGCCTGCGCCAGCGTCTGCGCATCCGGGAAGCCCCAATAGCGCGAATCGCCCTGCTTTTCCGCCGCTATCGCTTCGCTCCGTTCCGCCCGCATAAGCTGGCGCGCCAGGAAGGTGCCGCTCTGCACGCCCAGCAACATCATGTTTTCCAGGAACGACAGGTCGTGGCGCAGCTCGGCGGGCAGGCGGGCGAGCACCGGGCCGGCATCCCAATGTTCGTCCATTTCATGCAGCGTCACCGCACAGTCCTTGTCACCGTTCATCATCGCGCGGAACAGCGTCATCACCCCGCGATAGCGCGGCAAGTCGCCCGGATGCAGGTTCCACAGCAGCTTGCCGCGCCGGCTGAAGGCGCGCACATAGTCGGCGGAAAATTTCTGATAACAGCGCAAAGAAATCACCCCGTCCATATGACCCAGGCTGCTGATAAACGCGGTGTCATTGATGTCGAGAACGCGATGCGCTTTGACCCCGGCGGCGGCCAGGAACAGGGCCGGCGGCTGATAGGCGCCCTCACAGGCGGCGGCGTTGCGGCCAACGAACGGGAACACGAAATCGTTCAGCACCTCGCGCTCATACAGCCCCAGGCGGCGAACCGCCGGCTCCTGGGCGCGGCCGCCGCTTTTCGCCAGGGGGAAATATACCGTAAAAGCACACTCGCCTTTCAGGGCGGCGATCAGATCCTGACACACCAGCCAGGAGAAAATGTCGTTGCCGACAAAGAGCGCTACGTTTTTCATGCTTCAGCCTTCTTTGCGTTGAAAATAGGGTTGTTAAACACGATTTTGCTGATATCTCGCGTGATGGATTCCATCGCCGAGGTGTAAAAAAGGTCGCCCTTGGCGGGCGCGCCAAGCGAGTAGAGATGCTGCTCGCGGCCGCGGCGATCGGCGATTTTCAGCGTGTGCGGGTTGCACTTCACGCCGCCGAACAGGTTCTCCTGCACCACCCCGTCTTGCAGCAGTTGATGGCTCAGGCGGTTGGGCGGCAGTTGATAAGAAGGCGTGGTGCAGTTGAACAGATACTGCGCATGCACCCGCGTCTCATGGCAACGAAGGATAAATCCGTCCGCCCCCTTGCTGATATCCGTCAGGCCGCCGCAGGCGCGCAGGCGTTGGCTCTCCAACGCCGCCACGATCTTGTAGGCGTTCTTGATCGGCATGGCGTGCCGATTGCGCATCCAGGAGGAGTTGTAAAAGCGCATGAAGATCTGCCGGTTGTTGGCATCCATTTTGACCCAGGCGGCGCACACCGTCGGATGGATCGCCGCCAGGTAGCTGCAGATGTGCTCCCGGGCAAAGCGCGCCCGGTCGAGGCTGTCCGCCAGATCGCGGTAGCAATCGCGCCTTTCCCCCAGCGCCGAGAGCACCGTCAATCGTTCCGGCCCCGGATAGTGACGCGCCAGCGCGGCGTTGATCGCATGCACCAACTGATGCGCATCAATAAAATCGTTACCGGCGACAAAGCGCCGCAGCCCCTCAACAAACGCCTCCGGCGGCGGACGCATCAACGCCGGTTGCACGCTGGGGAACAGGCCCGAACGCGACAGGGCGCAGATATCGGTGGCCCCCAGGCGCTCCATCAGTTCAACGATGGCGTCGATCGCCGTCAGGCTGCAGCCGATCACGCCGATGGTTGAGTAAGGGTTGATCGGCGGCAGATCCCGGTGGGCCTGATAAGCGATCACCCCGTCCACCGGATAGAGACATTCCGGCGGGTTATGCCCCGAACACAACACCAGCGCGTTCATCTGTTCGGCGGAGCCGCAGGCGGTGGTCAGCCGATAGCCTGCCTCGTGCGGCGCAATGGCATTCACTTCGGCGGTCACGAAATTCAGCGCCACGTTGCTGTCCGCCGCCATATACATCGTCATGTCGCGAATAAAATCGAGATATTCCCGATACAGCCAACGCGGCGGATAACGATCCTGGCAAAACTGCGGGAAATGCATGGCGATCCAATCGACGAAGTGCGCGTCATCGAAAATATCCGCCGACATATTTTCTGGCGTCATATTTAAGATATGGCTGTCAAAATCGCTGCTGTATGCCATACCGCCCTTGAAGCCCTGCTTGTCGAACACCGTCAGGGAAAGCGGCCTTTTGCAATGATTAACCGACTTATTTTTTATAAAGTTATACGCAAAAGAGATGCCGGCGGCTCCGCCGCCAATCACACCGAACTTATACATGAAATATCACCTTATAGTCATTGAACTGCGCTAAGAACTATTGCTTCAGGTGTTGGAATAAAATGACGATTTATTCCTTATTAACTTCTTGTATTGCGAGAACGAAAACCTTCTTCTCACCCCGGTGTGAAAACTTGCGCGGGCTTTATGGCCGATAAAATAACGGCGCCCCGGACAAGCGTTATTTTTCTGCCCCGATAGTAGGGCGACCGTCGCTGGCTTGCTTTATATGAAAGGCCAACTATCATTGCGTTTCGGCCAACCTGCCGCCAAAGGGGGCACATGCGCAACGTCCGCATTGATGACATCGACCACGTAGCGCGCGCGGTGATCGCCATCGGCACCGATTATCCGCCGGGGCATTTGCTGCCGATGCACAGCCATCGGCGCGCGCAGTTGTTGTACGGCGCCACCGGCGTCATGCACGTTTTCACGCAGCAAGGCAATTGGATCGTCCCGCCGCAGCACGCGGTGTGGCTGCCGCCGCAGATGCCGCACGCGGTGAGGATGGTCGGCGTCACTACCCGCAGTCTGTACCTCGAACCGGGCGCATTACCCGCCGAACAGCCTCAGGTTTGCCAGGTGGTTAGCGTCACCCCGCTGATGCGCCAACTGTTGATGGCGGCGGTGGACATGCCGCTGGAGTATGAGCGGGAGGGACGCGACGGGGCGCTGGCGACGTTGCTGCTGCACGAGCTGGCCCGGCTGCAACCCTTGCCGTTGCACATCCCGCTGCCCGCCGATCCTCGGCTGGGCGAGCTGTGCCGCGCCTTTTTGCAGCACCCCGACGCCCACGACTCCGCGCAGCAATGGGCCCCTCGTCTGTACATGAGTATTCGCACCTTCAGCCGCTTCTTTCGCGCGCAGACCGGCCTGCCTTTTTCGCAATGGCGTCAGCGCGCCTGCGTGGTGCTGGCGTTGGCGCTGCTGGCCGAAGGGCGCAGCGTGACGCAGGTGGCCATGGAGATGGGATATGACAGCAGCGCGGCGTTTTCAACCATGTTTCGCCGCGTGCTGGGGCAGGCGCCCTCCTCCTATCTGACGGAAGACGGGCGCGACGGTTGACGGGTTAGCGGAATTTCTTGTGGTTGGCGTCGCGGGTCTGCTTGAAGCCCTGCGCCAGCTGCTTGGCTTCGGCGACTTTGCCCTGATTGACCAGCGCCAGCGCCTGATCGATCTGGCCGATCAGGGTATCCAACCCGCTGCGGAAATCTTTCATCTCCGGGCTGTCGGCGGCTTTGCTCTCCAGTTTCGGCGGAGTACCCTGCTTGGCATCCTGCGCGGCGGCGCGCATGTTCTGCAGGCTCTGTTTGAGGGTGGCGGCGGAGTCGGTATTCAGCACCGTTTTGTAGTTTTCCGCCAGGGTGTCCATATCGTCGCCCAGATCGGCGGCGGCCGCCAGCGAACTGGCCGCCAGCAGCGTCAACGCCGCCAGCGCTTTCAGGGTATTCTGCATGTTTGCTCACCTTCCAGTTATTGTTTTAGTTAACCCACCGCTACCATAGGCAAGGCCGGGCAAAATCGAAACCGGAGATTTGTAAGCAAGGTTGAGACGGGATAACGCGCGGCCGGCGGACGCCGACCGCACAGAGGATCACTGCCCGGCGATCTTCATTTCCGGCAGCAGCACCGAACCGCACTGGATATTGCTGCGGGTTTCGATATCGCTGCCGACGCTGACGATGTTGCGCAGCATGTCTTTCAGGTTGCCGGCGATGGTGATCTCGCTGACCGGGTACTGGATCTCGCCATTTTCCACCCAAAAACCGGCGGCGCCGCGAGAATAATCGCCGGTGACGCCGCTGACGCCCTGGCCCATCAATTCGGTGACCACCAGGCCGGTGCCAAGCTGTTTCAGCATGCCGGCGAAGTCTGCGCCCTGCCCGGCAATGCGCCAGTTATGGATGCCGCCGGCATGGCCGGTGCTGTGCAGGCCCAGCTTGCGCGCCGAGTAGCTGGTCATCAGCCAGGTTTGCAGCACGCCATCCTTGACGATATCGCGCCGTTGGGTGCGCACGCCCTCGCTGTCGAACGGCGTTGACGCCAGCCCTTTCAGCAGATGGGGGTGTTCCTCGACGGTCAGCCACGACGGCAGGATCTGCTTGCCGAGCGCGTCCAGCAGGAAAGTGGATTTGCGGTAGACGCTGCTGCCGCTGATGGCCCCCACCAGATGGCCGAACAGCCCGGTGGCCACTTCTGAGGCGAACAGCACCGGCGCTTTCATGGTCGACAGTTTACGCGGCGCGAGACGCGCCAGCGTGCGGCGGGCGCACTCCTGCCCCAACCACTCGGGGCTGTGCAGATCGCCCATCGCACGGCCGATGGTGTAAGCGTAATCCCGCTCCATGTCGCCGTCCTGCTCCGCAATGACGCAGCTGGACAGCGAGTGACGGCTGGAACAGTAGCTTTGCAGCATGCCGTGGCTGTTGCCAAACACCTTGATGCCGTAGTGGCTGTTGAAGCTGCCGCCTTCGGTGTTGGTAATGCGTTTGTCCGCCGCCAGCGAAGCCTGCTCGGCGCGCGCCGCCAGCTCGATGCCGCGCTCGGCGTCCAGCTCGGTCGGGTGGAACAGATCGAGATCCGGCGCCTCAAACGCCAACAACTCTTTCTCCGCCGGGCCGGCGCAGGGATCTTCAGAGGTGTAACGCGCGATGTCCAGCGCCGCCTGTACGGTGCGGGCGATGGCGTCCGGGCTGAGATCGGTGGAAGAGGCGCTGCCTTTACGCTGACGGTGATACACGGTAATGCCCAGCGCGCCATCGCTGTTGAACTCGACGTTTTCCACCTCGCCGAAGCGGGTGCTGACGCTGATGCCGGTCGATTTGGTGACCGCGACTTCCGCCGCGTCGGAACCGGCGCGGGCCAGCTCCAGAGCCTGAGAAACGGCCTGTTCCAGCGCCTTGCGCTGTTCTGCAACTTGAGTGACTACTTTCATCAATCTGCCATAATTAATCAGAAAATCGTTGAGAAAAGTGCCGGAGCGGCGTAGTTGTGCACGCGGGGCGGCGCGCAAAAATCCTGAGATCTCTGCCGTTGAGTCTAACAGGAACCGCGTTGAATTTCGCATAAAGCCGAACGGTAAGGCCGGGATAAAATACAAAACTCGCGCGTCACTCGACGATAAGTTTTACCGACTTGCCGATATTCGCCATCATGTTGACCAACGCATCCAACGTAAATTTCTCGGTTTTCTGATTCACCACGTCGGACACGCGCGGCCGGGAAGTGTGCAGATAACGCGCCGCCTCTTCCTGGCGATAGCCTTCTTCCTCAATCCACGCGCTGATCTCTCCCATCAGCTGTTTTTTTAGTGCGATAAGCTGCGCAATCTCCGCATTGGACTGTGCTTGCAATTGCCGAGCCTCATCGGCGGAAAACCCCAAATCCGCAAACACATTGCCGCCTGCTGGCGTAATGTGGCGCGAACCGGTATCAATCGGCTTGGTCATGACCTTTACTCCGCTCATTAATGACCGCGTCATAACGCGCTTTGATTATCTGAATATCGTGGCGGCTGGTTTTCTCCGCCTTCTTTTGAAAGCTGTGCAGAACGTAGATCGCTTCGCTGAACTTTGCCACATAGACCACCCTGAACGCTCCGCCGATGGCATATAAACGGATTTCGATAACGCCACTTCCACAACTGGTCATCGTTTTCCAATTACCGGGCTCCAAACCTCTTTGCACTTTACTCAGTTCAAATCCTGCCGCTTTTCGCGCATCTATTGGAAAGGCCAACAAATCCTCTAACGATGAACCGCGCCAATCAATGGCTTTCTCGATACCATCATCCATGAATACCACCTCCTTTTGTATAAAATTTTATACAAACATGATGATAAAAACAACAGCATGAATTCAGAGGACAGGAACCTAGACATGATAATGCCCCAGCGCGGCAGCTATACTCAGTTTGCTCAGGGCGCTCAATTGGCGGGTTGCCGGACAACCTGTTAGGATTAGCCTCTTTTTAACGGAGCCTACCATGAACAAACAGCCTGAAGACTGGCTCGACGATGTCCCGGAGAATGAAAACGAGGACGATGACGAGATTATCTGGGTCAGTAAAAGTGAAATTAAACGTGATGCCGAAGCGCTGAAAGACCTGGGGGCCGAAATGGTCGATCTGGGCAAAAACGCGCTGGATCGCATTCCGTTGGACGAAGATTTGCGCGCCGCCATCGAGCTGGCGCAGAAGATCAAGAAAGAAGGCCGTCGCCGTCAGCTGCAGCTGATCGGCAAGATGCTGCGCGCCCGCGATATCGAGCCGATCCAGACCGCGCTCGACAAGCTGAAAAACCGCCACAACCAGCAGGTTTCGCTGTTCCATAAGCTGGAAGCGCTGCGCGACCGCCTGGTGGAAGAAGGCGATGACGCTATCCCGTCGATCCTGGATCTGTATCCGGCCGCCGATCGTCAACAGCTGCGTTCACTGGTGCGCAACGCGCAGAAAGAGAAGGCCGCCAACAAGCCGCCTAAGGCTTACCGCCAGATCTTCCAATACCTGCGCGAGCTGGCCGAAGCGGCTGACTAAGCGCCGCCGTCATCCCGGGATGAACCCGTTTCATCCCCGGTGATGCGCCGGTTCGCCGCTGCTTTCGCGGATATTGAAACGCAGGCTGCCTTCCAGCTCTTCTTCCGCTTCTTCAAACAGCAGAATGATCGCGCCAAAACGACGCTTGCTGCGGGCATTGAGGTGGGTGAACTCGATTTCCACCGGCAGACCGATATCGCCGGTCACCACGTCCCACAGCGCGTCGAGGTTGGCGCCAAACCCCTCGTCCAGCGCAAACTTATGCGCGAAATCGCGGTAGAATGCCGGCACATCCTGGATCTGCTCAAAATCAAACTCTACTTTTGCCATCAAACTCACTCCACACGAATGAAGTTTTTGTAATGGTCACGCGAGACGAAGATCAGACCGTCGCTCGAATACAGCAGGCGATCGGCGCCGCGCCGGCCACACTGGTAATTGATGTCCGCTTCGCGCCAGACCCGGCCGCCGGCGCTCGGCAGTTGCCCTTCACGGTTAGAAAATCGATCGCCGCCAATCGCCTTGCCCGGCAATACCGAACAGAGGTTACCTGAACGCGGGTCCCAGCCCTGCTCGCGCGCCTGCTTCTTGGTGATGTAATAATCCGGCAGCCGCTGATGCTGCTGCAGGTAACTCACCACCGTTTGCTGCTGCGTGAGCCGATCGATGCTCTGTTGCTGCCCCGCCGGCGCTTGCACCGCCGCCGCATTGCCGCCGCTCGCACGGTGCTCGTTGCCGCGCAACGCGCTGAAGACGGCGATGACCACGGCGATGACAATCGCCAACAGAATCCGCTTGTTCATGACATTCCCTGAAATTATGCCGCCGGAAGCGCCGCAGCTCCCCCAGGCTAGTTAGGTATATAGTCGAGCTGGATGACACTAAGATGACCGACACCTTGCGTTTTCGCGGCGGTGAGGGTTTCATCCATTCATGTCAATGATGCCACTTTCCAGCCGTTCTGGCACTCGGAGTCTCTCTGAAAACGAGCCGCCTGCTCTGAGACGGCCCGCCGAACAACGACTGCTTACAGTATAGTCAGGGAAGGCGCCGCACAGCGCGGCGCAACAGGAGGGAACGCATCAATCGATCAAGGCGTGGCGATAGCGGTGCAGCATGTCGGCCAGGCGTTTCACCGGCCCGGTGACGCTGAGCGGCGCCTGATTGTCGACCAGCTTCTGCTGGTACTCGTTCATTTCGCCCAGCAAGCGATCGTAGTAATAGGCGCGCTTGACGTCGTTCTTGGCGGAGACCACCCGATCGGCGGTGCTGCGGATCTGGCGGTGGAAGGCCGACAGCTCTTCGCTGGCCGGAATTTCCGCTCGCTGCATGCGCTGGTGGGCGATGATCAGGTTCAGCGCCAAACGATACTTGGCGATGTCGTTCGGGAACATCATCAGCAGCTGATTAAGCTGCTGATACAGCGCGGGCAGGTGGTTTTGCCGACGGCGCGCCGCCTTGGTGGTCAGCGCCGACACCGCGCTGCTGACGAACTGGTTGAGCAACGTGCGGCCGGTGCGTTCGCGCGAATTATCGCGGATCAGCAGCAGCACCATCAGCCCAACGCAGCTGCCGAGGAACTGGCCCAGCGCCCCGTCGAGAAACTGGGTCACGTTGAACTCCATCGGGTTGCTCAGCACCAGAATGTTGATGGTCCCCGCCAACAACCCCAGCGAACCGAGCCGCCGCTTCTGCACCTCGATGCCGATGAAAAACGCCAGCAGGCCGAGGCTGAGGCACAACAGCAGAATGCTCTGCTGGGTCGCCGGCAGGATCACCATGAAGAACAGAGAACCGACCGGGATTGCCGCCAGCATGCCCAGCACGAAATCCATCGCCACCATGCGCGGCGCCGGGGTGCGCATCGCCAGCGAGGTGATCACCGCGATGATCACCATAAAACCGCTGCCGGACGTCCAGCCGGTCCACAGCCACAGCAGGCAGCCGAAGGCCGTCGCCACAAAGGTGCGCAGGCCGTTGATCATCGCGTGATGCCCTTCCGCCGAGGTCGGCTTGACCACGGTTTCGTTGCTCAATACGCCCTCTTCCACCGCGCTGATGCTGCAGTTGGTGTGCACGCCTTTCGACAGCAGCAGGTAGCGCGTCGCCGCGCCGACCCAGCCGGTGATGGTCGGCAGCGTTTCCTCGGAGCGATGCGTGGTCAGCACCTGACGCAACAGCTTCATGCGTTTGTGGATCTCCTGCGGGGTCTCCGCCGGCACCATCAGCTGTTCCCGCAAACTTTCTTTCAGCGCCTGCGGGTGATTCAACAAGATCAGATAGGTTTCACAGGCCTGGGTGATCAGCGTCAGCGACAGGGTATGCAGCGCTTTCACCCGCCGGTTGACCTTCTGCCAGCGCGAGGATTCCATCATCAGGTTGTTGCGCATGCCGTCCAGCGCCGTGGTGCTCTTCACCAGATTGCTCCAGGCGCGGTCGATGTCCTCTTTGTCGGCATGGCTGATGCACATCTGCATCAGGCGGTATTGATCCACCAGCAGCTTATCCACCGCCCGATCGATGTCCTGCTTGATCGAACGCGGCGAAAACAGCAGATCGGCCAACACGGCGCTGACGATCCCCAGCACGATCTCGCTGCAACGCTCGATGGCGAACTGCGGCGCTTCCAGCAGGTGGGCCTCGCTGGTGGCGACCGTCACGATGATGATCAGCGCGGTATAGCCGGCCAGCCCCCAGGCGTAGGAGTTCTCCACCTTGATAAGCGAAGAAAGCCAGGTGCAGAAACCGGCCCACATGCAGCACAGCATCAGCATCACTACCGGCGCGCGGGCGGTGGTGATGATGATGAGCAGGCCGACGAAGCAGCCGATAAAGGTGCCGATGATGCGCAGCCAGCCGCGATGACGAATGGCGCCGGAGAAGGGTTCACCGCCGGCGGCAAAGGCCGGGCCGGCGGCGACGATGGCGGCGGTCATCGCCGACCAGCGCGGGGTTTCCAGATTGAGATGGAAGCCGACGAACAGCGCAAACACAATCGCGAAGCTGAGTTTGAAGGCAAATCTCAGCCGGATAAAGGTTGGGCTGCTCATTAGCCGAACTCACGCAGCCGGTGCATCAGGCGCACAAAAGGCGAGCCGCTGTCGGCATTGCGATCGTTCTTGCCGACGATCACCACGGTGGCGGTGGTGCCGGCCGGGTACGGATGCTGTTGGTCCTTGGCGTCCAGCAGGATCTTCACCGGCACGCGCTGCGCCAGACGCACCCACTCCAGGTTGCTGTCGATCGAGGCCAACCCTTTGTTGTTCACCGTGCTGCTGCTGTTGTTCACCGCCGCCGCCACGCTGTCGACGGTGCCATGCATGATGCGGTTGCTGCCGAGCGGGGTAATCTCCGCGCGATCGCCCTTATTCAGGCCGTTCAGCTTGGTCTCTTCCAGGTACGCCAGGATGTAGAAGGAATCTTTCTTCACCAGCGCCACCGCAACCGACCCGCGGGTGATGTATTCACCGGCGTGTACGTTGAGGTTGGTGATCCAGCCATCGGCCGGGGCGCGCACCGTGGTGCGCTCCAGATCCAACTGCGCCAGCTCGCGAGCCGCAATGGCCTTCGCCAACTGGTGCTGCACGGTCTGCAGCGAGTTGTTCGACTGGTCAATCTCTTCCTGCGACATCGCCTGCACGCCTAATTTCACGCGGCGGCCGGCCTCACGCCGTTTTTCCGCCGCCAGCGTCTGATAGTAGGCGACGTCGGCGCCGGCTTCCGCCAAGGCCTGCTCATAACGCGGCCGATCGACCACGAACAGCACCTGGCCTTTCTTGACCAGTTGGTTGTCCACCACCGGCACGTCGGTCAGCAGGCCGCTGACGTCCGGCGCGATCGCCACCACGTCGGCGGTGAACTTGGCGTCACGCGTCCACGGCGACTCGGTGTAGAACACCCAGGCCTTGAATACCGCGGCAATGCCCAGCAGCACAAGAATCAAAGTGATCGCGATTCGGGTTATTTTTATCGAAAAATTTTTCACAGCGACCTCAAACAAAAAGACACGAAATCAGATAAAACAAGCAGCAATACAGCGCGGTATTAAACAGCGCCGGATGCCAGACAAAATCGTAAATCCCCGTCGGCTGCAGCAGGCGGCGCAAGAGAAAAAACAGCGCCAGCGACACCAGCAGCTCGAAAAACACCGGCGGAAACGACAGTCCGAAGATGACCATAACCGGAAGCAAACTCATCACTTTTTCCTTATTGTTCACTGCGCCGGGGAAAGACAGGTCTCGCCATTCACATTCTCTTTACATTTTAGCGTGCGCGCGCCACAAATCTTGACCAGGCAGCTTGTCCAGGTCACGAACCCGAAAAAAGGTTAAACTTTGGGGCAGACATCCACGACAGGGATTGCGAGGGTGCCGGAGGAGCGGCAGGATGACGTCGCCGCTCGCTCTCGCACGTTGGTGAGGTCTATTCACCCGACCACGTTATATTAGCCTGCTTACTATCAAGGCATCAACAATCTGTGATCTAAATCACTTTTAAGCCAGAGTGAATAATGGAAAGATTAAAACGCATGTCGGTATTCGCCAAAGTGGTTGAGTTCGGGTCGTTTACCGCGGCCGCGCGCCAACTCGACATGAGCGTTTCATCGATCAGCCAAACCGTCTCGAAACTGGAAAATGAGCTGCAGGTCAAGCTGTTGAACCGCAGCACGCGCAGCATCGGCCTGACCGAGGCCGGCAAGATTTACTATCAGGGCTGCCGACGCATGCTGCAGGAAGTCAGCGAAGTGCATGAGCAGCTGTACGCGTTTAACAATACGCCCGCCGGCACGCTGCGCATCGGCAGCTCGTCCACCATGGCGCAAAACGTGCTGGCGAACATGACCGCCGAGATGATGAAAGAGTATCCGGGCCTGACGGTCAACCTGGTGACCGGCATACCGGCGCCGGATCTGATCACCGACGGTCTGGATCTGGTGATCCGCACCGGCGCGCTGCAAGACTCGAGTCTGTTCTCGCGCCGCCTGGGGCAGATGCCGATGGTGGTGTGCGCCGCCAAAAGCTACCTGAGCCAGCACGGCACGCCGCAGAAGCCGAGCGACATGGTCAACTTTTCCTGGCTGGAGTACAGCGTGCGGCCCGACAGCGAATTCGAACTGATGTCGCCGGAAGGCATCACCACGCGCATTTCCCCGCAGGGGCGCTTCGTCACCAACGACTCCTCCACCATGATCCGTTGGCTGAAAAACGGCGCCGGCATCGCCTACGCCCCGCTGATGTGGGTGATCGAAGAAATCAAACGCGGCGAGATCGAGATCCTGTTCAAAAGCTACCATTCGGATCCGCGGCCAATCTACGCGCTCTATACCGAGAAGGACAAACTGCCGCTGAAGGTGCAGGTGTGCATCAACTATTTAACCGACTATTTCGAACGCGTAGCGGCGGTCTATCAGGGCTATCGCTGAGCAGCGCTTAAATAGCGGCGCGCCAGCGCGGCCAGCAGCATCAGTGCCAACATGCCGATGCCCCACAGCAGCCAGACGGCGTAGCCCGCCCAGACCAGCAGCAGAGGAAAATAGCTCGCCAGCCCGCTGCCCAGCTGTTTCAGCCACGGCAGCCAGGCGTCCAACACCGTCTGCGGCACCAGGCTCAGCGCACCGTTCACCGGCAACGTTGCGTTCCCGGCCGCCTCTGCCAACGCCGGCAGCCAGGTCAGCAGGCCGGATACGCCCCAGGCCAGCAACGTCCACAGCGCCATGGCGCCGAGCAGCAGCGCGACCGTCCAGCCGCCCCGATTCACGGCACACCGCCGCCGCACTGCGGACAAAAGCGGCTGCCCGGCGGCAACGGCGCGGCGCACTGTGCGCAGGTAGCGCTCACCGCGGCAAACGGCTGACCGCAGCGATGGCAATAGCGCGCGCCCGGCTTATTCACAGCCCGGCATTCCGGGCACTGCAGCCCCTGCTCGCCATGCTGGCTATAGCGGTTGCCATGGTGGCCACCGCCGTGGCCCGCGCGCCGATGACCGCCGTTAATACCGCCTTGCCCCAACAACCTTTTCAGTAAGCTCATCTCGCCTCTCCTCTGTGCATTCACGCTGAAGCTCACTGTAAACCCTGGAGTAAACTCCAGGGTAAAGCCCGGCGATGAGGATTTACGTTTCATTACATCGTAACAATGGCAAGGCTTTGATGCCGTTAACAAAAGCATCATCGGCATTATCCCACGCCGCTGCGCTGCGTTATGCTGCGAGCACCTCTCCCTGCATCAGGAATAACCATGAAAAAAATCATACTTGACTGTGACCCGGGGCATGACGACGCCATCGCCCTGCTGCTGGCCTGGGGCAATCCGCAGATCGACCTGCTGGCGGTCACCACCGTGGTAGGTAACCAAACGCTGGACAAAGTGACGCGCAACGCCCTGGCGGTGGCGCGCATCGCCAACATCACCGGCGTGCCCTTCGCCGCCGGCTGCCCGCGTCCGCTGGTGCGCGATATCGAAGTGGCGCCCGACATTCACGGCGACTCCGGCCTCGATGGCCCGGTGCTGCCGGAACCCCACCTGCAGCTGGACTCGCGCCACGCAGTTGACCTGATCATTGAGACCGTGATGGCCCACCCGCCCGGCAGCGTGACGCTGGTGCCGACCGGCGGCCTGACCAATATCGCCATGGCGGTGCGTAAAGAGCCGCGCATTGCCGAGCGGGTCAAGGAAGTGGTGCTGATGGGCGGCGGCTATCATGTGGGCAACTGGAGCGCGGTGGCGGAGTTCAATATCAAAATCGATCCCGAGGCGGCGCACATCGTGTTCAATGAAAAATGGCCGCTGACCATGGTCGGGCTGGATCTCACCCACCAGGCGCTGGCCACGCCGGCAGTCTGCGAACGCATCGCCACCCTCGGCACCCGGCCGGCCACCTTCGTCGGCGAACTACTGGCATTCTTTGGCCATATGTATCAGCAGGCGCAGGGCTTCAGCGCCCCGCCGGTACACGATCCTTGCGCAGTGGCCTATGTGATCGATCCGAGCGTCATGTCGGTGCGCAAAGCGCCGGTAAATATAGAGCTGACCGGCACCCTCACCTTAGGCATGACGGTCGCGGACTTCCGCGCGCCGCCGCCGCCGGATTGCCACACCCAGGTCGCGGTCAAACTGGATCAGGATAAATTCTGGCATCTGGTGGTGGATGCGCTGGAGCGGATCGGCGACGTGGAGTAAGCGCACAAGAGACGAGATTAACGCGCTTGGGCAGGCGCGTTAGTCCGTATTCTGCCGCGGCAACGGGAGGCTCAAGCCATACCCTCTTTTATTTCCAATGCAGCAGAACAATCCTAATAATTAATCATTTCATAAAGATTAAAAAAACAGACAAAGAAAAGAAAAATCTTAATAAAAATAAAACCATCAAAATCACTTTAAATTTAAAAATCAGCAATGAGAAACGATGAAATAAATCTCCACCGTCACGCCGCCACTGACGGCATCAATTAAACAAGCAGATACCGCTTTTATTGTTCACATTGCCTGCCACTATGGGCCACCACCGGGATACCCCACGATATCCACGCATGCAGGAATCACAATCAACCAATTGATTTTAATTAATAAAAAAAAGGATGTGATTACAAATTGACTGAATCACAATAGATTTGAGAAAATGGCGCGTCTGTTTTTGCAAACAACAAAAATGCCTTTGCGGGTGAAAAATACGGCTTAATTTTTCTTTGGGCACACAGCCTCGCGCATTCTCAGGGCAAACATTATTTATCGCTTCACCATAAAGACGGTTTAAATTTCCCGTGAGACATTTTCGATTTCAACATTACACGCATTTCAATACCAGGATAAAGGATAGGGAATAATCAAAACATGCATTTAATAAACGCTCTCAGACCTTGGCAGGTTAACCATGGCCGATAAATCTCCCGCTAACGCAGCAACCATCGCCGTGCTGCCCCTGCTGCTGATCTGGATGGCTGCGGTCCTGCCGGTCTATCACCCCAACATGGGCGGCGGCGGCCTGGCGCTGCCGCAAAATATTCTGGCCTGGAGCGTCATGGCACTGACCACGCTGATCGTGACGTTTACCGTTTGCCTGGGTCGCATCCGCCTTTCGCTCACGCCCACCGCGCGCCTGTTACTGCTCGGCATCGCCGTGCTGGCGCTGCCGTTGCTGTATACCCGCCCCGAATGGCGCGAAGACGCCCTGTGGCGCTGCGCCGGTTTGCTCGGCGGTTGGTTGTTCTATGTCGCCTGCCTGCAGCTGCGCGTCACCGCCCGGCAGCGCGAGCTGCTGCTGTTCGGCCTGTTGTTTGCCGTCGGCATTCAGGCGTTGTTGGCGGCTTTACAGCTGTTCGCCCCCGCGCTGGCCTGGGTATCCCCTAACGGCAGCAGGGTCTACGGCGTCTTTCAGCAGCCGAACGTGCTGGGCAGCTTTATCGCCACCGGGCTGGCTTTGGCGCTCTGGCTGCTGCTGGCTCCCCTCTCTGCGCCGACGCGGCGGCGGCAAATCCCGCTGCTCGCGCTGCTGGCCGCTTTCTCCACCCTGCTGGTGCTGATCCAGTCGCGCGCCGCCTGGTTGGGGGCCGCATTGGCGGCGACGCTGCTGCTGTGGCGTTTTGCCCGCCAACGCCCGGCCGCAAGCCGCTGGGCAGGCGGCGCGCTGCTGCTGGGCGCCGCGATCGGCCTGACGGTGCTGTTCACCAGTTTTGGTCTAGAGACAAGTAGCGTCTTGCTCGACCGCGAATTCTCCAACAGCGCGCGCCTGACCATGCTGCACGACGTCGGCGCCATGATCCTGGCCAAGCCGCTGCTGGGCTGGGGCTACGGCGGCTTTGAATACAGCTTCGCGCACTTCCGCCTGCAGACAATGCCCTGGCGCGAAGTGCTGGAAGTCGCCGGGCATCCGCACAATGAAATCCTGCTGTGGTGGGTCGAGGGCGGCCTGACGGCGCTGGCGGGTATCGCTATCGTCCTTGCCGCCGGCGTACGGCTGCTGAAAAGCGCCTGGCAACGGGATCGAGAACAGCCGAACGGTGCGCGCGTCGGCTTGTTCCTGGTGCTGCTGCCGATGCTGATACACACTCAGCTGGAATACCCTTTCTATCTGTCTGCGCCGCACTGGCTGGCGTTTCTGCTGCTGCTGGCGCTGCTGGACGGCCAAACCGGCGAGCCCCGCCCGCTGCCGTTCGCCAAAGCCCTGAGCCTGCCGGTGGCGCTTGCGGCGCTCGGCGTGCTGGTGATGGCGGCCTTCGCCTGGCAAGGGCGCATGGCGCTCACTCAGTCGGAGCGCACTATGCTGGCCAACATCGACAGCATCGAGCAGATGCCGCCGCCGGCCGCCTGGATCTACCGGGAGCGCAAAACCTTCGACGAGCAATCTCACGCTCTGCTGGTCTATAACCAAACGCGCGATGATGCCCTGTTGACCGGCTATCGGCAGTGGGCCAATGCCTATCTGCAGCGCCGCATCGACGCCAACGTCTACGCCACGCTGATCATGATCTTGCGCTATCAGGGGGATCAGGCACAAGCCGATGCTCGCCTGCGGGAGGCCGCTTTTCTGTTTGCGCGGGATGCGCGGTTCAGGTAGGGACAACGAGGTGAGAGCGATGCCTCGCCGCTCTCACCTGCGTCATTTTATGTAGCAAAATTAACGCGGCAAAATCGCGCACTCTTTATCCAGCAGCGATTCTACCGAAGCGCGGTTGCCGACATCCCAGCCGCGCTTCGAGGCCAGCAAAATAAACCCCCGTTGGCCGCCAAACGTGGTGGGCACTAACGCCACACCATATTCCGCCATCTGCGGCGGCGACAGATGGAAATAATCCGCCAGATCCTTAATCGGGTAAACGCCCATCGCAGTTGGCTGCATCACGCGGCGCGCGTAGTAGGTGTGGCGCAACAGCTTATCCGGCAAGGGCCGCCATTGTTCCTGTATGTAGGGGCGTTCCGCCTGCAATTGACGCCGCACGTCCTCACGCAGACAGGTCAGGTGAATATGCAATTGGTTTTGGCTGCGGCCGTAAGCGGAGTTGATCGCCATGCCCAACATATCATCCGGCACCGGCCCGCCATATTCGGCGGCCAGCCGGTAACGCATCAGCCAGGCATAGCCAAAATAGTCCGTCCGTTCCCCGGCCAGCAGCTGCGGGCTTTCGATGCCGGAGAGCGGCGCCGTCGGAACCAGAATAAAATGATAGGGGTAACGCGGGTTTTGCAGCACGCTGAAGCCCAGGGCCTTCCCCTGCGGCATATAAATCTGCTCACAGGGTGCCGGATCGCGCTTTTGCTGATAATTGGCCATGCAAAGCTTATCGACCACGCCCCACAGCGCATCGGAGCGGGCGCAGCCCGTCAGGGACAGGACGCCCAGCGCCAGCAGCCAACGCCGGGCGGGCATAGCCAGACGCGTCATCATCGTATTGCTCTGTTTTTTCGCCACGTCAATTTTATTCCATTATATCGTGCAGGCTACGGCGTCCTGCCGCGCTTAGCGTTACGAATGCGAGAAAGGCCGCAAAATGGAGCATGATTGAGGGGCCAACGCGTGGCCCCTGGAGGAAAAATTACGCCGTGCCGCCGACGGTGAGCGTGTCCAGTTTCAGCGTCGGTTGGCCGACGCCCACCGGCACGCTCTGGCCTTCTTTGCCGCACACGCCCACGCCTTTATCGAGCGCCAGATCGTTGCCGACCATCGAGATCTGCTGCATCGCCTCGATGCCGGAGCCGATCAGCGTCGCCCCCTTCACCGGTTTAGTGATGCGGCCCTTCTCGATCAGATAGGCTTCGGTGGTGGAAAACACGAACTTGCCGGAGGTGATATCCACTTGGCCGCCGCCAAAGTTCGGCGCGTACAGGCCGTACTCAACGCTGGCGATGATCTCTTCCGGCGTCGATTTACCCGCCAGCATGTAGGTATTGGTCATGCGCGGCATCGGCAGATGCGCGTAAGACTCGCGGCGGCCGTTGCCGGTCGGCGCGACGCCCATCAGTCGCGCGTTGAGCTTGTCCTGCATGTAGCCTTTCAACACGCCGTTTTCGATCAGCACGTTGTACTGGCCCGGCACGCCTTCGTCGTCGATCGCCAGCGAGCCGCGGCGCCCTTGCAGAGTGCCGTCATCCACCACGGTGCACAGCTCAGACGCCACCCGCTCGCCCATATGGCCGCTGAATACCGAGGTGCCGCGTCGGTTGAAGTCGCCTTCCAGGCCGTGGCCCACCGCCTCATGCAGCAGCACGCCCGGCCAGCCGGCGCCCAACACTACCGGCATATTGCCGGCCGGCGCCGCCACCGCGCCAAGATTGACCAGCGCCATGCGCACCGCTTCTTTGGCGTAGGTATCGACGCGCACGTCGCCGTCGACGGTTTCCAGGAAATAGTCGTAACCGAAACGGCCGCCGCCGCCGCTGGAGCCGCGCTCACGCTTGCCGTCCTGCTCCACCAGCACGCTGACGGAGAGGCGCACCAGCGGGCGAACGTCCGCCGCCAGCGTGCCGTCGGTGGCGGCCACCAACACCTGCTCGTAAACGCCGGTGATGCTGGCGTTCACTTCCTGCACCCGCGCATCGGCGGCGCGCGCCACCTTGTCGACGCGGTGCAACAGGGCGATTTTCTCTTCGCGCGGCAGGCTTTGCAGCGGATCGAGCAGCGGGTACAGCGCTCGATAACCGATCTCACCCAGGGTATGCGCCCGCCCGTCGCCCTGCTCGCGCACGATGCTGCGCGCCGCCTGGGCGCTCTGCTGCAGCGCATTCAGGGTGATCTGATCGGCATAGGCGAAGCCGGTCTTCTCACCGCTGACGGCGCGCACGCCGACGCCCTGGTCGATATTGTAAGAGCCATCCTTGATGATGCCGTCCTCGATCACCCAGGCTTCGTGATAGCTGGACTGAAAATAGAGATCGGCGTAGTCGATACGGCGTTCTGCCAGTTGACCCAGTACCGAGTACAGGTCTTGATGACTCAGCTTGTTGGTAGCGAGTAACTGCTCACTGACAAACGTCAGACTCATAATGGTTTCACTCTTGATTGGAGGATAACTTGTCAGACGGCGCCGTCAGCGACGTCTGGAATCGGTTGTGCTGCAGCACCGGCATCTGCGCACGAATATTTTTCAGGCTTGCGGCGTCCACGCGCACCTTCAGTGCCGCCACGGCGTCCGGGTTCTCGGCCAGTACCTTGCCCCAGCCGTCGACGGCCAGCGTGTGGCACCAGGTGCGACGGGTCGGTCCGTGGCGCCCCACCTGCGCCGGCGCCAGGATCATGCACTGGTTCTCGATCGCTCGGGCGCGCAGCAGGATTTCCCAATGCGCCTCGCCGGTTACTCGCGTAAAGGCCGCCGGCACCGAAATCAGTTCGGCGCCCTGTGCCCGCAGCGCCTGGAACAGCGCGGGGAAGCGCAGATCGTAGCATATGGTCATGCCCAAACGCCCGACCGGCGTATCCACCACCGTCAGGTGCTGCCCGTGCTGGTAGGTATCCGACTCGCGGTAATGGCCGTGCGCATCGTTGATGTCCACATCGAACATGTGCAGCTTATCGTAGCGGGCGCGGATCTCGCCCTGCTCGTCGAACAACAGGCTGCTGGTGGTGATAAGCGCCGGGTTCTCACGGCTGACGAGTGGCATCGAGCCCACCAGCAACCACACGCCATAGCGGCGCGCCAGTTCGCGCACCGCATTCTGCAGCGGGCCATCGCCCTGTTTTTCCGCCTGTTGGCGGTAGGCTGCGGAGTTGGCGAACAGCAGCGCGTTCTCCGGCGTCATGACCAGTTTTACCCCGGCATTGAGCTGCTTAATCTGCTGTTCAATCTGGGCCAGGTTATCGCGCACCTGATCGCCACTGCACAACTGCAACAACGCAACGTTAGCATTCTTCATGACGCCTTATCCTCCTTTGACTTACGCTGTACCTCATTGATCTTCGGCTGGTCGAGATCGCCGCCGATATGGTAGCGAATCAGCGAAATCTTGCTCCACAGCGGCCCCAGCACCTGCGAGGCGGCGAACACCGCCGCGCCGACGATCGGGTTAACGACAAACGCCGTGGCCACGCCGACGGTCGCTGAAATCGCCGGCGCCACCACCGCTTCCATATCGATGCGGCGGCGCGCCAAATCGATCTGGCCGCTCATAGCAATATCCGCCGCCAAGCCGTCGATCAATAGATTATCAGTATGCATTATGCCATCTTTCAGCCAGGCGGTACTGCGGATGGAATCAAAGTAGA
This sequence comes from Serratia sp. X10, assembly GCF_017811775.1. Classification (NCBI taxonomy): domain Bacteria; kingdom Pseudomonadati; phylum Pseudomonadota; class Gammaproteobacteria; order Enterobacterales; family Yersiniaceae; genus Serratia; species Serratia sp. X10. The sequence continues at coordinate 30,731 of NZ_JAEIOH010000007.1, read as the reverse complement.
AGCCTTTGCCGAAGGTATCGCTAAAGTCGAACTGCAGCTTGCGCAGCAAGGCGTCGAAGCTGACCAGCCGCAGCAGTTGACCGGCGCGGCCGCCGCCCATGCTGTCGATCTCGCCCTTGCCCATTTTGACCTGCAACGCGCCGCTCAGCGTATCGACCCGCGGCTGCCACGGCGTGCCATGCCAGTACAGATCGAAATCCACGTCGTAAGGCGCCCCTTTGAGCGGAATGGTGATGCCGAAGAAGGCGGCGGTTTCATCAATCTTGCCGCCGAGCAGCTTGCCCTTCAGCGAGCTGCGCTCTTCCTGCGCGTTTTGTTTCCACAGGCCGGTGGCGGTCATGCGCCCTTGGCCAGTATCGACCAGGCCGTGATCCAGCGTCAGAGTATCGCCCCGATTAGTCAGATCCGCCTCGACCTTGCCGAGGTTCTGCCCCAGCACCCAGCACGACTTGCAGCGCAACATCAGCGAAGGCCAGTCGCGGAAGCTGATTTTCTCCGGCGGCGGCGGCGTGCCCGCCGCGCTTTTAGTCTCTGCGAACTGCGGGTTGTAATACAGGTAGTTGATATCGGCGCGCCACGGCCCGCGATCGGCCACCCGCAGGCTGCCGTCCACTTCGTCGCTCTTGGCGCTCACGAGGGTAGCGCCAAGCTGTTTCTCGGCCGACAGCGTCAGCTTGTGCCAGGCCTGGCCGCCCAACAGCAGCTGCGGCGTGGTCAGCGCCACGGTGGTGGGGAAGCTGAAACCGCCCACCTGGCCGCTGCCGCCGCCCTGTTTCAGCGCCGGCGCGAGCAGCGCCAGCCACTGCTCACCGTCCAGCGCCGGCAGATTCAGCGTCATCGACTTGCCGGCCGGCAGCGGCGGCGTCCCGCCCCCGTTGGTTTGCCAGGCAGCGCGCGCCAGATTCACCTGTTTTTTATCGAAGTTCCATTCGCTGTTGAAACGGTTCTGTTTGCCCGCGCTGCCGGTCAACATGAAGCCGTTCAGGCCGCCTTTGACCTTGACGTTCACCGGCAGCGCCTCTCCCGGCACCTTGTCCAACGGCGAAGGTAAGTGACTGCTCACTTTCTTCAAATCCGCGTCGAGACCGATATCGTAGCTGGCCGAACCTTGGTGCGGCAGCGTGATGGCCACCTGGCTCTGCCAGGGCGCGCTGCCGTTGAGCGCATCGGCGGCCTCCTTCGGCAGGCCGGGGAACTTGCCCGGCTGCCAGTCTCCTTTCAGACCCACGTTGACCTTGTAGTCACGCTCGCCTTCCTGCGTAGTGAAGTTGACCGCCACCGGTTGCCCGAACCAGTTGGCCGACAGGGTGTCGCTCTCCAGATTGCCGTTGTTGAAACGGAATTTGCCGCTGAGCTTCTGCAGCTCGCTTTCCAGCGGTTTTATCAGCAACGAATTATTGTTCAGCGCCACTTCACCGGTGGCTTTGACCTGCTCGCCGTCCAGCGGGATATCCAGATGTAAGCGCCCACTGACATCGCCGCCGATCTGCAGCTGCTCCAGCGCCGCCCCCAGCGAATCGTGCAACGGCGTCTGCATAAAGTAGTCATGCACATCGCTGCCCGCGCCGGCCACGTCGGCGTCAATCAGCAGCCGCTCTTTCAGGTAATCCGGGATCACCGCACTGATATTTTTGCCCGCCACCTTACCCAGCCGGGTTTGCGGCGCATGCATCCACAGCCCCTCGTTGGCAAAGTCGAGGTCGATCGCCAAATCGGTCAACGCCGGCCAGCCCGGTTGGAACTGGAAGGTGGCGTGGCGCAACGGCACGAAGACCTCGAACTGCCCTTCGTTTTTACGGTACGGGAAATGTTGCGGATCGCCGGCATAAATCAGCGTGGCGTTATCCACCTGGCCGCCCTGAATGGCGCCGCTCAGGTAGTCCACCAGATGCTTGCCCATCAGCGGTTCAGGGAAATACCGCCAGGCGTCGGCGCCGTCATACAGGCGGATACCCGCCAGGATGTTCAGCCACGGCTCGCCCTTGGCCGGCTGCTGATAGCGGAAATCGCCGTTGACCCACAGCGACTTCGCCTTGACGTCCAGCCCCTGGCTCGCCAGTTCCCAACCTTGATCGTTATAACGCCAGGTCAGCGCGCCGCGCGCGCGGCTGACTTCAAGCGGCGCGCGGAACATGTCGCCGTAAGGCAGGGTGCTGTCGGTGAGCCCCAGCGTCAGGCGGCCGTTCTCCACCCCGCCGCTCAACGCCCCGGAGAAGTGGTTAACGCCCGGCAGCAGTTCCCAACGCTGCCAGCTGACATCGCGCCACAGCGCCTGGAAACGGCTCTTTTCCGGCTGCTTGAGCGGGATGTCCAGCGCCAGCGCTTCCAATTGCCCCTGCGGCTGCAGATCGTTCCAGCGGTCGAGCACGTCCGGGCTGAGGAAGGAGAAGGTCGGCAGCAGCGCCGACAGACGCTCCAGCTGAATATCAGTCGCGCGCACACGCAGTTCTTCATTCTGCGCCGGCCCCATGAATTCGTTGTTTTCCGGCAGCCACAGCGCGGAAAACCCGCCCTGCGGCCAGGCCTGGCCGTCGGTGCTCAACCGCAGTTGCGGCACGTCGAGTTGCCAGCCGGTGCCCTGGCGGCGCAGCGACAGCGCCAGATTATCCACGTCCAGCCGGTGCTGCGCGGCGCCGGTGTCCCAGTTGGCCGCCCCCTGCTTGAGCAACGCATTGCCGCCGGCGATCTGGCCGTTCTGCACCTGCAGCCAGGCCGCCAGGCTGAAGTCGGCGCTTTCCAGCCCGGTGTTGGCGCGCAGCCAGCGGGTAAACCAGGGTTTCATGTCGATGTTATCGGCCTGCAGGTAGACCGTGCCGGTATCCAGCAGACCCTGATTATCGCGCAGGTCCATGCGCAGCTGCACCACGCCGTGTTGGCCGTTCAGCGTAGACAGACTGATCTGCCCCTCGGCGCGGTGACGATCGCGGCCGTTGAGCCAGGTCAGCTGGGGAATGTCAAATTCGGCGCGCGCGCCGGCGGGCGTCAGGAACGAGATACGGCTGTCGCGCAGATCGAAATGATCGAGCTGGCGCAGCATCAAATCGCTGATTTTGCCCGGCTCAAGGCCTTCGCCCTGCTGGTCGCCGCCCAGCGTGGCGTTCAAATCGAGGCGGAATTGGTAGAAGGTCAGATCGCGGAACTGCCAGCGCCAGTGCAGCAGCGACTGCCACACGTCCAGCGCCAGCGTCACGCGCTCGATATGCACATCGCTTTTGGGCAGCGTAGCGCTCAGGTTGCGCATTTCAAGCTGCGGGCCGAACGTTTCCCAGCTGCCCTGCACGAAATCCATTCGCACAGGCACGCCGGACAGCTTCTCCACCTGCGCCAGCAGTTGGGGGCGGTAGTCGTTCAGCTTCGGCAGCATCAGGCGCAGCCCGCTGATCAGCAGCGCCACAATCACAATTAGGGTGGCGCCTGTTGCTAACAGAATCCCAGGCAGTCGCCTCACGCAGTTCTCCTTGCTCCGCTGCCTGGCAACGGGAATATCTATGCACTGACGGGCCCGGCGTGCCGGGCCCCTACCGATGTCGGGCGGGCTACATCATGACGACGTCGAACTGCTCCTGGCTGTACAACGGTTCGATCTGCACTTTCACCTGTTTGCCGACGAAGATCTCCACTTCGGCCAGCGCGTGCGACTCTTCGCTCTTCAGCGCTTCGCCGACCGCCGCGGAAGCGTACACCAGGAAGCGATCGGAATCGTAGGCGTGATGCACGCGCACAATTTCGCGCAGGATCTCGTAGCACACGGTTTCCACCGTTTTCACGGTGCCGCGCCCATTGCAAGTAGGACAATCGTGACAGAGCACATGTTCAATGCTTTCACGCGTTCGTTTACGCGTCATTTCAACTAAGCCTAGCTGAGAGAAGCCGTTGATCGTGGTTTTTACCCGATCTTTACTCAACGCCTGCTCCAGCGAGTGCAGCACCCGGCGGCGATGCTCTTCGTTGTTCATATCGATGAAGTCGATAATGATGATGCCGCCCAGGTTGCGCAGCCGCAGCTGGCGGGCAATGGCCTGCGTCGCCTCGATGTTGGTATTGAAGATGGTTTCATCGAGGTTGCGGTGGCCGACGAAGGCGCCGGTGTTGATGTCAACGGTGGTCATCGCCTCGGTCTGATCGATGATCAGATAGCCGCCGGACTTCAGCTCTACCTTGCGCTCCAGCGCGCGCTGGATCTCGTTTTCCACATCGTACAGATCGAAAATTGGTTGGCTGCCGGTGTACAGCTCCAGCTTGCGGGTGATGTCCGGGATATACTCGCCGGTAAACTCCACCAGCAGATCGTGCGTCAACCGCGAATCGACGCGGATGCGATCCAGCGCCGCGCCGGCGAAGTCACGCAGGATGCGCTGCGCCAGCGCCAGCTCGCCGTACAGCTTGTATTTGGTCTGGTTGCGCTTCTTGCGCTCCATCACCTTGGTCCACAGGCGTTTGAGGAACGCCGCGTCCTGCGCCAGCTCCTCCTCGCCGATGCCTTCCGCCGCGGTGCGGATGATAAAACCGCCCAGCTCGTCGCAGTGCGGCGCAACGATGGACTTCAGGCGTTCGCGCTCGGCTTCGCTTTCAATGCGCTGCGACACGCCGACGTGCGCCGCGCCCGGCATGAAGACCAGATAGCGCGAAGGCAGCGTAATGTCGGTGGTCAGACGCGCGCCCTTGGTGCCGAGCGGATCTTTCACCACCTGCACCATCAGGTCTTGCCCCTGGCGCACCAGCTCGGCGATATCGCGCACGTGGAAGTTTTTCCGCTCGTCGCCGGCGACGCATTCGGTATGCGGCATGATGTCGGAGGCGTGCAGGAAGGCGGCCTTGTCCAGGCCGATGTCGACGAACGCCGCCTGCATCCCCGGCAGGACGCGGCTGACGCGCCCTTTATAGATATTGCCGACGATGCCGCGTTTGGATTCGCGTTCGATATGAATCTCTTGCAGAATGCCGCCATCGATATAGGCGACCCGCGTTTCAGACGGTGTGATATTAACCAGTAGCTCAGCTGTCATGCCTTCTCCTCAGAGCCGGTCGATAATGGCAGCGCCCATCAACCGGTTCTTACATCACGTAATGCGACAAAATTACTGAGCAGCTCATGTGTTTCGACCAGTGGCAGACCGACCACCGCGTGATAACTCCCGGTTATCGTTCTGACGAAACAACCACCCTTTCCTTGAATGCCGTAGGCGCCCGCTTTATCCATCGGTTCACCCGTAGCAATATAGTCGCGGATATCCTGTTGCGACAGGCTGCGGAACGTCACGTCGGTCACCACCAGCTGGCAACGCACGTCTTGGCGATCGGCGATCGCCACCGCCGTCATCACCTGATGCTGTTTGCCCGACAGGGCCGCCAGCATCTGTGCCGCATGGGCTTCGTCGCGCGGCTTCTCCAGCACCCGGCCGTTGAGCACCACGATGGTGTCGGCGCCCAGCACCGGCCGATCTTCTTGCGCCAGCGCCACGCCCGCTTTGGCCTTGTCCTGCGCCAGGCGGCGCACATAGGCTTCGGCGGCTTCGCCTTCCCGGCGCTGCTCTTCGGTATGCGTCAACAGGATGTCGAACGATACGCCCAGCAGGGTCAGCAGTTCACGTCGACGTGGGGAGCCGGAGGCCAGATAAAGCGAAGTCATTGAGATACCCTTACTGTACGGCGAACTGACGGCGGATTTTGCGCATCAACAGGAATAACCACGGCCACAAAATGCCGTTTACCACACTACTCCAGAACACCTCTGGGCGGAAAGAGACGTTGATCACTAAAAACTCAGCCCAGAACACCACCACGTCCATCGACAGCGACAGCAGCACGACGATCAGCGCCTGTTGCCACAGCGCCATATTGCGGAACAGTTGGAATTTGAACGCCACCAGGTAGGCGATGATGCCCAGCGCCAGCGCGCGCACGCCCAGCGTGGAGCCGAGGATCAGATCCATGATCAACCCCAGCACGAAACCGGTGCCGACGTTGACGCGGTGCGGCAAGGCCATCACCCAGTAAATGAGGATCAGCACCAGCCACGAAGGCCGGAACATGTAGATCTGTTCCGGCCACGGCATGATTTGCAGCACCAACGCCACCAGGAACGACAGCCAGATGATCCAGCGCCCGTGGCTGCGGTAACTGTTCATTGCACCACTCCCGCCGCGGCAGGCTGAGCTGGAGGCTGGGCAGACGCCGGAGCGACGGTTTGCGGCGCCACGCCGGTGGCCGGCGCCGGTAGCTGCGGCCCGACCGAACCGGCAGGCGGCAGCACCTGCGGCATCATCTGCATCAGGCGTTCATTGGCCACGCGGTGCACTTCGTCCGGCGGCAACGGCATGTCGCCGTTGCGATCGGCCCCCCACAGCAGCAGCAGGTAGCGCAAGCGCTGCAGACCGGCGGTCGGCCGCGCCTGAATCACGGTGTAAGCGCGTTGATTGTCGACCTTGACCGAAGAGACGACCGCCACCGGATACCCTTCCGGGAAACGGCCGCCGAGGCCGGAGGTGACCAGCACGTCGCCAACGCGGATATCGGTATTGTTCGGCAGGTGTTCCAACTGCAGATCGTCGGCGCAGCCGCTGCCTGCGGCGATCACCCGAATATCGTTGCGCAGCACCTGAATCGGCAACGCGTGCGAGGCATCGCAGATCAGCAGCACGCGGCTGGTCACCTTCGCCACCGCCACGACCTGGCCAACCACGCCCTTGTCACTGATCACCGGCTGGCCTTCATAGACGCCGTTGTCCGACCCTTTGTCGATAACGACCTGATCGCTGTACGGATCGGAACCGGTGGAGATCACCTGGGTGACCATCTTGTGTTCGTCCTGGCGCAGCGGGGAACCCAGCAGCTCGCGCAAGCGGGCGTTTTCCTGCTTGAATTGGCCAAGAAGAAGAATATCGCTGTTTTTCAGCAGCAGTTCCTGCCGCAGAGCGCGGTTTTCCAGCTCCAGCTGTTGGCGGGTGGCCAGCGTTTCCGACACGCTGTCCAAAACTTTACGCGGCCCGTTGGCCAGAAAATAGAAAGGGCTGACTGCGGTGTCCATGTAGTTACGTATCTTCACGAACGTGCCGAGCCGGCTGTCGGCAACGATCAGGCCAATGGCCGCGATCACCGCCAAAAAAAGTCGCAGTTGCAGGGAAGGCCCCCTGCTAAAAATCGGCTTCATAAATTATGCGAGTTCCTCGACAACAGAAAGAGGAACCGTACCCGATTTTCGCTGTGCGCATTCATCCGATACGATTCCTCCTTCCAGGGGCTGACTATTCTTCGCTGAACAAATCGCCGCCGTGCATGTCGATCATTTCCAACGCCTTGCCGCCGCCGCGCGCCACGCAGGTCAGCGGATCTTCCGCCACCACGACTGGGATGCCGGTTTCTTCCATCAGCAGGCGATCGAGGTTGCGCAGCAACGCGCCGCCGCCGGTCAAGACCATGCCGCGTTCGGAAATGTCGGAGGCCAATTCTGGCGGGCACTGCTCCAGCGCAACCATCACCGCGCTGACGATGCCGGTCAGCGGCTCTTGCAGGGCTTCGAGGATTTCATTGGAGTTCAGGGTAAAGCCGCGCGGTACGCCTTCAGCCAGGTTACGGCCGCGCACTTCGATTTCGCGCACTTCGTCGCCCGGATAGGCAGAACCGATTTCGTGCTTGATGCGCTCTGCGGTGGCTTCGCCGATCAGCGAGCCATAGTTGCGGCGCACATAATTGATGATGGCTTCATCGAAACGGTCACCGCCGATGCGCACGGAAGAGGAGTACACCACGCCGTTCAGCGAGATCACCGCCACTTCAGTGGTACCGCCACCGATATCCACCACCATGGAGCCGGTCGCTTCGGAAACCGGCAAGCCTGCACCGATCGCCGCCGCCATCGGCTCTTCAATCAGGAACACTTCACGCGCGCCGGCCCCTTGGGCGGACTCGCGGATAGCGCGGCGTTCAACCTGGGTTGCGCCGACCGGCACACAGACCAGCACGCGCGGACTTGGGCGCATAAAGCTGTTGCTGTGAACCTGTTTGATAAAGTGCTGCAGCATTTTTTCGGTCACGAAGAAGTCGGCGATCACGCCGTCTTTCATCGGGCGAATAGCCGCGATGTTGCCGGGGGTGCGGCCCAGCATCTGTTTGGCGTCATGACCGACGGCCGCTACGCTCTTTGGGGAGCCGGCACGATCCTGGCGAATGGCAACCACCGAAGGTTCATTCAGTACGATGCCTTGCCCTTTAACATAAATCAGGGTATTGGCGGTACCCAAGTCGATGGACAAGTCGTTGGAAAACATGCCACGAAATTTCTTAAACATAACGAAAGGATAATCCTGCAAGCTGGGGGCGGAAAATAAAATCCGCCTACTTTACCAACCACACGAAGCAGCGACAAGGCGCAAAAACGTTCTACTTCGGTGAAAAATAGTCTGTATTGTTTCTGCTCGAATGCACGGAAATTGGATGAGGCCTGAATTCCCTGAACAAAGGCTCAGTTTACCACCCTGTCAACGCACGAAACGGCGTAACACAGCTCATAAAATCTAACATATTCCCTGATTGCCGCCGGTGGTAAGCACCTACCAACGTCAACCAGATAAAGGCAGACAAGAGCCTATCTCAAATAGGCGTTGTTGTCGCAGGCAGTTTGGAAAAAACTCCAAAAAGACGGTAACGAGGCCCAGATGGATCCGGTCCTCATTCTACGTCAATTTTTGTCCGTCAATCAGCTTAAACACGATAACGACGTGAATATTTTTTACGCCCCACGTCGATCGGTTCCGGCGACGCGAAAAAGTCGCCCTGCCCGCCATGGATCCCACGCTCTTTCAACGTCTGCCATTCGTTGCGCGTGCGTACGCTGGCAGCGAACACCTGAGCGCGCGTGCCCGCGCAGGCGCCGGTCAGGCTCTGCACGAACAGCTGGTTTTCGTCCCGCTTATCGATACTCCGCACCAACCCCGGGTGGAGCTTGACGATCTCCACCTGCAACGACTTGATATAGGACGTACTGACCACGGTTAACCCCGCTTTGGACACCGCCAGGCGGCAACCCAGCCCTGACAGCAACCTCAGCACCGGACGCAAACGGTCGATATGTTGACACACATCTGCCTCCGCAAGTTCAATCAGAATGCGTCGACGCTGACTTTTTTCGCACTGCAACAGCGTATCGCGCAGCCAGCGCTGGAACGAACGCTGCAAAATCGAGTCCACGCACAGCGGGAACGCCAGCGTTTCTTCAGGCCACTGAGCCAGCAACGGGATGATGCGGCTCACCTGTTGGCGATCGTAACTCTCCGCCAACCCCAATTGCTCCACCAGCGGCATATATTCCGCCGGCAGCAATTCCTGGGCACCGTCATAAATTCGGCTCATGATCTCGCGGTGGTGCACCTCGCCTTCCACGGTCACCGCCGGTTTCTGATACAGCCGCGGGCCGCCGCGCGCCAGCACCTGTTCCAGCAGCGTGCGCCACTTGACGCTGCCGCGCCCCTTTTCCGGCACCTGGCTGTCGTACACGTACCAACCGTTTTCGCCCTGCAGCGTGGCGTGCCGCGTCGCCTGCTCCGCGTAATCGATCACCTGCTCCGTGGTCTGACCGCTGCGGTACGCCACGATGCCGATGTGCAGGAAGGCCTCACGGTCGATCATCGCCGTGGAAGGCAAGGCATCGATGGCGTTGACCAGCTGTGAGGCGATGCCGTCGGCCTCCTTCAGCGTGCGATGCGGCAGCAAGACGGTAAAATCGCTGTGAAAATAGCGCGCCAGCAGCGCCGACGGATAGCGCATCACGAAGGTAGACAGCAGATTGACCAGCGAATACATCAGCTCCTGCACCGCCACGCTGCCGTGCGTCTCGCGCAGGGTCTCGAAATCGGGCAACCGCACCATCATCACGATGCCGTGAGAGCCTTCCTCTTCCAGCTGAGTGGTCAATTGGTTATCGAAGAACAGGCGATTGTTCAGCCCGGTTTTGGCGTCCTGCGCCGCGAAGGCGCGGATCAGCGTATCGACCCGGCTGCGCTCCTCCCGGGCTTCCGCCAGATCGGCCAGCAGGCGGTCGAGCGCCCCGCTGACGTTGGCCGGCCATTCGCGCACGTCGCCCTGCATGACGTTTTCACGCTCGCCGTTTAGAATGCGCCGCGCGCGGCGTTCCAGACGATCCTCGCCGTCGGCCTGTTCACGCAGCCAGCGCAGGCTGAACAGCAAAATCACCACCATGACGACGATCGACAGCGTGACGGCGGCCGTAGATTGCAACGTGCGCACATCGCTGGCGAAGGGATCGAGGTAGGTGATTTGCAGCGTACTGCCCGGGTGCTGCAACAGCGGCCGCGAGACCTGACGATAGCCGTTCAGCGCATCCCAGGGCTCTTTTTTCGCCGTCGGTAATTTATAGTCGAGGAGCTTGCTGGCGCCGGCCTCTACGCGGACTGACACGATGCCGAGTGTGCGCATGACAATCGGCAACCATTTCTCCTGATCGCGCGGCGACTCGCGCAACATAGCTTGATCGAGAGACGTAACCAGCGAATCAAAGCGACGCTCCTGGCGATCCTGGGTAACGTAAAAGAAGCTGTATGAGCATCCCATCAGCATCAAAAACATCGCCAGCGCGACCAACAGAGTGATCAATGCAGAGAGTTTGGTGGTAAATCGCATCCCTGTGCCTTGTCCGCTATGGTTAAGTGAGTGTTCACCCTTTAGCTAAAAGGGGCCGTCCAACCCTAACAAGCCTTGCTGAGGAATTAAACCTGCAAGCGCCGTTTTTGTCCTTTATCAGGACTTGGGCCGCTTATTATGCATATAGTCAAATAAATGTGATTCAGCCATTGATAGAAAAGTGTAAACGAGAGGAAGAGTGACATGCGTGCACTGTTATTGGAACAACAAGACGACCAAACTCTGGCTCATATCAAAGATATCGGCAGCGATCGGTTGCCGGAAGGCGATGTTACCGTCGACATCAACTGGTCCAGCCTGAACTACAAGGATGCGCTGGCGATCACCGGGAAAGGCAAGATCGTGCGTCATTTCCCGATGGTGCCTGGCATCGACTTCGCCGGCACCGTGCGCCACAGCGGTGACGCTCGCTTCAAAGAGGGGCAAAGCGTGGTGCTCACCGGCTGGGGCGTGGGTGAACACCACTGGGGCGGCCTGGCCGAGCAGGCCCGCGTCTCCGGCGAGTGGCTGGTGCCGCTGCCGAACGGCCTGGATGAGCGCAAGGCGATGATCATCGGCACCGCCGGCTTTACCGCCATGCTGTGCGTGATGGCGCTGGAGGAAGGCGGGGTACACCCGGACGACGGCGATATCCTGGTTACCGGCGCCAGCGGCGGCGTGGGCAGCACCGCCATCGCCCTGCTGGCGGCGCTGGGGTACCGGGTGACCGCCATCAGCGGCCGCGACAGCAATACCGACTACCTGAAAGCGCTCGGCGCCAAAGAGGTGATGTCGCGCGATGGCTATATCGACACGCCGCGTCCGCTGGAGAAACAGCTGTGGGCCGGCGCGGTGGACACCGTCGGCGACAAACTGCTGGCCCGGGTGCTGGCGCAGATGAACTATAACGGCACCGTCGCCGCCTGCGGTCTGGCCGGCGGCTATCAGTTGCCGACCACCGTGATGCCGTTCATTCTGCGCAATGTGCGCCTGCAAGGGGTGGATTCGGTGCATACGCCGCTGCATCGCCGCCAAACCGCCTGGGAACGGCTGGCCGGCATTCTGCCGGACAGTTTCTATCAGCAGGCCACGCACGAAATCACCCTCGAACAGGCGCCGGCCACCGCCGCCGCGCTGCTGAACAACCAAATCACCGGCCGCACTCTGGTGAAAATCCGCTGACGGACTCCCCCCGGCGACGGGGGGCTCACCGGCGTCTGCGAAATTTCATATTTTCCCGTGTCCCCTCGCTTCCGGCCGGCTTTAGCGCCATGCTTATTTCATGGAGCCCCGTTAACCGCTCGCGAGCGGCGGGCATCAGTCGCGGAGAACATCAGCATGAACAAACATCCCAAATTGACCGAGGCCGACGTCACGCCGGAGAGCGTATTCCACCAGCGGCGCAAAGTGCTGCAGGCGCTCGGCATCACCGCCGCCACGCTGGCGCTGCCTACCGGCGCGCAGGCGGACCTGCTGTCGTGGTTCAAAGGCAACGATCGTCCCAAGGCGCCGCCGGGCAAAGCGCTGGAATTCAGCAAACCGGCCGCCTGGCAGGCGCAGCTGGCGATGACGCCGGAAGACAAGGTCACCGGCTACAACAACTTCTATGAGTTCGGCCTCGACAAGGCCGATCCGGCCGCCAACGCCGGCGGGCTGAAAACCGAAGGCTGGAAAGTGCGCATCGACGGCGAAGTGGCGAAGCCGATAACGCTGGATATCGACGATCTGATGAAGCGTTTCCCGCTGGAGCAGCGCATTTATCGCATGCGCTGCGTCGAGGCCTGGTCGATGGTGGTGCCGTGGATCGGTTTCGAGTTGGGCAAACTGATCAAGCTGGCCGAACCGAACGGCAACGCGCGCTACGTGGCCTTCCAGACGCTGTACGATCCGGAACAGATGCCCGGCCAGAAAGATCGCTTTATCGGCGGCGGCCTGAAATATCCCTACGTCGAAGGGCTGCGGCTGGACGAGGCGATGCATCCGCTGGCGCTGCTGACCGTCGGCGTGTACGGCAAAACCCTGCCGCCGCAAAACGGCGCGCCGCTGCGGTTGATTACGCCGTGGAAATACGGCTTCAAAGGCATCAAGTCGATCGTACATATCCGTTTGGTGCGCGATCAGCCGCCGACCACCTGGAACCAATCTGCGCCGAACGAGTACGGTTTTTACGCCAACGTGAATCCGCACGTCGATCATCCGCGCTGGTCGCAGGCTACCGAACGCTTCATCGGTGCCGGCGGCATTCTCGATGTCAAACGCCAACCGACGCTGCTGTTTAACGGCTATGCCGATCAGGTGGCGTCACTGTATCGCGGCATGGACCTGCGGGAGAATTTCTAAGTGCGCCTGACACCTGTTCATATCAAATGGCTGAAAGCCGCCCTGCATCTGGCGGCGTTTTTGCCCTTTCTCTGGCTGGTGTTGGCGGTGGACCAGGGTTGGTTCAGCGCCGATCCGTCCAAGGACATACAGCATTTTACCGGCAGGATGACGCTGAAACTGCTGCTGGCCACGCTGGCTATCGCCCCGCTGGCGCGATATGCCCGGCAACCGCTGCTGATCCGCTGCCGCCGCCTGGTCGGGCTGTGGTGCTTTGCCTGGGGCACGTTGCACCTGATAAGCTACTCCACGCTGGAACTGGGGCTGAGCAATCTCGGCCTGCTGGGCAGCGAGCTGGTGAACCGCCCGTATCTGACGCTCGGCATCCTCACCTGGCTGATCCTGCTGGCGCTGGCGGCCACCTCGACGCTGTGGGCGATGCGCAAACTGGGCGCCAAATGGCAAATGTTGCACAACTTCGTCTATCTGGCGGCGATCCTCGCGCCCATTCACTATCTGTGGTCGGTCAAAACGTTTTCACCCCAGCCGTTCATTTACGCGCTGTTGGCGGTGGCGCTGTTGGGCCTGCGTTACAAGAAATTCCGCGCCTGGTGGCGCTGAATCGCGCGGCGGCGCGCGGGATTGCCGATGAAAAACACGCGCCGCCGACGGGAACTTTTTTTGTGTTCCAGCGCTCATATTCCTGTCACGGCTCCCCGAGTTCGTCGATTTGGGGTTGAATATCTTCGCTGATAAGACCAGTATTTAGCTGCGAATTGCTACGATATCGTTATAATGCCCGACCTTGTTTCTGTTCTCAGGGTGAATTTGCCCCTTAACAGGTGACAAATCGGTAACATCGGGTTATTTTCTACGATGATGGTTTTATTGCCGGAGATACCAGCACAATGGCGGATAAGTTTCACATTTTGCTTCTGAACGGCCCCAATCTCAATCTGCTGGGGACGCGTGAGCCGGAGAAGTACGGCAGCACGACGCTGACAGAGATTGTTAACGGATTGGAAAACCAGGCATCCGCATTGGATATTAGCCTGAGCCATCTGCAGTCCAACGCCGAGCATCAGCTGATCGATCGCATCCATCAGGCGCGCGGCAATACCGATTTCATTCTGATAAATCCGGCGGCGTTCACGCATACCAGCGTGGCGTTGCGCGATGCGTTGCTGGCGGTGCAGATCCCGTTCATCGAGATCCACCTGTCCAACGTGCACGCCCGCGAACCTTTCCGCCATCACTCTTATCTCTCAGACGTAGCGGTAGGCGTGATTTGCGGCCTCGGCGCGGATGGCTACGCTTTCGCTTTACAGGCAGCGGTTAACCGTCTGTCGAAAACCCACTAATTGCTCCACAAAAAGAGTACGGAATCACACTCATGGATATTCGTAAAATCAAGAAACTGATCGAACTGGTTGAAGAATCAGGCATTTCTGAACTGGAAATCTCTGAAGGCGAAGAATCGGTTCGCATCAGCCGTGCCGCACCGGCGCAGGCTTATCCCGTCATGCAGCAGGCCTACGCGATGCCGGCACAGCAGCAGCCAGCCCTGGCTAGCGCCGTTGCCACCGCGCCTGCGGCAGAAACCCCTGCAGCACCGGCGGCCGTGAGTGGCCACGTCGTTCGTTCTCCAATGGTAGGCACTTTCTACCGCACCCCAAGCCCGGACGCGAAAGCCTTCGTGGAAGTGGGCCAGAAAGTGAACGCCGGCGATACCCTGTGCATCGTTGAAGCCATGAAAATGATGAACCAGATCGAAGCGGACAAGTCCGGCGTCGTGAAAGCCATCCTGGTGGAAAACGGCCAGCCGGTCGAATATGACGAGCCGCTGGTCGTCATCGAATAACGAGGCGCCCCCATGCTTGATAAAATTGTTATCGCCAACCGCGGCGAGATCGCGCTTCGCATCCTGCGTGCCTGTAAAGAACTGGGCATCAAGACCGTTGCGGTTCACTCCGCGGCCGACCGCGATCTGAAACACGTTCTGCTGGCCGACGAGACCGTCTGCATCGGTCCTGCGCCATCGGTAAAAAGCTATCTGAACATCCCGGCCATCATCTCGGCGGCGGAAATCACCGGCGCGGTGGCGATCCACCCGGGCTACGGCTTCCTGTCCGAGAACGCCGACTTCGCCGAGCAGGTTGAACGCTCCGGTTTCATCTTCATCGGCCCGAAAGCCGAAACCATCCGCCTGATGGGCGACAAGGTTTCCGCGATCAACGCCATGAAAAAAGCCGGCGTGCCATGCGTGCCGGGCTCCGACGGCCCGCTGACCGATGACATGGATAAAAACCGTGCCTTCGCCAAGCGCATCGGTTATCCGGTGATCATCAAGGCCTCCGGCGGCGGCGGCGGCCGCGGCATGCGCGTCGTGCGCAGCGACAAAGACCTTGAGCAGTCCATCAACATGACGAAAGCGGAAGCCAAAGCGGCTTTCAACAACGACATGGTGTACATGGAAAAATACCTGGAGAATCCACGTCACATCGAGATTCAGGTATTGGCCGACGGCCAGGGCAACGCCATCTATCTGGCCGAGCGCGACTGCTCCATGCAGCGTCGCCACCAGAAAGTGGTCGAAGAAGCGCCGGCGCCGGGCATCACCAGCGAAATGCGCCGCTATATCGGCGAGCGCTGCTCGAAAGCCTGTGTGGAAATCGGCTATCGCGGTGCGGGCACCTTCGAGTTCCTGTATGAAAACGGCGAGTTCTATTTCATCGAAATGAACACCCGTATTCAGGTAGAGCACCCGGTTACCGAAATGATCACCGGCGTGGATCTGATCAAAGAGCAGCTGCGCATCGCTGCCGGTCAGCCGCTGTCGATCAAACAGGAAGAAGTGAAGATCCACGGCCATGCGGTAGAATGCCGCATCAACGCCGAAGATCCAAACACCTTCCTGCCGAGCCCGGGCAAGATCACCCGCTTCCACGCGCCAGGCGGTTTCGGCGTACGTTGGGAATCGCATATCTACGCCGGTTATACCGTACCGCCGTACTATGACTCCATGATCGGCAAACTGATCACCTTCGGCGAAAACCGTGACGTGGCGATTGCCCGCATGAAAAACGCCCTGGCTGAACTGATCATCGACGGCATCAAAACCAACGTTGAGCTGCAGCAGAAGATCATGAACGACGAAAACTTCCAGCACGGTGGCACCAACATCCACTATCTGGAGAAGAAGCTGGGTCTGCAGGAAACCTAAGCAGGCACGCAGCATCGTCTGACGAAAGGCCGGTTAATCACCGGCCTTTTTCTTTGGCGCTGACGCCAGTAACGGCTTGGCAAAACGCCGTCATGCCGTAAAATTCCCTACCTTTGATGAATCCATCACCGTAAACCTATGGGAGACACGGATGGACAAACGCTTTATTCAGGCGCACCGCGAAGCGCGCTGGGCGCTGGGGCTGACGTTGCTCTACCTGCTGGCCTGGGGGCTGGCGGCCTACCTGCCGGACAGCGCCATCGGCGTCACCGGCCTGCCGCACTGGTTCGAAATGGCCTGCCTGCTGGTGCCGCTGCTGTTCATCGGCCTGTGCTGGCTAATGGTGCGCACGGTGTTCCGCGACATTTCGCTGGAGGACCGCGATGCAAACTGAAGTGATCCTGCCGCTGGTCGCCTACCTGTTGCTGGTATTCGGCCTGTCGGTGTATGCCTATCGCCGCCGTCAGAACGGAAATTTCCTCAGCGAATACTTCCTCGGCAACCGCTCGATGGGCGGCTTTGTGCTGGCGATGACCCTGACCGCCACCTACATCAGCGCCAGTTCGTTTATCGGCGGGCCCGGCGCCGCCTACAAATACGGCCTGGGCTGGGTGCTGCTGGCGATGATCCAACTGCCGGCGGTGTGGCTGTCGCTCGGCGTGCTGGGCAAGAAATTCGCCATCCTGGCGCGGCGCTACAACGCCATTACCCTCAATGACATGCTGTATGGCCGCTACCAAAGCCGCCTGTTGGTGTGGCTCGCCAGTCTCAGCCTGCTGGTGGCGTTCCTCGGCGCCATGACGGTGCAGTTCATCGGCGGCGCCCGCCTGTTGGAGACCGCCGCCGGCATTCCGTATGATACCGGCCTGCTGATTTTCGGCATCAGCATCGCGCTGTACACCGCCTTCGGCGGCTTCCGCGCCAGCGTGCTGAACGACGCCATGCAGGGGCTGGTGATGCTGCTTGGCACCATGCTGCTGCTGGTGGCGGTGATCCATGCCGCCGGCGGACTGGACAGCGCAGTAAGCAAACTGCAGCAGATCGATCCGGCGCTGGTGTCGCCGCAGGGCGGCGATCAGATCCTCAGCCTGCCGTTTATGGCGTCATTCTGGATCCTGGTGTGCTTTGGGGTGATCGGCCTGCCCCACACCGCCGTGCGCTGCATCTCCTACAAGGACAGCAAGGCGGTGCATCGCGGCATTCTGCTCGGCACCGTGGTGGTGGCGGTGCTGATGTTCGGCATGCACCTGGCCGGCGCGCTCGGCCGCGCGGTATTGCCCGATCTCAAGATCCCCGATCAGGTGATCCCAACGCTGATGATCACCGTGCTGCCGCCGTACGCCGCCGGGATCTTTTTGGCGGCGCCGATGGCGGCGATCATGTCGACCATCAACGCCCAACTGCTGCAATCCTCCGCCACCATCATCAAGGATCTCTATCTGGGCGTGCGGCCGCAGCAGATCCACAACGAACGGTTGATCAAGCGCTTCTCCAGCCTGACCACGCTGATCCTCGGCCTGCTGGTGCTGCTGGCGGCCTGGCGGCCGCCTGAGATGATCATCTGGCTCAACCTGCTGGCTTTCGGCGGGCTGGAGGCGGTCTTCCTGTGGCCGCTGGTGCTGGGCCTGTATTGGGAACGCGCCAATGCACAGGGAGCGCTTAGCTCAATGGTGTCGGGTGCGGTATGCTATACGCTATTGGCCAGCTTCAATCTGCAACCGGCGGGGCTGCACCCTATCGTGCCTTCGCTGTTGCTCAGCCTGTTGGCGTTTTATCTCGGTAACGTCGTCGGCGAAAAGCGCCGGGCGGCGTCATCATTACCCTCTTGAAGAGAATTGCTATGCCTTGGATCCAACTCAAACTGAACACCACCGGCAGCCAGGCGGAAGACCTGAGCGACGCGCTGGTGGAAAGCGGCGCCGTGTCGGTGACCTTCCAGGACACCCACGACAATCCGGTGTTCGAACCCTTGCCGGGTGAAACCCTGCTGTGGGGCGATACCGATGTGATCGGCCTGTACGACGCCGAAACCGATATGGCCGAGGTGGTGGCGATGCTGGAACAGCACCCGCTGCTGGGCGCCGGTTTCCGCCACAAGATAGAACAGCTGGAAGACAAGGACTGGGAGCGCGAGTGGATGGACAACTTCCACCCGATGCGCTTCGGTGAGCGCTTGTGGATCTGCCCGAGCTGGCGTGACGTGCCCGATCCCGACGCGGTCAACGTGATGCTCGATCCGGGCCTGGCGTTCGGCACCGGTACCCACCCGACCACCGCGCTGTGCCTGCAGTGGCTGGACGGCCTCGATCTGGCCGGCAAAACTGTCATCGACTTCGGTTGCGGCTCTGGCATCCTGGCGATCGCCGCGCTGAAGCTGGGTGCGGCGCGCGCTATCGGCATCGACATCGATCCTCAGGCCATTCAGGCCAGCCGCGACAACGCGCAGCGTAACGGCGTTTCAGAGCGTCTGGAGCTGTATCTGCCGAAAGACCAGCCTGCCGACCTGCTGGCGGACGTGGTGGTCGCCAACATCCTCGCCGGCCCGCTGCGCGAGCTGGCGCCGCTGATCGGCTGTCTGCCGAAGGCCGGTGGCCATCTGGGGCTGTCCGGCGTGCTGGCCAGCCAGGCGAGCAGCGTAGCGGAAGCCTATGCAGAGAAGTTCACGCTCGACCCGGTCGCCGAGCGCGAAGAGTGGTGCCGCATTACCGGCCGCCGCAAGTAAGCGTCACGGTATCGTGTCCCCTTCGTCCACCGGCCCTGCGCCGGTGGATTTTTTTTGTCCGGCGATCGGCCCTCGGGTGGCACAAAATTTTATGCACTTTTTCGCCGCTCAACGACGGATCGCCCTGAGAATGCGCCTTCCAGGCAGGCTATCCCGGCAAAAATAGCGGGCGAATGCAGATAATATCCTGCGCAAAGGCGAATATTTTGCCGCACACAAAATAAGCACTTTTCGTCAACTTATTGTAAAATATATATAATATTTTTATGAATCGCCGCGTAGCGTATTTTTCGTCCTAATATCGGGCCAATTGGTTAAAGTTTGGCCTTTCATCTCGACGCAAAAATGCGTAATATACGCGCCCTTGCGGACACAGTATGGTCACTCTTTGTCTATGCGCATTGGACACCACCAGCTTACTAATTGCCTGATTGCGGCCCCGATGGCCGGTATTACAGATCGCCCGTTCAGAACCCTCTGTCATGCAATGGGTGCTGGGATGGCTGTATCCGAAATGCTCTCCTCCAACCCGGAGGTATGGCGGACGGATAAGTCGCGTCTGCGTATGGTGCATAGCGATGAACCAGGGATCCGCTCCGTGCAAATTGCCGGATGCGATCCTGATGATATGGCCGCCGCCGCGCGTATCAACGTGGCCAGCGGCGCGCAGATCATCGACATCAATATGGGATGCCCGGCCAAAAAAGTGAACCGGAAGCTTGCCGGGTCCGCCTTGTTGCAGTACCCGGATCTGGTAAAACGGATCCTCCACGCGGTGGTTGACGCGGTGGATGTGCCGGTAACGCTGAAGATTCGCACCGGCTGGGCGCCGGAGCACCGTAACTGTGTAGAGATTGCCCAACTGGCCGAAGACTGTGGTATTCAGGCCCTGACGATTCACGGCCGAACCCGCGCCTGTCTGTTTAACGGCGACGCGGAATACGACAGCATTCGGGCAGTTAAGCAGAGTGTTTCCATTCCGATTATCGCGAATGGGGATATTACTGACCCGCATAAAGCCAGAGCAGTGCTCGACTACACCGGGGCCGACGCCCTGATGATAGGCCGCGCTGCTCAGGGGAGACCCTGGATCTTCCGGGAAATCCAGCATTATCTGGACACTGGGGAGTTGCTGCCGCCGATGCCGCTTGGCGAGGTGAAGCGCTTGTTGATTGGGCACATTCGGGAATTGCACGGCTTCTATGGCCAAGGCAAGGGATTCCGGATTGCTCGTAAGCACGTGTCCTGGTATCTCCAGGAACACGCTCCGAATGACCAGTTTCGGCGCACATTCAACGCCATAGAGGATGCCAGCGAACAGCTGGAGGCGTTGGAGGCATATTTCGAAAATCTTAGCGTAAAAAAAGAGCTGACAGAACTATGTTCGAACAACGCGTAAATTCTGACGTACTGACCGTTTCTACCGTTAACTCACAAGATCAGGTGACTCAAAAGCCTCTGCGTGACTCGGTTAAACAAGCACTGAAGAACTATTTTGCTCAACTGAACGGTCAAGACGTAAATGACCTGTATGAGCTGGTACTGGCTGAAGTTGAACAGCCACTGTTGGACATGGTGATGCAATACACCCGTGGCAACCAAACCCGCGCAGCCCTGATGATGGGCATCAACCGCGGCACGCTGCGCAAGAAGCTGAAAAAATACGGCATGAACTGATACTAGTCAGTTAACGTGTTGAAAAGGCGCTTTATCTCATTTGATAAGCGCCTTTTTCTTTAGGGCATTCCCGGTTTACGGGCAATAAAAAAGGCCGCAGCGCGGCCCTTGTGGTAAAACGGAGACCTTACTCGGTCACTTTGTTCTTGAGGCTTTCCGCCCCTTGCTTGGTCTTGTCCCAAGCCTTCTCCGTACCCTGTTTGGTGGAGTGCCAGGCCTTTTGCGAGCCTTCGCTCACTTTGCTGCCGACGCTATCGCTCTTGCCTTCGGCGGCGTGCTTGGCTTTCAGCTTCAGCTCTTCACCCTTGTCCTGAGACTGGTGCAGCTTTTCTTTGGCGGTATCCGCCCCTTTATGCGCCTCCGCGACGACCTCGTTGCTGGCGTGAGCGGTGGTGTCGGTCGCGGTTTCAGCAGCGAACACCGGGGAAGCGAGCAGCAGTGCAGACAAGGCAATGATTGATTTCTTCATAAGTCCCTCTTTTCTCAGATACGTGCCATTCGTCATGAAACAAGATGGCATGAAACGCCCCTTGAACGATTTAAGAATAGGACTAAAACCAAAAAAATCGATATAAAATTTTATTACAAACAGTTTTATTGATTTTTTATGCCACTAAGCAGCATGAGCGGGGAAAGCGCACGAAAAAGTTAAATTTTTCCTGTCACAAAACTATAATTTATACGAATTTTTAACAAGCACTAACAGGGATGGATTCTATGGTTGCCGCGATCATTATCGGCATTTTTATCATCAGCTTCCTCTACGCACACTCCCGCGGCAAAGAGAAACAAAAGCTTACTCGTCAGCTGTTCGATCACTCCACGTTTATGGGGCCGATCAACATGTTTATGACCGGTTTCTCCCGTTTGCCCGCCAAACAGCCCTACTTCGACGAAAAAGGCTTCCCGGAGCTGCAGACGCTGACCGACAACTGGCAGACGATCCGCGAAGAAGCGGTGCGCCTGCAGGATCACATCAAAAAGGCGCAGTCGCACAACGATGCCGGCTTCAACACCTTCTTCAAACGCGGCTGGAAACGTTTCTATCTGAAATGGTACAGCGACAGTCACCCTTCAGCGCAGACGCTGTGTCCAAAAACCGTCGAGCTGCTCAACCGCATCCCGTCGGTCAAGGCGGCGATGTTCGCCGAGCTGCCGCCCGGCAGCCACCTGGGTAAACACCGCGATCCTTACGCCGGCTCGGTGCGCTATCACCTGGGGCTGATGACGCCCAACGACGATCGCTGCTTCATCGAAGTAGACGGCGAGCCGCACAGCTGGCGCGACGGCCAAGCGGTGATCTTCGACGAAACCTACGTGCACTGGGCGCAGAACGCCACCGATCAGACGCGCATCATTCTGTTTTGCGACGTCGAGCGGCCAATGAAATGGCGCTGGGCGCAGGCGGTCAACCACTGGGTCGGCGCTACGCTGATGTCGGCAGCCAGCTCGCCGAACGACGATCAGGACCGCACCGGCGGCATCAACCGCATCTTCAAATACGTCAACGCGGTGCGCGATGCCGGCCAACGCCTGAAAGCGCGCAACCGCCGCGGTTACTACCTGCTGAAATGGCTGACGATCGCCGCGATCTTCGCCGCGATTATCATTCCCAGCCTGTAAAACGCGCCAATCCTCAACTCAGGGGCAACGCGAATGAGAATATTCGCATGCCCCTCTTCCGCCACACCCCGTACCCTGTGTTAACATACACGTTCCTAGAGCCGCCTCCGCTGGCCAACAGCTATCCCTCCGAAGCCTGATAGCAGCGCAAACCGCCCTTCGAATGTAAAGATTTAGTCAATTATGGAATCTGACTAAACCCTGGCCGTCCCCGGGTGTCTGAGTGGTTGTATCGCTATCGAGTGGATCCTTTATGCGCTACAGGTTGCTACCCCCCTAACGCATAAACGAGCTGCTATGAAACGCCAAAAGAGATTTCAACTTTCCTTGCTGCACCCGCGCTACTGGCTGACCTGGTTTGGCCTCGCCCTGCTGTTCCTGCTGGTCCAACTCCCCTACCCGTGGCTCTACCGTCTGGGGGTGTGGATGGGGCGCACCTCGATGCGTTTTCTCAAGCGCCGCGTCACCATCACCCGTCGCAACCTCGAGCTGTGCTTCCCCGAGATGGACGAAGCGCAGCGCGAGCGCAAAGTGGTGGGCAATTTCGAATCCCTCGGCATGGGCCTGCTGGAAACCGGCATGGCCTGGTTCTGGTCAGATAAACGCGTCAAGCGCTGGTTCAATGTCTCCGGCATCAACCACCTCAAAATGGCGCAGCGCGACGATCGCGGCGTGCTGGTGATCGGCGTGCATTTTATGTCGCTGGAGCTGGGCGGCCGGGCGATGGGCCTGTGTCAGCCGATGATGGCGATGTACCGTCCGCATAACAACAAGGCGATGGAATGGGCGCAGACCAAAGGCCGCATGCGTTCCAACAAGGCGATGATCGATCGCAAGGATTTGCGCGGCATGGTGCATGCGCTCAAGCGCGGCGAGGCGGTGTGGTTCGCGCCGGATCAGGACTACGGCCCGCGCGGCAGCGTATTCGCGCCGCTGTTCGCCGTCGATAAGGCCGCCACCACCAGCGGCACCTTCATGCTGGCGCGCATGGCCAACCCGGCGCTGGTGCCGGTGGTGCTGATCCGCCGCGAGGGCGGCCTCGGTTACGACCTGCTGATCCAACCAGCCCTGGAAGACTATCCGCTCAGCGACGAACAGGCGGCGGCGGCTTACATGAACAAAGTGATCGAGAAAGAGATCATGCGGGCGCCGGAGCAATACATGTGGCTGCACCGCCGTTTCAAAACCCGACCGGCTGGCGCGCCCTCGCTGTACTGATCCCCCCTTATTTCCAGCCCGGCCAACGCCGGGCTTTTTTGTGCGCCGCGTTTAAAAAATCTGCGGCTCGGGATCCCGCTTTCCTGTAATCTCCTTTTTTACCCGCACAGGAAAGGAAATGATGAAAGCTCAAGTCCGCATTGCTCTGGTCGGTGATTACAACCCGCAAGCCGTGGCCCACCAGGCCATCCCCGTGGCGCTCCAGCTCACCGCCGCCCACCTCGACATCGACGTTCAGCCCCAGTGGCTCCCGACCGAAACCCTGACCTCCCCCGACGCGCTGCAAGATTTCGACGCCATCTGGGTGGTGCCGGGCAGCCCGTATCGTCACGACGACGGCGCGTTTATGGCGATCCGTCATGCGCGGGAAAACGACGTGCCGTTCCTCGGCTCCTGCGGCGGTTTTCAATACGCCATCGTCGAATACGCCCGCAATGTGATGGGCTGGCACGACGCCGGTCATGCGGAAACCGACAGCGGTGGCCGGCTGGTGATCGCCCCATTGAGCTGCTCGCTGGTGGAAAAAACCGGCGACATCGTTTTCCAGCCTGACACCCGCGTCGCGCAGGCCTATGGCAGCCTGAACGCCCATGAAGGCTACCACTGCAACTTCGGCGTCAATCCGGACTTCGTCGCCGATCTGCAGCGTTTCCCGCTGATCATCAGCGGCCACGACACCGAAGGCGACGTGCGCGCCATCGAACTGCCGGGCCGGCGTTTTTACGCCGCCACGCTGTTCCAGTCAGAACGCGCTGCGCTGCGCGGCGAGCTTTCACCGCTGGTGGTGGAACTCGTCAAAGCCGCCGCCAACGGGTAAACAAAGGTTCATCGGCGCCATCGGGGCGTTGTCACCGGATAAAAAAAAGCCCTCTTGCGAGGGCTTTCTGATCGGCTATCCCGCCGACTTACGCCTGTCCGAGATCGCGCAACGCCAGATTGAAGTGCTGGCCCAGCTCACGCCGGTGAACCGGATGCTCCATCATCGACACATGGTCGCCGTTGACCTGGCTGACGCGGACGGTCGCCGGCGGCAACAGCCTATCCCATCCCAGCGCGGAAGCGTCTTCGCGGCAATATCCCGCCTGCTTGATCTTCTGCCAGTACGCCTGGAACTGCTCGTTCTGCGAATTGGCGGAAACCTGCTCCTGCTTCGCCTTGAACAGATGGATCTTGAGCGATGCAGGCTGCACCTGAGTCGCTTCCACCAGCTTGGCGTAATGGTGTCGCTGTTGCCAGAGAGCCGCCTCGTCGGCCACTTCCGCACGCTGAGTCTTGATCCCGGCGCGTTGCACGGCCGCTATCGCCTCCGGTAACGGCAGTTCGGCCAACTGCTGACAGAACTGCGGATCCGGCCTCTCCTGCGTGGATTCCACCCAGTTCAGCAACAGCTGGACCGGGCTGTGCATCGCCTCCACCGGCCGCAACGTGTCAATCAGCCCCAGGAAAGCGACCGCTTCCCCGGCCGATTGCAGCTGCTCGGCGATGGCATAGGCCAACACCCCGCCGGAAGAGTACCCCGCCAGATGGTAGGGCCCCTGCGGTTGCACTTCGCGAATCAACGCCACGGCGCTGGCGGCCATGTCGCTCATGGTTGCCGGCTTTTCATCCACCGCCGGCCACGGCACGGCGTAGACCGGGAAGCTTTCGTCGATCTCCTTGGCCAATTCAAACACGTAGGAGTGGTCGCCAAAGCCGGTCGGGACGAAGAACAGCGGCGGTCGGCTGCCGCTGCTGCGAGCCGGCACCGCTTTGCGCAGCGGAGCCTCTGCGGTGCGACGATCGATCCGTTCGGCCAATTCGGCCAAGATCGGATGGTTGAAGATCGCCTGTACCGGCAAGGTGATGCCTTGCTGACGCAGTTGGCTGGAAAGACGTACCGCCAGCAGCGAATGGCCGCCGAGCTCGAAGAAATTGTCGTGGCGCCCTATCTGGCCAATCTCGAGCAGCTCACACCATACCCGCGCCAGCGTCGTTTCGGTCTCCCCCTGAGGCGCCGCATACTCCCGAGCGCCGACTGCCGCGCGCTCCGGCTCCGGCAAGGCACGCCGATCCAGCTTGCCGTTGGCGGTCAACGGCAGCGCATCCAGCCAGACATAAGCCGACGGCACCATGTACTCCGGCAAACGTTCGCTCAAATAGGCCCGCAACTGCCCTTGCAGCGCGCTGCGGTCAACGTCGGCCGCCGGTACGATCCAGGCGACCAGGCGCGGGTGGCGCTCCGTCGAACAAACCTGCACCACCGCTTCCCGCACCCACGGGCTCGCTGCCAGCTGCACCTCAATCTCGCCCGGTTCGATGCGGAACCCGCGCAACTTGACCTGCTGGTCGCACCGCCCTTGGTATTCAAGACTGCCGTCCGGCAGATAACGCGCCAGATCGCCGGTACGATACATGCGGCCGCCGCCAACCGGGTTGAACGGATCGCTCAGAAAACGCTGCGCCGTCAGCTCCGGCCGGTTCAGGTATCCCAACGCCACCCCCACGCCGCCGATGTGCAGTTCTCCTATCGCCCCCATCGGCACCGGGCGCCCACGGGCGTCCAGCAAGTACGCGCGGGTATTGCCGATCGGTTTACCAATCGGCAAACGCGCCTCCCCTTCGGCCCGTTCAATACGCGCCGTAGTCGCAAAGGTGGTGGTCTCCGTCGGCCCATAGGCATGGATCAGTTGCACCGGCCCTTGTTCTTGCAGCAACCGAGCATAAGCGCCCGGATCTTCTTT
This sequence comes from Serratia sp. X10, assembly GCF_017811775.1. NCBI lineage: Bacteria > Pseudomonadati > Pseudomonadota > Gammaproteobacteria > Enterobacterales > Yersiniaceae > Serratia > Serratia sp. X10. The sequence goes on along the minus strand of NZ_JAEIOH010000007.1, from coordinate 4,594 downwards.
CTCTCCCCCGCTGATCAGATATTTCAGCTGCGCCAGCGCGCCGCTGATGCTGTGTACATACTGATTGAACAACGCGGTGGTCAAGAACAGCGTGGTGATGCGATGACGCTGCAGTTCGGCCGCCAGACGTTCGGCTTCCATCATCACCTCCGGCGCTATCACCACCAGCGCACCGCCGTTCAGCAGGGCCGCCCACACCTCCATCGTGCTGGCGTCAAACGCCGGGTTGGCGGCAAAGGCAACGCGGTCTTCAGCGTCAAAGGCGGCGTAGCGATTGTTGCGCACCAGACGAGTAATGCCCTGGTGCGGCGTCATGACCCCTTTCGGCGTACCGGTCGAACCGGAGGTATACATGATGTAGGCCGTCGCGCCGCTCGATACGCGCAACGCCGGGTTACCGTCATGACCTTCAGCTTCGCGAGCCTCGACCGTCAGCTGCGGAATGTCCTCGTCGCCGATGGCGTCCGTCAGCATCAGGCAGGCGCCGCTGTCATCGGCGATCCACGCCTGACGCGCGGCCGGCAGTTGCGGATCGATGGGTACATACGCCGCCCCGGCCTTGATTACCGCCAATTGGGCGCAAACCAGTTCGATGCTGCGCGCCAGCCGCACCGCGACCCGGTCGCCCGGTTGTACGCCGCGCTCAATCAGCCGATGCGCCAACCGGTTGGCGCGCGCATTCAACTGTGCGTAGCTGAGCCGTTGCGCATCCTGGATCAAAGCGATGGCCTGCGGCGTCTGCCGCACCTGCTGTTCAAACAGTTCGTGCACGCAGGTATCCGCCGGGTAAGCTTCCGCCGTATGATTCCAGCGGCACAGCTGCAGCGCATACTCCTCATCCGGCATCACGTCCAGTTCGCAGATCGGTGTCTGCGGCGCCTGCTCCAACGCCTGCGCCAATGCGCTCAACGCCTGCGCCATATAGCCGCACACGCGCTGCGCTTCAATCGGCTGTCTGACCTGCGCCGTCAGGCCCAGAGAATCACCGCCGTCCTCGACCGACAGCACGAACGGATAGTTGGTGCGTTCCTGGCTATCGAGCAGCGTTACGCCGGCCGGCAAGGCGGTCTCCTCGCCGCTGTTATGCCGGTAATTCAGCAGGGCACTGAACAGCGGCGTGCCCGCGGCGACGCCGCTGCAGCGCTGCGCCAAGGCCAGCGGCGCATGCTCATGGGCCAGCAGCCCGCTCAGCCGAATGTGCGCCTGCAACACCGCCGATTCCGCGCCGACCTCGTTGACATCCAGCCGCAGCGGCAAGGTGTTGATAAACAATCCGAGCGCCCGTTCCGCGCCGTCTCCGGCCTGCATGCGGCCCAACAATACGGTGCCGAACACCACCTCATCGCGGCCGGTGGCGCGCGCCAACACCTGCGCCCACGCCAGGTGGCACAGACTGGCCAGGCTGACGCCCAGCCGCCGCGCCTGCCGCCGCAGCTGCTGATTGAGCGCATGCGGCAATGCCAGGTGCGCCGTCGAGATATCCCGCCCTTCGCCATGCACGTCGCTCAGGCCGAACGGCAACGACGGTTCATCGATATCCGCCAGCAGAGTGCGGAAGAACTGCTCGTGTTCAGCGTTGCTGACGCCGAGCCGCGCCTGCGCCACCGCGTTGCGGAACGGCGGCGCCTTGGCCAATTCGTCTCCGCGTCCGGCCAGGATCAGGTTGATTTCCTCCTGCATCACCGCCAGGGTCGAGTGGTCGCCGATCAGGTGATGCCACTGCTGGAGCACACACCAACTGCCCTCCTCTTCCCGAGCAGCGACAAAGCTCAGCAACGGTGCGCGCGTCAGGTCAGGCCGTACGCGGCGCGGATCAAACAACGCCGTCAGCCGCTCACCGATATCGCCCTGCGCCGGATTGAGCCGCAGTTCTTGCAGCGACAACTCGGCCTTGCGCCACACCACCTGCACCGGCGAAGACACGCCCTGCGTGATGAACGCGGTGCGCAGAATGTCATGGCGATCGATCACCTGCTGCATCGCCGCCAGCCAGGCATCCAGGCGCGCACGGCTGTCGAAGCGCAGCACCGCGGACAGCTGGTACGGATCGCCCTGCTCCGCCAGCAGATGGTGGAACAAAATCCCCTCCTGCAGCGGCGACAAAGCGTAGATGTCCTGTACATTGGCCACGCCGCCAGGCACCTGCGCCACCACCGCGTCGATCTCCGGCTGGCTCAGCGCCGCCAGCGGCAACATCTCCGGCGTAATGGCTACGCAGCCCGGTCGGATACCGTTGGCCGGCACGCTCACCTCTTGCTGCGTGACCAATGTCTGCGCCAACGTCGACAGCGTCGGCGCGGTGAACAGCGTTTGTACCCCGGCGCTCAACCCGACACGGCGCAGCTGCGCCATCAGTTTGACCGCCAGCAACGAATGGCCACCCAGTTCGAAGAAGTTATCGTGGCGCCCGACCCGCTCAATGCCCAGCAGCTCGCGCCAGATCCCCGCCAGCAGCGTTTCCAGTTCGCCTTCGGGTTCGGCGTAAACCTCACGCACGTAGGCGTCCTCTTGCGGCTCAGGCAGCGCGCGCCGATCCAACTTGCCGTTCGGCGTCAGCGGCAGCGTATCCAGCGCAACCCAGGCCGCCGGCAGCATAAACTCCGGCAACATCCCCGCCAGATACTGTCGCAGCGTCACCGCCAACGTCTGACGATCCGCGTCAGCCTCCGGCACCACCCAGGCGACCAGCCGCTTATTGTCCGCTTCGCCGAGGACATCCACCACCGCTTCGCGCACCGCCGGATGACCGGCCACTCGCGCCTCGATCTCACCGCATTCGATGCGGAAGCCGCGAATTTTCACCTGCCGATCGTTGCGTCCGAGGTAGTCGATATTGCCGTCCGGCAGATAGCGCGCCAGATCGCCGGTGCGATACATCCGCTCGCCTGGGTTAAACGGATCCGCCAGGAATCGCTCTGCCGTTAACTCTGCGCGGTTGAGATAACCCAGCGCCACCCCGGGGCCGGCGATGTAGATCTCGCCGGTCGCGCCGAGCGGCACCAGCTGCCCGTGCGCATCCAGCAGATAAATCCGGGTATTACCGATCGGCCGCCCGATAGGCAAACGCTGCCATGGATCCACCCGCTCGATCGTGGCCGTCGTGGCGAACACCGTACACTCGGTCGGCCCATAGGCATTGACCAGACGCACCGGTCCCGCCTCTTTCAGCATACGAGCAAAGGCGTGCGGATCCGCGGCTTCACCGCCGCTGATCAGATATTTCAACTGCGCTAACGTCGCGGCGATGCTATGGACATATTGGTTAAACAACGACGTGGTCAGGAACAAGACGTTAATCTCTTGCCGCACCAGCGCTGCCGCCAACGCATCGGCATCCGTCAACACCTCCGGCGCAATGATCGCCAGACTGGCGCCATTGAGCAACGCGCCCCACATTTCCAACGTGCTGGCGTCGAATGCCGGGTTAGCGGCGAAAGCAAAGCGATCGCCGCGTTCGAACGCCGCAAACCGATTGTTAATCGCCAGTCGGAGGATGCCTTGATGCGTCACCATCACGCCTTTAGGCGTGCCGGTCGAGCCCGAGGTATACATGATGTAAGCCGGTGCGTCGCCGGCGCGAGCCACCGCCGGATCGTGGGTCGGATCCTGCCGCAGACGATCGATACGCAGGCATTCGATCTCGCCGGCTATCTCGCGATCGAGCTCGCGATCGCACAGGATCAACGTCGTTCCGCTGTCGCCGATGATCCACGCCTGCCGCGCAACAGGCAGGTGCGGATCGAGCGGCACATAAGCGGCACCCGCCTTGAGGATCGCCAACTGGGCGATGACCAGAGAGAAACTGCGTTCGAGCGACGTGGCCACGCGGTCGCCGGGGCGTACACCCTGTCCGATAAGTTGATGTGCCAGTTGGTTAGCGCGGGCGTTCAATTGCGCGTAGCTAAGGCTGTCCGCCTCGTTTACCAACGCGATGGCATCCGGCGTGCGCCGCGCCCACTGTTCAAACTGGACGTGGACAGGGTTCTGCGCCGGATAAGCTTCCGCGGTTCGGTTCCAGCCATACAACAGCAGTTCGCGCTCAGCGGTCGGCAGCAGATCGATATGCGAAGCAGACTGCGAAGCGTTTGTCGCCATCGCCCGCAGCACCTGCACCAGATAGGCGCCGTAACGCTCGGCGGTGGCGCGATCGAACAACGCCGTGGCGAAGTTCAGCGTACCGCTGATTTGCTCGTCGCTCTCCGCCAGATCAAGCGTCAAATCATACTTGGCGATCCGATAGCCCAACTCGGCGCTCTCGGCCTGCAGTCCAGGCAGCGGAATATTGCGCACCGAGCCGTCCTGCCAGGCCAGCATCACCTGGAACAGCGGGGTATAGCCCAGATGGCGCGGCGGGTTAACCAGCTCTACCACCTGCTCGAACGGCAGATCGCGGTTTTCCTGCGCCGCCAGCACCGTGTGGCGGACCCGTTCGAGCAGCATCGGCAGATCCGGATCGTCGCGAAGATTGATGCGCAGCGCCAGCGTGCTGACGAAGAAACCGACCAGCGATTCGGTTTCCAGCCGGCCGCGGTTGGCCTCCGGCGTGCCGATCACCAGCTCCTGCTGTCCGGCCATGCGCGCCAGCACCAGGCTC
>NZ_JAEIOH010000006.1:0-276558 GCF_017811775.1 Serratia sp. X10 | reverse complement strand
TTGTTTTGTCTGTTATCTGGCGTTCTGCTCGAGCATGGGCATCCTGAGACGAATTGTGTAGGACAAATCCGCCGGGAGCGGATTTGAACGTTGCGAAGCAACGGCCCGAAGGGGGGCGGGCAGGACGACCGCCATAAACTGCCAGGCATCAAATAAAGCCGAAAGCCCTGAACTGACGTTCAGGGCTTTTTGCTGTGCGTAAAATGGAATATCCCCGTTGTAATCCGCTTCAGCTTTCATCGTACTGTTTAATATTCATCACAAAACCAACGCATTGTTTCTCTGAATGTCAGATATTCTTCGTCCGCTATTAAGTTTGGCTGTTAACTTATAAATAACAATAAAGTAACAACCAGGGCGGCAGGAAGCCAAATTTCATCATTGTTATGGCTTGGAGAATACATCATGACAGAAACAACCTCGGCTCTTGGGGATGAGCACGGCGTCGAACAGGGGGCGCTGGATAACAAGAAACGCATTTTCGCTATCGTCGGGGCTTCATCAGGCAATCTGGTGGAGTGGTTTGATTTTTATGTTTACTCCTTCTGTTCCATTTACTTTGCCGCCTCGTTCTTCCCGGCGGGCAACAGCACCACGCAGCTGCTGCAAACCGCCGGGGTATTCGCCGCCGGCTTCTTTATGCGGCCGATTGGCGGTTGGTTATTCGGCTATATTGCCGACAAGCATGGTCGAAAAAATTCCATGCTGCTTTCGGTCTGTATGATGTGCGCCGGATCGCTGGTGATCGCCTGCCTGCCGACGTATGAATCGATCGGCAGCTGGGCGCCAGCGTTGCTGCTGATCGCCCGCCTGTTCCAGGGGCTGTCGGTAGGGGGAGAATACGGCACCAGCGCGACCTATATGAGTGAGGTGGCGATCAAGGGGCGACGCGGTTTCTATGCCTCGTTTCAGTACGTCACCTTGATCGGCGGGCAACTGCTTGCGCTGCTGGTCCTGGTGATCCTGCAGCAGATATTGCCCGCCGAAGCGCTGAAAGCCTGGGGATGGCGCATTCCGTTTGCCCTGGGGGCCGTGTTGGCGATAGTCGCGCTGTACCTGCGCCGTTCGCTGAATGAAACTTCCGATGCGAAGACGCGTAACCACAAGGATGCCGGTTCGCTGACGGGGCTGTGGAAAAATCGCAAGGCGTTCCTGATGGTGTTGGGCTTTACCGCCGCCGGTTCGCTGACCTTCTACACCTTTACCACCTACATGCAAAAATACCTGGTGAACACCGCCGGTATGGACGCCAAGCTGGCCAGCGCCATCATGACCGTCGCGCTGTTCGTCTTTATGCTGCTGCAGCCTGCGGTAGGCGCGTTTTCGGACAAAATCGGCCGTCGCAGCTCGATGTTGATCTTCTCGGCCTTCGCCACGGTGTTGACGGTGCCGATCCTGTTCGCTCTGAAAGAGGTGAGTAATCCTTATATGGCGTTTGGCCTGATCGTGCTGGCGCTGTTCATCATCAGTTTTTACACCGCGATCAGCGGGCTGCTTAAAGCCGAAATGTTCCCGCCGGAGGTTCGTGCGTTAGGGGTGGGCTTGTCTTATGCGGTGGCGAACGCCATGTTCGGCGGCTCGGCGGAATATGTCGCGCTGTCGCTTAAATCGTTTGGCGTGGAGAACGCTTTCTTCTGGTATGTCTCCGGCATGTGCCTGCTGGCGCTGCTGGTCTCGCTCCGGTTGCATCGCAAAGGCAAGGAGATACAGCTGTAATAAAAACCCCGGCCTTGGCCGGGGTCAGCATACCGCTTACAGGATACGGCTGATCAGCCGATCGATGCGGATACGGCGCAGACGCCGAATCAGCTTACGGACCTTGATCGGATACTGCTGAATGCTTTGCAGTTCCTGATAATGGCCGACTACAGTGGTATGAGTACGGATGCATTCCAGCTCTTTCTGCCGTTGCTCGCGCAGCTCTTGCTTGGGATCGTGGATCAGAATGGCGTTTTCCAGATCCAGCCGCCAGGCGCGCGGGTTGAGGTTATTGCCGGTAATCAGCTGCCACTCTTCGTCTACCCACATGCCTTTCAGGTGATAGCTGTTATCGCCATCCTTCCACAAACGCACGATCAGTTGGCCGGTGTCGATGTAACGCTGCAACCGGCTCAGGAAGCGGCGCAGGTTGATCTCGTACAGGTAGGGCAGTGCGCCGATGATTTTGAACGGCTGATCTTCCGGAATATAGAAGTCGTTGGCGGTCTTATCGCCGACGATGATCTCTACCTGTTTGCCCTGGCGCAGCAGATAGATGATGTTGCGCACCAGCAGCGCCGGCAGGTTGAAATAGGGGGTGCACAGCGTCAGTTTCTGGTCGGCACACGACATCAGGTGATGAATGGTTTTATTCAGCACGCTTTGTTTGCCCAGCCCAACCAACGGTGTCACCGCCAGCTCATCGTTGCCGGCCTTACCGCGGAAGTGATAACCGGCGCGGCGCAGGGCGAAACGGAACAGACGGGTTTCGTTTTTGATCTCCGGGCTTTTCGGCCGATCGCTGCGATCGAGGCGCTGCACCGCGCCGGCGGTCAGCAGATGCTGCTTGATGTAATCGATCAGGGTATCGGCCAACACCTCATTGGTGATCAGTTGGTAGCGATCGTAACGGTATTTCTCATGCTGATGCAGATAAACGTCGTTGATGCTGGCGCCGCTGTAGATCACGGTATCGTCGACCACAAAGCCCTTCAGATGCAATACGCCCAGCGCTTCACGGGTATTGACCGGCACGCCGTAGATCGGCACCGACTGTTCCGGGTGCTGGCTGGCCATGGCGCAATACCAGTCGGCGTTGGTATTGGCGGCGGCAGCGCCGATGCGCCCGCGCTGTGCGCGGTGCCAGTCGACCAGCACGCAGATTTCCAGCTCGGGCCGCCGCTGCTTGGCTTGATACAGCGCGTTGAGGATCTCACGCCCGGCGTCGTCATGCTCCAGATACAGAGCCACCAGATAGATGCGTTGGGTGGCGTTGGCGATGGAATCCAGCAGCGTGGCGCGAAAGTCGGACGGCGCGTACAGAGTACGAACATCAGCAACCGTCTGGGGGAGTTTGGGCAGTTGTGCAAGGTGTTGTTGATGTTTGCTACGTTTAAATTTTGACAACATCACAGTGCGCTTCTTCTCTCATGATTGATGGCCGGAACGCCACAGACTTAAAAACAATAAACCGAATAATCGGGCGATAATACCATTAGTTGCCTCGATTGTGCGTATGTTTTGGCGTTAAGTGGTGGATTCGTAGCGCATTGCGACGCAGGTCACTGCGCGTCGTCGGCCTGCAGCGGCAGCGTCAGATTGACGATGCCGTCCTCAAGCTGCACCTCGATGCCAAAGCCCAGCCGCTGCGCCAGCGCGATCATGCCGCGGTTATTCGGCATGGTGATGCCGCTCAGGCGGGTCAGGCCATGCGCGCGCGCATAGGCGATCATTTTCTCCAGCAGCTGGCGGCCGAGCCCCACGCCTTTCAGGTCGGAACGCACCAACACGGCGAACTCGGCATCGGTGTTGTCCGGATCGGACAGCGCGCGGGTCACGCCGATAATCTCGTCTGCCCGCACCGCCACAAAGGCCATTTCCCGATCGTAGTCGATCTGCGTCATGTTGGCCAAATCGTCATGGGTAAACTCGTTGATCTCGCTGAAGTAGCGATAATAGAGATCTTCCTTGGTCACCCGGTCGATGAAATGCTTCAGCGCCGGCTCGTCTTCCGGCAGGATAGGGCGGAACAAGCATTGGCTGCCGTCTTTCAGCGCGATGGTCTCTTCCAGCTCATGCGGATAAGGCCGAATCGCCAGCCGCGCCTGTGGATCGCCGCTGAACGGCGCGAGCTGCATCGAAACGTCCAGCAGGGTGAACTCGCTGCCGGAAGCCAGCACCGGGTGAATATCCAGCCGGGCGATCTCCGGGCAGTCAAGGATCAGGTTGGAAACCTGCACCAGCAAGCGGCTCAGCCCGGGGATATCTAAAGGCCGCAGCGCGCTGCGCCCGCGGATCTTGCCGCCTTTCACCGCCTGCAGCACCAGATAACGCGCCAGCGCCATATTCAGCGGCGGCAGCGCGACCGCCACCTGATTTTCCTGGCGCCACTCTACGCCGCCTTCACCCAGCATGATCAACGGGCCGAAAATGGCATCCTGCTCCACGGCGATGCGCAGCTCCTGGGCGCCGGCGCGGTTGGCCATGCTCTGCACCAACAGGCCGTGGATGCGCGCCTGAGGGTAGGTGCGCTTCACGCGGTCGAGGATCGCCTCCGCCGCGCGCTGCACTTCGGTCGCGGTGCGCAGGTAGAGCATCACGCCCTGAACTTCCGATTTGTGCGGGATATCCGGCGAACGCAGCTTCAGCGCTACCGGGTAGCCGATCTGCTCGGCGATGTGCACCGCTTCGGCGCTGTCTTCGGCGATCCAGGTCGGCAGGGTGCTCAGATCGTAGGCCTGCAGAATGGATTGCACCTCGTGGGTATCCAACTGGGTAGCGCCTTCGGCCAGCGCCTGATGAATCAGGCGGTGGGCATCGGCGGTATTGGCGGTCAGGCCGACCGGCAGCGCGGGCGTCTCCTTCAGCTGCTTCTGGTTGCGGCGGTATTCCACCATATGCATAAAGGCGGTGACCGCGCCTTCCGGCGTGCGGTAAGTCGGAATGGCGGCTTCGGTAAACAGCCGGCGCGCCTCTTGCGAAGAGTATTCGCCGCACCAGTTGGTCAGCAGCGTGATGCGCTTGCCCCTCGCATGGCGATGCAGTGCGTCGATCAGCCGCTGCGCCGTGGCAGTGCCGGGCGCAGCCGCGCTCGGCGCGTGGATCAGCAGCAGCGCGTCATAGTCGTGGCTGTCGAGCAGCGCTTCGAGCGCCGCCAGGTAACGCTGTGGCGTGGCGTCGTCGCGCAGGTCGAGCGGGTTGCCGGCGCGAATGAAGTCCGGCAGCGCGTCGCTCAGCGTCGCCAGGCTCTCCTCGCTCAGCGTCGCCAGCTTACCGTTGCGGCCGAGCAGTTCGTCCAAGGCCATCGCCGCCGGCGCCGCCCCGTTGCTGACGATCATCAGCCGTTCGCCGCGCAGCGGATGCATATGGCTGAGGGTTTCCACCGCCGAGAACAACTCATGGGTATCCTGGACGCGCAGCAGGCCGGCGCGCTGGATGGCGGCGTCATAGGCGGCGTCCAGCCCCAGCTGGCTGTTGAGCAGTAATTGCGCCTGTTGGCTGCGGCCGCTTTTGATCACCAGAATAGGCTTGTTGCGCGAGGCGCTGCGCGAGGCGGAGAGAAAGCGCCGCGCATCGCTGATGTTTTCCAGATACAGCAGGATGGCGCTGGTCTTGCTGTCGCGCGCCAAAAAGTCGAGCAGGTCGTCGACGTCGATATCCAGGCTGTCGCCTAGCGCGATGAAATAGGAGAAGCCGACTTCGCGCTGCTGTGCCCAGTCGAGAATGGTGTTGGCCACGGCGGCGGACTGCGAGATAAACGCCAGCTTGCCCTTTTGGATCGGCACCGGCGAGAAGCTGGCGTTGATGCCTTGCCACGGCGCCAGTAGCCCCAGACTGTTGGGGCCCAGCAGCCGCATGGCGTAACGCTGCGCGCAGGCTTTGAGCTCGGCGAACTGTTCCGGCGGCGAAGAGAGCACGATGGCGGTTTTGCAGCCGCGTTGGCCCAGCGCTTCAATCAGCGCCAGATTACGGCTGGCGTGGGTGCAGATGATCGCCAGATCCGGCGTCAGCGGCAGGCTGGCGACGTCGGGATAGGCCATGACGCCGCATACCGCCTTGTAGCGCGGCGTCACCGGCAAGATGGGCCCGCCGAAACCGCCGGCCAGCAGGTTGCTCATCATCAGGTTGCCGGCGCGGCCCGGCTGCTGCGAAGCGCCCAGCACGGCGATCGATTTGGGACGTAGTAGCGCTTCTAACCCTCGCTGGCTCATGCACGGCTCCTTTTGGCAACGTTACGCCTGATTTTAGGCGCTTTATGGCTACATTGCTGTGACCGGTGCCTCCGGTCGGGTCGGTTTTCCCGCCAGATACTGTTGACGGAAATAGCGGAAATGCTGATTCAATCCGTCGGCGGCCGGCATATCGCCCGCCTGTTGCAGCAGGGCGGCGGCCACTTCCGCCGTGCAGTGTTGCTCGGCGCGGCTGGCTTCGCGCAGCTGATAATCTGATGCGGCGTCGACGTTGAGGGAAAATACCGGGAATTGATTGAGGTACGGGCTCTTACGGAACATTTTTCGCGCTTCCGCCCAGGTGCCGTCCAGCATGATGAACAGCGGCGGTTTGCCGCCGGCGGGCAGCTCGCTGAACACCGGCCGCTCGGCGTCGGCGTAGGATGCGGGGAACACCACGTAAGGCTGCCGTGTCGGATCGTTGATGGCCGCCAGCAGGGCGGGATCGACCTCGGTACGCGACCAGAGGAACGCCTGGGTGTCCGGCAGGATATCGGCGATCAGGCGGCCGGTGTTGCTGGGCTTGAGCGGCTCGGCGCCGAACATGATCAGGCAGAAACGGCTGCCGGCCTGCTGCGGGCGAATGGTGTCGCACAGGCAGTTTTTATGCGGCAGCAGGCAACCCTGACAACGCGCCACCCGGCAACCGCGCGCCAGAAAAGGGCGGGTGGCGCGGTCTAAACGGAATTGGCGCAGGCGAAGTACGGCGTTGTCGGTCATAACGATCCTGGGGAAAAACCGCTATTGTAACGCAGAAAAAAGCCCGCCGGGAGGGGCGGGCTCGATCGGGGCGCGTTCGCGCGCGATGGCGGGATACGGCCTATACTTGCCGAATCACACTAACTCGTTGAGCCAGTTGTCAAACGGCGCCTTCGGCATCGCGCCGTTGAGCATGTCGACCATCTTGCCCTGACGGAACACCATGATGGTCGGGATGCTGCGGATGCGGAAACGGGCGCTCAGTTCCGGCTCGGCTTCAGTGTTCACTTTCACGAAGCGCACTTTGCCGGCGCGCTCTTCGGCCACGTCTTCAAAGATCGGCGCAAAGCTGCGGCACGGGCCGCACCACGGCGCCCAAAAATCGACCACGACCGGCAGATCGTCCTGCAGCAACTGGTCCAGCGTGGCGGCGGTGGCGTTGATCACTTCACCGTCGAAGAGCTCATGGCCGCAGCGGCCGCATTTCGCGTTGTCCGCCAGACGTTCTTCCGGCACACGGTTGGTGGCATTGCAAGCTGCACAAACTGTATTCATGTTGACCTCGGGTACTGAGAAAGCCGGGTCTCCGCAACGCGGTTGCGGAGATGTTTCTTTAATGCTGACGATTATCGGCAAAACCCGGCGCATGAACAATGAGGTTTGTTCAATGGATGTGATAGTTGGGAGCTTTTAGCGCAAGTTGGTGGCTTCATGCACCAACATCAGGTAATCTTCGCGCCCTGCGCGTTGGTGGAGAAGACAATGAACGATTCATTTAGTGGCAAGAACGGTAAGGTCAAAGTGATGTACGTCCGCAGCGACGACGACAACGGCGACGACCGCAACAAGAATAAACGTCCGGCCGGCAAAGGCCGTCCGGCTGACGGCGCGCGCTCGGGCCGCACCGGTCAAGACAAGGCGCGCGGCGGCAACGACCGTCGCGGTTCCGACTCCCGCCGCAGTGAAAGCGATCGTCCTCGCCGTCCGGCGCGCTCTGAAGATCGCGGCGGCAACGAGTCGCCGTGGAGAACCGTGTCGCGCGCGCCGAGTGAAGAGCCGGCGTTCGATCACGGCGGCATCAGCGGCAAAAGCTTCATCGATCCGGAACAGCTGCGTCGCCAGCGCGCGGAAGAAACCCGCGTTTACGGTGAAAACGCCTGTCAGGCGCTGTTCGCCAGCCGCCCGGAAGCGATCGTGCGCGCCTGGTTCGTGCAGTCGGTCACGCCGCGCTTTCGTGAAGCGCTGCGCTGGATGGCGGCTAACCGCAAAGCCTACCACGTGGTGGATGAGGAAGAGCTGGCCAAGGCTTCCGGCACCGAGCACCACGGCGGCGTCTGCTTCCTGATCAAAAAGCGTCAGGGCCTGGATGCGCAGACCTACCTGAAAACCGCGCCGGCGACCGACTGCGTATTGGCGCTGGAAGAAGTCGGCAACCCGCATAACCTGGGCGCCATCGTCCGTTCGTGCGCCCACTTCGGCGTCAACGGCGTGCTGCTGCAGGATCCGGCGTTGCTGGAATCCGGCGCGGCAGTGCGTACCGCAGAAGGCGGCGCGGAGCACATCAAGGCGATCAACGCCGATGATTTCCTGTCGGTGCTGGATACCTTCCGCAAGGCGGGTTACACCATCGTCACCACCTCCAGCCACAAAGGCACCGCGCTGGCGCAGGCCAAGCTGCCGGCCAAGATGGTGCTGGTGCTGGGCCAGGAGCGTGACGGCCTCAGCGACAGCGCCTGGCAGCAGGGCGATATGAACGTGTCTATCGGCGGCACCGGCAAGGTGGAAAGCCTGAACGTTTCCGTGGCGACCGGCATTCTGCTGGCGGACTGGTGGCGTCAGAATCAGGCGTGATTTTCATTACGTCGAATAAAAAACGGGCGCCTCAGGGCGCCCGTTTGGTTTATTGAAGCTTAGTGAGCGCCGCCGCCCCCGCCGCCGCCGGAGCTGAACGGCGGTTTCGCCACCCACACCAGCGCCAGCAGCACCAGGAATACCCCGGCCGACAGCCAGAAAATCTCGTTGGCGGAGATGATCAGCCCCTGTGCCGTGATCTCGTTGGCGATGTAGGCCGACGCCTGTTGCTTGCTCATGCCGAGCTGCTCTAGCTGCCGGTACATCTCCTGCGACTGCGGATTGTACGGGTTGACGAACTCCGTCAGCTGCGCGTGATGCTGCGATTCGCGCTGCGTCCACAGGGTGGTGGTGATCGAGGTGCCGATCGACCCCGCCAGGGTTCGCGTAAAGTTCGACAGGCTCGATGCCGCCGCCATGCGTTCCGGCGGCAGGCCGGACAGCGTGATGGTGGTCAACGGCATGAAGAAGCAGGCGATGGCGAAACCTTGAACGAACTGCGGCCAGGCCGAAGCGCCGAAGTCCATGCCCGGTTCAAACGTATAGGCACGCCAGTAGAAGCACACGGCATACATGATGAAGCTGAAGGTCACCAGCCGGCGCATGTCGAGCCGGTTGCCGAACTTGCCGATGATCGGCGACAGCAATACCGGGATCAGCCCGACCGGCGCCGACGCCAGCCCCGCCCAGGTGGCGGTGTAGCCGTACACCTCTTGCAGCAGCTGTGGCAGCAGAACGATGGCGCCGAAGTACAGCATGTACGCCAGGCTGATGCACAGACAGCCGATGGTGAAGTTGCGCGACTTGAACAGCGACAAATCCACTACCGGATGGTCGTCCGTCAGTTCCCAGACCACCAGGAACAACAGCGCGACCACGGCCACGACGGTCAGGGTGATGATCTCGGTCGAGTTGAACCAGTCCAGCTCCTTGCCCTGATCGAGCATGATCTGCAGCGAACCGATGCCGACGATCAGCAATACCAGGCCGACGGTGTCGATCGGTTTGATCTCGGTTTGGGTTTCCCGCCCCTTCAACGTCGCCATCGCCGCCACGATCACGAAAACGCCGATCGGGATGTTGATGAAGAAGATCCAACCCCAGTGGTAGTTGTCGCTGATGTAGCCGCCGAGGATCGGCCCGAAGATCGGCGCGACGATCACGGTCATCGACCAAAGCGCCAGGGCCATCGCTCGCTTGGCGGGCGGATAGTTGTTCAACAACAAACTCTGCGACAGCGGGATCAGCGGCCCGGCCACCACGCCCTGGATCACGCGGAAGAAGATCAGCATGCCAAGGCTGTTGGAGATGCCGCACAGCCAGGAGGCGAGGGCGAACAGCGCGGTGGACCAAAGGAACAGCCGCACTTCGCCGAAGCGCTTCGCCAGCCAGCCGGTGATCGGGATTGAGATGGCGTTCGCCACGCCGAACGAGGTGATCACCCAGGTGCCCTGCGAGTTGGAAGACCCGAGGTTACCGGAAATGGTGGGGATCGCCACGTTGGCGATGGTGGAGTCCAGCACCTGCATGAAGGTCGCCATGGCGAGCGCGACCGTCATCCAGGCAAGCTGGGCGCCTTCAAGCGGTTTCTGTGGCAAGATGGCCTCCCGCGCGCTTAGCCGGCGTTCGCATGGATCACGTCGGCGATCAGCTGGTTAACCGGCGCCAGATTCAACGCCAGCGCGTCGCTCTGATACAGCGGTTTGTCGCGCACCACGTCAGACAGCACGCGGCCGTCCTGGTTGGCGGTATCGACGGTCACCAGCGTCGAAAGACCGATGCGCAGCGGATGATCGGCCACCTGCTTGGCGTCGAGCTCAATACGCACCGGCAGACGTTGCACCACCTTGATCCAGTTGCCGGTGGCGTTCTGGGCCGGCAGCAGCGAGAAGGCGCTGCCGGTGCCCATGTCGATACCGACCACTTTGCCTTGATACACCACGTCGTCGCCGTAGACGTCGCTGACCACCGTCGCCGGCTGGCCGATGCGCATATTGGCGATCTGCGTTTCCTTGAAGTTGGCGTCAACCCAGATGTGATCGGCCGGCACCACCGCCATCAGCGGCGAACCGGCGGCGATCTGCGCGCCGACCTGCACGCTGCGGCGCGAGACATAGCCGGTAATCGGACTGATCACTTTGGTACGCTGCAGCGCCAGCCAGGCGTCGCGCATCTGCGCGGCGGCTTGCTGGATCGCCGGCTGCTGTTCCAGCGGGGTGTTCAGCACCATCGCCTGGTTGGCATTGTATTGCTGCACTGCCACTTCGAGCGCGGCTTTGGCGCTGTCGACCGCATCGCGAGCATGTTGCAGCTCTTCGCGGCCGATGGCGTCAACGCTGCCCAGCACCACGCGACGTTTCAGATCGTTCTCGGCCTTGCTCAGATCGGTCTTGCGCAAGGCGATGTTGGCCTGATACTGCTTGCTGTTGATGATCAGCTGGTGGGTCTGACGCACGCTGTTGGCCAGGCCGGTTTTGGCGCGTTCAAACGCCTGCTCGGCATCGGTCGGATCGAGCGTCAGCAGCACGTCGCCCTGCTTGACGTAGTCGGTGTTGTCGAAGTTGACGCTGTTCACGCTGCCGGACACCTGGGCCATGATCTGCACCTGGTTGCCGGAGACGTAGGCGTCGTCGGTTTCCTGGTGATGACGCAACACCAGGAACCAATACACTAAATAAGCCACCCCTATAACAATGAAAATAACCGTCAGCAACAGCAGCCAAAATTTGCGCTGCTTCTTTTTGCCGCTCGGCTGCTGCGGGTTTTGAGTTTCCGCGCTTGCGCTCATGGTGTTCTCCAAGCCTTATATTATTATGCTTTCGAATCCGCTGCGGCCGGGGCCTGATAGCCACCGCCCAACGCGCGGATCAGTCCTATCTTCGCCTGCAGTAAATTGCTGCTGGCATTCAACTCCGCCTGTTGCTGCTGCAATAGCTGCGTCTGGCTGGTCAACAGATCGTCGCGCCCGATAATCCCTGCCTGGTAACGGGCGTTGGCGACCTGATACACCTGTTGCATCGACTGGGCCGCGGACGCCGCCTGCAGCTGCTGTTGTGCAGAGCTCTGCTGGATGGTGATGGCGTCGGCGGTTTCCTGTACCGCATTCAGGATGGTTTGGTTGTAGGATTCCACCGCTTCGTCATACAGCGCGGATTCCTCGCCCAGCTTGCTGCGCAGGGCCCCGGCGTGGAAGATCGGCAGCGAGATCGCCGGCATCACGTTCCAGGCCTGGCTGGCCGCTTCAAACAGATTCGGGCTGGTGCCACTGGTATTGGTGGTCATCAGGCCGGCGAAGGCTGAAATGGTCAGGCTGGGGTAAAACTCTTTACGCGCGGCGCTGACGCGCTGGCTGTAAGACTCCACCAGCTGGCGTTGCGCGGCGATGTCCGGGCGTTTGCCCAACAGATCCGCCGTCAGTTCACCCTGCGGCGCCATCAGGTTGTCTGCAGGCAGCGGCACCTGACGCAGGTGCTGCATGGCGTTCGGCCCCTGGCCTGCCAGCGCGGCGAGCTGGTGTCTGAGCTGTTCGATTTGCGACTGCAGCTGCAGAATCTGCTGTTTGGCGACGTCGGACTGCGCCTGGGTTTGTTGCGGCACGTCGACGCCGGTCAGGCCGGCCTGATAGCGCTGTTGGCGCAGCGCGGTCAGGCGCTCGTTGTTGTTCACTTCCTGCTGCAGCAGCTTCTCGAGCGCGAGATTGCTCTGCAGCTGGTAGTAGGCGGACGCCACCGAGCTGGTCAGCGTCAGCGCCGCCTGTTCCTGCTCGGCGCGCGCTGCGTTCACTTGCGCCTTGGCGGCGTTCACCTGGTTGCGGTATTTACCCCACCAGTCGAACTCGTACGCCAGGTTCAACCCCAGCGAGTTGGAGCTTGAATAGATCGGCTTATGCGGATACCCCAGCCCCATATTGACGTTCTGCGGCACGCGCTGACGCTGGGTGCTGGCGTTCAGATCCAGGTTCGGCCCGTTGGCGGCGTTGGCTTCGCCTACCACGCTCTGCGCTTCGCGCACGCGGGCGGCGGCCTGACGCAGGGTCGGCGAACTTTGCAGCGTTTGCGTCATCAAGGCGTCCAGCTGCGGATCCTTGAGGGCGCGCCACCACTGCGGGCTGACGGCCAGCGAACTGACTTTCGGCTGAGCCAACTGCAGGCTCTGCGGATCCATCAGCGTGGATTGCGGGGCAATATTATCGGTAGAAGCACACCCGGCCAGCAGCAACACGGCGAACAGCGGGGTGAATCTCCAGTGAAATGGGGATCGCATAAGTAGGTACCTGAACAGAAATTGTGAATTAGGGTAACTGTTCTGTGATTTCCATTTGATCCAGACGTGCCAGCAATTTGCGCGTCAGCTGTTCCAGCTGTTTTTGCTCATCGTCGGTCAGCGTGGACCACAGGAAATGCAGACATTGGTGCTGCGGCGGCAGCAGTTGACTGAGAAATTCTTCCCCCTGCGGCGTCAGATGCAGATGCAGGCAGCGGCGATCGTTGTCGCTTTCCCGGCGCTCGATCCAGCCGCGCTTCTCCAGCTCGTCGGCGATGCGGGTCGCATTGGTGCGCGAGGAGCCCAGGGCAGAGCTTAGCTCAGAAGGTTGGATGCTGTGGCTTTCCTGCGCATCCAGGGTAATCAGCGCCATAAACAGTGTTTCGTTAATCCCCTGCGCTTTCAGCATCTTATTGCGATTTTCCAGCAGCTTGCCTTGCATGTGCATGCATAGACGGGTCAGCAGGATTTCCTGATAAGGGAAATCTTTCTGCCGCGTGGCGCGGAAATTCAGCATTTGTTCTATGGGGGCAAACGAGCTTTCCATAATTTAGGGCCTCATTAATTTCGTTCGAGATAGTAACGACGGTGACAAATAATGTAAATGTTCAGCCGTGCGGATAATTTAGCAATTCGTGTCATTTGTCAGTGTTTGTAAAGATGTGACGCCTGAAAACGCCAGTGTGAAGCCAAACGGTCGGAGGCGGCGTCAGCCAGGGCCGAAAAACATTAACAATTTTAATGTGACGCCAAAGGCCGTCGCGCCGAGCAGCGTCGACAGAATGATGCTTTTACTGCGGTAGAAGCACAGTGCCAGCGCGGCGAACCCCGCTAACGTCGGCAGCAGCTTGTCCGGTTCGCGCATCACCACCGGCGTGCTGGAGACCACCAGCAGAGCGCAGATGGAGGCGATGCCGATGCTGTCGAGCAGCAGGGCGGCTTTGCCGCGTTTGATGCCGGGCTGAGCGCGCGCCGGCGCCAGCCGCAGCGGCAGATAACGGAACAGGTAGTTGGCGCAGCCCACCACCAGGCCGATCACCAGCACATCAGTGTTCATGGCAGGCCTCCGCGTGCGGGGGTTGGAACAGGGCGGCGACGCAGCCGGCGCCGATGCCGGCCAAAATGGCGACCGGAATGGAGAACAGCACCACGCCGAGCAGCGCGCCGGCCAGCGCGGCGGCGATGGTCAGGCTCTGCGGGCGCCGGAAAGCGGCCAGCAGGAAACTGAGAAACAGCGCCGGCAGCATGAAGGCGAGCGAGGCCTCGATCACCGGGAACTGCTCCAGCGGGCCGTTGCCGAACAGCGCGCCGAGCGCGGTGCCGGCTACCCAGGAGAGCCAGGAACAGAGCGCGATGCCCAGCATCCAGTTTTCGCTCCAGCTGCGATTATTGCGCATCAGTCTGGCGGTGGCGGCGGCGAACACCTCATCGGTCAGGCCAAAGGCCCACAGCGCCGTTTTGCCGGGCGACAGGCGCGAGACGATGCGGTGACGCAGCGCCGGGCCATACAACAGGTGGCGCACGTCCATCGCCATTACCGTCAGCGCGGAGACCCACAGCGACATGCCGGCGCTCAGCAGAGCGGTGATCACGAACTGGCTGGCGCCGGCGTAGATAATGCAGGAGAAGAAAATGCTTTCCAGTGGGGAAAAGCCCAGTTTGACGGCGCTGAGGCCGAAAGCGAACGCCACCGGCACGTATCCGATGACGATCGGCAAACTGTCGACGACGCCGTTGGCGAAGGTGGCGCTGACGGCGGGCGGAGTGAGGCTGTCTGCAGCTTGGCTTTGCATGGTTGTGGGTCGCAGGGTAGATAGGTCGTCAATAGTTTATGCCCAGAACATTACCAGAGAGTAAGTAATGTTTATACCCTGCACCGCTAATAAATTTCTTTAGTGACTATTTGCACGATAATCAGATTGCCGCCGGCCCCTGCGGATCGTGATGCTTGCCGAGCCACCAGGTCAGCAGGTTGAGCAGGCATAACCCCCCTCCGACGGCGGCCACGCCGTACCAGCCGGCATGCTGATAGGCGGACGCGGAGAGCAGCGAACCGAGCGCGCCGCCGATAAAGTAGCTGGTCATGTAGCCGGCGGTCAGGCGGTTGCGCGCCTCCGGCATGATGCGATACATCACGCTCTGGTTGGTGACGTGTACCGCCTGCGCCGCCAGATCGAGGATCAGGATGCCGGCGATCAGCGCCCACAGCGATTGTTTAGCCAGCGCGATAGGTATCCAGGACAGCAGCAGCAATACCAGGCTGACGGTGGTGGTCAATCCGGCCTTGCCTTTGTCCGCCAGATGCCCGGCGCGCGAAGCGGCCAGCGCTCCGGCGGCGCCCACCAGACCGAACAGTCCGATCACCCCTTCGGAATAGTTGAACGGCGGCGCGGCGAGCAGAAAGGCCATTGAGGTCCAGAGCACGCTGAAGTTGGCGAACGACAGGGCGCCGAGAATGGCGCGGGTGCGCAGCAGCGGCGTGCGGCAGAACAGGCTGAAGATCGAGGCCAGCAGCTGCGGGTAGTTCAGCCCGGAGTGTTGCTTATAGCGCGGCAGCGCGCGCCACAGGATCAGCGCCATCAGGATCATCAGCACGCTGGCGACCCAGTAGATGGTGCGCCAGCCGCCGAACGATGCCAAGGCGCCCGCGACGGTGCGCGCCAGCAGGATGCCGAGCAGCAGGCCGCTCATGATGATGCCGACGGTCTTGCCGCGCTTTTCCGGATGGGCCAGCGTGGCGGCCAGCGGCACCAGGATCTGCGCCACCACCGAGAACAGCCCGGTGAGCGCGGTGCCGAGGATCATCATCGGCAGCGTGGCGGAAGTGGCGGTGATCAGCATGCCGCCGGCGGCCAGCAGCGTCATGAACACGATCAGCCCGCGGCGCTCGAACATGTCGCCGAGCGGCACCAGCAACAGCAGGCCGGTGGCGTAACCGAGCTGCGCGGCGGTGACGATAAAGCCGGCCTGATTGACCGACAGGTTGAAACCGGTGGCGATGGTTTCCAGCAGCGGTTGCGCGTAATAGTTGCTGGCGACCGCCAGGCCGGTAGCGATGGCGATCAGCACGGTCAGCGCCGGGCTGAGGCCCGGATGGGCGTTTTGTTGGCTCATGGTTTTTTCATCACGGAAAGAAGATGGCGCGCAGTATCCGGCAACGCGTCTGCGGAAACCAATGTATAATTTTCATTTGATTTATCTCATTTCAAGATAGATGCCATGAACCTGAAACAGATCCGCTATGCGCTGGCGGTGGCGGAAGAGCAGAGTTTCACCCGGGCGGCACAGCGCTGCCATACGGTGCAGTCGGCGCTCAGCCACCAGATCGCCAAACTGGAAGAAGAGCTGGGCTGTACGCTGTTTGAACGCACTTCGCGCCGGGTGCGCTTGACCCCCGCCGGCCAGGCTTTCATTCCGTCGGCGCAGCGCCTGCTGGCGGCCCAGCAGGCGCTGGTGGAAGAGGTGACCGCCGCCGGCGATGCGGTGTCCGGCACCCTGACCATCGGTACGATTTCAACCATAAACGCGATTGATCTGACCGAAAAGCTCGACAAGTTTCATCGCCACTATCCGGCGGTGAACATCCGCCTGTACGTTGGCATGAGCGAAGCCCTGCTGGAGGATGTGCGTCAGCAGAAGTGCGATATGGCGTTCGTCGGCATTTGGCCCGGCGATGTCGATCTGCTGCCGATGTCGCACCGGCAGTTGACCGATGAGCCGCTGGTGGCGCTGGTGGCGCCGCAGCATCCGCTGGCCAACCGCGAGCGGGTCAACCTGCAGGCGCTGGCGGAAGTGCCGCTGGTGGATTTTTACAGCGGCACCGGCGCGCGGCGCCAAACCGACCGCGCCTTTCAGGCGGCGGGCATCCGCCGGCACGTCAGTTTTGAAATCGACCATATCGAATGGCTGGAGAATCTGGTGCGTCGCGGGTTGGCGGCGGGCATCGTACCGATCTCGACCGCGCAGCGTTTAGGGGCGCTGGTGTCGATTCCGATTGAAGACGGGCCGCGGCGCCAGGTGTATTGCATTTGGCCGCAGCCCTTGTCGAACGCCGCTGCACGTTTTTTACAGTTCAGCGGCATCGATCTGGCGGGGTAGGGGCGCGGCAGAGGCGGCGCCCCCGATCGGTTACGGCTTCGCCGCTTCGGCGGCGGTTTTCACCCAGCCGTCGAAGGTGGCCTGATGCGCCTTGATCCAACCGTTGACGTGGTTTTGGATGTCGGCCTCCGAAGCCTGGCCTTCATGCATGCGCAGGTTTTGCGCGTTGATGTCGGCGATCGGCAGCTTCATGATGGCGAACAGCTTGGCGGCCGCCGGGTTGGCTTCGGCCCACTGCTTGTTGGCGGCGATGCGCATGGTGTTGACCGGGAAGCCGTAGTTGGCGCCGTTAGGCAGCTTGGTATCGACGTTCTTCTGCTCGCCCGGCAAGGAAGAGAACGGCACCTGCAGCCAGACCACGTCGCGGCCCGGCACCATCACATCGCTGACCCAGTACGGCGTCCAGGTGTAATACAGCACCGGTTTGCCCTCTTTGTAGCGGGTGATGGTGTCGGCGATCATCGCCGCGTAGTTGCCCTGGTTGTGTTCGACGGTATTGCTCAGGCCATAGGCCTTGATGTGATGGTTGATCACCGCCTCGCAGCCCCAGCCCGGGGTGCAGCCGGTCAGATCGGCCTTGCCGTCGCCGTTGGTGTCGAACAGCTTGGCGATCTTGGGATCCTTGAGCTGTTCGACGTTGGTGATGTGGTACTGCTCGGCGGTTTTCTTGTCGATCAGGTAGCCCTGCGCGGCGCCGTTGACGTAGACGCCTTCGCGGTAGAACTTGGCGTCGCCGCCGGCGGCCTTGTACTGATCGGCGTGCAGCGGATCCCAGTTGACCGCGATAAAGGTGGCGTCGCCGGAGGCGATGGAGGTGTAGGCGACGTTGTAATCCACTTCGCGCGGTTCCTTCACGTCGTAACCCAGTTTTTCCAGCGCCTTGCTGACCAGCAGCGTCTGGAACGTCTCTTCGGAAATGGTGCTTTGCACCGGCTGTACCGCTATTCCCTTACCGGGTAAATCCGCCGCGATGGCGCTCTGTGAGCCAATCAGTGTCGTCAGGGCGAGAGCCCAGATGCCCGTGGTGCGCATAGTGTTTCCCCTCTTTTGATGTGGTGGTGCCTTGGCCCGCCGGGGCCGCAGCCGCCGGCGGGAAAAGCGTCAGGCTTGTTTGATAAATGGACGGGTAAACAGCCCGATGGGGCCGCGACGGTACCAGCGGCCGATGCCCTTGCTGCGGCGATCGCGCCCCAGCGATTGGGTGAGGCGATCGAGAATGATCGCCAGGATCACGATGCCGACCCCGCCGATGGCGGCCAGGCCCATATCCAGCCGGCCGATGCCGCGCAGCACCATCTGGCCCAGACCGCCGACGGCGATCATCGAGGCGATGACGACCATCGACAGCGCCAACATCAGCGTCTGGTTCACGCCGGCCATGATGGTCGGCATCGCCAGCGGCAGCTGCACCTTGAACAGCAGCTGGCGCGGGCTGGCACCGAAGGATTCGGCGGCCTCGATCAGATCCTCCGGCACCTGCTTGATGCCAAGAATGGTCAGACGCACGATCGGCGGCAGCGCGAAGATAATGGTCACCACCACGCCCGGCACGTTGCCGATACCGAACAGCATGACGATCGGCACCAGATAGACGAAGGCCGGGGTGGTTTGCATGGCGTCGAGCAGCGGCCTAATCACTTTGGCGGCATGCTTGCTGCGCGCCAGCCAGATGCCGAGCGGCAGGCCGATAAGGATGCAGAAGAACAGCGCGGTCAGCACCAGCGCCAGCGTAACCATCGCCTGCGACCAGGCGCCGATGGCGCCGATGGCGACCAGAGAGAGTAGCGTCGCGGCGCCCATACCGAGGCCCGCGATCTGCCAGGCGACCAGCGAGAACACCAGAATGGCGATCGGCGCCGGCATGCCCAACAGCAATTGCTGGAAGCCGCTCAAGATCACGTCTACCGGCACGCGGATGCCCTGGAACAGCGGGCGGAAGTGCAGCACCAGCCAGTCGATGCCTTGCGTGACCCAGGAATCAAACGGCACCCAGGCTTTGTGGAACGGATCAAGCAGGCTGAAGTGCTCAGGCTGCGCCGGGGCGCTGCTGAGCCAATCGGCGCCTTGCCCGGCGGCGTCATGAGCGGCCGGCGGAGGCGCGCTGGACCAGGCGTCGCCGGCGTTGGCGGCGGCATCGTGAGTTGGGGCAGCGCCGGCATCGGCCGGTGCGGTAGCCCAGGGATCTTGGTTTTGCGTGGTATCACTCATTGGCTGAGCCCTCCTTGTCCAACGCCTGCAGCAGCATGGCCTTGGAGATGATGCCGAGATAGTTATGTTCTTCGCCCACTACCGGCACTGCGCACGGCGCCTGGGCGACCAGGGAGATCAGATCGCTGAGCGGCGTGTCGGCCGGCACAGCGGCGGGGGCCTCAAGCAGGGCATCGTCCAGCGTTTGATTGGCGGACAGCGCCTTTTTCAGCGACTCTATCGACACCACGCCGATAAATTTCTTCCCGCGTTCAACAACATAACCATAATCACGGTCCTCATCGCGCAGCAGCTGCAGCGCCGAGCGGGGGCCAAAACCGGGGGTTTTGCGGATCAGCGTCACCGGGCGCCGCTGGGCGATATCCTTGGCGCTGAACACATGACTGATGTCCACGCCGCGGAAGAAGGTGCGCACGTAGTCGTTGGCCGGGTTATTGAGGATCTCGTCCGGCGTGCCGACCTGGATCACCTCGCCGCCCTGCATGATGGCGATGCGATCGCCAATGCGCATCGCTTCGTCCAGATCGTGGGAAATAAACACGATGGTGCGCTGATGCTGAGCCTGTAATTTCACCAGCTCATCCTGCATCTCGGTGCGAATTAACGGATCGAGCGCCGAGAAGGCTTCGTCCATCAATAATATATCCGGGTTATTGGCCATCGCGCGGGCTAATCCCACGCGCTGACGCATGCCGCCGGATAATTCATCCGGGTAAGACAGCGCATAATTCTCAAGCCCGACCTGACGCAGGGCGTCCAGCGCTTTTTCCTGGCGCTCCTGCAGCGGTATTCCGGCTAATTCCATGCCAAAGGCGGTATTATTCAGAACATTCATGTGCGGCATTAGCGCGAATGACTGAAATACCATGCTGATCTTATTTCGCCGCACGGTGCGCAGCGCGGTGTCGGATATTTTGGCGATGTCCTCACCGTCGATCAGCACCTGACCGCGGGTGGGTTCTATCAGACGATTGAGAAGGCGTACCAGGGTGGACTTGCCGGAACCGGAGAGCCCCATGATGACAAATATCTCGCCTTCTTCAATGGCCAGAGTGGCGTCTTTTACGCCGAGCGATAAGCCGGTTTTTTCAAACAGCTGATCTTTTGTCAGACCTTTATCCAGCAGTTTGAATGCGCGTTCCGGGTGCTCGCCAAATATCTTATACAGGTTCTTTACTTCGAGTTTAATTGCCATGCAATTTGCTGTTTCCTCTGGTTTAATTAAAGCGTTATGGGCTGTCCTTAGCAAAATAAAAGAGCTTTTTACCCTAACACAGTGAATATCTGAGACAACCCTCAATGTCATTTAAATAGGATATTAGTGGTTTACATCAAGGTTTTAATTAGTTATGGTAATTTAGCCCGTGACTCAAAATTGACGGCCATTATTCGCCATAATGGTTTGGTTTTTGGGGAAATAATACGGTGTGGCGCAGAGAAATATTTGGGCGCCGCGCCTGCCGTTCGGATAATAAAAAACCCGACCAGAGGCCGGGCAAAAGTCATCAGTATTTCATCAGTTTTAACGACAGGTGCCGATATCGAGGGGGATATCGTCGGGCGTCATGTTATCGCCTTAGTATGACAGCCAGATGGCAGCCTCAGGCCTTGCGATACAGCCTGCGCGGATGGCCGATATTGCCGTACAGCATCTCCACCCGCACGAACTGGGTGGCGACGCAATATTCCAGATAACGGCGAGCGGTGGTTTTGCTGATGCCGACCTGTTCGACCACGTCTTCCACCGCATGTGCCACCGCCGGCTGGGCGATAAACAGCGCCTGCACCAGCTCCAGCGTGTTGGTTTCTATGCCTTTGGCGCTCGGTTCGCTGGAGAACTGCTTCGACTGCAGGTTGTACAGCGCATCGACATTGTCCTGATCGATGATTTTAAAGGTGCGCTGGGTCTGCACGAACTGCATGAAGCGCTCGAGCGAGTTGCGCAGCCGTTTGTAAGACACCGGCTTGATGATGTAGTCGAAGGCGCCGTTGCGGATCGCCTGGCTGCAGGTATGCATGTCGCTGGCGGCGGTGATGAAAATCACCGAACAGGCGGGATTCTTCACCGCCGGTTCTTCCATCAGCTCGATGCCCTGGCCGTCCGGCAGAAAGTTGTCCAGCAGGATCAGCCGCGGCTGATGCTCGTTGGCTTTGGCCCGAGCTTCGGCCAGCGTGGCGGCGTAGGCTACCACCTGCAGGTTGAAATTTTTCTCGATGAACTCTGCGTGCAGCGTCGCCAGTTGCGGCTCATCTTCCACGATCAGAACGTCCAGTGTTTGGTGTGACATAATCGGGTGCTCAAAAAAATCGGGTTATGGGTTTTATTTAGGGATAAATATAGAGAATATCGCGCCGTGCGGCTCGTTGTCCGACACTTCTATGCTGCCGTGTGCCTGCGCCACGTGGCTGGCGACCAGATGCAGGCCGATGCCGTGGTCGCTTTTATCCGCTTTGGTGGTCACGCCCTGTTCAAACAGCGTATCACGAATCTCCTCGGCGATGCCGGTGCCGCGATCCGCCACCTCGATCACCAGTTCGTCGCTGCCGTCGCTGATATAGAGTTCGATCGCGTCGTGCGGAGCCGGGCAGTGCAGCGTCGCCTCCACCGCATTATCCAGCAGGTTGCCGACGATCGACATCAGTTCGGTCTCATTCAGCGCCGCCGGGATCTGCCGCAGCTGGCAGGCCGGATCGAAACGCAGTTCGATGCCTTTCTCTCTGGCGCTGGAGTATTTGCCCAGCAGCAACCCGCACAGCGCCGCCGAACTGAAGCGCTGCGAGATGAAATCGAGGATCTCCTGTGCCCCCTCCGACTGGGCTTCCACATAGCGGATGGCCTCGTCGTAGCGCTGCATGTGCAGCAGCCCGGCCAGCGTGGCGGTCCAGTTCAGCTGCTCGTGGCGCATGATGCGCAGGTTGTCGGCATAGCGTTTCACCTGGCTGAGCTGGCTGCTCAGGGTATTGATATCGTTCTTGTCGCGGAAGCTGATCACCCAGCCTTGCAGCTCCTGCTCCTGCATGATGCGCACCCGGCTGGCGATCACCCGCACGTGGTTGAAGCGGCACACCTCGTCATGGGTGTCGTGCTCCAAGTGCGCGACGGCGAAAAAGTCCGGCTGGGCCTGGATCACATCGCCGATCGGCTGGCCCAGCAGGCCGGTGGCGGGCTGATGCAGATCCAACAGCTCACGCGCCGCATGGTTGATGGTGATGATCCGCAGCTGCGGATCGATGGCGATCACGCCCTCATAGATGGCTTCCAGCAGCGCTTTTTGCTGGCGCACCAGCAGCGCGATCTCTTTCGGCTCCAGCCAGAACATTTGGCGTTTGAGATTTTTCGACAGCAGCCAGGAAAAAACGAACAGGGCGATCAGCAGCAGCACGATGGAACCGATAATTTGCGTTAATGTCCTGGCATTTAAATTATCGATATGCGATTTCAAATAGCCGACGGAAACGATGCCGATGACGTGATTATTTTCATCCAGAATCGGCGCCTTGCTGCGTAATGAAACGCCGATGCCACCCTTGCGAATGGAAATAATGCTTTTTCCTTCCAATACTTCTTTATTATCGCCGCCGATCATCGGCGTGCCCAGGCGGCCCTCATATTCGGAATGATAGAGATGACGGGCATGATTATCACCGATGACGATATAGCTGGCGTCGCTGCTGGCGCGGATTTTTTTCATCAACGCAGCGATCCTGGCGGCGTCGTTTTTTTCTACGGCATCCACCAACGAAGGGATAAGGGCGATTTCACGCGCCTGCACCTGGGCGCGGGCGCCGAGATCGCGGTGCAGTTGCGCATCCAGCTGGTAATAGGTGTAGGCGCCGATGCAGCTCAGCAGCAGGCAGGAGAAGGCCACCAGGCACAGAAACAGCTTGATTTGAAATGAGAGTTTAAGGCGCATGGCGGAGCTTCACCGTAAAGAGATCCTGAAGCCTTACCCTATCACGAGATACGGGGTGTGTAATATTGCGCCCGATCAACTTGTGATCCCTCACACGGGATTAGAGTGAACCGGACGAGAATTGTTCGTCTGCGATAAAGTTGATAAGCTTTAAAATAAAAACGGCATTAACACCATTAAAACCACGCTGATTTTTACATAATCTTAATTAACCCCATAGAAACCATAACCACCATTAAAAACCCTTTTTAATTTTGAACATAATCACAGCAGATAATCCGTGCGCTTCCCTATGATGGCTGAACAAACTAATAAGAGGCCAGATTATGAGCACAACAGATGATTCTTACCTCGTAGCCAAAGACAAGGCCGCCGATATTCCTCTGCGTGAGAAATGGTGGCGGATACTGGACAATTATAAAGTAGGGATTATTCCGTTACCGTTCTTTATTCTGGCCGGCGTATTGATTCTGCTCGACTGCCTGGAAGGCAAGTTGCCGAGCGATATCGTGGTGATGGTCGCCACCCTGGCGTTCTTCGGTTTCGCCTGCGGCGAATTCGGCAAGCGCCTGCCGCTGATCGGCAAAATGGGCGCGGCGGCGATCTGCGCCACTTTCATTCCTTCCGCGCTGGTGCACTATGGCCTGCTGCCGGACGTGGTGGTGGAGTCGACCACCAAGTTCTACAAATCGACCAACATTCTTTACCTCTACATCTGCTGCATCATCGTCGGCAGCATCATGAGCATGAACCGCCAGGTGCTGATCCAGGGCTTCCTGCGCATCTTCATCCCCATGCTGTGCGGCGAGATCGTCGGCATGCTGGTGGGGATGGGCATCGGCATGGCGCTGGGCCTGGAACCGTTCCAGATCTTCTTCTTCCTGATCTTGCCGATCATGGCCGGCGGCGTAGGTGAAGGGGCGATCCCGCTGTCGATGGGTTACGCCGCGATCCTGCACATGGAGCAGGGCGTGGCGCTGGGGCGCATTCTGCCTATCGTGATGCTCGGCAGCCTGACCGCTATCGTCATCGCCGGCCTGCTCAACCAACTGGGCAAGCGTTATCCGCACCTGACCGGCGAAGGCAGCCTGATGCCGAGCAAGCAGGGTGAAAGCGACATGAGCGCGGTGGAAAAAATCAGCGGCAAGGTGGACGTCAGCACCATCGCCTGCGGCGCGCTGTTGGCCATTCTGCTGTATATGGTGGGCATGCTGCTGCACCGTCTGATCGGCCTGCCGGCGCCGGTGGGCATGCTGTTCGCCGCCGTGGCGGTGAAGTTGGCGCACGGGGTGTCGCCGCGCATTCAGGAAGGCTCGCAGGTGGTGTACAAATTTTTCCGCACCGCCGTGACCTATCCCATCCTGTTCGCCGTCGGGGTCGCCATCACGCCGTGGCAGGAACTGGTGGACGCGTTCACCGTACAGAATCTGATCGTGATCGTCACCACCGTCAGCGCGCTGGTGGCGACCGGCTTCTTCGTCGGCAAGAAAATCGGCATGCATCCTATCGACGTGGCGATCGTCTCCTGCTGCCAGAGCGGGCAGGGCGGAACCGGCGACGTGGCGATCCTCACCGCCGGCAACCGCATGTCGCTGATGCCGTTCGCCCAGATCGCAACCCGTATCGGCGGCGCTATCAACGTCTCGCTGTCGCTGCTGGTATTAGCCAAGTTCTTCGTATAACTCCTATAAATCCTTAGCGTTACTTTGCCTTTCCCCGCCCCCGCGGGGATTTTTTTTGCCCGCGCGCCGGCCTGACGCGCGGGCGGGGAACTGCCGGTTACGCCGCTTGCTTCATGGCGGCGTCATACCACGCGAAGTAGCGCTCTACGCCGCGACGGCCGGATTCGATCAGCGCGCGTTTCTTCTCCTCGCTGATGCCGAACTCCAGCGTGCCGACGTCGAGCGTGTCGACATACACGGTACGCTTCCAGTCATCGCTGTCCAGATGCACCTTGGTTTGGATGTCCAGCATCACGTTGGCCACCGCCAGGGTGAAATCAAACAGGTTGTTGACCGGCGTGCGCGGGCCGGCCTGACCGGCGGCCTGAGCGATTTCACTGGCGGAGTCCAGGCGAATGCCCAGCGTGCGGGTGTTGATGCGCTGGCTGGCGTTGTCGATGTAAGGCGGCGTGGCGGAGAAGTCATAGTCGAACAGCCGCACCGGGTAGTTGTCGATCATGCCGCCGTCGATGCACAGGTCGCCCAGGGCATTTTTCTTCGCCACGAAGGCGAACGGGAACGACATCGAAATGCGCAGGCCGTCCGCCACTTTCATGCGCGGCGTGGTGCGATGCGAATAGACTTCGCGCTGGCCGCTGTTGAGGTTGGCGCCGATAAAGTAAATCGACTTGAACCCTTTCGCCGTTTTCATCGCTTCGAACTGTTCGAAGGTAATATTCGGGTTGCCGGTATATTGCTTGATAATATCGCGCGACCATTGATAAAAATAATCACCGGGCGCAATGCCGTATTGATTGAACAGGCGATAGGCGTCCTGGAGCGTGCCGAAAAAACCGCCGTTATAATCGAGGAATTTTTTAAAATCCATCGCCGACAGAATCTTGGTCACGTCGGCCGAGCTGCAGCCCAGCCCGACCAGCAGCGCGGCGATGGCGCCCGCTGAGGCGCCGGAGGTTTGCTTGATCTGCGGCATGATGCCTTTGGCCTCCAGCAATTCCAGTGCGCCGCCATAGGCGATGCCTTTTACGCCGCCGCCTTCAAAGACCAGGTTTTCGAATTGATAGCTCATCATATTTCCTTACTCGTGGTTTAGGGAGTAAGAAAAATAACCAAGCGGCGCACGAGAAAATATGGATTGGGGTTGTGTGGCTCGGCAAACAAAATTATTCATAATGAATATATTATTTATATATTTATCAAAGGCATTTATTAAACAGGCGCATCGGGCTTTTTGCGTCAATACTTAGCGCTGTTTAATTCTCACAAGGAGTCATCATGTTCTGGAAACGTTGTCTGTTGGGCGCGGCGCTGGCCGTTATGTCGTTACAGGCCGGCGCCGCCGCGCCGCAGGCCAAAACCCCGACGCCGGGATTCTACCGCATCATGTTGGGCGGTTTTGAAGTGACCGCATTGTCTGACGGCATCATTCGCCTGCCGGCGGACAAACTGTTGCTGAACAGCACGCCGCAGCAGATCGTCGCCGGGGTAGCCGAGCAGCATCAAAGCCTGCCGGTGGTCACGTCGGTCAATGCTTATCTGATCAATACCGGCGACAAGCTGGTGATGATCGACAGCGGCGCCGGCCAGCTACTGGGCGACGGCCTGGGCAAGCTGGTGGATAACCTGCGTGCGGCGGGCTACCAGCCGGAGCAGGTGGATGAGATCTACCTGACCCACATGCACCCGGACCACCTCGGCGGCCTGACGCACGACGGCAAGGCGGTATTCCCCAATGCGGTAGTGCGCGCCGCCAGCCAGGACGCGGACTTCTGGCTAAGCGCGGACCAACTGAAACA
The DNA here is from genome assembly GCF_017811775.1 of Serratia sp. X10. Taxonomy (NCBI): domain Bacteria; kingdom Pseudomonadati; phylum Pseudomonadota; class Gammaproteobacteria; order Enterobacterales; family Yersiniaceae; genus Serratia; species Serratia sp. X10. Next base: position 250,120 of record NZ_JAEIOH010000006.1, on the reverse strand, counting down.
GGCCAGCGCGGGCAGTAAAAGCAACTTCGAACGGGCTCAGGCAGTGATCAAGCCGTATCAGGCGGCCGGCCACTTTAAGCCGTTCAGCGGCGACGGTGAGCTTTCCCCGGGCATTGCCGCCTTTGCCGCCCACGGCCATACGCCGGGGCATAGCGTGTATCAGGTGACCAGCCAGGGCCAGAAGCTGTTGCTGCTGGGGGATCTGATCCACGTGGCGGCGGTGCAGATGCCGCATCCGAAGGTGGCTATCAGCTTTGATAACGATGCCAAGGCGGCGGTCGCTCAGCGGCTGCGGATATTTGGCGACAGCGCGCGGCAGAGCGAACTGGTGGGGGGCGCACACCTGTCGTTCCCGGGGTTGGGGTATCTGAACCGCCAGGGCGACGGTTACACCTGGGTGCCATTGAACTACGGCGCCCTGTAATGGAAATGGTCGCCCAACGGGCGGCCATCGTAAGCGCCTTGGGGACATTGTTCGATAATTTGGGATGATGATGCCAGAGAATCGGGGCTGATTCGCCGTGATAAAGAGTGCATGATTAACGTTACCCTCGTCGTTTTCTTTAAGGATCTCCCGATGAATCAGAAAACTCCCTCCGTCGCCATCGTCACCGGCGCATCGCGCGGCATCGGCGCGGCCATCGCCGAGCGTCTGGCCGCCGACGGCTTCACCGTCATCATCAACTATTCGGGCAACCCGGCGCCGGCCGATGAGCTGGTGCGCAAGATTGAACAGGGTGGCGGCCGCGCCTTGAGCGTCAAAGCCGACGTCAGCGATGCCTCTGCGGTCGCCCGCCTGTTCGACAGCGCCGAACAGGCGTTTGGCGGCGTCGACGTGCTGGTCAATAACGCCGGGGTGATCGCGCTGGCGCCGGTGGCGGATATGCGTGACGAAGACGTGGATCGCCTGCTCGACATCAATCTGAAAGGCAGCTTCAATGCGATGCGCGAGGCGGCGAAGCGCCTGCGCGACAATGGCCGCATCATCAACTTCTCCTCCAGCGTGGTGGGGTTGCTGCAGCCGGGGTACGGCATGTATGCCGCCAGTAAGGCGGCGATCGAAGCGCTGACCAGCGTGCTGGCGAAAGAGCTGCGCGGCCGCAATATCACGGTGAACGCCGTCGCGCCGGGACCGACCGCCACCGGCTTGTTCCTCGACGGCAAAACCCCGGAGCTTATCGAGCGGTTGGCGAAGATGGCGCCGCTGGAGCGCCTGGGCACGCCGGACGATATCGCTGCGGCGGTGGCCTTCCTCGCGGGGGCCGACGGCGGTTGGATCAACGGCCAAACCCTGCGCGCCAACGGCGGCATCATCTGATTGACGACGCACCGCCGCAGGATCGGGTATCCTGTGGCGGAACTCATCACATCAAGGGCAGCGTATGGCGGGCGACAATCAGCAGTTTCATCCCGGCGTCAGGTCGCCCTGCGTCAGCCTGTGCCGGATTGACGACGAAACCCAGCAGTGCCGCGGATGCCGGCGCACGCGGGCGGAGATCGCCGCCTGGCCGACCGCCAGCGACGCGGAGAAACGCGCTATCTGGCGGCGGCTTGAGCTGCGTCAATCGGTGAAATAATCCTCTGCATTATTGCGCTGTCAGACTGCATGTAGCACAATTGAGCTACATGTGATTGACCGACGTTAGGAGCGATTATGTCGACGACGACCATTCGTATTCCAGATGAGCTTAAAGCTCGAGTCGCTGCCGTCGCCGAGCAGGTTGGCGTAACGTCTCACAGCTTTATTTTGCAGGCAATAGCGGAGAAAACGCAGCAGGAAGAGTTGCGCCGCGACTTTGCGAATGAAGCGGAAAAACGCTATGCCAAGATAATTGCGACGGGAGAGACGGTCTCTTGGAAAGAGATGCGCGGTTATTTGGAAAATTACGCAGCGGGTGATACTGCCGCTGTCAAACCTCCGGTTAAAAAATTGGGGCGCTGATGGCAAATGTCGAGTTGGCGCCAGAGGTCAGGGATGATATCGAACGTATTCTCGCTCATTTGGCTCAGTATGGCGCTGCGGATTCAGGGCGGCGCATTCAGGAAATCATCCAGGCAATTGCGGTATTGGAACATAATCCATTGATCGGACGGTCCCTTGGCGCAGGGCTGCGTGAATTGATTATTGGGCAGCAAGCTCGCGGTTATTTGGCGCTCTACAAATACATTCCTGATATCGATACGGCGTTTGTTCTGGCGATCCGCAGTCAGAAAGAACAAGGGTATTGAATGCACGATACCGGCCTGAAAGACCGGCATCGCTGTCATGTCCTCAGAAATCCCAGTCCTCATCCTCGGTGTTGACCGCCTTGCCGATAACGTAAGACGACCCTGAACCGGAGAAGAAGTCGTGGTTTTCGTCGGCGTTTGGCGACAGCGCCGACAGGATCGCCGGGTTGACCTCCGCCATCGCCGGTGGGAACAGCGCTTCATACCCGAGGTTCATCAACGCCTTGTTGGCGTTATAGTGCAGGAAGGTCTTCACGTCTTCCGTCCAGCCGACGCCGTCGTACAGCTCCTCGGTGTAACGCACCTCGTTGTCGTACAGATCCTGCAGCAGATCGAAGGCGAAGTTTTTCACCTGTTGGCGCCGTGCAGCGTCCACTTTCTCCAGCCCTTTCTGGAACTTATAGCCGATATAGTAGCCGTGCACCGCTTCGTCGCGAATGATCAGGCGGATCAGATCGGCGGTGTTGGTCAGCTTGGCGCGGCTGGACCAGTACATCGGCAGGTAAAAGCCCGAATAGAACAGGAACGACTCGAGGAACACGCTGGCGACTTTTTTCAGCAGCGGATCGTCGCTGCGGTAGTGCGCCAGAATGATGCCGGCTTTCTTCTGCAGCGCGCGGTTTTCCTCGCTCCAGCGATAGGCGTCATCCACGTCCGGCGTTTGGCACAGGGTGGAGAAGATTGAGCTGTAAGAGCGGGCGTGCACCGCTTCCATAAAGCTGATGTTGGAGTACACCGCCTCTTCGTGCGGCGTCAGCGCATCGGCGATCAGGGCCGGCGCGCCGACGGTGTTCTGGATGGTGTCCAGCAGCGTCAGCCCGGTGAACACCCGAATGGTCAGCTGCTGCTCCTTCGGCGTCAGCGTGGCCCAGGAGGGGATATCGTTGGACAGCGGCACCTTCTCCGGCAGCCAGAAGTTGGAGGTCAGGCGGTTCCACACCTCCAGATCCTTGTCGTCTTCGATGATGTTCCAGTTGATGGCGCGCACCAGCGGCGCCGATGTTACGGTCGTCATAAGTTGCCTCACAGCGCGCAGGACACGCAGCCCTGCACCTCGGTGCCTTCCAGCGCCATCTGGCGCAGGCGGATGTAGTAAATGGTTTTGATGCCTTTGCGCCAGGCGTAGATCTGCGCGCGGTTGATGTCGCGGGTGGTGGCGGTATCGCGGAAGAACAACGTCAGCGACAGCCCCTGATCGACGTGTTGCGTCGCGGCGGCATAGGTATCGATGATTTTTTCCGGGCCAATCTCGTAGGCATCCTGGTAATACGCCAGGTTGTCGTTGGTCATGTACGGCGCCGGATAGTAAACGCGGCCGATCTTGCCTTCCTTGCGGATCTCGATGCGCGAGACGATCGGGTGGATGCTGGAGGTGGCGTTGTTGATGTACGAGATGGAACCGGTCGGCGGCACCGCCTGCAGGTTCTGGTTGTACAGCCCGTGCATCATCACCGACTGGCGCAGCGCGCGCCACTCATCGCGGCCCGGAATGGCGATGCCGGCGGCGGCGAACAGCTCGCGCACCCGCTCGGTCTGCGGCAGCCAGTCGCGTTCGATGTATTTGTCGAAGTACTCGCCGCTGGCATAGCGCGAGTGCTCAAAGCCGTCGAACGCGCCGCCGCGTTCGATCGCCAGCCGGTTCGAGGCGCGGATGGCGTGATAGGCCACGGTATAGAAATAGAGATTGGTGAAGTCGATGCCTTCTTCCGAGCCGTAGAAGATGCGCTCGCGCGCCAGGTAACCGTGCAGGTTCATCTGGCCCAGACCGATGGCGCGGGCGCTGCGATTGCCTTCGGCGATCGACGGCACCGAGCGGATGTCGCTCATGTCGGCCACCGCGGTCAGCGCGCGGATCGCGGTCTCGATCGCCTTGCCGAAGTCCGGCGCGTCCATGGTTTTGGCGATGTTCAGCGAGCCGAGGTTGCAGGAGATATCCTTGCCGATGCGATCGTAGTTCAGATCCTCGTGATAGGTGCTGGCGCGATTGACCTGCAGGATTTCCGAACACAGGTTGCTCATGTTGATGCGCCCGGCGATCGGATTCTCCCGGTTGACCGTGTCCTCGAACATGACGTAGGGGTAGCCGGATTCGAACTGGATCTCCGCCAGCACTTGGAAGAACTCGCGCGCGTTGATGCGCGACTTGCGGATGCGCTTGTCGTCCACCATCTCACGGTATTTTTCACTGACGCTGATTTCAGACAGCGGCGTGCTATACACCCGTTCGACGTCGTAGGGCGAGAACAGGTACATTTCTTCGTTGTTCTTCGCCAGTTCGAAGGTGATATCCGGGATCACCACCCCCAGCGACAGCGTTTTGATGCGGATCTTCTCGTCGGCGTTTTCCCGCTTGGTGTCGAGAAAACGCAGGATATCCGGGTGGTGGGCGTTGAGATACACCGCGCCGGCCCCCTGGCGCGCGCCGAGCTGGTTGGCGTAGGAGAAGGCGTCTTCGAGCATTTTCATGATTGGAATGACGCCGGAGGACTGGTTCTCGATGCGTTTGATCGGCGCGCCCACCTCGCGAATGTTGCTCAGCATGAAGGCCACGCCGCCGCCGCGTTTCGACAGCTGCAGCGCGGAGTTTACCGCCCGGCCGATCGATTCCATATTGTCTTCGATGCGCAGCAGGAAGCAGGAGACCAGCTCACCGCGCTGGCGTTTGCCGCAGTTGAGGAAAGTCGGCGTGGCCGGCTGGAAGCGGCCCGAAATCATCTCTTCCACCAGATCCTGCGCCAGGGCGGTGTCGCCCGCCGCCAGCGTCAGCGCCACCATGCACACCCGGTCTTCGTAGCGTTCCAGATAGCGCTTGCCGTCGAAGGTTTTTAGCGTATAGCTGGTGTAGTACTTGAAGGCCCCGAGGAAAGTCTCGAAGCGGAATTTTTTGGCGTAGGCCTGCTGGAACAGCTGCTTGATAAACGGGAATTCGTACTGCGCCAGCACCTGCGGCTCGTAGTAGCCTTCTTCCACCAGATAGCGCAGCTTTTCCTCCAGGTTATGGAAGAACACGGTGTTTTGGTTGACGTGCTGCAGGAAGTAGTGCCGCGCCGCCAGCCGATCTTTATCGAACTGGATCCGGCCTTCCGCATCGTAAAGATTGAGCATCGCGTTGAGCGAATGGTAATCCAGCGCGCCCGTCTCGGGCCTGGTCAGTTCTGTCGTTGCCAAAATGCGGTTACTCCCTGTCTAACGTTTTCAACGTCTTGCGTAGTGCCGAGCAGCTCGAAGCGGTACAAGAAAGGCACCTGGCATTTTTTGGCGATGATGTCGCCGGCGATGCCGTACGCTGCGCCGAAGTTGGTGTTCCCGGCGGCGATGACGCCGCGCAGGTATGAACGGTTTTGCGGAACGTTGAGAAAGCGGATCACCTGGATCGGCACCGCGCCGACGGCGCTGCCGCCGCCATAGCTGGGCACGATCAAGATATAGGGTTGTTCCATCAGCAATTTGCTGCGGGCGCCGGCGATCGGAATGCGGATCGCCGGCAGGCCCAGTTTCTCAACGAATCGATGGGTGTTCTCCGAGCTGCTGGAGAAATAGACCAGCGGATTCATCGTCGGGCCTCAGCAGGTGAGCGCCAGCGCGCCGATTTTGTCCGGCCGGAAACCGGCCCAGTGATCGTCACCGGCGATAATCACCGGAACTTGCTGATAACCTAAGGATTTAACGTGGTCCAGCGCTTGCGGATCCTGGGTGAGGTCGATCACCTGATAATCAATCCCCTGTTTATCAAATGCGCGATAGGTGGCGTTGCACTGGACACAGTCCGGCTTACTGTAAATAATAATGCTCATGATTCGCATTTACCTTTAGGCTGAAGGAAAGGCGGACAAGTCAGAGAACGGAGCATTGTTCCTGGCGTTTCTGACGGCGTTATCAGCCGAACAACATTCCCTGCGGCTGACCCATAAAATACTATATGTTGATATTTGTTTTATCAACCACGCTATATATGGTGTTTTGTCGGGTTTTGCGCGCAGGCCGCGCCGGGGCTGGAAAAGGCGAGGGGAAAAATTTTTGCGGGTGTGAAATTCCCCCTCAGAGTCAAGAGGGGGAGGCGAGCGCATTACTGACGCATGCTGACGGCCAGCCGGTTGAAGGCGTTCATGATGCTGATGGCGAAGGTCAGATCGGCGATCTCGGCGTCGCTGAAGTGCGCTTTCAGCGCCTCGAAAGCGCTGTCCGGCGCGCCGGTGGCGGCGATCAGCGTAACCGACTCGGCCCACTCCAGCGCCGCGCGTTCACGTTCGCTGAATTCATGGCTGACGCGCCAGCCCGCCAACGTATCCAGCTTGGCATGGCTGAAGCCGCTTTCGCGCAGCGCTTTGCCGTGCATGTCCAGGCAGTAGGCGCAGCCGTTGATCTGCGAAACGCGCATAAACATCAACTCGATGGTCGCTTTGTCCAGAGTGCCTTTCTCCAGCGCCATCAGCGCGCTCACCATATTTTTGTACGGGGCGGGCGCCAGCTCGGCATAGTTCAAACGTGGCTTAATCATGGTCAACCTCAATCGGTAGTAACGAAATCATGGCGCTACTTTAGCGGCCTTATGGTCTATGCTATAGGGCCATAAAATGATTATTTAACCGGGCCATGATGCCACCGTTCCTGACTTCATTGCGGCTGGACAGCCGGCTTGCCGAGCCGCTGTACCGGCAGATTTACCAGCGGATTAAAGACGCCATCGCCCAGGGCAGCCTGGCGGCGGGCAGCCGGCTGCCTTCAGTGCGCGGGTTGGCGAGCGATCTGGGCGTGGCGCGCGCCACGGTGGAAAGCGCCTACGCGCAGCTGATCGCCGAAGGTTTCTTGCAGAGCCGGGGGCAGGCGGGCACCTATGTCTCGCCGCAGTTGCCGCACATGCCGCCGGGCGCGATGCCCGCTGCGCCGCCGCTGGCGACGATAGCGCCCGATCCGCTGCAGCCGCAGGGCATGCTACAGCCTTTCCAACTGGGCGTGCCGGCGCTGGATGCGTTTCCTCGGGCGCTGTGGCAGCGCATTGTCGCCCGCCAGCTGCGTGGTTCCACGGCGGCTTCCCTGGCGCTGCCGCTGGCCGGCGGCCTGCCTGAACTGCGTGAGGCGATCGCCCATTATCTGCATTTGTCGCGCGGCATCAGCTGTCGGCCGGAGCAAATTTTCCTCTGCGCCGGTTATCCGGCGTTGCTGGACTGGGTGACGGAGACGCTGTTGCACGCCGGCGACGCGGTATGGATCGAAGATCCCGGTTATCCGGTCACGCGTCCGCTGTTGCGGGCCGCCGGCGTCAGGCCGGTCGCCGTGCCGGTGGATGAACAGGGCATGGACGTGGCCGCCGGTATGCTGACGGAGCCTGAGGCGCGGCTGGCAGTGGTGACGCCGACCCATCAAAGCCCGCTCGGCGTCTCGCTCAGCCTGGCGCGGCGGATGGCGCTGCTCGACTGGGCGCAGCAGCGCGGGGCCTGGATCCTCGAGGATGACTACGACAGTGAGTTTCGCTATCACGGGCGGCCGCTGCCGCCGCTGAAAAGCCTCGATGTTCAGGGGCGGGTGCTGTACGCCGGCACCTTCAGCAAAACGCTGTTCCCGGCGCTGCGCATGGCTTATCTGGTGGTGCCCGACGGCCTCACGGAGGCCTTTGCGCGCAGCAGCCGGCTGCGTGGCTGCGGCTGCCCGCCGCTGCTGCAGGCCGGCGTGGCGGATTTTATCCGGCAAGGGCATTTCTATCGCCACCTGAAACGCATGCGGCCGCTGTACCGCCAGCGGCGCGAGTGGCTGACGCAGGCGCTGGAACGGCAGCTGGGGGCCTGGCTGACGACGGTGCCGCAACAGGGCGGCATTCAGCTGTTGGCCCGGCTGCGCGACGGCTTGGCGGATGCGCCGTTGGCGGCGCAGGCCTGGCGACAGGGGCTGGCGGTGCAGGCGTTGTCGGAGTGGCGAATCGACCATCAGGCGGGGCAAGGGTTACTGCTGGGGTTCGCCAATTTCAGCCGGCGAGAGGAGGCGGAGCGAGCGGTACAGGGGCTGGCGCAGCTGTTTCGCTAAAATTAAACGGCCCGCGATTTCCGCGGGCCAGACGCACATCTGTTTTATCTTTATGACTGCAGGGGTGTTAACGCCGGGCCAGCAGCACGCCGAGCACGATGCCGACGGCGGCACCGATCCCTACGCCCTGCCAAGGTTTGTCACGCACATAGCTGTCGGCTTGATCGACCGCGTCGCGCGCATGCTGTGTCAGACTGGTGGAGCCGTTGAATCGCGCTCGCGCGTCGCGCAGCACGCCTTTCGCCTTGCTGTGCAGCTCTTTCAGTTCCTCTTTGGTCTTGTCACCGGACTCGCGCAACACTTCATCCAGCGTATCGGCCAACAGAGTCACATCCTGATCGATATCGCGTTCTGTTCTTTCCGCTTTCTTAAACATTCAGCTCTCCATTTCGACACATGTCTTTTAAGTGTAGACCATGTCGAGATTTGCGTAGCCGATCACGGAAAAAAACCGCCGTCACGCAGGTGTTTGCCGGCACCTGGGCTTTGTACATTTGGTTACTCGGCGAAACCAATCACTCACGGAAACGGTCGTTTGATTCCACTAGTATCTGTTTCAACGGCTCCACCGGAGCTTACCGAAACAACACTCTGAGGATTTAAAGATGAAAAAAGTATTAGCGCTGATCGTTGCTGCCACTATGGGTCTGTCTTCTGTTGCTTTCGCTGCTGATACTGCAGCTACTGCTCCGGCTACCACCACCGCGCCAGCTGCGACCACCACTACCGCTGCCCCAGCGGCGGCTGCTGAAAAAGCGCCAGCTAAAGCAACGCACCACAAGAAAGCTAAGCACCACAAAAAAGCGCCAGCCCAGAAAGCTCAGGCCGCTAAAAAGCACCACAAAAAAGCGCCAGCTCAGAAAGCCCAGGCTGCTAAAAAACACCACAAAAAAGCGCCAGTGCAGAAAGCTCAGGCCGCTAAAAAACACCACAAAAAAGCCGGTAAAAAAGCTTAATTAAGTGATGTTTGCGGAACCGAAAGGTTCCGCACGCTCCAGCCCGTACTCCAGACACCCGGTTCTTCCGGGTGTCTTCTTTTGAGGCGACGAACGATGATCCAGCGCTATCTGTTTGAGGTCATTTTCAGCGCGGTAACCCTGTGCGGGGTGATCGTCGGCTGGGAACTGTTTTTGGCCGGCAGCTTCCTGTAATTATTGCGCCGCGGCGGTTTCGTGCAAATGCCGCCAGCCGAGCGCGTCGGGCAGGCGTTCAAACACCACCGTGGAGTAGCGCAGCGTGGCGCTTTGCCCTGGCAACCGCTGTTTTTCTCGATAACTGACTACCGCGCCCGTCGGCCATTCGGCCACCAGCTTCATCTCTTCTATCTCGATTTCCAGTCCCGGTTTGGCGGCGCGATGCGCGCGGAAAAAAGCGCACAGCGCGGTGAAATCCAGCGGGGCGCCGTTCAGCGCGATCATGCTGAAATCCGGCGTAAAGCGCGCCAGCAGCGCCTGCTCCTCTCCGGCGCCTTTGCCCAGCCAGCGTTCAATGGCGATGTGGGCGTCGATCACTTCGGTAAAATACGGGTTCATAAAGCATCCTGTTGAGCGTTGAGTTGGCGCACGATGGCGCGGTTGGCGAGGCGCAGACACAGCAACAGCGGGATAAGTGTGCTGGCGCCCGCCAGAATGAAGCAGGTTCGGTAAGCCGCCGCGGGCGGCAACACGGCCAGCAGCAGATTCAGCAGCAGACTGAGCAGCGCCACGCCGAGGCAAAAACTGAGCTGGCGGTTGATATTCCACAGTGCGCTGGCGTCTGCCAATTGGCCGTCGGGGATCTGCAGAAACGCGCTGCTCTGCGCGGTGCTGCTGCACAGGCTGCCGCCGAACCCCATCAGGGCGAAGGCGGCGATCTGTAACGCGTGCTGCCCGGCCTGATCGATCTGCGCCAGCGTCAGCATGCCGGCGCCTTGCAACAGACAGCCGGCGATCAGCAGCGGCCGCGGGCCGAGGCGATTAAAGCTTTTGCCGGTCAGCGTGATGGCCAGGAACGACGCCAGCGCCCAGGGCAGCATCAGGCCGCCGACCTGCGCGGCGGGCATCCCCAGCTGGTTTTGCAAATACAGCATCGCCACCAGGCTGACGCCGATGAACAGACCGGGAATGCACAAATAAACCGCCATGGCGTTGCGCAGCAGCGGATCGCCGACCAGCCGCAGGTTCAGCAGCGGCTGCGGGGTGCGCAGGCTATGGCGCAGATAATAGGCCAGCACCAGCAGGCCGGCGGCCAGCAGCGCCGCGCCGGAAACCTGATGACCGGCTTCGCTCAGCCGGGTCAGGCCGAGCAGCAGCAGCGTCAGCGCCGCGCAGGCGCTCAGTAATCCTGTCGCGTCGAGCGGTTTGCGCGCCGCCGTCGGCGTTTCCGCACGTAGCCACAGCGCCGCCAGCGCCAGGGCCAGGGCCGCCAGCGGCAGGTTGGCGAAAAACACCCAGCGCCAGTCCAACCGATCGACGAGCCAGCCGCCCAGCGCCGGTGACAGCGCCGGCGCCAGCAGCCCGACCAACATGATGGCGGCCGACAGCCCGGCGCGTTCATGGCTGCGGTACAGCTGATAGGTCAGGGTCTGGCCGATGGGGATCAGCAAACCGCCGCCCATGCCCTGCAGGGTGCGCCAGCCGATCAGCGCGCCGATGCTGTCGGCGTTGCCCGCGCCGAGGGTGGCCAGCATGAACAGCGCCAGCGAGAGCAGAAACACCCGCCGCCCGCCGATGCGCTGCGCCAGCCAGGCGCTGAGCGGGATCACCAGCGTCAGGCCGAGAATATAGCCGTTGCTGACCCACGCCAGCTGGCTGACCGATGCCCCCATCGCCTGGCCGATGGCGGGGTAGGCGACGTTGGCGATAAACATATTGATCAGATCGACGAAAAAGCCGAGCAGATAGACGATTGCCACTTTGCTGCGATAAGACATGGTGCCTCCGGTTGAAGGCGAGCAGTGTATCGGGGGGAAAAGTGCGGATAAATCGGCGGCGGGCGATTACACTGTCAAAATTATTTTGACAATAAGGGCGATGAAATGCTGAATTTGCAGCGTCTGGCGATCTTCGCGGCGGTGGTGGAAGCGGGCAGCTTTACCGCGGCGGCGGCGGCGCTGGGGCAAACCAAGGCGGTGGTGAGCTTTAACGTCAAGCAGCTGGAGAACGAACTGGGGGTTTCACTGCTGGCGCGCAGCACCCGCCGATTGTCGCTGACCGATGCCGGCGAACGCTTTTACCAGCGCAGCCTGCAGCTGTTGCAAGAGGCCGAGAACGTGCTCGACGACGTGCGACGCGATCATCACGGGCTGAGCGGCGTGCTGCGTATTACCAGCACGCCTGAGTATGGCGCGCAGGTCGTGGCGCCGGCGCTGGCGGCGTTTTCGCGCCAGCATCCGCGCCTGCGCATCCAGCATGTCTCTTCTTCTTATCACGCCGATCTGATCTCGGAGCGCTTCGACGTGGCGATCCGCCTGGGCCAGCTGGCGGATTCCAGCCACCGCGCGGCGCTGATCGACAGCTTCGCCATCTTTCCGGTGGCGGCGCCGAATTATCTGGCCGAGCGACCGATCCATTCGCTGACGGATCTGGCGCAGGCGCAGTGGATCGCCCACAGCCGGCTCAGTTCGCCCCTCAGCTGGCAGGTGGTCACGCCGCAGCGCGAAGCGGTGCTGTTCAAGGTCGCGGACGCCGCCCCCCTCACCGGCGACAGCGCCGCCGCATTGCTGGCGTTCGCCCTGCATGGCGCCGGGGTGGCACTGCTGCCGGCGTGGCTGGCGCAACCCGACATCGACGCCGGCAGGCTGCAACGGTTGCTGCCGGATCACCGTTTCCCCGAGCAGAGCATCTATGCGCTCTACCCGAACACCCGCCACGTGCCGGAGAAGGTGCGGGCGTTTATCGATTTTCTGCGTGCACGGGTGGCGGCAAACCGTTAGCGAAATAATAATTCGTTATTACTCTCTCATTTATCATCAAATCTCGTCAGGGTATGCTGGAAGGCTTCGTCTACCCCGCCCGATGCGAGCCGCCTTCGATGACCGCAGAAAATAACTTCCAGTTGAACCGACGTATTTTGTCCGTGGTGATGTTCACCTTCGTCTGCTACCTGACCATCGGCCTGCCGCTGGCGGTGTTGCCGGGGTTTGTGCATGACCACCTGGGCTACAACTCGGTGCTGGCGGGCCTTATCATCAGCGCGCAGTACTTCGCCACGCTGTTCAGCCGCCCGCACGCCGGGCGTTACGCCGATCAGTTGGGGCCGAAGAAGGTGGTGCTGTTCGGCCTGGCCTGCTGCGGCGCCAGCGGCCTGTTTTACGCGCTGGCGTTCGGCGTTGACGGTTGGCCGTGGCTCAGCCTGCTGCTGCTGTGCGTGGGGCGGGTGTTTCTCGGCGTCGGCGAAAGCTTCGCCAGCACCGGTTCCACGCTGTGGGGCATCGGCCGGGTTGGGGCGATGCATACCGCGCGGGTGATCTCCTGGAACGGCGTCGCCACCTACGGCGCGATGGCGGCCGGTGCGCCGCTCGGCGTGTATCTGAATCAGCAGTGGGGCTTGGCCGGGGTGGCAGCGCTGATCGTGCTGGCGGTTGCGGTGGCGCTGCTGTTGGCGAGCGGCAAGCCGGACGTCTCGATCGCCGCCGGGCAACGCATCGCCTTTCGCGCGGTGTTCGGCCGTATTTGGGCCTATGGTCTCGGGCTGGCGATGGGCACCGTCGGCTTCGGCGTGATCGCCACGTTCATCACCCTTTACTACGCCGACAAAGGCTGGAGCGGCGCGGCGTTTTCGCTGACGCTGTTCAGCTGCGCCTTCGTCGGCATTCGCCTGATCTTCAGCAATGTCATCAACCGCCACGGCGGGTTGAAGGTGACGCTGGCGTCGTTTCTGGTGGAGATCGTCGGGCTGCTGTTGATCTGGCAGGCCGGCGAGCCCTGGATGGTGCAAACCGGCGCGTTGCTGGCCGGCGCCGGTTTTTCGCTGGTGTTCCCGGCGCTGGGCGTTGAGGCGGTGAAACAGGTGCCGCCGCAGAATCAGGGCACGGCGCTCGGCACCTATTCGGCGTTCCTCGACCTGGCGTTGGGCATCACCGGCCCGCTGGCCGGGCTGTTGATTGGGCAAGCGGGCGTGCCGTCGATTTATCTGGCGGCGGCGCTGCTGGTGGCGCTCGGCGTGTTGCTCACTCTGCGTCTGTTGCAGCAGCGTCGGACCTGAGTCAGGAATAGTCTGAAACCCGGATTCCTCCCCAGAAAATCATTGTTTCGGTGAATGATTACGGTAAGGTCGCTCAGCGGTCCAGAATGAGAGGAGGAATCGATGTATTTACGGCCGGATGAAGTGGCTAAAGTGTTGGAGAATACCGGCTTTGAGCGTGATTATGTCACCGATCAGGCCTATGGTTACCGCAAGGGCGCACACTATGTGTATGTGAATCGCGAAGCGCGGATGGGCAGAACCGCGTTGGTGATCCACCCGGCGCTGAAAGAGAAAAGCGTGCATTTCGCCACGCCGACCTCGCCGGTGCGCACCAGCGAGCAATATCTGGAATTTCCCCTGGATTTAAGCAGCGACGCGCCGAATCAGCGTTACGGCATCGCACACGGCTTCAGCTCGCGCGAAGCGCTGTCGCGTTACCTCTACAGCATGTTCCTGTAAACGGTCCCCCGCCAGGGGGACGCTATCAGCCGTGGGCCAACGCTTCGCGGTTGAAACGCTCGTTGTAGGCGCGGCGGAACTGCGCCAGTTCAAACGCATCGATATCCAATTCGGCGAAGTAAAACAGCGCCGCTTCGGTGTGTTCGGCGTGCAGCTCCGGCGACAGCCCGGCGCGCAGCAGCATATCGCGCCATTGGCCGATCTGTTCGTCATCCGCCTGCTTGATGAACGTCAGGTAGATGAACAGCAGATAAGCGGCCTGGTGCATCTCTTCGGTGTAGCCGTTGTTCAGCATGCGGATAAAGGTCTGGCTTTGGCGGCCGCCCATTTCCTGGATCATCGATTCGATCAGCATCGGTTTGACCCTCAGCAGATGGGCCAGCGAATCGATGGCTTTACGGGTATCGGACGTCAAAATGCGGTAACCGATGATGAATACGACGATCAGGGCGGCGAGGATGATCCAGGTCATTTAGGCTTTATTACACTCTCAATACGCCAGAAGAGGGGCGGGAGGCGCTGTGCGACAGCGCCCGCTATCAATGCTGTTCGCCGCTGAAATTACCGACCGCGCTCTGTTGGCGCAGGTGGTGATTGAAGGTGGCCGCGTCTTTGGCCAGCGCGTCCAGATGGGCGCCGAGCATTTTGATCTGCTTGACCAGCGCATGCTGCTCCGGCACCGAACTGGCGGTGCTCAGTTTGCGCGCCAGTTGTTCATTCTGCGCCCGCAGCGCGGCTTCGCGCTGTTTGGCTTCTTCCAGCAGTTGCTGCAGCGCCTGGTAGCTGCGCTGCCATTCGCGGTGTTGCCGTTCGAAGCTGCTCTGCAACTCATTCATCGCATTTTGAAACTGGATTTCCAGCTCGCGCATTGTCATGGGCTCGATCCTTTGCGGCACTCAATGATGGCTTAGCAGTATAGCGAAAACTGCTCGCAAGCTCACCCGTTGACGACAATTGAGACACATGCCGCTGACAATTCCCGGCTTGCAACCGCGCCAAGGCGTCTTACAATCGACCCCATTCCCGGCCGTAAAGGCTGCCGTTCAAGAGAGGTGGAACATGAGCGAGCAGGAAAAAGACTTTTTTGAACAGGCGATGGCGGACGTGGTGCCGCTGGCGAGCAGGCGGCAGACGCTGTACCTCAAGCCGCAGGAGACGGTGGACAAAAGCGCGCGGCGCGAAGCGCAGCGGCTGCGGCAGGAAAACTTCCTCAGCACCGATTTCCTCGAGGTGATCCCCTGCGATCGGCCGCTGGAGTTCAAAGGGGAAGGCATTCAGCAGGGCGTGCTGGACAAGCTGCGCAACGGCCGTTACCCGCCGCAGGCGTCGCTGAACCTGCTGCGTCAGCCGGTTGAAGCCAGCCGGCAGGCGCTGTTCCGCTTCATTATCCAGGCGGAGGCGCAAAACCTGCGTTCGCTGCTGATCGTGCACGGCCGCGGGCGGCAGAACGACAGCCATCCGAATATCGTGCGCAGTTACGTCGCCAAATGGCTGGCGCAGTTTGAACAGGTGCAGGCGTTTTGCCGCGCCTTACCGCGCGACGGCGGCGAGGGCGCCTGCTATGTCACGCTGCGTAAATCGGCGCAGGCCAGGGCGGAAAACTTTGAGCGCCACGCCAAGCGCAGCCGGTGAAAGGACAGCCGAAATAAAATGGCCGGCGCATATCGCCGGCCATCGATGAATTATTTATTAAATATTTTATAGTCCAGCGAATAACGGCCGGCGCCGGTCACCGCCAGCAACAGCAAACCGCCAATGATGCTGATGTTTTTAAAGAAGTTGATTTCGTTGCCCATCATTTCCATGCCGGTCATCTTCCAGAACGGATGGCCGATAAACGCGGTGCCCAACACATACAGGGCGAAAATGACCGCGATAGGGCGAGTAAACAGGCCGAGAATAAGCGCGATGCCGAAAATAAACTCCACCACCACGGCGACAATCGCCGCCAAATAAGGCATCGGCGTGCCGTAGCCTTCCATCGCCGTGACGGTCGCACCGAAGTTGACCAGTTTCATCCAGCCGAAAATGATAAACAGAACCATCAGTAGAATGCGGGACAGCAGAATTACGCCGTCTTTTGAGCTATCACCCATTTCGAACTCCTTAGCCACTGTCGGAATTATGTTGTCTTGCTGATTAAAGATTAGAACAATTTACGTTTTTTTCTAGCTGCGGCGGGCGGTTGCGCCACTTTTTTCAGCGGAAGAGAGGCGTGGTGAAGCCGACGGCATTGCCTATACTTGAGCCTGGAGCAAAAACAATAAAACAGGCAATGTGAGGCCATGATGGATGAGGAATTGACCGCCGCCGGTTACCGCCGTTATTCCGGCGACAAGATTGACGTTTATTTCAACAGCGCGATATGCCGCCATTCCGCCAACTGCGTGCGTGGCAACGCGGCTATTTTTACCCTGAACCGCCGCCCGTGGATTATGCCGGACAATGCCGACGCGGCCGAAGTGAAACGCGTTATCGACACTTGCCCCAGCGGCGCACTGAAATATAGGGAGAAATAATATGGATCATAAAATACTGGCGGACGAGAAGCGTTTTTATATCAATGACGAGCACGGCAAGCTGATCGCCGAGATCTCTTTCGTGCCGAGCGGCGACAAGCTGACCATTATCGATCACACCTGGGTGGACGAGTCATTGAAGGGGCAGGGCGTCGGCAAAAAGCTGGTGGCGCTGGTGGTGGAGAAGATGCGCGCGGAGCAGCGCAAAATCATTCCGCTGTGCCCGTTCGCCAAGCATGAGTTCGATACCACCCCAGCCTATCAGGACATTCGCGCCTGAGGCGATAACGGGGCGCGGCGCGCCCCGATCATTCAGCAAACGCCGAAATCGCCGTCTTCGTGGTACAGCGCCACCTCGTTGGCCTGCACCTCCGTACGCTGCTCTTTACCCAGTTCATTCCAGCTGCAAACCAGGGTTTCGCCGTCGATCTCCACCACGGTCATCTTCGGGCCGCCGGTGGTGCGTTGTACAAAATCACCGATATTGAATGCCATGCGTTCCTCCACAACAGATTAAACCTCATCTATTGATAACACAGAATGGCGCCGCCGTTGGCAGGTGTTTCGTTATGTATTAAATTATACAGCGATTATCACCAGGGAGAGCAGATTAACATGCCGGGATTATTGATGTTTTATGTGGGCGGTACGGCGCCGGGCGCCAATATTGAGTTGCACGACGTGCAGTTCGCGGCGGCGGATCGGCCGGAAGAGGCGTATCCGCTGCTGCGTGAAAAGTGGTTCGGCGATAAGCGTAAGGTGCATGTCGACGGCTATGCGCGCATCGACTGGGCGGACGGTTACGACGTGAGTCTGGAGCCCGCCCCGTTTGCCGGTGAAGAGAGGCTGTTTTTCGTCAACGTGGGCGGCTACCGCAGCGATGAGCTGGCGGAATTGCACCAGTTCGGCCTGTTCGTGGCGCGCTCCGCCGACGAGGCGAAGGAGAAAGCCAAACGGGCGCTGCTGATCGACAGCGCGCAGCAGCACAAGGATGACCTGGCTGAGGTGGACGACTGCCTGCTGTTGCAGGCGCTGCAGGGCTACCACGTTCATCTGCGCGCCAACCCGCACGGCAAGCCCGCCCGGCCGCTTTGGCAGGGGTATCTGCCGATTGGTGAGTAACGTTGGGGGGAGGCGGCCTCCCCAACTGTGGTGGTGTGAACGGTTTACTGCGGGTGAATCAGATCAGAATCAGGCGGGTTTGCGGGCGGCGAGAATGAAGATCATCGGGCGTTCCTGCTCTTCGTCCAGCGCCGGGGTAGCGGCGATTTGCTGCGCGCTGGGGCCCCATTCGTTCAAATGCTGGATGATAAACCCTTGCTGCGCCAGCGGGTTGATATAGCTGCCGAGCGTGCGGTGCTGCTTGATAACGCCTTCCGCCAGCCAGTTGGAGACGCGCCGGCCTTCCCGCTGGTAGCCGTTGACCGGCCAGGATTTCTGCCCGTTGCCGTCGGTCAGCCAGCCCTGCTGCGCCGGGGCGGTGTAGATCGGGTGCTCGGCGGTGAAGATGAACTGCCCGCCGGGTTTCAGCGCGGCGTAAATCGTGGCGAACAGGGGGGCCAGATCCTCGAGGTAGTGCAGCGTCAGCGAGCTGTAGACCAGATCGTAGTTTTCCTGCGGCAGCTGCAGCTGCGCCAAATCCTGCCGACGATACTCGATGCCCGCGTCGGCGGTCATCTCCCGCGCCTTGGCCAGCATCTTTTCCGAGACGTCCAGCCCCAGCACGCTGGCTGCGCCCTGTTCGCGCGCGCTGCGGCAGAACCAGCCGTAGCCGCAGCCGAGATCGACCACGCTTTTGCCCTGCAAATCCGGCAGGATGCGGCGGATGGCGGGCCATTCCGGCGCGCCGTCCAGGCCGTGCTGCGAGCGGCTGAGCTGCGCATAGCCGTCGAAGAAGGCCTGATTGTCATAGATGTTTTGCGTCATGATGACTCCTTGGGGTGAATGACGGCGGCGGAATGCCGCTGCCATACTCTGCATATTGCTGCATAATTCTACGCTGACAACATGAATAACGGGAATGACCATGGACATGATTTCGGTGCGGCAAGCGCCCGAGCTGGCGCCGCGCGCCATTGCGTATTTTCAGCGGCACTGGGCCACGGCAGAAACGCTGATGATGTATGAAGACGCCATCAACCGCAGCCTCGGCGCCGCCAACCCGCTGCCGCAGTGGTACCTGCTGATGGCAAATGACCGGATCCTCGGCTGCGCGGGGCTGATAACCAACGACTTTATCAGCCGTGGGGAATTATATCCCTGGCTGTGCGCGCTCTACGTAGAAGAGACTCAGCGCGGCCAGGGCTACGGCGCGAAACTGATTGAGCATGTGGCGGCGGAAACCCGCCGGTTGGGCTTCCCGCAGCTGCACCTGTGTACCGATCTGGAGGGTTACTACGAGCGTAATGGCTTCGTTTATAACGGGCTCGGCTATCACCCCTGGGGCGAAGCCTCGCGGGTCTATTCGCGGGTGCTGTGAGCCGCTCGTTGTTTGCCAATTCGGTCCGATGGTTATCCTGGGTTGTGTTTTATCTGTCGTGCCGAATATTTTCAGCGCATTCCCGCAATGAGAAAACGGCGCAGAGAGAAACGAGTGCCTTTGTCGTTACATCTGAGGGGGGATTGTGAGTGACGGCATATTCTCATTAATTTTTTTGTTGGTTCTATATTAATTATTTATGTGAGTTATCATTCTGGCTGTTTCTCGGTTTTAATGTGCTGTGTATATTTTTAATGTGCGGCCGTGGCGGTTAATTAAATGTAATTATCATGGGGCGTTTGTCTGTCTGTTGGTATGATTTTATTGTTTATTAGTCGCCGCAATCTATTTTTTTCTACTTATTTTGCCATATGCTCTGAATTTTCCTCTGTATTTAGCTTTATATTTCAATTGTTGTTCTGGGACGCTAAATTGGCACTTCCTGCATCGTCGCTGGCATTGACGCAGGTGAAGCCGTGCCGAGAAATACAAATTGATGGTTATCTAATGAGAGAACGTTTATCGCTTCTGCGTCAGGGGAAGTGAGAACTATTTATCTCATCGATGGCTTGCGTAATTGCAAGCGTGCGGATTAATGGGAATGGAAACCACGCTGGGATGAAAAAGAGACTGTTGCAAACAAGCCTGATCGCTTTATGGGTTCTTTTTTCCGGTCAACTTATCGCTGCGCCTTCGGCTGAGTTGAAAGTATCCGGGAAAATAAAACATTCAGGATGCACCGTTATCGCCGGTAATGACGGCGTTTATGATTATGGCGCCATGCGGGGAGGCGCTCGGGGTGAGGCGCAGAGATTACCGACCTTGAAACAGACCTGGCAGGTACGCTGTGAAGGCGATGCCTATCTGGCCATCATTCCGACGGATAACCGCGCGGCCAGCCGCAATGAGCCGGATCTGCGCCGTTTCGGGCTGGGCAATACGCCGGATGGGCAACCCGTTGGCTATTTTCTGTTGGGGCTGTCTCACTCTGCCGTAAACGGCTTCCCGGCTACGTTGCGTTCACGCAATGCGTCAGTGCCGCCGAACACGGAAGCCGCGCTGATTTCCGGTGAGCGTAGCGATTGGTTGCTGGCGGATGCGACGCGCGCCGCCGGCCAGACCTACACCATGGATATTTCAGTGACGCCGGTTCTGGACGCCAATATTCTCGCCGTCGATAAAGTGGAACTGGATGGCTCTGTCACGTTGAATTTCGTTTTTGGGCTCTGAATAACAAGCAATAAGTGCGCAGCGTCAATTCATGCATTGTTTTTACGCCAGCATGGGTAACGACAGTGAATTTGAGTGACACAAAGGGGTTTATCCCCGCTTAACATCCTGTCATCTGTTTTGAACGGGATAATATTAACTATGAGTATGGATATTCATGATGAAAAAAACAGTAATCTCTGCAAGCATCGCCGCAATCCTGATGATGGCGAATCAGGTCTCAGCGGCCTCTATGTCGCCGGAATTGAAAGTGAAAGGGCAAATGGCGGTGCCATCCTGTGAGGTGTCCATCACCAATGACGGTGTCTTCGAACTGGGTAAGTTGTCCAATGGGTTAATCAATTCAGCGGCGGCCACGGCGTTAGCCAAGTCGCAAAAGCAGCTGGTTATTAACTGCGAGGCCGAAACCTTCCTGAATTTCACCGTGGTCGATAACCGTGAGGGGACCGCCAGTGTAACCGGCAGCGCTCACTTTGGCCTGGGGAACGTCAATGGCGACGGCAAGCTCGGATATTATAAAGTCAACGTCCTCAACGCTGGGGTTAATGCCATTCCTTCGGCGCTGTTCAGCGTGAAGAAAGGCACCACGGCGTTCACCACTGTCAGTTCCGCCTATATCGATAAAAACAACATCACCGGCTGGGCAAAGTCGGGCAACGTACAAAACAGCGGCAAGCTGTTTACCGCCATGCTGGAGGTTGAGCCTTATCTGGCCTCGGCCAAAGACATGAAGGGCCCTATTACCGACAACGTAAAACTGGATGGATCTTCCACGCTCAGTTTCGCGTACGGCATTTGAGTGCCCGAAAAAGTTCTTTGGATTGAAGCGATATAAGGATGTCGACTAAATGAATAAAATTGCATTGCGCGTGATGGTAGCGTCCACGCTGCTGGTCGCCGGGAGCTCTTTGGCCGCCGGCCCGAGCGCGGAAATCAAAGTGGTCGGAGAGCTGGTGGCGCCGACCTGTGAGGTGTCACTTCCTAACAATGGGGTGTTTGATTACGGCAGCATCAGCCATACGAAAGTCAGCAGAGACAAAGCGGTCAGCCTGGGAGTAAATGGTAGCGGCACCATGGAGGTGAAATGCGATGCCGAAACGCCGATGACCTTCAACGTTATCGACAACCGCCTGGGCACCGCCAGCGAGGCGGGAAAAACCTTTGGTCTCGGTAACATCAATAATACCGGCAAGTTGGGATTTTATGTGATAACGGCCTACCTTCCACAGATTGATGGCAAACTCGGTCGACTGTTCGTGACCCAGAACAGCACGATCACCTCCCCAACGGGTACCGTACAACTCGAACACGGCAAGCGCGTAGGCTGGGCTTCAAACGCCAATACGCTGGCCATCGGCAAGACCTTCACCGCAATGCTTAATGTTGAAGCCTACCTGGCTAAAAGCGGCGATATGCACGGCGGTATCGGCGAAGGCACCAATCTGGACGGCTCCACCACGCTGGATTTCGCGTTCGGACTGTAATGTCTGATGGGTAACGCAAGGGGGAGGGCTCTCCCCCTTTTTCTGAATCTGTCGCTCCCGGCATTAACCCAGAGAAGATGACGTGTCTATCAGGCAAAGGGCATCGGCGTTGCTGTTTTTGTTGGTCTGGCCGATGACGAAAACCGCTGCCGCCGGATTTGATGTCAAAACCCTGGCGCAGCTGGGGTACAACGCGGATATCGCCGAATTTTTCAATACCGCCCGGTTTTTGCCGGGCGTGCACCGGGTGACGCTGGAGGTCAATGCGGCGCAGCGTTACCAGGAAGAGGTGCGTTTCGATTCGCAGGGGGCGCTGTGTCTGGATGAACGGCTGGCGCAGACGCTGCGTTTGCGGGTCACGCCGCCGCCGGGGGCCTGCGAACGTTTCGATTCGCACTGGCCGCAGGCGGTGGTGCAGGTGTTTCCCGGCGCCTTTCGGGTGGAAATCACCCTGCCGGAGGCGGCGTTCGATGCGGACAAACTGCGCAGCGAGCAGTCGGGCGGCCATGCGGTGCTGCTGAACTACGACCTGTACGCCAACCGGCGTCAGGGGCGCTACGGCAATCAGCAGACGCTGCAGGCGATGCTGGAGCCGGGCGTCAACCTGCGCAACTGGGTGCTGCGCAATCGCTCAAGCTACAGCAACGACGAGAGCGGCAGCCGGCTCGAGGTATACGAGACCTCGGCGAGCAAAGACTTTCCCGCCTGGGAGGCGGTGGTTCAGTTCGGTGAGTTCAGCGCCGGCGGGGCGCTGAGCGGCAACGTGCCGCTCAGCGGCGGGCAGCTGGTCTCCCTGGCGGCCGGCGCGCCTGATGCGGCGCTGACGGTGCCGCTGCAGGGCAGCGTGGCGAGCCCGGCGACGCTGGAGGTCAAACAGCGCGGGCAGGTGATGTACCGCACCCTGCTGCTGGCCGGGCCGTTTTCGCTGAGCGAGCTGGGGCCGGTGATGGCCGGGGTGGAGGCCGAGGTCACGCTGACGGAAACCGACGGGCGGCGGCAACGCTTTACGGTTACCCCCGACGCCGGTGACCCGGCGGGCCGGGCGGGCGGCTATCGGCTGGCGGCGGGGCGCTACCGGCCGTACGGCGCCGGGCGAGAGGGCGCCTCGCCGCCGGCGCTGCTGCTGGGTGAGCAGGCGTTCCGTCTCGGTCGGGGGCAGATAACGGCGGGCGGGCTGCTGGCGCGCACCTACCAGCGTCTGGGCTGGCAGGGCAGTGTGAGTGACGACGCCGGCAACTGGTTGTCGGGCGGCGCGACCTTCACCCGTGGCCGGCAGCCCGGCGTGCAGCTGGAGGCTCAGGGGCTGGTGGCGCTGGGGCCCCATCTGGCGCTGTCGCTGTCGTCGCAGTACCGCACCGAAGGCTTTCGGGACGCGGACGAAGGGCTGAACCCGCCCGCAGAGGCGGAAGGGGCGGCCCGGCAGCGCTACAACGGCGGGGCGGCGCTCTCCTGGCGCACCCTGAGCGCCGGGGCGCTGACCTACTCGCTGTCGCACGAACGCTATTACCGCGACAGCTGGCGCAGCTGGACCCATGCGCTGGCGTACGGCGTCAGCCTGGGAAGGGCGACGCTGAGCGTCAACCTGCAGTCTTCCGCTTATGACCGCGCGGCGGTCTACGCCGGGCTGAGCCTGCCCTGGGGGGCGGGCAGCGTCAGCAGCCGGCTGCAGTCGCGGCGCAACAATCAGCTGACGCTGGGCGGCAGCTGGCAGGGGCCGGTGAGCGAGCGGCTGAACGGCTACCTGGACGTGACGCGGGACGCGGACGGCGAGTACCAGGGCGCCGGCAACCTGAGCGGCGAGACGGCCTATACCCGGCTGGCGCTGGGGGCCTCGCACAGCGGGCAGGGCAGTTCCTCGCTGTCGCTTGCGTCGTCGGGCGGGCTGGGGGTGGCCAACGGCACCTGGGTGACGTCACCGCAGCGCATCGGCGACACCTTCGCGGTGATGAGGGTGGCGGGACAGTCGGGGGTCGGGGTGTCGGGCGGTGGCAGCGGCATGACGGATTTTGCCGGCGACGCGCTGCTGCCGATGCTGATGCCTTATATGCCGCTGCGCGCCCAGGTCGATACGCTGTCGCTGCCGCTGAACCTGCGGCTGGACAGCACCGAAGCGGTGTTCGAGCTGGCGCGCGGCACGGTGGCGGAGCGGCGTTTTCGGGTGACCGAGGTGCGCCAGCTGCTGCTGACCCTGCGGGATGAGAGCGGGGCGCTGCTGCCGACCGGGGCGTCGGTGCACGACGAGCGGGGGCAGCTGCTGGGCACGCTGATAGGCGAGGGCAACCTGATGCTGGTGAACGACGATATCGGCAAGGCGCTGCGGGTACGGCGCCTGAACATGAACGAATGCGTGGTGAGTTACGCGGTGCCGGCGGCGTTCGACCCGTCGGTGTTGTACGAAGAGGGCGATGGCGTCTGCCGTGCGGCGGACGGCTCGTCCGATAATGGATGAAAAGAGAGGAGTAATCATGACGATAAAACGGAGCCTGGCGCAGCTGCTGGGCGGGCTGTGGCTGACGCTGGGGCTGGCGCATTCCGCCGGGGCGTCGTTTCAGCTGGAGAGCATGGGCATCGTGCTGGAGGAGAACCCGGGGCGGGTGAACTTCAGCATCCGGAACAGCTCGTCGGAGCCGATATTGCTGGCGACGAAGGTGGAGGACTTGGATGGCAAAGGGTTCAGCAAGGCGGTGCTGCTGTCGCCGCCGATAGCGCGCATCGAGGCGGGGCAGAGCCAGCAGGTGAACTTCGTGCTGAAGCCGGGGACGGCGCTGCCGCACGAGGTGATGCTGAAGGCGTCGTTCGAGGGGATAGGGCAGGCGGTGGACAACAGCGCGCGGATGCCGGTGCGTCAGAGCATCGGGCTGATATTGCAGCCGAAATCGGTGGCGGTGAGCAAGACGCCGTGGGACGACCTGCGGTTGAGCGCGGCGGACGGTCGGCTGACGCTCAGCAACGGCGGGTTGCACGTGGTGCGGCTGGCGCCGCAGCTGACGCTGCAGCCGTCGGGCAAGGTGGTGACGCTGGAGAACTACTACCTGATGGCGGGCGAGACGCAGACGCTGGCGGTGGAAGGGCGACCGACGTCGGTGGTGATCACGCCGCTGAGCCGCTACGGCTTCAAGCAGGACGCGGTCACGCTGGCGGTGAAGTAGCGTGATGCAAGTTAAGGGGCCCGGTGACGTTTACCGGGCTTTTGGGCTTATTTTTTCGCACCGCAACACTTCTTATACTTTTTACCGCTGCCGCACGGGCAGGGAGCATTGGGTTTGGCGCTGCCTGCGCCGGCCCGCTGTTCCTGAGCCAACGCGTACATGATGGCCTGTTCCGGGTAGCCGTTGGCGAGCAAGTCCTTCATCAGGTTCATTTCGCGAGAGATATGCCGGAAGAAATGCTTGTATCCCGGGCAGAGATAGTTATGCCCAGGATGACCGGACGGCGACACGGCGAAGCGGTGTTTGGGGCAGCCGCCATGGCAGACAAACCTGAATTCGCATTGGCGGCAATCCGGCGTTAGCGACGTCTTTTTCGCGCGGCCAAACGTATGTGCCTGCTCACTGTTATTTAAGGTGCGGATATCTTGCTGATGAATATTCCCCAGCCGATGCTCCGGATAGACGAAGTGATCGCAGTTATACAGATCGCCATTGGCTTCCAGAGCGAAGGCGTGCCCACAGGTTTCGGCGAATACGCACAGCACCGGCGGCTGATCGCACCAGGCGGAAAGCGCCACGTCAAACATCTGTACAGAGACGTGCCCGACATCCCGCCGTACCCAGATATCGAAAATCTGATTGAGAAACTCGCCGTATTGCCAGGCAGGCACTGTCCAGGGCGCCAGCGTGGCGGCGCTTTCACCCGGCATTACCAGCTTGAGCGCGGCGCTCTGCGCCGTGCTCAAGCGTTCAACCAATGGAATGAATTGAATATGGCGAGAGCCTGCGGCCAAAAGAAATTCGTAAACCTCGCGCGCCTGGCCGACGTTATGCTTACCGACCACGGTGAGCGTGTTGAAGTCGACGCCGTGTTCTTGCAGCAGAGTGAGGGCGGCCAGTACCTGGGCATGGGTGCCTTTGCCCGAACGCGAGGTGCGATAACGATCGTGCAGCGCTTGCGGGCCGTCGATCGAAATGCCAATCAGGAAGCGGTGTTCGGCGAAAAAGCGCGCCCACTCATCGTTCAGCAATAGCCCATTGGTTTGCAGCGCGTGTTGAATGCGCTTGCCGCCGGCATATTTTTGGCACAGTTCGACGATGCGACGGAAAAAAGGCAGCCCCATCATGGTGGGCTCGCCGCCCTGCCAGGAGAACATCACCTGCTCGCCATCCTGAGCTTGGATATGCTGTTGAATATACAGCGCCAGCGTTTCATCTGACATGCGCCAGTTCTGCTGGCGTTCGGGATAAAGCGCCTCTTTTTCAAGATAAAAACAGTAGGTGCAGTCGATGTTGCAAACCGATCCGGTGGGCTTTGCCATCACCAGACAACCGTGGGTAGCCGTCATTGAATACTTCCTTCCGATAACAGCATGAGCGCGCTGTGCAGCGCGAGACCCAGCGCATTAAACAAGAGGGCGAGGCTGAGCAATCTTTTAAACCACGCCGACCAGACAAGCGGGAGCTCCATCGCGCCCATCAGCGATTTTTGCCGAACAAAAGAGCCAAATACCAACAGCATCGCCACGAAAAAAGAAACGCAGCCCAGTGCGGCGAGCACATATTCTTCGCGGTAAAGGCCGGTACGCGCGGTGATAAGCGCCAGCAGCAATAGAGAGAATGCGGTTCTCTGCCACGCCAGCGCCGTTCTTTCCGGCTGCAGGCCAGGATCGCGCTGCGGACAAGCGGCGTTCATGGCCGAACCAATGTGGCCAGCGTCAGCAATATCCCTGCCGCCAGGCCCGTGCTGAGCCAAATCAGCAGGCGTGGATAGCCCAAGGCTTGTTCATGCCGCATCGCTTTCTCGTTGCCCGCCCAGCGATGGTAGGCGTAGCAGGCCAGCGCCGCCGCCGTAAGCGCCAGCGCGATGATCAACACCTTCAGCGATGTTGAGTCCGTCAACTGATCCAGGCCGACCGCGGCGGCCATAAAGGTCAGCGCGGTGCGGATCCAGGCCAGAAAGGTGCGTTCATTGGCTAATGTAAACCGGTAATCCGGTGATTTTCCCTGCGTCCACCAGCTCATTTGCTGTTCTCGACGATGTATTGATAGTAACGCGCGATATGTTTGGCGATGGTGTATTCCACCAATTGACCTCGTTCGTTGTATCCCTTGCGGGTTTTGACCAGCAGCGGAGTAGAGGGGGCAACGTTGAGGATTGCGCAGTCTTCGGCGGTCGGCAGTTCGGCCGTGATGATGTCCTCAAAGGCATCGATATTTTCATTGCGCTGTTCCAACGCGCAGTACAACCCTTTTTCCAGGTCTGACAGCGTCAGCGTATTTAAGCGCGGGGTCAGATAGATATAGTTGACCTGCGCCGGGACTTCATTTTTGCGGTAAATGGTGCGGGTTAGCAGCAGCGCGCTGTCGGTGTCGAACAGCTGCGCGATAGGCTCAGGCGGCTGAATCGGTGACAACGAAAGGTTGTTGCGCGCTATCGCCTGCGTTTGTTGGCCATCGATCAGGCTGATGCGGGTCTTGACGTTCTGCTTTTCCGACGTGCTGATGACCATGGTGCCGATGCCGGCCTGACGTTTGACCAACCCTTTGGCAACCAGTTCGGCCAGAGCCCGCCGCGCGGTGATGCGGCTGACGCCGAACATTTCTTCAAACTCGGCTTCTGTCGGCAGTACGTCGTTCTTTCGGTATTCGCCGTTTTTCAGCTTCTCCAGCAGGATGTCATACAGCTGGGCATACAGCGGCTTGGCGCCGCGCGAGTAGTCCAGTTCTTGTCCCATCGTTAATTTTCCTTCTGTTCTGCAGTCGCCCCGCCGAAAGGGCGGGGCGACCTCTCAATCAAGCCGCATTTCCAGCGCCAGTTTATAAAACACGCTGGCGTGCTGTTCAGGTGGGACTTCTTGCTGCACGAAGGCCCACAGATCGGCGGTGGTCCATGAGGATTTGGCGGAAGCATTCAGTTTATCAATTATTGCCGTTTGATGAGTGCCTTCCAGATGTTGCGTCAGGGCCAACATACCGTAGCGCAGTTGCGGCGCATAATCTTTGAAGGCCGGCACCCAGTCCGGATCGGCGCCCAGCAGCGGAGAGGCGGGCGCCGACAATTGATAGCGAGGCCAGAGTTCCTGCGGCGCGTCGCTTTGTTTCAGTATGCAACGGATGGCGGACAGCAGGCGTTCGGCGACGGCGGCGTCCCGGCACTGACGATCCTGCTTCGGATTTTCCGCCAGGTCATACAGTCGGTGCCCGAAGCGATCGGCGCCCCGGGTCATCACCGAAGAGGCAGGGATGCGCAACACCTGGCAGCCCTTGGTGAAACGGAATCCCGGATGCAGCGTCATGTGCCGGAGTTCTTCAGGGGACAGCCGGCGGTTGATGCTGGTGGGCATCAGGGTGTATTCGAACAGGTTCTCGGCGCCGTGTACCTGCGGTGAACGCATATAGACATAGCGGCCGTCGGTAATGTTTATATGGCAGCCGTGGTAGCCGAACAGCGCATAGTCGCGTATCGGCGTATCGTCGCAAATCGCCGGCACCAGAGAGGCGCCCTGCATATCCGCCGGTTTGTCCAGCTTGAAGAAATCCAGCAGCGTGGCAGGAATGTCGATGGTTTGCGCCAGCGCCTGCCGCGATTCGCCGCGATAAGGGTGCTCGGGATGCCAGATGAAGAAGGGAATATTCGCCACTTCGTTATACAGCGGCATGATGTTTTTGCCCCACCACTCATGCTCCCCCAGCAGGAAACCATGGTCGGTGTTGACGATCAGCAGGGTATCCCGCCATAAATCGTATTTGTCCATGTAGTCCAGGACCTTGCCGACATAGTCGTCCACCATGGTCAGCAAGGCCAGGTAGTATTTCTGAATGGCGTCCTTGCGTTCTTCGCTTTCGGTGACGAAGTAATAGGGCGGCCAGCCATCGAAAACGCTGGCGTCGTCAATGCCGTACATCCGCAGGTATTTTTCCGGCACGAAAAATGGCTCGTGGGGATCGAAGCACTCCAGTTGCAGGAACCAGTTATCGGCCGCGTGGTTCTCGTCGATGAACGCCAGGCCTTTCTGGATGGTTCTGGCCAGCGGGTGATCCTGTTCGTCCTTCATAAACTGCACGTTAATTTGATGCTGCGTGCGGCTGGCGATGCGGCGTTGCTTGATCTCTTCCGGTTCGCCGGACTCATACTGATAAACCGGCTTATCGACCACGCCCTTCCAGGCATCGCCCTCTTGCCCGCGCACGAATTCATAGGTGCTGTAACGGGAGTGGTAGGTGGCGCCGCCGTCACGCCAGTAATGCTTGTGATCGGTGACCAGATGGGTGTGGATACCGTGCTTTTTCAGAATCTCCGGCATGGAGTCGTCAAAGGGCTCCAGCGGCGACCAGGAACGGTGCAGGAAATTGTAGCGGCCGGTATGGATCTCGCGCCTGGCCGGCATGCAGGGCATGCTGCCGACGTAGAAATTGTCGAAACGCACCGTTCTTTCTTTCAGCCGCTGGAAGTTGGGCGTGATGGCCCGGTCGCTGCCATAGGCGGACAGCAGATGCTTGTTCAGTGAATCGAACATCAACATGATGGCTTTCATTTTTGCTCCCTTAAACTGTTTGCCGTCCCGTCAGACGCTTTCCCGATCGTATTTGCGCAGCTTGCCCGTGATGTAGGTCAGCACAAAGGCCGCCAGGCAGCCGGTGAGCCAGGCGAAGATATACTGCAGATATTTGCCGTCGGCGATCAGCGGCAGGGCCGACAGACCTGCGGCGCCGACCCCATTGGTGGAGACGCCGAGCAGCACGACCATCATGCCGCCAAAGCCGGCGCCGATAGAGCCGGTGATAAAGGCGAATCCCGCCGGAATATTCACGCCGAAGATGGTGGGTTCTCCTACGGCGAGGATCGAAGTGGGAATGGCGCCTTTGGCGATCTTTTTCATCACCGGATCGCGGGTGAGCAGCAGCACCGCCGTGGCGGCGCCGACCATGCCTGCATTGGACATGATCTGGATGGCGAACAGCGGGGCATGCCCGGTCGCATTGATCATCTCCAGATGGATCGGGAACAGGCCATGGTGCAGACCGAGCGAAATCAGGAACGGGAACAGCGAGGCCAGCACGAAGCCGGCGGCCAGGCCACCCGTGGCCAGCAGGCCGTTCAAACTGTGCAGAATGCCGTTGGACAATAGGCCGGCGACGGGCATGATGGCGAACAGCAAGGCGCCGGACATCACCGTCAGCACGATCGTCGGCGTCAAGACCACGTCCAGAATGTCGGGCACGATGCGACGCACCTGTTTTTCCAGCACGCACATTAGCCAGACGCAGAAAATAACGCCGATCAACCCGCCCTGGCCGGGGATTAACCCCAAAAGCGGCAGTTGGGGCGCGATGGTGATGGCGCCCAGCAGGCCGCCCATGATGGCGTTGCCGCTAAACTCTTTCGCCGTGGTGACACCGGTATAGATGGCCAGGAAGCTGAACAGCGCTTTGGAAACGATATCAAGGAACTGGCTCAGGCCCAGCAGATGGCGCTGATCCAACACTATCTGGGCCGGAGAAAGCTCGCCGCTGGCCGCAATGGCGTGCGTCAGCGCATAGGAGGCGGCGGAGTTGACCAAGACGTTGTTCAGCCCCATCAAAATCCCGGCGGCGATCAGCGGCGGCAGGATGGGAACGAAAATGTTGGCGATGTGCTTCAACACGGCTTTGGTGCGCGTGGGTTTGCGGGATTTCTCGCGCGCCAGCGCCGCTTTTTGTTCTACGTCGCTCAGCGGCGCCGTTTGCGGGCCCGAGGCCAGCAGTTCATTGATTACCGTCGCCACTTTAGACGACTTGCCCGGGCCGACAATCACTTGCAAAGTATCGTCTTCCACCACGCCCAGCACGCCTTCGATGCCTTTGAGCGCCTGAATATTCACTTTTGCAGGATCGACCAGGGTCATGCGAACCCGTGTCATGCAGTTAGTGACATGGCGTAAGTTATTTAAACCGCCGCTGTGCTCAACAATGGCGCTGCCAACAAGAGGGTAGTTCATCCAGAGGTTCCTTTTGGTTGTTGTCGCCATTTGTTATAACAATATAATGTTATCATGTTTGTGAGGGCGATCATACAATGCCGTTTTTTTATGCAGGAACGGAACGAAATAATGCGTGTGATGGGTTTAAAATTTAATTAAATCAGCATGTTGTTTTTTTGGTGAGTTTGAAAGGTTTGCAGGGAAGGAGGAAAGGCGTTCAAACCAGAGGGAGCAGAGATTTGAGTCTGAGGCTGAGGCTGTTGACTACGTCAATTTTCGCTTGTCAGTGTATTTAACCTTCGGTATGAAGAATGTTCTTATAAAAACCATTTGCCATTTTGAGGGTACGATGAATAAAAAGGTTATTCATATGTTAATTGGCGTGTTTATTGGCGCAGTCGTCAGCACCCTCTATTTTAAGCAATTCGCTAACCAGAACCGGCAAAATGTGAATGAATTGTCACTGAGTATGGCGATAGAACGCGCGCTCCCATCCGTTGTATATATATATTCTAAAGATTGTAATGATGTTGTTTATGGTTGCCCGTTGGGCACCGGCGTTATTATGGACAATCGAGGGCATGTGGTGACGAATTATCATGTGGTCAATGGCGTCAAGAACATGGTGGCGCTGCTCAGCGACGCGACGGTAAGAGAAGCGATCGTCGTGGGCTACGACAAACTGACCGATTTAGCCGTGATGAAACTGGATCCTGCGGCGACCACGCCCATCCGTATCGATGAAAAAAAGAAAATCAAAGTCGGTGATTTTGTTTTGGCCATCGGCAATCCTTACAACCTGGTTGGCTCCGTTTCACACGGTATCGTCAGCGCCATTGGCCGCAGCGGCTTCGGCGTCATTGGCAGACAGACGTTTATTCAAACCGATGCGCCGATCAATAAAGGCAACTCCGGCGGGCCACTGGTTAATGCATCTGGAGAAATGATCGGCATGAATACGTCGGTTTTCTCGGTAGACCAGGATCTGAATAGCGTAAAAGGCATCAGTTTTGCCTTGCCGGTGCGCCTGGTGAATCAGGTAATGAAAAAAATCGTGGCGGATGGGCGAGTCATTCGCGGCTGCATCGGCGTGGAAGCCGCTAATGTCTCTGTGATTCATGGAAAACTGGGGGGGAGATATAATGTGCTGGTGACGGGGGTAAAACACGCGGGGGCTGCGAGCGACGCCGGTTTACAGGAAGGCGATGTCATTAATAAAGTGGCAGGAAAAGTGATTGATAATGCCCAGGAAGCTTTGAATATCTTTGCAGAGACGCCGCCGGGTCAATATGTTGAGGTTACGGTGGAAAGAAATGGTAAAAACAGGGTTTCATCGCTGAAGGTTGATGATTGTGATAACGAATAACCAAGGGGAATTCTCTGACAGAGAAAATAACATGATTTTTATAACTATTAAGTATAACACCATGTATTAAAAGGCTAATTCTTTTTTATTAAGAATATTCCTATAAAAATTGCGTTGTGATATCATTTTAGCGTTCAATAAGAGGTGCGCTATGGCTTATGTGATAAACAACAGAATTATTTACCGGGATGATATCTCTGAGCTCTGCGTTATTGATGATGAACAGGCTAAAGTTGCGTTAACGGCGACAGTTAATAGATTGTTGTTATTTTTTGTACGGAACGATAATAAAGTATTAAGCCGCGAGTTTTTGTTGAGCCAGGTTTGGGGCAGTTATGGCCAGATCGAGTCGGGCAATAATCTGAATAATGCGCTTTCTCAGTTACGCAAGGCGTTTACCGAACTGGGTGAAGGCGAAGTGTTAGTTACCTTGCCAAAGCAGGGGATTTTGCTTCAGGCGGGGGTTGCCCGCACTGATGAGACAGGGAACCAAGAAAATCCTGAATTGAATAAAGTTTTTATCGGGAAAGGGGGCGCCCGGCGGATAAAGTATTTGTGGCTCTGTGTCGCAATGGCCGTTTTTATCGGTGGCCTGGTGATGTTGGCTGTGGGGATGCGCCAGGTTTATATTCCGACGGCGCAGTTCATACCCGCTCAGCGTATTGCTAATTGTGAAATCGAAATAATTAACAGCCACCACAAGCTGGTGCACACGAATATTTCGGCGCAGGATGTAAAGAATACCCTCGAGGAAGGCGGCTTTGACTGCAATAAACCGGCAACGGTTTATTATTATAACGGCGGTGCGTTGGTTCTCAGCGCATTGCACTCTATGGCGACTTTTTTCGCCTATTGCCCAAAAAATGAAAAGAACATTAACGCAGCCTGTGAGAATGTCTATGTTTTCAAAAAATAAAAAAACAATAAAAGGGGTGTTTGCATCACTGATGATTCTTGGAGTTGTCTTTATATTTTTTGGTATCTACCTGCAGTTTTTTGCTCCGGTCATGCCGGAATGCAATGCGGTGATCCGCACCGATTATCATGATGAAAAACATTCGTTATCCAGAGTGTTGTTTGTCAGTATTGTCAATATAAATGCAAGGGAGAGCGCATTTATTATCAACGGCAGCGTGACCTATAATAATGAGCGTTTTACCATAGCGCGTACCATTACCATGACTTATACCGCGAATGAAGGGCGCTTCTTGCTGCGCCCGACAAACATCGTTCGACGCTCTAATGACGATAGTCACAATAATAAAGAAGTCGACAAGCTGTTCCCGGTGGTGGGGAAGGACATCTTGTTTACGGTCGAAAAGATCAATGATCAGCAATACATCTTTGCCGACAATCGTTCCCCCAATTTTATTTGCAACAAGCGTTGATGCCCTAACGGGGTACTATTCTGATGTCAGAAGAGATTATGCCTACTGTTGCAGCTTTACCGTTTTGCACGCAGACAGGCCCTGTCTGGGGCAGTAGGTCATCACGGCCGCTGTGCTGTCGTCATCGGCAACCTGATTGTATAAGTATACGCTGGCGTTGCTGTTGCAATCATAATCAAACTCGCTCAGCAACCGCCTGGCTGAGGAAATATCCTGCGTGCTGTCGATGGCGAACACGTTGCAGCTGCGATATTTACCGATAAAGCTCAGGTCGTTATTGGCAGTGTAATAATACAGCGCGGTGCCGATGGCGACAAAACCGGCGGCCAAAGGCAGGAGAAGCAGAATGAGCGGTTTTATACGTCGGGTGTTCTTTTCCGCCAACGGATGCGCTTTCGGCGTTTCGCCATTATCTTCATCCTTTTCTTCCCCTAAAAGGGTTATCGACTCGGCGACGAACTTGAATCCTTGGCGCGGGTAAGTAACCAGAATGTCATCCTGGCCTAACTGAGACAGCGTCTTGCGCAGCCCTGATATATAATTGCTCAGGTTATTGTTCGATGCCGTTAAACCATGATTATTCCATACCTCATCCAGCAACCGTTCCCTCTCCACAATTTCATTATTGTACTCAATAAACAACGACAGCAGCCGCTGTGAAGGTTTTAATAAAACCACCTCTTTATCGTTGCTTTTGCTGAGTGATAATGTCCCTTTATGCGCATCATAGATGATGGCGTTATTTATAATGTATTTCATGTTGCTCCCTGTAAATAATCTGTCCGTGCTTAATACTGTGGCTGCCGACATTTTTTTTCAACTCCCTCGCGGCTGTTGAAATTAGAATTTTCTTATATTGCGTGGATAATGGGTTAATTAAACCTGAATTGGTCGGTTTTTTTATTTACAAGGAGGTTAATCCGTACCCTTTTTTGGAGTTAAAATCTATTTTTAAGGTGTTTTATTTATACATATTCTTAATTTTGTTTAATTTGTAGTTTTATATTTCAAGAAGTGAGTTGTGGTAGTAGATTGTTCTCACTGGTTTGAAGGCCAGAAACAGAAGGTTTCCTGTGCTGATACGGAAATGGTGGTAAGCCGGGAAACATTATCTTCTACAGATAAAGTGAGTCTTATTTAACTCTTTCACTTACTAAGGAATGTAAGAACTATGAAACTGAATAAAATCATGATGGTGGCGGCGGTTGCCTTTGGTCTGTCTTCTACTGCGTTTGCGGCCGACCAGGGCCACGGTAAAGTGACTTTCACCGGCTCAATTATTGATGCGCCGTGCTCCATTAACCCGGATTCCATCGATCAGACCGTGGAACTGGGCCAGATCTCCAAGGCGGCGTTGGTGAGCGGCGGTAAATCTACGCCGCGCAACTTCTCCATCGCTCTGGAGAACTGCACCTTTGCCAATGATGAAAAGGGTAACCCGCTAAAAAACAAAGTGGCGCTGACCTTTACCGGTATGGAGTCCAACGCGACACCAACTAATGGCTTGCTGGGCATTACCGGTACCGCCAAGGGCGCCAGCGTCGCCATTACCGATGGCTCCGGTACGGTGATCAAGCTGGGTCAACCGACCAAGGCTCAGACACTGCAAGGCGGTTCTAACACCCTGAACTTCGCCGCTTACCTGCAGGGTGACGCTGCGTCTACCGCAGTCATCACCGAAGGTGAATTCCAGGCGGTGGCCGACTTTACCCTGGCGTATAACTAAGCCGCATTAATTTCTTCAATAATGAAGTGAATTAAACATGCCAATGCATGCGGGGTTCCCGCATGCATTTTTCAGGAACGTTTTATCAGGGAATAACGTTATGTGGATTAAAACCATGATATTTCCGCTGGCAGTTTGTTTATTTACCTTCACGGCTGTTACCGCGCAGGCGGCCGGTTCCGTTCAGGGCTGGGGCAGGGTAAATATGCAAGGTGCCATCATCGATACCGCCTGCGCCATTGCGGTCGAGAGTCGTTATCAGACCGTAGATATGGATGTTGTGCCGATAGCGGATATTATTCGCGACGGGCAAAGCCAAATGAAAACTTTCGCCATCGAACTGGTTAATTGCACGCTGGAACGGGCTAATAAAAATTCACCTGACTGGAAACAGTTTCAGGTGACCTTTGACGGCGATGCCGAGGAGGGGTTATTTGGCGTGCGCGGCGAGGCATCGGGCATTGCGCTGCAAATCAGCGACGCCGCCGGCAATATTGCCACGCCGGGTTACCCGATGCCGCGCGGCGACATTATCCCCGGAAATATGCGGCTGAATTACGCCCTGAAATTAGTCGCCAATAATCATACGCCGAAGGCCGGTGATTATTTCTCGGCCGTCCGTTTCAAACTGGATTATTTCTGAGGCCGGCGGTGAAGACTGATTACAAGAGCACAGGGATAAAAAATAATTATAAGGGATTCGGAGCATGAATATATCGCCTGCCGGGAAACTGGCGCGTCTTCAGGTATTGGGAGTGTGCATCGCCCTGGCGCTCGGATCTCCCGCGACGCTGGTGTATGCCGCCGATGACATTCAGTTCAACACCGACGTGCTGGACGTGCATGACCGCAAGAACATCGATCTGAGCCAGTTCTCGCGCGGCGGCTACATCATGCCGGGCACCTACGGCATGGTGGTGCACATCAACAAAAACGATTTGCCGGAGCAGCAGATCCCGTTCTACCCGCCGGAGGACGACCCGAACGGCAGCCGCGCCTGCATCAGCCAGGCGCTGGTGGCGCAACTGGGCCTCAAAGAGGGCGTGATGAAAGACCTGCGCTGGTGGCACCAGGGCGAGTGCCTGGATGAGAGCAGCGTGGCGGGGATGGAGACGCGGGGTGATTTGGCCACCTCGTCGCTGTACCTGAATATTCCGCAGGCGTTTCTCGAGTACACCGCCGAGAACTGGGACCCGCCGTCGCGCTGGGACGAGGGCATTCCGGGGCTGCTGTTCGACTATAACCTCAACGCCCAGAGCCAGCATCAACAACGCAGCGGCAGCCGCGGTTACAGCCTGAGCGGCAACGGCACGGCGGGGGCAAATATGGGCGCCTGGCGCCTGCGGGCTGACTGGCAGGGCAGCCTCAGCCACCAGACCGGCAGCGGGCAGCCGACCGACAAGCGGCTGGACTGGAGCCGCTACTACGCCTACCGCGCGCTGCCGGCGCTGCGCTCGAAGCTGACGCTGGGCGAGAGCTACCTGGATTCCGGCATGTTCGACAGCTTCCGCTTTACCGGCGCCAGCCTGGTGTCGGATGACAACATGCTGCCGCCCAACCTGCGCGGCTATGCGCCGGAGGTGGTGGGGGTGGCGAAGACCAACGCCAAGGTGGTCATCAGCCAGCAGGGGCGGGTGATTTACGAGACCACGGTGGCGGCCGGGCCGTTCCGCATTCAGGACATCAACGACGCGGTGAGCGGCGAGCTGAACGTGCGGGTGGAGGAGCAGGACGGCAGCGTGCAGGAGTTCGTGATGAACACCGCCAGCATCCCGTACCTGACGCGCCCCGGCTCGGTGCGCTTCAAGCTGGCGGCGGGCAAGCCGTCGGACTGGGAACATCGCTCGCAGGGGCCGCTGTTCGGCACCGGCGAGTTCTCCTGGGGGGTAAGCAACGGTTGGTCGCTGTACGGCGGCGCGCTGGCGGGCGGCGACTATAACGCGTTGTCGCTGGGGCTCGGGCGTGACCTGATGGTGTTCGGGGCGCTGTCATTCGACGCGACCCAGTCGCGGGCGCGGCTACCGCAGGAGGAGGGGACGCTGAGCGGCGGTTCATACCGTCTGAGTTATTCGAAGAGCTTTGATGAGTACGACAGCCAGGTGACCTTCGCCGGCTACCGCTTCTCGGAGCAGGATTTCATGAGCATGAGCGAGTACCTGGACGCGCGCTATTACGGCAACCGCAACGGCAGCGGCAAGGAGATGTACACCGTCTCCTTCAACAAGCAGTTTCGCGACTGGGGGCTGAGCAGCTACCTCAACTACAGCCATGAGACCTACTGGGACCGGCCAGCCAACGACCGCTACAACCTGACGCTGTCGCGCTATTTCGATATCGACCGGTTCCGCAACCTGAGCTTGTCGCTGTCGGCCTACCGCAACCAGTACAACGGAATGAAGGACGACGGGGCCTACCTGTCGCTGTCGATGCCGTGGGGCGAGCGCGCGACGCTGAGTTACAACACCACGGTGAACCGCAACGACAGCACCCACCGGGTGAGTTACTACGACCGGCTTGATGAGCGCAGCAACTACCAGCTGAGCGCCGGCACATCGCGCAGCGGTGCCAACGCCAGCGGCTACTACACCCGCGAGGGCGATATCGCGCGGCTGAGCGCCAACGCCAGCTACCAGGAAGGGCGCTACAGCGCGGTGGGATTGAGCGCCCAGGGTGGCATGACGCTGACGGCGGAGGGCGGGGCGTTGCACCGCAGCGGCATGGCGGGCGGCACGCGGATGCTGATCGACACCCAGGGGGTGGCGGACGTGCCGGTGCGCGGCTACGGGCGCACCAGCCGCACCAACGCCTGGGGCAAGGCGGTGATCGGCGACGTGAACAGTTACTACCGCAACAAGGCGAGCATCGATCTGAACCAGCTGGGCGACAACGCCGAGGCGACCACATCGGTGGTGCAGGCGACGCTGACCGAGGGGGCCATCGGTTACCGGCAGTTTGACGTGATAGCGGGGGCTAAGGCGATGGCGGTGATCAAGCTGGCGGACGGCAGCGAACCGCCGTTCGGCGCCACGGTGCAGAACGGCCGCAAGCAGGAGACCGGCATCGTCAACGACGGCGGCAGCGTCTATCTCAGCGGTATCCAGCCGGGCGAGGCGATGACGGTGCGCTGGAACGGGGCGGCGCAGTGTGAAGTGCGCATGCCAAGCCCGCTGCCGGCAGAGATGTTGATGAATACCCTGTTGTTGCCTTGCCATTCGTTGCCGGCAACAACGGAAAACACTGAATTACAGTAATTGGAGTTAATGACATGCACCAACAACTTAAATTTTCATTCGGCACGGCGGCCCTGCTGGGCGCCCTGACGGTCTCGCAGGCCCAGGCGGCCATCGCCCTGGATCGTACGCGGGTGATTTTCGATGGCAGCCAGAACTCGGTGAGCCTGAGCGTCAGCAACCAGAACAAGCAGTTGCCGTATCTGGCGCAGGGCTGGATTGAAGACGAGCAGGGTAACAAGATCCAGAGCCCGCTGACGGTGCTGCCGCCGGTGCAGCGCATCGAGCCGGGTAAGCCCAGCCAGGTGAAGATCCAGGCGCTGCCGGCGGCCAAACAGCTGCCGCAGGACCGCGAAACGGTCTACTACTTCAACCTGCGCGAGATCCCGCCGAAAAGCAGCAAACCGAATACCCTGCAGATCGCGTTGCAGACGCGCATCAAGCTGTTCTATCGCCCGGCGGGGCTGGGCATCGACACCAATGCGCCGCCGCCGCAGGAGCAGCTGACGCTGACTCGCCAGGGCGACAAATACGTGGTGAACAACCCGACGCCGTACTACGTCACCCTGGTGGATGCGGGCAGCAGCAAGAGCGTGCCGGTGAAAGCGTTCGAACCGATGATGGTGCCGCCGAAGGGCAGTGCGCCGCTGACGGTGAGCGCGGCGAGCGTGGGCAACAGCCCGGTGCTGACCTACGTCAACGATTACGGCGGCCGCCCGCAGCTGAGCTTCAGCTGCAGCGGCACTATCTGCAAAGTGGTGCCAGAGAAGAAAGGCGCCTGACCGGCGCGCACAACCCTAAGTGGACAGGAGGATAAATGGCAAGGGAGCTGATGGCGGAACGCGCTTACTGGATAAGCGAGCTGCGATATTACGCCGTGCTGGCGGCGCTGGCCATGATGGCACCATTGAGCCTGACCGCGCTGCTGTGGCTGCTGCCGCCGGCGCAGGCGGCGGACAACTGGGAAGTCGACGGCGCCAACGGCACATTGTATGTCCACGGCGCCCTGACCGAGAGCGCCTGCCGGCTGGAGATGACCAGCGCGCGGCAGGATATCGCGCTGGGCGAGGTGGGCACCGGGCAACTGAAACAGGTTGGCGATCGCGGCACGCCGGTGCGCTTTGAGCTGCGGCTGGCGGACTGCCTGCGCAGCCCGGCGGGCAGCCGCGACCTGCGCACCGGCGGGCGGATCTGGGCCGAAAACCAGCCGGCGGTGACGGTCAGTTTTCGGGCGATTCGCGATGCGGATAACCCGCAGCTGATAAAGGCGCAGGGGGTCTCGGGTCTGGGGCTGCGCATGGAAACCGTGCGGGGTGAAGACGTGCGGCTGGGCAGCCGGGGCAAGCCGCTATTGCTGACGCCGGGGCAGAACAGCCTGAGCTACGTCATCACGCCGGAGCGCACGGCGGCCAACCTGGCGGCGGGCAGTTACCGGGCGGCGGTGGATTTTCACCTGAGCTATGACTGAGGCGGGGCGAAGTATGGATGGCGTAAGAATAAAGGCGAACCACCGACAGATTGTCCGCTGCCTGAGGGCGCTGCTGGTGGTTATGCCGCTGAGTGTCCAGGCGGCGACCACGGTCACGGTTAAGGTGACCATCGTGGCGCCACCGCCGTGCGTGATTAACGGCAATCGGACGATCGAGGTGAATTTCGGCGAAGTAATGACCACTCGGGTAGACGGCAAAAATTACCGCGTACCTGTGAGTTACTCCCTGTCTTGTTCCGGACAGAGTAAAAATGCGATGAAGCTGCAGGTACAGGGCACCGGCGCGGCTTTCGACACATCGGCGTTGAAGACCACTAAAACCGGACTGGGGATCCAGCTGCAGCAGGGGAGCAGCAATCTGGCGCTCAACAGTTGGTTGAATTTTACCTACCCAAATACGCCGGAACTGTGGGCGGTGCCGGTGAAGCAAAGCGGCGTGACCCTAAGCGGTGGCGAATTCACGGCAGGTGCCACAATGAAGGTGGCCTATCAGTAACCGGAGCGAAGCATGAATGACAAAATAAAAGCCCTGCTGCTGATTGGCACCCTGTCTGGCGCATCATCTGTGGCGTTGGCCGAAGGCGAAATGACGTTTCGTGGCACGCTGCTGACGCCGCCGCCGTGCCGGATTAACGACAACAATCAGGTTGAGGTGGATTTCGGCGAACGGGTCGGCATCAACAAGGTAGACGGGGTGAACTACCGTCAGGCGGTGAATTACCAAATCACCTGCGACAGTGCGAGCGGCGGTAGTTGGGGGCTAACGCTGAGCCTGAGCGGAACCGCCAGCGGGTTTGATAAACAGGCGCTAGCGACCAACAAAAGCGATTTAGGGATCCGCGTATATCGCGATGATCAACCGTTTACGCCGGGCAGTACGTTGAAGATCACGCTGGATAACCCGCCGCGGCTGGAGGCGGTGCCGGTGAAAAAAGAGGGCGCCGCGCTGATCGAAGGGGCGTTCGAGGCCTGGGCGACGCTGCAGGCCGATTATCAGTAACGGGGAAAGGCGATGAAAAAGAGAATCGGCAATTGTCTGGTAGCCACGGTACTGCTGTTGGCAGGCGAGGCTGCGCTGGCGGCCAACAACCTGCGCCTGCATGGCGCGCTGGTGGCGGAGCCGTGCGTGATCCCGCCGGGGGAGGAGGAGATCACGCTGGATTTTGGCACCATCATCGACAAGTACCTGTACCTCAATACCCGCACGCCGGGGCAGAGGTTTGAAATTCATCTGGCTGAATGCGATCTGAGCCTGGGTAAAACGGTGACGGTGACGCTGTTGGGAACGGAAAGCGTGGCGCTGCCTGGCCTGCTGGCTCCTGCCGGCGGCAGTATAGCCAAGGGAATTGCTATCGGGTTGGAGACGCCGGCGGGCAAGGCGCTGCCGCTCAATCAGGGCGGTGATAAGCAGGGCCTGCAGGCCGGCGGCAATGCCCTGGCGTTGCAGGCCTATGTGCGCGGCGAACCGCAGGCGCTGGAGCGCAAGACGATTGGGCTCGGGGCGTTCAGCGCGGTGGCGACTTTTAGTCTGGCTTATGAGTAGGTTACAGATATGAAAATGGGAATAAAGATATTGGCGCTGTTTTTTGTGTTCTATTCTTCTGCGGCGTTTTCTTTGGCTTATGAAATGAAGGTACAGGGTGGGATAGGGCTAAATGAATGGGGCAGCGTTACTCGGTGGACATATGATCGTTTGAGCATTGAATCATGGGATATTAATGATGATACACCTAATCCTATGTCAGAGGGTTCTTATTTCGAGGCAAGAGATGATAACCTATATTTTGTCTATAATGATGACTACAATAGTAACGAGACCCCTAGCGAACCCTCGTATACCGTTTCTGGAGCGAGGAAAGCAAAAACAATGGGGGAGTTGGGTCAGCTTTTTATAGCTCAAGGGTATCTTGGAAAGGAAATTACTGGTATTAGAATATCCCGTTGGTACTGGAACTCTTGTTATAGGTTTAAATATTATAGTAAAAGAGTCGGAGCTATAGGGTTTGTCGGTGAAAGATGTACTCCTGCAGAGACTCCTCCCGCCATTTGCAGGGTTAATGAGCCCTATGTGGAAATAAATCATGGCGTTCTGGCGCCGGCCAAGATTAATGGTCATTCCGCTTATGCTGATTTTCACATTACATGTTCTTCACAAATGTCGGTTATTGTAGGATCGCAGGCAAAGGTCAATTCGGTGACGCTGTCTTCGTCCAATGGCGGTAAGTTACGCAGCGATCTCACGATTAATGAAAGTAAGTTGGGTGATGGCGTTAAGGTTGTTGCTTCGACGTCGCCAACCCGTTTAAGGCTTTCTTCAACTTTAAGCAATTACGATGCTCAGTCGGTAGGAGAGTTCTCTGGCAGTTTGCCGGTTATTATTTCCATTCCTTAATTTTTATTAGGATGGATGCAGAGGATATATGGGAATCAGGAGATTCAATGAAGGTGCTTCTGCTAACCGCCATGTATGCATTTGAATAATTTCCATAAGATCAAAGACTGTTCTGCCTGGTTGCTTTTTCTGATTTTTATAATTTAAGAGGAAATGCAAGGAGCTTGCTGATTATGATTAACATTGCCCTGCTGGGAAAGGATGCTTTTATTTCTCAGGGACTGATATTCTTTCTGGTGGAATATTTTTGCGGCAAGAATAAACGAGTGCAGTTTGTTAATCAAAGTCGCCTGGACAGCGCCGACATTATTTTTTACGACGCTAGCCGGCCTATGGCCCGTTTGATTGGTGAGGCGCAGCGTGCAGGCATGAAAGATTGCATCGTTTTTTCACTGTGTGAGGGGATAAATAGCCTGGCGACGTGGCGGCTGGGACGACTGCAGAAAACGCTGCCCAAGCGCGGCGATCTGCAGCAGCTGCGTTTTTATTTAGATGCATTATGGCATGAACGAGAAATATCTGGTTCGGACGGGGAGGCGTTTTCCGAGGAGGGGACGCTGACGGTGCGGCAGCAGCAGATTATGCGGCTGCTCTCCAAAGGCGTCAGCCCCGCGGATATTTCAGTGCGTCTGAATATCAGCATTAAAACCGTCAGTTCCCACCGTGGGGCCGTGATGAAAAAGTTCGGTTTTAACCGCAAAGTTGAACTCTATAACTGGCTGATTTTGCGTGGCAATGAGCTGTAAATGGATTTTTGAATACAAGGTGCATTGATGATTTTATTGTTTTTGGCGTTATTGCTGTTGTTGCTGAGTTTGTTTTCATTCTATATGCACTATAAAACGGTTAAGAAAAAGAGGCTCAATATAAACACCCAGGGCATGATTGGGAGGGCAGCAAGAAAGAAGCGTCGGCCGGCAATCCGTCGTCGTGTCGAGAGCCTATAGCGGATACCAAATCGTTAGCGGGAGATCTCCCTGATCCCACACGTTTCGCTTTTCATTCACCTCACCGTTCATTGAGGTTACACTGGCCGCTTGTTCGCAACCGACCGGGTTAATTCACCGCTGCGATGAGAGTGCCACGCCAGCTACAGCAACGCTTTGCCGCCTGCATCGCCATTATGGCGGTGCTGTTGCTGTTTGTGGCGCCGGTGGTGTCGAAATCGCTGATGCACCATCAGATGATGAGCGGCATGGCGCAGCCGGCAGCTACCATGCAGCATGAGATGCACGGAATGGTGATGCCCGCCGCCGAACATGCCGGCCACCATGGCATGGATCCGGCAGAGATGATCTTCTGCGGCTATTGCGAGCTGCTGATCCACGTGCCGCTGCTGCTGTGGGCATTCGTCCCGCTGCT
The DNA here is from genome assembly GCF_017811775.1 of Serratia sp. X10. Lineage (NCBI taxonomy): Bacteria > Pseudomonadati > Pseudomonadota > Gammaproteobacteria > Enterobacterales > Yersiniaceae > Serratia > Serratia sp. X10. The sequence goes on along the minus strand of NZ_JAEIOH010000006.1, from coordinate 206,471 downwards.
GTGGCTGATGACGCGCATCGCGCGCCTGCCTTGCGCGCCGCGCATCGTCCCCCCGCCCCTTCGGCGCCTTACTCTGCGGCCGAGCCCGCGCGGGCCGCCCGACCAGCCGTTTTTCCTTATTGCTTGATCATGGGTAACGCCGTCCGTATCGCTGCGGACGGTTTGCCTGCGCGCACAGTTTGAAAAACGAGAAAGGCCATGTCTTCAATAACCAAAACTCCACCTGCCGCATCGCCGCGTGGCGCGATGCTGAACCTGATCAGACGGCTGCATTTCTATATCGGCCTGCTGGTTGCCCCTTTTATTTTTGTCGCCGCACTGACCGGCACGCTGTATGTGCTGACCCCGCAGCTTGAAGAGGCGCTGTATCGCGATGCGCTGTCTACCGAGCCGCACGGGCAGGCGAGATCGCTGGCCGACCAAATCGCCGCCGCCCGCCGTGAGGCGGGTGCCGAGGCGCGCATTTACGCCGTGCGCCCGGCGCCCAGCGCAACGGACACCACTCGCGTGCAGTTCGCGAGTGCCGATCTTGGCGCTTCCGAGTCGCGCGCGCTGTTTGTCGATCCTTACACGTTGGCGATCAAGGGCGACATGACGGTGTACGGCACCTCCGGCGTGTTGCCGCTGCGCACCTGGCTGGACAAGCTGCACAGCAGCCTGCTGCTCGGCGATCTGGGCCGCAATTACAGCGAGCTCGCGGCCTCCTGGCTGTGGGTGGCCGCGTTGGGCGGCGTGGCGCTGTGGCTGGCGACGCGGCCGAAGCGCAAGCTGAAAAGGGCAAAAGGGGGCTTTGCCGCCAGCCGCCATTGGCATATCACGCTGGGTGTGGCGCTGCTGGCCGGGCTGCTGTTCTTCTCGGCTACCGGGCTGACCTGGTCGCAGTGGGCCGGCGGCAACATCGACGCGCTGCGGGCCAACCTGGGCTGGCTGACGCCGCAGGTCAACACCAGCCTGCAGGCCGATGCGCCGCAGACGCCGGCCGATCCGCACGCCGAGCACCGCGGGATGATGCCGGGCATGAAGATGGGCCCTGCCGCGCAAAGCAATGCGCTGAACGGCGATTGGGATCGGGCGCTGCATGCCGCGCGCGCCGCCGGAATAGACGCCGCTAAGGTCGAGCTTCGCCAGCCGAAAGGCGAGGGCAAAGCCTGGACGGTGACCGAAGTGGATCGCAGCTGGCCGACGCAGGTGGACGCGGTTGCCATCGCGCCGCAAAGCTTCGCCGTCGTCGATCAGGTGTGGTTCGACACCTTCCCGCTCATCGCCAAGCTGACCCGCTGGGGCATCGACGCCCACATGGGCATTCTGTTCGGCTTGCCGAATCAGCTGCTGCTGGCGGCGTTTGGCCTTGGGCTGTGCCTGACGATCGTGCTGGGTTACCGCATGTGGTGGCTGCGCCGCCCGGCGGCGGGGGTGCAGCATCCGGTGCATACGCTGGTTGCCGCCTGGCTGGCGCTTTCCCTGCCGGCGCGCGCCGTCACGCTGCTGGTGGCAGCGGCGCTGGGTTATTGCCTGCCGGTAATGGGTGTGAGCCTCGCGGCGTTGCTGCTGGTGGACGTAGGGCGCTGGCGCGGCCAGCGGCAAGGGCTTCGGGACGAAACGCCGGAAGCGGCCGCCCGCCGCGCCGAGGTGCGCAAGTTCCGCGCGGCGGTGGCGACAGTGGCGGTGGCGGTCGGCTGCGTGATGGGCCGGGCGATCCTCGGCGGCACCGTCGAACAGTTTCAGCTGCCGATCGGTGACTGGAGCGCCCAGATGGTGATCATGCAGAGCCTGATGGTGCTGCTGTATACGCTGGTGTTCACCCTGCTGCTTTCCATTCCGCTGTGGTATTTCTTCCTGGGGGAAAAAGAGGGGCGGTGAGGTATTTTGCGCTGATGTGATGCGTTAAACCCCGCTGTGGCGGGGTTTTTCTTGGCTATATCAGCCGGTGTGCGTGCAGTTTGACGCTTTCCATGATGCTGTCCATCGTCACCTGCACGCGGTGCGGCAACACGCCGCGCCGGCGGTAGATCAGGTAGGCCTGCATATCGATGCCGCGCTCGCGCGCCAGGCAGGGCAGCAGCGTGCCGGCATCGAGCTCGGCGGCGACGGAATAATATGGGGCGTAGACGATGCCCAGGCCCTGTTTGGCCAGCTCGATCGCCGGCAGAATGTTATCACAGACGCTGGCGCCGTTGATCTCGACCTGCACCAACTCCCCCTGCGCACTGTAGCCGCTCCAGGTATTGCGAATGCCGCCCAGCATGCGCAAGGTAATGCAGCGATGCTGCGACAGTTCATCCAGCTCATTCAGCGGCGAGCGGGCGATGTAATCCGGCGCGGCGAACAGCCCGACGCGAAAACGGGTAAAGGGCCTGGCGATCAGGCTTTCGTTTTGCGGCTGGAAGAAGCTGATCAGCAAATCGCAGTCGCTGTCGAACACCGCACCATACTTTTTTTCGCGTTCATCGGGATTGCGGGTCACCAGATCGACCGTCAGTTCCGGCGCGGCATGCAGCAGCGGCGGCAGCAAATAGCTGGCCAGGAACGCGTGGATACCGATCGGCGCGCCGAGCGTGACCATGCCGCTCAGGCTGCGCTTATAGGTGCCGGACATATCGAGCAGATCGCTATGCTCGTCCAGCAGCAGTGCGGCGCGGCGCAAGAATTGTTCGCCGAACTCGGTCAGTGACAGAGTGCGCGGGCTGCGCAGAAACAGTTCCAGACCCAGCCGGCGTTCCAGTGAGGTGAGCGCGCGCGACACATTGGACTGTGGCATATCCAACAGCTGCGCCGCTTTACTGACGCTCGCCGTTTCGGCGATGACGCGGACGATCCTCAGTTCTTCTATGCGGAAGTCTTTCTCTTTCACTGGCCGGCTCTTATGAGTTTGTATATCAAAAATGATATACTTCTTTGGCGGTATTGTCATATGACTTATCACGGATGGGTGGGTATCATTCGATTTGATTATTTGCTATCCACATAAATAAAGAGAAATCCGTCAATGAAAGTGACAAGAACGGTGATTTTACCTGCGCTGTTATTATTGGCTGCGTGCTCGTCCGCCGTGACCGAAAAAGAAAAATACTCGACCTTTCTGACCAATTATAACGATATCAATAAAGGTCAATCCGCATCCGGCAAAGACGTTTTATATTGGAAAGATAAGAACGTCGATTTTTCCCGTTACCAATATTTGGTTTATCAGCCGATGATCTATTTCCCGCGGCCGAAACCGAGCGAAATGGTCAGCCAGCGCGCGCTCGACAATATCCTGAATTACACCAACCAGCAGTTTAAGCAGGCGATGGGCACCCACTTTACGCTGGTGGACATGCCGCGGGAGCATACGCTGATTTTCCGCGGCGCCATCACGGCGATCGACACGCAGAAGAAAGGGCTGCAGGTCTATGAAGTCTTGCCAATCACGCTGCTGATCGCCGCGACGCAAAGCGTAACCGGGCACCGCACCATGGAGAGCGCGGTCTATATGGAAGGCGAGTTTATCGATGCCGCGACCAATCAGCCGGTGATTAAAGTGGTGCGTAAGGCTTCGGGAGAAAATCTTAATAATGAGAAAGCACAGCTGAAAGTCACCGACGTGAAAAACGCCATCGATACCATCGCCAACGACATCAGACAATATAACACGCTATAGAGATTATTTATTTCCATTATTCTCAACCAGGACTTTACATGTTTCTAAACTATTTTGCTTTAGGCGTACTGATCGCGGTATTCCTGATTCTATTCTACGGCGTCATTATTATTCATGACATTCCCTATTTACTGGCGAAAAAGCGCCAGCATCCGCATCAGGATGCGATTCACGTTGCCGGTTGGGTCAGCCTGTTTACGCTGCACGCCATTTGGCCGCTGCTGTGGATCTGGGCGACGCTCTATCGGCCGGAACGCGGCTGGGGCATGAGTGAAAGGCCGGAACCCTCAACGGATCTGCAGGTGCGCATCGCACTGCTCGAAGCCGAATTACAACGCCTGCAGGAAAAGCCGACGGCGGTTCCCGGCCCCACGGTGAGTTGAGCGTAGCCTATGGATTTACTTATTATTCTCAGCTACGTGGCGCTGAGCTACGGCGTATTTAAACTGTTCCGCATTCCGGTCAACAAATGGACCGTGCCGACTGCGGTGCTTGGCGGAATATTTATCGTCGGCGCCTTGATTCTGACGATGAACTACAACCATCCGTACAGCGATCGGGCGCAGAAAATTGCCGTGTCGGTGCCGATGGTGCCGCAGGTCTCGGGCATGATCGTTGAGGTGACGGAGAAAACCAACGTGCTGCTGCGCAAAGGCGAGGTGTTGTTCCGGCTCGACGACAGCCGCTACCGCGCGCGGCTCACCAGGCTGGAAGCGGATCTGGCCGGGGCGGAGGCGGAGATCAGAACGCGCCGGGCGGCGCTTAGCGAGTCTGCCGCCAACGTGCAGCGGGCGAACGTGGAGTTTGAGCGCGCCCGTAAAGATTACCAGCGCTACGCGAAAGGGGCGGCCATGCCGGTCAATCCGTTTTCGGAGCAGGACGTCAGCCATGCGCAGCAGCAGTATCAGGCGCAGTCCGCCGCGCTGCAGGCGGCGAAAGCCCAGTTCCAGCAGGAACAGGCGCGGTTGTCCGGGCGCTATGACGGCGAAGACGCCACGATAGCCAGCCTGAAATCGCAAATAGCCGAAGCGCGTTACAACCTGGAACAAACGGTGGTGCGTGCGCCGAGCGATGGCTATGTCACGCAGGTGCTGGCGCGGCCGGGCACGGCGGCGGTTCGCCTGCCGTTCAAACCGGTGATGATCTTTATCCCGCAGCAAAAGCGCCAGGTGGTGGCGGTGTTCCGCCAGAACGCCATCCTGCGTTTGGCGCAGGGGGATCAGGCTGAAGTGGTGTTCAACGGCTTGCCGGGACAGGTTTATGGCGGCACCGTGAGCCGGGTGTTGCCGGCGATACCGGACGGCAGCTACCAGGCCAGCGGCGCACTGCAGGGCCTGAGCGCCACGCCGGGCCGGGAAGGGGTGTACGTAATGATCGATCTGGCAGCCAACCCGGATCTGGATCATCTGCCCGACGGCGTGAGCGCCCAGGCGGCGGTCTATACCGGGCACTTCGAGCACGTCTCCGTGATGCGCAAAGTGCTGCTGCGCATGACCAGCTGGCTGCATTACCTCTATCTGGATCACTAGCCTGCATCGGTCCGGGGGAGCCCGGGCCGTGGTGTAAGTATCCCTGCAAACACCCCGATAAACTGAAGAGATTGAAAATAATTTCAGTATTTTTCAGTTTTTGGATCGCGTAGCGTTATGGTTGAAAATCATATGGAAATACCGCCAGAACGCAGCGGGCCAGCACCCGCAAAGATCGTAGGGGAAAAGCGTCTGTACAATGCAACTGAAGAATGCGTGAATTGGTAATCGAGCTCTGGTTTGGTTATTCTCTGAGCTGGACACATTTTGCTTAAGGAAAGTGAATGGACGCAAAGCAAGTTGCATATGGAATTTTGGATGGAATTTCGACTATTCCCAGCGGGATGTATCATGGCGTCGTTCGCACTTGGCAGGGGGCTGGATTGGCTGGTAGTAGCCTCAAGACTAGAAACCAAGAAGAAACAGAACGTTTCGCCCGTATGGTCAAGTCGATGGGTAACAGCGAAGAACCCTTGCGACGCCTGATTACTATTGTGATCACTGATTTCTATCAGAAATTAGACGCTAGCGGCAAAGAGTCCATCAATAATAAACTAGCCTATGGTGCTGGTCGTCTTGGTGGACGAACTGGGGGCCAATTTGCATTGGCGCAATTTGCGGCTCACATGATGCTAAGGAAAGCGACCTCTGCATTAGCGTATAAACAATTTGTACGCTTTGGTGCTTCGTTCACTCTCAACCTTGTAATGTTACAGGGACTTATCGAAGAGGCAGCCCAAGCATCCCGACGAATGCAAGTTAAGTTTCCTCAAACATACCGGAAGGTGTCGGCGTTAAATTTAGATATGGCATATTTCTTGGTTGAGGAGCAACTAGAGCCGTATCTCCAATTCATTAACAGCCACCCTATGCTTTGTAAAGGTATTCAGAATGAACTCTGCAAAATCCTCTCTAACCAGAAAACTCACTAAGTATATAGGGTCAGGTGCTTCGCATGCTTTGGAAGCGATAGTAACCGGCTTTTGCGCGATTGCTGCTTTCATGTCGCTGTTCTTACTTGATGGGGCAGTGATGAAGGCTGCTGGCTTTGTTGGTTTCTTCGTTGCCGGCTATCTAGTCACCCTGGCTATTGCATGGCTGCGTGGGGAGCGGTAACAAAGTGGCGACGTAATTTTTGTGTCGCCATTACAAAGATTCCACTGTGCCAATCATTTCACCTACTGCATTCCCAAAGCTCTCGCGGGCCTGTTTTTTTACTGGATCTGTGCGGAGCCAGTCCAACTATAGGGCAGGATCGTCTACCGGGGTGGGGTCAGTCCAGCGTAACTGACGGGTAGGGGCCAATACTCTTTTTCGCTCGCTTCTTGGTGACGGGGCGAATGTAGCGAAATTGCCAGATTTTACTCCCGCTGGATTTGATCAGTAGCTCAAGGCCATCGCCATCATAGAGCACATAGTCCGCTTCCTTGGGTTTGGCAGATTCGATTTCCTTAACGGAGAGAGGTTTAGTTTGTCTTGCCATTGCCGAGTTTCCATAGTTTTAGGCACCTCAAAAACAATAAAGCTTTATGAGGTGCCTAACAAGGTGCCTAAAAGGTTCGGATTTAATTAGTTCAATTAGGACTTCGCGGGACAATTTGAGGGCACAAAAAAGCCCGCAGGGCTTGCGCCGTGCGGGCTCTTAGGACTTCATCGGATGACTCTGGTAATCACCGATGGAGAATTTTGGTGGAGCTGGGGGGATTTGAACCCCCGTCCGAAATTACTACACCGTCGGCACTACATGCTTAGTCCAATCTTTACATTCGCCGGCCAGCTGCGGATGGACACGCTACTGACAGACTAGCCTGATTGAGTTTAACGCTTCAGCCCCAGGCAGGACATCCACGCGATCTCTTTTGGGTTTGACCTCTCTTGATCCCCGTCCTAAGAGCGGAGGCTAGGGAGAGAGGGCTCTAAGCAGGGTATTAAGCTGCTAAAGCGTAGTTTTCGTCGTTTGCGACTATTTTTTTGCGGCTTTTTACGAGGCCAACCGCCCCTCGGCATGCTCCTAGGGCTTCGCAAATCCCGTCGAATCCAGAATCAGCCCCAAGTAACTTTGTGCAGTATACCAGAAGTTTACCTCGATAAGCCAGCGGCTTAACGATTGGCGTGCTTCATGATACGGGCTTTCGCCGTCTGCCATTCGCGATCTTTAATGTCATCGCGTTTGTCGTGCTCTTTCTTGCCTTTGGCTACGCCGATCTTGATCTTGCTCCAGGCATTTTTCCAGTACAGGGACAAGGCCACCACGGTGTAACCGTCGCGGTTGACGCGGCCGAGCAGGGTGTCCAGCTCGCGTCGGTTCAGCAGCAGTTTACGGGTACGCGTCGGATCGCACACCACATGCGACGAAGCCACGTTGAGCGGAGTGATGGTGGCGCCAAACAAATAGGCTTCACCGTCACGGAATGTCACGTAGCTGTCGCTGAGGTTGGCTTTGCCAGCACGCAGCGATTTAACTTCCCACCCTTGCAGCGACAGGCCAGCCTCGAACTCTTCTTCAATGAAGTATTCGAAACGCGCGCGCTTGTTTTGGGCAATGGTGGCGGAACCGGGTTTGTGTGCTTTTTTCTTTGTCATAGTGCGTTCATTATACTGGATGCTTCAGCGAAAGAAATCCTTTCCCGTTCAGCACCTGCGCAATTTTTCGCATTTTTGGTTCCCTCATCCCTTAGCAGATTTTTTGTTTGCCGCCAGATAAATGGTATTATCTGTACGTTTTATGTCTTACAGGAAATGATATGCCCCAGATCAGTCGGTCTGCATTAGTGCCGTTCAGCGCCGAGCAGATGTATCAGTTGGTTAACGATGTTCATTCTTATCCCGATTTTCTGCCAGGCTGCACCGGCAGCCGGGTGCTTAACGCTACCTCCAACGAGATGACCGCCGCGGTGGACGTCGCCAAGGCCGGTATCAGCAAGACCTTCACCACCCGCAATACGCTGCTGGATAACCAGAGCATCAATATGCAACTGGTCGATGGCCCGTTCCGCAAGCTGATGGGTGGCTGGCAGTTCACGCCGCTGAGCGAAGAGGCCTGCAAGGTGGAGCTGCACCTGGACTTCGAGTTCACCAACAAACTGATTGAGCTGGCGTTCGGCAAGGTGTTTAAAGAGCTGGCGGGCAGCATGGTGCAGGCATTCACCCAGCGGGCGAAAGAGGTATACAGTGTCTGACATCCAGGTCGAGGTGGTGTACGCCTTGCCGGAGCGGCAGTACCTGCGCAAGGTGAAGCTGGCCGAGGGCAGCAGCGTCGAGCAGGCGATCCAGGCTTCGGGCCTGCTGGAGCTGCGCCAGGATATCGATCTTAAAAGCAACAAAATCGGCATCTACAGCCGCCCGGCCAAGCTGGGCGATACGCTGAACGATGGCGACCGGGTGGAGATCTACCGGCCCTTGATCGCCGATCCGAAAGAGCTGCGCCGGCAACGGGCAGAAAAGGCAAAAAAATAAGGCGCTTATAGCGCCTTATTTTTTATCTGAAACTGATTTTCTCTTCCGCGTTGCAGCCTGCGACAGTCATGAGGAACACCTTGCCCCCTCATGGGCCGGAAGAGCGGGCGACGTCGATTACTTGGTCAGCGCCGGTTTGTTCTGGATGTCGGTCAACACGCCTGCGCTGTCGAAGGTCAGCGTCAGCGTCTGCTGGGTGATGTCTTCATGGCCAGGCTGCTGGCGGAACACATAGAACCACGTCTGAGTTCCGAACGGGTCTTGCAGCATTGGGGTGCCCAATGTGTAAGCGACCTGTTGCTGGGTCATCCCTTTCTGAATTTTCGCCACGTCGGTCGACGTCAGGTAGTTCCCCTGGTTGATGTCAGGACGATAAACCACCTTTTCAAAAGTAGAACAGCCTGCAGTCAGCATCACAAAAACTACAGCGGCGGCAGTCAGCGTTTTACAGCGCATAGTAATCACATTCCTTTAGGGCATAGGATGCCGATGATAATAGACCTTGCGGCAGTTGGAAACCTTTATACCCTTCATCTTTCACGTTGCGACGCATTGGCTTTCCTTCAGCACCTCAAGCGCTTGGCCTGTTTCAGGCCGTTGAGGAAGCTTAAGATCACCGCCGCGCCGCACTTTAGATATCTTTCGGGCCAACAGCGTCACTGTCAGACCGCAGGAAAGTGAAAAAGTTGAGCTTTTTTATGCCGCCAGCAGTTCTTTGGCATTGGCCAGCGTATTGCGAGTGACTTCGCTGCCGCCGAGCAGGCGCGCCAGCTCCTGCAGGCGGGCGCGTTTATCCAGCGGCGCCATCTGGGTTTCGGTGACCGTGCCGTCGGTCTGCTTGCTGACGAACAGGTGCTGATGCCCGCATCCGGCCACCTGCGGCAGGTGGGTGACGCACATCACCTGGGTGGATTCGCCGAGCTGGCGCAGCAGGCGGCCGACGATGGCGGCGGTCGGGCCGCTGATGCCCACGTCCACCTCATCGAAGATCAGCGCCGGGGTTTCCATCTTGCGGGCGGTGATCACCTGAATGGCCAGCGCGATGCGCGACAGCTCGCCGCCGGAGGCGACCTTCGCCAGCGGCTGCAGCGGTTGCCCCGGGTTGGTGGAGACGCAGAACTCGGTACGGCTGGCCCCTTCGGCGCTAAGATGCTGCGGTTCGAAGCGCACATCGATGTTGAACTTGCCGTGCGGCATGGAGAGCGCCTGCATGCTGTCGGTGATGAGCGTGGTCAGCTCGGCGGCGTAATGCAGGCGTTTCTGGTGCAGCTCTTCCGCCAGCGCCAGCGCCTGCTGGTGATGCAGGGTGACCGCCTCGTTCAGGTGTTCATGGTCGCTTTCCTGCTGCGACAGCAGCTGCTGTTCATCCAGTAACTGCTGATGCAGCTGCGGCAGCTCCTCCGGCGCGACCTGATGTTTGCGCGCCAGGCTGATTTGGCGCGACAGGCGTTGTTCCAGCTCGTGCAGACGATTGGGATCGAGATCCATGCGATCGGCGTAATGGCGCAGCTCGTCGCTGGCTTCGCTGATCTGGATAGAGGCCTCTTCCAGCATGTCCAGCAGGCCGCTGAGCTTATCGTCCAACCCGGCCAGCTCAAGCAGCAGGTGTTTGGCGCTGTAAAGCTGGCTGAGCATGTTGTTCTCGTCGCTGTCGGCCAGCAGCTGCAACGTTTGCTGGCTGAGGGTCAGCAGCTGGCCGCTGTTGGCCAGGCGCTTGTACTCGGCGTCGGTCTGTTCGAACTCGCCGGCCTGCGGCGCGAATTCGTTCAGCTCTTTCAATTGGTATTGCAGCAGCTGCTTGCGCGCTTCGCGCTCGATGGACTGCTGCTGATGGTGCGCCAGCTCGCGGCAGCTCTGATGCCAACGTTGGTAGGCCTGACTCATCGCCGCCAGCAGGGCGGGTTCATCGGCGTAGGCGTCGAGCAGCGCTTTTTGGTGCTCCGGCTTGAGCAGCAGCTGATGGGCGTGTTGACCGTGGATTTGGATCAGGCGCTGCCCCAGCTCGCGCAGCTGCGACAGCGGCACGGCGGTGCCGTTGATAAAGCCGCGCGAACGGCCGTCGGCGTTGATCACCCGGCGCAGCAGGCATTCGTTGCTGTCGTCCAACTGGTTTTGCTCCAGCCACTCGCGCGCGGACGGGGTATCCGCCAGCGAGAAGCGGGCGCAGATGTCGGCGCGGGCGGCTCCCAGGCGCACCACGTTGCCGTCGGCGCGGTTGCCGAGGCACAGCCCCAGCGCATCGATGGCGATGGATTTGCCGGCGCCGGTTTCACCGGTGATCGCCGTCATGCCCGGTTGAAAATCGATTTCCAACTCACGAACGATAGCAAAGTTGCTGATGGTTAATTGCGCCAGCATGGGAACCTTCCTGTGTATAAACACATAACTGTAGTTTCATACAGTATAAACTGGTTTTATATACAGTAAAGTGGCCGGCGCAGATTTTAGAACAATTTTTTCGACCAGCCCAACTTGGTGCTTAACGTGTTGAAATAGCTGTAGTCCTTCGGATGGATCAGATTCAGGTGGAAATCGCTGCGGCGGATCAGTACTTCTTCGCCTTCCTGGATCGGCAGCGCGATCTGGCTGTCGCAGCTGATCTCCAGATCGCTGCCGATCTGCGAGAATTTCAGGCGGATGGTGCTGTCGCCGTTGATCACCAGCGGCCGGGCGGAAAGGGTGTGCGGGAACATCGGCACCAGCGCGATCGCCTCCAGCGACGGGGTGAGGATCGGCCCGCCGGCGGAGAGCGAGTAGGCGGTGGAGCCGGTCGGGGTGGCGATGATCAGGCCGTCGGAGCGCTGCGAGAAGGCGAAGCGATCGTCGATGTACACCTCGAATTCGATCATGTGCGCCACTTTGCCGGGGTGCAGCACCACTTCGTTGATGGCGGTGCTGATGCGGCACTGCTGGTGCTCTTTATGCACGATGGTTTCCAGCAGGAAACGCTGTTCGTCGATGTACTCGCCTTCCAGCACGTCCGCCAGCTGCTGCAGGGCGTTGTCGGGATCGAGATCGGTGAGGAAGCCGAGGTTGCCGCGGTTGACTCCGATCACCTTGATGTCGTAGCGCGCCAGCACGCGCGCGGCGCCGAGCATGTTGCCGTCGCCGCCGACCACCACCGCCAGGTCGGCCCGCTGGCCGATATCCGCCAGGCTGCCGGTCACGGCGTCTTTCAGCCCCAAATCATGGGCGATTTGGCGTTCGACCATCACCGAATAGCCGCGGGCGACCAGCCAGTGGAACAGCATCTCGTGGGTTGCCAGCGCTGAAGGGTGACGCGGGTGGCCAACAATGCCAATACAGGTGAATTTTTTATTCATTTGCTGTGATTTTCCTCACCGGGATCCGTTTATGCCCCACATTGTGACCGGTTGACTTGAAACCCCGGTTTTGATCCCCATAATAAGCCAAGTTGCGAGATTAATGCTAAAACGCGGAGATATTCATGAGTAGTAAAGAACAGAAGACGCCAAACGAGCAAGTCTCGGAAGAAATGGAACAACACGCTCATCACGAGGATACGCTGCCGGAAGCGGCGGAAGGCGTCGATCTGCGCGATGCGCGTATCGCCGAACTGGAAGCCCAACTGGCGGAAGCTCAGCAGCACGAGCGCGACAGCCTGCTGCGCGCCAAAGCGGAAGCGGAGAACATCCGTCGCCGTGCCGAACTGGACGTCGAGAAAGCGCACAAGTTCGCCCTGGAGAAATTCTCCGGCGATCTGCTGCCGGTGATCGACAACCTGGAGCGCGCGCTGGATCTGGCGGATAAAAACAATCCGGAACTGGCCGCGATGATCGAAGGCATCGAGCTGACGCTGAAATCGCTGCTGGACGTGGTGCGCAAGTACGGCATCGAAATCGTCGGCGACGTCAACGTGCCGTTCAACCCGGAAGTGCATCAGGCGATGAGCATGATGGAATCTGCCGATCACCAGCCGAACCACGTGATGATGGTGATGCAGAAAGGCTATACGCTGAACGGCCGCTTGCTGCGTCCGGCGATGGTCGCGGTCTCCAAAGCCAAGGCTTAATCGCCCCGGCAACGGCATAAAGAAAGGCACCCGAGGGTGCCTTTTTTGTCTCTGGACTACGCCTGCGGCAGGCGCGGCATCCAGTCGATCGGCGTGAGTCCTTGCTGCTCCAGCAGCTGATTGGCCTGCGAGAAGTGGCGGCAGCCGAGGAAACCGCGGTGCGCGGAGAGCGGCGACGGGTGCGGCGCTTTCAGCACATGGTGGCGGTTGCGGTCGATAAAGTTGCCTTTCTTCTGCGCGTGCGAGCCCCACAGCAGGAACACCACGCCTTCGCGGTTCTCGTTCAGGGCGGCGATCACTTTATCGGTAAAGGTTTCCCAGCCCAGGTTGGCGTGCGAGTGCGCGCGGCCGCCTTCCACCGTCAGCACGGTGTTGAGCAGCAGCACCCCCTGTTCGGCCCAGCTTTGCAGGTAGCCGTGATCAGGGCGTTCGAAACCGGGAATGTCGGTCGCCAGCTCTTTATACATGTTCACCAGCGACGGTGGCGCCGGCACGCCGGGGCGCACCGAGAAAGAGAGGCCGTGCGCCTGATTGGGGCCGTGGTAGGGATCCTGGCCGAGGATGACGACTTTGACGTCCGCCAGCTCGGTAAAGCGGAACGCGTTGAACACGTCTTTCTGCGGTGGATAAATGGTCTTACCGGCCTGGCGTTCAGCGGCAACAAAGGCGAGCGTTTCAACAAAATAGGGCTGCTCTTTCTCTTTGCCGATCACGTCATGCCAGGTGAGGGAGGTGGCCATAAACGCTCTCCTTTGTTTTATTTAGCAATTCATGGGCTATAGCTTACCGTGTCGGCCCGCGCAGCGAAACCCGCTTTTCATTTCTCGCCGCCGTTTGTAATGCAATTATTTTTGAAAATTTACAAAAATAATTGTTTTTTTAGCGCGACGGGAAAATTGATATAAAACATAAATTTGCCCCTTCACGCCTTGTGCCTACCCGGTAAAAATTGACTTTAATCAAAGAACTGGCCCGGTCAGGCTGGTATACAGAACAACAAGACAACAATGGTTTTACCAAATGGCCGAAACCAGAATTGGGTTTTCTCACGATGTGAATTTTTACGCCCTTGTACGGAGGCAACATAATGATTACCGGTATTCAAATTACCAAAGCGAACGACCAGGCGCTGGTGAATTCTTTCTGGCTGCTGGACGATGAAAAAGCGGAAGCTCGCTGCGTGTGCGCCAAGGCCAACTACGCGGAAGATCAGGTTGTCGCGGTCAGCGATCTGGGCCAGATCGAATACCGTGAAGTGCCGCTGGAAATGCAGCCGACCGTGCGCGTGGAAGGCGGCCAGCACCTGAACGTCAACGTGCTGCGTCGCGAAACCCTGGAAGACGCGGTCAAGCATCCGGAAAAATACCCGCAGCTGACCATCCGCGTGTCCGGCTATGCGGTGCGTTTCAATTCCCTGACGCCGGAACAGCAGCGCGACGTTATCGCCCGCACCTTTACCGAAAGCCTGTAATCGGCGGCGCAGTCAATCAGGGAGCTTCGGCTCCCTTTTTTGCGCTTGATGGCCGAAAACTGAAGGCGGATCACATTCTGCACAAAGATAAGCATTCCTGATACAGAACTCATCCGACCTGCCGATAGCTAAATCAGCACCTATTCAGGTGCTAAATAAAAAAGTCTATCGACAAGGAGTCGGCATGAGTATGCCTTTAAGTTTTACCTCTGCAGTATCCCCGGTGGCCGCGATCCCTACACCTCGCGCCGCTGCCGAAACGGCGACGGCATCGCAGCCTGCGGCAGCGCCGGCAAATCCGGTGCCGGTGGCCACCCCTTCTCAGAATACGCTGAACGCGCAGAACCTGCTGAATACGCTGGTCGGCGATATCTCCGCGGCGGCGCCGACGGCGGTTGCGCCGGGCGTGACCCGGGGACAGCAATCTCAGGAAGGCGATTATGCGTTGGCGCTGTTGGCCAAGGACGTTTACTCGCTGAACGGCCAGGGCGCCGCCGGGTTCAACCGTCTGAGCGACAGCGCGTTGCTCGGGTTCGGCATCGATCCCGCCAGCCTGCACGACGCGGGCAGCGGTTTCCAGGCCGGGATTTACAGCAACGACAAGCAGTATGTGTTGGCGTTCGCCGGCACCAACGACTGGCGCGACTGGCTGAGCAACGTGCGGCAGGCGACGGGTTATGACGATGTGCAGTACAATCAGGCAGTTGCCGCCGCCAAAAGCGCCAAGACGGCCTTCGGCGATGCGCTGGTGATCGCCGGTCATTCGCTCGGCGGCGGTCTGGCGGCCACGGCGGCGCTGGCGACCGGCACCGTCGCGGTCACCTTCAATGCGGCCGGGGTGTCGGATTACACCCTGAATCGCCTGGGTATCGATCCGGCGGCGGCGAAGAAAGACGCCGAAGCCGGCGGCATTCGCCGTTACAGCGAGCAATATGACATGCTGACCAGCACCCAGGAGTCGACTTCGCTGATCCCGGACGCCATCGGCCACAACATCACCCTGGCCAACAACGATACCCTGACCGGCATCGATGACTGGCGGCCGAGCAAGCATCTGGATCGCAGCCTGACGGCGCACGGCATCGACAAGGTGATAAGCTCGATGGCGGAACAAAAGCCGTGGGAGGCGAAGGCCAATGCCTGAAGGGCGCCGCTTGCGGCGGGCGCTGGCGATAGCCTTACTGGCGCTGGTCGCGGTGACCGGTTTACTGATGATGGCTAAGGAGCAACAGATGGGGCAGGAGATTTCACCGTTTGACGGCCGCAGCAACCAGGCGCTGGCTCAGGCGGTGGCGCGCGGCGATACGCAGGGCATCGGTGCGCAGGCCACACAGGAGCGCTTGCGCGAACGGGGCGATCGGCAGGTCACGCTGTTGCAGTGGGCGGTGCTTTCGCAACAGCCGGCCAGCGTGCAGACGTTGCTGGAGCTCGGCGCCGACCCGGCGACGGCGGGGCTGGACGGCAACAGCGCGCTGCACACCGCGGCGATGTTGCAAGACGCACAGTATCTGCGGTTGTTGCTGACCGAAGGGGCGCAGGTGAACGTGCGCAATGCCGTTACCGGCGCCACGCCGCTCGCGGCGGCGGTGCTGGCCGGGCGTGAGGAACAGCTGCGGCTGCTGCTGGCGGCCGGGGCGGACACCACGTTGAGCGATCGGCTGGGGGATACCCCGCTGCATCTGGCGGCGAAGATCAACGCGCCGCACCTGGCGCTGTTGCTGTTGCAGTCTGGCGCCGATGCCCGGGCGCGCAATCAGCAGGGTTATGCGTTCCAGTTTTACTTCTCGCAAACGCCGGCGCATTTGCAGAATGACGAGCTGAAGGCGCAGTTCCGCGAGCTGGATAAATGGCTGCAGGGGCGCCGCCTGGCCACGCATTACGCGCAGCAGTAAACGCCCATAAAAAAACCGCCTGTACAGGCGGTTTTTTCTTAGGTTGCGGCGGTTATTGCGCGTCGCCGGCCGGTTTGGCCTTCGCCTGACGGCGTTTGCCGACGTTCTTGGCGTCGCGATGGCGCACTTTCACCTTGGCCTTTTCTTTGTTCTTCGCTTTGTCTTCCGCGCGTTTGGCCAGCACTTTTTTCGATGGCTTGCCGTTGCTCTTCTCGTTCGGCACTTTGGTTTTCGGCCGCAATTCGTCGATCACGCGCGCTTTCAGCGGCTCGTTCAGGTAACGGCCCACTTTGCCCAGCAGCAGATGGTCGTGCGCTTCCACCAGCGAAATGGCGGTGCCTTTGCGCCCGGCGCGGCCGGTACGGCCGATGCGGTGCAGGTAGGTATCCGCCGTGCGCGGCATGTCGAAGTTGAACACGTGGGTGATATCGAGGATGTCCAGGCCGCGCGCGGCAACGTCGGTGGCCACCAGTACGTTAACCCGGCCGTCCATCATGCGTTTGACCGCTTCGTTGCGTTTGGCCTGCACCATTTCACCTTCGAGATAGCAGGTGTTGATGCCCGCTTCGCGCAGCCAGGTGGCCAGTTCGTGCACGCGCTCGCGCTTGCGCACGAAGATCACCGATTTCTGCACGTCCGGTTGCTTCAGCAGGTGGATCAGCAGCGCGGTTTTATGCTGCACGTCATCGGCGCGATAGTACCATTGCAGGATCTTTTTGCGTTCGCGGCGCGACGGATCGGCTTCCACTTCCACCGGCTCTTTCAGGATGCGCTCGGCGAATTCGCGGATCGCTTCGCCTTCCAGCGTGGCGGAGAACAGCAGCGTCTGGTTGCGCCAGCGGGTTTCGGCGGAGATGGTTTCGATGTCCTGCGCGAAGCCCATGTCGAGCATGCGGTCGGCTTCGTCGAGGATCAGGGTTTCCACCGCGCGGCAGTCGAAGTTCTCTTCTTTAATGTATTGCAGCAAACGGCCGGTGGTGGCGACCACCACGTCCTGGTTTTCGCTGAACACTTCCGCGTGGTTCATGTAAGCGACGCCACCGGTGATGGTGGCGATATCCAGCGAGGTATGAGCAGCCAATTCACGCGCCTGGTCGGCGACCTGCATCGCCAGTTCACGCGTTGGCGTCAGGATCAGCACGCGCGGCGGGCCGGATTTCTTGCGTGGAAAGTCCAGCAGGTGCTGCAACACGGGCAGCAGGAAGGCGGCGGTTTTGCCGGTGCCGGTCGGAGCCGAACCTAAGACGTCGCGCCCGTCCATCGCCGGCGGGATCGCAGCGGCCTGAATGGCGGTGGGGCGATCGTAGCCTTTGTCGCGCAGCGCGTCGATCAGGCGATCATCGAGTTCGAGTTCGGAAAAAGTGGTTGCTGTCATGGTCTACCTCTACTTGGGGCGCCGATTATAGACGGGTTGGCCGCGATCTTCACCTATTTAAGCGGAAAGCCGCTCTTTTCCCGCCGATCAGATTGCCTTATGCTACGCCAGTTTTATAGCCAGGTGGTGAGTGTGAGCAAGCGATCGAAAGCCGATTTTACCCCGCGCCGCGGGGGGTTTACCTTTAAACAATTCTTTGTCGCCCACGATCGTTGCGCCATGAAAGTGGGCACTGACGGGGTGCTGCTCGGCGCCTGGGCGCCGCTGGGGCAGGCGCGCCGGGTGCTGGACATCGGCAGCGGCAGCGGGCTGATCGCGCTGATGCTGGCGCAGCGCAGCGGCGACGAAGTGACCATCGACGCGGTGGAACTGGATGAAGCCGCCGCCGGCCAGGCGCGCGAAAACGCGGCGGAATCGCCGTGGCTGCAGCGCATCCGCGTGCATGCGCAGGATATTCACCATTATGCGCAGCAGCATGCCGCTGAGTATGATTTGATCGTCAGCAATCCGCCGTATTTCGAGCCGGCGGTGGCCTGCCGCGATCGGGCGCGCCACAACGCGCGCTACACCGAAACCTTAACGCACGAGGCGCTGTTGGGCTGCGCCGCGCAGCTGCTGGCCGCGCAGGGCACGTTCTGCGTGGTGCTGCCGCACGACATCGGCGCCGAATTCGAACGCCTGGCGCAGCAAAGCGGTTGGCACACGGCGGCGAAAGTGAACGTCAGCGATCGGGCCGATACGCCGCTGCACCGGGTGTTGTTGGCGCTGACGCAGCGGGAAACGCCGCTGCGGGAGCAGGCGCTGGCGATCAAACAGGCCGACGGCAGCTATACCGACGATTTCCGCCGGTTGATCACCGACTTCTACCTGTTCTACTAAAAAGAAAAGGGCGCCGATAAGGCGCCCTGTCGCAGAGTTTAAGGCTGCAAAATGGTCGGCAGCGCTTCCGGCAGCAAATCCGGGTAGTCCAGCGTGTAGTGCAGGCCGCGGCTCTCTTTGCGCGCCATGGCGCTGCGCACGATAAGCTCGGCCACCTGCACCAGATTGCGCAGCTCCAGCAGGTTGTTGGAGATGCGGAAGTGAGCGTAGTACTCGTCGATTTCCGCTTGCAGCGTGTTGATGCGGCGCAGGGCGCGCTCAAGGCGCTTGGTGGTGCGCACGATGCCGACGTAATCCCACATGAACAGCCGCAGCTCGTGCCAGTTGTGCTGAATCACCACCCGTTCGTCCGCATCGTCCACCCGGCTTTCATCCCAGTGCGGCACCTGTTTGGCCTGCTGGATGAACGGCAGGCGCTGCAGAATGTCTTCCGCCGCCGACCAACCGTAAACCAGGCACTCCAGCAGCGAATTCGACGCCATGCGATTGGCGCCGTGCAGGCCGGTGTAGCTGACCTCACCGATGGCGTACAGCCCGTCGAGATCGGTGCGGCCGTGCTGATCGACCATCACGCCGCCACAGGTGTAGTGCGCCGCCGGGACGATGGGGATCGGTTGCCGGGTCAGATCGAAGCCCAGCGTCAGCAGCTTTTCGTGGATCATCGGGAAATGCTGGGTGATGAACTCCGCCGGCTTGTGGCTGATGTCCAGGTACATGCAGTCGGCGCCCAGGCGCTTCATTTCATGGTCGATGGCGCGGGCGACGATATCGCGCGGGGCCAGTTCGCCGCGCGGGTCGAAATCCGGCATAAAGCGGCTGCCGTCCGGGCGCTTCAGGTAAGCCCCTTCGCCGCGCAGCGCTTCGGTCAGCAGGAAGTTACGCGCCTGCGGGTGGAACAGGCAGGTCGGGTGGAACTGATTGAACTCCAGGTTGGCGACTCGGCAGCCGGCGCGCCAGGCCATGGCGATGCCGTCGCCGGAGGAGATGTCCGGGTTGGTGGTGTATTGGTACACCTTGGCCGCACCGCCGGTGGCCAGCACCACCGTTTTGGCGCGGTAGGTTTCCACTCGCTCCAGCTCGCGGTTCCAGACGTAAGCACCCACTACGCGGCGGGTGCCCGGCAGGCCGATTTTGTTTGACGTGATAAGGTCGACCGCGTTGCGGCGTTCCATCACGCAAATATTGGGGTGAGCGCTTGCTTTCCCCACCAGCGTGGTCTCTACTTCCTTACCGGTAGCGTCCGCGGCGTGCAGGATGCGCCGATGGCTGTGGCCGCCTTCGCGCGTGAGGTGATAATGCTCCTCGCCCTGCGCGTTGACCTCGGTGTCGAACAGCACGCCCTGATCGATCAGCCACTGCACGCAGTGGCGCGCGTTGCCGGCGATGAATTCGACGGCCTCTTTGTCGCACAGGCCGGCGCCGGCAATCAAAGTGTCATCAACGTGTGAGGCAATGCTGTCCGTCTCATCGAACACCGCGGCGATCCCGCCCTGGGCGTAAAAGGTGGCCCCCTCGCTGAGCGGCCCCTTGCTGAGAACGGTAACCTTGCAATGCTGCGCCAGGCGCAGCGCCAGTGACAGGCCCGCAGCGCCGCTGCCGACGATCAGTACATCGCTAACATGTTCAGATGATGGTTGCATAACGTATGATGTGTGCAGAAGAAGAGTGAATTTCATGTTAGCCTAACTGTCCGGGCAAAAGCCACGGATAGGGTGACATCAACAGAAAAAACAATGGCGATATGGAACTTCGTGTTCTATATGAACTCCAAGCGAGTGCTTGCTCAGGAAAATAATGTATGGCTGGCAGTACAATTTTACGCGTGGAGACGGATTTGGGGAGAGTTTACCTCGGATGAGCGAGCAGTTAACGGATCAAGTTCTGGTTGAGCGGGTCCAAAAGGGCGACCAGAAATCGTTTAACCTACTGGTAGTGCGCTATCAGCATAAGGTGGCGAGTCTCGTTTCCCGCTATGTGCCGCAGGGCGATGTGCCCGATGTGGTGCAGGAGTCGTTTATCAAGGCCTATCGCGCACTGGAATCGTTCCGTGGCGACAGCGCTTTTTATACCTGGTTGTATCGAATCGCCGTGAACACGGCAAAGAATTATCTGGTTGCTCAGGGGCGCCGTCCGCCATCCAGTGATGTGGACGCCAACGATGCGGAAAATTACGAAAGTGCGGGCGCACTGAAAGAAATTTCGAACCCTGAGAACTTAATGTTGTCAGAAGAGCTGAGACAGATAGTTTTCCGTACCATTGAGTCTCTCCCTGAGGATCTTCGCATGGCGATTACCCTGCGGGAGTTGGATGGTCTAAGCTACGAAGAGATAGCCGCCATCATGGATTGCCCGGTCGGAACCGTACGTTCGCGTATTTTCCGCGCCCGGGAAGCTATCGATAATAAAGTTCAACCGCTGATCCAGCGTTAGCAATGGCGGGCACAGGAAGGGTACTTAGGCATGCAGAAAGAAAAGCTTTCCGCTCTGATGGATGGTGAATCGTTCGACAGCGAGCTGTTGAGTTCTCTGTCGCAAGATCGAACGCTTCAGCAAAGCTGGCAGAGCTATCACCTGATACGTGACACACTGCGGGGTGATATCGGACAAGTGATGCATTTCGATATCGCCGATCGCGTCGCCGCTGCACTTGAGAAAGAACCTGCCCGGCTGGTGCCTTCCGCCGTTCAGGAATCTCAGCCGCAGCCGCACACCTGGCAGAAAATGCCGTTCTGGGACAAAGTGCGTCCTTGGGCTAGCCAGATTACGCAAATCGGCATGGCGGCCTGCGTGTCGCTGGCGGTCATCGTCGGCGTGCAGCACTACAACCAGCCTTCTGCGGAATCGAACGCCGCCGAATCGCCGGCCTTCACCACGCTGCCGATCATGGGCCAGGCCTCACCGGTCAGCCTGGGCGTTCCTGCCGACAGTTTCTCCACCGGCAGCGGCCAACAGCAGCAGGTGCAGGAACAGCGTAAGCGTATCAACGCCATGCTGCAGGACTATGAACTGCAACGTCGCCTGCATTCGGATCAGCTGCAGCTTGAGCAAAGTAATCCGCAACAGGCTGCCATTCAGGTTCCCGGAACTCAGTCTTTAGGAATGCAACAGCAGTAATGAAGCAAATCTGGTTCTCCGTTTGTTTATTGACGGGCAGCCTGCTCTATTCCAGCATCGCCCCGGCGCAGCCGACTGCGTCCGGGGCGTTATTGCAACAGATGAGCAGCGCCAGCCGTTCTCTCAATTACGAGCTCGCCTACATCAGCATCAGCAAGCAGGGAATCGAGTCGTTGCGCTATCGCCATGCGGTGATCGGCAACGTGCCGCTCGGCCAGCTGTTGCACATGGACGGCCCGCGCCGCGAAGTGCTGCAGCGCGGCGGCGGGATCAGCTACTTCGAACCCGGCCTGGAGCCGTTCACGCTCACCGGCGATCACATCGTCGATGCGTTGCCGGCGATCGTTTATGCCGATTTCACCCGCCTGGCCAAGTACTACGACTTCATCTCCGTGGGCAGCACCCGCATCGCCGATCGGCCGTGTGAAGTGCTGCGCGTGGTGGCGCGCGACGGTTCCCGCTACAGCTACATCGTCTGGATGGACGAGGACACCAAGCTGCCGCTGCGGGTGGATTTGCTCGATCGCGACGGCGAAACGCTGGAGCAATATCGGGTGATCTCCTTCGCAGTCGGCGCCGACGTGCAGGGTGCGATGCAGGGGCTGCTCAAAGCCAACCTGCCGCCGCTGCTGTCGCTGCCGGCGGTGGAAAACGTCCAGCTGAGCTGGAGCACCGGCTGGCTGCCGGCGGGGGTAGACGAGGTGGCGCGCAACCGCCGTAAATTGCCGAATGTCGCCGTGCCGGTTGAATCCCGCCTTTACAGCGACGGCTTGTTCAGCTTCTCGGTCAACGTCAGCCCGGCGGGCAGCGGAGCCGGGCAGCAGTACTACCGTCAAGGGCGCCGCACCATCCAGACCGAAGTGCGCGCGGGCAACGAAATCACGATTGTGGGCGAATTGCCGCCGGCGACGGCCAAACGCATCGCCGACAGCATTTCTTTCAAGGTATCGCCGTAATGATGAAAGAGTGGGCCACGGTGGTTTCGTGGCAACAGGGCGTAGCGCTGTTGCGCTGTGAACCCAAGGCCGGCTGCGGCAGCTGCACCGCGCGCTCCGGCTGTGGCGCGCGCGCGTTGAACGAACTGGTGCCGGAAACCGAGCATCAGCTGCAGGTGCATATCGATCAGCCGCTCGAGCCGGGGCAGCGCGTCGAGGTCGGCATCGCGGAAGGCAGCCTGCTGCGCTCCGCCATGCTGGTTTACCTGACGCCGCTGCTGGGGATGATGCTGGGCGGCGCGTTATTGCAATATTGTTTCGGCAGCGACGCCTCGGCGGCAGTCGGCGCCGTACTGGGCGGCGGGGCGGCCTTTATATTGGCGCGCCGCTTGGCCCGGCGTCTGGGCGAGCAGGCCGATTATCAGCCGGTGGTGCTGCAGATTGGGTTGCCGCCTACCGCACTGCGCATGCAGGCGGAAAACTCCCCGCTGATTTAAACCGACGGCCGCGTCATTGCCGGGGTGTGATAGGCGGGGATGCGGTTGTGGATCATATGTTCCAGCAGCGCGATGAACAGATCGGCGCTGAGCAGCGAATCGGCGTTGATAGCGAACAGCACATTGCCCTGGCCGTCGAATAAGCGGATGCCGCGCTGCGGATGATTTTCCAACGCGCGGATCTGCTCGATAGGCACGTTGCCCCGTTCAGTGGTCAGCAGGGTGGCGCTCAGCCGCAGCGTTTCGGTCGGCGTGCCTTGCCGTTTGCCGAGCAGCAGTTGCCACAACCAGCGTGCGTTGCCCTCAACGGTGTGAAACGACACCGTCTCCCCCTGATAAAGCGCATTCAACGCCAGCGGCCCGCGTTGCTGCAGCTGCTGATCGACGATCACGTCCGCCAGCCGCCACGAATGGGCGACATTGCTGAAGACCGTACACCAGGGCTGATCCGCGCCGGCGCGAAACGCCGTGACGTCAAACAACCCGCCAAAAGCCTTGCCGCCGCGAAAGCGATAGATGTCGCCGATTTTCTCAAACGGGATGAAACGCTCTTTGTGATGATGGCCGTCAAAGACCCGCACGCCGTGCTCGTAGAGCCGATATGTCAACACCGGGCGCAGGTAATGCCGCAGCGCCAGCAGCGTACAGCCGAGTAAAATTGTGCCCGCGCCGGCCTGCAACAGCGTGATGACGTCGTTCTCATCAATGCTGCTCAGCAGCGGCAGCACCAACAGCGCCGCACCCACGCTAAACAGCAGCGCCGCCGCTGCCAGAATGCCCCAGTTGACCTTCGAAAAATCGTGCCGGCTCAGCATTTGCCCTTTATCGATCATAATGCACCTTCCAATCAACGTACGCAGATATGCTGGTGAACCCCGGTGGGCTGCCGATGTAGTGCCCGGAATAATGTTTTGTCGCGGAGTTCACGCCCTTTCTATCCGAGGGAAGGCAGTGGCGTATATGGGGTTTTTCCTAAAGGATGTGGGGCAGAATCGAATTCTAAGAGGTTGATCCAAATATTCTTTTTCGATAATTTCAGAAGGGGTTTATTGCGCTGCGGCCGGTTATGTATTAGCGCCGGAGTTTGACGGCCACGGAGCGCCTGCAAACCTTGGGTTCAGGCCGTATGGCCCGTGTTAACATCTGTTTTCATCAGCCGGGGCGCCCTGTAACATTTAACTGCGCATAATAGAATGCCTTCACTGCACCGATCGCTAGGTTTTCAGTGGTGTGGCATGTAGAATGCAGCGATTCAGGTGCAAGACGGCCTAACCCATTCACTGTCGCTTTAGGTCCATGCGGGTTTCTATAGGCGAGTAATTCAGAAATACCAAGGCAGAAAAACTTTTATAATGAAGCATATACGAAATTTCTCCATTATTGCCCATATTGACCACGGTAAGTCGACGCTGTCTGACCGCATTATCCAAATCTGCGGTGGCCTGTCCGACCGTGAAATGGCTGCGCAGGTGCTCGATTCCATGGATCTGGAGCGCGAGCGCGGCATCACCATCAAGGCGCAGAGCGTCACGCTGGATTACAAGGCGCTGGATGGGCAGACCTATCAGCTTAACTTTATCGACACCCCTGGCCACGTTGACTTCTCCTATGAAGTGTCCCGCTCGCTGGCGGCCTGCGAAGGCGCGCTGCTGGTGGTGGACGCCGGTCAGGGCGTAGAAGCCCAGACGCTGGCCAACTGCTACACCGCGATCGAAATGGATCTGGAAGTGGTGCCGGTGTTGAACAAAATCGACCTGCCGGCCGCCGATCCGGATCGCGCCGCGCAGGAAATTGAAGACATTGTTGGCATCGACGCCACCGATGCGGTGCGTTGCTCGGCCAAAACCGGCGTCGGCGTGCCCGACGTGCTGGAGCGCCTGGTGCGCGACATTCCTGCGCCGCAGGGCGATCCGAATGCGCCGCTGCAGGCGTTGATCATCGACTCCTGGTTCGATAACTACCTGGGCGTCGTGTCGCTGGTGCGCGTCAAGAACGGGACGCTGCGCAAGGGCGACAAGATCAAGGTCATGAGCACCGGCCAGGTGTACAACGCCGATCGTTTGGGCATTTTCACGCCGAAGCAGGTCGATCGCGACGTGCTGAACTGCGGCGAAGTGGGCTGGCTGGTCTGTGCGATCAAAGACATCCTCGGCGCGCCGGTGGGCGATACCCTGACGCAGGCGCGCCAGCCGGCGGATAAAGCGCTGCCGGGCTTCAAGAAAGTGAAGCCGCAGGTGTATGCCGGTCTGTTCCCGATCAGCTCCGACGACTATGAATCTTTCCGCGATGCGCTGGGCAAGCTGAGCCTCAACGACGCTTCGCTGTTCTACGAACCGGAAAGCTCCACCGCGTTGGGCTTCGGCTTCCGCTGCGGCTTCCTCGGTCTGCTGCACATGGAGATCATTCAGGAGCGTCTGGAGCGTGAATACGATCTGGATCTTATCACCACCGCGCCGACGGTAGTCTACGAAGTGGAAACCACCGGCAAAGAAGTGATCTACGTCGACAGCCCGTCCAAGCTGCCGCCGTTGAACAACATCCAGGAACTGCGCGAGCCGATCGCCGAATGCCACATGCTGATGCCGCAGGAATACCTGGGCAACGTCATCACCCTGTGCGTTGAGAAACGCGGCGTGCAGACCAACATGGTCTACCACGGCAACCAGGTGGCGTTGACCTATGAAATCCCGATGGCGGAAGTGGTGCTCGACTTCTTCGACCGCCTGAAGTCCACGTCGCGCGGTTATGCGTCGCTGGATTACAACTTCAAGCGCTTCCAGGCCTCCGACATGGTGCGCGTGGACGTGCTGATCAACAACGAGCGCGTGGATGCGCTGGCGCTGATCACCCACCGCGACAACTCGCAGTATCGCGGCCGTGAATTGGTGGAAAAGATGAAAGATCTGATCCCGCGTCAGCAGTTCGACATCGCGATTCAGGCGGCGATTGGCACGCACATCATCGCGCGCTCCACCGTGAAGCAGCTGCGTAAAAACGTGCTGGCGAAATGCTACGGCGGTGACGTCAGCCGTAAGAAAAAGCTGCTGCAGAAACAGAAAGACGGTAAGAAGCGCATGAAGCAGGTCGGCAACGTCGAGCTGCCGCAGGAAGCGTTCCTGGCCATTCTGCACGTCGGTAAAGACGGCAAGTAACCGCGACGAGTTCGCGAAACGAGGGAGTTTGCATGGCGAATATGTTTGCCCTGATCCTGGCGTTGGCCACCCTGGTCACCGGGATCATCTGGTGCTTCGAGCGCTTTAAATGGGCGCCGGCCCGCCGCGCGAAGATTGCGGCGGTCAACGAGCAGACCGCGGGCGCAGTAGACGATAAAACGCTGGCGAAAGTGGCTAAGCAGCCAGGCTGGGTAGAGACCGGGGCATCGGTCTTCCCGGTGTTGCTGCTGGTCTTTGTGGTGCGCTCGTTTATTTACGAACCGTTCCAAATCCCGTCCGGCTCAATGATGCCGACGCTGTTGATTGGCGATTTCATTCTGGTGGAGAAATATGCTTACGGCATTAAAGATCCGATAACCCAGACCACGCTAATTGAAACCGGTCATCCGAAGCGCGGCGATATTGCGGTATTTAAATATCCGCTGGATCCGAAGCTGGATTATATCAAGCGCGTGATTGGCCTGCCGGGCGACCGTATTACTTACGATCCGGTGAATAAGCGCGTTACGGTGCAGCCGTCGTGCAACAGCGGGCAGTCCTGCGATACCGCGCTGGCGGTCACCTACGCCGACGCGCAGCCGAGCGACTTCGTACAGCTGTTCAGCCGCAGCGGCATGGGCGAGGCCAGCAACGGTTTCTACCAGATCCCGCTGAATGACAACGTGCCGCAGGGCGGCATTCGTCTGCGTGAACGTCAGGAGAGCCTGGGCAACGTGACGCACCGCATCCTGACCGTGCCGGGCACGCAGGATCAGGTGGGCGCTTACTACCAACAGCCGGGCAAACCGCTGGCGGAGTGGGTGGTGCCGGCCGGGCATTACTTCATGATGGGCGACAACCGCGACAACAGCGCGGACAGCCGTTACTGGGGCTTTGTGCCGGAGAAGAATCTGGTGGGTAAAGCCACGGCCATCTGGATGAGCTTTGAAAAGCAGGAAGGCGAGTGGCCTACCGGCGTGCGTTTCAGCCGGATTGGCGGCATTCATTAATCGCTGATTTATTCCCTGTCAATTTCACGCCGCAGCCTGTTGCGGCGTGAAAGATTAAGGGGATATAAACACAGCATTATGTTTCCACTCGTTGTAGAATACTTTCTCGAGCGATAAAAGTTGGCTCCTGCTGGGAGCCACTGCAAACGAAACAGCTTTGGATCGGCTTTCGGCGAAGCAGGCCTGTTCCGTATGCTGCAAGTTTTTGACGCATTCTTGATCTATTGGTAACTCATGAACCCCATCGTAATAAACAGGCTGCAGCGGAAGCTGGGCTACACTTTTCAACAGCAGGAGCTTTTACTGCAGGCTTTGACTCACCGCAGCGCCAGCAGTAAACACAATGAACGTCTTGAGTTTCTGGGTGACTCGATTCTTAGCTTTGTCATCGCCAATGCGCTCTATCACCGCTTTCCTCGCGTAGACGAGGGCGATATGAGCCGCATGCGCGCCACGCTGGTGCGCGGCAACACGCTGGCGGAGATGGCGCGCGAGTTTGACCTGGGCGAATGTCTGCGGCTTGGGCCGGGCGAATTGAAAAGTGGTGGGTTCCGCCGCGAGTCAATCCTGGCGGATACGGTGGAGGCATTGATCGGCGGCGTGTTCCTGGACAGCGACATCCAGACCGTCGAGCGCCTGATTTTGGACTGGTATCGCAGCCGGTTGGACGAAATCAGCCCCGGTGATAAGCAGAAAGACCCGAAAACCCGTTTGCAGGAATTTTTGCAGGGGCGTCATCTGCCGTTGCCTTCTTATTTGGTGGTGCAGGTTCGCGGTGAAGCGCACGACCAAGAGTTTACCATCCACTGCCAGGTGAGTGGTTTGAGCGAGCCCGTGGTGGGCACCGGCTCGAGCCGCCGTAAAGCCGAGCAGGCGGCAGCGGAACAAGCGCTGAAAAAGCTGGAGCTTGAATGAGTGAAGTAAAACAACACTGCGGTTTTATCGCCATCGTCGGCCGCCCGAACGTGGGCAAATCGACGTTGCTGAACCAACTGCTGGGGCAGAAGGTTTCCATTACGTCGCGTAAGCCGCAGACGACACGTCACCGCATCATGGGCATCGACACCGATGGCGCCTATCAGGCGATCTACGTCGATACCCCCGGGCTGCACATCGAAGAAAAACGCGCCATCAACCGTTTGATGAACCGCGCGGCCAGCAGCTCGATCGGCGACGTCGAACTGGTTATCTTCGTGGTCGAAGGCACCAACTGGACCGCCGACGACGAAATGGTGGTCAACAAGCTGCGCAGCCTGCGCTGCCCGGTATTGCTGGCGATCAACAAGGTCGATAACGTCACCGACAAATCCAAGCTGTTGCCGCACATCGCGTTCCTCAGCCAGCAGATGAATTTCCTCGACGTGGTGCCTATCTCCGCCGAGAAAGGAATGAACGTCGACACCATCGCCGGCATCGTGCGCAAGCTGCTGCCGGAAGCGGAGCACCACTTCCCGGAAGACTACATCACCGATCGCTCCCAGCGCTTTATGGCGTCCGAGATCATCCGCGAGAAGCTGATGCGTTTCCTGGGCGAAGAGCTGCCGTATTCGGTGACGGTGGAAATCGAACAGTTCGTGGCCAACGATCGCGGCGGCTACGATGTGCACGGCCTGATCCTGGTCGAGCGCGAAGGCCAGAAGAAAATGGTCATCGGCAACAAGGGCGCCAAGATCAAAACCATCGGCATCGAAGCGCGCCAGGACATGGAACAGATGTTCGACGCTAAAGTGCATCTGGAGCTGTGGGTGAAAGTGAAATCCGGTTGGGCGGACGACGAACGTGCGCTGCGCAGCCTGGGCTATGTTGACGATCTGAAGTAACGATCCGTGGACGGCTGGGAGCGCGCTTTCGTCCTGCATGGGCGGCCGTACAGTGAAACCAGTCTGATGCTGGATCTGTTTACCGAAGGTCATGGGCGGGTGCGCTTGCTGGCGAAAGGCGCGCGCAGCCGCCGCTCCAATCTGAAGGGTTGCCTGCAGCCCTTTACCCCCCTGTTAGTACGCTGGGGCGGCCGCGGCGAAGTGAAAACGCTGCGCAACGCCGAAGCGGTCTCTCTCGGTTTACCCCTCAGCGGCATGATGCTTTACAGCGGCTTGTATGTGAACGAACTGCTGGCGCGCGTGCTGGAGCAGGAAACCAACTACTCGGTGCTGTTCTTCGACTACCTGCAGTGCCTGCAGGCGCTGGCGGCGGAAGACAGCTCGCCGGAACAGGCGCTGCGCCAGTTCGAGCTGGCCTTGTTGCAGCACCTGGGTTACGGCCTCGATTTCCTGCACTGCGCCGGCAGCGGCCTGCCGGTGGATGACGCCATGACTTACCGCTATCGTGAAGAGAAAGGCTTTATCGCCAGCCTGGTGGTGGATCACTACAGCTTCACCGGGCGCGAACTGCGCGCGCTGGCGGAGCGGCAGTTTCCCGATGCCGAAACGCTGCGTGCCGCCAAGCGTTTCACCCGCATGGCGCTGAAACCCTACCTCGGCGGCAAGCCGTTGAAGAGCCGCGAACTGTTTCGCCAATTCGTGCGCAAACAGCCGAATACGCCGGTCGACGACGCCTGACCTTTTCCCCTTTTGCCGTTCTGCGCCCACGTGTAAACTGCTGGCACTGAAAATCGTATTTAGAGGTTGTCATGGCTGATTTACTGCTGGGCGTCAATATCGATCACATCGCCACGTTACGTAACGCGCGCGGAACCCAATATCCGGATCCGGTTCAGGCGGCATTCATTGCCGAACAGGCGGGGGCTGACGGCATTACCGTGCATCTGCGCGAAGACCGCCGCCACATCACCGATCGCGACGTGCGTTTGCTGCGCCAGACCATCCAGACGCGCATGAATCTGGAGATGGCGGTGACCGACGAGATGCTGGACATCGCCGTGGAGCTGAAGCCGCATTTCTGCTGCCTGGTGCCGGAAAAGCGCGAAGAAGTGACTACCGAAGGCGGCCTGGACGTCGCCGGCCAGTTGGACAAAATGAGCGTGGCGGTTGAGCGCCTGGCGCAGGCGGGCATTCTGGTCTCGCTGTTCATCGATCCCGATCATCGCCAAATCGACGCGGCGGTGGCGGTGGGCGCCCCCTATATCGAAATCCACACCGGCGCCTACGCCGAAGCGCAGGGCGAGCTGGCGGTACA
This sequence comes from Serratia sp. X10, assembly GCF_017811775.1. Lineage (NCBI taxonomy): Bacteria > Pseudomonadati > Pseudomonadota > Gammaproteobacteria > Enterobacterales > Yersiniaceae > Serratia > Serratia sp. X10. The sequence continues at coordinate 176,353 of NZ_JAEIOH010000006.1, read as the reverse complement.
GGCCGAGCTGCGCCGCATCGCGGTCGCCGCCGCCTACGCGGCCGAGAAGGGGCTGAAGGTCAACGCCGGTCACGGCCTGACCTATCACAACGTGCAGCCGATCGCCGCGCTGCCGGAAATGCACGAGCTGAACATCGGCCATGCGATTATCGGCCAGGCGGTCATGTGCGGGCTGCCGGCCGCGGTTGCCGACATGAAAGTGCTGATGCGGGAAGCGCGCCGGTAATGGCGGTGCTCGGGCTGGGTACCGACATCGTCGAGATGGCGCGTATCGAAGCGGTGGTGGAGCGCAGCGGCGATCGTCTGGCGCGCCGGGTGCTGAGCGATGCCGAGTGGGCGCTGTACCAGCAGCACCAGCAGCCGATTCGCTTTCTGGCCAAGCGTTTCGCCGTGAAAGAGGCCGCCGCCAAGGCGTTCGGCACCGGCATTCGCAACGGTCTGGCGTTCAACCAGTTCGAGGTGTTCAACGATGCGTTGGGCAAACCGAATATTCGTTTGCACGGCCGCGCCGCCGAGCTGGCGGGGGAGATGGGGGTCACCGCGATCCACGTTTCGCTGGCCGATGAACGGCGCTACGCCTGCGCGACGGTGATCGTCGAAAGCTGAAAAGAGAAAGGGCGCCTATGGCGCCCTTGTCAGTCCTGCGGCGGGTTAAATGCGATCGGCGTGGTGCAACACCACAAACTTATCCCACAGCTGCTCATTAGTCTCGCGATGCTGCGGATCGGTAATGATGGTGTTGTCGATGGGGCAGACCTGCTGACAGGTTGGCGTATCGTAATGGCCAACGCACTCGGTGCAGCGGTCGGTATCGATTTGGTAGATCTCATCGCCCATCGAAATCGCCTGGTTCGGGCATTCCGGCTCGCACATGTCGCAGTTGATGCATTTGCGTGTGATTAGCAGGGCCATGGCGTATCTCTCATTATTAACAGGGGTATTTTTCGCAACGGCGATTATACCGGTTAAACCAATTTTTTCATTAATTGCTCGCTGTGCCTGATACGGTCGCGGGCATGATCGAGGTCGTGCTGGATCAGCGCCATAAACAGCAGGTCGGTGAGAGCGTACTGGGCGGTGCTGGAAGAGATGGCCGCGCTGCGGGTGCGGGGCTCTTCGGCGATGGTATAGAGGCAGTGATCGGCGCGTTGCTGCAGGCCGTTGGGCGAGAAGCTGGTCAGCGCCAGCACCCTGGCGCCGGCCTGGCGCGCTTCTTCCGCCGCCAGATTGATTTCACGCCGCTCGCCGCTGAAGGAGATCGCCACCAGCAGATCGCGTTTGTCCAGCGCCTGCACCGCCGCCAGTTGAACGTGCATATCCGCTTCGGCCACCGCCATCACCCCGATTTTCAGCAGCTTGAAGGAAAAATCCTTGGCCACCAGCCCGGAGGCGCCGATGCCGATCAGCATCACCCGGCGCGCCTGGCGCAGCATGTCCAGCGCCTGATGCAGCCGTTCTTCGCTGTTGATGTCCAGCGTCGCGCGCAGCGCCGCCTGCTTTTCCGCCAACAGCTTTTCACCGACGGTTTTCAGCGTGTCGCTGCTGAGAATGTGGTTATGAACGGTCACTACCGGTTCGGCCTGCGGCTGGGCCAGCGTCTCGCTCAGCGCCAGCTTCAGCGCCGGGAAACCTTTATAGCCCAGCTTTTGGGCGAACTTCACCACGCTCGACTGGCTAACGCCGGCCAACTGAGCCAGCTTTTGCGAGCTGAGATGGCGCGCCTGTTCGGCGTTGTTCAGCAAAAAATCCGCCAGCTTGCGGTCGTTTTGCGCCAGTGTTGGATACATCTGGCGAATGCGCAGAAGGGTACTCATTGATCTTTCCCAGGAAACCAGCGGTCATTTTGCCATGCAGGCGGCGAAAACGCGCGGTGAAAATTTTTGTGAGCTCGTCGTTAAAATAGCAAATAACGCTCGCTTTGTTGAATAAAATATTCAAGTATTGATTTAATTTTGTGAATTAAAAATTCAAAGGTGAACAGATGAACTTAGGCGCACTGGTATCGGAAACCCGCAACCCGGCCACCATGGGGCTGGATGAGATGTCGACGCTGGACATGGTCCGCTGCTTTAACCAGGAAGATCGCAAGGTGCCGGAGGCGATTGAAAAGGTGCTGCCGGCGATCGCGCAGGCGGTCGACCTGGCGGCGGCGGCGCTGAAGGCCGGCGGGCGGCTGATTTATTTGGGCGCCGGCACCAGCGGCCGCCTGGGCGTGCTGGATGCCTCCGAGTGCCCGCCGACTTTCGGCGTGCCGCACGGTGTGGTGGTGGGGCTGATCGCCGGCGGACCGGGCGCGCTGCTCAAAGCGGTGGAAGGGGCGGAAGATGACGCAGCCCTGGGCGAAGCCGATCTCCGGGCGCTGAATCTCACCGCCGTCGATATGGTAGTGGGGCTGGCGGCCTCCGGGCGCACGCCCTACGTGATCGGCGCGCTGCGCTATGCGCGCGGGCTGGGTTGCCCGACGGCGGCCATCTCCTGCAACCCGGATTCGCCGATCGCGCACGAAGCGCAGGTGGCGATCTCGCCGGTGGTGGGGCCGGAAGCCCTGACCGGTTCGACGCGCCTGAAATCCGGCACCGCGCAGAAGCTGGTGCTCAACATGCTGTCGACCGGCGCGATGGTCAAGCTGGGCAAGGTCTACCAGAACCTGATGGTGGACGTGAAGGCCACCAACTTTAAACTGGTGGATCGCGCCTGCCGCATCGTGGTGGAAGCCACCGGCGCCGAACGCGCTCAGGCGGAAGCGGCGCTGGCGCAGACCGGCTTTGAGGTCAAACCGGCGATCCTGATGATTTTAGCCGGCGTCAGCGCCGATGAGGCGCAGCAGCGGCTGCAGCGGCACGACGGCTACCTGCGCGCGGCGTTGGCGCGTTAATTCACGGTGGGGGCGGCGATGGACAAGACAACGGCATTGGCAACACAGATCCTGGCGGGCGTGGGGGGCGAGGGCAATATCCTCAAACTGGAGAACTGCATGACGCGGGTGCGCGTCGAGGTCAGCGACGAACAGCGTCTGGATCTGTCGGCCCTCAAGCAGCTGCCGGGGGTGAAGGGCTATATCAAGCAGGGTGAACAGCATCAGTTTATCGTCGGCCCGGGCGCCGCCGCCAAGGTGGTGGACGCCATGCGCGCCTTGCTGAGCGGCAGCGCGCAGCCCGCCGTTGGTGACGCTGCCCGCACCAAGGCGCAGGCCAAGCAAAAATACGCTGCGCCGATGAGCGGCGCGCTGAAAAAGCTGGCCGACGTTTTTATTCCGCTGATCCCGGCGTTTATCGCCTCGGGGCTGATCACCGGCATCATCAACCTGCTGAAGCGGCCCGACATCGCCGGACAGTTGGCGTTGGACTACCCGAACGCGCTGGGGCTGCTGGCGATCTTCGGCAGCGCGGTGTTCGCCATCATGAACATTCTGGTCGGGGTGAACGCCGCGCGGGTATTCGGCGGCTCACAGGCGATGGGCGGCGTGATGGCCGGCATTCTTTCCAGTCCGGCGCTGGCGCAGATCACCCTGTTCGGCGAGGCGCTGCAGCCGGGGCGCGGCGGGGTGATCGCCGTGCTGCTGGTGGTGGCGTTGATGTGCTGGGTGGAGAAACGCCTGCGCACGCTACTGCCGGAGTCGGTCGAACTGATCCTCAATCCGCTGCTGACCACGCTGGTGACCGCCTCGTTGGCGATCCTGATCCTGCAGCCGATCGGCGGCGCCATTTCCGATGCCATCGCCCACGGCGCCAATTTGGCGATCGACAAGGGCGGGCTGCTTGTCGGGGCGCTGCTCTCCGGGCTGTTCCTGCCGCTGGTGCTGTCCGGCTTGCACCAGGGGCTGGTGCCGATCCACGTCGAGCTGGTGCAGGCGCACGGTTCCAACCCGCTGTTGCCGATCCTGGCGATGGCCGGCGTCGGTCAGGTGGGGGCGGCGCTGGCGGTGCTGTTGAAAACCCGCAACGCGCGGCTGAAGAAGGTGATCAAAGGGGCGTTGCCGGTCGGCATTCTCGGCATCGGCGAGCCGCTGATCTTCGGGGTGACGCTGCCGCTGGGCCGGCCGTTTATCGGCGCCTGCCTCGGCGGTGCGGTAGGCGGCGCGCTGATCAGCTACTGGAAAGTGGCGACGGTGATTACCTTTGGCATTTCGGGGCTGCCTTTGGCGTTGACCATCGTCTCAGGTAAGGTGATGTTGTATCTGGCGGGGATGCTGATTACGATTATCGCCGGTTTTCTCTTCACCTGGATGATGGGGTTCAACGATCCCGAGGAGTAGCGTTTGAACGACAAGCAGCAACCGTCGGCCGCAGCAGGGCGCCGCGTGGTCTTTTTCGATCTGGACGGCACTCTGCATCAGGAAGATATGTTCGGCAGTTTCTTGCGTTTCCTGCTGCGCCGTTTACCGCTGAATCTGCTGCTGGTGATACCGCTGTTGCCATTGATTGGTCTGGCGCTGTTGCTGCTGGGGCGCGCCGCGCGCTGGCCGATGAGCCTGTTGCTGTGGGCTATCACCTTCGGGCGTACCGAAGCGACGCTGAAGGCGCTGGAGCGGCAGTTCATTGAGGTTTTCCGCCAGAAGGTCACTGCGTTTCCGGTGGTGCAAATGCGCTTGCGGCAGTATCTGGATGAGCACGATGCCGAGGTGTGGCTGATTACCGGCTCGCCGGAGCAACTGGTGGCGCAGGTGTATCGGGATTCGGCGTTTCTGCCGCGGGTGCGGTTGGTCGGCAGCCGCATCGCGCGTCGCTATGGCGGCTGGGTGCTGACCTTGCGCTGTCTGGGCGTGCAAAAAGTGGTGCAGCTGGAGCAACGGCTCGGCGCGCCGCTGAAGCTGTACAGCGGTTACAGCGACAGCAAGCAGGATAACCCGCTGCTGTTTTTTTGCGAGCACCGTTGGCGGGTGAGCAAGCAGGGCGAGCTGCAGCAGCTGGAATAAACAAAGGGCGGAGAATTCCGCCCTTTGCGGTTACCGCTGCCGCGATCAGTCGTCGGTTACGTCGTGTGGTTTGCGCCCGAGCTGCCAAATCTTCTCCGCATAATGCCCCAACGCCCACAGGCTCAGGCCGAGCAGCGCGAAGAAAATTGTCTTCGGCATGCTGTCCCAGAAAAACTCGAACAGGCGGGTATAGAGGTTGATGCCGAGGAAGGTCAGCCCGAAACCGCGCAGCATGGCGTCGTCATGCTTCAACCCCAGCCAGATGGCGGCGAGGGCGGCCAGCCCGAACAGCAGGCTCCAGTGGAACAGCTCAATCTGGCGCGCGCGGTACCAGCTGTCGAGATCGCCGTAGTTGCCGAAGATGGACAGCAGCCACAGCGCGATGAACAGGTACAGCAGGCCCATCGCCAGCGACACCCGCTGCAGGCCGCGCTGCGCCAAGAGCGGCCGCAGCAGCAATGCGGCGGCGATCAGCACCCCGCCGAAGGCGATAAAGCGAATCGGGTAGCTCATGCCGAGCCAGTAGGCGCCCCAGCCGGACAGGTAGCCGGTCTCGGCGCCGAAGGCATTGCCGAGCGACAGCAGGGCGAACCACCATACCAGCCCGGAGCGGCTGAGCCAGCCGATCGCGCCGTACAGCAGCGCGGCGACCAGCAGCAGCACGGAAACCCGCCCGCTGCCGTTATCCAGCCAGACGCCCAGTTGCCATAAGGCGCAGGCGGTGAGCAACACGGCGACAAACAGCGCCGCCTCATTGCCGTAGCATTTTTCCGGATGGCGTTGACGACGACGCAGCGCCCAAACATAGGCGATCGCCGCCAGTACGCCGGCGATCGCCATGCGCACCGGCGCGTCAAAGCGGAACAGTTCGCTCAGCCATTCAAGCAGTGCGCTGTCGGCGAACAGGCTGGTGACGGCGATCAGCAACGAGGCCAGCGCGGCGAGAAACGCATAGCGCGCCAGCCGTCGCCAGTCGAAAGGCTGCACGTCCACATGCAGCAGCAGTTGCTGTTGTTGCTCGGGGGTCAAGGCGCCTTCCCCAACCCAGCCGTCCAGCGCCTTGCGCACCACGACGGCGTTCTTTTTACTGAGTTTCATGTTTCTTGTCCCTGAATCACACGCTGATGTGGCCAGTATAGCCATTGGCGCGCGGCTACGACAAAGGGAGGCTAGTGTGTATAATGCCCGCCGCAAAAGCGCACGAGGAATTATGCGATGACTGAATATAACGATGAGTACTGGATGCGTCAGGCATTGCAGCTGGCCCTGCGCGCGCAGGAAGAGGGCGAGGTGCCGGTGGGTGCGCTGCTGGTGCTGGACAATCAGGTCATCGGCGAGGGCTGGAACCGGCCGATCGGCCGGCACGATCCTACTGCGCACGCCGAGATCATGGCGCTGCGCCAGGGCGGCGCGGTGCTGCAAAACTACCGCTTGTTGAACGCCACGCTGTACGTCACGCTGGAACCCTGCGTGATGTGCGCCGGCGCGATGGTGCACAGCCGCATCCGCCGGCTGGTGTACGGCGCCGCCGACGAGAAAACCGGCGCGGCCGGTTCGCTGGTGGACATTTTGCGCCATCCGGGCATGAATCATCAGGTGGAGATCGTCTCGGGCGTGCTGGCGGACGAATGCGCCGCCACCCTGAGCAATTTCTTCCGCCTGCGCCGCGAACAGAAAAAAGCGCTCAAGCTGGCGCAGCGGGCGGCGGATAAGCCGGAATAATCAGTAGTTGAGCGCCAGTTCCGGCATCACCGTCGGATAGCCTTTTCCCAACGCTTCCTGCTCGGCGGCCGCTTGCGCCGCCTTTCTCTCTTTTTCCTGCAGATAACCCACCAGGCTGACCTGGTAGCGGCGGATGTTTTCTACATAATTGTAGGCTTCACGCCCGCGCGCATAGCCATAGGTCAGCTGCGGGTAGTAGCGCTTTTGGCTGAGCATCGGCAGACGCTGTTTGACGTCGACCCAGCTGTCCGGGTTGCCTTTTTGCGTTTTGGTCAGCTTGCGCGCGTCCAGCATATGGCCCCAGCCCATGTTGTAGGCCGCCAGCGAGAACCAGATGCGCTCGTCTTCCGGCACGCTGTCCGGCACCTTGGCCATCAGCCGCTGCAGGTACAGGGCGCCGCCCTGAATGCTCTCTTCCGGATCGAGGCGATCGTTGACCCCCAGGCCGTCGGCGGTGGCGCGGGTCAGCATCATCAGGCCGCGCACGCCGGTGGGGGAGGTGGCTTGCGGATTCCAGTGCGATTCCTGATAGGCGATGGCCGCCAGCAGCTTCCAGTCGATCTCGTTGGCATGCTTCTCGAACAGCGGGCGGAAGTTGTGCAGCACCGAGTCGATGGCCGACAGGAAGGTTTTGGTATCCACGTAGTCGAAGCTGCCGACGTGGCCGAGGTATTTCTCTTCCAGCCGCGCCAGGGTGCCGTCGTCCACCATTTGGCTGTAGAAATCCAGCATCGCCGCGTACAGGCTGTCGTCGCCGTCGCGTTTGAGGTACCAGGTGACCGGCTCTTCGTCGGTGACGTCGAACGCCACCGCCAGCTGTGGATGGATGCGCTGCAGCAGCGCGATGGTCACCGAATCGCCGAGGGTATAGTCCAGCTTGCCGTCGGCAACCCGCTCCAGCAGTTCTTTGGAGGTGAGATCGCTGGAGGACTCCCAGGCGAGGTCCGGGTATTTATCCTGTTTGAGCTGCTTTAGCGTGCTGACGTGCGCGGAACCGGAGGCGACCGCCAGCTTGCCTTTGATGTCGGCGAAACTTTTCGGCCGCGGGGTGCCCAGCCGGTACACCAGCTGTTGGGAAACGGAGTAGTAGGCGGGGCCGGTGCGCGCGCGGCTGAGGCGCTCCTGGTTGTAAATAAGGCCCGCCGCCAGCAGGTCGGCGTCGTCGTCGTCCAGATCGTCGAACAGGTCATTGATGTTCTGATGGGGGATCACCACCAGTTTTACCCCGAGGTAGTTGGCGAAGCGCTTGGCCAGTTCGTAGTCGAGCCCACCCGGCCCTTGCTTGGTGTTGAAATAGGTCAGCGGTGAATTCAGCGTGCTGATACGCAACTCGCCGCGGGAAATGATCTCCTGGAGTTGCCCGCCCTGGCCGCTGCGCCAGGTGATATTGGGCCACAGCGCGAGAGCCAGAAGCAGAGTGACAACGCCGATGAGGATGTAGTTTATTTTAAGACGTTTCAAATAGTTATCCAGTGATGGCACAGGTACGCCGGCGACGACAACCGCGACTTTTCTCATGGTTAAATCACCAGTGCGGGGGGCATTTTGCGCAACAAAACGCCAGTGTGCAACTTTATTGACACGTTATGACAATTCGACGGTGCGGCGCGCTTTTATCAATAATCCCTACGCAAACGGTTTCGTCGGCGGCGAGGATTCTCTATAATGACGCGCGTTTTCCCCTGTTGCGCCCAATGAAGCGTCTTATCCGTCGCTTCGAAGACGAGAGAACTTTGATTATGGAAATTCTGCGTGGTTCGCCCGCTTTATCGGCTTTTCGCATTACCAAACTGCTGTCCCGCTGCCAGGACGCCCACCTGCCCGTCAGTGATATCTACGCCGAGTACGTCCACTTTGCCGATGTTAGCGCACCGCTAAGTGCCGAAGAACACGCCAAACTTCAGCGCTTGCTCAAGTACGGTCCTTCTCTCGCCGAACACGCCCCCGCAGGCCGCCTGCTGCTGGTCACGCCGCGTCCGGGCACCATTTCCCCCTGGTCTTCCAAAGCCACCGACATCGCCCACAACTGCGGTTTGCAACAGGTGCTGCGGCTGGAGCGCGGTCTGGCGTTCTACGTCAAGGCGCCCGAGCTGACGGAAGCCCAGTGGCACCAGCTCGCTGCGCTGCTGCACGATCGCATGATGGAAACCGTCTTCAGCGAGCTGCAACAGGCTGAACAGCTGTTCGCGCACCATCAGCCGGCGCCGTATCAGTCGGTCGACGTGCTGGGCGCAGGGCGCGCCGCGCTGGAGCAGGCCAACGTCCGGCTCGGCCTGGCGCTGGCGCAGGATGAGATCGATTACCTGCTGAATGCCTTTACCGGTTTGGGGCGCAACCCGACGGATATCGAACTCTATATGTTTGCGCAGGCCAACTCTGAGCACTGCCGCCACAAGATTTTCAACGCCGACTGGATCATCGACGGCGAACAGCAGCCCAAGTCGCTGTTCAAAATGATCAAGAACACCTATGAGCAGACGCCGGACTATGTGCTGTCGGCGTATAAAGACAACGCCGCGGTGATGGAAGGCTCGCAGGTCGGCCGCTTCTTCGCCGCGCCGGAGAACGGCACGTACGATTACCATCAGGAAGACGTGCACATCCTGATGAAGGTGGAAACCCACAACCACCCGACGGCGATCTCGCCGTGGCCGGGCGCCGCGACCGGCTCCGGCGGCGAGATCCGCGACGAAGGCGCCACCGGCCGCGGCGCCAAGCCGAAGGCCGGCCTGGTGGGGTTCTCGGTATCCAACCTGCGGATTCCCGGCTTTGAACAGCCGTGGGAGCAGGACTTCGGCAAGCCGGAACGCATCGTCACCGCGCTGGACATCATGACCGAAGGCCCGCTGGGCGGCGCGGCGTTCAACAACGAATTCGGTCGCCCGGCGCTGCTGGGCTACTTCCGCACCTATGAAGAGCGCGTCAACAGCCATAACGGCGTCGAGCTGCGCGGCTACCACAAACCTATCATGCTGGCGGGCGGCATCGGCAACATCCGCGCCGATCACGTGCAGAAAGGGGAAATCACCGTCGGCGCCAAGCTGGTGGTGCTGGGCGGCCCGGCGATGAATATCGGTCTGGGCGGCGGCGCGGCGTCATCGATGGCGTCCGGCCAGTCCGATGCCGATCTGGACTTCGCGTCGGTGCAGCGCGACAACCCGGAAATGGAACGCCGCTGTCAGGAAGTGATCGACCGCTGCTGGCAGCTGGGCGACCAGAACCCGATCCTGTTTATCCATGACGTCGGCGCCGGCGGCCTGTCCAACGCGATGCCGGAGCTGGTGAGCGACGGCGGCCGCGGCGGCCGTTTCGAACTGCGCGACATCCTCAACGACGAGCCGGGCATGAGCCCGCTGGAAGTATGGTGCAACGAATCGCAGGAACGTTACGTGATGGCGATCGCCCCGGCGCAGATGGCGCAGTTCGACGAGATCTGCCGCCGCGAGCGCGCGCCTTACGCGGTGATCGGCGAAGCGACCGAAGAGCAACATCTAACGTTGAACGATCGTCACTTCGACAATCAGCCGATCGACATGCCGCTGGACGTGCTGCTCGGCAAGACGCCGAAGATGACCCGCGACGTGACCCGTCTGCAGGCGCAGGGCCAGGCGGTACAGCGTGAGAACATCACGCTGGCCGACGCGGTGAAGCGCGTGCTGCATCTGCCGGCCGTGGCGGAGAAAACCTTCCTGATCACCATCGGCGACCGCACCGTTACCGGCATGGTGGCGCGCGACCAAATGGTCGGCCCGTGGCAGATCCCGGTGGCCGACTGCGCGGTCACCACCGCCAGTCTGGACAGCTATTATGGCGAAGCGATGTCGCTCGGCGAACGCGCGCCGGTGGCGCTGCTGGACTTCGCCGCCTCCGGCCGCCTGGCGGTCGGGGAAGCGCTGACCAACCTGGCCGCCACGGAAATCGGCAGCCTGAAGCGCGTGAAGCTGTCCGCCAACTGGATGGCCGCCGCGGGCCACCCGGGTGAAGACGCCGGCCTGTACGAAGCGGTGAAAGCGGTGGGCGAAGAGCTGTGCCCGGCGCTGGGCATCACCATTCCGGTGGGCAAAGACTCCATGTCGATGAAAACCCGCTGGCAGGAGGGCAATGAACAGCGTGAAATGACCTCGCCGCTGTCGCTGGTCATCACCGCCTTCGCCCGCGTGGAAGACGTGCGCCACACCGTGACGCCGCAATTGCGCACCGATAAGGGCGACAGCGCGCTGCTGTTGATCGACCTGGGCAACGGCCATAACGCACTGGGTGCTACCGCGCTGGCGCAGGTTTATCGCCAACTGGGCGACAAACCGGCCGATGTGCGCGATGTCGCGCAGCTGGCGGGCTTCTTCAACGCCATGCAGCAGCTGGTGGCCGATCGCGCGCTGCTGGCTTATCACGACCGCGCTGACGGCGGCCTGCTGGTGACGCTGGCGGAGATGGCCTTCGCCGGTCACTGCGGCGTAGAGGTTAACCTCGATGGCCTCGACGACGATGCGCTGGCGGTGCTGTTCAACGAAGAGCTGGGCGCGGTGATCCAGGTGAGCGCCGAACGTCTCGACGACGTGAAGCGGGCGTTCGCGCAGCACGGTCTGACCGACAACGTGCATCACATCGGCAGCGTACAGGCCGGCGATCGTTTCGTCATCAATCAGCACGGCAAAGCGTTGTACAGCGAAAGCCGCAATACCCTGCGCATCTGGTGGGCGGAAACGACCTGGCAGATGCAGCGTCTGCGCGACAACCCGGCGTGCGCCGATCAGGAACATCAGGCCAAGCAGGATGAACAAGATCCCGGCCTGAACGTGAAGCTGACCTTCGCCCCCGAGGAAGACATCGCCGCGCCGTACATCGCCAAGGGCGCTCGCCCGAAAGTGGCGGTGCTGCGCGAGCAGGGGGTGAACTCCCACGTTGAAATGGCGGCGGCGTTCCACCGCGCCGGCTTTGACGCCGTGGACGTGCACATGAGCGATCTGCTGGCCGGGCGCCGCGATCTGCAGGACTTCCACACGCTGGTGGCCTGCGGCGGCTTCTCCTACGGCGACGTTCTGGGCGCCGGCGAAGGCTGGGCGAAGTCTATCCTGTTCAACGAGCGGGTGCGCGACGAGTTCGAGGCGTTCTTCCACCGTCCGCAGACGCTGGCGCTGGGCGTGTGCAACGGCTGCCAGATGATGTCCAACCTGCGTGAGCTGATCCCGGGCGCCGAACACTGGCCGCGCTTCGTGCGCAACCTGTCGGATCGCTTCGAGGCGCGCTTCAGCCTGGTGGAAGTGGCGGCCAGCCCGTCGCTGTTCATGCAGGGCATGACCGGCTCGCGCATGCCGATCGCCGTTTCCCATGGCGAAGGGCATGTCGAAGTGCGCGATGCGGCGCATCTGGCGGCGCTGGAAAGCCACGGTTTGGTGGCGCTGCGTTTCGTCAACAACGCCGGTCAAGTGACGGAAGCTTACCCGGCTAACCCGAACGGTTCGCCGAACGGCATTACCGCCGTGACCAGCGCCAACGGACGTGCCACGGTGATGATGCCGCACCCGGAACGCGTGTTCCGCACGGTCAGCAACTCCTGGCACCCGGAAGAGTGGGGCGAGGACAGCCCGTGGATGCGCATGTTCCGCAACGCCCGTAAGCAGCTGGGCTAAAAACGGCCACCACCGTACAGAGGGCGCAAGCAATTGCGCCCTTTTTTATGGTCGGCGTTCGCCGACTGGCGGCAGTGTCTGCATTTTGCGACAAGCGCTGGTTTGCTTGTCGCTAAATGGAGACATTTAACCCATTGATTTTATTATCGGTAAACAGGTTTGACTTTAGTTGTCGGCGTTTGGCGACAGAGCGGCGTTTATTTCATCACTGGCCGGCGCGGAATCGGTGAATCAAACTACAGGATTTTATTTATTTTTTATTAAAATCAATTGGTTATTAATTTGTTTGCAAAGTTGGCACGTAACGTGCATTATTCTCTGCGGTTGCTCATTCACCTTTTTATGACGGCGCCGTAATTAAACGGCACATCGCCTCATAAGCCTCCGAATGATGCCAAAGAAATGGTGCCTATCGTCCAACCAAACCGATAACAGACCGCGCAAGCGGCTTTATCAAGCATCGGGCGACACGTGGAGTGAGGCACCGCCTGTATCCAACTGTGATGAAGGGTTCATCAATCCTGGATACTTACGGATGCTATTCGTCCTGTTCGATGCCAGCCGCTGCGCTACATCACCCTGGGGACGAGGTTCAAGGGCATCCACACTTTCCTTGCGGCGGGGCAAGTTTATTGCCCCGGCGTCAATTCTCAACGCTGCGCTTACTCCTGTTTCGTTGCCTATGCCCGCGAACACAGACGTTGTCCAAACCGTATCGCTTTCGTTCCCGTTTACCGTATTGCTGCCGCGTGTCGTCGGTGCGCTTCTGCGCACGTTTCACCGATCCCGCGGCTTTTTCCTTTTGCGTTCAGGATTCTCCCTTGCCGGGCTTTTCTCTTTCCGGCGAGTCAGTTAGCATCGTGACAGGCCTGAGAGAATGAGATGATTTCGTTGAAAAAATGGCGTTTATTCCCACGTTCGCTGCGGCAATTGGTGCTGCTGGCGTTCCTGTTGGTGCTGCTGCCGCTGTTGGTGCTGGCCTATCAGGCCTACCAGAGTCTGGATCACCTGAGCGCGCAGGCGGCGGACATCAACCGCACCACGCTGGTGGACGCGCGGCGCAGCGAGGCGATGACCAGCGTGGCGCTGGAGATGGAGCGCAGCTATCGTCAGTACTGCGTGCTGGTTGAGCCCACGCTGCAGAAGCTGTACCAAAATCAGCGCAAGCAGTATTCGCAGATGCTGGACGCCCACGCGCCGATCTTGCCGGACGAGCGCTACTACCAAACGTTGCGTCAGTTGCTGACCCAGCTGGCGGCGATCAAGTGCCATAACAGCGGGCCTGATCAAGAAGCCTCCGCTTTGCTCGAGTCGTTCTCGCGCTCCAATGCCGAAATGGTGCAGGCCACGCGCGCGGTGGTGTTCTCGCGCGGCCAGCAGCTGCAGCAGGCCATCGCCGAGCGCGGCCAGTTCTTCGGCTGGCAGGCGCTGCTGCTGTTCCTGGTCAGCGTGCTGCTGGTGGTGCTGTTCACCCGCATGATCATCGGGCCGGTCAAGGCCGTGGAGCGGATGATCAATCGCCTGGGGGAAGGGCGTGCGTTGGGCAGCACCGCATCGTTCAAAGGGCCGCGCGAGCTGCGTTCGCTGGCGCAGCGCATCATCTGGCTGAGCGAACGGCTGGCGTGGCTGGAGTCGCAGCGCCACGAGTTCCTGCGCCATATCTCGCACGAATTGAAAACGCCGTTGGCCAGCATGCGCGAAGGCACCGAACTGCTGGCCGACGAGGTGGCGGGGCCGCTGACTTCCGACCAGAAAGAGGTGGTGGCGATCCTCGACAACAGCAGCCGCCACCTGCAGCAGCTGATTGAACAACTGCTGGATTACAACCGCAAACTGGCCGATGGCCCGGCGGAGCACGAGAACGTCGAGCTGCGCGAGATGGTCGATTTGGTGGTCGCCGCGCACAGTTTACCGGCGCGGGCGAAGATGATTTCCACCGAAATCGCACTGGAAGCGGAAATCTGCTGGGCAGAGCCTACGCTATTAATGCGCGTGCTGGATAATCTCTACTCCAATGCGGTGCACTACGGCAAGGAATCCGGTAACATTTGGATCCGCAGCCGTCAGGTTGGACAACGGGTGCAAATCGACGTCGCCAATACCGGCACGCCGATCCCCGAGGCTGAAAGAGCCATGATTTTCGAGCCTTTTTTCCAGGGTAGTCACCAGCGAAAAGGGGCGGTAAAAGGAAGCGGACTGGGGTTGAGCATCGCTCAGGACTGTATCCGTCGCATGCGCGGTGAGCTGCAACTGGCGACGGTCGCCGGTGCAGACGTCTGCTTCCGCATTGAACTGCCGTTAACCGCCGAGAATGAATAAATAATGTACACATGGTCTAAACGCCTTCGTCTTTCACAGACCGAACGTTCACCGCGTGCCACGCACAGAGCGCCGCTCGGCAAACGCCCGATCAGCTGGCTGGGCGCCGTTTTCTTTATGCCGCTGTTGCTGGCGGGCTGCGTCGATCGCGCCGTCAGCGGCGGATTGAGCGCTCAGCAGCAAGAGGCGATCCCGGATACCAAGGTGATCGATTACCGCACCGCGGCTTGCGATACCCTGTGGCAATTGGACGACAAGGACGCGCTGGATAACGCGCTCTACTGGCTGCGCGCGATGGACTGCGCCGATCGCATCGGCTCGACCCAGGCGCGTGCGCTGGCGAAAACGGTGCCGGGCGACAGCTGGTCCGGCGTTTTCAAACAGAGCATCCTGCTGGGGAGCGCACAGCCGACCTCCGGTGAACGTCGCCAGATGCTCGACAGGATCAACAGTTACCGGATGGAGTTCCCCGGTTCGCTGCGTCCGTTGACGCAGCTGTGGCGCCAGCAGCAGATGCTGCAGATCACGTTGTTCGATGAGAAAGCGCGCTATCAGCATCTGCAGGAGAGCAGCGACAGCCAGATCGATTCGCTGCGCCAGAATCAGGCGCGCCTGCAGTCGCAGCTGCAGGACACCTCGCGCAAGCTGGAAAACCTGACCGATATCGAGCGCCAGCTCTCATCGCGCAAGCAGCTGCAAGGGGAAATCCCGGAAAACGGCGCGGGCCAGCAGAAGGGCGAAGCCGCCGGTAAAAGCGGCGCGGCCGCCAAAGGCGCTGAAACGCAGGACGAACCGGAAAAAGGCACCGCGCTGCCGGTTGAACCGGAAGACACCTATACGCCGCATCCCGCCAATAAGGAGTCCCACGCGCAATGACCGCTCGCAAACCGGCCAACCTGTTATTGGTTGACGACGATCCCAGCCTACTGAAGCTGCTGGGCATGCGCCTGACCAGCGAAGGTTTTCACGTCACCACCGCCGAAAGCGGCCAGGAAGCGCTGCGCCTGTTGGCGCGCGAACAGATCGATCTGGTGATCAGCGATCTGCGCATGGATGAGATGGACGGCATGGCGCTGTTCGCCGAAATCCAAAAGCATCAGCCGGGCATGCCGGTGATCATTCTTACCGCGCACGGTTCGATTCCCGATGCGGTGGCCGCCACCCAGCAGGGGGTGTTCAGCTTCCTCACCAAGCCGGTGGATCGCGATGCGCTCTATAAGGCCATCGACGAGGCGCTGTCGCTGTCGGCCTCCCCCGCGGGTGACGACGCCTGGCGCGAAGACATCGTC
This sequence comes from Serratia sp. X10, assembly GCF_017811775.1. NCBI lineage: Bacteria > Pseudomonadati > Pseudomonadota > Gammaproteobacteria > Enterobacterales > Yersiniaceae > Serratia > Serratia sp. X10. The sequence goes on along the minus strand of NZ_JAEIOH010000006.1, from coordinate 160,478 downwards.
ACCCGCAGCCCGTTGATGCTGCGCCTGCTGGAGCAGGTGAAAATGGTGGCCCAGTCCGACGTCAGCGTATTGATCAACGGCCAGAGCGGCACCGGTAAAGAGGTGTTGGCGCAGGCGATCCACGCCGCCAGCCCGCGCGCCGGCAAGGCGTTCATCGCCATCAACTGCGGCGCGTTGCCGGAGCAACTGCTGGAATCCGAACTGTTCGGCCACGCCAAGGGCGCTTTCACCGGCGCGGTCAGCAGCCGCGAAGGGCTGTTCCAGGCGGCGGCGGGCGGCACGCTGTTCCTCGATGAGATAGGCGACATGCCGCTGTCGCTGCAGGTGAAGCTGCTGCGCGTGCTGCAGGAACGCAAGGTGCGGCCGCTGGGCAGCAACCGCGATCTGGACATTGACGTGCGCATCATCTCCGCCACCCACCGCGATCTGCAAAAGGCGATGGCGAAGAACGAGTTCCGCGAAGACCTTTACTACCGCCTCAACGTGGTGAACCTGAAGATCCCGGCGCTCAACGAGCGCGCCGAAGACATTCCGCTGCTGGCCAATCACCTGTTGCGCGAAGCGGCTCAGCGGCACAAGCCGTTCGTGCGCAGTTTCTCGACCGACGCCATGAAGCGGCTGATGACCGCCAGCTGGCCGGGCAATGTGCGTCAGTTGGTCAACGTCATCGAGCAGTGCGTGGCGCTGACCTCGGCGCCGGTGATCAGCGAAGCGCTGGTGGAACAGGCGCTGGAAGGGGAAAACACCGCGCTGCCGACTTTCGCCGAAGCGCGCAACCAGTTTGAGTTGCACTATCTGCGCAAACTGCTGCAGATCACCAAGGGCAACGTGACCCAGGCCGCGCGCATGGCGGGCCGCAACCGCACCGAGTTTTACAAATTGCTGTCGCGCCACGAGCTGGACGCCAACGATTTCAAAGAATGACAGATTTCCGCCGGTGCCTGCCACGCAGGTTCTCAACAAATCCGGCGGAATGATTTACACTCCGTTCTCTTTGCCGCGGCGCGCCCCGGCGTAGAGCACCATGGAACGTATTAAGCGGGATCGTACACAAATGAGCAGATCACTTTCCATCGCCCTGGCCCAGCTGAACCTGCTGGTCGGCGACATTGAAGGCAACACCGAACGCATGTTGCAAATCGTGCAGGAGCAGCAGAAGGCGGGAGCCGATCTGGTCATGTTCACCGAACTGGCGCTGTCCGGCTACCCGCCGGAAGACCTGCTGTACCGCAATGATTTCTATCAGCGCTGTGATGCGCAGCTGCTGCGCCTGCAGCAGGCTTCAGCCGAGACGGCGATCCTGGTCGGCCACCCGTGGCGCGAAGGCGACAAGTTGTACAACGCGCTGTCGCTGTTCGCCGAAGGCCGTCTGCTGACCCGCTACTTCAAGCAGCAGTTGCCGAACTACGGCGTGTTTGATGAGAAGCGCTATTTTCACGCCGGCAACGACACCTGCGTGGTGGAACTGAAAGGCTACCGTCTGGGGCTGCTGATTTGCGAAGATCTGTGGTTCCCGGAGCCGATCGACGCCGCCAAGGCCGCCGGCGCGGAGATTATCCTGTCGATCAACGCCTCGCCGTATAATCGCGAAAAACCGTATATCCGCAAAACGCTGATGGCCGGCCACTGCCAGCGCACCCAGCTGCCGCTGGTGTACCTCAACCAGGTCGGCGGCCAGGATGAGCTGATCTTCGACGGCTGCTCCAAGGTCTTCGACGCCGCCGGCAGCATGACCCACCGTCTGGCGGCCTTCGACGAGCAGATCACTCGCCTGGAATTCAACGAGCTGGACGTGGTGCCGATGGCCGATCCGGCCGCCGAACTGCCGCAGCTGGCGCAGGTGTATCAGGCGCTGGTGCTGGCGGTGCGTGACTACGTGACCAAGAACGGTTTCAAAGGCGCGGTGCTGGGGCTGTCCGGCGGCATCGACTCGGCGCTGACGCTGGCGATCGCCGTGGATGCGTTAGGTAAAGACAAGGTGCAGGCGCTGATGATGCCGTTCCGCTATACCGCGGACATCAGCATCGCCGACGCCAAGGAAGAGGCGGAAATCCTCGGCGTGGAGTTCGATATCGTGTCCATCGAGCCGATGTTCGATGCCTTTATGGGCCAGCTGTCGCCGATGTTCGCCGGCACCGAGCGCGACACCACCGAAGAGAACCTGCAGGCGCGTTGCCGCGGGGTGGTGCTGATGGCGCTGTCCAACAAACGCCGCAGCATCGTGCTGACTACCGGCAACAAGAGCGAAATGGCGGTCGGTTACGCTACGCTGTACGGCGATATGGCCGGCGGTTTCGATGTGCTGAAGGACGTACCGAAAACGCTGGTGTTCAAGCTGTCCGAATACCGCAACACCGTCTCCTACGTGATCCCGCAGCGGGTAATCGATCGTCCGCCGTCCGCCGAGCTGGCGCCGGATCAGGTCGATCAGGACAGCCTGCCGCCGTACGATATCCTGGATGCGATCCTGGAAGGCTACGTTGAGCGCGACAAGTCGGTCGCCGATCTGGTGGCCGAAGGCTTCGACGAAGCGATCGTGCGCAAGGTGATCCGCCTGGTGGACATCAACGAATACAAGCGGCGTCAGGCCGCCGTCGGGCCGCGCATCACCGCCCGTAACTTCGGCAAAGACCGCCGTTATCCCATCACATCCGGTTTTGGCCGCAAAAATTGGTAATAAGGAAAGAAGATGAAAAAGATCGACGCGATTATCAAGCCGTTCAAACTGGATGACGTCCGCGAAGCACTGGCCGAAGTGGGCATCACCGGCATGACGGTCACCGAAGTCAAAGGCTTCGGCCGCCAGAAGGGCCACACCGAGCTGTACCGCGGCGCCGAGTACATGGTCGACTTTCTGCCGAAGGTGAAGATAGAGATCGTGGTTGCCGACGACATCGTCGACACCTGCGTAGAAACCATCATGCAGACGGCGCAGACCGGCAAGATCGGCGACGGCAAGATCTTCGTCTTCGACGTGGCGCGCGTGGTGCGCATCCGTACCGGCGAGCAGGACGAAGAAGCGATCTGATCCTCACAAGGGTCCTCGGCCATCAGGGCGCAGCTTGCTGCGCCCTTGTCATTTCTGTCCCCCGCACATCGCACTTCTTCGCCTCATTGTTCTCCTCATTTTTGCCTGTCGGCATTCTAAAAAAGCGAACGCTATCGCGTTTTTGATACTTTTCCCGATCGCTTTACGGCCGGCGTCTACACTCAACGCAATGTTTTTGCTTGAGGAATCATTCCCCATGATGACGTTACGCCAAATCCGCCACTTCATCGCCGTGGCGGAAACCGGGTCGATCTCCGCCGGCGCCCAGGCGGTGTTTGTCTCCCAGTCTTCGCTGACGCTCGCTATCCAGCAGCTGGAAACCGAGATCGGCGTGCGGCTGTTCGATCGCCACGCCAAGGGCATGACGCTGACCCATCAGGGGCATCAGTTTTTGCGTCAGTCGTATCTGATCCTGGCGACGGTGGACAATGCCAAGCGCAGCCTGCAGATCGGCACAGAAAGCCTGACCGGCAAGCTGACCATCGGCGTCACCAGCCTGGTGGCCGGCTACTTCCTGGTGGAACTGCTCACGCGCTTTAAATCGGCTTATCCCAATGTCACCGTGCAGGTGGTTGAAGACGAACGCCCGTACATCGAGCATCTGCTGGTCAGCGGCGAGATCGACATCGGCGTGCTGATCTTGTCGAACATCGAGGACCGCGACGCGCTGCAGACCGAGGTGCTGATGCACTCGCCGTACCGCCTGTGGCTGCCGCCGCTGCACCCGCTGCTGGAGCACGAGAGCATCAGCCTGGCGGACGTGGCCAAACAGCCGCTGATCCAGCTCAACGCCGATGAAATGGACGTGCACGCGCGGCGCATCTGGGCACGCGCCGGGCTGAAGCCGGAGATCGCCATGAAGACCGCCTCGACCGAGGCGGTGCGCAGCCTGGTGGCGGCGGGGATGGGAGTCTCTATCCAGCCGGACATGGCGTACCGCGCCTGGTCGCTGGAGGGCAATATGATCGAGGCGCGCAAGCTGGACGATCTGCTGGAGCCGCTGGATATCGGGCTGGCATGGCGGCGCGGCAGCGCGCGGCCGGAGCTGGTGACGCCGTTCCTCACCATCGCGCGCGAGAACGGCAGCAAACACGCCGCCGGGCTTAAGCATTCGATTTAATCGAACGCGGCGTTCAGTATTTAGAATTTGTTGCCCGCCAGAGGCTCGCTTAGGCTGATTAAAACTAACTTATTCACATTTGGTTAACGTTTTTGTCACTTAGGGGCGTCAGGCGATGGCGGATGTGCAGGTTCTCTCAGGTTTGTCCTGTCAGCAGTTCATTAACGGTCAGCTTATCGACGGCGAAGGCCAGCAGGAATGCATCGTCAATCCGGCCAACGGCGAGACGCTGATCGCCCTGACCGAAGCCTCTTCGGCGCAGGTCGGCAGCGCGGTAAAAGCCGCGCAGCAGGCGTTCGGCCATTGGTCGCGCACTACGCCGGCCCAGCGCGCCACGCTGTTGCTGCGCATCGCCGATGCCATCGAGCGGCAGGCGCCGCAGCTGGCGCAACTGGAGGCCCTCAACTGCGGCAAGCCGCTGCATCAGGCGCTGAACGACGATCTGCCGGCGGCGGTCGACGTGTTCCGCTTCTTCGCCGGCGCGGTGCGCACTCAACAAGGGCAGCTGGCCGGTGAGTATGTGCCGGGCCACACCTCGATGATCCGTCGCGATCCCATCGGCGTAGTCGCCTCGATCGCCCCCTGGAACTATCCGCTGATGATGGCGGCGTGGAAGATCGCGCCGGCGTTGGCGGCGGGCAATACCGTGGTATTCAAACCGTCCGAGCACACGCCGCTGACTATTCTGGCGCTGGTGCCGGCGCTGCAGGAGATCCTGCCGCCGGGCGTGCTGAACATCGTCTACGGCGGCGGGGAAGGGGTCGGCAGCCAGCTGGTGGGGCACCCGCAGGTGCGGCTGGTGTCGGTCACCGGCGATATCGTCACCGGGCAAAAAATTCTTCAGGCGGCGGCCAAAAGCGTCAAGCGCACTCATCTGGAGCTGGGGGGCAAAGCGCCGGTGATCGTCTGCGACGACGCCGATCTCGACGAAGTGGTCAACGGCATTCGCACCTATGGCTATTACAACGCCGGCCAGGACTGCACCGCCGCCTGCCGCATCTACGCGCAGGCCGGCATCTATCCCAAACTGGTGGACGCGCTGGGCGAGGCGGTCGCCAGCCTGCGCTTTGCCCGCAAGCGCGATCAGGACAACGAGATCGGCCCGCTGATAAGCAGCCGCCAGCGCGATCGCGTCGCCAGCTTTGTCGAGCGCGCGCTCAGCCAACCGCATATCGAATTGATCACCGGCGCCGCGGCGCACTCCGGGCCGGGATTCTACTATCAGCCGACCCTGCTGGCGGGCTGCCTGCAAAGCGACGAGATCGTGCAGCGCGAGGTGTTTGGGCCGGTGGTCAGCGTCACGCGCTTCGAGCATCTGGCGCAGGCGGTCGAGTGGGCCAACGACTCGGAATATGGGCTGGCTTCGTCGGTGTGGACGCAAAATATCGATCGGGCGCTGCACATCGCCGCCCATCTGCAGTACGGCAGCACCTGGATCAACACCCATTTCACCTTGGCGAGCGAAATGCCGCACGGCGGCCTGAAACGCTCCGGCTACGGCAAGGATCTGTCCAGCGATTCGCTGCAGGATTACAGCGTTGTCAGGCACGTAATGGCGAAGTTCAAAGCCAGCTTCTAGCGGTTCTATAAAGCAAAATCGGGCGGCAGCCGTTCCCTGCCGCACACAGATACGCAACACAGGGGTAATTACGATGAGAAAAACTACCGCAGTCACCACCACCGTCTCCGCGCTCTGTCTCACCGTGCTGTGCGGCCTGGCTCAGGCGGCCGATCTGCCGCAGTCGCTGGGCAAAGGCGAAGGCCGGCTGGACATCATCGCCTGGCCCGGCTACATCGAACGCGGCCAGTCCGACAAAAACTACGACTGGGTCACCCAGTTTGAGAAGCAAACCGGCTGTGCGGTGAACGTGAAGACCGCCGCCACCTCCGATGAAATGGTCAGCCTGATGGCCAAGGGCGGCTACGATCTGGTGACCGCCTCCGGCGACGCCTCGCTGCGTCTGATCTTCGGCAAGCGGGTACAGCCGATCAACACCGCGCTGATCCCGAACTGGAAGAACATCGATCCGCGCCTGCTGAACGGCGCCTGGTATACCGTGGACGGCAAAACCTACGGCACGCCGTACCAGTGGGGGCCGAACCTGCTGATGTACAACACCAAAACCTTCCCGACGCCGCCGGACAGCTGGGCGGTGATCTTCCAGCAGCAGAACCTGCCGGACGGCAAGAGCAACCAGGGGCGGGTGCAGGCTTACGACGGCCCGATCTACATCGCCGACGCGGCGCTGTTCCTGAAGGCCACCCAACCGCAGCTCGGCATCAGCGATCCTTACCAGCTCAACGAAGAACAGTATCAGGCGGCGCTGAAGCTGCTGCGCAGCCAGCACGCGCTGATCCACCGCTACTGGCACGATACCTCGGTGCAGATGAGCGACTTTAAAAACGAAGGCGTGGTGGCTTCCAGCGCCTGGCCGTATCAGGCCAACGCCCTGAAGGGCGAGGGGCAGCCGATCGCCACCGTGTTCCCGAAAGAGGGCGTGACCGGCTGGGCGGACACCACCATGTTGCACAGCGACGCCAAACACCCGAGCTGCGCCTACCAGTGGATGAACTGGTCGCTGGAGCCGAAGGTGCAGGGTGACGTGGCGGCCTGGTTCGGGTCGGTGCCGGCTTCGCCGGCGGGCTGCAAGGCCAGTGCGCTGCTGGGTGAGAAGGGCTGCGAAACCAACGGCTTCAATCAGTTCGACAAAATCGCCTTCTGGAAAACGCCTCAGGCGCAGGGCGGCAAGTTCGTGCCGTACAGCCGCTGGACCCAGGATTACATCGCCATCATGGGCGGCCGCTAAGCCGCGGGGCGCAGCCCGCTGCGCCCGAATCACATCCGTATGGAGCACAGAAAATGACCATTGCCGTGCAATTCATCGATGTTTCGCGGACTTTCGGCGATGTTCGCGCCGTGGATCGGGTATCCATCGATATTCAGGACGGGGAATTCTTCTCCATGCTCGGGCCGTCCGGCTCGGGCAAAACCACCTGCCTGCGCCTGATCGCCGGCTTTGAACAGCTGACTTCCGGCTCGATTCGCATTCACGGTCAGGAAGCCGCCAACCTGCCGCCGTACCAGCGCGACGTGAACACCGTGTTTCAGGATTACGCGCTGTTCCCGCACATGTCGGTGCTGGAAAACGTCGCCTACGGCCTGATGGTGAAGGGCGTCGCCAAACGCGAGCGGCTGGCGCGGGCGCAAGAGGCGCTGGAGAGCGTGGCGCTCGGTTTCGTTGCCGAACGTAAACCGGCGCACCTGTCGGGCGGCCAGCGTCAGCGCGTGGCGTTGGCGCGCGCGCTGGTCAATCGGCCGCGGGTGCTGCTGCTGGACGAGCCGCTCGGCGCGCTGGATCTCAAGCTGCGCGAGCAGATGCAGGGCGAGCTGAAGAAGCTGCAGCGTCAGCTGGGCATCACCTTTATTTTCGTCACCCACGATCAAAGCGAAGCGCTGTCGATGTCCGATCGGGTGGCGGTGTTCAATAACGGCCGCATCGAACAGGTGGATACGCCGCGCGAACTTTACATGCGGCCGAAGACGCCGTTCGTCGCCGAGTTCGTCGGCACCTCCAACGTGGTGCGCAGCGAGCTGGCGCAGCGCCTGCTTGGCGAAAGCCGAACCTTCTCGATCCGGCCGGAACATATCCGCCTGCTGGAGCACGGCGGCGCGGCGCAGGACGAGATCCAGGTGCAGGGCACGCTGCAGGAAATCCATTACCAGGGCGCGGCCACGCGGTATGAAATCGCGCTGAACGGCGGCGAAAAGCTGCTGGTCAGCCAGGCCAATCCGCAGTGGATCGCCGCAGGGCAACAGCGGCAGATCGGCCAGCCGATCGTCGCCTGCTGGCCGCGCGCGGCGATGGTGCCGCTGCTGGAGGAGAGGTGAGATGGACATGAGCATCGATTCCCCCCCGGCGCGCGGCGGTACCGTGCGCGCGCTGTCGACCTGGCTCTATCGCCGGCCGACGCTGTATCTGCTGTTACTGCTGGTGCCGCCGCTGCTGTGGTTCGGCGCGGTGTACCTCGGTTCGCTGCTGACGCTGCTGTGGCAAGGATTTTACACCTTCGACGATTTCACCATGGCGGTGACGCCGGATCTGACCTTCGCCAACCTCGCGGCGCTGTTCAACCCGGCCAACTACGACATCATCCTGCGCACGCTGACCATGGCGGTGCTGGTGTCGCTGGCCAGCGCGGCGCTGGCGTTCCCCATCGCCTATTACATGGCGCGTTACACCAGCGGCCGCGTCAAGGCGTTCTTTTACATCGCCGTGATGATGCCGATGTGGGCCAGCTATATCGTCAAAGCCTATGCCTGGACTTTGCTGCTGGCGAAAGACGGCGTGGCGCAGTGGTTCCTGCAGCACATGGGGCTGGAGCCGCTGTTGGCTTCGCTGCTGACGGTGCCCGGCGTCGGCGGCAACACGCTGTCGACCTCGGGGCTGGGGCGTTTTCTGGTGTTCGTCTATATCTGGCTGCCGTTCATGATCCTGCCGATCCAGGCGGCGCTGGAGCGCCTGCCGCCCTCGCTGCTGCACGCTTCGGCGGATCTGGGCGCCCGGCCGGCGCAGACCTTCCGTCACGTCATTTTGCCGCTGGCGGTGCCGGGCATCGCCGCCGGGTCGATCTTCACTTTCTCGCTGACGCTGGGCGACTTTATCGTGCCGCAGCTGGTGGGGCCGCCGGGCTATTTCATCGGCAGCATGGTGTACGCCCAGCAGGGCGCGATCGGCAATATGCCGATGGCCGCGGCCTTTACGCTGGTGCCGATCGTCCTGATCGCCATCTACCTTTCCATCGTCAAACGTCTGGGGGCTTTCGATGCACTCTGAACGCGCGCCCTTAGGGCTGAAGCTGGCCGCCTGGGGCGGACTGGTCTTCCTGCATTTCCCGTTGGCGATCATCGCCATCTACGCCTTCAACACCGAAGACGCGGCCTTCAGCTTCCCGCCGAAGGGCTTCACGCTGCACTGGTTCAACGTCGCCGCCGGGCGGCAGGACATTATCGATGCGGTGCTGCTGTCGGCGCAGATCGCCTGCCTGGCGACCGCCATCGCGCTGGTGCTCGGCACCCTGGCGGCGGCGGCGCTGTATCGGCGCGATTTCTTCGGCAAGGACAGCATTTCGCTGCTGTTGCTGCTGCCGATTGCGCTGCCGGGGATCGTCACCGGCCTGGCGCTGCTGGCGGCGTTCAAGGCGCTGAACATCGAGCCCGGCATCCTGACCATCGTCGTCGGCCATGCGACGTTCTGCGTGGTGATCGTGTTCAACAACGTCATCGCCCGGTTCCGCCGCACCTCGTACAGCCTGATCGAAGCGTCGATGGATCTCGGCGCCGACGGCTGGCAAACCTTCCGTTACGTGATCTTGCCGAACCTCGGCTCGGCGCTGCTGGCCGGCGGCATGCTGGCGTTTGCGCTGTCGTTCGACGAAATCATCGTGACCACCTTTACCGCCGGCCACGAGCGCACGCTGCCGCTGTGGCTGCTGAACCAGCTCGGTCGCCCGCGCGACGTGCCAATCACCAACGTGGTGGCGCTGTCGGTGATGCTGTTGACCATGCTGCCGATCCTCGGCGCTTACTACCTGACCAAAGGTGGGGAAAGCGTCGCCGGCAGCGGCAAATAATTTCCTTACCCGACCTCTGATAAAAGGATAACCCTATGCAAAGCCAACTGTTGATTGACGGCCAACTGGTGAATGGCCAGGGCGCTACCCAGCCGGTGTATAACCCGGCGACCGGCGAAGTGATCGCGCAGGTGGCGGAGGCCAGCCCGGAGCAGGTCGATCGCGCAGTGCTGGCGGCGGACGCCGCGTTCGCCGCCTGGGGGCAAACCACGCCGAAGGAGCGCGCCGAGCACCTGCTCAAGCTGGCGGATCTGATCGACGAGCATGCCGAGACCTTCGCCAGGCTGGAGTCGCTCAACTGCGGCAAGCCTTATCACTGCGTGCTGAACGACGAGCTGCCGGCGGTGGCCGACGTGTTTCGCTTCTTCGCCGGCGCCAGCCGCTGCCTGACCGGCATGGCGGCCGGTGAGTATCTGGCCGGGCACACCTCGATGATCCGCCGCGATCCGCTCGGCGTGGTGGCCTCGATCGCGCCGTGGAACTACCCGCTGATGATGGCGGCCTGGAAGCTGGCGCCGGCGCTGGCGGCGGGCAACTGCGTGGTGATCAAGCCTTCTGAGCAGACGCCGCTGACCACTTTCAAACTGGCCGAACTGGCCGCCGGGCTGTTCCCGCCGGGCGTGCTCAACGTGCTGTTCGGGCGCGGCGCCGGCGTGGGCGATCGGCTGACCGGTCATGACAAGGTGCGCATGGTGTCACTGACCGGGTCGATCGCCACCGGCGAGCACATCATCGCCCATACCGCCGCCGGCATTAAGCGCACCCATATGGAGCTGGGCGGCAAGGCGCCGGTGCTGGTGTTCGACGATGCCGATCTGCAGCAGGTGGTCGACGGCATTCGCGGTTTCGGCTTCTACAACGCCGGGCAGGATTGCACCGCCGCGTGCCGCATCTACGCGCAGAAAAGCATTTATCCCGAGCTGGTCAAGCGGCTGGGCGAGGCGGTGGCCAGCCTGAAGATCGGCGCGCCGGACGACGAGACCACCGAGCTGGGGCCGTTGATTACCGCCCAGCATCTGGAGCGGGTGGCCGGTTTTGTCGAGCGAGCCAAAGCGTTGCCGCACGTGCAGGTGGTGACCGGCGGCGAGAAGGTGAAAGGGCCGGGCTACTACTTCCAGCCGACGCTGTTGGCCGGCGCGCGCCAGGACGATGAGATCGTGCAGCGCGAAGTGTTCGGCCCGGTGGTGACGGTGACGCCGTTCGACGACGAAGAGCAGGTGCTGGCCTGGGCGAACGAATCCAATTACGGGCTGGCGTCGTCCGTGTGGACCCGCGACGTGGGCCGCGCGCATCGCTTAAGCGCCCGCCTGCAATACGGCTGCACCTGGGTGAACACCCACTTCATGCTGGTGAGCGAAATGCCGCACGGCGGCCAGAAATTGTCCGGCTACGGCAAGGATATGTCGATGTATGGGCTGGAGGATTATACGGCCATTCGTCATGTGATGTTCAAACATTGATTTTACAGTAATTATCCGCACAATAGCGCGGCCTTCGAGCCGGCTCCGGCCGGCTGATGATAATAAAAATTGAAAGGAAGCCTATATGGGTATCACCAGACGCGATTTTCTCAACGGGGTGGCGATCACCATCGCCGCCGGGTTGACGCCGCTGCAAATCTTGCGCGCGTCGCCGCAAACCGCCAATCAAACCCTGTACTATCCGCCGGCGCTGACCGGGTTGCGGGGCAACCATCCGGGCTCGTTCGAGCATGCGCACCAGCTGGGGCGCGACGGCAAAACCTTTGATTTCGGCAGCGTGCCCGCCGTTGAAGAGTTCGATCTGGTGGTGGTCGGCGCCGGCATCAGCGGGCTGGCGGCCGCCTGTTTCTGGCAGCAGCTGAAAGGCGAGCGGCAGCGCATTCTTTTGATCGACAATCACGACGACTTCGGCGGCCACGCCAAGCGCAACGAGTTCAACAGCGACGACGGCATGCTGCTCGGCTACGGCGGCAGCGAATCGCTGCAGTCGCCGCGCTCCAACTTCAGCCCGGTGGCGATGGGGCTGCTGCGCAAGCTCGGCGTCGATATCGACCAACTGGAACAGGCTTTCGACACCACCTTCTACCCGGATTTGAATTTGAGCCGCGGCGTTTACTTCGATCGCAAGAACTTCGGCGTCGACAAGGTGGTGAGCGGCGATCCGGGGCGCACGGTGGCGGACGACATTCCGCGCGATCGCCTCAACGGCCGTTCTTATGAAGCGTTCATCGGCGATTTCCCGCTGCCGGAAAGCGATCGCCAGGCGCTGATTGCGCTGCACACGGTGGAGAAGGATTATCTGCCGGAGATGACGCAGGAGCAGAAGGTCGAGTGGCTCGATACCCACAGCTATACCCAGTTCCTGCGTGAAAAAGTGGGCCTGAGCGAACTGGCGATCCGCTATTTCCAGCAGACCACCAACGACTTCCAGGCGGTGGGCATCGACGGCACCTCGTGCAGCGATGCGCGCATCTGCGATCTGCCGGGCCTTGACGGCATGAATCTGCCGCCGCTGGACGAAGAGTCGCAGGCGGATCTCGACGATCCTTACGTGTTCCACTTCCCGGACGGCAACGCCACGCTGGCGCGCCTGATGGTGCGCCAGCTGATCCCGGCGGTGGCGCCGGCCGGCAAGGACATGAACGACGTGGTGCTGGCCAAATTCGACTACAGCCAGCTCGATCGGCCGGAATCGCCGGTGAAGCTGCGTTTGAACAGCACAGGTCTGCACGCGGCCAACGTCGGCGACAAGGTGGAAGTCACCTACATGACCGGCGAGAAGATGACCAAAGTGCGCGCCGGGCAGGTGGTGATGGCCGGCTACAACATGATGATCCCGTATCTGGTGCCGGAGATGTCGCACGAGCAGCAGGAGGCGCTGAAACAGAACGTCAAGGCGCCGCTGGTGTACAGCAAGGTGGTGATCCGCAACTGGCAGCCGTTCATCAAGCTGGGCGTGCACGAGGTTTATTCGCCGGCCGCGCCGTACAGCCGCGTGAAGCTGGACTATCCGGTGAGCATGGGCGGCTATCAGCACCCGCGCGATCCGGATCGGCCGATCGGCCTGCATATGGTGTATGTGCCGACGCTGCCGGGCAGCGGCCTCAGCACGCGCGAACAGTCGCGTAAAGGGCGCGCGCTGCTGCTGGGCACGCCGTTCGAAGTGCACGAACAGATGATCCGCGAACAGCTGCAGGGCATGCTGGGCGAGGCCGGCTTCGATCATCAGCGCGACATTCAGGCGATCACCGTCAACCGCTGGTCGCACGGTTACTCCTACTTCCTCAACGGGCTGTTTGACGACGAAGACGAAGCCAAGAAAATCATCGAAACGGCGCGGCAGCCGATCGGCAAGATCGCTATTGCCAACTCCGATGCCGACTGGAGCCCGTACGCCAACTCGGCGATCGATCAGGCGTGGCGCGCGGTTAACGAACTGGCCTACGGCAAGGTTGCCGCCAAGGAGGGAGCATGAGTCTGCGCTCGCTGTACCTGTTGAGCCTGCTGGCCGCCGGCGGCTCGGCCCAGGCGATGTCGGCCGGGGAATACGTCGCCAAAGCCGGTGACTGCACCGCCTGCCATACCGCGCCGGGCGGCGCCGAATTGGCGGGCGGCATGAAGTTCCCGACGCCGCTCGGGGCTATCTACGCCACCAACATCACGCCGGACAAGCTGCACGGCATCGGCGCTTACTCGTTCGAAGAGTTCGATCGCGCCATGCGTCAGGGGATCGCCAAAGACGGTCACCGGCTTTATCCGGCGATGCCGTACACCTCGTACGCCAAAATGAGCGCGGAAGACATGCGCGCGCTGTATGACTATCTGATGAACGAGGTGCCGGCGCAGAACGTCGCCAACCGCGCCAGCGACATCAGCTGGCCGCTGTCGATGCGTTGGCCGCTGGCGGTGTGGAATAAGCTGTTCCACGACGACCAGCCGTATCAGGCCGATCCACAGCAAAGCGCCGAGTGGAATCGCGGCGCCTACCTGGTGCAGGGCGCGGGCCACTGCGGCAGCTGCCATACGCCGCGCGGTTGGGCGATGCAGGAGAAGGGGCTGGACGGTAAGGAACCGGTGTTCCTGAGCGGCGCCGAGCTGGACGGCTGGTACGCTTCCAACCTGCGCGGCCTGCCGCCGGAAGAGGTGACGGCGCTGCTGAAAACCGGCCGCAGCCGCCATGCGGCGGTCGCCGGGCCGATGAGCGAGGTGGTGACCCACAGTACGCAGTACCTCAGCGCCGGCGATCTGAACGCCATCGCGGTGTACCTGCGCAGCCTGACGCCGGACACCGCCGCCAAACCTGCTTCATCTGCTGCGCAGGCGGATAATTCGGGCGGCAAGGCGACCTATGCGATGTACTGCTCGACCTGCCACGGCAATCAAGGTGAAGGTACCGATTTTGCCATTCCGGCGCTGGCGGGCAACGCCACGGTAACGGCGGACAATCCGCTGACCGCGCTGCGGGTGGTGCTGGAAGGGGCGCATACCCCGATCACGCAGCAGGCGATGGCGCTCGGGATGCCGGCTTACGGCTGGGCGTTGAACGATCGGCAGGCGGCCGACCTGATGAGCTATCTGCGGGGAAGCTGGGGCAACCAGGCGGCGCCGGTAACGGTGCAGCAGGTGCAGGACGCGCGCCAACTGCAGGCGAAATGAAGAGGGAGCGCGGTCTGACGGCCGCGCTCCGCAAGCATTACAGCACCTTATGCGGGCCGAAGCATTCGTAGTGGATGCGTTCGGCCTCTACGCCCATCTCCAGCAACTGTTTGCCCACGAACTGCATGAAGGCCACCGGGCCGCAGAAGTAATAGTGCATCTGCGGATCGGCCAGGCTGCCTTGCAGCGCGCTCAAATCCATCAATCCGCGGCTGTGGTAGTCGCGGCCTTCCACGTCATCGGCGCCCGGCTCGCGGTACCACACATGGCGGCTAAGATTCGGCATGCGCCCGGCAATATCCGCCACTTCCTCGGCAAAGGCATGCACGCTGCCGTTTTCCGCCGCGTGCAGCCAGTGGACCTGCGCCTGGTGTTGGCTGTCGTGCAGGCTGTTGAGCATGCCGAGCATCGGGGTTTGGCCGACGCCGGCGGAGATCAGCGCCACCGGCGTGGTCGGCGCCACGTCGAGGAAGAAGTCGCCGTGCGGCGGGGCGATGTCGATCACGTCGCCTTCCTGCGCCTGCTGGTGCAGGTAGTTGGACACTTTCCCCTGATCTTCGCGCTTCACCGCGATGCGGTAGAACTCGCCGTTTGGCGAGGTGGTCAGCGAGTACTGGCGAATTTCCTGATGCTCCAGGCTGTCGTGCTTGATGTAGACCGCCAGGTATTGCCCCGGTTTGAAGTCCGCCACCCGGCCGCCGTCCACCGGCGCCAGCACGAAACTGCAGATCACGTCGCTCTGCGGCTGTTTCTTCAGGATGCGGAATGCGCGCAGATCGCGCCAGCCGCCGTTGTCGGTTTCGCTCTGCTGATAAATCTGCTCTTCACGCTGGATAAACACGTTGGCCAGCACGCCGTAGGCTTTGCCCCAGGCGTCCAACACTTCCTGACCCGGGCTGAACATTTCGTCCAGCGTCGCCAGCAGGTGGCCGCCGACGATTTGGTATTGTTCCGGCTGGATATTGAAGCTGGTGTGCTTCTGCGCGATGCGCTCCACCGCCGGCAGCAGCGCCGCCAGGTTCTCGATGTTGGCGGCATAGGCGCAGATGGCGTCGAACAACGCCTGACGCTGATCGCCGTTGTGCTGGTTGCTCATATTGAAAATGTCTTTCAATTCCGGGTTGTGCGCGAACATGCGATCGTAAAAGTGGGCGGTCAGCTTCGGCCCGGTTGCAGCCAGCAGGGGGATGGTGGATTTTACGGTGGCGATGGTTTGGCTATCCAGCATGGGAGCGCTCCTTGGGTTGGGCTCTTGACGAGAATCTTAATGATGTATTTTAAATGCATCTTATTGGGTTGCACGCCGCTTGTAAATACCCTTGTTTTCGTTGCGGTGTTCTTCGGGCGTCGATCGCGCTCACAGAACATGAAAAAAGCGCATTGTTCGCATGAGGAAATGTCCGTTGATAAACGGCGGCGTTTCGCGGATCAAAGCCTTGCGCCGCCTTATGCCAATCGTTTGCGTAAAAACCTCTGTCAAGACCTATCTTCGGTAGGGCGAAACGGTTTACACTGTGGCCCAGAACCCAAACGGGTAGTTATTTGGTGATTTTTTAGTTAGCTGATTTAAGTCAGGAGATGCCGGATGTTAAAGCGTGAAATGAACATTGCCGATTACGATGCGGAACTGTGGCGTGCCATGGAGCAGGAA
Source organism: Serratia sp. X10 (assembly GCF_017811775.1). NCBI lineage: Bacteria > Pseudomonadati > Pseudomonadota > Gammaproteobacteria > Enterobacterales > Yersiniaceae > Serratia > Serratia sp. X10. The sequence goes on along the minus strand of NZ_JAEIOH010000006.1, from coordinate 144,390 downwards.
GTGGTGCGTCAGGAAGAGCACATCGAGCTGATCGCGTCTGAGAACTACACCAGCCCGCGCGTGATGCAGGCTCAGGGTTCCCAGCTGACCAACAAATACGCTGAAGGCTATCCGGGCAAGCGTTACTACGGCGGCTGCGAATACGTGGATATCGTTGAGCAGCTGGCTATCGACCGCGCCAAAGAATTGTTCGGCGCCGATTACGCCAACGTGCAGCCGCACTCCGGCTCCCAGGCTAACTTCGCCGTTTACACCGCGCTGCTGCAGCCGGGCGACACCATTCTGGGCATGAACCTGGCGCACGGCGGCCACCTGACCCACGGTTCCCCGGTTAACCTGTCCGGCAAACTGTATAACGTGGTGCCTTACGGCATCGACGACAAAGGTCAAATCGACTATGACGATCTGGCCAAACAGGCGCAAACCCACAAGCCGAAAATGATCATCGGCGGCTTCTCCGCTTACTCCGGCGTGGTTGACTGGGCCAAAATGCGCGAAATCGCCGACAGCATCGGCGCTTATCTGTTCGTCGACATGGCGCACGTGGCCGGCCTGATCGCCGCCGGCGTGTACCCGAACCCGGTACCGCACGCGCACATCGTCACCACCACCACCCACAAAACCCTGGCGGGCCCGCGCGGCGGCCTGATCCTGGCGAAGGGCGGCGACGAAGAGCTGTACAAGAAGCTGAACTCCGCCGTGTTCCCTGGCGGCCAGGGCGGCCCGCTGATGCACGTGATCGCCGGCAAGGCGGTGGCGCTGAAAGAAGCGATGGAGCCTGAGTTCAAGGTTTACCAGCAGCAAGTGGCGGTCAACGCCAAGGCGATGGTGGACGTGTTCCTGCAGCGCGGCTACAAAGTGGTCTCCGGCGGCACCCATAACCACCTGTTCCTGCTGGATCTGGTCGACAAAAACCTGACCGGTAAAGAAGCGGACGCTGCCTTGGGCCGCGCCAACATCACCGTCAACAAAAACAGCGTGCCGAACGATCCGAAGAGCCCGTTCGTCACCTCCGGCGTGCGTATCGGCACCCCGGCCGTGACCCGTCGCGGCTTCAAAGAAGCCGACGTGCGCGAACTGGCCGGTTGGATCTGTGATGTGCTGGACAACATCAACGATGAAGCCACCATCGAACGCACCAAGAAGAAAGTGCTGGATATCTGCGCCCGCCTGCCGGTTTACGCATAATCCCGCTTTTGCCTGAAAAAACCCGCTGCGGCGGGTTTTTTTGTGGCCGCTCGCGGCAAACTGTGAGCTGTCTGGCACTCTAACGCATTGACGTGGAATGAAGATTGCGGGCAGGTGTGAGCTCTGTCAAAGTATTGCCCTCACTCCGGAGGGATCATGGTTCTGCAATCCACGCGTTGGCTCGCGCTCAGTTATTTCACCTACTTCTTTTCCTATGGCATCTTCTTACCGTTCTGGGGCGTGTGGCTGAAAGGCGAGGGCATCGCGCCCGAAACCATCGGCATATTGCTCGGCGCCGGTTTGGTGGCCCGCTTCCTCGGCAGTTTACTGATTGCTCCCCGCGTTAAAGATCCCTCTCATCTGGTTTCCGCGCTGCGCCTGCTGGCGCTGCTGACCCTGGCTTTCGCAGTTGGCTTCTGCTTCGGCAACGGCTGGGGCTGGCTGATGCTGGTGATAGCGGGGTTCAACCTGTTCTTCTCGCCGCTGGTGCCGCTGACCGACGCGCTGGCCGCCACCTGGCAAAAGCAAATCCGCATGGACTACGGCCGGGTGCGGCTGTGGGGCTCGCTGGCGTTCGTCATCGGCTCGGCGCTGACCGGGCAACTGGTGGCGGTGTGGGGCCATAACGCCATTCTCTACAGCCTGATCCTAAGCGTGCTGGCGATGCTGCTGGGCATGCTGCTGAAGCCGAGCGTGATGCCGCAGGGCGAAGCGCGCACGCACGGTGGGGCCGAGCGTTCGCTGTGGGCGCTGTTGAAAGAAGGGCCGGTGTGGCGCTTCCTGTTGTGCGTCACGCTGCTGCAGGGCGCGCACGCCGGTTACTACAGCTTCGGCTCCATTTACTGGCAGGAGGCGGGCTATTCGGCCTCGACCATCGGTTATCTGTGGTCGCTGGGCGTGGTGGCGGAAGTGATTATTTTCGCCAGCAGCAACGTGCTGTTCCGCCGCTGGAATGCGCGCAACCTGCTGCTGCTTTCCGCCTGTTGCGGCGTGTTGCGCTGGAGCCTGATGGCCTACAGCACCGAGCTGGGTTGGCTGCTGCTGATCCAGATCCTGCACTGCGGCACCTTCACCGTGTGCCATCTGGCGGCGATGCGCTTTATCGCCGCGCGCCAGGGGCAAGAGGTGATCCAACTGCAGGCGGTGTATTCGGCGCTGGCGATGGGCGGCGGTATCGCCGTCATGACGGTCATTGCCGGGTTCCTGTTCGAACATTGGCAGGGCGGGGTGTTCTGGGTGATGGCGGCGGTCGCGGCGCCGGCCTTGTTCATCCGGCCGCCGGCGGTCAGCGTCAGCCGGTGATTAAGGGGCTTCCAGCAGCGCGCGGATGGCCTGGCGCTGGCGGTTTTCCAGCGGCAGTTCGGTATAGATCAGCGGCGGGTGCGGAGCGCTGTGCACCGCCGCGTAGGGGGTGATCACCAGCGTGACGCCCTGCGGCGCTCCGCCGCACAGATAGTCGCTCAGCGGCAGATACTTGATGTTCAGCGGCAGCAGCGTGAGCTCGCGGATCTGATATTCCACTTCCTCTTCCAACTGCGGGTTATCCAGCGTCAGCAGCAGCACCTGTTTTTCCTGCAGCGCGTTGTCCTGCATCAGCCAGGCGCCGAAGCTGATGGCCACCAGGCCCGCCTCTTCGTTGGAAAAATGCACGCCGTACTCCTGCTCCAGCGGTTTCAACGCTTCCTGCGTGGTGCGCATCAGCCGCGGGTATTTGCGCACCACTTCTTCCAGCAGCATATTGTCGATGCCGATGGCGAAACGGCAGCGCTCCAGCGCCGGCGCCAGATGGGCGAACAGCTGGCTGACCAGCTCCGCCTTGCTGCTGAAAGCCATGCCGGACAGCTGCTGGAATCGCTCGACCATGCTGTCGATCGCCGTCATCAACCGCTGCTCATGCGCCGAGTCGTTGCTGTGGTAGCTGTGGCTTTTCAACAGGGTGAAGGTCAGCGCCAGGAAATCGCGCTCGTCCGCGTGCGGCGGCTGGTTAAACAGCCGGTTGCAGGTCTGATGCAGCCAGGCGGCGGCTTGCTGCTCCGGTTTTTGCCGCAGCCAGTCGCGCTGAACGGCGTCGAAACGCGGGTGTTGCTGCAGGCGGTTTTGCCAGGCGCAGTAGAGCAGATAATGCTGCAGGAATTGGCGGTCGCGCGCGTCAAAGTGACGATTGAGCAGCGGCTCGCAGGCGTCGAGCGCCTGGGCCAACAGCGATGTCGACTCGGCATCGGCCGCCAGCGCTTGCCGCAGGCGCGGGGCGAAATCGTCTTCGACGAACCGCGGGCTGCAGCGCAGGGTGCGCCTTAGCCAATGGAGCAGGCACAGGCGTTGGTTGAGCGCGCTGCCCCTCAATCGGTAGCCATGGTCGGGATCGACGGCGATCTCCAGATGGTGGAAACGCTGGATTTCACTGGCCACCTCGGCTATATCTTGCCGGGTTATCGGGGGGGCGACGCCATTGATTCGGCTGAGGGTCTCCAGCTGTAACTCGGGCTCCAGCGTGTACAGCATCAGCAGCAGATGGCAGCGCCGTTGTTGTCCGGAGAGCTCAGGCACGGGAGAGGTGTCCAGGCTCATATCACCTTCCGGCATAAAAGGTTGCGATTATGCCTAAGCATAGCAAAAGGCTTTGTGCCGGCAGGGTTAACGCGCGGCTTTTACTTCGGCTTACAACTTTCGTCACAAATATCGCCGGCAGAGGCGGGCCGTTCGACATTTATTTGTGTTACGTTATAACAAATATAGGTAAAGCAGGATAATGATGAAGTTACGTCGACTTTTGGCTGCCTTTGGCGCCGTGTTCAGCGCCGGTGCGATCGCTCATCCGCACAGCTTTATCGATATGAACACTACCTTCGTCGCCAAGGACCAGCGGTTGGTCGGCCTGAAAATGGTGTGGGTGATGGATGAAATCACCTCGGCGGATCTGCTCTACGATGCGAAAAACGCCAAGAGCGATTCGGAAGTGTGGAAAAAGCTGGCGGCGGAAGTGATGGCCAACGTGCTGGGGCAGCACTATTTCACCGACCTTTACCGCGGCGGTAAACCGGTGAAATACCTGAACTTGCCCAGCGAATATCACCTGTCGCGCCAGGGCAACCAGGCGGTGCTGGAGTTCGTGCTGCCGTTGGCCGAGCCGCAGCCGCTGGCGGGCAAGCCGTTCGAGCTTTCTACTTACGATCCGACTTATTTCGTGGATATGACCTATAAAGACCAAAATGCGCTGCATTTGCCGCCGGAGATGGCGCAGCAGTGCAGCTACAAGCTGATGACGCCGAAGCCGAATGCGTCGCTGCAGGCCTATGCGCTGTCGCTCGACAAGAACGACTCGCCCGGTGAAGACCTGGCGCTGGGGCAGCAGTTCGCCCAGCGGGTGACGCTGCAATGTCGCTGAATCTCTCGCAACCGACGATAAACCGGCGCCACTGGGCTTTCGGCCTGTGGCCGCTGCTGCCGTTCACGCTGGCGCTGGCGGCCGCCGCGCTGCTGGCGTGGCACTATTGGCCGCAGCTGCTGATGCAGAGCGTGGTATGGCAAAAAGCGCTGCACCAGCAGATGGCGGGGTTGTTGCAGCAGGTGAAGGCCGCGCCGCAGCAGGCAGGGTTGGCGCTGGTGCTGTTCAGCCTCGGCTATGGCGTTTTGCATGCGCTCGGCCCCGGCCACGGCAAAGTGGTGATCGCCACCTATCTGGCCACTCACCCGGCGCGGCTGAAAAGCAGCCTGAAGCTGACCTTTGCCGCTTCGCTGGTGCAGGGCGGGGTGGCGATCGCGCTGGTCACGCTGATGCTGGTGGTATTGCAGCTCTCTTCGCGCCAGCTGCACCAAAGCAGCTTCTGGCTGGAGAAGGGCAGCTTTATTCTGGTGATGTTGCTTGGCGTGTTGCTGAGTTGGCGCGCGCTGAAACGTCTGTTTGCGGCGATCAAGGCGATGCGCCCGGCGCCGGCGCTGCGCATCAACAGCCTGACGCCGCTGGCGGCGGAGCATGTGCACAGCGCCGATTGCGGCTGCGGCCACCGGCATCTGCCGAGCGACAGCGAGCTGCAGGCAGGAAGCGATTGGCGCACCCAGACCGCCATCGTGCTGGCGATGGGCATGCGTCCCTGTTCGGGGGCGATTTTGGTGCTGCTGTTTTCCAAGGTGATCGGCGTGTTTGGCTGGGGAGTGATCTCCGCGCTGGCGATGGCGTTCGGCACCTCGTTGACCATCTCCATGCTGGCGCTGCTGGTGCATTACAGCCGCCGGCTGGCGGTGCGCCTCAGCCGTTCGCGTGCGCCCGCCGCCTGGAGCGCGGTGGCCTGGGGGGCGTTGGCGCTGGCCGGGGGGCTGATCCTGTTGGCCGCCGGGCTGTTGCTGTACGTCAGCGCGCAGCCGGAATTCGGCGGCGGTATCCGCCCCTTCTCCCGCTGACTGGCATAAAAAAAGCGCTGCATCGGCAGCGCTTTTTTTCGATTAGCTTCTGGCGATTAACGCTTCAGCGCTTCGCTCAGTTCTTCACGCATGGTGGCCAGCATGGCTTTCACCACGCGCGGGTTGCCTGCGACCACGTTGCCGGAGCTGAAGTGGTTGTGGCCGCCGACGAAGTCGGTGACCAGGCCGCCGGATTCACGCACCAGCAGTTCGCCCGCGGCGAAGTCCCACGGCTTCAGGCCGATTTCGAAGAAACCGTCTACGCGGCCGGCGGCCACATAGGCCAGATCCAGCGCAGCGGAACCGGTGCGGCGGAAGTCCGCGCACTGGGTGAACAGCTTGCCGACGATGTTGATATAAGGCGTTGCGTGCTGTTTGACTTTGAACGGGAAGCCGGTCGCCAGGATGGTGCCATCCAGATCTTTGGCGTTGGTGCCGCGCAGACGGTAACCGTTGAGCTGGGCGCCCTGACCGCGCGTGGCGGTGAACAGTTCGTTACGCATCGGATCGTAAACCACGGCCACTTCAGTGCGGCCTTTGATGCGTACGGCGATGGAAACGGAGAAATGAGGGAAACGTTTGATGAAGTTTGCAGTGCCATCCAGTGGATCGATCACCCATTGCACATCGCGATCTTCGCCGATCAGCTCACCGCGTTCTTCGCTCACGATACTGTGTTGCGGATAAGACTTGCGGATGACGTCGATGATCAGATGCTCTGCATCGCGATCGACGTTGGTGACGAAGTCATTGGTCCCTTTCTGGCTCGCTTCTACAGCGTCCGGGGTTTCGTAGTTTTTGGCAATCAGGTTACCGGCCTTGCGCGCAGCGCGCACGGCGATAGTCAGCATCGGATGCATGGGTATCTTCCAACTAGGATGTTAAAGAACAGGAAACGGCGCGAAGTATAGCAGCTGTTCGGCAAATTGCCTACGGCTGTGTTAAGATGCTGCGATTTTCCGCCACGCTCAGAGTTTGTATGCTGCACAATATCCGCATTGTTCTGGTAGAGACTTCACATACCGGCAACATGGGCTCGACCGCCAGAGCCATGAAAACCATGGGGTTAACCAACCTTTATCTGGTTAATCCGCTGATCAAACCCGATTCTCAGGCCATCGCCCTGGCCGCCGGCGCCAGCGACGTGATCGGCAACGCCACCATCGTCGATACCCTCGATGACGCCATCGCCGGCTGTAGCCTGGTGGTGGGCACCAGCGCGCGCTCTCGCACCCTGCCGTGGCCGATGTTGGAGCCGCGTGAATGCGGCGTGCGCGCGGTGCACGAGGGCGAGCACGCGCCGGTGGCGCTGGTGTTCGGCCGTGAACGCGTCGGGCTGACCAACGATGAATTGCAGAAGTGCCACTACCACGTCGCCATTCCGGCCAACCCGGACTACAGCTCGCTGAACCTGGCGATGGCGGTGCAGATCCTGGCGTACGAAGTGCGCGTGGCTTACCTCGATCGCCAACAGGCGGGCGCGCCACAGCTGGAAGAGACGCCGTATCCGCTGGTGGACGACCTCGAGCGTTTCTATCAGCACCTGGAGCAGACGCTGCAGCGTACCGGCTTCATTCGCCCGTCCCATCCGGGCCAGGTGATGAGCCGCCTGCGTCGGCTGTTCACCCGCGCGCGCCCGGAAGGGCAGGAGCTGAATATCCTGCGCGGCATGCTGACTTCGATCGAGAAACAGGATAAACATCAAGGTAATTAATTGATGCGGCATAACGGTGGGCGACAATAGTATTAGTTATCCAAAGGTTATAACATGTATTTTATATACCTTTGTTCTTGCTAAGTTCAAAACGTGCTAATACTTGAGTTAATTACTAGGTTAAATAGTTGACTGATTTACTCAGGAATGTCAGACTTTCGGCCATATTTGACCAACAGGTAACCATTGAGCTATGAGACTGACATCCAAAGGCCGTTATGCCGTAACCGCTATGCTCGACGTAGCGCTGCATTCCCAGGAAGGGCCGGTGCCACTGGCGGACATTTCCGAACGCCAGGGTATTTCGCTCTCTTATCTGGAACAATTATTCTCCCGTCTGCGCAAGAATGGCCTGGTGGCCAGCGTGCGCGGTCCGGGCGGTGGTTATCTGCTGGGTAAAGACGCGGGTGAGATCGCCGTTGGCGCTGTCATCACTGCCGTCGATGAATCGGTAGATGCAACCCGTTGCCAGGGCAAAGAAGGGTGTCAGGGCGGCGATCGCTGCTTGACCCACGCCCTGTGGCGCGATCTGAGCGAGCGCATCAGCGGGTTCCTGAACAACATTACGCTGGCTGAACTGGTCAACAACCAGGAAGTGCTGGTGGTGGCGGATCGTCAAAACAACGATACGCGCCGCACGGCCAACGGTCGTCCGCAAGAAACTATCAACGTTAATCTGCGCGCATAAGCAGCTGGCGAAATTATTTTAGTTTTTGGAAGTGATGTACGGAGCACAAGAGCAATGAAATTACCGATTTATCTGGATTACTCAGCAACGACGCCGGTTGACCCGCGCGTTGCTGAGAAGATGATGCAGTTTTTGACCCTGGACGGCACTTTCGGCAACCCGGCTTCCCGTTCCCACCGTTTCGGTTGGCAGGCGGAAGAGGCGGTAGACATCGCCCGTAACCAAATCGCCGAACTGGTGGGCGCCGATCCGCGCGAAATCGTCTTCACCTCCGGGGCGACCGAATCCGACAACCTGGCGATCAAAGGCGCTGCCAATTTCTACCAGAAAAAAGGCAAGCACATCATCACCAGCAAAACCGAACATAAAGCCGTGCTCGACACCTGCCGTCAGCTGGAGCGCGAAGGGTTTGAAGTCACCTACCTGGCGCCGCAGAGCAACGGCATCATCAGCCTGCAGGATCTCGAAGCGGCGATGCGCGATGACACCATCCTGGTCTCCATCATGCACGTCAACAACGAAATCGGCGTGGTGCAGGATATCGACGCGATCGGCGAAATGTGCCGTGCGCGCGGTATCATCTACCACGTTGACGCCACCCAGAGCGTGGGCAAACTGCCTATCGATCTGAGCAAGCTGAAAGTCGACCTGATGTCGTTCTCCGGCCACAAAATCTATGGCCCGAAAGGCATCGGCGCGCTGTACGTGCGTCGCAAGCCGCGCATCCGCATCGAAGCGCAGGTACACGGCGGCGGTCACGAGCGCGGCATGCGTTCCGGCACCCTGCCTGTCCACCAGATCGTCGGCATGGGCGAAGCTTATCGCATCGCCAAAGAAGAGATGACCGAAGAGATGGCGCGTCTGCGCACCCTGCGCGATCGTCTGTGGAACGGCGTGAAAGATATGGAAGAAGTGTATCTGAACGGCGATCTGGAGCACGGCGCACCGAACATCCTGAACGTCAGCTTCAACTACGTTGAAGGCGAGTCGCTGATCATGGCGCTGAAAGACCTGGCCGTTTCTTCCGGTTCAGCCTGTACCTCCGCCAGCCTCGAGCCGTCCTACGTGCTGCGCGCGCTGGGCATGAGCGATGAATTGGCGCACAGCTCGATCCGTTTCTCCCTGGGGCGTTTCACCACGGAAGAAGAGATCGACTACACCATTCAACTGGTGCGTAAATCCATCGGCCGTCTGCGCGATCTGTCCCCGCTGTGGGAGATGTTCAAGCAGGGCGTGGACATCAACAGCATCGAATGGGCGCATCATTAATTCTCAGGTTTCAGGAGCAAGGTCATGGCTTACAGCGAAAAAGTAATCGATCATTATGAAAACCCGCGCAACGTGGGTTCTTTCGACAACGAAGATCCTACCGTCGGCAGCGGCATGGTAGGGGCGCCGGCTTGCGGCGACGTGATGAAGCTGCAAATCAAGGTTAACGATGAAGGCATCATCGAAGACGCGCGCTTTAAAACTTACGGCTGCGGTTCCGCCATCGCCTCCAGCTCGCTGGTGACCGAATGGATGAAAGGCAAGTCGCTCGATCAGGCTGAAGCGATCAAAAACACCCAGATCGCCGAAGAGCTGGAATTGCCGCCGGTCAAAATTCACTGCTCGATCCTGGCTGAAGACGCCATCAAAGCAGCGATTGCCGACTATAAGAGCAAGCATAGCGCCAAGTAATTTGTCTGAGTCGGCCCGGCCGCGCCGGGCTTTGATGTGAAGTGTGAGGTTGTGATGTCTATTACCATGAGCGACAGCGCTGCGCAGCGTGTTCAGGCGTTTTTGACGAACCGCGGCAAAGGTCTCGGCCTGCGTCTGGGAGTGCGAACTTCCGGCTGCTCCGGGATGGCGTACGTGCTGGAATTTGTTGACGAAGCCAACGATGACGACATCGTGTTTGAAGACAAAGGCATCAAGGTGATCATCGACGGCAAGAGCCTGGTCTACCTTGACGGCACCGAGCTTGATTTCGTTAAGGAAGGCCTGAACGAAGGCTTCAAGTTCAACAACCCGAACGTCTCAAGCGAGTGCGGCTGCGGCGAGAGTTTCAACGTCTGACAGTCCATCGTGCTCCCCCGTTTCGGCGGGGGAACTTCATCCGCTAACGCCCAGAGCACGCTATGGATTACTTTACTTTATTCGGGCTGCCAGTTCGCTACACCGTGGACGGCAGCCTGCTTGCGTCCCGCTTCCAGGATCTGCAGCGCCAATTCCACCCCGATCGTTTCGCCAACCAGCCGGAGCGTGAACGCCTGATGGCGTTGCAGCAGGCGGCGACCATCAACGAAGCCTACCAGGCGCTGAAGCACCCGTTAAAACGCGCGGAGTATATGCTATCGTTGCACGGCTTCGATCTGGGCAACGAACAGCATACGATGCGCGACACCGCGTTCCTGATGGAACAGCTGGAACTGCGCGAAGAGCTCGACGCCATTGAGCGCAAGCCGGAGGCGGAAAGCCTGCTGGCCGATTTCGGCGCGCGGCTGGCCGCCTCGGTCAAACAGCGCAGCGCGCTGATGCTGCAGCAGTTGGACAGTGAGCAGTGGGCGGACGCCGCCGACACCGTGCGCAAGCTGCGCTTCTTGGACAAACTCCAGCAACAGGTTGAACAACTCGAAGAAAAACTGCTGGGTTTTGAGTAACACCTTCTGATTCTGATTGTGGAAGCTTCAACATGGCCTTATTACAAATTAGTGAGCCTGGCCTCAGCGCCGCGCCGCACCAGCGACGTCTGGCCGCCGGCATCGACTTGGGCACCACCAACTCGCTGGTCGCCACGGTGCGCAGCGGGCAAGCGGAAACGCTGGCCGACGAACAGGGTCGCCATTTGCTGCCTTCGGTAGTGCATTATCAGGCGGACGCGCAGCGCGTCGGCTGGGAGGCGCGCCAACAGGCGGCGCAGGATCCGGCCAATACCGTCAGCTCCATCAAACGCATGATGGGCCGCTCGTTGGCGGACGTGCAGCAACGTTACCCGAACCTGCCGTATCAATTTCAGGCCAGCGACAACGGCCTGCCGCTGATCGTCACCGCCGCCGGCTCGGTTAACCCGGTCGGTGTCTCCGCTGATATCCTGCGGGCCCTGTCCGCGCGCGCGCAAGCGGCGCTGGAAGGCGAGCTGGATGGCGTGGTGATCACCGTTCCCGCCTACTTCGACGACGCGCAGCGCCAGGGCACCAAAGACGCGGCGCGTCTGGCCGGCTTGCACGTTCTGCGCCTGTTGAACGAACCGACCGCGGCCGCGATCGCCTACGGGCTGGATTCCGGCCAGGAAGGGGTGATCGCGGTTTACGATCTGGGCGGCGGCACCTTTGATATCTCCATTCTGCGTCTCAGCCGCGGCGTGTTCGAAGTGCTGGCCACCGGCGGCGATTCCGCGCTGGGCGGCGACGACTTCGATCACCTGTTGGCCGACTGGCTGCGCGAGCAGGCCGGCGTAGCCGATCGCAGCGACCACAGCGTGCAGCGCCAACTGCTGGATGCCGCCATCGCCGCCAAAATCGCGTTGAGCGATGCCGACAGCGTGCGCGTCGAGGTGGCCGGCTGGCAGGGCGAGGTGACCCGCGCCCAGTTTGAAGCGCTGATCGCTCCGTTGGTGAAGCGCACGCTGATGGCCTGCCGCCGCGCGCTGAAAGACGCCGGCGTCGCCGCCGACGAGGTGCTGGAAGTGGTGATGGTCGGCGGCTCCACCCGCGTGCCGTTGGTGCGTGAGCAAGTGGGCGCCTTCTTCGGCCGTACGCCGCTGACGGCGATCGATCCGGATAAAGTGGTCGCCATCGGCGCCGCGATCCAGGCCGACATTCTGGTGGGCAACAAGCCGGACAGCGACATGCTGCTGCTGGACGTGATCCCGCTGTCGCTGGGCCTCGAAACCATGGGCGGCCTGGTGGAGAAAGTGATCCCGCGCAACACCACCATTCCGGTGGCGCGCGCGCAGGAGTTCACCACCTTTAAAGACGGCCAGAGCGCGATGATGATCCACGTGCTGCAGGGCGAGCGCGAGCTGGTGCAGGATTGCCGTTCGCTGGCGCGCTTCACGCTGCGCGGCCTGCCGCCATTGCCTGCCGGGGGCGCGCACATTCGCGTCACCTTCCAGGTGGATGCGGACGGCCTGCTGAGCGTCACCGCGATGGAGAAATCCACCGGCGTGGAAGCCTCTATTCAGGTCAAGCCGTCGTACGGCCTGTCGGACAGCGAAATCGCCGGCATGATCAAGGATTCGATGGCCAACGCGCAAAACGACGTGGGCGCGCGCAAGCTGGCGGAGCAACGCGTGGAAGCCGCGCGGGTGCTGGAAAGCCTGCAGGGCGCGCTGGCCACCGACGCCGCGCTGCTGAGCGAGGCGGAAAGCCAGGCGATCGCCGCCGCGACCCAGGCGTTGCAGCAGGCGGCGCAGGGTGAAGACCCCGCCGCTATCGAAGACGCCATCAAAACATTAGATGCACAAACGCAAGATTTTGCCGCGCGCCGCATGGACGCTTCCATTCGCCGCGCGCTGGCTGGCCATTCTGTGGATGAGGTTTAACCATGCCTAAAATTGTTTTCCTGCCCCATCAAGATCTGTGCCCGGAAGGGGCGGTTCTGGACGCCGAAAAAGGGGAGTCGATCCTCAACGTTGCGCTGCGCAACGGCATTGAAATCGAGCACGCCTGCGAGAAATCCTGCGCCTGCACCACCTGCCACTGCATCGTGCGTGAAGGCTTCGATTCGCTGGAAGAGAGCAGCGAGCTGGAAGACGACATGCTGGACAAGGCCTGGGGGCTGGAGCCGGAAAGCCGTCTGAGCTGCCAGGCGCTGGTCGCCGACGAAGATCTGGTGGTCGAAATGCCGCGTTATACCGTCAACCACGCGCGTGAGCATTAATTGTTAGCCGCGGCGCCAACCAGGAGATCATAATGGGACTGAAGTGGACCGACAGCCGTGAAATCGGCGAAGCCCTGTACGACCAATACCCGGACACCGATCCGAAAACCGTGCGTTTTACCGACATGCATCAGTGGATCTGCGATCTGGAAGAGTTCGATGACGATCCACAGGCTTCCAACGAAAAAATACTGGAAGCGATCCTGCTGGTCTGGTTAGATGAAGCGGAGTAAATAGCGTAACGGGCTGCCATGGGCGGCCCGTTTATTTTGTATCCGACATACCCGTCGTCTTTCAAACCGCAGCGTTGTTACCTGCACGATCACACCCCAGTCACTTACCTGAGTAAGCTCCTGGGGATGAGATCGCTGGGCGCCTAGCTGCAATTTGAAATCCATAGGGTATGCAATAAAGCCCTAATGAAATAATAAAGGGAACATCCGGAGTAAGAAGGCTATGACAACAGAATTCATGCAGGTCACGCTGTCGCAACAACCTGCCGACGCCCGCTGGGGCGAGAAAGCGCTGCTGAGCACCAACGGCGAAGGAATGACCATCCACCTGACCGGCGCCGACAAGCTGGGCGCGATCCAGCGCGCGGGCCGCAAAATTGACGGCCAGGGCATCAAAAACGTCAAGCTGGCCGGCGACGGTTGGGATTTGGAAAACAGCTGGGCGTTTTGGCAGGGCTACCGCGGGCCGAAAGGGCAGCGCAACGTCGAATGGGCCGAACTGCCGGAAGCCGCGCGTCAGGAGCTGGATAAGCGCCTGAAGATCGTCGACTGGGTGCGTGACACCATCAACATGCCGGCGGAAGAGCTGGGGCCGGAGCAACTGGCGACCCGCGCCGTTGATCTGATGTGCGACGTCGGCTGCGATGCCGTCAGCTACCGCATTACCAAGGGGGAAGATCTGCGCGAGCAGAACTATGCCGGCATCCACACCGTCGGCCGCGGTTCCGAGCGCCCGCCGGTGCTGTTGGCATTGGACTTCAACCCGACCGGTAACCCGGATGCGCCGGTGTTCGCTTGCCTGGTCGGCAAGGGCATCACCTTCGACAGCGGCGGCTACAGCCTCAAGCAGAGCGCCTTCATGGATTCGATGAAATCCGACATGGGCGGCGCGGCCACCATCACCGGCGCCCTGGCGCTGGCGGCGGCGCGCGGCCTGAAGCAGCGCGTGAAGCTGTACCTGTGCTGCGCCGACAACATGGTCAGCGGCAACGCCTTCAAACTGGGCGACATCATTCGTTACCGCAACGGCAAAACTGTTGAGGTGATGAACACCGATGCGGAAGGTCGCCTGGTGCTGGCCGATGGCCTGATCGACGCTTCTGAGCAGAACCCGCAGCTGATTATCGACTGCGCCACCCTGACCGGCGCGGCCAAGACCGCGGTAGGCAACGACTACCACGCCCTGTTCAGCTTCGACGACGCGCTGGCGCAAGAGCTGCTCAGCAGCGCCGCTGCCGAGCACGAGCCGTTCTGGCGTCTGCCGCTGGCCGAATTCCACCGCAGCCAGCTGCCGTCCAACTTCGCCGAGCTGAACAACGTGGCCGGCCCGGCTTATACCGCCGGCGCCAGCACTGCGGCGGCCTTCCTGTCGCACTTCGTCATGAATTACCAACAGGGCTGGCTGCACATCGACTGCTCCGCCACCTACCGCAAAGGCGCGGTGGATCAGTGGTCGGCCGGCGCGACCGGTTTGGGCGTGCGCACCCTGGCCAATCTGTTGCTGAGCAAAGCCAAATAATTGAACGCCCGCCGCGGCGGGCGCTAGAATGCGCATTATCTTCGGGGCCCAGCATGCTGGGCCTCGCTATTTGATCCCTGGAGTTTGCCATGAGTTCCCATCATCACGATGCCGCCCCGAGCGAGAACGAGCTTGAACGCCTGCTGAAGCTGGCGGTGACGGAGCCGGCCCACCGTCCGGCGTTCTTCCGTGAACTGCTCGACGCCACGGTGCTGATCCTCGGCGACAGCGAGCAGGTGCAGCAGGACGGCGACATTACGCTGAACGCGGATACGCCGGTCAATATCCAGCATTGGGAAAAGCAGGACGGCGGCAGCATCATTCCGTTCTTCACCTCGCTGGAAGCGTTGCAGAAGGCCGTTGAGGACGAACAGCCGTTCATCGCCATGCCGGCGCGGGTGCTGTTTGAAATCACCCAGGGCGCGGATCTGTTCCTCAACCCGAAGGCGGAATACGGCAAAGAGTTCTACCCGGAAGAGGTGGCGATGCTGCTGGCGACCGGCGGCGTCGTCAAACCGGTGGAGCATTACGTCGACAAAGAGACCCAAATCCTGTTGGGGCAGCCCGAAGAGTACCCGTCGGCGATGGTGGATGCGCTGACCACGCTGTTCAGCCAGCGCAAGCCGGTGCGCCGCGCGTTTCTGGCGCTGATGCACGACCAGGCGGCGGACGAGAAGCCGAATCTGCTGATCGGGCTGGAAGTGGATGCAGAACCGGCGGAGATCGAGGCGTTGATCAACGAGGCCGGCAGCGTCGCCAGCGAAACGGCGCCGAATGACGAACCGGTCGATTTCTGCCTGGTGTCGGAGAAAGAGCGCGGCATCAGCCACTACCTGATCGCCCATACGCAGCCGTTTTATCAGCGCCGCTGGGGCAGCTGGCTGCGCAATTTGATCCCGTCCACCGACAAAACCCAGTAACGCGGTGCGTTGTCGGAAATGCCGCTGGAAGATCATATTTTTTTAATGAAATGTTGATTTTCCCGTAGGCAAGCGTTAACGGCGCACATATAATCTGCGCCACTTGAGAAGGCCGGCAACATTGCAGACCGGCCTGTTTTGGAAGTCATACAGAGGCCATCATGACCGTAGAACGTACCTTTTCCATCGTTAAACCAAACGCTGTAGCCAACAACGACATCGGCGCTATCTACGCGCGTTTCGAGCGCGCCGGTTTCAAAATCATCGCCGCTAAAATGCTGCGTCTGACTCGCGAGCAAGCTGAAGGCTTCTACGCTGAGCACAAAGGCCGCCCATTCTTCGACGGTCTGGTTGAGTTCATGACCTCCGGCCCAATCATGGTGCAGGTTCTGGAATCTGAAAACGCCGTGCAACGCAACCGCGACATTATGGGCGCAACCAACCCGGACAACGCACTGGCCGGCACCCTGCGCGCCGACTACGCGGACAGCTTCACCGCTAACGCCGTTCACGGTTCCGACTCCGTTGAATCCGCACAGCGTGAAATCGCTTACTTCTTCAACGAAAGCGAAATCTGCGCACGTTAATCGTGCCGTTGCTGATAGCCAGGCATTCACCGGCTGAAACAATAAAAATGCCCTGAATGCCTTTCAGCCATAGAAACCCGCTACTAAAATTTGTACAATGCCGCGCCCCTGATAAGACGACTTGTCAGGGGCGTGTTTTTAGTGCCGCCACCCGAATCTCGCGGGCTGAAATGCACAACTTACTTTCCATTCTTTAGCGCCATAACGTGTAATAACGAGGCCAGAGATCATTATGTTAGAACCCATCACGTCCGAGCACACCGTGTCTGAAAATAATTCGCTGACTACCCCCTCCGTTAACGTGGAGCAACCGGCTGCGGCCAAAATCAACCTGCTGGATCTGAACCGCCAGCAAATGCGCGAGTTCTTCGCCGAAATGGGCGAGAAACCGTTCCGCGCCGATCAGGTGATGAAGTGGATTTACCACTACTGCTGCGACGATTTTGAGCAGATGACCGACATCAACAAAGTCCTGCGCGGCAAGCTGCAGCGCGTGGCGGAAATCCGCGCGCCGGAAGTGGCGGAAGAACAGCGCTCGGCCGACGGCACCATCAAATGGGCGATCAAGGTGGGCGATCAGCAGGTCGAAACCGTGTACATCCCGGAAGCCGACCGCGCGACGCTGTGCGTCTCCTCGCAGGTGGGTTGCGCGCTGGAGTGCAAATTCTGTTCGACGGCGCAGCAGGGCTTCAACCGCAACCTGCGCGTGTCGGAAATCATCGGCCAGGTGTGGCGCGCGGCGAAAATCATCGGCGCGCTGAAGGTGACCGGCCAACGCCCAATCACCAACGTGGTGATGATGGGCATGGGCGAACCGCTGCTTAACCTGAATAACGTGGTGCCGGCGATGGAAATCATGCTGGACGACTTCGGCTTTGGCCTGTCCAAACGCCGCGTGACCCTGTCTACCTCCGGCGTGGTGCCGGCGCTGGACAAGCTGGGCGACATGATCGACGTGGCGCTGGCCATTTCGCTGCACGCGCCGAACGATACCATCCGCGATGAGATCGTGCCGATCAACCGCAAGTACAACATCGAGACCTTCCTGTCCGCGGTGCGTCGCTACCTGGAGAAATCCAACGCCAACCAGGGGCGCGTCACCGTCGAGTACGTGATGCTGGATCATATCAACGACAGCACCGACGATGCGCATCAGCTGGCGGAAGTGCTGAAAGACACGCCGTGCAAGATCAACCTGATCCCATGGAACCCGTTCCCGGGCGCCCCTTACGGCCGCAGCTCCAACAGCCGGGTGGATCGTTTCTCCAAGGTGTTGATGGAATACGGCTTTACGACTATTGTTCGTAAAACCCGTGGTGACGATATCGATGCCGCCTGCGGGCAACTGGCGGGTGAAGTGATCGACCGTACCAAGCGTACCCTGAAAAAGAAAATGGCCGGGGAACCTATCAACGTACGGGCGGTCTGAATCCTATAGCACCTTTTTTGTTATCTAACAGCCTGTTATGCGAGATGTTGACGCTAATGGGCGTTAGCTGACGGCCGATAAGGAAATGAATGCGGGCATGAAGCTGAAACTGTGGGGTGTGTGGCTGGCGGCCGGGTTGTTGGCCGGGTGTTCCGGCTCATCGCCGGAAAAGGAAGCACAGGTCGCTGAGGCGGGCCAGACGCGGTTGCAGCTGGGGCTGGAGTACCTGCAGCAAGGTGACATGGACGCCGCGCGCCAGAACCTCGAAAAGGCGCTGGACGCGGCCCCGCAGGATTACCGCACGCAGTTGGGCATGGCGCTCTACGCGCAGCGGATCGGTGAAAACGCCGCGGCCGAACAGCGTTATCGGCAAGCGCTCAAACTTGCGCCGGGCAATGGCACCGTACTGAATAATTACGGTGCGTTTCTTTGCAGTTTAGGGCAGTATGTACCGGCGCAACAGCAGTTTAGCGCTGCGGCGCTGGCGCCCGATTATGGTCAGGTCGCCGACAGCCTGGAAAACGCAGGTTACTGTTTTCTCAAGGCCGGACAAAACGATGAAGCGCGCACGCTGTTGAGCCGCGCGCTGAAGGTCGATCCGGACAAAGGCACTCCGCTGTTGGCGGAGGCCGAAAAGCAATTTGGAGAAGGGAAGCGCGCCCAGTCGCAACTTTTATTGGATGTTTATCAGCATGTTCTGCCGGCCAGCGCCAGCAGCTTATGGTTACAGATTCGTTTCGCCGCGTTAGCCGGCCGTCAGGATAGCGTTCAACGCTATGGCAAGCAGCTAGCGCGAAGTTTTCCACAATCCAAACAGTACCAGCAGTTCTTAGCTAATGAATACTGAAGCCTCCCAAGATAAAACCGTATCCATGACGACGGGCCAGCGCCTGCGTCAGGCCCGTGAGCAACTCGGGCTGAGCCAACAGACCGTTGCAGAACGCCTGTGTCTCAAAATGTCCACCGTGCGCGATATCGAGGAAGACAGCATTTCCGCTGACCTCGCGTCCACCTTCGTGCGCGGCTACATCCGTTCCTACGCCAAGCTGGTGCATTTGCCGGAAGACGAACTGCTGCCGATGCTGGCCAAGCAGGCGCCGTTGAAGATGGCGAAAGTGGCGCCGATGCAAAGCTTCTCGCTGGGCAAGCGCCGCAAGAAACGCGACGGCTGGCTGATGAGCTTCACCTGGCTTATCGTGTTCGTGGTGATTGGCCTGACCGGCGCCTGGTGGTGGCAAAACCACAAGGCGCAGCAGGAAGAGATCGCCACCATGGCCGATCAATCCTCGGCACAGCTTTCACAGAATAACGAAGGGCAGTCCGTGCCGCTGACCGACGGCAACGCCGACGCCGGCACCGGCACCAACGTGCCGTTGACCGACAACAGCGCCGCGCCGGCCGATACCGGCGCAGCGGCTCAGGCGCCGGCGGCGACCGCCCAGACGCCGGGCGCGGCTCAGCAACAGCCTGCCGTGGTGTCACCAAGCCAGACCACCTTGCCGGAAACCGCGCCGGCGGCACAATCGCCGCTGCCGACCGCCGATGCGGGCGTTGCTGCGCCGGCGGCCGATCCGAACGCGCTGGTGATGGATTTCTCCGCCGACTGCTGGCTGCAGGTGACCGACGCGAGCGGTAAAACGCTGTTCAGCGGCACCCAGAAGCAGGGCGGCAAGCTGAACCTGACCGGCACTGCGCCGTACAAACTGACCATCGGCGCGCCGGCGGCAGTACAGATCCAGTATCAGGGTAAACCGGTTGATTTGAGCCGGTTCGTTAAGTCAAACCGTGTTGCTCGCCTGACCGTCGCCGCGCAGTAATCGCGCGGCCCCGGTCGTGATGTCAGAGCAGCAATGGAGAGTAAGTAATGCATAACCAAGCGCCCATCAACCGTCGAAAATCTACACGCATTTACGTCGGCAAGGTGCCTATTGGTGATGGCGCGCCGATTGCCGTGCAGTCGATGACCAACACCCGTACCACCGATGTTGAAGCAACGGTTAATCAGATTAAAGCGCTGGAGCGCGTGGGCGTCGACATCGTCCGCGTTTCGGTTCCTACCATGGACGCCGCCGAGGCGTTCAAGCTGATCAAGCAGCAGGTCAACGTGCCGCTGGTCGCCGATATCCACTTCGATTATCGCATCGCGCTGCAGGTGGCCGAATACGGCGTGGACTGCCTGCGCATCAACCCGGGCAACATCGGCAACGAATCGCGCATTCGCTCGGTGGTGGACTGCGCCCGCGACAAGAACATCCCGATTCGCATCGGCGTCAACGGCGGTTCGCTGGAGAAAGATCTGCAGGAAAAGTACGGCGAACCTACGCCGGAAGCGCTGCTGGAATCCGCCATGCGCCACGTGGATATCCTCGATCGCCTCAACTTCGACCAGTTCAAGGTCAGCGTCAAGGCGTCGGACGTGTTCCTGGCGGTGCAATCCTACCGCTTGCTGGCGTCGCGCATCGATCAGCCGCTGCATCTGGGCATCACCGAAGCCGGCGGCGCGCGCAGCGGGTCGGTCAAATCGGCCATCGGTCTGGGGATGCTGCTGTCTGAAGGCATCGGCGATACCCTGCGCATCTCGCTGGCGGCGGATCCGGTCGAAGAGGTGAAGGTCGGTTTCGACATTCTGAAGTCGCTGCGCATCCGCGCGCGCGGCATCAACTTCATCGCCTGCCCGACCTGTTCGCGTCAGGAGTTCGACGTGATCGGCACGGTGAACGCGCTGGAGCAGCGCCTGGAAGACATCATCACGCCGATGGACGTCTCGATCATCGGTTGCGTGGTGAACGGCCCGGGCGAGGCGCTGGTGTCCACCATGGGTGTGACCGGCGGCCACAAGAAGAGCGGCTTCTACGAAGACGGCGTGCGCCAGAAAGAGCGTTTCGACAACGAACAGATGATCGACCAGCTGGAAGCGAAAATTCGCGCCAAGGCCGCGATGATGGACGAAAGCAAACGCATCACGGTCAACCTGCTGGAAAAATAAGCGTTATCGCTACACGGCGGGCCTGTTGGCCCGCTTGTTTATGCACCTGAAGGGCAGAAAACCGCATCCGCGTTGAATACCGGGCGGCAAAGTCCCTATAATCGGGTTCATTTTTACAGACAACGGACAGAGAACTCACGTGGCAAAGAACATTCAAGCCATCCGCGGCATGAACGACTACCTGCCGGAAGAAACGGCATTATGGCAGCGTATTGAAGGCACCCTCAAGCAGGTGCTGGGCAGCTACGGTTACAGCGAAATCCGGTTGCCGATTGTAGAGCAGACCCCGTTATTCAAACGCGCGATCGGCGAAGTGACCGACGTCGTGGAAAAAGAGATGTATACCTTCGAAGACCGCAACGGCGAAAGCCTGACGCTGCGTCCGGAAGGGACGGCCGGCTGCGTGCGCGCCGGTATCGAACATGGTCTGCTGTACAATCAGGAACAGCGTCTGTGGTACATCGGCCCGATGTTCCGCTACGAGCGCCCGCAAAAGGGCCGCTACCGTCAGTTCCATCAGCTGGGCGCGGAAGTGTTTGGCCTGCAAGGCCCGGATATCGACGCCGAGCTGATCCTGCTGACCGCCCGCTGGTGGAAAGCGCTGGGCATCGCCGAGCACGTCAAGCTGGAGCTGAACTCCATCGGTTCGCTGGAAGCGCGCGCCAACTACCGCGATGCGCTGGTGGCGTTCCTGGAGCAGCACGTCGAGGTGCTGGACGAAGACTGCAAACGCCGCATGTACAGCAACCCGCTGCGCGTGCTGGACTCCAAGAATCCTGAGGTGCAGGCGCTGCTGAACGACGCGCCGCGCCTGTCCGAGTACCTGGATGAAGAATCCCGTGCTCACTTCGCCGGTCTGTGTGAACTTTTGGCGCAGGCAGGTATCCCATATACCGTTAACGAGCGCCTGGTGCGCGGTCTGGATTACTACAACCGCACCGTGTTTGAGTGGGTGACCACCAGCCTGGGCGCGCAGGGCACCGTCTGCGCGGGCGGCCGTTACGACGGTCTGGTCGAGCAGTTGGGCGGCCGCGCCACCCCGGCGGTCGGTTTCGCCATGGGCCTGGAGCGTCTGGTGCTGCTGGTGCAGGCGGTCAACCCGGAATTCAAGGCGCCGTCGGCTATCGACGTCTACGTCATCTCTTCCGGCGCGGGCACCCAGAGCGCGGCGATGCGGCTGGCTGAACAGGTGCGCGACGCGGCGCCGCAGCTGAAGCTGATGACCAATTACGGCGGCGGCAACTTTAAGAAGCAGATCACCCGTGCGGACAAATGGGGCGCGCGCATCGCGCTGATCCTGGGCGAGAGCGAAGTGGCGGCGCAGCAGGTGGTGGTGAAAGACCTGCGCAGTGGTGAACAAGAAACGCTGGCGCAAAGCGAAGTCGCTGCGCGTCTGGCTTTGATGTTAGGTTAAGGAGAAGGACACCGTGGAAGTCTATACCACTGAAAACGAACAAGTCGACGCACTGCGTCGGTTCTTTGCCGAGAACGGCAAAGCGCTGGCGGTGGGCGTGGTGATCGGAATTGGTGCCCTGGTTGGCTGGCGTTACTGGCAGAGCCATGAAAACTCCAACATGATGGCGGCATCGCAATCCTATCAGGAAGCCAGCGATCGTCTGGCGGCCGGTAAGCCGGATGACGTGGCTGCCGCAGAGAAATTTGTCCAGGCCAACGGCAACAGCTACGGCGTACTGGCTGCGCTGCAGTTGGCCAAGCACTTTGTCGAACAGAATGATTTCGCCAAGGCGGAACAACAATTGGCGCTGGCGCAGGGCCAGACCAAAGACGACAACCTGTTGGCGATGATCGACCTGCGTCTGGCGCGCGTCCAGCTGCAGGAGAAAAAGCTGGATGAAGCGCTGAAAACGCTGGATGGCGTGAAAGGCGAAGGCTGGGCGGCGATGATGCAGGATGTGCGCGGCGATGTGCTGCTGGCGAAGGGCGACGCCAAGGGCGCGCGCGAAGCTTACAGCAAAGGCATTGAGTCCAACGCTTCTCAAGCGCTGCAGGTTCTGCTGCGCATGAAATTGAATAACTTGTCCAGCTAAGGGGAATTCCCATGCAATTGCGTAAAACACTCTTGGTCGGACTGGTTTCCGCTGCCTTGCTGAGTGGTTGCTCGCTGTTTAACAGCGAAGAAGACGTGGTTACCATGTCGCCGTTGCCGAAAGTTGAAAATCAGTTTACGCCGAACAAGGCGTGGAGCACCTCGGTGGGCGACGGTATCGGTGAGTATTACTCCCACCTGCGCCCGGCCTATCAGGACAGCACCATTTACGCCGCCGATCGCTTCGGCATCGTGAAAGCGATGGACGCCGACAGCGGCAACGAGAAGTGGAAGGTCAATCTCTCCGAGAAGACCGGCTTCTTCTCCAGCAACCTGTCTGCGCTGCTGTCGGGCGGCCTGACGGTTGCGGGTGACAAGGTTTACGTCGGCAGCGAAAAAGCGGTGGTTTACGCATTGAACACCGCCGACGGCGCCATCGCCTGGCAGACCAAAGTGGCCGGCGAAGCGATCTCCCGTCCGGTTGTCAGCGACGGCATGGTGTTGGTGCATACCTCCAACGGCATGCTGCAGGCGCTGAACGAAGCCGACGGCGCGGTGAAGTGGACGGTTAACCTGGACATGCCTTCGCTGTCGCTGCGCGGTGAGTCCGCGCCGGCCGTCGCCTTTGGTGCCGCCATCGTCGGCGGTGACAACGGCCGCGTCAGCGCCGTGCTGATGCAGCAGGGCCAGATTATCTGGCAACAGCGCATCTCTCAGCCGAGCGGCGCAACCGAAATCGATCGCCTGAACGACGTGGACACCACGCCGGTGATCGTTGACGGCGTGGTCTACGCGCTGGGTTACAACGGCAACCTGACGGCGCTGGATCTGCGTTCCGGTCAGATCATCTGGAAACGCGAGCTGGGTTCGGTGAATGATTTCATCGTCGACGCGGGCCGCATCTACCTGATCGACCAGAACGATCGCGTGGTGGCGCTCAGCACCGAAGGCGGCGTGACCGTGTGGACGCAAAGCGATCTGCTGCACCGCAACCTGACGCCGCCGGTGATGTATAATGGTTATCTGGTGACCGGTGACGCCGAAGGCTATCTGCACTGGGTCAACACCACCGATGGCCGTTTTGTCGCCCAGCAGGAAGTGGACAGCTCCGGCTTCCTGTCTGCGCCGATGGTGGCCGGCGACAAGCTGGTGATCCAGGCTCGCGGCGGGAAAGTTTACGCTTTCACCCGCTAACGCCGCTCGTCGCATGGCTTGAAAACGGCTCCTGAATGTTCAGGGGCCGTTTCGTATTTTTATAAGCTGCACCGCCGGTGTCTATCCGCAGTGCAGTAACGCATTGATTATTAAGTAATGAGGCTTCAACAATGATACCTGTCGTCGCGCTGGTCGGGCGCCCGAATGTGGGTAAATCCACCTTGTTCAACCGTTTAACCCATACGCGTGATGCGCTGGTGGCGGATTTCCCGGGGCTGACGCGTGACCGCAAGTATGGTCGTGCTGAAATCGAAGGCAATGAATTTATCATCGTCGATACCGGCGGCATCGACGGCACTGAAGACGGCGTCGAAACGCGCATGGCCGGCCAGTCGCTGCTGGCGATCGAAGAAGCGGACATCGTGCTGTTCATGGTTGACGCCCGCGCCGGCCTGATGCCGGCGGATCAGGGCATTGCCCAGCACCTGCGCAGCCGCCAGAAGGCGACCTTCCTGGTGGCCAACAAGACCGACGGTCTGGATCCGGACACCGCCACCGCCGATTTCTACTCGCTCGGCCTGGGTGAAGTTTACGCCATCGCCGCTTCTCACGGCCGCGGCGTGACCCAGCTGATTGAACACGTGCTGGTGCCGTTCGTGCCGGAAAAACCGGAAGACGTCGAGCTGACCGAGGAAGAGGCCAATGCCGCTTACTGGGCCGAGCAAAACGGTGAAACGCAGGAAGGCGAAGAAGACGAAGAGCCGGAAGAAGCGTTCAATCCGCAGGATCTGCCGATCAAACTGGCGATCGTCGGCCGCCCGAACGTAGGTAAGTCTACGCTCACTAACCGTATCCTCGGCGAGGAGCGCGTGGTGGTGTACGACATGCCGGGCACCACCCGCGACAGCATCTACATTCCGATGGTGCGCGACGAACGCGAATACGTGCTGATCGACACCGCCGGGGTGCGCAAACGCGGCAAGGTGACCGAAACCGTCGAGAAATTCTCGGTGATCAAGACCCTGCAGGCGATTGAAGACGCCAACGTGGTGCTGCTGGTGATTGACGCGCGTGAAGGCATCTCCGATCAGGACCTCTCGCTGCTCGGTTTTATCCTCAATAGTGGGCGCTCACTGGTTATTGCGGTCAACAAGTGGGACGGCATGAGCGAAGAAGATCGCGAGCACGTGAAAGAGATGCTCGATCTGCGTCTGGGCTTCGTCGACTTCGCGCGCGTGCACTTTATTTCCGCCCTGCACGGCAGCGGCGTCGGCAACCTGTTCGAATCGGTACAGGAAGCTTACGAGTGCGCAACCCGTCGCGTAAACACCTCGATGCTGACCAAAATCATGCAGATGGCGGTTGACGATCACCAGCCGCCATTGGTGCGCGGCCGCCGCGTGAAGCTGAAATACGCCCACGCCGGCGGTTACAACCCGCCGATCGTGGTGATCCACGGCAACCAGGTCAGCGATCTGGCCGATTCGTACAAGCGCTACCTGATGAACTACTTCCGTCGCTCGCTGAACGTGATGGGGACGCCGATCCGCATCCAGTTCAAAGAGGGCGACAACCCGTTCGCCGGCAAACGCAACCTGCTGACGCCGACCCAGATGCGTAAGCGCAAACGCCTGATGAGCCACCTGAAAAAGAGCAAGTAATCGCTCATGAGGGGCGCGGCAGTGATGCCGCGCCTCTTTTTTATTGGCCCGAAATCGTTTTATTATCTGAAGATTACCTCGCCTGTCTGAAGGTACACCATGTCCTGGGAAACCTGGAGTTTTGCATTCGACGTCACCGTGCCGAATCTACTGATGATGCTGCTTGGGATCCTGTTGCGCCATTGGCGCCTGATGGATGACCGCTTCGTCGACGGCGCGACCCGCCTGGTGTTCAATCTGGCGCTGCCGTGCCTGCTGTTTTTCAGCATCGCCACCAACCATCCGCAGCTGCTCGGCAATCTGCCGCTGGTGCTGTTCGGCGCGGTCGGCACGCTGGCGACCTTCCTGCTGCTGGAGCTGGCGGCCAGGTGGGTGGTGAAAGAACCGCGTGAGCGCGGGGTGTTCGTACAGGGCGGGTTTCGCGCCAACACCGCCATCGTCGGTCTGGCCTACGCCATGACCGCCTACGGCAGCGAAGGCATTGCGCTCGCCTCGCTGTACCTGACCGTGACGGTGATCCTGTTCAACATACTGTCGGTCATCACCCTCACGCGCAGCCTGCAGGGCGGGCAGGGCAAGAAAATCAGCCACTTGTCGCTGCTGCGCAGCATCGTCACCAATCCGCTGATCATCGGCCTGGTGTGCGGGCTGCTGTATGCGCAAACCGGGCTGGGCATCCCGGCCGTGATCCGCCAGACCGGCAGCTATATCTCCGCGCTGTCGCTGCCGTTGGCGCTGCTGTGCACCGGCGCCAGCCTGGATTTCCGCGCCATGTTCCGCTCGTCCAACGTGGCGGCGCTGTCGTCGGCGGCCAAGCTGTTTCTGGTGCCGTTCCTGATGACGCTGGCCGGCTGGCTGTGCGGGTTTCAGGGGGCGGCGCTGGGCATTATCTTCCTGTTTTCCGCCACGCCCACCGCTTCGGGCAGCTATGTGATGACGCGTGCTATGGGCGGCAACGCCACGCTGGCGGCCAACATTATCGCTATCACCACTGTCGGGTCGTTCTTCACCACCGCGTTGGGGATCTATTTCTTGCGCTCATGGGGCGCGATTTAACCTGGGAGCCGTTATGGATGCGCATTGTCCGCACTGTCGTCAGACCATGAATTGGGTAGCGGGTCACTACCATTGTGCCGCCTGTCAGCGCGATTATCGGCAGCTGGCGAGCTGCCCGGAGTGCGGGCAGCCGCTGCAAGAGTTGAAGGCCTGCGGGGCGGTGGATTACCTGTGCCAGAACGGGCACGGGCTGATCTCCAAAAAACGGGTGAATTTCAGCTATCAGCCGCTGTAAGCCCTCACTCATCCACCTGGCCGGTTTTCCACAAATCCACCAGCGCCTGCGGCGCGCTGCTTTCCGGGATTAACAGCACGATCTCGGTGCTCAGGGTGGGGCTGGTGTAGTTGATCTGTACGCGGTAGTAGCGCTGGTCGCCGCAGCCGGGGGAGTTGGGTTGGCCCTCTTCCTGGGCGTACGGCAGCGTCTGATTCAGCAACTGATTCAGGCGCTGCCGTTGCTCCGGCGTGATATCGGCCAGCGCAATGCGGCGCTGGCCCGCCAGTTTGGGAATGTAGGCGAAGCCTCCCTCGCGCGCCAGCTCAATGACCGTATCCTGATTGAGCGTCGGCAGCGGTTTCATTACTCCACCCCCACCTGATGCCAGGCCTGTTGCACCTTGTCCGCCACGCTTTGATCGAAACGCGCCTGCGCGTGTTTCACCGTCGCGCGGGCGAAGGTGGCAAAGTCGGCGTTTTGCGGCAGCGCTTTGTCGCACACCGTGTCATACCAGACGTAGCCGGCTTTTTCCCAGGCGAAGCCGCCCAGCGCGGTTGCCGCCAGGTAGAACGCGCGGTTGGGAATGCCGGAGTTGAGGTGCACGCCGCCGTTGTCTTCCTTGGTCTGGATGTAATCCTTCATGCTGGCGGGCTGCGGGTCTTTGCCCAGCAGCGGGTCGTCGTAGGCAGTGCCGGGCGCTGACATCGAGCGTAACCCTTTGCCTTTGATGCCCTTGGCGAGCAGCCCGGCGCCGATCAGCCAGTCGGCTTTATCGGCGGTTTGCTGCAGGTGGTATTGCTTGACCAACGAACCGAACACGTCAGACAGCGATTCGTTGAGCGCGCCGGACTGCTGGTAGTAGATCAGCCCGGCTTCGCTCTCGGTCACGCCGTGCGCCAGCTCGTGGCCCACCACGTCGATGGCGATGGTGAAACGGTTGAAGATCTCGCCGTCGCCGTCACCGAACACCATCTGCTGGCCGTTCCAGAAAGCGTTCTGGTACTCCTGGCCGTAGTGCACGCTGCCGACCAGCGGCAGCCCTTTATTATCCAGCGAATTGCGCCGATAGGCCTGCCAGAAGAAATCGTAGGTGACGCCGAGATAGTCGTAGGCCTCGTCCACCGCCACGTCGTGGTTGCTGGGCTGCCCCTCCTTGCGCACCTGTTTGCCGGGCAGTTGGGTGCCGTTCTGGGCGTCGTAGATATCGCGGAGCGCTTCGCCGGCTCGGGCGTTTTTCTCGGTCGGCGAACGCAGCGGCTTGTTGCCGAGCAGGCTTTGCACGTGGTTCAGGGTGTGCAGCGCGCAGTCGCGCTGTGGGGCGTTACCGTGTTCAATAATGCGGCGCAGCATGTAGGGAGGAATAACGGAACGCATGCGCTGGGCTGGCATAGTGGCTCTCCTTAGGCAAAAAATTTACCTCATCGAATGAATGCACTGAGCCTAAGTGTAGTCTACTCGTCATAAAGCCTGTGGTTATGCGTGCTCACCGCCGGGGTGGTCTTGTGAGGACTGATGCGTCGCACCGAGGCGCGTACCGCCAACCGGCCATGCAGCAGCAGGTTGCACGGCGGCGCGTCGGCGCGCAGCATGCGCCGCTGCAGCAGCTGGATCGCCTCGTAGCCCAGCTCATCGCGCGGCACCTGTACCGAGGTCAGCGGCACATCGTGGATTTCCGCCAGGTTGAAGCCATCGGTGCTCATCACCGACACGTCGCCTGGTACGTCCAGCCCCAGCTTGTTGAGCGCCTTGACCGCCCCGACCGCCATGTAGTCGCCGCCGGCCAGGATCGCCGTCGGCAGCGGGGCACAGTTCAGGTAGGTGGTCAGCGCCTGTTCGGCCTCTTCGCTGCCGAAGCCGGAAGTGGTCACCAGATGGCGGCCGTCGTCGAACGGCAGATGATGCCGCGCGTAGGCCTGCCGGATGCCCGCCAGCCGCAGCTCCATGGTGTGGCGGCGCAGACACTGCAGGTTGAGGATATGGCTGTGCCCCTGCTGGAACAGATAGCTGGCGGAATAGTCGCCGATCAGCTGATGATCCGGCGAGACGCTGTCCAGCCGCATCTGCCGATCGGTGCAGTTGATCAGCACGCAGGGCTTGGGCAGATCGGCCGCCAGGGTGTGGATATGTTCGTCGTCGATGCCGATGATCAGCGCCGCTTCGGTGTGCGGATCGCTCATCTTTTCCAGAAACAGCGCGCCGTCGCTGTGCTGCTCTTCCAGGCCGCAGTAACGGATGCGCACCTCGTGCTGCATCAGTGCGGCGGCGATGCCCTGTATGACCTTGTAGTAGAAGATATCGGTGCGCACGTCGAACGCGCGCTGCGGCGCGAACACCATCACGTTGTTTAACATCAGTCGGCCGCTGGAAATGCCCTGCAGAATGCCGTTTTGCTGCGCGCATTCCAGCACCTTGCGGCGCGCCTCGGCGCTGGTGTTGGCCTTGCCCGCCAGCACGCGGGAAACGGTGCTGATCGACAGCCCGGTTTGGCGGGCGATCTCCTGGATTTTCAGCTTTCCGTTCATTTTGTGATCTCCTTCAAATTCGTCCATGAGAAAATTTTCACTGCGGCTTTTCAGCGCTTTGACTGGATCCTGCGGCCATTATGACTATTTTTTCATCCACCCGTGAAAATCTTTGCAAAAAACCCCGTTTCGCTGTGCGTGATCGCTGAGTAGTCTGCATTGGTACACCAATTTTAACGACTTGTCAGTCCAATTTTAACGGTGTGCAAAGAAGAAAACAAAAAATAAATCATGGGGTTGTGATGGACTGCCGGTCTGTTATGCGAGCGTTGGCCCGTGTTCACCGTCCCCTTTTGATAGCGCAACGTACCTTACCAATGCGCGCGTCGCTGTCACAGGCGGCCGCGGGGAGATAACCGATGAGTGTGGAGATCAATCAGACGGTCGCGCAGAGCGGCCGGCGCAAGTTCAAATCGCTACGCTGGTGGATGCTGGCGCTGTTCTTGTTGGGCGTCACGGTCAACTACATTACCCGCAACTCGCTGGGCATTCTGGCGCCGGAACTGAAAACCAGCCTGAACATGAGCACCGAGCAATATGCCTGGGTGGTGGCGTCGTTCCAGTTGGCCTATACGGTATTTCAGCCGATCTGCGGCTGGCTGATCGACGTCATCGGCCTGAAGATGGGCTTTCTGATCTGCGCGGGCATTTGGGCGGTGGTGTGCATGCTGCACGCCGGCGCCGGCAGCTGGCTGCAACTGGCCATTTTGCGCTTCTTCATGGGGGGCGCGGAGGCGGCGGCCACCCCGGCCAACGCCAAGGCGATCTCCGACTGGTTCCCGAAGAAGGAGCGTCCGATCGCCGCCGGCTGGGCGGGCGTCGGTTTCTCCATCGGCGCCATGCTGGCGCCGCCGATCATCGTCATCGCCCACGTTTCCTTCGGCTGGCAGGGCGCATTCCTGTTCTCCGGCGGGCTGGCGCTGATCTGGGTCGTGCTGTGGTGGCTGTTCTACCACTCGCCCCAGCAGCACCCGAACCTCAGCCAGCAAGAGCTGGACCTGATCCGCGAAGACAACGAGCCGGTGCTGCCGAAGCTGCCGTTCTTCGCTTCGCTGGCCAGCCTGTGCAAGAACAAGAAATTCTATGGCATCGCCATCCCGGCTTTTCTCGCCGAGCCGGCCTGGGCGGTCTTCAGTTTCTGGGTGCCGCTGTACCTGGCCACCGAACGCGGCATGGATCTGAAGCAGATCGCGATGTTCGCCTGGCTGCCGTTCCTGGCGGCGGATATCGGCAGCGTCGCCAGCGGCTATCTCACCACTCTGTACCGCAAATGGTTCGGCTGCAGCCGCGTCAACTCGGTGGTCGCCAGCTCGGTGACCGGCGCTTTCCTGATGGTGTCGCTGGCGTTCGTGGCGATCACCAAAGATCCCTATGTGGCGATCGCGCTGATCTCGATCGGCGGGTTCGGCCATCAGGTGATCTCCTGCATGCTCAGCGCCCTGGTGGTGGAATCGTTCGATAAAAACCAAATGGCGACGGTCAACGGCATGCGCGGCTCCAGCGCCTGGATCGCCAGCTTCCTGTTCACGCTCCTGATCGGCGCGGTATCCGACACCATCGGCTTTAACCCGCTGTTCATCGCGATGGGCTTCTTCGATTTGATCGGCGCCCTGTTCCTGATCGCCCTGATTGCCGAGCGCGGCGGTAAGAAAACCCCTTCACACAGCTAAGTGGAATATGTATGAAAACGTTGAAAAATTGGACGCTGGCGGCGCAGCATGCCGACCACGTCGAGCTGCTGGTCGATGAACGTCACCGTTTCTGCCTGTACGTGCTGGAAGACGGTCTGTTCCGCGTGTTGATCAAACGTGAGGGCGAGCTGGCGCTGGATCGCACCTGGAGCATCGCGCCGCAGAACGATGTGCCTTGGGAGGGGCGCGATCGGCTCAGCGTCGCCGGTTTCAGCCTGCCGGGCTATCAGCTGCGCCGGGAGGGCGATCGGCTGGTGGTCAGCACGCCGCTGCTGCGCGTGACGGTGCATCAGCCGCTGTGGCTGGCGTGGGAGCATTGCACCGCCGACGGCGAGTGGCGGCCGCTGGCGTCGGATCGGCCGACCAGCGCCTACCTGCTCAATGCGCACGGCGACGGCGTGGCGCATTATCAGCGGCGTTTCGCCGATGAGCGCTATTACGGCCTGGGGGAGAAGACCGGCGATCTGGAACGCACCGGCCGCCGCTTCGAGATGCGCAATCTGGACGCGATGGGCTACAACGCCGCCAGCACCGATCCGCTGTACAAGCACATTCCGTTTACCATTACCCGTGGGCCGGAGGCGAGCTTCGGCCTGTTCTACGACAACCTGAGCAGCTGCTGGCTGGATCTGGGCAACGAGATCGACAACTACCATACGGCCTACCGCCGCTATCAGGCCGAGGCGGGCGATCTGGATTACTACCTGTTCCTCGGTCCCCGGGTGCTGGACGTCACCAAGGCGTTCGTGCGCCTGACCGGGCGCACCCACTTCGGGCCGAAGTGGAGCCTGGGCTACAGCGGTTCGACCATGCACTACACCGACGCGCCGGACGCCCAGCAGCAGCTGCAACAGTTCATTGCGCTGTGCCGCCAACACGCCATCCCCTGCGACTCTTTCCAGCTGTCGTCGGGCTACACCTCGATCAACAACAAACGCTACGTGTTTAACTGGAACTATGACAAGGTGCCGCAGCCCAAGCTGCTCAGCCAGGCGTTTCACGACGCCGGCCTCAA
Organism: Serratia sp. X10; assembly: GCF_017811775.1. Taxonomy (NCBI): domain Bacteria; kingdom Pseudomonadati; phylum Pseudomonadota; class Gammaproteobacteria; order Enterobacterales; family Yersiniaceae; genus Serratia; species Serratia sp. X10. Next base: position 112,501 of record NZ_JAEIOH010000006.1, on the reverse strand, counting down.
GCTGGCGGCCAACATCAAGCCGTGCCTGCTGCAGGATCATCCGCAGTATCAAGAGGTGGCGGCGCAGGGGCTGTTTATCCGCGATTCGCAAAGCGACGCGCCGGAACGCTCCAGCTTCTGGGACGACGAAGGATCGCACCTCGACTTCACCAATCCGGCGACGGTGCGCTGGTGGCAGGCGGGCGTCACGCAGCAGCTGCTGGAGATGGGCATCGATTCGACCTGGAACGACAACAACGAATACGAAGTGTGGGACGGCGAAGCGCGCTGCCATGGCTTCGGGCGGCCGATCGCCATCAAGCATATCCGCCCGGTGATGCCGCTGCTGATGATGCGCGCCTCGATGGAGGCCCAGCAGCGCTTCGCGCCGCAGAAACGCCCGTACCTGATCTCGCGCTCCGGCTGCGCCGGCATGCAGCGCTATGTGCAGACCTGGAGCGGCGACAACCGCACCAGCTGGCAGACGCTGCGCTACAACATTCGCATGGGGTTGGGCATGAGCCTGTCCGGCTTGTATAACCTCGGCCACGACGTCGGCGGCTTCTCCGGCGACAAACCGGACGCGGAGCTGCTGGTGCGCTGGGTGCAAAACGGCGTGATGCACCCGCGTTTCACCATCCACTCCTGGAACGACGACGCCACGGTCAACGAACCCTGGATGTACCCGGCCGCTACCCCGGCGGTGCGCGAGGCGATCAACCTGCGTTACCGGCTGCTGCCGTATTTCTACACTCTGCTGTGGCAGGCCTGCGCCGACGACGAGCCAATGCTGCGCCCGACTTTTCTCGATCACGAACAGGATGCGCGCACCTTTGGCGAAAACGACGATTTTCTGATCGGTCGCGATCTGCTGGTGGCCAGCGTGGTGGAGCCGGGGCAGCGTCGCCGATCGGTGTATCTGCCGGATAACGGCGAAGGCTGGTACTGCTTCTACAGCGGCCAGTGGTTCGGCGGCGGGCAGACGGTGACGCTGGCGGCGCCGTTGGAGCGTCTGCCGCTGCTGGTGCGCGCCGGGGCGGCGCTGCCGCTGTCGCAGCGGCTGGCGCATGTGGACGTGGCCGCCGACGATCGGCGCGAGTTGCGGCTGTTTCCGCTCAAGGGCGGTGGTGCAAGCAGTGGGCTGCTGTTTGAGGACGACGGTGAAAGCGACGGCTGGCGGCAGGGCGATGCGCTGTGGCTGCGCTGGGAAATGCGCTGCGACAATCAGCGCATCATGCTGGATATCACGACGGAAGGGCGTTTCCGCCCGGCCTGGCGCACGCTGACGCTCAGCCTGCCGGAAGGCGAAACGCGCGCACTGTGGGTGAACGGCGAACCGGGCGAGCGTTTTACGCTGGAGTAGGGCTTACTCGGCCGCGCGCTTCTTGCGCGGCTTTTTGGCGACGGTGATGGTTTTCACCTCGCTTTCCACCCAACCATCCTGCAGGCGGGTTTTCAGCAGTTCGCCGACCTGCGCCTGCTTGGTGGTTTTCAGCAGCTCGCCGCGCGGAGTTTGCGTCACGCTGTAGCCGCGCGCCAGCGTCGCCAGCGGGCTGACGGTCTCCAGCTGGCTGCAGGCCACGCCGAAACGCTGGCGGTAGGCGTTGAGCTGGCGCTCCATCGCCTGCTGCAGACGGTATTCCTGCTGCTGCACGCGCTGTTGATAGCGGTGAATGCGGCCCTGCGGCTGTACCTGCGCCAGCCGCTGCTGGACGCGTTCGCTGCGGCGGGCGGCCAGGCGCAGCTGCTGCTGCATGCCGTCTTCCATTCGGCGCTGCAGCTTGAACAGCAGCGTCTGCTGGCGCGCCAGGCGCAGATGCGGATGCTGCTGTTGTAAACGGTGATGAATGCGGGTGAACTGCTGCTGACGCTGCGCCAGGTAGTAATCCATCGCCATCTCCAGCCGTTGCTGCTGCGACTGCAGCTGGCGCAACAGCTCGAGCTGATTGCGGCTCACCAGTTCGGCGGCGGCGGAAGGGGTCGGCGCGCGCAGGTCGGCGACGAAGTCGGCGATGGTGACGTCGGTTTCGTGGCCGACGGCGCTGACGATCGGAATGCGGCTGGCGAAGATCGCTCGCGCCACGCGTTCGTCGTTGAAGCTCCACAGATCTTCCAGCGAACCGCCGCCGCGGCCGACGATCAGCACGTCGCATTCGTCGCGGCGGTTGGCGGTCTCGATGGCGCGCACGATCTGCATCGGCGCTTCCGCGCCCTGCACCGAGGTGGGGTAGATGACGATCGGCAGCGACGGATCGCGCCGCTGCAACACCTGCAGGATATCGTGCAGCGCCGCGCCGCTGGCGGAGGTGATTACCCCGACGCGTTTGGCCGGGGCGGGCAGCGGCTGCTTGAACTGCTGATCGAACAGCCCTTCGGCGCTCAGGCGCTGTTTCAACTGCTCGAACTGTTGCTGCAGCAGGCCGTCGCCGGCGGGCTGCATGCTCTCGGCGATCAGCTGGTAGTCGCCGCGCGGTTCATACAGCGTGATGCTGGCGCGCACCAAGACCTGCTGGCCGTTTTGCGGCCGGAAGGTGACGCGGCGGTTGCTGTTGCGGAACATCGCGCAGCGCACCTGGGCGCGGTCGTCTTTCAGCGTGAAATACCAGTGGCCGGAGGCGGGCTGGGAGAGGTTGGAGATCTCGGCGGAGAGCCAAATCTGCCCCATTTCCCTTTCCAGCAGTTGGCGAACCGTCTGATTCAGGCGGCTTACGGTAAAAATGGAAGGCGAAACAGGTAGCGACATGTGACCCAGATCAAATTTCAAAACAATCACTTAATTGGTCGATACTACATGGCTGAAAAAGGTAATCAAGACTTTTTGTAAGAAAGTGCTGGAGGCAACCGATTCCGCTCTGTATAATGCCGCGGCAATATTTTATCTTTTTCACAGCCCACCCTGGTGAGATATTGCCCATGCTACGTATCGCTAAAGAAGCTCTGACGTTTGACGACGTCCTCCTGGTTCCAGCCCACTCCACGGTTCTGCCTAACACCGCAGAGCTCGGCACTCAACTGACCAAAACCATCCGCCTGAACATCCCTATGCTGTCCGCAGCCATGGATACCGTTACCGAATCCGGCCTGGCCATCGCGCTGGCGCAGGAAGGCGGCCTGGGCTTCATCCACAAAAACATGTCCATCGAGCGCCAGGCTGAAGAAGTCAGCCGCGTGAAAAAACATGAAAGCGGCGTAGTCACCGACCCGCAGACCGTTACCCCGGCCACCACGCTGCAGGAAGTGAAAGAGCTGACCGCGCGCAACGGCTTCGCCGGTTATCCGGTCGTCACCGAAGACAACGAGCTGGTCGGCATCATCACCGGCCGCGACGTGCGCTTCGTGACCGATCTGACTCAGCCGGTCACCGCGGTGATGACGCCGAAAGATCGCCTGGTTACCGTGAAAGAAGGTGAAGCGCGCGACGTGGTGCTGCAGAAGATGCACGAAAAGCGCGTAGAAAAAGCGCTGGTGGTGGACGACAGCTTCCATCTGCTGGGCATGATCACCGTTAAAGACTTCCAAAAAGCGGAACGTAAGCCGAACGCCTGTAAAGACGAGCACGGCCGTCTGCGCGTGGGCGCGGCGGTCGGCGCCGGCGCCGGCAACGAAGAGCGCGTTGACGCGCTGGTGGCGGCGGGCGTTGACGTTTTGCTGATCGACTCCTCGCACGGCCACTCCGAAGGCGTGTTGCAGCGCATCCGCGAAACCCGCGCCAAATACCCTGATCTGCAGATCGTCGGCGGCAACGTCGCGACCGCGGCGGGCGCCAAAGCGCTGGCTGAAGCCGGCGTGAGCGCGGTGAAAGTGGGTATCGGCCCTGGCTCTATCTGTACTACCCGTATCGTGACCGGCGTGGGCGTACCGCAGATCACCGCCATCGCCGACGCGGTGGAAGCGCTGGAAGGCACCGGCATTCCGGTTATCGCCGACGGCGGCATTCGCTTCTCCGGCGATATCGCCAAAGCGATCGCCGCGGGCGCCTCTTGCGTGATGGTCGGCTCCATGCTGGCGGGCACCGAAGAATCTCCGGGCGAAATCGAGCTGTATCAGGGCCGTTCGTTCAAATCTTACCGCGGCATGGGCTCGCTGGGCGCGATGTCCAAAGGCTCTTCCGACCGTTACTTCCAGACCGATAACGCCGCCGACAAACTGGTGCCGGAAGGTATCGAAGGCCGCGTGGCCTATAAAGGCATGCTGAAAGCCATCGTGCACCAGCAGATGGGCGGCCTGCGCTCCTGCATGGGCCTGACCGGCTGCGCCACCATCGACGATCTGCGCACCAAGGCGGAGTTCGTGCGCATCAGCGGCGCCGGTATTCAGGAAAGCCACGTGCACGACGTGACCATCACCAAAGAGTCGCCGAACTACCGCATGGGCTGATGCCTTAACCTCTCCTGAGTGAGAGGCCGGGGTGGGGCGCTAAGCCCCATCCCGAAAACATACATTTTCGCTCTTTTTCTCTTGTTGCTGGAATTCGCCTCACATGACACAAAATATCCATAAGCATCGCATCCTCATACTGGACTTCGGTTCGCAATACACCCAACTGGTCGCCCGCCGCGTGCGCGAAATCGGCGTTTACTGCGAACTGTGGGCCTGGGACGTTAGCGAAGAGCAGATCCGCGAATTCAACCCAAGCGGCATCATCCTGTCCGGCGGCCCGGAAAGCACCACCGAAGCCGGCAGCCCGCGCGCCCCTGACTACGTGTTCAACGCCGGCGTGCCGGTGCTGGGCGTGTGTTACGGCATGCAGACCATGGCGATGCAGCTGGGTGGCCATGTGCAGGGCTCCAACGAACGCGAGTTCGGCTACGCGCAGGTGGAAATCGTCAACGAGAGCGCGCTGCTGCGCGACATCGAAGACGCCATCAGCCCGGCCGGCAAACCGCTGCTGGACGTGTGGATGAGCCACGGCGACAAAGTGACCGCGATCCCGTCCGACTTCGTGACCGTCGCCAGCACCGATACCTGCCCGTTCGCCATTATGGCCAACGAAGAAAAACGCTTCTACGGCGTGCAGTTCCACCCGGAAGTGACCCACACCCGTCAGGGCCAGCGCATGCTCGAGCGCTTCGTACTGGACATCTGCCAGTGTGAGGCCCTTTGGACGCCGGCCACCATCATCGAAGATGCGGTTGAGCGCATCCGCGAGCAGGTGGGTGAGGACCACGTGATCCTCGGTCTGTCCGGCGGCGTTGACTCCTCCGTCACCGCGATGCTGCTGCACCGCGCCATCGGCAAGCGTCTGACCTGCGTGTTCGTCGATAACGGCCTGCTGCGCCTGAACGAAGCCAAGCAGGTGATGGAAATGTTCGGCGACCACTTCGGCCTGAACATCGTGCACGTCGAGGCGGAAAACCGCTTCCTGACCGCGCTGGCGGGCGTCGACGAGCCGGAAGCCAAGCGTAAAATCATCGGCCGCGTGTTCGTTGAAGTGTTCGACGAAGAAGCCTGCAAGCAAGAGCAGGTGAAATGGCTGGCGCAGGGCACCATCTATCCGGACGTAATTGAATCCGCCGCTTCCGCCACCGGTAAAGCGCACGTGATCAAGTCGCACCACAACGTGGGCGGCCTGCCGAAAGAGATGAAGCTGGGCCTGGTCGAGCCGCTGAAAGAGCTGTTCAAAGATGAAGTGCGCAAGATTGGCCTGGAACTGGGCCTGCCGTACGACATGCTGTACCGTCACCCGTTCCCGGGCCCGGGTCTGGGCGTGCGCGTGCTGGGTGAAGTGAAGAAAGAGTACTGCGATCTGCTGCGCCGCGCCGACGCTATCTTCATCGAAGAGCTGCACAAAGCCGATCTGTACAACAAAGTCAGCCAGGCGTTCACCGTGTTCCTGCCGGTGCGCTCGGTCGGCGTGATGGGCGACGGCCGCAAATACGACTGGGTGGTCTCCCTGCGTGCGGTGGAAACCATCGACTTCATGACCGCGCACTGGGCGCATCTGCCGTATGACTTCCTCGGCCGCGTCTCCAACCGCATCATCAACGAAGTGGACGGCATCTCCCGCGTGGTGTACGACATCAGCGGCAAGCCGCCGGCGACGATCGAGTGGGAGTAATCCCGCGTCCGGCGTAGGCTGGCGTCAGTGAACCGCACATGAGAACCAAACCCGCTTAACGGCGGGTTTTTTTATGCCCGATGTTTGGCGCCCTATGCCGTAGACGGCTTCCGAGCCGAAAGGAGGCCGTGATTGAGAGAGGGGCGAACGGAGAGGACAGCCCCCTGCGCTTTGCTTACGGCTCATTTCCTGAGACGCGGCGTTTCCATCTCGGCTTTGCGCCAATCCGCAGAACGGTATTCTGCAACCACGCGCACGTTGCCGGCGCGATGATATCGTCGGATAACGGGGCTTTATTCACCGTATCCGCCGGGCCGCGGTATTAAAATGAATTGCCGTATTGAGGCGCGTCGACTCATCGGCATCGGGCGATGGCGTAGCTAATTAATTCTCTGCGAAAATTAAAGGACTCCGCGCGCCCTTTTATGGGATTTTTCTTAAAGACTTGGTCTGACGAATAAATATATCAGAAGGATGCGGTGAATTAGTCTATTTCTTATTTTATAAATCTTTCTTTCTGTTTTTATTGGGGAAATCAGCGGTTTCATTGTTTTTAATAACCCTTCTCAAGGGCGAGCCCTACGTTTTATCGGCATTCATTGCTTGGAATTGAAATTCTAATTATATGATTTTTATTATCTTTTAATTATTGTCGTAACATAAAGTGCGAACTGTGTAATTATCTGGCATTTGATATTTTCTAAGCTATCTACATAGGCTACTCTAAATGTAAGGGTATTAAAATGCACCGCCGAGAGGGAGGCAAACGATTTATCAACGGATGCCAGGATATGCTTTCTTTTGACTGCTTAGTTGCACAACGTCAGGGTGGATATTGGTCAAGATGAAAGAGACAGGAAAAGCCTTCACCAGGGAAAAGCTTTATAAGAATTATACCAATAACGTCACAAGGAGGGTGTCTACCCAAAAAGAGGAATCTCTTTGTCAATCAACTATGAAAGGTTCATCGTTTTTCACATTCTAATCCTAATTGCATGATTGCGGCAGCGCTTTGTTTTTCATTTTAATGGATAAAAGCCCAATGAGCAGGTTGTCTGAGGGTGGGTTTTGTTAGGGCATGGATGTCATTATGAGTTACCAGCATAGTATCGTGGTCGAGCTAGTTAATTTGATCGAGATGAATATACAGCATGATCTCTCGATAGAAAAGTTATCGGATTTGTCTGGTTATTCGAAATGGCACTTGCAAAGAATGTTTCAGCGTTATACGGGAATGAAAATAGCGACGTATATCAGAAATAGGCGTCTGAGCAAGTCTGCCGTCATGCTCAAACAGTCTGATTTAAAAGTATTGGAAGTGGCTACTGCTATCGGCTTTAGCTCCCAGCAGGCTTTTAGCCGCGCCTTTCAACGCTTTTTCGGCGAAAGCCCAAAGGACTTTAGAACGAGCCAGGAATGGGACTTTTCCAAACATCTCCCTCCCTTTTTAATACAAAATCCGTCAGCCTATCATTTTATCGAAATGCCCAAGAACATATACCTGCTTAAGGGATATAAGTTTTTTCTCTATCATTCGATGAATGCTTCCAGCTCTGGAGGAGAGGAACGACAGAAATATGGCAGCCGCACAGGGAAAAATACCGATACGTCAATGCGCACGGTAAAGTTGGCTTCATCCGGTTGGGAAGTAACGCTCAGCAAAGGGTACTACGAGACACGCAATCTGACGTTGATAAGAGGGCAGTACTTATTGTTCGAGTTTAATGGCAGATTGAACGAATACCTGGTTTTTTTTGACAGCATCTATGACGCCTATCTTCCTTTGCTTGGCGTGCGAATAAGAAACGGCTTTTTAATTGAGTTGCATAAAGAAAAGAATTTTCAATACGCGGAAATTAACGTCAAGGTGTTGATTTATATTGGCAAGTCTTGACGTTATTCGGGCAGTAAAAAAGAGGGATTATCCCAAGGAAAAGGAGGTGCTTATCAGGGTGATTAATTAGCGCTCGGGCTGTTGCCGTTTTTATCTCTATCGGTTTTAATTTTAAAAGGAAGTCAGTTATGACTAGTTCTAGTTTGAACACGTTCCCTGTGGGCTATGAGTATGTCAATTTTGTTAATTGGTCAAAAGAAATCTCCGGCAATCATATTCTGACCTGCTATCCACAAAATACGGATGAGCTCTTGGCCGTAATTAACTGGGCGCATGAGAATAAATATTGCGTGCGTCCGGTTGGCATCAAGCACAACTGGTCCCCGCTCGTTATTGCAAACGGGGAGGATAACAGCAATGTCGTGCTGATCGACCTCACCAGGAAATTCAAAAACATCTCAATCAATAAAGTGGGAGAGCATGGATACGTCACCGCGCAAACGGGGGTGACAATGCAGGCTTTGCTCACTGAATTAGAAAAAAAGAAACTCGGCTTTTACGCGACGCCGGCGCCTGGCGATCTGACCCTGGGCGGCGTGCTCGCCATCGGCGGTCATGGAACCTGCATCCCGGCAAAAGATGAGCCTCTGGCTGAGTTTGCCAGTTTTGGTTCCGTGAGCAATAGCGTGGTGTCGCTAAAAGCTGTCGTCTGGGATCAGGCGCGGTCGAAGTATGAATTAAAGGAGTTTACGCGTGATAATGCGGAGAGCTCGGCATTCCTGGTGCATGTCGGCCGGGCTTTTATCAGCGAAGTGACGCTGCAGGTGCCGCGCAACCGGCGTTTACGCTGTCAAAGTTATGTTAATGTCACCGCGGCGGATCTTTTTTCCACTGCGAGCACGACAAAAAATACCTTCAGCCATTTCTTGGATCTGTGCGGGCGCGTTGAAGTCATCTGGTTCCCGTTCACGGAAAAACCATGGCTGAAAGTGTGGAAGCAAGAAGACAGCTTCCCAAAAGTGTCAAAACCGGTTAATGGTCCGTTTAACTATCCGTTCTCGGATAATTTGCCGGTTAAAATTTCCGATATCATTAAAAAAATCAATAATGGCCATCCGGAGCTGACCCCGACACTCGGCAAGGCGCAGATGGAGTTGGTCAGTATTGGTTTAGGGGCCACCGTGTCGGCGGATCTGTGGGGGTGGAGCAAGGATCTGCTGTTGTATGTGAAGCCGACAACGCTGCGCGTGACGGCCAATGGTTACGCGATAATCACGAAGCGGAGCAATATTCAAAACGTATTGCACGATTTCACGAAAAAATATGAAGACATGGTGGCCGATTACCAGCGCAAGAATTCATTTCCGATGAATGGCCCGATTGAAATTCGCGTCACCGGATTGGACAGTGCAAAAGAGAGTGCGGTGGCTAATGCCATTGCTCCCGATCTTTCGGCTATTCGTCCCGTTGAATCCCATCCGGAATGGGATGTCGCGATCTGGTTGGATATTCTGACCATGCCCGATACGCCGGATGCCAATAAATTCTACAGTGAAATGGAAAAATGGATTTTTAGCCACTATGCGGGCGACTATGCGACGGTTCGCGTAGAGTGGAGTAAAGGCTGGGGTTATACGTCACAGGCCGCGTGGCAGGATAAAACCGTACTCGAAGAAAACATTCCGCGCAGCTTTAATGCCGGGGCAGGGAACAATGACAGTTGGAATCATGCCTGCAACGTGCTGAATAAGTACGATCCGCACAACGTGTTCTCTTCTCCATTGACCAAAGCGGTTTTCAAACAGAAGAGTTAGTGAGTGCGTAATTGAAATAACCACCTGATTGGGCAGGTGGTTAGCATCATTAACCTTTCAGAGGGAGCCGCTTGTTTTCAAGCACCCCATTCTTTCTCGTAATGATATTCGATACGGCTTGCATCCCCGCCCAGCAGGGAGCCTACGGCTGCAACGCTTTTAAATGCCGCATAGCCAAGCGAGTCCGCGACATTATGAACGGCGCCCAAGCCAAAACCGATCGCGTTGAACCCTTGGCCTACGGAAGAGATCAGTCGGGTATTAAGCGCATCATTGGCCAATTTTACGGTATCAATGATAACATCGCCGGCAAATCCTGATACAAAGCTTGCCGTATCGGAAATAATCCCTGCACCAGAAACGATTTCGATCTCTGCAGTATTTAGCTCTTTCATAGTAAATCCTTTCAACTTTATCCCTATACCTCAGGAACGAAACGTAAAGCGTTTCGCCGCTTAATTCTCGCAGCCTCTGTGAATGACGGCTTGATGAGAATACGCTTAGATTAAAGAGGTCGGCGTTGAAATATGCAACTCATAACGCCGTCGCTAATATTAGGGTCGCACTTTTTGTGATGTTTCAGCAGTTTTGTGATTTTTTAAGATTATTATTACTTGTGGGTTTTGCCAACAAAGATTAAATCTAAATAAGCGCCGTATTGGGCTATGGATAAGATAAAAATAAACGGTGTCGCTATATATGGAGAGGTCAGGATTTGTTTAGGGAAGAGGCCTTATCGCACAGTCGTTCTAAATGGGCAGGAAAAGCATTGTTAATTGCAGGGTTGCCGGCCTGGGTCATCGCGGGCATATCACTTTCATTCGTCTCTGTGCTGATCATTTTCGTGACCTATGGCGGTTATACCCGGCGTATCAGCGTGGGCGGAGAGGTCACGACGCTGCCAAGATCGGTCAACATATTTGCTACTCAGCAGGGATTCATTGCACAACGCTTTGTCAATGTGGGCGATCAGGTAAAAAAAGGGCAGCATCTTTATCAGATAGACGTCAGCAGGGTGACGGATTCCGGCACCGTCAGCGCAAGCACGCGGCAGGCGATAGAAAATCAACTGGCGCAGGTCGATAGCATCATCGCCAAATTGGAGGCGAACAAGAAAACGACCCTGGTCAATCTGCAAGCGCAGATTGACCAATATAAACTGGCGCACAGCCAGTCCAAACAGATGGTCGAGAATTCACGCAACGGCGTTAACTTCATGCGCGAAACCATGAAAAATTACGATGAGTATCGCAGTAAGGGACTCATTAATCGGGATCAGCTGAATAACCAGGTTTACCTCTACTATCAGCAGCAGAGCACGTTCCACAGTCTCTATAACCAAAGCATTCAAGAGTCTTTGCAGATAACTAACCTGAATAGCGATCTCGCGACAAGAGCGTCCGATTTCGATAATCAAATCTCGCAATATCAATTTCAGCGTAATGATCTCCTGCGGCAGCTGGCCGAAGCGGACGCCAGCGGCTCGTTGATTGTCAATGCGCCGGCGGACGGGCGCGTTGAATCGCTCAGCGTGACGCCTGGGCAAATGGTCAATACGGGGGACAGCCTGGCGCAATTAATCCCCAGTAATCATGCCATCTATTATTTGGTTTTATGGTTGCCCAACAGCAGCGTGCCTTACGTGAGCCGAGGTGATCACATCAACGTTCGCTATGACGCCTTCCCGTATGAAAAATTTGGTCAGTTTCCCGGCGTGATCGAAAGCATCGCTTATGTTCCCGCATCGATTCAGGAAATGTCCACTTACAGCAGTTCGCCAACTCGACAATCGGCTGAACTGGTTGAGTCGTACTACAAAGTGCTGGTGGCTATCGATAACACGCAGTTCGGCTATCAGGGAAAGAAGCTGAACCTTTCAAGCGGCATGAAGGCGCAAGCCACGCTTTTCCTGGAGAAAAGACCCATCTACCAATGGATGTTCGCGCCATTTTATGACATGAAAAACAGTGTGTCGGGGCCACTTCGTGAATAAAGTTTATGAGAATATCGTTGGCAAGCTGAACCTGTCGCTCAGAAGAAAAGTGCCGCAGGTCTTGCAAACGGAGGCCGCCGAATGCGGGCTGGCTAGTTTAGCGATGGTATGCGGCTATTACGGCATGCACATCGATATGCTGTCGATGCGCCAGAAGTTTGATATCTCGGCCCGCGGCGCCACCCTGAGCTCGCTGATCGCGATCGCCGAGAATCTCAATTTGAAAACGCGGGCTTTATCCTTGAACCTGGATGAGATTCGCCAGGTGAAAAGGCCCTGCATATTGCACTGGGATATGAATCACTTTGTGGTCCTGGTCAACATTCGCGGTGGGCGGATAATCCTGCACGATCCGGCATTTGGCCGTCGGGTTATCGGCCTGCAGGAGTTTTCCCTGCATTTTACCGGAATCGCTTTAGAGGTATGGCCAAGCAGTGAATTCACGCCTGTGGTGCAGAAAAATCGCCTGCACTTTAGAAAACTGCTCAGCAATGTCACCGGTCTTAAAAGCGCGCTGGTAAAAATTTTCGCTCTGTCGTTGGTCATTGAGGCCGTCAACCTGCTGATGCCCGTCGGGACTCAGTTGGTGATGGACCACGTCATCCAGGCCGGCGACCATAATTTATTGGTCATTATTTGCGTCGGTTTACTGTTTTTTATCTTGTTCCGCACCTGCGTTTCGATGTTTCGCTCGTGGATCTCCATCGTGATGGGCGCGCTGATCGATATACAGTGGAAATCAGGGCTGTTTGATCATCTGATGAAGCTCCCGCTTGCCTATTTTGAAAAGCGCAAGCTGGGTGATATTCAATCGCGCTTTGGCTCGTTGGACGCTATTCGCACCACGTTTACCACCAGTATCGTTTCCAGCATCATTGATGGCATCATGTCGGTCGGCGTATTTATCATGATGTTCATGTACGGCGGCTGGCTGGTGTGGGTAGCCTCCGGCTTTACGGTCTTATATGTTCTGCTGCGCCTTTCGACCTATCGCTACTATCGGCAAGCGTCCGAGGAGCAATTGGTGAAGTCGGCGAAAGCCAGCTCACATTTTATGGAGACGTTGTACAGCATCGCGACGCTGAAGTCGTTGGGGTTGGCGGGAACGCGTTCGCAGTTCTGGTTAAATTTAAATATCGATACGGCAAACGCCAATATTCGGGTGACGAAGCTCGATATGTTCTTTGGCGGCGTGAATGCATTTCTTGCGGCCTGCGATCAAATCGTTATCTTGTGGTTGGGCGCGTCTTTAGTGATCGACAGTCAAATGACATTAGGCATGTTTGTCGCTTTTAATGCCTATCGGGGGCAATTCTCCGATCGCGCGTCAAATCTTATCGATATGGTCATTCGGCTGCGAATGCTGAATTTGCATAATGAAAGGCTGGCGGACATCGTGCTTTCTACGACAGAGGAAGAAAAGCCCTATCGCAAGATATGCAATCCCAACGAGGCGGTGACTTTTGAAGTGCGCGATCTGCTTTATCAATATGACAGCCTTTCGCGCCCAGTGATCCCCGGGCTCAGCCTGCAGATCGCGGCGGGAGAAAGCGTGGCGATCGTCGGGCCTTCAGGCGTTGGCAAAACCACGTTGATGAAGCTGATGTGCGGGCTGTTGGAACCGACGGAAGGGCGTTTGTTTATCAACGGCATTAACATTCATGATATCGGCATTAATAATTACCGGGAGTGTATCGCATGTGTATTGCAAGAAGATAAACTGCTTGCCGGTTCAATTGCCGAGAACATATGCAGTTTTGATGCTCATCCCGATACGGAATTTATCGTTGAATGCGCCAAGCATTGCAATATTCACGACGATATTATGAAAATGCCGATGGGATATGAAACGTTGGTGGGCGAATTGGGGGGCAGCCTTTCCGGCGGGCAAAAACAGCGGGTTCTTATCGCCCGCGCGTTATATCGAAGGCCCAGCATTCTGTTTATGGACGAAGCCACCAGTCATTTGGATCTGGACAATGAAAAAAGGGTGAACGAAGCCATATCCTCGTTGAAAATGACCCGCGTTATCATTGCTCATCGGCCATCGACGATTGCATCGGCAGATCGGGTAATTACATTGCAACCTGTAAATGCAATAACGTAATTGCTTGATGAAATATAAAATTTTATATTTATTTCATCTTTAATTAAGATTTTCGTTATTGAGTTAATTTATTGAGCGTCTTATACCTAAAGCGTGAACCGACGGTTCATAAAAAGCAGTCTTTATTAATTGATTCTTTTTAGTGAATGGAGATGAAAAATGAGAGAATTAAATTCAACAGAAGTTCAGCAGGTGAACGGCGCAACGATTGGCCTGGGTCTGGCTATTATCGGCAAGGTTGTTAACAGCTGGGGAAACGCGTGGAATAATGCCTGGGGCGGTTGCACGCCAAAACCGCCGGTATGTAAACCTGAGCCGCCGGTTTGCAAACCAGAACCGCCTAAATGCGATTAATCGTATTTAGATAACGCCACGTAAAATGCGGCAGGCTTAATGTTTTATTCATTGAGCCTGCCTTATTGCCGGCGGATAACCTGCGCCATCTGCGTAGTTAACTTGCCCTCCACTGCGTCAACAGCGCATGCAGCCTGGCCGGTTCCAGCGGCTTGCGCAGCACCAGATAACCTTCCTGCTCGTTCTGCCTCGCTTCAATCATGAGGTTTGAAGCAGATTATTGTTTTTGGTCTAAATATAGACTACATTCAGACCTTAATATGATTGGTAGCGCCTGGGGGCACGATGAAAGTAGAGACCATCAGCTACGTTAAAAAAAACGCGGCCACGCTCGATCTCTCTGAACCTATCCTGGTCACGCAAAATGGGGTTCCCGCCTACGTGATAGAATCCTATGAGCAGCAGCAGGAACGAGAGAACGCCATTGCTCTGCTTAAATTGCTGACGCTGTCAGAGAAAGATAAAGCGGAAGGGCGCGTGTTCTCAAAGGAACAGCTGTTGGATGGGCTTTAAGCATTACAGTGCTCAACATTAAAGGATTGCAATGGAACAGGCGGTGACCTTTGAGTACACGCTTACGGTAAAGCACTGCATCGACACAATAGCGGGTTTCCTGCGCCGTGTTGATGTTGAGCCACGCCCGGTTATCGCAGACATTCTCACTCAGTTTGAGCGCATCGTTGGCCAGTTCCCGCAGGGATGCCAGATTTGCCCTGAGCTGCTGAAGATTGGCTGTGCAAAGTACCGGGAGTTTAACCACGTTGAAGGTTACCGGGTTTTGTATTCCGTAGAAGCAGCTACCGTGACTGCCCATGCTATCTTGTCCCATCGGCAGGATATCCAGCAGCTGCTGTTTAAGCGTTTGATCATGGCCTGATCGCCCTCAATATGCGCTAGCCGCTCCCCCACTGCGTCAACAGCGCATGCAGCCTGGCCGGTTCCAGCGGCTTGCGCAGCACCAGATAGCCTTCCTGCTCGGCCTCTTGCAGAACTTGCGAGTTGAACTCGCCGCTGACCATGGCGCCGCTCACGTCCGGCAGGCGTTCGAACAACGCTTTGAGGATGTCGAAACCGCTCTCGCCGGAGCGCAGACGTTGATCGCACAGCACGGCGAACGGCGTAAAGCCGTCGTCGACGATGGCGAAGGCTTCCTCGGCGGAGGCCGCGCAGCGCACGGTGATGCCCCAGGTGCTCATCAGGCTTTCCCAGGCGGAGGTCACCAAAGGATCGTCGTCCACCACCAGGCAGGATCCCCGCAGCGGCGCGTAGCGGGTGGGCGTGGCGGTGTTGTCGTACGTCGCCGCGATCTCCGGCGCTTTGTCTTCGCCGAGGTATTGCGCAAAGCGCATCCAGAAGCGCGAGCCTTTGCCTTCGACGGAGTGCATGCCGTACTTCACCTTCATCAGCTTGGCACAGCGCGCTACCACCGCCAACCCCAGCCCGTGCCCGGCGCTGTCTATCTTCCACGCCAGCTCGGGGCGGTAGTAAGGGGAGAAGATTTTGCTTTTCTCTTCGTCGGCGATGCCTACGCCGGTATCCCACACTTCCACCAGGCACTCGGCACCGCGCGGGCGGATGGCGATCAGTACGCCTCCCCGTTGCGTGTAGCGCAGGGCGTTTTGGATCAGATTGATCAGCGATTGCCGCACCAGCAGCGGATCGCCCATCACGCTGATGCGCCGCTTGGGTCGCCAGGTGCGCAGCGCCAGCGAGCGGCTGTTGGCCTCTTCGCGGAACAGAGTGATCACTGAGTCGAGCAGGGCGCCGATATCCACATGGGTGGCGGCGGTGCGCACGTTGCCGGATTCGATCTTGCTGAGATCAAGCAGCGAATTGAACATCAGATGCACCGAACGCACGCTCTGCTGCAGATCCAGCAGCTGCGGCGTCAGGCTGTCGTCCCGGTTTTTGTGGATGATGGCTTCGATCAGAAAACCCATGGCGTGCACCGGTTGGCGCAGATCGTGGCTGGCGGTGGTCAGGAACTGGTTCTTGTCCAACAGCGCCTGTTCCGCCTCTTCTTTGGCCTGGCGGAACTGCTCCGCCAGGCGCGAACTTTGTTCTTCGAGCAGCGCTTGCTGAATAAAGAACGCATGTGAGGTTAACGCGTGGCGATAAATGGCGAAGCCGTACAGCAAGTTCAGCATCAGCACGATGAACATCACGTCTTCCAGCCGCCAGATGATGCCGAGGTTCAGCAGCCCCCAGGAGGCGAAGAAAAAACGCGTAAAGGTGCTGATGACGGGCGTCAGATGCGTTGCGTTGGCGGCGACGATCGCAGCGATGCTGATATTGAGCAGCAGGAAAAAGTCAAAGTTATGGGTCTGCGGGGTAATTAAATAGAGTGAGGAGATCCCCAGCCCGTGAATAAAGGCCACCTTATTAATGCGCGGTAGCCAGCGGCGCAGCACGGTGTCTTCATCATTTTCTTTGGCCTCGCGCAGGTAGCGCCGATGCCATATTCTGATCGCCACGGCGCATAGCAGGTAAACCATGATCCAGGCGATGGTTGGGCCAAGCTCATCCCCCAGCAAATAAATCCAGATGGCGAAAGGGATGCCGACGAAAGGTACGGCGGTAAAGCTGAACACCAATCGCATGAAGGTGTTGTCCAGCAGGCGGATCTGCGCGCGTGGCGAGATGCCATCATTTTGTAAATTCTGGAAAAACCTCATTGCGACGGCTCCCGTTTGCCGTGCAACAGCGTAATGGCTTCCACCCGGCTGTTGACGCCGATTTTTTTCAAAATATTGCTGATGTGTTCTTTGACGGTGGGTTCGGAAATAGACAGCTGCGCGGCGATCCTTTTATTGGGCAGGCCGCGCATCATCATATTTAATACGTCAATTTGTCGCGGGGTTAAATTAAATTTTTTTAAATGCTCTTGGTTGCTTTTAACGGCGAATTCATTCCCCTCAGGAAACCATTCCTGATTATCGTTCAGTGCAAAGACCGCCTTGGCGAATAATTCAGGAGGTTCGTTTTTTAATACAAACCCATGCCCGCCGGCAGTGTGCACTTTCTGCCAGATATCGTTATTCTCGTCGCCGCTCACCACCAGTATTCGCACCTGGGGATAAAGCTGTTTGACTTCCTTGAGTAATTTCAACGCCGTACCGGAAGAGAGCCAAAAATCGATCACCAGTAAACGCGGCGGGCCGTTTTCCCTAATATGACGGTAGCAATTCTCTTCTGTAGTCACCACATGCGCCTGTTTGAATCGGCAATGCGTGCTGAGAAAATTAGCGATGCCGCTTGCTACCAATGGATGGTCATCAACAACCAACGCATAATCCTGCCCCAAAGGATTCTCCTTTCGCCTTCAAATATCAGATAGGTCTGATGAATTATTATCAACCCTCCCTACTTTAGGAGGGTTTTTTCGTTTAGGAAAGGGAAATATATTATTCGAGGATTTGGATAAGAGAAAACATAAAGCCAATCAATAAATTCAACTGATTGGTTATAAAGGATAATTTATGAAGAAACCACTTATCGCTTTAACCGTTACGATGATGCTAGCCGGTTGTTCCACCCTGAAAACCGATCAGGCCATTCCGCTGCTGCAGGCGGAAACCGCTAAAATGCTGGGCCTGGGCTCATCGGACGAAATTACCGTGACCAATGTCAATGGCGCACAGCCGGATGCGCTGGGCGGCCAAAAACTTTCTTATCGCGCCACCACGGAAAAAGGCCGAATTTTCGATTGTTCATCGCTGATGATGCCGGGAATTTTAGGCTCCGCGCCGTCGCTGAGCGCGCCGACTTGTACACCGGTAGTCACCCATAAATAATTCGCTGTGGAGGCGGTATTGCCGCTTCCTGGTTTTCCATCGTCGGAGCGCCAGCGCCGGGGGGCAATAAGCTTTTGCTTCGACGATCAATAAACCTGCGTGCGCGGAATAACGCCTCATACCTCCTCTAGCGCATTGAGTTTTCTTATAACAATACATTCCGCGACATCACGCTAACGAGTACGGAGATAGCCCGTGAATGACACGACATCGCATTCTTTAGCGGTTAAAACACCGCTTTCCAAACTTTACCTCGCTCTATTTTCCGCGCCGCTGTTGATGCTGGCGCCCGCCGATATCGCTCGCGCAGACGATGCCATTTTTGACGGCGACTCAAAAATTACCGAATCATTGGCCTACACCGGGGACGTTTACGTCGGCCGTAACCAAAGCGGCAACCTGCTGATCGAGAATGGCAAGATCAGCGCCTATAACATCAATATCGGCCGGATGTTCAACGGCCAAATTCATGACAGCGTAGTCACGGTCCGCGGGCCGAACGCCGAGCTGAACGCGGTGAACGATCAGTACGTGCTGCGCGGCGGCCTGAATCTGGGGCGGGGCACTTTGCGGGTTGAAGACGGTGCGCTGGCCAGCGCGAAAGAGATCGTGGTCGGCACCACCCGTGGCTATGACAGCCACCTGATCGCCACCGGCGCCGGTTCGCGCGTCACCAGCAATTTTCTCAGCGTTGGCACCGATCTGGGGGCCCGATCCACGCTGGCGATTGAAGACGGCGCGGTGCTGAACACCGCCTTTGACGCGCGCATCGGCAATGGCAGCGGCCCGGGTGAGACCGATACGCTGAGCCCGAAAGCCACGGTCACGGGGGCCAATTCCCAGTGGAACGTCGGCCGTGCGCTCACGCTCTACGGCGATCTGGACGTGCTGAACGGCGCTGCGGTTAACGTCGGTAATATTCAGGTGGCGGGCGTCTCGGGCGCGCGTAAAACCGCCGAGCTGACGATCGCCGGCAACGGCTCACGCTTTACCAGCGGCAGCAGCGTCAACGTCGGCGATTACGGCAACGGGGTGTTGGCGGTCATGGATGGCGGGACATTCTCCGCTGGCGGCAACGAAGTGGTGCTGGGCAAGACCGGTTCCGGCTCGAACCGCGGCGCGCTGATCATCGGTAGCCGCGGCAATATGGACACCGGCACCGGGTTGACCGAACCGACGCTCGGCGCGGCGGGCGCCGCTGGCGCCATCGATGCTCAGACGGCGATCGCCCTGCGGGGCGGATTGTTCCGCAGCTATGTGTACTTTAACCATACCGACGGCAATTACGTTTTCAGCAACAAGATGAGCGGCGAAGGGGAGGTGATCAACAGCGCCGGGCACACGACGCTGAACGGCGATCTCTCTGAGCTGCAGGCGAACGTCACCGCGCGCGGCGGCAAGCTCATCATCGCCAGCGACATCAATACCCAGAAAGAAGACGACATCTTCGAGATCCAAACCCTCGGCGCCGAGAACGGCGGCACGCTGATCCTTAACGCGACGGCGGGTACCGACGTCAATAACGGGCTGGGCTACAGCAGCGCCGCGTCGATCAAGGCCGGCGGCACGCTGGGCGGCAACGGTACGCTGGGCCAGACCGAGATCCAGTCCGGCGGCCATATCTCGCCCGGTGACGGCAATATCGGCACGCTGACGCTGAAACGCTACCTGAACTTTATCGGCGAATCCTTCTATGACGTCGATATCGCCGGCGACGGCCGCAGCGATCAACTGCTGGTGGCGGGCAAAACCACCATCAGCGATCGGGCCAAGGTGCAGGTGACGGCGCTGGATCCGCAAACCAGCTATAAAACCGGCCAAAGCTACCGCATTCTGACCTCGGACGGCGGCATTGACGGCCAATTCGCGTCGGCGGTCTCCAAGTCTGCCTTCCTCGATGTGGCGTTGAAGCACAGCGCCAACGCCGTGGATCTGACCATTGCGCAGAAAGACACGGGCGGAGAAAACCCAGGCGGCGAGAATCCGGGTGGGGAAAATCCGGGCGGAGAAAACCCAGGGGGTGAGAATCCAGGGGGCGAGAATCCGGGCGGAGAAAACCCAGGCGGGGAAAATCCGGGGGGCGAGAATCCAGGCAGCGGCAAGCCGGGCATTTTCCAAACGGTGGCCGAGAGCGGCAACCAATGGAATACCGCCGGCGCGCTCTCGACGCTGGCGCAGCGCGGCCCTTCGCTGGCGCTGTACAACTCGCTGCTGCTGCTGAGCGCGCCGGAAGCGCGCGAGGCGTTCAATCAGCTGTCCGGCGAAGTCTATCCGTCGATGCAGTCTAACCTGATCGCCGGCAGCACCCAGCTGTTCAACGTGCTGAACCAGCGCATGCTGCGCCTGTTCGACAACGACAGTCTGCCTATACCGCCGTTGGCGATGTCGCTGGTGCAACCGGCGCAGGCGCAAAACAGCGGCGTTTGGGGGCAAACCTTCAGCTCCTGGGGCAGAAACAGCGGCAACGGCAACGTGGGCAAGTTGGATGGCAACACCACCGGCTTCCTGTTGGGGGCGGATCGCAAGCTGGCGGACCATAACGTGCGCATCGGCGGCTACTTCGGCTACAGCCGCGGCGATTATGACGTCGACAGCCGCCGCTCCAAGGCCGATACCGACAACTACCACCTCGGCCTGTATGCGGCCGGGCAGCAGGATGCGTTCTCGCTGCGCGGCGCGCTGGGTTACACCTGGCACAAGATTGAAGGCAAGCGCAACGTCGATTTCAGCGGCTTCTCGGATCGGCTGAAGTCGGATTATGACGCGAACTCGCTGCTGGCGTTCACCGAAGCGGGTTACCGTTTCGGCCAGCCGGAGATGAACGTCGAACCGTTCATCAACCTGAGCTACATCCGCCTGCATACCGACAGCTTCCAGGAGTCGGGTGGCGCGGCGGCGCTGAGCGTGCGCAATGAAACGATGGACACCTTCTACTCCACGCTCGGGGTGCGCGGCGTGACCGAACTGCCGAAGAACGTCAGCCTTTACGGCTCGCTTGGCTGGCAACATGCCTACGGCGATAAGAACACCTCATCGCGCATGGCGTTTGCCGGCAGCGACGCGTTCGTCACTCAGGGCCAGGCCGTGGATGACAACGTGATGGTGGGCGATATCGGTGTGAGCGTGAAGCTGTCGCGCGCTGCGACGTTGGATGTCGGCTATCAGGGGCAATTCGGCGCCGATACCCGCGTCAATTCGGTCAACGCCAACCTGCGCTGGTCGTTCTGATTTTTCCTCCAGACTTCTCTGGTACTTGCAGGCCCGCTTGATGCGGGCCTTTTTTATGGTGAGAACTCAGTGGCGGCCTGTGGCTGACTTTCACGATAAAAAAGCCCGCGCAACGGCGGGCTGAGTGGGGAAGGACGTTTAACGCCCTTTTTTCTTGCGCCCCGGCTGGGTAAAGCGCTTGCGGCCGGCCGGCGCAACGGCTTTGTCGGCGCTTTTCGGGCCGCCGGCGCTCGGTTTTTTCGCTGGGGTAGATTTGGCCGGGGCTTTCTTCGTCGGTTTAGCCTCGGACGAAGAGCCTTCAATCAGCTTGAACAGTTCGATCAGCTCGTCATCGGTCAGATCGCGCCATTCGCCCAGCGGCAAGCCTTTCAGGCTGACGTTCATGATGCGCGTGCGTTCCAGCTTGGTGACCTCATAGCCGAAGTGTTCGCACATGCGGCGGATCTGGCGGTTCAGCCCCTGCACCAGCGTGATGCGGAACACGAACGGCGCCTCTTTCTTCACCTTGCACTTTTTGGTCACGGTGCCAAGCATCGGCACGCCGGCGCCCATGCCGCGAATAAACTCGTCGGTCACTGGCTTGTTGACCGTCACCAGATACTCTTTCTCGTGATTGTTGCCGGCTCGCAGGATCTTGTTGACCAGGTCACCGTGGTTGGTCAGAAAGATCAGCCCCTGCGAATCCTTGTCCAAACGGCCGATCGGGAAGATGCGCTTGCTGTGGTTGACGAAGTCGGTGATGTTGTCGCGCTCGCCGTCTTCGGTGGTGGTGACGATGCCGACCGGTTTGTTCAGCGCAATCAGCACCAGATCTTCTTCATTGCGCGGTTCGATCAGCTGACCGTTAACCTTCACCACATCGCCGGCAAATACCTGGGCGCCAACGGTGGCGCGTTTACCGTTGATGAAAACGTTGCCCTGTTCGATGTATCGATCGGCGTCGCGGCGTGAGCAGATACCGCTCTCGCTAATGTATTTGTTCAGACGAATGGATGAGTTGGTCAGCATGGGATCTCCGTAAAACGCGGACTATACATTACCCGGATGGCGCTGCGAAGCGAATCATGCAGGGGGCGGCGGCCATGAACAAAATTCGCCCCTGCATCAATAAGTGCAGACGATAAGTGGTGTCGACAGGCCTGCGTCTTATTGCGAGGCTGTTGTCGTCAATAGACTTGCGATCGTCGTTTTGGCATAGCCGATGAATGCCGCCAACGGCTGCTGATGCTGAGGCAGATCATCTATTGCTTGTCCGAGATAAACTCGCTGCGCGGTGCTGAGTATCGGCCGGTGTTCAGATGGCAAGCGTTCCAGCAGCCATTCGGCGGCCACCTCTTTGGGGGCGATCCGACCGGTCGCCGCGCTGAACCAGATGCGCGCCAGCGCCAGCACAATGTTGCATTCGTCGCCATGCCAGTCCTCAGGTTCGTTCCATTGGCTCAGGGTATCGGTGAGCGCGGTGATGAAATCGTTGCGAGGGACGCTGTCATACAGGAGTTCAAAGGAGGCGCCGAACAGATGTCGATGATGCTGCCGGGCTTTGGTAAGCAGAATCGCTACATCAGGATCCAAGGTGGCGGGGGAGACGATGTCCGCCTGCAACTCTTCGCGCAGCCACTCACCAAACTGTAACTCACGTCGTGGCGGATAGCGCCAGGGTTTGATGTCGGTCTGTACCAGCACGGTGACTTCCAGCGGACGATAAATGCCGTCAGCACCTGGCGGAGCCGACACGGTCAGCAAAGCTTTCATGAGGGCGGCCCGAGTGGTTGACATCAACGGCTTACTGACGGCGACCAATAGGTCGATATCGCTGTTGGGTTTAAGACCGCCATCGACAGCGGATCCATACAGATGGATGCCCAAGAGTGTCTCGCCGAGTTGCTCTGTCAGCACGTTGCATGCGGCGTCGATCTGTGCGGCGATTTCGCATGGAGACGTTTTTTCAGCGAATTGGGGGCTGTTAAACGACGGTTCAAACCGTTCCCCCACCTTCACCACCCGGGTGTTCAGCGGGGTGAGCGTCTGCCCGGCGCTGCCGATCGGCGTCAGGCGCGGGACGGGGCGGCCGCTGTCGCTTTCCACCAGCGTTGAGTGCGCCTCTCCCTCGGCGAACAGATGATCTTCCCCCCATTGGCGCAGGCCGACGATCACCGGAAACAGCGCGCGGCCTTTCTCGGTCAGCACATATTCCAGATAGGCGCTGCCGTCCGCGGCGGGCACGATCTCCAGCACGCCGTGCGACACCAGGGCGCGCAGCCGGGTGGCAAGAATGTTCTTCGCCATCCCCAGCCCTTTTTGAAATTCGCTGAAACGGGTGACGCCGTCGAAGGCGTCGCGCACGATCAGCAGCGACCACCAGTCGCCAATCACATCCAGCGTGCGCGCCACCGGGCAGGGCGCGTCTTCCAGGCTCTTACGTTTCACGGCGGTTATCTCCAGCTGCACATTCTGGTTGCATTATAAAACCTCTGCACCTAAAGTTCATTGGGTTTAATAATGAAACCATATTGAGGTGTGCGATGAGCGACAAACTGCTGGATCCTCCCTGTGCGGCATTGGGGCGCCTGCCGGCCGCCCTGGTGCTGCTGTTGGCCGCCGCCAGCGCCTTTAGCGTGGCCAACGTTTACTATGCGCAGCCGCTGTTAGACGCCATCGCCCGTGATTTTTCCATCAGCCTGGCGGCGGTCGGCATGGTGATCGCCGTGACTCAGTTGGGCTGCGCGCTGGCGCTGCTGTTGGTGGTGCCGTTGGGGGATCGGCTGAACCGGCATCGATTGCTGGCGGGGCAACAGCTAGGGCTGATCGCCGCGCTGCTGCTGGTGGGCTGGGCGCCCAGCGCGCCCTGGCTGCTGGCGGGGATGTTGCTGGTGGGGCTACTTGGCACCGCCATGACGCAGGGCCTGATCGCGTTCGCCGCCGCCCTGGCGGCGCCGCAGGAGCGCGGGCGGGTAGTCGGCGCGGCGCAGGGCGGGGTGGTGCTGGGGTTGCTGCTGGCGCGCACCTTGTCCGGCGCGCTGGCGGACGTCGGCGGCTGGCGCACGGTATATTTCTTCTCCGCCGGAGTGACGCTGGTATTGCTGCCGATCCTGTCGCGCCTGCTGCCTGCGCCGCGCACCACGCCCAGCACGCTGAGTTATCCCGCGCTGCTGGGTTCAATGTTGAACCTGTTGCTGCATGACCGCACGCTGCAAATTCGCGGCATGCTGGCGCTGCTGATGTTCGGCGCTTTCAGCCTCTTTTGGAGTTCGCTGGTGTTGCCGCTGAGCCGGCCGCCGTTCAACTTCACCCATGCCGCGGTGGGAGCGTTCGGCCTGGTGGGCGCGGTGGGCGCGCTGGCGGCGGTGCACGCCGGGCATCTGGCGGATCGCGGGCTGGGGCAGACGGCCAGCGGCGCGTGTCTGCTGCTGTTGACGCTGGCCTGGCTGCCGCTCGGTTTGCTCGGCAGCGGCCTGGTTTGGCTGGTGGCGGGCATCGTGCTGCTGGATCTGGCGGGCCAGGCTATCCATGTACTGAACCAGAACATGATTTTCAGCGCGCACCCGCAGTCGCACAGCCGGCTGGTGGCCTGCTACATGCTGTTTTACGCCGTCGGCAGCGGGCTGGGCGCCTTTGCCGGCACCCATATGTACGCCTGGGCGGGCTGGAGCGGCGTCTGCTGGCTGGGGGCGGGCGTCAGTCTGAGCGCGTTGCTGTTTTGGCGGCTGACGCTGCGCGGGATGCCGGATGCGGCGGGTAAGGACTAGCGGGCCGGTGAGTGCATCAGGTAATAATCTTCTTCGCCGTCGTTGCCGGTGGAGATGATGCGCCAGCCGTGCTTGCGGTAAAACGCCAGCGCTTTTTCATTTTTCACCAGGCATTTCAGCGAACCGGTGGCGGTGAAGGTGGCTTGCGCCGCCTGCAACAGCGCACTGCCGACGCCGCGCGGCGGCTGATGGGGATCGACATACAGGTTATGAATGAAGTTATCTTCGCGGTAGACGGAGACAAATCCCAGCAGCACGCCGCCGTCTTCCGCCACCCAAATCGCTTCGCCCAGCGTCGCGCCGTCGAAATCTTCCAACTGATAGTTTGAGGTATCGCGCCAGCCGAACGCCGCCTTGCGCGACGCCAGGTACAGCGTGCGCAGGAAGGGGCGATCGGTCTCTTGGTAGGGTCTTATCTGCATGGCATCTCCCGGTGGTTTGTGCTCACTATAGCGCATTGCGCGGCGTATGCCCGCTGGGCCAATTTAATCGCTTGTTTGTCCGCGCCGCCGCTGGCATGATCCCCTGCAGGGATTAACGCAACGTTGATCACAACCTATTGATTTTCATGACTCGGGGTGCCCTTCCGCGTGAAGGCTGAGAAATACCCGTATTACCTGATCTGGATAATGCCAGCGTAGGGAAGTCACGGCCGCTCAACCGGCGCCGCCTTCTTGAACGCCGGTTGGGAGGAATATGATCGCTCGACCTGATGCACTACCCGGCGCCCGCGCCGCGGCCTGCCTGACCCAATTCCAACAGCGGCCTCCGCTGATCCACTGCCTGACCAACGAAGTGGTGCAGTCGCTGACCGCCAACGTGCTATTGGCGCTCGGCGCCTCCCCGGCGATGGTGGTGGAGCCGCAAGAGGCGGCGCAGTTCAGCGCGCTGGCCGACGGCCTGCTGATCAATGTCGGTACCCTCAACGCGCTGCGCGCCGAATCGATGCGGGCGGCGGTGGCCGCCGCCAATCGGGCCGGCAAGCCCTGGACGCTGGATCCGGTGGCGGTCGGCGCGCTCTCCTACCGCACCGCCTTCGCCAAACAGCTGCTGGACGAGCAACCGGCGGCGATACGCGGCAACGCCTCGGAAATCATGGCGCTCAGCGGGTTGCTGGCCAGCGGCCGCGGCGTGGACAGCGGCGACGACTCGCTGGCGGCATTGCCCGCCGCGCGTGAGTTGGCGCGGCGCAGCGGCGCGGTGGTGGCGGTCACCGGCGCGGTGGATTACGTCACCGACGGCCAACGCGATTGGGCGATTGAAGGCGGCTCCCCGCTGATGACGCGGGTGGTGGGCACCGGCTGCGCGCTGTCGGCGGTGGTGGCGGCGTTTTGCGCCCTGCCGGGCGATCGCCTGGACAACGTGGCGACCGCCTGCCGGGTGATGTCCCACTGCGGCGGTCTGGCGGCCAGGCAGGCCGCCGGGCCGGGCAGCTTTACGCCGGCGTTCCTCGATGCGCTGTATCAACTGCGCGGGGAGGATCTGTGATGAAACGCATTAACGCCCTGACCATCGCCGGCACCGATCCCAGCGGCGGCGCCGGCATTCAGGCCGATTTGAAGGCTTTCTCGGCGCTTGGCGCCTACGGCACCTCGGTGATCACCGCGCTGGTGGCGCAAAATACCCGCGGCGTGCAGTCGGTGTATTACATCGATCCGGCGTTCGTCGCCGCGCAGCTGGACTCGGTGTTCAGCGACGTGCGCATCGACAGCGTCAAGATCGGCATGCTGGCCAACGCCGACATCGTGCAGGCGGTGGCCGAACGGCTGCGCCATTACCGGCCGGAGTTCGTGGTGCTGGACACCGTGATGCTGGCGAAAAGCGGCGATCCGCTGTTGGCGCCGGAGGCGGTAGAGTCTATCCGGCGCGAGCTGTTGCCGCTGGTGTCGATCATTACGCCGAACCTGCCGGAAGCGGCGGCGCTGCTGGCGTGCGCGCCGGCGGAAGATGAAGCGCAGATGCGCGAGCAGGGGCGGACGCTGCTGGCGATGGGCTGCCGGGCGGTGCTGATGAAGGGCGGCCACCTGAGCGAAAGCGAGAGCCCGGACTGGCTGTTTACCGCCGAAGGCGAGCAGCGCT
The DNA here is from genome assembly GCF_017811775.1 of Serratia sp. X10. Taxonomy (NCBI): domain Bacteria; kingdom Pseudomonadati; phylum Pseudomonadota; class Gammaproteobacteria; order Enterobacterales; family Yersiniaceae; genus Serratia; species Serratia sp. X10. The sequence continues at coordinate 85,515 of NZ_JAEIOH010000006.1, read as the reverse complement.
TTACCGCGCCGCGCGTCGCAACCCGCCACACCCACGGCACCGGCTGCACGCTCTCGGCCGCGCTGGCGGCGCTGCGCCCGCGCCATGCCGACTGGGCGGCCACGGTGGCCGCCGCCAAGGACTACCTGCAACACGCTTTGCAACAGGCGGACACGCTGGAAGTGGGGCACGGCATTGGGCCGGTGCATCATTTTCACGCCTGGTGGTGAGTCAACTTTTTGCCGCCACCGTGGTCTGACTAGTTCAGGCCCGGTTTACGGGCGAAATCTGATTTAACCTAGGGAGAAGGACTATGACGGGACACCAGGCGCTGCGTTGCGCCCTCTTCGGCGCACTGCTCAGCTTCAGCGCGGGCAGCTTCGCTCAGCAGATCGTCACCACATCGGATTTGATTCAGCAGCCGGGGTATCAGGCCAGCTGGCAAAACATGGTTAAAGGCCAGGCGCGGATGCCGGGCTGGGCGCGCAAGGGCGTTGGCACCTCTACACCGGCGCAAAACCTGAGCTGGAAGGGCAAAGAGTATCTGGTCGGCAATCTGTGCAAACCGCACGACTGCGGCAACAACTTTTTGATCGTGGCGTTCAGCGCGGATAAATCCCAGGCCTGGGGCGTGCGGGTGGAAGTGGAAGATCGGCCGGAAGCCGTCGATCATCCGAAGAAGTATGCCAGGTACCAGTGGCTCGGCAAGCCGGATGACGACATGAAGGCACTGCTTAAGCAGCAGTTCGAGAACAATCCCGACTGGAAATGATCTGACCGGGGGCGCTGACGATGCCGCCCCCGGCGTTGATCAGCCGATGCCGGCCTGATGCAGATCGTGCAGATTGAGCGCCCCCACCAGCACGCCGTCCATGTTGACCACCGGGGCCGCGCTGATGTGCTGTTCGTGCAGCGCTTCCAGCGCTTCGCCGGCACGCCACTGCTCCGGCAGCCGATAGCCGGGGCGGGTGATCGCCGGGCTGAGCGGATCCTGCAGGCTGTTGCCCTTCACCAGCCAGCGGCGCAGGTCGCCGTCGGTAAATACGCCCACTACCCGCTGCTGCGCGTCGCACACCGCCACTAACCCCAGCCCGGTGCGGCTCAGCTCCAGCATCGCTTCCATCACGTTGGCGCTTTCGCTCACGCGCGGCAGGCGATCGCCGGTGCGCATCAGGTGATGCACGCGGTTCAGCAGGCGCGCCCCCAGGCTGCCGCCCGGGTGCGAACGGGCGAAGTCTTCCGCGTTGAAACCGCGCTGGCGCATCAGCGCCATCGCCAGAGCGTCGCCCATCATCAGGGTGTTGACCGCGCTGGAGGTGGGCGCCAGCCCCATCGGGCAGGCTTCGCGCTCGACGCCGATATCCAGCACGCAGGCCGCGCCCTGCGCCAGCGGCGATTCTTTGCCGCCGGTGATGGCGATCACCGGAATGCCGTTCTCCGCCAGCAGCGGCAGGATCAGGTCCAGCTCTTTGGCGCGGCCGGAGTAGGAGATGAACACCACCACGTCGTCGGCGCCGATCATGCCGAGATCGCCGTGCAGCGCCTCCGCCGGATGAACGAAGAACGACGGTGTGCCGGTGCTGGCCAGCGACGCGGCGATTTTTTTGCCGATATGGCCGGACTTGCCGATGCCGGAAATCACCGCTTTGCCGCGGCAGTTCAGCAGCAGCTCGCAGGCGCAGACGAAATTGTCATCCAGGCGCGCCAGCAGGCGCTGCGCTTCGGTCAACTCGATCTCCAGCGTTTCGCGGGCGAAGGCGAGCAGGGCGTTGGCGTTACTCATCGGGGTCTCCGGTCAGATTAGTGATACATAAAGGCGATGTTTTGTCTGGTGAAAGTATCATGCATTAGAGGGAGGCACTAAACGCGGCGCCGTTTGTTGCGTTAAATCCCTGAGAGCGGTCACGTTTGAAGGCACAAAAAAGCCCGGCGAACCGGGCTTTGGGACAGGCGGTCCGTCACATCAGGCGATGGTGACCTTCTTGTCCAGATAGGCGTCTTGCACGGCGTTGATCAGCGCTACGCCGTCTTTCATCGATTTCTTGAACGCCTTGCGCCCCAGGATCAGGCCCATGCCGCCGGCGCGTTTGTTGATCACCGCGGTGCGCACCGATTCTTGCAGATCGTTCTCACCGGCGGCGCCGCCGGAGTTGATCAGCCCGGCGCGGCCCATGTAGCAGTTGGCCAGCTGGTAGCGCACCAGATCGATCGGGTGATCGGTGGTCAGCTTGGTGTAGACGCGATCGTCGGTATAGCCGAATTTCACCGCGCGGTAACCGCCGTTGTTTTCGGCCATTTTCTGTTTGACGATGTCGGCGCCGATGGTGGCGGCGATGTGGTTGGCCTGGCCGGTCAGATCGGCGCTGGAGTGGTAGTCCACGCCGTCCTTGTTGAACGCCGGGTTGCGCAGATAGGCCCACAGCACCGTGACCATGCCCAGCTCATGCGCGCGCTCGAAGGCGATCGAGATCTCTTCGATCTGGCGGCGCGACTGCTCGGAGCCGAAGTAAATGGTGGCGCCGACCGCCACCGCGCCCATGTTGAACGCCTGCTCGACGCTGGCGTACAGAGTCTGGTCGTACTGGGTCGGGTAGCTCAGCGTTTCGTTGTGGTTGAGTTTGACCAGGAACGGAATTTTATGCGCGTAGCGGCGCGATACCGACGCCAGCACGCCGTAGGTGGAGGCGACGCAGTTACAGCCGGCTTCAATCGCCAGCTCGACGATGTTCTTCGGATCGAAATACAGCGGGTTGGCGGCGAACGAGGCGGCGGCGGAGTGCTCGATACCCTGATCGACCGGCAGGATCGACAGGTAACCGGTGCCGCCCAGGCGGCCGTGGTTGAACAGGGTTTGCATCGAACGCAGCACGCTGTTGGGGCGGTTGTTATCGATCATTACGCGGTCGACGAAATCGGCGCCCGGCAGGTAGAGATTCTCGGCGGGGATAGTGGTACAGCGGTGTTGCAGCAGATCTTCCGCTTCCTTTCCTAGCAACTGCACAATATCAGTCATGATTCACTCCCGATTAAGCTTCTTCATACACCGGCAATGCAGGGTTTTTGACCACCGGCGCAGTAAAAAAGCGGTGATTGAAGCTGTAAAGCGATGCTACCGAACTTGATCCGGCAAGGACAAACAATAGATGCGATTGAGAGGAAATGCCATTGGCGTGGCCAAATACGCGGGGACGATCGCCCCCGGCGCATTAAGTGATTGATTGTTCGATCTCGCCAGCCTTGGCGTTCCGAGCGGCGAGCGGGCGCAGAACCGGATTAGCCCAGCAGGGCGCAGTTCGGCGGCAGGCGGCATTCGATGGCCTGCGGCACCACTTCGATGCGGAAATGGCGGCCTTTGAGCGGCTCGCCGTCGAGGTTGAAGGTCATCTCATGCGGCGCGTCGATCTCCAGCCACGGCAGCGCGGCGCTGAGGATGCTGTTGCTCTCTTCGTCGTTGAACAGGGCGGCCACCAGCGCCGGCAGCAGTTCATCGGCGATCAGCAGGCGCAGCTGCAACTGCCCGTCGTTAATCAGCGCGTTGGGGCACAGTTCCTGGCCGCCGCCGGCCTGTTTGCCGTTGCCGATGCCGATCACCAGCGCTTCGCCGGCCCAGTGGAAGTCCGGCCCGCGGATTTCACAGCGGTCGGCCTGCAGCGTATCCATGCGCAACAAGCCGTGAACGAAGTAGGACACGCCGCCCAACGCCGCCTTTAGCTTCTCCGGCGTTTCAGTGGTGATACGGGTGCCGAAGCCGCCGGTGGCCATGTTGATGAAGTAGCGCTCGCCGTTGACCTTGGCCAGATCGATAGGCACCGAGCGGCCCTTGATCGCCAGCTGCAGCGCCTGCTCGGGCGAGAGGGGAATGTTGCAGGCCATGGCGAAGTCGTTGGCGGTGCCGAGCGGCAAAATGCCCAGCGCCGGCCGACCTTGCGCCGGCAGTTGCGCCAGCGCGGCGGCCACTTCGTTGATGGTGCCGTCACCGCCGCCGGCGACGACGGTGCCGACACCGAGCCGAGCGGCTTCGGCGACGTAGCGCGCGGCGTCACCGTGTTCCCAGGTGACGCGCACGTGCAGCGTTATCTGCTCTTCGCGCAGCCGGTTGACGGCCTGGCGCAGCTCTTCGTTGCCGGCGCCCTTGCCGTTGATGATAAGCAGTGCTGGTGCATGTGAGTGTTGAGGCATTGCCGAGCTCCTCCGGCGGAAAACCAATAATGCCCCAAGATAAACCAGCCAGGGTCGCCAAGCCATCAGAATATTCAGCTAATTCCGGTTATTTCCCATTGCGCCGTGAATATGAAGACGATGCGAATTTATCTGAATTTAACCTGACAATAAGCGAAATTTTAATGGCGGCAGGATTAATCGCTATAGCGTTATTTATATATCGATGTGGCGTTATTATTTTTATTAAAATGGATAACGGGAAAACGTAATGAAAAATAGGCGCGCCGGCGGCAATGGCGGGTCCATAAAGAAAAAGCCAGCCCAAGGGAGATTGGGCCGGCTAAGGAGGTGGTTCCTAGTATTGCTATGCAAATATTTTCGTTGTTCGTTTTTAGCAGCGTGATAGTAACCAAGCTGCGCGCTCATTGATGTGATCCAATTCTAATATTTGCTAAAAATCGCCGCCGAATGACGGCGATTCATTGTTAGGCTCCGGCGCTATTTTCTTCCGCCAAATTGCGGATCAGCAAAGCATAATTGAGATCGATATCCTGCGGGATCGGCAAATAAACGATATGGCCGTTGCCCGGCGCGACCTCAATCGGCTCGCCTTTCTTATTTTGCATGCTTTCGAGAGTGAACAGCACGTTGCCGCCCGGCGTCATCATCTCGACGCTGTCGCCGAGTGAAAATTTATTCTTCACGTCGACTTCCGCCCAGCCTTCGCGGCGCACGCCGGTGAACTCGCCGACGAACTGCTGGCGCTCGGAGAGCGAAGAGCCGTATTCGTAGTTCTGCTGCGCTTCGTGCACGTGGCGGCGCAGGAAGCCTTCGGTATAGCCGCGGTGCGCCAGGCCTTCCAGCGTGGTGAGCAGGGTAGGATCGAACGGTTTGCCGGCAACGGCGTCATCGATGGCGCGGCGGTAGACCTGGGCGGTGCGCGCGCAGTAGTAGAAGGACTTGGTGCGCCCTTCGATCTTCAACGAATGCACGCCGAGCTGCGTCAGACGCTCTACGTGCTGGATGGCGCGCAGATCCTTGGAGTTCATGATGTAGGTGCCGTGTTCATCCTCGAAGGCGCTCATATATTCGCCTGGCTTTTGCGCCTCAGACAGCATGAACACCTTGTCGGTCGGCGCGCCGATGCCCAGCGTCGGCTCGACGGTCTGCACCGGGATCGGCTCGTGCAGGTGCACGATATTGCCGGTGTCGTCCTCTTTGCCTTCTTCCGCCTTGTACTGCCAACGGCAGGCGTTGGTGCAGGTGCCCTGGTTGGGATCGCGCTTGTTGATGTAGCCGGACAGCAGGCAGCGGCCGGAGTAGGCCATGCACAGCGCGCCGTGGACGAAGATCTCCAGCTCCATGTCCGGCACTTCGGCGCGGATCTCGGCGATCTCTTCCAGCGACAGTTCGCGCGACAGGATCACGCGGGTCAGGCCCATTTGTTTCCAGAACTTCACCGTCGCCCAGTTAACGGCGTTGGCCTGCACCGACAGGTGGATGTCCATCTGCGGGAAGGCTTCGCGCACCATCATTATCAGGCCAGGATCGGACATGATCAGCGCATCCGGGCCCATATCGACCACCGGTTTCAGATCGCGCAGGAAGGTTTTCAGCTTGGCGTTGTGCGGGGCGATGTTGACCACCACGTAGAATTTTTTGCCCAGCGCGTGCGCTTCGTTGATGCCCTGCGCCAGATTCTCGTGGTTGAACTCGTTGTTGCGCACCCGCAGGCTGTAGCGCGGCTGGCCGGCGTAAACCGCATCGGCGCCGTAGGCGAAGGCGTAACGCATGTTTTTCAGCGTGCCGGCCGGGGAGAGAAGTTCTGGTGTAAACATAGTGTGTCTCGGTCTGATTTCAGGTCAGCACCACGCCACCTGATGGCGCAGTAAAAGCGGGGGATTGTAGCCGCGGCGCGGCAAAAAATCAGCAGTTAACCGGATTTATTCAAGGGAGATTGATCCCGGTCAAACGGAAAACGCGCGATGGCGGCCACCGCGCGGGCGAAACGGGGGATCAGGCGCTCAAATCGCGAATATCGGTGGTCGGGCCGTTTTTAATCACCGACTGGATACCGTTTTTGGCTGCGCTTTCGGAGCTGTACATTTCGCTGACGCCGATCACCTGATGGTTCTTGGCCTTCAGCACAAAGTAGGGCTGGTTGCTGGTGCTGTGCTTCAGTTCAAACTGCGCTTCATGCGGCGAATTGGTCTGCACCGAGGCGATGCCGTTCTCCGCCGACGCTTTGCTGGCGTACATCTCGCTGGCCAGAATGATCTCGCCGTTACTGGCTTTCAGGTTGAAGTGGTACTGTCCGTTCTTTGCTTTTTTCAGCTCGTAATGACCGATTGCCATGGTTCTTCTCCTGTAGGTTCCGATTCGTGATGTAAGTGTAGCCAATCGCTTGAAAATCGGTGGCTAAACCTCACAGCAGCTTAGTCGAAAAAATGCGCAATTTTTTTGCGCCGGCGCGGAGTTTTTATTCGGTGAGCCCGGCGTCGCACGGGAAGCTAAGAGAGGGGCGGTGATTGCGCAGTGCACCGCATAATGAGGGGAGCAGGGTTTCAACCCGTGAGACTGTGCGTTACTGTTTGGCCGTTTCGTCAATGTGGATGAAAAATGAGCGATATATCTTGGCATCGACACGCTACAGGCATATGCTTTGGCCTATGCCAGCTGTGGGGGTGTCGAGATGGAAAGAATCGCAAAGCTGTTTAAAAACGGCAGAAATCAGGCGGTGAGGTTACCGGTGGAATTTGAATTTGATACGGATCGTGTCTATATCCGTCGCGATAGGGAGGGCAACGTGATTTTATCCAAATATCCAGCAAAGCCGGACAGCTGGGCACCGCTGCTGAGCATTATCGCCCAAACGCCGGTGCCGCAAGAGTTTCTTGGCGCGGAAGATCGTCAGCAAGGGGTTGCAGACCGCGATCCATTCTCAGAGGACGAATAGGCGATGTACATGTTTGATACCAACACCGTCAGCCACTTGTTTCGGCAGCATCCGCAGGTGCTTAACGTCATGGAAAAGCTCCCGCCTTCTGCCGTATGTATTTCCAGCGTCACGGAGGCGGAACTGCTTTACGGTGTCGCTAAACGGCGGAACAAGGCGTTGCAAAGCATGGTCGAGGCCTTTCTTGCCGCGGTGACAGTCTATGCATGGGATAGCGAAGCTGCCCGCTGTTACGGTGAAATGCGGGCAAACATGGAGAGAAAGGGGAAAATCATGGGCGCGATGGATCAACTGATCGCCGCTCATGCGCAGAGCCGTGGCGCGACGCTGGTGACCAACGATCGCGCATTCGCCATGGTGCCCGGATTGGCGGTTGAGGACTGGACGCACTGATTTCCCCCTAAACCCCATTCACCAGCCGGCAGGGCTCGGCTTCCCAGCGGTAACCGACGCCGTATACCGAGCGGATAAAGGATTTTTGCCCGTCGATCAGCTCCAGCTTGCGCCGCAGGTTTTTGATGTGGCTGTCGATGGTGCGGTCGGTGACCACCCGATAGTCGTCATACAGGTTGTTCAGCAGCTGCTCGCGCGAAAACACGTTGCCCGGCTGGCTGGCCAACGTCTTCAGCAGGCGGAACTCCGCCGGCGTCAGATCCAGCAGCTGCCCCTGATAACTGGCCTGGAAACGCGGTTCATCGATGTGCAGCAGGTCATCTTCCCGCGCATTATCCTGCGGCCGATAGCTGCGGCGCAGGATGGTTTTCACCCGCGCCACCACCTCGCGCGGGCTGTAGGGTTTGCAGATGTAATCGTCGGCGCCGATCTCCAGCCCCAACAGGCGGTCAATCTCTTCGATTTTCGCCGTCACCATCACGATAGGCACGTCGCTGAAGCGGCGCAGCTCGCGGCACACCGTCAGCCCATCGGCGCCCGGCAGCATCAGATCGAGCAAGATCAGCGCTGGCGGATGCTGGTGCACGGTCGGCACCACTTCATTGCCGTTGGTCAGCCAACGGGTGGCGTAGCCCGCCGCCTGCAGATAATCCACCAGCAGCTGGCCCAGCTTGGGCTCATCTTCAACAATCATGATCTGCACGGGGTGATTCTGAATGTCCATCAGGGCGCCTTATTTTTATCGGGGTTGCAAATTCTACTGTAATGCGCACGCCGCCTAAAGGCGAATGCTCGGCGCGGATTTTCCCGTCGTGCGCTTCCACGATGTTGTGGCAGATCGCCAGCCCCAATCCGGAACCGCCGCTGGCGCGGTTACGCGAGCCTTCCGCCCGGTAGAAACGTTCGAAAATGCGCGTCAGTTGCTGATCGCTGATGCCTGGCGCGCTGTCCTGCCAGCAGAGGGACAGCCGCCCCGGCTGCAGCTCGGCGCTGATTTCCAGCCGGCCGCCGGCATCGGTGTAGCGCAGGCTGTTTTCCAACAGGTTATTGAACAGCTGATTCAGGCGATCGGGATCGCCGAACAGCGGCGCATGGGGCGGCAGATGGGTGACGATCTCCAGCCCCTTGGCGCGAAAGCGCTCGCGGAAGGCGGCGACGGCGATCTGCAGCAGATGCACGCAGTCCACCGACGATTTGCGATAGGCCAGCGCGCCGAGATCGGAGAGCGAAAGCTGGTGCAGGTCGTCGACCAGTTTGGTCAGGGTGGACACCTCGGCCTGCAGCGAGCTGAGCGACGCGGGCGTCGGCTGGCGCACGCCGTCCTGCAGCGCCTCCAGCTCGCCGCGCAGCACCGCCAGCGGCGTGCGCAGTTCGTGCGACACGTCGGCCATAAAGGCGCGGCGCATCTGTTCATTTTTCTCCAGCGAGGTGGCCAACTGGTTGAAGTCGTGCGCCAGCCTGCCCAGTTCATCCTGGCTACTGACCGTCACGCGGGTGGTGAAGTCGCCCGCCGCCAGGCGATGGGTGCCCGCCACCAGGCGTTTGACCGGCGCCAGCATGCCGCGCGACAGCAGCCAGGTCACCGCCGCCGCCAGCAGGGTGGAGAGCGCGACGATAATCCAGCTGGTGCGCCGCTGCTGGCGATCGAAGTTGATATCGGTGTTGCGCGTCAGGCGTTCGACCGGGGTAGTGATCACCCAGCCGACGATCTCGTTGTTATAGCGGATTGGGTGGCGCGGCCCTTCTTTCGGCACCGGCCCGGAGTGGCCCACTAGCCGGTTGAACTGGCTGTCCACCACCCAAAACTGGGTGCGCCAGCCCTTGGGCGGCAGGTTGTGGCTGCTGTCGCTGTTCTGTTCGAACGAACGCATGATTTGGTAGATAACCTGATCGTTGTTGCGCAGGAATATCCAGTTGCTGTGGCGACTGTACTGCTCCTCCAGCGCTTCGCTCAGCATGTTGATGCGCTGCTCGTTGCTGTGCTTGATGTAATCGATAAAGCCGCGTTCAAAGCTGACGCGCACCCCCCAATGCATGGTGATCAACACCAGCATGCAGGTAGCGAAAATGGCCAGGAACAGTTTCCCGGTAATGCCTATCTTCATTGCAACCTCGTTGAGCCGGTGCCCGGCTCTTTGGCCAGCGTGCGGTTAGGCGCGCTATCCGCCGGCACGCGCGCGAAGGCCAGCGCGGGCAGGGCGATAATCAACGCCATACAGCAGTAGCTGTAAATAAATGCGCTGTGGATGGCCGGGCTGTCGGCCACCGCCTGGTGATGGGCGAAGCTGCCGATCAAGATGCCGGCGACGCTGACGCCGAGGCTCATCGACAGCTGCATGACCATCGACAACAGGCTGTTGCCGCTGCTGGCCAGCCGGTCCGGCAGGTCTTTCAGCGTCAGGGTATTCATCGCCGAGAAGCGCAATGCGTTGACCATCCCCTGGAAGAACAGTATCACCGGCAGCAGCCACAGCCAGCCGAGCATCGCCGCCAGCAGGAAACTCAGGCTGACCAGCGCCAGCAGCAGCGTGGCTGCCACCAGCACGTTGCGATAGCCGAAGCGGTTGACCACCTGCACTACGATGCGCTTCATGCCCATGCTGCCGATGATCATCGGGATCATCATCAGCCCGGCGTGGAACGGCGTGAAGCCCATGCCCACCTGCAGAAACAGCGGCGTCATGAACGGCAGCATGCCGCTGCCGATGCGCCCCAGCAGACTGGCCAGCAGCCCGATCTTGTAGGTCGGGGTGCGCAGCAGCCGCAGTGAGAACAGGGCGTGGCTATTGCCGTAGGCATGCCAAACATACCCCAACAACGCCGCCGCGCCCAGCGCCACCAGGCCGGCGATGGCGCCGCCGGTCATACCCATGCCTTTATGGCCGTCGAGCGCCAGCGTCAGCGACGCCATGCCGATCGCCAGCAGGAAAAAGCCGCTGAGGTCGAAACGGCGGGTCTGCATTTGGTAGTTGGGCATCAGCAGCAGCGTGGCGATGGCGCCCACGATGCCCACCGGAATATTGATCAGGAAAATCCAGTGCCAGCTGGCGTATTGCACCAGGAAGCCACCCAGCGCCGGCCCCAGCAGCGGGCCGATCTGGCCCGGCAGCGTCACGAAGGTCATCGCCGCCATGTACTGCTCGCGCGGTACGATCTTCATCACCGTCAGGCGGCCGACCGGCACCATCATCGCGCCGCCGACGCCCTGAAGCACGCGCGAGGCGATCAGCTCGTTCAGGGTTGCCGAGCGGGCGCAGAGGAGGGAGCCGAGGGTAAACAGCACGATGGCGCTGAAAAACACCCGCTGTACGCCGACCTTGTCCGCCAGCCAGCCGCTGGCCGGCAGCGTCACCGCCACCGTCAGCACATAGGCGACGATCACCGACTGCATGCGCAGCGGGTTCTCCCCCAGGCTGGCGGCCATTGAGGGCAGGGCGGTATTGACGATAGTGGTATCCAGCGTCTGCATAAAAAAGCCGAACGCCACTATCCAGAGTTGCCAACGTACCGTGGCGGTGTGTTTCATCAGCATCGGTCGGCCATTAGTGCGGCAGCGGGGCCAGCTGCTTGTTGCGGCGAAACTTCGCCTGCAGCCGGTCGAAGTAAAGATAGACCACCGGCGTGGTGTACAGCGTCAGCAGCTGGCTCATCACCAGACCGCCGGCGATGGTGATACCGAGCGGCTGGCGCAGCTCCGCGCCGTCGCCGCTGGTCAGCACCAGCGGCAGCGCGCCGAACAGCGCCGCCAGCGTGGTCATCAGGATCGGCCGGAAGCGCAGCAGGCTGGCCTGGAAAATCGCCTCGCGGGCGCTGATGCCGCCGTTGCGCTGCGCCTCGAGCGCGAAGTCGACCATCATGATGGCGTTTTTCTTCACGATGCCAATCAACAGCATGATGCCGATCAGCGCGATCAGGCTGAACGGCGCGCCGAACAGCTCGAGCGCCAACAGCGCCCCCACGCCCGCGGAAGGCAGAGTGGAGAGGATGGTCAGCGGATGGATATAGCTCTCGTACAGCACGCCGAGCACGATATACACCGTGGCGATCGCCGCCAGGATCAGGATCAGCTGCGACTTCAGGGTGTCCTGGAACACCTGGGCGGTGCCGGCGAAGGCGCCGCGCACCGTGGACGGCACGCTGAGCTGAGTCATGGTGCGCTCGACAGCGGCGGTGGCGTCCGACAGGCTGCCGCCGTCCGGCAGGTTAAAGGAGATGGTCGAGGCGGCGGACAGCCCCTGATGGTTGACCGACAGCGGCGCGTTGGCCGGTCGCCAACTGGCGAAGTAGGAGAGCGGTATCGCCTTGCCTCCGTTGTTGATGATGAACATCTTGTCCAGCGAGCTGACGTCCTGAGTGTAAGGCGGCGCCACTTCCATCACCACCTTGTATTGGTTGAGCGGTTGATAGATGGTCGAAATCTGTCGCTGGCCGAAGGCGTTGTTCAACAGGTTGTTGGCGTCGGACACCGAAATGCCGAGGCGCGCCATGGTCTCGCGATCGTAGACCAGATCCATCTCCGAGCCTTTATCCTGCTGATCCGAGTTGACGTCCGCCAGCTCAGGCAATGCCGCCAGCGCGGCGCGGATCTTCGGTTCCCATTCGCGCAGCGCGGCGAGGTCATCCGCCAGCAGCGTATATTGGTAGCTGGCGTTGGCCTGGCGGCCGCCGACGCGGATATCCTGCACCGCCATCAAGAACAGGCTGGCGCCCGGTTCTTTGGCCAGGCGAGCGCGCAGGCGGGCGATCACTTTCTGCGCATCGTCGCTGCGCACCGACAGCGGTTTCAGTGAGATGAACATCGAGCCGCTGTTGGTGCGCGAGCCGCCGGTAAAGCCGGTGACGTTTTCCACGTCCGGATCTTCGCGCACGATTTTCATGAAATCTTCCAGTTTGCCGCGCATCGCCTGGAACGAGATGCTCTGATCGGCCTGGATAAAGCCCATCAGGCGGCCGGTATCCTGTTCGGGGAAGAAGGTTTTCGGGATGCTGATATACAGCCAGACGTTGAGCGCAATGGTGGCGAGGAACACCGCCAGCACCCAGCGCGAGTGGCCAAGCACCCAGTTCAGCGAGCGTCCGTAACCCTGCTGCAGCGCCAGCAGCATTTTGCCGAAGCCGCGCGCGCGCCGCTGCGAACGCGCCGGCTGGTGGCGCAGCAGATAGGCGCACATCATCGGCGTGAGCGTCAGCGAGACGATCAGCGACAGCCCGATCGACACCGACAGGGTGACGGCGAATTCGCGGAACAGCCGGCCCGGCAGGCCCGCCATCAGCAGCAGCGGGATAAACACCGCCACCAGCGACACGCTCATCGACAGCACGGTGAAACCGACCTCCCGCGCGCCCAGCAGCGCGGCGTTGATCGGTTTCATGCCGGCCTCGACGTGGCGGGAAATGTTTTCCAGCACCACGATGGCGTCGTCCACCACAAAGCCGGTGGCGATGGTCAGCGCCATCAGCGACAGGTTGTTGAGGCTGAAGCCGCACAGGTACATGGCGGCGAACGAGCCTACCAGCGACACCGGCACGGCGACCGCCGGGATCAGCGTGGCGCGGCCGGAGCGCAGGAAGATGAACACCACCAGGATCACCAGCCCGATGGCGATCGCCAGCGACTGTTCGACCTCGGCCAGCGAAGCGCGAATGGTCGGCGAGCGATCCTGCGCGACGTTGAGTTGAATCGAGGCCGGGATATTCTCCTGCAAGGCGGGCAGCTCGGCGCGAATGCGATCGACGGTTTCGATGATGTTGGCGTCCGGCGCGCGGCTGATGGCCAGAACGATCGCCGGCTTGGCGTCGGTCATCCCGGCGTTGCGCACGTCCTGCACCGAATCTTTGACCTCGGCCACGTCGCCGAGCCGCACCGCCGAACCGTTGTTGTAATGAACGATCAGCGGGCGGTAGGCGTCGGCGGTTTTCAGCGCGTCGTTGGCCTGGATTTGCCAACGTTGCTGCGGGTTTTCGACGGCGCCCTGCGGGCGGCGCACGTTGGCGTTGGCGATGGCCTGCCGCACGGCATCCAGCGAAACGCCCTGATTGAACAGCGCCGAAGGGTTCAACTCCACCCGCACTGCCGGCAGCGAGCTGCCGCCCACGGAAACGTCGCCGACGCCTTCGGTCTGGCTGATCTTCTGCGCCAGCTGGGTGGACGCGAAGTCGTAAAGTTGCCCCTGGCTGTAGGTGTCCGACGTCAGCGTCAGGATCATGATCGGCGCGTCGGAAGGGTTGACCTTGCGATAGCTGGGGCGGCTCGGCATGCCGGTCGGCAACAGGCTTTGCGCGGCGTTAATCGCCGCCTGCACGTCGCGCGCGGCGCCGTTGATGTCGCGGCTGAGATCGAACTGCAAAATCACCCGGGTGCTGCCGAGCGAACTCATCGAGGTCATTTCGTTGACTCCGGCGATGCGGCCCAGCGCGCGCTCCAGCGGCGTCGCCACCGAGGAGGCCATGGTTTCCGGCGAGGCGCCCGGCAGCGACGCACTGATCGAAATCACCGGAAAATCCACCTGCGGCAGCGGCGACACCGGCAGCAGGCGAAAACCGATCGTGCCGCTGATGGCGATGGCCAGCGTCAGCAGGGTGGTGGCCACTGGCCGGTGAATGAACAGGGCGAAGAATTTCACGGCAGCTCCTGCGTATCCGGCTGGCGATGCGTGTTGCGCGCCAGTTTGTCAAACAGCAGGTAGATCACCGGCGTGGTGAACAGCGTCAGGATCTGGCTCATGATCAGGCCGCCGACCATACAGACGCCGAGCGGATGCCGCAGCTCCGCGCCGACGCCGGTGCTGAGCATCAGCGGCAGCGCGCCGAGCAAGGCCGCCAGCGTGGTCATCAGGATCGGCCGGAAACGCAGCAGGCAGGCCTGATAAATGGCGTCGCGCGGCGATAAGCCCTGTTCGCGTTCCGCCGCCAGCGCGAAGTCGATCATCATGATGGCGTTCTTCTTCACGATGCCGATCAGCAGGATGATGCCGATGATGGCGATCACGTCCAGTTCGCTGCCGGCCAGCATCAGCGCCAGCAGCGCGCCGACCCCGGCGGTCGGCAGGGTGGAGAGGATGGTCACCGGATGAATGAAGCTTTCATACAGCACGCCCAGCACGATATACATCGCCACCACCGCCGCCAAAATCAGCCACAGCGTGCTGCCGAGCGCCGCCTGGAAGGCCAGCGTCGCGCCCTGGAATTGGGTGGTGATGTCTTTCGGCATGGCGAGATTTTTTTCCGCCTGGGTGACCGCGTCCACCGCTTCGCCGAGCGAGTAGCCGGCGGCGACGTTGAACGAGACGGTGGCCGACGGGAATTGGTCGAGGTGGTTGACCGACAGCGGGCCGAAACGTTCTTCGATTTTGGCGATGGCGCTCAACGGCACCACGGCGCCGTCCTTGCCGCTCAGACGGATCTCATTGAGCGCCGCCAGCCCTGGCGTCGCGCTGACGTCGTGCTCCAGCACTACGCGGTATTGATTGGCCTGGGTGTAGATGGTGGAGATCAGACGTTGGCCGAAGGCGTTGTACAGCGCATTGTCCACGTCGCTCATGGTGACGCCGAGGCGCGAGGCCGAATCGCGATCGACGTTGACGTAGGCGACCAGCCCCTGATCCTGCCAATCGCTGGTGACGTCCGCCAGCTGCGGGGTGCGCTTCAGCTCATCCATCAGCTGCGGCACCCACAGGCTCAGATCGTCCAGCGACATCGCCTGCAGGGTGAACTGGTACTGGGTGCGGCTGACCTGGGTATCGATGGTCAGATCCTGCACCGGCTGCAGGTACAGCTTCACGCCGGGGAACTGCGCCGTTTGCTGCTGCAACCGGCTGATGACCGCCGGAATGCGGTCGCTGCGTTCGCTCAGCGGTTTCAGGTTGATCTGCAGCCGGCCGCTGTTGAGCGTGGCGTTGCTGCCGTCGACGCCGACGAACGAGGTCAGGCTTTCCACCGCTGGATCTTTGAGGATCTGCGCCGCGACCTGCTGCTGGCGCTCGGCCATGTTGCTGAACGAAACGCTCTGCGGCGCCTCCAGCGTGCCCTGAATGATGCCGTTGTCCTGCACCGGGAAGAAGCCTTTCGGGATCAGCAGGTACAGCAACACCGTCAGCGCCAGGGTGCCCACGGCCACGCCGAGCGTCAGCCAGGGGTGGTTCAGCACCGTTTTCAGCCACTGGCCGTATCGCGCGATCACGCGCTCGAAAAAGCGCTCGGAGGCGGCGGAGAAGCGGTTCTGCTTGCGCAGCGATTCGTGGCTGAGCATGCGGGCGCACATCATCGGCGTCAGCGTCAGCGATACCACGGCGGAGATCAAAATCGCCACCGCCAGCGTGACGGCGAACTCGCGGAACAGGCGGCCGACGATGTCGCCCATGAACAGCAGCGGGATCAGCACCGCCACCAGCGAGAAGGTCAGCGAGATGATGGTGAAGCCGATCTCGCCGGCCCCTTTCAGCGCGGCGTCGAGCGGTTTTTCCCCTTTCTCGATGTAGCGCGAGATGTTCTCGATCACCACGATGGCGTCATCCACCACGAAACCGGTGGCGATGGTTAATGCCATCAGCGTCAGGTTGTTGATGGAGAAGCCGAGGAAATACATGGCGGCGAAGGTGCCGACCAGCGACAGCGGCACCGCCACGCTGGGGATAATGGTCGCCGGCACGTTGCGCAGGAACACGTAGATCACCATCACCACCAGCGCGACTGCGAGCAGCAGCT
The DNA here is from genome assembly GCF_017811775.1 of Serratia sp. X10. Lineage (NCBI taxonomy): Bacteria > Pseudomonadati > Pseudomonadota > Gammaproteobacteria > Enterobacterales > Yersiniaceae > Serratia > Serratia sp. X10. The sequence goes on along the minus strand of NZ_JAEIOH010000006.1, from coordinate 69,323 downwards.
CGAACTGCACGTCGCTGACCGAGGCGCGGATGGTGGTGGTGCGATCGGTCAACACCTTGACGTCGACCGACTTGGGCAGGCTTTTAATCAGCGTCGGCAGCATTTCGCGGATGCTGTCGGCGGTGGTGATGACGTTGACGCCGGGCTGGCGCTGAATGTTCAGCACGATCGCCTGCTGCTGGTTGGCCCAGGCCGCCAGTCGGGTATTTTCCGCCCCTTGTTCGATGGTGGCGATATCCTGCAGGCGGATCGCCGCGCCGTTCTGATAGGCGACGATCAGCTGGCGATAGTCGTCGGCGGATTTCATTTGGTCGTTGGCGGACAGGGTGACCGAGCGGGTCGGGCCGTCCAGGCTGCCTTTCGCCGAGTTGACGTTGGCGTTGCTGATGGCGGTGCGGATGGTTTCGCTGTTCAGGCCATAGGCGGCGACCGCCGCGGCGTTCAATTTTACACGCACCGCCGGGCGTTGGCCGCCGGCCAGGGTCACCAGGCCGACGCCGGTCACCTGAGAGATTTTCTGCGCCACTCGCGTCTCCACCATGTCTTCCACCTGCGTCATCGGCATGGCGGTGGAGGTGACGGCCAGCGTCAGGATCGGCGGATCGGCCGGGTTAACCTTGCTGTAAATCGGCGGGTAGGGCAGATCGTTCGGCAATAGGTTGGTGGCGGCGTTGATCGCCGCCTGCACTTCCTGCTCCGCGACGTCGAGCGGCAGCGCCAGCTGGAATTGCAGCGTCACCACCGAGGCGCCGCCGGAGCTTTGCGACGCCATTTGCTTCAGGCCGGACATCTGGCCGAACTGGCGTTCCAGCGGCGCGGTAATGGCGGAGGTGACCACGTCCGGGCTGGCGCCGGGGTACAGCGTCACCACCTGGATGGTCGGGTAGTCCACTTCCGGCAACGCGGAAACCGGCAGCGCGCGATAGCCGATGATCCCCGCCAGCAGTATCGCCACCATCAGCAGGGTGGTGGCGACCGGGCGCAGGATAAACAGGCGGGAAGGGCCGCCGCCGCGGGTCGGTGGCATCACCTGCATCAGGACTTCCTCTGAACGTCAGGTTCGCGCTTGGCTTTTGACGCCGCAGGCGCGTCGCTCGGCGCCAGCACTTCCACCTGCATGCCTTCGGTCAGGCGATCGATGCCGTCGGTCACCACCCGATCGCCGGCGTTGAGGCCGGCGCTGATCACCACCTGCCGGCTGTCCTGCACGCCGGCGGTGACCCGGTGTTTGCTGACCTTGTTGTCTTCGCTGAGCGTCCAGACGAAGTTGCCTTCGTTGCCCATCTGCAGCGCGGCGGTCGGGATCACCACCGCATCGTGCAGGGTATCCACCTGCAGCCGCGCGTTGACGAACTGGTTGGGGAACAGCGCGTCGTCTTCGTTGGCGAAGCGCGCTTTCAGCTTGATGGTGCCGGTGGCGGTATCAATTTGGTTGTCCAGGCTCAGCAGCGAACCGGTCGTGAGCTTGTTCTGGTTGGTGCGATCCCAGGCTTCGACGCTCACCGGCCCGGCTTTTTGCGCCTTGAGCAGATCGGCGATGTTGCCTTCGGGCAGCGTGAACACCACGTCGATCGGGTGCGTCTGCGTGATCACCACCAAACCGGTGGTGCTGCCGCTGGTGACGTAATTGCCGACGTCGACCAGTTTCAACCCGACGCGGCCGTCGATTGGCGCAGTGATGCGGCTGTAAGTGATCTGCAGTTTGGCGCTGTCGACCGCGCCCTGATCGGCCTTGATCGCGCCTTCGGTTTGCTGCACCAGCGAGGCCTGCGTATCCAGCTCTTGACGGGAAACCAGATTGGTTTTCACCAATTGCTGGTAGCGCGCCAGATCGCGCCGGGCGTTGGCCAGCGTGGCCTGATCTTTCGCCAACTGCCCCTGCGCCTGGGTCAGTTGCACTTGGAATGGCCGGGGATCGATTTCTGCCAGCAGATCGCCGGCTTTGACCTGCTGGCCTTCGGTAAAGTGGATCGCCATCAGTTGGCCGTCGACCCGGCTGGTGACGGTGACGGTATTGGCGGCGGTGGCGGTGCCCAAGCCGGAAAGATAACGCGGCACCGTCTGTTGCGTGGCCGTCGCGGCCTGCACCGGCGACATCGGCGCGGCGCGCCGCCCGCCCGCCGCGCGACCGGCCCCCGCTGTGCCGCCGGCCTGCTGCGCGCCCGGGGCCGTGCCGGCCGGCGGTTGAGCGGCGTTAAAATAACGCCAGGCGAAGACGGCGGCGATGACCAGGATGGCCGCAACCAGCAGGCGCGGCATCAGGGAACGGCGTTGGGGTTTTGCATTCATGGCGGCGAAAATTCTCTCCAAAAGGCAGGGGTGCGGGCACTCATTGCCACAAAAATGACACTCCTTACAGGATACTAGTTTAGCCAGCGGGGACGGCATAAAAATGAAGGAAATATGGAGGAACCGTCAGCATTGTCCTAATAAGTGGGTGATTTGAGCGTGCTATGTTTATAAGTGATTGGTTTCAGCTTATAGCCAATCCGTTTTAGCGTTCTATCCTGGTTGGCGCTAATAATTAACCCGCGAATCTTTTCCCACAGGAGCAGATGATGAGCAACAGAGAATTGGGCCGCTCAGGCATTCAGGTGCCGGCGTTGACCTTTGGCGGCAATGTGTTCGGTTGGACGGCGGATCGAGCGACCTCGTTCAGCCTGCTGGATGCGCTGGTGGACAATCAGCTCAACTTTATCGATACCGCCGACGTTTATTCCAGCTGGGCGCCGGGCAACCGGGGCGGCGAATCGGAAACCGTCATCGGCGAATGGCTGAAGAAGAGCGGCAAGCGCGACCAGGTGATCATCGCCACCAAGGTGGGCAAACCGATGGGCGAAGGCAAACAGGGGCTGTCGCCGCGCTATATTCAGCAGGCGGTGGAAGATTCGCTGCGCCGTCTGCAAACCGATTATATCGATCTCTACCAGTCGCACGACGATGACCGCGATACGCCGCTGGAAGAGACGTTGGCGGCGTTCGATGCGCTGATCAAGGCCGGCAAGGTGCGGGCGATCGGCGCCTCCAACTATCAGGCGGATCGCCTGGAAGAAGCGCTGCGGGTGAGCGAGAGCAACGGATTGGCGCGCTACGAAACCCTGCAGCCGGAATACAATCTGTATGCGCGCGAAGGGTATGAAGCCGAGCTGGAGGGGGTGGCGCAGCGCCATGGCCTCGGGGTGATCAACTTCTTCGCGCTGGCCAGCGGCTTTCTGACCGGCAAATACCGCAGCAAAGCGGATGAGGGCAAAAGTCAGCGCGGCGATCGCATCGTCGAACGCTACCTGAACCCGCGCGGTTTCCGCATCCTGGCAGCGCTGGATCAGGTGGCGGGCAAACACGGCGTCTCTGCGGCGCAGGTCTCGCTGGCCTGGCTGATCGCGCGTCCGAGCATCACCGCGCCGATCGTCAGCGCCACCTCGTTGTCGCAACTGGATGAGTTGGTCAGCGCCACGCGTCTGACGCTGGATGCGGACGACATTCAGACGCTGAACCACGCCAGCGCCGAGTAAGAGCCGCCGGCGATTTTGCTCTATGCTGAAGGGGTCAATATGACTCATTCAGGAAACTGCAATGTCTGGCGATATCATCAACGACCTGGCGGCGCTGGAACAGCTGTACGGCAAGCCCGCCGCGCCCTCGGTTTTTAAAGAAGTCAGCTACATCCACCCGGCTTACCGTCCGTTTATCGAGGCGGCGCCGTTCGCTGCCCTCTCGACGGTCGGGCCGGACGGCATGGACGTCTCGCCGCGCGGCGATCCGGCCGGTTTCATTCATATCGAAGACGAGAAAACCCTGCTGTTGCCGGATCGGCGCGGCAATAACCGCATCGACAGTCTGCGCAATATCCTGCACGACAACCGGGTGGCGCTGCTGCTGCTGATCCCCGGCATCGGCGAAACGCTGCGGATTAACGGGCGGGCGGAGATCGTGGTGGCGCCGGCGGTGTTGCAGCGCTTCGCCCACCGCAACCAGCTGCCGCGTTCGGTGCTGCGCATTCGGGTGGAGGCGGTGTTCTTTCAGTGCAGCCGGGCGATCTTGCGTTCGGGGTTATGGGAAGAGGCCAGCCGCCTCGCGCGTTCGGCGCTGCCCAGCCCCGGCCATATTTTGGCCGCGGTGAGCCAAACGCACTTCGACGGTGAGGAGTACGACAGCGTGCTGCCGCAGCGGCTGAAGGATACGCTGTATTAATCGCCGTGGCGTTCGCGCCACGTTTGTCGATTCAGCCGGTACAAGACGTGCTTTTGCAGCGGATGGCCCGCCGGCAGACGCGGGTGCAGGAAGGTTTCGCCGTCGAAGCGCATACCGATGCGCGTCATCACCCGGCGCGACGGCTGGTTATCTTCGGCGGTGAAGGACACCACTTCCGGCAAATGCAGCGTGTCGAAGGCGCACGCCAGCGCGGCGCGCGCCGCCTCAGCGGCGTAGCCGTTGCCCCAGTGGGCCGCCGCCAGCCGCCAGCCAATCTCCACGCAGGGGGAGCAAGGCAGGTCGTCGCCCGGCCGCGCCAGCCCGACAAAACCGATAAAAGGCGCGCCGCTTTTCACTTCCACCGCCCACAGCCCCCAGCCGTGCTGTTGCAGGAAGGCGCGGATGCGTTCGGCCTGCGCGCGGCTTTCCTCGGCCGTCATCGTCGCCGGGAAATAGCGCATGACCTGCGGATCGGCGTTGAGCGCGGCGAAGGCCGGCAGGTCGTCGTCGCGCCAGGGGCGCAGCCGCAGCCTGGCGCTGTCGAGGGTAAGGATGGTCGACATGATGCATAGTCTCCAATGAACAAGGGCGCGGCGAGCCGCGCCCGTGGGCGGTCAACGGAACAGCGTTTGCGCCCAGCGCGCCAGCCCGGCGGTGACCGAGCCGAAGTCGTTGCCGCCGACGATCGGAATGCCCGGCAGTTGCTGTTGCAACGCGGCGCGCAGCAGCGGCGAACGCGCGCTGCCGCCGGTCAGGTAGATCACCTGCGGCGCGGTCTGGCTGCTGGCCAGCGCGGCGCTGACCTGCTCCTGAATGCGCATCAACGGCTGCGAGATGGCGTCGGCGAGCTGATCCTGGCTGATGTTCTCCGCCAGATCGGCCTGCACGAAATTGAGCGGCGCGCTGATGGCCGTTTGGCCGGACAGGGCGATCTTACTCTCTTCGGCCGCCCGCACCAATCGGTAGCTCAGGCGCTGCTGGTACACTTTCAGCAGGCGCTTGACCTTTTCCGGCTCCGCCGCGTCGAGGATCAGATCGCGCAGCACGCGGCCGTTGGCGGCGCTGTAGAAATCGTTTTGCGCCGGCACGTCGTTGGTCGCCACCGCGTTCCAGTAAGGCAGCGCCGGCAGGGCGATGCCTTTCGCGGTTTCGCCGCCCAGGCCGAACAGCGGCATCAGCTGTTTGAAGGCCAGCATGATGTCCAGATCGTTACCGCCGACCCGGCAGCCGCTGTGGCCCAGCAGGCTCTGCTGGCGATCGGCGCGGTTGCGCCACTGCGGCCCCATCAGCAGCACCGAGCAGTCGGTGGTGCCGCCGCCGATGTCCACCACCAGCACGGTTTGCTCTTCGCTCAGCGTCGCTTCGAAGTCCAGCCCCGCCGCCACCGGCTCGAACTGGAACTCAATGTCCTTGAAACCGGCGCGTTCGGCGGCGCGCTGCAGAATGCCCTGCGCCTGCCGGTTGGCTTCGTCGCCGCCGATGCCCTGGAAGTTGATCGGCCGGCCGATCACCGCCTGATCGATGCCGGTTTGCAGCACATTTTCCGCCTGGCGTTTGATGTGGAACATCATGGCGCACACCAGGTCTTCGAACAGCGCGATCTGCTGTGGTTTCAGGCCGTTGGCGCCGAGGAAGGACTTCGGCGAGCGCACGAAGTACACCTCTTCGGGATCTTCCATATAGTGCGCCAGCGCCTGCAGGCCGAACAGCACGCTGTTGCCGTTGACCGGAATGTCTTCTTCGCGGTTGTAACTGATGGCGCGGCGCAGCAGCTGCTGGTTTTCTTCGCTGCCGGTCGGGATCTGCCAATGGCGGTGCAGGCATTCGCTCACCGCTTCGCGGGTCGGCGCGCACAGCATCGAAGGCAGATAGGGCGCGTTGTTTTCCAGCGTCAACAGCTCGGGGCCGTGGTCGCGCATCACTGCAACGGAACAGTTGGCGGTCCCGTAATCGAATCCAATAAACATCTCTTTTTTGTCCCCATGCCAATGAAGGGGGGCGACTTTACCCGAGACGGGGCCGGCGGGCAATGCGCCAATGCGCGAGTGTCGAAAAATTTAGCGGGCGCGGCGGCGGCGTGCTTAACTTAATGTCCGAATTCCGCACGTCAGCGCGCTAGCCGAGTCCCATAATGCAGAAAAAACCGAACCCGAGCGTTGCCATGAATACTCAACAGCAAGCGTTGTACGACGCGCTGCGCGCGCGTGACCGCAAATTCGACGGCCGTTTTTTCGTCGGCGTCTCTTCCACCGGCATCTATTGTCGCCCGGTGTGCAGCGCCCGCACGCCGAAGCTGGAAAATTGCACCTTTTATCCGAGCGCGGCGGCGGCTGAACTGGCAGGGTTTCGCCCCTGCCTCAAATGCCGACCGGAACTGGCGCCCGGCCTGGCGCTGATCGACCTGGGCAACCGCTATGCCCAGGTGGCGGTGCAGCTCATCGAGCAGGGGTATCTGTCCGAACACAGCTGCGAAGCGCTGGCGGCGCGGCTGGGCATTTCCGATCGCCATCTGCGGCGCATCTTCGCCGAACAGTTTGGCGCCTCGCCGATCGATTACGCGCAGTCGCACCGGTTGCTGCAGGCCAAGCGCCTGCTGGCGGACACCGATCTGCCGCTCAGCGAGGTGGCGTTCGCCGCCGGTTTCGGCAGCCTGCGGCGTTTCAACGAGCTGTTCAAGACGCGTTACCGCCTGATCCCGTCGGCGCTGCGCAGCGGCGGTGCGCGCGGTGAACGGGCCGCCGCCAGCGGGTTGGTGTTTCACCTGGGCTATCGGCCGCCCTATGACTGGGAACGCATGCTGAATTTCTTGCAGGCGCGCGCCGTGCAGGGCGTGGAGCGGGTCGAGGGGCGCCGCTACCTGCGCTCGATCGCCGTCAGCCAGGGCGGCACGGAACACCGCGGCTGGCTCAGCGTGCAGCCGGAAGAGGCGCGCAATCGGGTTCGGGTCGAGATTGCGCCGACGCTCAGTTTGGTGACGACGGAGGTGTTGCGCCGGGTGCGCCTGCTGTTTGATCTGGACGCCGCGCCGGATCGCATTAATGAGGCGCTGGGCTCGCTGGCGGCCGATGCGCCGGGGCTGCGCCTGCCGGGCTGCGTGAACAGTTTCGAGCAGGCGGCGCGTGCGGTGCTGGGGCAGTTGGTCAGCGTGAAAATGGCGGCGACCTTCGCCGGGCGGATGGCCGAACGCTGGGGCGAAGCGCTGGCGACGCCGCATGAGGGCATCACCCACGTTTTCCCCACAGCAGAACGGGTGGCGCAGCTGCAGCCTGAAGCACTGCGCCCGCTCGGGGTGCAAGTGAAGCGCGCGGCGGCGCTGATCGAGATCGCCCGCGCGCTGGGGGAAGGGCGGCTGCAGCTCGACAACGTGCTGGATATCGAACAGGGCATCAAGGCGCTGACCGCGCTGCCGGGTATCGGTAGCTGGACCGCCAGCTATATCGCGATGCGCGCCTGGTCGTGGCCGGACGTGTTCCTGGCCGGCGACTACCTGATCAAACAGCGTTTCCCCGGCATGACGCCGCGCCAGATTGAACGCTACGCCGAGCGCTGGCGTCCGTGGCGCTCTTACGCCACGCTGCATCTATGGCACAACGGCGGCTGGGCGCCGGAAGCGGAGAGTTGAACGCGGCTCGGCTAGCGGGGAGACTCGATCAGCTGCAGCAGGCGGCTCATGCCTTCACGCATCAGGAACGCCAGCAGCTTTTCCCGTTCGGCCGGCGTCAGGTGATAGTAATACTCGATCCAGACCCGTACCGGATCCTGACGTTTGACGTCGTAATCCGGATGGTCGGTTTCGCGCAACGCCGACAGGCTGCGCGCGCCGAACGGCAGACTGTCGATATGGTATTCCAGCGCTTTGCCCTGTACGCCGCTGCGGCGGCGACTGACCCAGCCTTCGCGCCGGGCCATCAAATTGACCCCTTGCGGGGTTGAGGGCAACCCCGCCTTACCCATCAGTTCCCTGGCGGAAAACCATTTCTTTTCCATAGTCCCTTGTCTCTGAGCCATCACCTGTCGAGGAAAATCAACGGATACGTCGATGTTCGCATGGGTATTTCATCTTACTTAATCGTTTAAGCTTCAGGGGTTATTTATATCACTAATCTTGTCTTGGTTAATATCATGTAACGAACGAGATGCGAAGCGCCGCCCGGGAGACGGCGCCTGAGAGGGGGAGAGGGTTAACGGATGCCGAAATAGCCGTCGCTGAGCAACACCGCCAGCGGCTGCTCCAGCGCCACCTGGTCGCCGTCCGCCAGATCGACGCCGATGTCGCGCAGCGCCTGCAGCGTCACCGGCTGGTGAGCCGGCCCGGCGAAGGTCTGCGCTTTAATGCGATGCGCCGCGCCGTTGAGCATCGAGACCATCAGCTCGTCCATCTGGTTGCAGTGCACGTTGGTGATAAAGCGTTCATCGATGCGAATGATGTCGATCCTCTGGTCGCTGAGCTCATCGAACGCATTGATGTTATGCCCGAAGCCGTTGACGATCAGCCGGCAGCCCTGCTGCTGCAGTTCGCGGAGAAATACCCGACACTGCGCGGCGTGCTCCAGTATCGCGGCCTCATCGACGCTGAACAGCAGCGCCTGCGGCGGCAGCGAGGAAGCGCGCACCGTTTCCGTCAGGTCGCGCTGGAAGTCGGCGCTCAGCAGGCTGTCGATGGCCAGCGGCAGCGCGAGCGACAGCCCTTTGCGTTTGATGTCGTCGGCATATTTCACCAGCAGTTGCGCCGCCGTCCAGCGGTCGATGTCCGGCATCAGGCCGTACAGCTGCGCGGCGGCGATGAACGCCTCGTGCGACAGCGGGCGCTCGTCCGGCGCCATCACCTGCAGCTTCACCTGGTGAAACGCGGCCGACAGCGGCGTCGCCGGCGGCGCGACCGCATGAGTCAGCAGCCGCAGTTGCCCCTCGCTGATGATCGTCTGCACTTCTTGCAGGCTCAGCACCTCGTGCTGCCGCTCCAGCAGCTGTTTCTGCCGCGTTTCGTACAGATAAACCTGGCCGCGCCCCTGGTGCTTGGCGGTGTAGCAGGCGATATCGGCCTGCGCCAGCAGTTCGCTGCTTTTGGCGTCGGCGCTGATGCGCGTGATGCCGGCGCTGGCGCCGACGCGGTAAATCTTCCCTTCCCAGTAGAACGGGTGCTGGCTGATTTGATTAACCACTTGCTGCACCAGCGATTTGGCCTGTTCCAGCCGGCAGTCGTACAGGATCAGACCGAACTCGTCGCCGCCCAGCCGGGCCAGGCAGTCGCTATGGCGCAGCTGATGCCGCATCAGCTGGGCGATGTCCCGCAGCAGGGCATCGCCCGCCGCATGGCCGGCGGTGTCGTTCACCGCCTTGAACCGATCCAGATCGAGGAACACCAGCGAATGCGGCGACGACGGTTCCCCGCCGGCGACGATCGCCGCTTTCAGCTGTTTCTCGAAGCGGGTGCGGTTCGGCAATCCGGTCAGCGCATCGTGCGAGGCGCTGTAGCTGAGTTTTTTCATCAGTTCGCGCGAGGCGGTGACGTCCTGCAGCACCATCACCGCACCCATGGTTTCCCCGTCGAGGGTTTTCAGCGGTGAGACCGACTGCTGTACGTCGAAATAACGCCCGTCGCGGCTGTGCAGCACCAGCGCATAATCCGCCGGCCATTGCCGTGGGTATTGCGTGAGGTTTTCGATTTCCGGGCCGTCTTTGCCGTTGGTCAGGCGCACCACGCCGGCGACGGGCATACCGATCGCCAATTCGAGCGGCCAGCCGCACATCTGTTCCGCCACCGGATTCATAAAGGTGATGCGCAGGTGGCTGTCGGTGGAGATCACCCCTTCGCCGATGGCGTCGAGGGTGATGTGCAGGCGCTCTTTCTCTTCGTGCAGCGCCTCGGCGAGGCTCTTGAGCTCGGTCATGTCGATATTGGTGCCGATCAGGCGCAGCGGCCGGCCCTGATCGTCGAGGATCACGTTGCCCTGGCCGCGGATATGGCGCACTTTGCCGCTGCGCGTAGTGATGCGAAACTCCATGATGAATGGCCGTGGCTGCGCCAGGATCTCGGCCAGCTCGCGATCGGTGCGCTCGCGATCTTCCGGCACCAGCAGGGTGCGCCACAACGCCAGCGTCGGCGTTTGGTCGGGGGTGAGATCGTAGAGTTCGAACATGCGCTGATCCCAGGTGAAGTTTTCCTGGCTCATCACCCATTCCCAGATGCCGACGCCGCCCACCTGGTTGGCCAGCGTGATGCGCTCCACCAACCGATTGTTCTCCGCCTCGCTGCGCTTAAGGTCGCTGATGTCCTCCACCTGAGAGATGAAGTACAACGGCCGGCCTTCGCCGTCGCGCACCAGCGAGACCGCCAGCAGCGCCCAGACCGTCTGGCCGTCGCTGCGGATATAGCGTTTCTCCATGGTGTAGCTGCTGATATGACCGTCGAGCAGTTCGTGCAGTTGGGTCAGGTCGGCGTTCAGATCGTCCGGGTGGGTGATCTCTTGAAAGGTCAGGCGATAAAGTCTTTCGGGCGGATAGCCGAGCAGCTTGCACAGCGCCTGGTTAACCTGCAGCCATTTGCCTTCCGGCGACACCAGCGCCATGCCGATGGCGGAATACTCCAGCGCGCTGCGAAAGCGGCTTTCGCTCTCGACGATATGTTGTTTTTCCACCCGGAAGGTGTGCATCACCATCGCCATGGCGTGCGCCGGGATCAGGATCAGCAACATCGGCAGATAGAGGCCGAGTTCGCCCAGGAAAGTGTGCTGGGAAGACTGAAGGCGCAGCAGGCCCAGCGACAGCAGGACGGTGATCAGCAGGAGAGTGCAGAAACAGACGGTGAAGGTTTCGAAGCGTGACAGCGCGATAGCCGCCCACAGCAGCGGCAGGATGACGAAGGTAAAGGGGAAGGGCAGATGCGTCAGCGCCAGATAGCTGAAGGCCAGCGAGCCCATCAGGGTCAACAGCAGCGGATACGGATTCAGCCCGGCCAACAGGCGGCGGTGATAGGTGAGCCCGAGCGGCGCCAGCGACAGCACCCCTATCGCCTCAGAGATGAACCAGGTGCCGAACGATTGCCAAAACGTCAGGTCCGGCGTGGGGGTCAGTCCGGCGGCCAGCAGCGCGCTGAACAGCGGGGTGAAGATCACCGCACAGACCACGAAGCGCAGCCAACAGCCCAGATCGCTCAGCGGATCGATCGCCGGCAGCGTGCGGCGCAGCAGCAGAGCGCACACTGCCGCTTCCAGCAGGTTGATGGCGGCCAGCTTGACCGGAATGGCGCTGAGGCCGAACAGCAGGAAGCTGGCGAGTACGATGCCTGTGCCGCTGGCCAGCAGCGGCAAACCCCAATGACGCGGAGGATGGCGATACAACACGGCGATCGCGGCGGCGGTAGGGAACCACAGCGGCGTGAAGTGATGAGCCTCACTGGATAACGACAGGCTCAGCAAGGCGAGCAAAAATGTCGCCAGCGCCACGAACAGGGAATGTGTCAGCATAACGCCTTTGTGTGTGCCGAACGCGTTCGGCGCGCTGATATCCATAGACATCCTTACCGATGACCTCTGCCTGTGATTGGATTCATGACGTGGATGAATCAAGATGATTTATTGAAAAAGGGTAGTACAGCGCGGGAGGAAAACCTACCGGGAGGGCCGACTTTACTGCGTTAGCGCAAATCCGGCGACAGAATGACGAAAAAGCCGGCGCGGGGCCGGCTTTGAGCGTCTTACAGCAGGAACAGGGTGGCGAGGCCGAGGAAGATGAAGAAGCCGCCGGTATCGGTCAGCGCGGTGATGAGCACACTCGAGCCGACCGCCGGATCGCGGCCCAGTTTGAGCATGGTCATCGGGATCACCACGCCCATCAGCGCCGCCAGCAGCAGGTTGAGCAGCATCGCCAGCGTCATCACGCCGCCCATCGCCGCGTCGCCGTACAGCAGCCAGGTGATCACGCCCATGATGCCGCCCCACACCACGCCGTTGATGATGGCGACGCCCAGCTCTCTGAGCATCAGGCGCGAGATGTTGCCGACTTCAATCTGGTGCAGCGCCAGCGCGCGCACGATCATGGTGATGGTCTGGTTGCCGGTGTTGCCGCCGATGCCGGCGACGATCGGCATCAGCGCCGCCAGCGCTACCAGCTGGGAAATGGTGTGCTCGAACAGGCCGATCACCCGCGAGGCGACGAACGCGGTGCAAAGGTTGATCGCCAGCCAGGCCCAGCGGGTTTTGACCGCTTTGCTGACCGGGGCGAACACGTCTTCTTCCGGGCTTAAACCACCCATGCGGCGCAGGTTGGTGTCGCTCTCTTCGTTGACGGCGTCGACGATCTCTTCGATGGTCAGACGGCCCATCAGTTTACCTTTGGCGTCAACCACCGGGGCGCTGATCAGGTCATAACGTTCGAACGCGCCGGCCGCTTCATCGGCCTTGTCCTCAGGCTGAAAGGTGGCGGGGTCGCTGTCCATCACTTCGCGTACCGGGATTTCCGGGTCGTTCAGCAGCACCGCGGTGAGCGGCAGTTCGCCCAGCAGGGTGTTTTTGCGATCGGTGACGAACAGTTTATCGGTCGCGTCGGGAATGGTTTTGCGCATGCGCAAAAAACGGTGCACCGCGCCGAGCGTGACGTCCGGCCGCACCGTCACCAGTTCGAAATCCATCATCCAACCGACGCTGTCTTTGGCGTACTGACTCATCTCGCGCACCTGAGCGCGCTGCTCCGGCTCCAGCGAGGTCAGCAACCGGCCCATCAGGTTACGCGGCAGGTATTGCGCCAGATAGGCCTGTTCGTCCACGTCCAGCGTTTTGATCGCTTTGAGCAGGTCTTTATCGCTCATTTCTTCGATCAGGCTGTCCCACACCGGTTCGGCGACTTCCACCAGCGTCTGGCCGCGCTTGCTGTTGCCCACCAGCCGCCACAGCGCCATGCGTTCGTCCTGCGGCAGCGCTTCCAGCAGGTCCGCCAGGTCGGCGGCGTGCATGTCGTCAAGCAGGCCGGTAATTTCCGCCGTTTGGTTCAGCAGTTCGCTTTGGCTGAGGGCGTGTTCATCCCCTGGCCGGCCGAGAATGCCGTCGACCAATTCCTTATTGTTCAACAACAGAGTGAGAATGCGCTGGCGGTGTTCAGCGACTTTTTTGACGTTATGGGTTGCGGCTGACATGGTGTTCCTTAACGGGCGCTCGGCGTTCCTGACGCAGGCTCATTAAAAGATAGAGCATAGCGAGTGCCGGAGTCATTTTTATGAAACGGACGGGGCGCGGCGGTTATTCAGAGGAGGCGTCCTGTTGCGGCGCGCTGACTTCGGCGGCGTTTTGCGCAGCGGCCTGCTTTTTTTCCTGATGATGAGGCACCGCCACCACGGCGGCGTACAGCAGTCGGCCGACTAAAATGATAAAGCTGATAAACAACACTATCTTCGTCATCTGTCCGGTGGTTTTCTTGCGCATATATCACCCGGTATGCCGGTGTCCTGTGTTATTCGCTCGAGAATTTGTAACCGGATTTTAGGCGCTGATGACAAAAGTTGTCCATTTTTTTCCGGCGAGCGGCGCGCCGTATTAGGGTTTCGTTTACGTTGGCGGAGCGAGGGCGGAAAGAAAAACCCCCTGGCTGGCAGGGGGCGGGGGATCAGGCGGAGCGCTGTTCGTCTTGCGAGCCTTCTTCGTCGATCAGCAGCTTCCAGCCGACGACGTCATTCCAGTAGGCCTGCTCGCGCTCGAAGTCCAACTGCACCAGGTTGTTTTGCGCCAGGTAGCCGGCCGGGAAGCGCAGCGTCCAGTGGTTGTCGTCGGTGGTCAGGCGCAGCGTTTCCGGCGTGGTGGTCGACTGGCGCTGGTTATTGAGCAGGGTGCTCAGACGCAGCAGCTGGATCAGCGGCAGGTAGTGTTTCTTTTTGAACAGGTTGAGGCGCGGCAGCTCTTCCAGCTTGATCGCCTTGCGGTGGAAACGCACCAACGCCGCCAACAGCAGCTGCTGTTCCTGGTTAAAGCCAGGCAGGTTGGAGTTTTGCAGAATGTAGGCCGAATGGCGATGCATGCCGCTGTGGTTGATGCTCAGCCCCACTTCGTGCAGCATGGCGGCCCATTTAAGCAGGGCTTCCAATTGCGGATGCACCAGCTTGGTGTTTTGCGCCATCCACTGCGAATAGAGCAGTTCGGTGGTTTCCAGCACCCGCTTGGCCTGTTCGCGGTCGATGTTGTAGTGATCGGCCAGGCTTTTGGCGGTGCGGCTGCGGATGTCCTGGTGGCGGAAGCGGCCTTCCATTTCATACAGCACGCCTTCGCGCAGCGCGCCGTCAGACAGGCGCAGATCGCGGATCGCCAGCGCATCGAACACGCCGCACAGGATAGCCAGCCCCGGCACGAACACCGATTGGCGATCTTCCGACAGCCCCGGCAGGCTCAGTGAGCTGAAGCTTTTGAACTGCAGCACCTGTTCGGCGAGCATTTCCAGGCGTTCGAGGGTGATCAGACCGTCTTTTTCGCCCATTGCCACCAGCACTTCGTGGGCGGCCTTGATGGTGCCCGAGGCGCCCAGCGCGTACTGCCAGCCCTGAATGCGGTACTGCCAGGCCAGCGTTTCCAGCTTCTGCGCCGCCGCCAGCCGCGCGCGGCGGAAGTTGTTTTTGCTGATCTCGCCGCCGGGGAAGAACAGCTGGGCGAAGCTGACGCAGCCCATGCGGCGGCTTTCCGCCAGCAGCGGCTCGAAGTCTTCGCCGATCACCAGCTCGGTCGAGCCGCCGCCGATGTCGATCACCAGCTTGCGGCCTTTCTCCGGTTGAGTGTGCTCCACGCCCATGAAGATCAGGCGCGCTTCTTCCTGGCCGGCGATGATTTCGATCGGGTAGGGGATCACTTTGGCGGCGCGCTTGAGGAACACTTCGGCGTTCACCGCCTGGCGCAGGGTGTGGGTCCCGACAATGGTGACGTTATCCGCCGGGAAGCCCTGCAGCCGTTCGGCAAACAGCGCCAGGCAGGCCAGGCCGCGTTCTATCGCCTCTTCACTGAGTACGTTGTTGCTGTCCAATCCGTCGGCGAGGTGCACCCGCTGTTTTAAACGGCCCAATACCTGTAAGGCGCCGTTGACGACGCGGGCGATCACCATGTGGAAACTGTTCGACCCGAGGTCGATGGCGGCGATTTCCTGCGGTTTGTTCGTTGCAGTGTTTTTTAGCGGCATAGTTGCTGGCCTACTGTCCTGGTTGTTCCAGAGCTTTTAAATACTCGTAAATAGCCACCTGGGCGCGCACTTTGCGGCGGTTGCCGCGCGGCACGTACTGGTTGCTCAGTTCTTTATCCACATAACGGGCCTTGACCGTATCGCTGAACAGGATCTCCAGAATGTCCAGAACGCGCTGTTTCAGCGCCGGATCCAGCAGCGATACCGCCACTTCGATACGGTAATCTATGTTGCGGGTCATCCAGTCGGCGGAGGACAGATACACCCGTTTGTCACCTTTGTTGTCGAAAACGTAAACCCGATCGTGTTCCAAAAAGCGATCGACGATGCTGATCACCTGAATATTGTCGCTGATCCCCGGCAGGTTGGGAATCAGGGAACACATGCCCCGCACCAGCAGGCGGATCTTCACGCCGGCGCCGGACGCGGTATATAACCGATCTACCAGCCCTTTATCCACCAGATTATTTATTTTCAACATAATGCCGGCCTGTTCCCCGGCCTGGGCGTTGGCGATTTCGTTGTCGATCAGCTCATACAGCTTCAGGCGCGAGTTCTGCGGCGACACCATCAGGTTGTCGAAGGTGACCGGCCGGTAGGGGTTCTCGATAAAGTTGAACACCCGGCGCACTTCGTTGGTGATACGCGAGTCGGCGGTCAGCAGCGAATAGTCGGTATAGATGCGCGCGGTTTTTTCGTTAAAGTTGCCGGTGCCGATATGAGCATAGCGCACAATTTCATCGCCTTCACGGCGCGAGATCAGGAACAGTTTGGCGTGGATTTTCAGCCCCGGCGCCGAGAAGATCACGTGTACGCCGGCCTCGGTCAGGCGCTTCGCCCAGTGAATGTTGGCCTCTTCGTCGAAGCGCGCCTGCAGCTCGACCACCACCGTGACCTTTTTGCCGTTGTGTGCGGCATGGATCATCGATTCGATGATGCGCGAGTCTTTCGCCACGCGGTAGATGTTGATTTTGATCGCCAGCACGCTTGGATCGAACGACGCCTGGCGCAGCAGCTCCAGCACGTGCTCGAAGGTGTGGTACGGGTAGTAGAGCAGCACGTCTTTTTCGCGAATGGCGTCGAAGCCGTTGCGGAAACCGTCGAACCAGATGTGGCGCAGACGCGGCAGCGGCTTGTTGACCAGATTGGCCTTGCCGACGTTCGGGAAGCTGATGAAATCTTTAAAGTTGTGATAGCGGCCGCCGGCGATCACCGAATCGTAGTTGGAGATGCCCAGCTTGCCGCGCAGCAGCTCCACCATTTCGTTCGGCATGTCGCGCTGATAAACGAAGCGCACCGGTTCGGCGGTGAGGCGCTGTTTCAGGCTGGAGGACATCAGTTCCAGCAGGCTGGATTCCATTTCGGTCACCAGATCGTACTCGGCGTCGCGGGTCATCTTCATCGAATAGGCGTTGAGCGCGTCGTAGTCGAAGAAGCCTTTGAAAATCTCATCCAGGCAGTAACGCAGAATGTTGTCCAGCAGGATCATCGGCTTGCGGCGGCGCGGCGCTTCCGGCGGCAGATTGACGAAGCGCGGCACTTTGTCCGACGGGATTTCCAGCAGCGCATAGTCGGTGCGCGCGCCGCGGATAATTTCCACCGCCAGATAGGTGTAATCGTCTTTCAGGAACTGCACCAGATTGGTGTCGTGGTTGATCAGGATCGGCGTGATGTGCTGGCGCAGATGCTGTTTGAAATACTGGCGTAGCCAGATTTGCTGGTTTTCGGACACCTGGCGTTCGTTGATCAGGAAGATCTGGTTGCGCGCCATTTCCAGCAGCAGATCGTTGTACAGGCCGTCGAATTCCTGATCGGTTTTCAGCACCTTGGCCTGGATCTTTTTCAGCAGGTGGCGCGAGGCACCGGCGGAGCCCTGCTCTTCGCTGATCAGGATGCGGCGTTTGAGATCGGCGAAGCGGACTTTATAGAACTCGTCGAGGTTGTTGGAGTAAATGCCCAGAAAACGCATTCGTTCAATCAGGGGATTGCTCTTATCTGCGGCTTCCTGCAACACGCGTTCATTAAAGGATAACCAGCTTAGTTCTTTTTCGATGTAGAGCTTTTCCTGACCCATTGCCACTCCAGTTCAATTTTAGAATAGGATCCGGGACGCAGCGCCCGGATGCCGCTCTAGTGTCCTTCATCATTATTGCGAGAGATTGACAGGAAAGTCCAACATATCCATTGCGTTGGCGCGCGGCGTTTTTCGCCGGCAAGAAATTTTCCCCACGGTGGGATGCCCGGCAGTGAAACGATCAGCATGAAATGACGGTTAGCAGGCTTATTTTTGGCGTTATAAAGCGTGTTTATGGTCATTTTTCAGCAATATATCAAATTCATATTGTCTTTTTGCAGTGTAAAAAACCTGGGTTGATTCGGGTAACTTTGTCATGCAAACGTCATAAAACTGACATAAGATGCCCGGTTATCTTACGGCGTAAGCCCGATTACATCAGCGACAGCGAGACACATGACACAGACGACGGCAAATCAACATCCCCGAGATCGCCTGCGCGGGCGCATCGACCGCGGCGTGCAGGCGGCAGTGACCGCCTGCGGGCTGATGGTGCTGATGACGTTGATGCTGATCTTCGTTTATCTGCTGTTTGCGGTGCTGCCGCTGTTCAAACCGGCCTCGGTTGGGCAGGCTCAGCCACTGCCGATTGCGGCGTCTTCCCCGGCGCTGGCGTTGGGCATGGACGTGCAGCAGCACGTCGGTTATCGCATCGATGCGCAGGGCGCGGGGCAATTTTATCGTCTGTCGCCGGCGCCGAGCGGCCAGGCTCAGACACCGCTGGCGCAGCAAACGCTGCTGGCCAAACCGGTGCTGCTCGCGCAGGCCGCCGGCGAGCGCGATCTGTTTGCGCTGGCGCAGGCCGACGGCCGGTTGGTGGTGGCGCGCGCGGATTTCGCCACGGCGGAAAACGGCCGGCCGCAGTGGCTGTTCCCGCTCGGGCAACCGCCGCTGGCGCTGGATCCGCAGCGCAAGCCGCTGAAGCTGTTGTCGCTGGCGGATGCGCATCGCGGGCAGTACCTGCTGGCCGGGGTGACCGACGATCGGCGGCTGGTGTTCGGCCGTTTCAGCCCGGATCGGCCGCCGCAGTTCAGCGAACGTACGCTGGAACACGACGCCGAGCAGTTGGTGCTGACGCCGGATGGCCGCCAGCTTTACCTGCTGGCGGGCAACCGGCTGGCGCGTTACCAGATCGACGGCGCGCAGCTGCAGCTGCGTGAAACGCGCACCTTGGGCGAACACGCCCCGTACCAGATGACGGCGCTGCCCGGCGGCAGCGCGCTGCTGATCAAGGGCGCCGACGGCAACCTGCGCGAGTGGTTCGAGGTGGAAAAAGAGCAGCGCTGGCGCCTGACGCCGGTACAGCATTTCGACCACGGCGCCGACGGGCAGGAGCTGACGGTGGCTGAACCTTATCGCCGGGTGTTCGCCACCCTGCGGCCTGATGGCGGCTTCTCGCTATTCTCTACCATTCAACCGCAGCCGCTGCTGAATACCCGTTTGGGCGCCGAGGTGCGGCAAATGGCGTTCGCGCCGCGCGGCGATGGCCTGCTGCTGGAGAGCGCGCAGGGCTGGCAGCGCTATGCGCTCGACAACCCGTATCCGGACGTCACCTGGCGTTCGCTGTGGGGCAAGGTGTGGTACGAGAACTACCCGCAGCCGGCCTATGTCTGGCAGTCCACTTCCGGCGAAGACAGCTACCAACCTAAATTCAGCCTGATGCCGGTGATCTTCGGCACCTTCAAGGCGGCGGCTTACGCGATGCTGTTCGCCATCCCGCTGGCCTTGGCCGGCGCCATCTATACCGCTTACTTTATGACGCCGGGGCTGCGGCGAGTGATCAAACCGGCTATCGAAGTGATGGGCGCGTTGCCGACGGTGGTGATCGGGCTGGTGGCCGGCATCTGGCTGGCGCCGATCATCGAGCAGTATCTGTTGGCGGTGCTGGCGTTGCCGCTGCTGCTGGCGGCGGCGGTGCTGCTGTGCGGCGCGTTGACCCATCGCTTTATGCCGCGCTGCCGGCCGGGCGTCGATCTGCTGTTGCTGTTGCCGCTGCTGGCGTTGACGGTGTGGCTGGCGTTCAGCCTGGGGCCGTGGCTGGAGGTGGCGCTGTTCGGTGAGCCGCTGCATTTCTGGCTGGGGGATAATTATGACCAGCGCAATGCGCTGGTGGTGGGCGTGGCGATGGGGTTCGCGCTGGTGCCGATCATCTTCTCGCTGGCGGAGGATGCGCTGTTCAGCGTACCGGCCACCCTGAGCCAGGGCTCTTTGGCGCTGGGCGCCACCCAATGGCAGACGGTGATCAAGGTGGTGCTGCCATCCGCCAGCGCCGGCATTTTCTCCGCGCTGATGATCGGCTTTGGCCGCGCGGTGGGAGAAACCATGATCGTGCTGATGGCCACCGGCAACACGCCGATTATTGACGGCAGCCTGTTCCAGGGGCTGCGCGCGCTGGCGGCCAATATCGCCATCGAAATGCCGGAGGCGGTATCCGGCAGCAGCCATTACCGCGTGCTGTTCCTGACTGCGCTGGTGCTGTTTGTCTTCACCTTCGTGTTCAACACGCTGGCGGAGGCGGTGCGCCTGCGGCTGCGCAAGCGCTACACGCCGAATCAGGAGGCGCCATGAAGAACTGGGTGAAGAGCGGGTCGCCGTGGATATGGCTGACCGCCGGTTCGGTGGCCGTCAGCCTGCTGGCGCTGATCGGCATTCTGTTGCTGCTGGCCGGGCAGGGGATGCGCTATTTCTGGCCGAGCCCGGTTTATCAGTTCGAACTCAATCAGAACGGCGCCGGACCGGTGACGGTGATCGGCGAGTTGTATCAGCAGCAAAGTATTTCCCGGCGCCAGCTGGCCGAGGCGGGCGTCACGCCGCCGGGCGAGGCGCAGAACGTCGAACGTTATCTGATTAAGGTCGGCAACCGCGAGCGCGAGGGGCAGGATTTCCGCACCTTGCTGGCCAGCGATGTCCACAGCCAAAGCACGCCGCGCAGCCTGCTGGTGCTGGAACGCGACAGCCACGGCACCGCCTACGGTTATCTGGCGGGGCTGCTGGAAGATGGGCAACCGCTGACTGGCCGCAATCTGGGGCAGGCGTTGCAGCAGCGCCTGCCGCAAATCGCCGCGCTCTCGCGCCAGGCGCACGACATTCAATTCCGCGACATGGCGCGCATCAATCAGCAGTTTGACGCGCTGCGGCTGCGGGAAAAGCGCCTGCAGCGCGACGATAAGCTGGACGCCCGCGCACAGGACGCCATCAAGGCCGAACGGCTGGAGCTGCAGCGGCAGTATCAGCTGTTGTCCGAACGTCTGGCGGGGCTGAACCGCGATCGCCAGCGCGACGCGTTGCTGCTGCGCGACATGCACGGGCAGACGTTGACCATTCCGCTCAGCCAGGTGCGCGATGCCTGGTACCCGAACGCCATGAGCACCTCCGAGAAGCTGGCGCACTGGGGCGAGCAGGTGAAGAAGTTCCTCACCGACAGCCCGCGCGAAGCGAATACCGAAGGCGGGGTGTTCCCGGCCATTTTCGGCACGGTGTTGATGGTGATCCTGATGTCGATCGTGGTGATGCCGTTTGGCGTAATTGCGGCGGTATATCTGCACGAATATGCCGGCAACAATCTGCTGACGCGGGTGATCCGCATCGCGGTGGTCAACCTGGCCGGCGTGCCCTCGATCGTCTATGGCGTATTCGGCCTCGGCTTCTTCGTTTATATGATTGGCGGCACGCTCGATCAGCTGTTCTATCCTGAGTCCCTGCCCAACCCGACCTTCGGTACGCCCGGCGTGCTGTGGGCGGCGCTGACGCTGGCGCTGCTGACGCTGCCGGTAGTGATCGTCGCCACCGAGGAAGGGCTGTCGCGCATTCCCGCCTCGCTGCGGCAGGGCTCGATGGCGCTGGGCGCCAGCCGGGCCGAGACGCTGTGGCGCATCGTGCTGCCGATGGCGGCGCCGGCGATGATGACCGGCCTGATCCTGGCGGTGGCGCGCGCCGCCGGGGAGACCGCGCCGCTGATGCTGGTGGGGGTCGTGAAATCGGTGCCGGTGCTGCCGGTAGACGAGATTTTCCCGTATCTGCACCTGGAGCGGAAGTTCATGCATTTGAGCTTCCAGATCTACGATATGGCATTCCAGAGCCCGAGCGTAGAGGCGGCGCGGCCGCTGGTGTTCGCCACCGCCTTCCTGCTGGTGACGATCGTGGTGAGTTTGAATCTGGCGGCGATGGGTATCCGCCATTCGTTGAGGGAGCGGTACCGAGCATGGTCGCAGTAACAATGACGCTATTTTTGGGGAGTGCGTAATGGGTTTGATGACGCCAGGCAGTTTGCCCCGGCTGGATGTCCAGCATCTCGACGATGAACAGACCGCGCTGGCGGTCAACGGCCTGAACCTGTTTTATGGCGACAAACAGGTGCTGCACGATATTTCGCTGCGTATCCCGAAGCACCGGGTGACGGCTTTGATCGGCCCCTCGGGCTGCGGCAAATCGACGCTGCTGCGCTGTTTCAACCGCATGAACGATCTGGTGGACAACAGCCGCATCGAGGGCGAACTGCAGCTGAACGGCGCGGCGATCTCCGGCGCGCAGATCGACGTGGCGGCGCTGCGGCGGCGGGTGGGCATGGTGTTCCAGCGGCCGAACCCGTTCCCGAAATCGATTTATGAAAATGTGGTGTACGGCCTGCGGCTGCAGGGCGTGCGCGACCGGCGTTTGCTGGATGAGGCGGTGGAGCGTTCGCTGCGCGCCGCCGCGCTGTGGCATGAGGTGAAGGACCGGCTGCGCGAAAACGCGTTCCGCTTGTCCAGCGGCCAGCAGCAGCGCCTGGTGATCGCGCGCGCCATCGCCATCGAGCCGGAAGTGTTGCTGCTCGACGAGCCGACCTCGGCGTTGGATCCGATCTCCACGCTGACCATCGAAGAGCTGATTTCCGCACTCAAGCAGCGCTATAGCGTGGTGCTGGTGACGCACAACATGCAGCAGGCGGCGCGCGTCTCCGACTACACCGCCTTTATTCATCAGGGGCGGCTGGTGGAATACAACGATACCGACGCGATTTTTACCTCGCCGCGCCAGCGCCGCACCGAGGATTATATTACCGGGCGGTATGGGTGAGGCGTTTGGACTATGAACAAACGAAAGGCTGCACAACTGTGCAGCCTTTTGTCTATCAGGGGCATCAGTAATTTGCGCGGATGCGGATCGCTTCTTCTACCCACTCAGCCAGATTTTCTTTGATGTGGTTATAGACATTGGTGCTGGTCAGGTAAGGCGGATCATAGGCTTTGGCGATCGCGGAGAGCTTTGTGTCACCCAGCTTGATGTGATCCAACGGGTTTTTACCTTTCTCTGTTTGGTCGCCGGCGCTGTCTTTCAGGTTATGGATATACACCACCAGCACGCCCATGCCTTTTTTCCAGGCCTCGCAGATTTCGAAATTAATCCATTTGCGATTAGCGGTATCTTTACCGGCGAGAATCACGGCGCAACTGCGGTTGTCCAACTGGCTTTTGATCCAATCGGCAATGGCTTTATCGCCGCCTTTTTTCACCTCCTCCCAATCATTATCCGTGGCCGGCCGGTTACCTTCCAGCGTGCCCATTTCACGTATCTGAGAAGCGCGCCAGTTGTCCGGCTCATAATGGAAACTGTAAAAACATTTTCTGGTCATCGGGGGTTATCCTTAGTAATGATATCGATAAGAGCCAACAGGCATTTTTTCTTCTCCGCCAGGCTGCCCGGTTCGTTAAGCTGATCCAGCAGATTCATGGCGGCGGGGTGGCGGTGGTAGAGGGTTTCTTTCATCTCCTCCTTGATTTTTCGGTAGATCTCGGCGGATGCGCTGCCGGTACAACCGATAGGTATGCAGACGCAGCCTTGTTCCGTGGCGATCTGGAACTCTTGCAGTAAACCGTCGGCCAGCACGTATTCGTCCTCGGCGTTACGTTTGTTGCCGAACAAAAAGATTGCGATGCCGCTGAGCGAAATCATGTTCTGACGGTATTCGTGCCAAAGTGCCGGTAGGGTAATGCCGCCGCTGGCGAATTGGGGGAAAGGACGCAGCACCAGCTGGCTTTCGCTGATTTTTCCCTGGCTGTCGTAAATGGCTTCCAAGGCGCCGTTGATCACCGCCGTGCCTACGCCCCAGCCGAAGCCGTTGACGATGCGGTACTGTTTGCGGATAAGCAGGCGCGCCAGACGATGTATGAACTGGATGGATTCTTCACGGGCATAAGGATGGTAGTTGTCGGCGCTGCCGGAGATAAACACCGTGCTTTTCTTAAACTGCGTTTCGATGGCATACAGCAGGTCGGTGATTTGCCGATAGTCATCCACCAGCAGCGTTTGAATGCCGTAACGGCGCAGATCGTTGATCATCAAGCTTTGTTTACGGCTGTTGTAGTCACAGGACGCCTGATCTTCACTGCCGCTGTCGCCGAGCTGAACGCGCCGCATAATGCAATAGTGATTTCTTTTCCCTTCGGCATACTGTGCATAGAGGCGGCTCAACACATACTGCAGATTGGGATCTTCGAAGCTGAAACCGATAAACAGAAACGTTTTAGCGGTCAGTTCCGCCATCAGCATGTTGATAAAGGGAAGGTGTGTGCGGGAGTAAGTCTCGTATTGTTCGCGGGTGATAATCGCCTGGTTGGGATTTTTATAGTCACCATGCATTTTATATAAAACAACATCACGTTTGTGAATGTTATTGGTCAGGCTTTCTGGTGTGGTTTTAACGTCGCATACGCGATTATAACGGGCATAGGTTTTTTCAATCAGGTCGTCGTAGTTAGTGGTCCAAAGTGACGCTATCGGTAATCTGGCGATAATTCGGTGGTTTTCTGTTTCTTCTGCTTGCTCAGCGAATTCTGTAATTATTTTTTGATTTATCTTATGTCTGTTGCCTTTTTCATTGAGGTGATACTGCGCCAGGGAAATAAGATCGCTCTCTTTTTCGATATCCAGCCCCAGTTCATAAGCGATATCGCCGATAAGCTCTTTCCAGCTAACGAAACCGGCGGGGATAGACAGCCCGGCGCCGGCGAACAGTGCGGCGCTGCCAGCTTTAATATCATTAACGTAATCACGAATAAACAGTTCTATATCACGGTTAAACATGAGGCTATCCCCGATATTGTTTTTCTTTATTGGTTAACTAATAACTATGTTTTTTATGTATTAATTATTAAAGCATAACTACCAAGATAAAAGGGTGAATTAACTTTGTAAACTCTGCTTGTTTGTTTTTGTCGATATTGAGCGTGTTATTTTTATATTGAATTTATTTGTTTTTATTATTCGGTTTTTTAATTTTAATATTAATTAAATGCGCTCTGGGTAATAAGCTGCAGTAGCTGTGGCATATGCGCATTTTTTCCGCGTTGTGATTTAGATCAAACAAAAATAATTCTCATTATCATTGATTGGCGACATAAAATGTATATACTTCGCTAAGGTATGTAAGTTAACGTAAATGGATGTATTTAAATGTGTGCATGGAAGCCGAGGGTTTGGCCTGTGCTTTTGGCGTTTTGCAGCTCGGCGTGGTGCGCGGAAATCACCAGCCCTGCCGATCGCGACAGCATTACCCAACAGCAGAAAACGTTGCTGGAACAGGCCCAGCAACAGCGTGAGGCGCTGCAGAACAACGTTGAATTGCAGGCGTTACCGCTGCCTGTACCGGCCGCCGCAGGAGCGGTTTGCCAGCCGGTGCGGCAGATTGTTTTTGAGGGCGCCGAGCATCTTTCCTGGTCGGTAAAAGAAAGCCTGGCGCGCCCGTATCAGGGGCGCTGCCTGACGCTGGAGCACATCAACCGTCTGGTGCGCGAAACCACCAACGCTTATCTGCAACGCGGCTATGTCACCTCACAGGCCTGGCTGCAGGAGCAGGATATCTCCCGCGGCGTGTTGATCGTCAGCGCCAGCGAGGGGCGAATCGAGTCCATCACGCAAAACGGCGAGCAGACGCCGGCGTTGAAGATGGCGTTCCCCGGTCTGGTTGGTGGCGTATTGAATCTGCGCGATATTGAGCAGGGCATGGAGCAGCTCAACCGCCTGCCCTCGCAACAGGTGACTATCGATATCCAACCTGGCGAGCAACCCGGCTTTTCCAACGTGGTTTTGCTGCGTGGCGCCACGCGCGCGCCGGTTTCTTTTTCTTTCGGCGCGGATAACAGCGGCCAGAAAAGCACCGGCACCGGACAGATGAACGCCGCCTTCTCGCTGGATAATCCGCTGCGTCTTGCGGATCAATGGTCGCTTTCCGCAGCGCGCAATAACGATTTCAGCCCGCATCATCGCAGCCGCAGCCTGAACGGCAGCGTCACCTTCCCCTATGGCTATTGGCTGTTCAGCTATCAGTACGCCTGGAACGATTTTTTCCAGCAGGTGCCGTTCAACGGTGCCGCTTACCGTTATCAGGGCAACAACCAGACCCAGCGTTTGGGCGCGAACCGCACGTTGCTGCGGGATGGCAAACGTAAGCTGGCCATCGATATCGGGCTGGCGCGGCGCACCACGGAAAATAAGCTGGCGGGGGAACGGTTGAGCGTCAGCAGCCCGACGCTCAGCATCGCCAGCCTGGGCCTCAATTACAGTGCGGTCGCGGGCGGCGGTTATATGACGCTGAACCCAACGATAAGCCGTGGGCTGCGCATGCTGGGCGCCACCGCCGACGATCCGCAGCGAAACGGGGCGCCGCGCAGCGAGTTCCGTAAGCTTGGCCTCAGCGCCAGTTATTTCTATCCGCTCGCCCCCTCTCTTTACTACCTGACCTCGGCCTACGGGCAAACCAGCGCAGACAACCTGTATGCCGGCGAGCGCATTTCCATCGGCGGGCAATACTCGGTGCGCGGCTTTAAAGAGCAGTACCTGACCGGTAATCGCGGCGCCTACTGGCGTAATGAACTCAACTGGCAATGGCAGACCTTGCCGGGACTGGGGGAGCTCTCTTTGACCGGCGCGTTAGACGCCGGCTGGCTGCAGGGGCGCGCCGGGCAGATAGACGGCGGCAGCGTCGTCGGTGCGGCGCTGGGCGCCACGCTAAGCGGCCGTTGGTTTAATCAGGCGGTCACCGTCGGTAAACCGCTGACGCACCCAGACAGCCTGCAACCGGATCGTTGGGTGGCCTACTGGCAAGCCACCATCACGTTATAACGCCAGCACACAGCAGGAACGCCCTCGGCGTTCAAAACAACATCCTTTCGAAGGAATGAATATGGATAAGCTCAACCCTCCGTTGGCGCGGGGCGCCAGCTATTTGCTGATCTACCTGACGGCTTTCCAGCCGTTGCACCCGGCGTTCGCCGCCGGTATCACCGCCGCCAACGGCAATACGCAGGTGGTTATCAAGCCGGGCGACGTACCGGTGGTGAATATCGCCACGCCGAACGGTGCGGGCATCTCGCACAACACCTATAAAGATTTCAACGTTGGGCCACAGGGCGCCGTGTTGAATAACGCCACGCACGGCGGCAAAACGCAGCTGGGCGTGGAGATCTACAGCGCGCAGGGCAACACCTACCTGAAGGGAAAACCGGCGGAGTTGATCATCAATGAGGTGATCGGCGGCAGTCGTTCCGAGCTGCAGGGCAAGCTCGAGGTATTCGGCAACAAGGCCAACGTGATGATCGCCAACCCGAATGGCATCACCTGCGACGGCTGCGGCTTTATCAATGCCCCGGGCGTGACGTTGACCACCGGCAAACCGCAGTTCGACAAGCAGGGCGCGCTGGAAGCGCTGGAGGTGAAAAAAGGCGGTGTCACCATCGGCGGTAAAGGGCTGGACGGCAGCGGCGCAGACTACGTCGATATCATCAGCCGCGCCACCGAGCTGAACGGCAAAATCAATGCGCAAAATCTGTCGCTGACCCAGGGCGCCAACCGCATCAGCTTCAAGGACGGCAGCATCAAACCGATCGCCGGTGAAGGCGCTAAGCCTCAACTGGCCGTGGATACCAAGGCGCTGGGCGGCATGTACGCCAACAAAATCCGCCTGGTGGCCAATGAGGATGGGGTGGGGGTGAACCTGAAAGACCTCACCAGCAAACAGCGGGATATTACGCTGAGCGTTAACGGTAACCTTGTGCTTAACGGCACCACGCACAGCAAGGGGGACTTCAATGTCAGCGCTAAGGGATTGCACATTACGCCGGGCGCTATCGTACAGGCGGACGGCAACGCCACGTTGGCGACAACGACGCTGGTGAATGACGGGCAAACCAGCACCAGCGGCGATATGCGCATATTCGGCGACCACATCCGTAATGCGGGGGAAAACGCCAAGCTGCACGCCAATAAAAATATGTGGATCCAAAAGGATGCGCAGGGCAACAAGGCTAAATCCGTCGAGAACCGTTCGGCGAAAATCCTGACCAACAGCGGCGACTTGGTGATACGCACGGAGAGTTTGAACAATGTTCGCCAGCAGTTCGCCATTTCCTCCACCAATACGCCGAAGGACAACAAGGATATCGATCGTTGGTTGGCTGATGGTGTGTACGAGGGGCAATTCGATTACCAATTTTTTGATTATTTGGCGGACTTTGAAGATAAAAATTTCACCTGGTTGGGACATGTTGATTTCAAAAAAACGCCTTGGGTCAACAGTGAGCGCGTGCGTTTTACCGTAGTGGCCGACAGCCGTCCCGCAGAAATCATTTCAGGGAAGAATGCCTACATTAATGCGTCGGAATTTTGGAACCACGTCAGCACAATAAAAGCGACTAACGACCTGATTTTAACCGGCAATAATCTGGGCGTGCGCAGTGAAATGACGGGGGACATGAACGACTATGCACTGTTCGAACCGAAGGTGCCGAATCCTAAAGTTGTTTTGGGACATAAATGGCAGGATCAGAAATCGTCGATCCCGGAATATGTCATTTATGTCAAAAAAGGTGGGCAAAAGAGCTGGTCGGCTTCTGGCTATCCTTCCTCAGCCATGTTGGCCGGCGGCAGTTTGGTCGCGGATTTTAAAAACCAGATAGAAATTAAAACTTCGACGCCGGCGGGAAATCAGCTTAGTGAAGTGGTGGCTTCGGGGCGGCCTGACTCGCTGGCAGCTCACAATATTGTGCTGCATGCGGGACGCGTCATCAGTACCGATAAAATAAACGCGCGTAACGACCTGACTGTGGTTGCCGACGATCTGTTTTACACCGACGCAGCTGAGCTGACTGCGGGCAAGAATCTGAACGTTGCAGCAGTGAATGAGTTGGATGCCCGTCAAAGCTATCTGAAAGGACATAATGTCACTTTGACCAGCCGCAACGGCAACGTCAAAGTGCACACTGTACCTAGCCCGCGCTATTTCGGCGTCGATGGTGCCCGCTGGCTGAGCCAATTGAATGCTGCCGGGGACTTAACCTTAAATGCCGGGCAAGGCATTTATCTACGTAACACGCACTTCGCGCCGCAAAGCCAAAATATAGCCATGACGGCGAACGGCACTGTTTCGATTGTCAGAAATGATGAGGCGTTGAATAACGATCGTTTAGCGCAGAATTTATCTCCTGAACAACGACAAACGCAGTTCAACCAACTGCTAAATGCCGGACAGCTGAACGCCAGTGGTTCAGTGCTGCTCAACAGCGGCGGTTATCTGGCGCTGCGCGGGACGCACATTAAAGCAGGCAAAGATGTCACGCTGTTGGCCGGCCATAATGCCGATCTGAACTATCGCGAATTGGGGGGACAATTTAGTCGCCTGTTTCCCTCTTCTCGCACGCCAGAACTGGGCAGCCGGGTACACGCCGGCGGCAACCTGCTGATTAATTCGGCCCGCGACATCGGCACCCAGGGCGGCGCGCTCTCCGCCAACGGTAATATCACGCTGCTGGCCGGGCAGAATCTATGGTTATCGAATGTCGCCTATTCCGCCATTGATGCTGCCAACGACAACAACAAAGACGATCGCCATGTGGTCACTACCCTCAGCGCCGGGAAAAACCTGACCGCGGCGGCGAACAACCAACTGCTGACTTACGGTGCCAGGTTGACTTCCGGCGCTAACATGACGCTAACCTCCGGCGGCGATATGCGCTTCGAGCCGGTGCAAAACCACACTTACCGAGAAGGTGGCAACGAATTTACCGAAACTCGCACCCAGCAAGGGACCGAGCTGAATGCCGGTGGCCTGATGACGGTGATTTCCGGCGGCAGCATTCTGTTCCAGGCGACCAAACTGGTAGTGAAAGGGTTGGGGGCAAACTGGAAACCGCCGGTAGCGGTGACTGATTGGGGCAGCCGCATCGCCGTTGCCGAGCAGCAACTTCAAAATGCGCAGCAGCGCATTAATCAGGCGCAGCAGGATAAGAGTCGCGCTGAACAAGCGAAGCACGGTAAAAGCAATGAGTTAACTACGCTGCAGCGTGACATTAACTCGCTAAAACAAAGACAAGCGGAGGTAATCAAGAAATCTCAAGAGTTTACAGCCAAGCACGGCAAGCTAATGGAAATAAACGACTGGGGTTTATGGCAACAAAGTGCTGCCATCGCAGCCGAAGGTATCGGCATTACCCATGATTTATTGGAAAAGGAGAAGCGAGCGAATGCGCTCCCCAATGAAATCAATGCCGAACAATCCGCCCTCAATGATGCACAACAGCGCCTCTCTCAGGCCACCCAAGACCGCGATGGCGCACAATCACGTCTGACTACCGCACGCAATGAAGCTAAAAGCAAAGGGGCAGACGAGGCTAAGCAAAAAGCTCAGGTCGACGCTCACAACCAGGCTGAAGCCATGCGCGCCGGGAATATGGATATCGCCGCCAAGGGCGGCTATCTCTACGCCCAGGCGATGGAAGAGTCCAGCCATTACGAAAAAAAGGAAACCAAGCGCAAATGGTGGGGCAAGAAAACCGAGGTTAAGCAGACCCGCCACGACGTGACCAACAAGGTCACCGAGTTTACCGCCGCCGGCAATATCACGCTGATGAGCCGCGACGACAGTACCTATGAAGCCAGCAAAATCGCCGCCGGGCAAAACGCGCGCCTGACCAGTACTCATGGTCAGGTTAACTTCAGGGCAGTGAAGAACACTAGCTTCGAACAGACCGTCAGCAATTCGAAAGGCTTCTTTATCAAGCAGGCCAATAAAGGCTACGAAGACAATAAGTGGGTGTTGCCGAGCATTCATACCGGTGGTGCCTTGACCGTAGAGGCCGCCAAGGGCGTCAACGCCGATGTGAAGGTGAAAAACGGCCAGGCGCTGCAAAGCGCCATCGACGCGCTGGGCAATACGCCGGGCACCACCTGGGTCAAAGATCTGAATAAGCGCAACGACGTGCAGTGGAGCAAGGTCAAGGACGCCTACGACAGCTGGGATTACAAGAGCCAGCACCTGAACCCAGCGGTGGCGGCGGTGATCGCCATCGCGGCCGCAGCGGTGACCGCAGGCAGTTCACTGGCGGCCACGGCGGCCTCCAGCGTTTCCGGCGCCGTGGGCGGCGGGGCGGTAACCAGCGGCGCGGTCACCGCCGGGATGTCTTCGCTGGCCTCCCAGGCGGCGGTG
Source organism: Serratia sp. X10 (assembly GCF_017811775.1). NCBI lineage: Bacteria > Pseudomonadati > Pseudomonadota > Gammaproteobacteria > Enterobacterales > Yersiniaceae > Serratia > Serratia sp. X10. Next base: position 38,454 of record NZ_JAEIOH010000006.1, on the reverse strand, counting down.
GCGCTGGTGGAGAATCAAGGCAACCTGTCGAAAACCCTGCAGGCGCTGGGCAGCAATGAAAACGTCAAGGCGACCGCCACGGCGATGGCGATCGGCGGCGCGCTCAACGGCTTCGACAGCGCGATGGGCTGGAGCAAGGACGCGGCGGGCAAACCGCTCAATCCAAACAACGTCAAACTGCCGCAGCTGAGCAACGGCGACTGGAGCAAGGTGGCGCAGCGGGTGGCCGGGCAATCGGTCATCAGCTCCAGCCTGAATACCGCCATCAATGGCGGCAGCTTCAAGGACAACCTGACCAATGCGCTTCTGGCGAACATCGGTAGCCAGGTTCAGGCCGAGGGCGCCAATCTGATCGGGGATAACGGTCAGGTTCTCGATATACCGGGCCGGGCCGTAAGCCATGCCGTTCTGGCGGGCGTGGCCGCAGAAATCGGCAAGGGCAATGCCAAAGGCGCGGCGGCAGGGGCGCTGGCGGCGGAGCTGGCCGGGGTGATCATCAATGATAATTTGGTCAGAAGTGAAGGTTGGCAGGAGCGTCAGGCTCAAATCAGCCGCGTAGCGGGCGCCTTTGCAGGGGCCATCGTAACCGCCAAAGCCGCAGGCGCCACCAGCGGTGCAAATGCGGGGGAATTTGTCGAACGCTTCAATCGACAGCTGCACCAGGAAGAACTCAACGCGATTAAAGAGTTGGCTAAGGGCGACAAGGAAAAAGAAGCGCGTCTGATGGCGGCTTCATGCCGAAAAGTAGCTTGCACCACGCAAGAGGCGTTGAACTCAGACGAACGCAAGCAGTTTGAAGCCCTGATGAATAAGTACCCGTCAACGCGGGATGAAGACGGCCTCATTGCCAACTACTGGGTACAAAAAGAGCGCCAGCGATTCGGCAACTATCCGGCGTTTGCCGGCTATGACAGCGAAAAGTTATTCACGTATGATTTGGGCGACCAGATAACCGACGGCCAGCTGTTTGCACGCAACCAGCAGATAGAACAAATCAGCAAGTTGACCGGTTGGTCGCCGGACTGGGTGAATGCCTCGGTGATGGCGGTCTCTATTGCCAGCACATTTGCCGGTATGGGCAAAGCGAGCGTCGGCAACCAGTACCTGTCATCCAAACTGGTAGGGCCAACCAGCGCCTGGAAAGGGTATCTGGTCAATGAGAAGACCGTTCAGCAGGCTGCTACATTAAGACAGCAAGTATTGGATGCTAGGGCACCGTTTCCGCAAAACATTCGAAAAAGTGGGAATGCCGCAGTTGCACAAATCGATATCCCAGGCATGCCGAAAACTCTTGCGGCACATAGCCGTGTAGACAAGGCTGAAAAAAGTTTTGTTGGGAAAGGTGGTGGAAACTTCACATATGAAACGATCAAGAATAGTGATGGTAACCCAATCCCCAGAAACCTAGATTCTGAATATAAAATTTTGGATAATCTGGCTGATAAATTGGGGGGGAACATTGCCGCTAAGGGAAAGGTTACCATTTTTACTGAGCGCGTAGCTTGCGACAGTTGCCTTGGTGTCGTGGAACAGTTTCAGAAAAAATATCCAGGAATCAAGGTGGAAGTGCTCGATAACAATAATATACTTCTGATACCGCGGAGGTTGAAATGATAGATGACGAACGTATGAGTTATAAGGACATACGAACTGATTTTTTAGACTGTTTCTACGGCTGTTGCCGAAATATTTTAGATATGAGTAATAAGTCAGGCGAGAAGCCTTTGTATGACGGTATAGAAATAGGATATGCATCATATCAATATGAGCATGTACCTTTTATACCCATAGAAAATTTAATGTTAAATGTGTTTAAGCTTGTTTTAATGGCTGGTAGAGGGCCAGAGGAGGTAGAAATTAATGTCAGAAATAACATATCGGACATATTAAAGGATAGATCTCTAGAAGAGTTACTGCTGGACGCTAGCGAAGAAGAAAAAAACGACTTGCTTTATGACATGGAGCTACTTGGGTTACTGGAACAGTGTAAGTAATATTGTAATTCGGTAATATTTTTTCCTTGAACGGCTCTTCGGAGCCGTTTCTGTTTTTTATCGTCCCCGCCCCGAAACTCGCAACACTACCCCTACCAACAACAACGCAGCGCCCGAGGCATAGATCGGGAACCAGCGCGTCCACCAGAGCGGGGAAAACAGCGGGGTGCTATTGGGATCTGCAGGCGCGTAGCCGCTATAGGTATTCAGGCCGGCGGCGATGGCGAGCATCGCCAGGCCGATAAAAAGCAGCAGGTTTGAGACGGTCGTCATGGCATTTTTCCTTTGTAGAGGTAGAGGGTAATTCTTACTATTAATTATTTTCCGATTAATTATCTTGAGGAATATTATTTACTTTCGTATTCATCAGGCTATTTCCTGACGATAAAATAGCATGCCTTGATACTAGTCGCTTATTTGCCAATAAAAAACCCGCCTGGGCGGGTTTTCTCTTTTTCTCGCTAAGCGTCACTTCACCAGCGGCTTATCATTGGGCGTTTTGAACTTCGCCAGATATTGCGGCTGGAAGATGCACATGCGCAGCACGGTGCGGTATTCGCCGTTGACGAAGAACTCGTCGATCAGCTCGCCTTCCACGTTAAAGCCCAGCTTGCTGTAGATGTGGATCGCCTTCGGGTTCTCCTTGTCGACGATCAGGTACAGCTTGTACAGGTTCAGCACCGAGAAGCCGTAGTCCATCGCCAGGCGGGCGGCGGTGCTGGCGTAGCCTTTGCCCTGGTGGGCGGGATCGATGATGATCTGGAATTCTGCGCGGCGGTGGATGTGATCGATCTCCACCAGTTCCACCAGGCCGACCTTGGCGCCTTCGTGCTCGATGATAAAGCGGCGCTCGCTCTGATCGTGGATGTGTTTGTCGTAGAGATCGGAAAGTTCGACAAAGGCTTCGTAGGGTTCTTCAAACCAATAGCGCATAACGCTGGCGTTGTTGTCCATCTGGTGGACGAACGACAGATCGTCCCGTTCCAATGGGCGTAACCTGACGCTGGCAGTGCTGGACATGTGGGCTCCTCTGTGCCGTGAAATTGTGCAAAGTATAACTTCACAGAATGGATGAAGGCGAAAAAAAACGGCGCCGCGTGGGCGCCGTTTAGGCAAGGTTCAGACTGCGTCGCATCAGTCGGCAGCGTGGCCCTGCGCCGGCAGGCGTTCGCCGTCCAGCCAGGCGGCGCCGTCGCGCATCGCCAGGCGGCCGTCGACGAACCAGCTCACCACCAGTGGATAGATCGTGTGTTCCTGGGTTTGCACCCGTTCAACCACGTCATCCTCTTCATCGTCAGCGAAAATCGGCACCTTGGCCTGTAAAATCACCGGGCCGCCGTCGAGCTGTTCGGTCACGAAGTGCACCGAGGTGCCGTGTTCGCTGTCGCCGTTGTCGATGGCCTGACGATGCGTATGCAGCCCCGGGTATTTCGGCAGCAGGGAAGGGTGGATGTTCAGCATGCGGCCGGCATAGCGCTGCACGAACTGCGGGCTGAGGATACGCATGTAGCCGGCCAGCACCACCAGATCGGGCTGGTACTGGTCGATGGCGTCCGCCAGCGCGGCGTCGAACGCCGTGCGATCGGCGTAAGCCTTGGCATCCAGCGCCTGGGCGGCGATGCCCGCCGCTTCGGCGCGTAGCAGGCCGTAAGCCTGCGCCTTGTTGCTGAATACCGCCACGATCTCGGCGGCGATGCGGCCCTGCTGGCAGGCGTCAATCAGCGCCTGGAGATTGCTCCCCTGGCCGGAGACCAACACCACGATCTTTTTCATCAGTTGATGACCACTTGTTGTTCGTCGGAAGAGGCGGTCAGTTTACCGATTTTCCACGCTTTTTCACCTGCCGCGGTCAGCAGCGCGATGGCCGTTTCCACTTCGGCTTCCGGCAGGGCGATGACCATGCCTACGCCGCAGTTGAAGGTGCGGTACATTTCATGACGGCTGACGTTGCCGGCCTGCTGCAGCCAGGTGAACACCGCCGGCCACTGCCAGCTGGCTTCGTCGATCACCGCCTGCATGCCTTCCGGCAGCACGCGTGGAATATTTTCCCAGAAGCCGCCGCCGGTGAGGTGAGCGATGGCGTGTACGTCAGCCTTCTCGATCAGCTCCAGCACGGACTTCACGTAAATCTTGGTCGGCGCCAGCAGGTGGTCGGCCAGCGGTTTGCCTTCCAGCTGAGTGGCGGTCGGATCGGTGTTGCTCACTTCCAGGATTTTGCGCACCAGCGAGTAGCCGTTGGAGTGCGGGCCAGAAGCGCCCAGGGCGATCAGCGCATCGCCGGACTGCACTTTGCTGCCGTCGATGATCTCGGATTTTTCGACCACGCCGACGCAGAAACCGGCCACGTCGTAGTCTTCGCCGTGGTACATGCCCGGCATTTCAGCGGTTTCGCCGCCCACCAGCGCACAGCCGGACTGTTTGCAGCCCTCGGCGATGCCGGTGATCACGCTGGCCGCAGTGTCTACGTCCAGCTTGCCGGTGGCGTAGTAGTCGAGGAAGAACAGCGGCTCGGCGCCCTGAACCACCAGATCGTTGACGCACATCGCCACCAGATCGATGCCGATGGTGTCGTGGCGTTTCAGATCCATCGCCAGACGCAGCTTGGTGCCCACGCCGTCGGTACCGGAAACCAGCACCGGCTCGCGGTATTTCTGCGGCAACGCACACAGGGCACCAAACCCGCCCAGACCGCCCATCACTTCCGGGCGACGGGTCTGTTTAACTACACCTTTGATGCGATCTACCAATGCGTTGCCTGCATCGATATCGACACCTGCGTCTTTATAGCTGAGAGAGGTTTTGTCGGTCACTGCGCGATTCCCCACGACGATTTGCGGTTTGAAAACTGTGCTTCCGATGTTGATTCCGGAATAAGGCGCGGCAATTCTAACAGCGCAGGCAAACGTTTGCGAGCGGCTTGTGAACCGGCTCCGCTTTTTCGTCATCTATACTGATATTCAAACTTTTGTTGATCCCGATCGGGCTATTGTGGGTGGCGCGGCGAAAAAAAGGAGGTATAATCCCGCGATTTTTTTGGCCGCAACCACCTTAATAGGAGAAAAATGATGAAGATCGTTGAGGTGAAACACCCGCTGGTAAAACACAAGCTTGGCCTGATGCGCGAAAATGACATCAGCACCAAACGCTTCCGTGAGCTGGCCTCAGAAGTGGGTAGTTTACTGACCTATGAAGCGACCGCCGATCTGGAGACGGAAAAAGTCACCATCGAAGGCTGGTGCGGGCCAGTTGAAGTGGATCAGATCAAAGGGAAAAAGATTACCGTCGTGCCAATCCTGCGCGCAGGTCTGGGCATGATGGAAGGGGTGCTGGAGCACGTGCCGAGCGCGCGCATCAGCGTGGTGGGCGTATACCGCGACGAAGAAACCCTGGAGCCGGTGCCGTACTTCCAGAAACTTGTTTCCAACATCGAAGAGCGCATGGCGCTGGTCGTCGACCCGATGCTGGCCACCGGCGGTTCGATGATCGCCACTATCGATCTGCTGAAGAAAGCCGGCTGCCACAGCATCAAGGTGCTGGTTCTGGTCGCGGCGCCGGAAGGCATCGCCGCGCTGGAGAAAGCGCATCCGGACGTTGAGCTGTACACTGCCTCCATCGATCAGTGTCTGAACGACAAGGGCTATATCGTGCCTGGCTTGGGCGATGCGGGCGACAAGATATTTGGTACCAAGTAAACATTTGAGCCGACTTAACGAGTCGGCTTTTTTTTGACTAAAACCTATAAAACCAATAAACCGAGGAAAAGCACACATGACCCGTCGCGCCATCGGCGTCAGCGAGCGCCCGCCGCTGCTCCAGACCATTCCGCTCAGCTTCCAGCACCTGTTCGCCATGTTCGGCGCCACCGTGCTGGTGCCTATCCTGTTCAAGATCAACCCGGCGACCGTACTGTTGTTCAACGGCATCGGCACGCTGCTGTATCTGTTCATCTGTAAAGGCAAGATCCCGGCCTACCTCGGTTCCAGCTTCGCGTTTATCTCGCCGGTGCTGCTGCTGTTGCCGCTCGGTTATGAAGTGGCGTTGGGCGGTTTCATCATGTGCGGCGTGCTGTTCTGCCTGGTGGCGCTGATCGTGAAAAAGGCCGGCACCGGCTGGCTGGACGTGATGTTCCCACCGGCGGCGATGGGGGCGATCGTCGCCGTTATCGGCCTGGAGTTGGCGGGCGTGGCGGCCAATATGGCGGGGCTGCTGCCGGCGGAAGGCGCCAGCGCCGACTCGACCACCATCACCATTTCGCTGGTGACGCTGGCGGTCACGGTGCTCGGTTCAGTACTGTTCCGCGGCTTCCTGGCGATTATCCCGATCCTGATCGGCGTGCTGGTGGGCTATGCGCTGTCGTTCTTCATGGGCGTGGTGGATTTGACCCCGATCCGCGAGGCGCACTGGTTCGCGCTGCCGACCTTCTACACCCCGCGCTTTGAGTGGTTCGCCATCTTCACCATTCTGCCGGCGGCGCTGGTGGTGATCGCCGAGCACGTCGGCCACCTGGTGGTGACCGCCAACATCGTGAAAAAAGACCTGATCCGCGATCCTGGCCTGCACCGCTCGATGTTCGCCAACGGCATCTCGACGGTATTCTCCGGCTTCTTCGGCTCCACGCCGAACACCACCTACGGCGAGAACATTGGCGTGATGGCCATTACCAAGGTCTACAGCACCTGGGTGATCGGCGGCGCGGCGGTGCTGGCGATCCTGTTGTCCTGCATCGGTAAGCTGGCGGCGGCGATCCAGGCGGTGCCGGTGCCGGTGATGGGCGGCGTTTCGCTGCTGCTGTACGGTGTGATCGGCGCTTCGGGCATTCGCGTGCTGATCGAATCCAAAGTGGATTACAACAAAGCGCAGAACCTGATTTTGACCTCGGTGATCCTGATCATCGGCGTGAGCGGCGCCAAGGTGCACATCGGCGCGGCGGAGCTGAAAGGCATGGCGCTGGCGACCATCGTCGGCATTGGCCTGAGCCTGCTGTTCAAGGTCATCAGCCTGTTCCGCAAGGAAGAAGAGGTGCTTGACGCGCCGGACGAATCGGCGGAGCAGAAGTAACGAAAAGGGCAGTCCAGGGGCTGCCCTTTTGACTTATGGCATTCGCCTTAGCTGCGAATTTTGCGGTACACGAACAGCACCACGATGGCGCCGATAACCGCTACCACGAAGCTGCCGAAGTTGAAGCCGTCAACCTTGCCGTAGCCGAAGAAGGTGCTGATATAGCCGCCGACCACGGCGCCGATGATCCCCAGCACGACGGTCAGAATAAAGCCGCCGCCGTCTTTGCCGGGCATGATCCACTTAGCCAAAATACCGGCGATCAGGCCGAAGATAATCCAGGAAATAATCCCCATTTACTGCTCCTTTCTTTGGTGGCTGAGAATAGCTTACTGCTGGGTGGCCGGCTGAGTATTGCCGTTCACCGCCGCATCGGTCTCTTGTTTCAACTCTTGCGCTTTGTTTTCGGCGCTGTTCTTGATGGCTTCGGTCTTCGCCTTGGCCTGCTCGGTCAGATCGTTGGCGCCGTTGATGGCGTCGTTTTTGATGGCCTTGGCCTGATCCACCAACTGCTGGCTCTGTTTGCCTGCGTCGTCTTTGATCGCGGCGGCTTTGGCCTTGGCGTCGTTGGTGATGGCGTCCGCCTGCTTGGCGGCGTCTTCTTTAATCGCCGAAGCTTTGTCTTTCAGCTGATCCGCCTGAGTGGCGGCCTCTTTTTTGATTTCATCCGCCGTCGCTTTCGCTTTGTCCGTCAGATCGTCCGCTTTTTTCTGGGCGGCGTCTTTCATCTGCTCGGCGCTGTCTTTGGCTTTATCCAGGTTGGCGTCAACCTTGGAGGAGTCATCACAGCCGGCAACCAACAACCCGATAAAGGAGGCCAACAGCACTTTATTCCATACTTTCATCGTCTATATCCTTGCAGAAACCTTGTTGATGGTGATTGCATTTAGCTTACCTATACTAGGTCAGATTTTACTTAAATTACAAATTTAACCTGCGCAGGCATGGAGTTAGGGAATGATATCGGATAATTCTTGCCTCGGCGGGCGCCGCCGCCAATCAAGCGGCGCTTAGGCATTGTTCACTATTGCGGCATAAGATCCTGCCGGTTCAACAGCGCCCGTTTTCTGTGTTAAACTGCCCACGTTTTTCTGCCAGTTTTGGTTGAGGTGCTTCTCTGAATACGCCGGCACAGCTTTCACTGCCACTTTATCTTCCCGATGATGAAACTTTCGCCAGTTTTTATCCGGGCGAGAACCCATCCCTATTAGCCGCGATCCAATCCGCCGTCCGTCAGGAACATGGCAGCTATATCTATTTCTGGTCGCGTGAAGGCGGCGGGCGCAGCCATCTGCTGCATGCGGCCTGCGCCGAGCTTTCGCAGAAAGGTGAAGCGGTGGGCTATGTGCCGCTCGACAAGCGCGCCTACTTCGTGCCTGAAGTGTTGGACGGCATGGAGCAGCTGGCGCTGGTCTGCATCGACAATATCGAATGCATCGCCGGCGACGAAGAGTGGGAGATGGCGATCTTCAACCTCTACAACCGCATCCTGGAAACCGGCCGCACCCGTTTGTTCATCACCGGGGATCGTCCGCCGCGTCAGCTGAACCTGCGTTTACCGGATCTGGCTTCGCGCCTGGACTGGGGGCAGATCTACAAGTTGCAGCCGCTGTCGGACGAAGAGAAATTGCTGGCGCTGCAGCTGCGCGGCAAACTGCGCGGCTTCGAGCTGCCGGAAGACGTGGGCCGCTTCCTGTTGAAACGGCTGGATCGCGAGATGCGCACGCTGTTTATGACCCTCGATCAACTCGATCGCGCCTCGATCACCGCCCAACGCAAGCTCACCATCCCGTTCGTTAAAGAGATCCTGGGGCTGTAACGGGCTAATCTGCCTATTTTTCCGCGTGTTCCAGCAGGGAGCAGTAGTGCTCAACCTGCTGGCGTTGCCGATCGCTTCGCAGTTGCAAAGCGAGATTGATATGTTCCAGACACTGCGCATTGTCTGCAAGCCGTGGGTCGATTTTCCCCTGCTGTGCCAACCAGGCCGCCACGTCAGCCCAGCGCCACAGCGGTGAGGCGCCGCCGAGCCGTTGAATGGGGGAAGGGAAGCCGCCGGGGCCGCGAGTCCCGTCTTTTAGCATGGTGATTGCCTGACGCGACAGTTCAGTGAGCTCGGCAATATCGCTTAATCCCACCAGACTGGAGTCCACCGATATCACCTTGGCGCCAATATTTGCGGATTCAATATCGCTGATGGCGCTGCAAATCGCGTGCGCAAAGTTATCGCTTTCTCGATCAAACTCGAGATAGACGGCTTTACCGTAGAAACAGATCAGCGCGTCATCGCATCCCGCTGCATACAATGCATCCTCCAGCCCGGTGGTATCGGCGGTGACCCCATCCAGCGTCAATGAGAAATGATAGAGCGTCATGGTGATTCTCCGGTTATTTTTTCTGCGACAGCGCCAGGCAGTGATCGACTTTGCGCCGAATCTGTTTGGCATGTACCTCTGGGTTTTTTGGCGTGCTCCAGATGCTCATCATATGTTCTTGATGCCCGGCAAAGGCGCAATGTAGTCGGCCAAATGCGTGCCCCTTGCTGGGCCGAAAATGCCAACCCTGAGAAAGGGCGTAAGCTAATGCCGCCTGAATGTGCTTGTCTGGGTGTTTTTTCATCGCTCGTCCAGTGATGCGATCAGGGTAGGTGGGGTGTTGACGATTGTCAACGGCTGTTTCACCGAGAGATTTGGCGTTTGCGCAGCATAGCAGCGGAAGAAGACTGTGATGATGAAAAGTATTTATATAACAACTAATTAAAAATAGCCCTGTTCAGGGCTATTGGTATTTTGCGATTCAATAAGAGATTTGCCGGACGATTACAAAATCTCCAGCACCTGCTCCGGCGGCCGGCCGATGCGCGCCTTGCTGCCTTTCACCACGATCGGGCGTTCGATCAGTTTCGGGTTCGCCGTCATCGCCGCCAGCAGCTGCTCTTCGCTCAGGCTTTCGTCCGCCAGCTTCAATTCCTTGTACAGATCTTCTTTTTTGCGCATCAGCTCGCGCGCGGATGTGAAGCCCAGTTCCTTCAACAGCTTTTTCAGCTCATCGACCGTAGGGGGCGTTTCGAGGTACAGCACCACCTTGGGATCGACGCCGTGCTGTTCCAGCAGCGCCAGGGTTTCACGGCTCTTGGAGCAGCGCGGGTTGTGGTAAATCGTGACGTTTTTCATGGCGTTCATTCCTTGTTGAATCAGCTGCGCTGGTATTGGCGGAAGCGCTGTTGCAGTTGGCGCAGCTGGTCGATGCGCGCATCGTAGCGCGCCTGTTTCAGGCTGCCGAGTTTTTGCAGCGAGCTGGCATTGCTGAGCAGGCCGATAGCCTGATCGAGCCGGCCGTTCAGCGCCAGGCTTTCGGCGCGGGCCGACAGCTCTTCATCGCGCAGCCCCTGAGCGGCGCTGGCCTGCGCCAGCAGATCCCAGCCGTTCGGATCGTCCGGATGGGCAAAGGTGTAGCGGTTCAGGATCTTCGACGCCTGCGCCGGCTGGTTGCCTTCGACATAGGCATTGGCCAGGTTGAGTTGCAGCACTGGGTTGTTGTTCTGGGCGGCGTTGGCCGCCTGCAGGCGGGCGATGGCCTGCGGCGCGCGTTTCTGGCCGAGATCGATATCGGTCATCAGGTCAATCAGCCAGACGTTTTTCGCATCCTGCGCCAGCATCGGTTGAATGATATTGCGCGCGTCGTCGTATTTTTTCGCTTCATAGAACAGGATGGCGCGGCCGTATTTGGCGGCCGCCTGTTCGCGTACGTTCCCCTTGCTGAGCGAGCCGAGCAGCTCTTCATTCAGGCCATAGCCTTCCGAGCTGTACATGCCCAGTGCGCGCACCTTGGCCATCAGGTAATCCTGCGAAGACTGCACGATGTGTTTCTGCATCTGGTTGGCGCGGTTGCGCGCGTCGGAGAGACGGCTGTCCGGCAGCGGGTGCGTCAGCAGCATTTCCGGCGGCTTGGAGGCGTAACGCGACTGATCCGAGAGTTTCTGCAGGAAGTCGGGCATCGCTTCCGGATCGAAACCGGCGCGCTGCAGCACCTGAATGCCGATGCGATCGGCTTCCTGTTCGTTCGATTGGGTAAAGCTGATCATGCCCTGCTGGGTACCGGCCATGGTGCCGCTCAGCGCCGCCATGCCCATGGTCGGGTTGGCCATCGCCAGCAGGATGGAACCAAGCGCGCCCACCCAGGTCAACGGGGCGTTGCGTTGCTGATCTTCCATTGCGCGCGCCAGGTGGCGCTGGGTGACGTGCGAGATTTCGTGCGCCAGCACCGAGGCCAGCTGGCTTTCGTTGTCGCTGACGCGGAACAGGGCGGAATGCAGCACCACGTTGCCGCCGAAGAAGGCGAAGGCGTTGATTTCGTCGTTGCGCACCAGATAGAAATGGAACGGCGTGCGCACCGAATAGGCGCTGGCCACCAGCCGGTTGCCCAGTTGGTTGATGTATTGACTCAGCAGCGGATCGTTGATCAGCGGGGCGCTGGCGCGCAGTTGGCGCACGTAGAAGTCGCCCATCGCCAGCTCTTGTCCGATGCTCAGGGTGCCGCCGGCGGAGGTGCCCATATCCGGCAACTGGTCCTGGCTTTCCGCCTGTGCTGGCGCCAGGGCGGTGGCGTTCAACGTGCCGAGCAACAGCACCGCTAATGCGGTTTTGGTCAACCGGTTGGTCATAGTCAGGCGTTTCCCTTAAATAATCATTTCTAAGACGTCAGCAGCAGACAAGAGTTCTTTATTCCCACGGCGCGATCCGCGTGAAAGTGCGGCGGATCACAAACCGCCGCGACGGCAATCATCACATCATAGTCAGCGGCAGGCGACAAGGAAACGTTAGCCGGGGGCGAATCGGGCAAAAAAGTTTTATTTTTCATTTCGTAGGGCGTTTTCTCCGTCTGGAGCGAGACGGAACTTCAATAAAACACGGATAAAGTTAGTCTGTGTTTTATTGACAAGATAAACGCAGACTCATATAGTCTGCGTTATTGAAGGTTTACTGACGGTCAAAAACGGACATATGGCGTACATCACAACCAGCGTTGAATATGGCATCCACTGCCTGCTGTGGCTGGTCGGCGATAACCAGCGCGCGCTCAGCAGCCGCGAACTCGCCGAACTGCAAGGGATCTCCCCCAGCTTTCTGGCCAAGATTTTCCCTAAGCTGGAAAAGGCGGGCATCGTCGCCGCCAGTGAAGGGGTGCGCGGCGGTTACCGGCTGGCCCGTCCGGCGAAAGAGATCAGCTTTCTGGAGATTATCGACGCCATCGAGGGGCACAAGCCGCTGTTCGATTGCCAGGAGGTGCGCGGGCGCTGTGCGGTGTTCGATGATTCCCCGCCGGAATGGGCGGTCTCCGGCAAATGCGCTATCCATGCGGTGATGCTGCAGGCGGAGAAGGCGATGCGCGATGCGCTGGCGGCGCAGACCCTCGGCGACGTCGCTGCCCGTTTTGGCCGCAAGGCGCCACAGGGCTTCTTCGGCGAGGTCAATATCTGGCTCGACGAGCGCATGACGGAACGCACCGCGCGCAGCGGCAAAACGGCTCGCGCCAAGACCTAGATTCCGCCTTTCCTTAAAACAAAACACATTTTTTCCCGCCTCTTCGGAAGGGGCGGGCGGTCCTTCTGCACCCTGCGACGGGAGCGGAACGGCGCCGTTCATCCGAAAAAACTGCGGGCAGCCTCGTCGCCCGGTCAACCCTGTATGAAGGAGTCATCCCATGACGCAGAAAATAGTGATTGCCGGTTCCGGTTTTGCCGGTTTTTGGGCCGCCGTGTCCGCCATGCGCGCCATTACCCTTGCCGGTAAGCATGACGATATCGAGGTGCTGATGATTTCGCCGACGCCAACGGTCACCATCCGGCCACGCCTGTATGAAGCGGTGCTGGAAAACATGAACCCCGACATTTCCGCGCAGCTCACCGCCGTCGGTGCGCGGCACCTGGCCGGGACGGTGGAACGTATCGACGCCGCCGCCAAAACGCTCAGGGTGGCGCCGGCGGTGGGGGAACCCCTTGAGTTGGTCTACGATCGTTTGGTGTGGGCCACCGGCAGTCGGCTTTCCGTGCCTGCGGTGCCGGGCTTTGCCGAATACGGTTTCAACGTCGATACGCTGGAAAGCGCACAGCGCTTGGGCGCTCATATCAAAGCGCTGGCGGCCAAACCGTCAACGCCGGCGCGCAACACCGCCGTGGTGGTGGGAGCGGGGCTGACCGGGCTGGAGAGCGCCGCGGAGATGCCGCAGCGGCTGCGCGATGCGCTGGGGCAAAACGAGAATGTGCGCGTGGTGATCGTCGATAGCGCCCCGGAAGTGGGTGCAGGAATGGGCGCGGAGCCGGGGACGGTGATTCGCCAGGCGCTGGCGGAGTGCGGCGTGGAAGCGCGAGCCGGCCTGCGCGTTTCGGCTATCGATGCCGAGGGGGTGATGCTGTCGAACGGTGAGCGTATCGCCGCCAACACGGTGATCCTGGCGGCAGGCGTGCGTGCGCATCCGCTGACCGAGCAAATCCCCGGCGAACGTGACGCTAATGGCCGAGTGATCGGCGACGCCTTCCTGCGCGCGCCGGCGGCGGCGGGCATTTTCGTGACCGGCGATACGGTGAAAGCGGCGACCGACGATCTCGGTAACCACAATCTGATGACCTGCCAGCATGCGATGAGCCTCGGCCGCGTCGCCGGTCACAATGCGGCGGCGGAGTTGGTGGGGTTGCCGACGCACACGTATAGCCAGCCGAAGTATGTGACCTGTCTGGATCTTGGCCCCTGGGGCGCGCTGTATACCGAAGGCTGGCAGCGCCAGGTGCGCTTTACCCGTCAGGAAGGCAAAAAGATTAAACAGGAGATTAACACGCAGTGGATTTACCCACCGGCGGCGGACCGCGAGGCGTTGTTCGCCGTCGCCAATCCGGATTTCGTGATTGTGCCTTAAAAGATAAAAACGGGAGCGGCAACGCTCCCGTCGTCATTTCCCCAGCGGCAGGAACGAGCGTTCCGGCACCACGGTTTTCATCACCAGCGTGGAGCTCAGGCGCTGCACGCCCGGCAGGGCGGAGAGCTTCTCGTCGTAAAGCTGCTGAAAGGCGGGCAGATCGCGGGCGATAACGTGCAGCAGATAGTCGGGATCGCCAAACAACCGCTGCGCTTGCACCACTTGCGGAATGTCCACCATGGCGTTTTCAAAGGTTTCGACGGCGCGGCGATCGCCTTCGCGCATGGTGACGAACACCAGTGCAGAGAAGTTGTAGCCCAGGCTGCCGGGATCGAGCTGGGCGCGGTAACCCCTGATCACTCCAGACTCCTCTAATGCCCGCACCCGGCGGTGGCAGGGGGATACGCTCAAACCGATCCGCTCGGCCAACTCGGTCACCGACAAACGGCCGTCAGCCTGCAGTTCAGCAAGAATCTTGCGATCAATCTTGTCCATTTGGAAAAATTTCCCCGTTTATGCCGATTTCAGGCAAGTAATTGAAAGCACATTTTAACGCCTTGAGGATATTCTTGCCATCTGTTGAACGGTTTTGACGGCCGCCGCGGCAGGCGGGGGCCGTACTTATTCTACGAGGAAAACGCGATGGTTCTCTGTTCGGTGCGGCGCTGTGCGTTTAAGAGGGCGCCGGCATGACGCTCGCTCTGTTCGCCGCTTTTTGGGCGGTGTCGATTCTGTTGGTGATCACGCCGGGGATGGATTGGGCTTACGTGATCTCGGCGGGCATTCGCGGCCGGGTGGTGGTGCCCGCCGTCGCCGGTTTGTTGTTCGGCCACCTGCTGATGATTGCGATCGTGGTGGCGGGCGTCGGCGCGTTGCTGGTCGGCAATCCGCTGGCGCTGACGGCGCTCACCTTGCTGGGGGCGGCTTACCTGCTGTGGATCGGTTTCAATATGCTGCTGCATCCGCCGGTGCCGGGCGCCGGTGAGGATCAGCGTTCCGATTCCTGGCTGCGCTGGGCCGGCAAGGGCGTGTGCGTCAGCGGCCTGAACCCCAAGGTGTTTCTGCTGTTTCTGGCGCTGTTGCCGCAGTTTACCGACGCCCGGGCCGAGTGGTCGGTGCCGATGCAGATGCTGGCGTTGGGCGCCGTGCATTTGATCAGCTGCGGCCTGGTGTATCTGCTGGTGGGATTCGGTTCACAGTCCGTGCTGCGCACGCGCCCGCAGGCAGCGAAGGGGGTGGGGCGCATCTCCGGTGCGGCGATGATCGTCATCGCGCTCGGGCTGCTGGCCGAGCAGGCGCTGAAATAGCCTTACCGTCGGTAGATGTCCGGCCGGGCGATCTGCCAGACAAAGTCGGGGTGGTTGATGGCCGAATAGCCCACTTTCTCATAGAGCCAGGGGGCGGTGCTGGTGACCAGCATGACTCGCCTCAGCTTCGCCATCAGCGGATGGGCCTGGCAGCATTCCGCCAGCCACAGACCCAGCCCGCTTTTTTGATGCGTCTCCAGCACGTACACGTCGCACAGATAGCCGAAAGTGGCGTAATCGGTGACCAGCCGGGCGAAACCGATCTGCCTGGCCTCGTGATATAAACCGAAGCACAGGCTGTGGGTGAGGGACTGGCGGACGGTTTCTTTATCGATTCCCTCGGCCCATGAGGAACGGGTCAGAAAAGCGTGGATGGCATCGAGATCCAGCAGGGCGGGATCGGTGCTGACGAGATAGTCCGCACGCCGCCAGACAAGTGGGGAAGGTATGGTCATGCTATTCCTTTTCTTTTCGTTAACGCATCGCTACTGGCGGTGGACCAAACCGGTGATTAAATCCAGCGCGTCGTCCGCCGCCGCGACTTCACTTTCGCTGAGCGCCTGCCGCTCGATGAAGCTCTCGATAGCTTCCAGCAGAGAGAAGACGCTGATTTCATCCCCTATTTTCACGACTTCGCATACGCCGCGCCCAATTGCCTGGCAGATCGCCTCATCAAATTCAAATGGCTTGTTGTTCATCTCTCCCCCGACGGCATTTGGGATTATGACGACCATGTTACCGGTTTTTACACGGCGGCGGTCTGACGAAAATCCCATTTCTTTTCGTTGCTGCAGAATGGCTCACGATCGCGTGCGTTGGCGAAATTCTGATTTCCTTACGGCGGTCAGATTTCCCTTGAGACCGCCTGAGCGGCGCGGTATTGTCGCCAAATGACGACAATACCGCCTCATTGTCCGCATAAAAAATTTATGACGTTATCATCCCTTCATCCCGCTGCCGTGCGGGATTTTTTTATGAGGTTTTTCTCAAAGTGCGGAGAACCTCGACGCGATCGCTTGCCATGCTCTGAGAATAATCCTAGCTTGAAATAGTCATTTAGGGTTAGCAATCCCTCATGACCTCCTTGTAATACTTGATGCACCAGAACGTTTTCTCCCCCCGCTTAGGCGGGGGTTTTTAATGGGGTGCATCGGCAGAGGCCTTCAACGTAAAGAACCGACAGAGTTCGTGGCGATAATCGGTTTACGCATCAAGGGACAGGACAATGAAAAATGATCTGGCGGCGGCGATCGCCATCGGCTGTGTGTTGTTGTTCGCATTGGCGGTCGGTTCGCCGCTCTCCATCAGTGCCTCGCTGTAATCTTCTGCGGCCCCGCCCGGGGCCGTTCACCGACTCTGACGCGGCGTCTGCGGATTTTTGCGCCGATCGCCTGCCCGCGCGATAAATTCAGCCAAATCGCTGTTGATGTATGGCGAACTTTGAGTACTCTGAGTGCTTTGCACACCCCCACGTGCGCCGTTCTATCTATGCTTTAATCAGGCCCATCACAGGAATCGCCATGCCCGCCCGTCAAATCTCGAGGAGCCCGCTCTGATGCTGGAGATGCTATTACAGTGGTACCGCCGCCGTTTCACCGATCCACAGGCTATCGCGTTGCTGGTGATCCTGGTCGCCGGCTTCCTCATTCTCTATTTTCTGCACGGCATTCTGACCCCGCTGCTGGTCGCCATCGTGCTGGCGTATCTGCTGGAGTGGCCGACCGCGCGCCTGCAGCGCATCGGCTGTTCGCGCACCTGGGCGGCGAGCATCATGCTGCTGGTGTTCGCGGGCGTCGCCATGCTGCTGGTGTTCGTCGTCGCGCCGACCGCCTGGCAGCAGGGCATCAATCTGATGAGCGATCTGCCGGGCATGCTCAACCAGTTCTATAACTTTGCCGCGACGCTGCCGAAGCGTTATCCGGCGCTGGTGGATGCCGGCATCATCGACATGATGGCGGAAAATCTGCGCAGCCGGCTGTCCGGCATGGGCGAATCGGTGGTGAAATTCTCGCTGGCGTCGCTGGTCGGCCTGTTGACGCTGGCTATCTACCTGATCCTGGTGCCGATGATGATGTTCTTCCTGTTGAAAGACAAAGAGCAGCTGCTGAACGCGGTGCGCCGCGTGTTGCCGCGCAATCGCGGTCTGGCGGGGCAGGTCTGGAACGAGATGAATCAGCAGATCACCAACTATATTCGCGGCAAGGTGCTGGAGATGGTGATTGTCGGCGTGGCGACCTACCTGGTGTTCGCCGTGCTGGACATGCGCTACTCGCTGCTGCTGGCGGTGCTGGTGGGTTTTTCGGTGCTGATCCCCTATATCGGCGCGGTGCTGGTCACCATACCGGTGGTGGTGGTGGCGCTGTTCCAGTGGGGCGTCGGCGCCGATTTCTGGACGCTGATCGTCGCCTATCTGGTGGTGCAGGGGCTGGACGGCAACCTGTTGGTGCCGATCCTGTTCTCCGAGGCGGTCAACCTGCATCCGCTGGTGATTATCCTGTCGGTGATTGTGTTCGGCGGCATGTGGGGCTTCTGGGGCGTGTTTTTCGCCATACCGCTGGCGACGCTGGTGAAGGCGGTGATTCACGCCTGGCCGGATGAGCTGCGGGTCGAGGTGGAGGACAAGGCCGGCTGACGGAAGGAGACGAAGCGCAGCAGGCCGCTGCGCTTCGTGAGAATTACTGCTGCAGGTAGTTCAGAACGATGTCGTGGTGATTGGTGGTTTTGAAATCATCAAACACTTTTTCAATCTTGCCTTTGGCGTCGATCAGGAAGCTGATGCGGTGAATGCCGTCATAGGTCTTGCCCATGAAGGTTTTCTCGCCCCACACGCCAAACTGTTGCGATACCTGATGGTCTTCATCAGACAACAGCGTGAAGTTGAGCAGCTCCTTTTCGGCGAAGCGCGACAGTTTTTCCGGTTTGTCGGTGCTGATGCCCAGCACTTCGACGCCGGCCTTTTTCAATTCGTCCATGTTGTCCCGCAGGCCGCAGGCTTGCACGGTGCAGCCCGGCGTCATCGCCTTCGGATAGAAATAAACCAATACTCGCTGTCCCTGGAAGTCGGCCAAATTAATTTCCTCACCGTCCTGGTCAGGCAAACTAAATTTCGGCGCTGTGTCACCGGCTTTCAATGGGCTCATCACTACTCTCCATCTTTCTCATCATGCTGTGGATAGTTCACCACGCTAATACTGCCTTGCGCGTTCAATTCTGTACATAGGCGATGGAAGGCTTGCTCAATATTTGAGGCGTCCCGATCGCCGGAACTGTGGGCGGTGATTTGAATATACAGCTGCGGCGGCAGGTCGCCGTCCGCCGGCTGCGTGCGTGAGACCAGCTCGGCGATATTCATCTGGCTGGAGTCGAACAGATCGGTAAAACGTTCGATGATGTGCGGCGAGTCCTTCACCTCGACCTGAACCCACACGGTGGCCGGCATCGGCGGCCTTTCATGCGAGTTTGTGCGCTTCATCACGATCAGCAGCTCCAGCTCCGCGCCTTTTTGCGGCAGGGTGGATTCGATCAGGGTGATGGCGTTCCAGCTGCCGGACAGCAGCATGATGAACGTGAACTCCTCTCCCAGCATGGCCAGACGGCTATCTTCGATATTGCATCCGCAACTGCTGACGTGGCGGGTGATGGTATTGACGATTCCGGGGCGGTCGGCGCCGAGCGCGGTAATCACGAGATAGTGTTCGTCTGACTGAGGCAAAATGGCGCTTCCTGTCGTGCTTAATGGGGTTACCATGGTAAACATAAAAAAAACCGCCTGCCAAGCGCTTACAACGCGGTTGTGCGCTTGCTTTTGGATAGGCAGCAAAAGTACCATGAGTGACTTGTTTGTGGAGGGGACGGCCAATGTTTACGGGAAGTATTGTTGCACTGGTTACGCCGATGGACGACAAAGGTGCTGTCGATCGCGCGAGCCTGAAAAAATTGATCGATTATCATGTAGCCAGTGGCACCGCGGCGATCGTTTCCGTAGGGACCACCGGCGAGTCCGCAACGCTTGCCCATGACGAGCACGTTGACGTGGTGCTGCAGACGCTGGAGCTGGCCGACGGCCGCATCCCGGTGATCGCCGGCACCGGCGCCAACGCTACCGCCGAAGCCATCGCGCTCACCACCCGCTTCGCCAACACCGGCGTGGTGGGGTGTTTGACGGTGACGCCGTACTACAATAAGCCGACGCAGGAAGGGCTGTATCAGCACTTCAAGGCGATCGCCGAGAGCACCGAGCTGCCGCAGATCCTGTATAACGTGCCTTCGCGCACCGGCTGCGACATGCTGCCGCCGACCATCGCTCGGCTGGCGAAAATCAAGAATATTGTTGCTGTAAAAGAAGCGACGGGGAACTTAAGTCGCGTTAGTCAGATCCAAGTGCTGGTTGACGATGAAGACTTCATTTTGCTGAGCGGCGACGACGCCAGCGGGTTGGACTTCATGCAACTGGGCGGCAAAGGGGTGATTTCCGTGACGGCCAACGTGGCTGCGCGCGAGATGGCGGAACTTTGTGCGCTGGCGGCGCAGGGCAAATTCGCCGAAGCGCGCCGCTTAAATCAGCGCTTGATGCCGTTGCATCAGGATCTATTTGTAGAAGCAAACCCAATTCCGGTGAAGTGGGCCTGTAAGGCGTTGGGATTGATGGCAACCGATACGCTGCGTCTGCCGATGACGCCGTTGAGCGAAACCGCCCGCCCGGTGGTGGAGCGCGCGCTGAAAAGCGTCGGTTTGCTGTAACTCTAAAGGAAATTTGATGGCTTATTCATTGCAAAAGTCGACGGTAGCAAAAGTAGTGGGCATCTCTTTGGTGATGATGCTGGCGGCCTGCAGCAGCGATCAGCGCTACAAGCGCCAGGTCAGCGGCGACGAGGCTTACCTCGACGCGGCTCCGCTCAAGGCGCTGAACGCGCCGTCCGGCATGATCCTGCCGGTGCAGAGCGGCAACTATGACGTGCCCGCCGCGACGCTGCAAGGCAACGTCGGCAAGCAACTGGACATTCGTCCGCCGGTGCAGCCGTTGGCGCTGCTGAGCGGTTCTCGCGCGCAATACGCCGGCGACAGCGGCACGCTGCTGCTGGAAAACAGCCCGCAGAACCAAAACCTGTGGTCGCGCGTCGTCAGCCTGCTGCAGGCGAAGAACATCGCGATCGCTTCCCGCCAGGACGCCGGTCAGACCCTGACCACCGACTGGGTGAAGTGGAACCGTCTGGACGAAGACAACCAGTACGAAGGCCGTTATCAGATCAGCGTGCAGCAACAAGGCTACCAGCAGGCGCTGGTGGTGAAAAGCGTTGGCCTGCAGCAGCAGGGCAAGACCGAACAGGTCACCGATCAGTCTGAGATCCAGCGTTACAACGGCATGATGATCAACACCCTGATCGAAGGTCTGGACAAGCAGGACAACCTGGCGAGCAGCCAGACCGCCAGCCGCTTCGGCGCGCTGGACGTGCAGAGCGGCGCCGATGATACCGGCCTGCCGATGCTGGTCGTGCGCGGCCCGTATACCGTGGTGTGGGATCGCCTGCCGCCGGCGCTCGAAAAACTGGGGATGAAAGTGGGTGACCGCAGCCGTCCGCAGGGCACCGTTGCCGTGACCTACAAGTCCCTGAGCAGCAGCGATTGGGATGCGTTGGGCGTCAAGGATCCTGAGCTGGC
Organism: Serratia sp. X10; assembly: GCF_017811775.1. Lineage (NCBI taxonomy): Bacteria > Pseudomonadati > Pseudomonadota > Gammaproteobacteria > Enterobacterales > Yersiniaceae > Serratia > Serratia sp. X10. The sequence goes on along the minus strand of NZ_JAEIOH010000006.1, from coordinate 17,528 downwards.
GGAAGGGGATTACAAGCTGCAGGTCGGCGATCTCAACAACCGCACCAGCCTGCAATTCATCGATCCGAAAGGCAAACCGCTCACCCAGTCGAAAAACGACGCACTGGTGGCGGCATTCCAGTCTGCCTTCAGTAAAACCAGCGTTAAATAACCAAAAAGGGGCTTCGGCCCCTTTTTGTTTTGTCTATACGGTATCGTTTGCGTCGCAGGTTTGGCACAATAGTGCCCGGCACGCCAAAGAATTCATTAGGTCAATTCTATACCCCCTAATTTCGGGCCGCGCTCGGGAGACAACGGGGATACATCACTGGAGTAAGTAAGATGCAAAAGCTAGCTGAGCTGTATCGCGGAAAGGCAAAAACCGTTTACACCACCGAGAATCCCGATCTGTTGGTGTTGGAGTTCCGCAACGATACGTCAGCACTGGATGGTCAGCGCATTGAGCAGTTCGATCGCAAAGGCATGGTGAACAACAAGTTCAACCATTTCATCATGAGCAAACTGGAAGAAGCCGGCATCCCGACCCAGATGGAGCGTCTGCTGTCCGACAACGAAGTGCTGGTGAAGAAGCTGGACATGGTGCCGGTGGAATGCGTGATCCGCAACCGCGCCGCCGGTTCGCTGGTGAAGCGCCTGGGCATCGAAGAAGGTCTGGTGCTGAACCCGCCGCTGTTCGATCTGTTCCTGAAAAACGACGCCATGCACGATCCGATGGTCAACGAATCCTACTGCGAAACCTTCGGCTGGGTGAGCAAAGAGCATCTGGCGCGCATGCGTGAGCTGAGCTACCGCGCCAACGAAGTATTGACCAAGCTGTTCGACGACGCCGGCCTGATCCTGGTCGATTTCAAGCTGGAATTCGGCCTGTTCAACGGCGAAGTGGTGCTGGGCGATGAATTCTCGCCGGACGGCAGCCGTCTGTGGGACAAAAACACCCTGGACAAGATGGACAAAGACCGCTTCCGTCAAAGCCTGGGCGGCCTGATCGAAGCCTACGAAGAAGTGGCGCGCCGCATCGGCGTGAAGCTCGACTAAGCGTTGGCACCGCCATTCGGGGCGATCCGGCCGGATCGTCCCGCTGTTCTGCATTTTTCCAGAAAATTTCTACATTTCCTCCGCGGCAGACCATTTATAATGATGGATGCGAGATGACTAAAACCTATCCCACTCAGGCTTGAAGCTGCCTTTGCGCTTACCAACGCGCGGCATCTTCAACGAGCAGGGGAAATATCTGGAGTGTATTTATGCGTTGGCAAGGGCGTCGGGAAAGTGACAATGTTGAGGATCGTCGCGGGCAGTCTTCAGGTTTGGGCGGCGGTGGCGGCGGTTTCCGCGTGCCGGTGCGCGGCAAGGGCGGCATCGTCATTCTGGTGGTGGTGCTGGTGGCCGGCTATTACGGCATCGATCTGTCGCCGCTGTTGAACGGCGGAAATGTCGCTCCTCAGGGTCAACAACAGAGCGCCAGCATCAGTCCGAAAGACGATGAGCTGGCCAAATTCACTTCGGTGGTGCTGGCCTCGACCGAAGATAACTGGAAAGAGATTTTCCAGCGCATGGGCAAAACCTACCAACCGCCGAAGCTGGTGATGTATCGCGGCGTGACGCGCACCAGCTGCGGCACCGGTCAGGCGGCGATGGGGCCGTTCTACTGCCCGGGCGACAGAACGGTGTATATCGATCTGTCTTTCTATCAGGACATGAAGACCAAGCTGGGCGCTGGCGGTGATTTCGCTCAGGCTTATGTGGTGGCGCACGAAGTCGGCCACCATGTGCAGAACCTGCTGGGCATCGAGCCGAAGGTCCGCCAGATGCAGCAGGGCGCCAGCCAGGCGGAAGTGAACCGCCTGTCGGTGAAAATGGAGCTGCAGGCGGACTGCTTTGCCGGCGTATGGGGCAAATACGCCGAGAAGCAGCAGATGCTGGAAGAGGGCGACCTGCAGGCGGCGCTGAATGCCGCACAGGCGATTGGCGACGATCGGTTGCAGCAACAGAGCCAGGGCCGCGTCGTGCCGGACAGCTTTACCCACGGCACTTCGCAGCAGCGCTACACCTGGTTTAAACAGGGCTTCGACAGCGGCGATCCCAATACCTGCAACACCTTCGCATCCCGTTAACACCTCACGTGCCGGAGCCTGACTCCGGCATTTTTTTCGAATTGAGATACAGCTTTATGCTACAGGCAGCGCAACAACTCATGCGGCGGCAGGGCATCCGGCGCCTGCTGGTGCTCAGCGGCGAACCCGAGTGGTGCCGCGAACAGGCGCAGCGGCTGGCGGCGACGTTGCCCGGCGACTGGCCTTGGGTCGGGGAGAATCCGCCGCCCGGTCAGGCGGCGTTGGCGAGCGGCGCGGTGCGTCAATTGCTGGGGCAGGAGCGGCTGCACGCAGTGTTCGATGCCGGTCATTCGCTGGACGTAGAGGCGTTGGCGGCGCTGTGCGGCGCCCTGCGCGCCGGCAGCTGGCTGCTGCTGTTGACGCCGCCCTGGCGGCAATGGGCTCAGCAGCCGGACGGCGACAGCCTGCGCTGGAGCGATTGCCCGCAGCCGATCACCACCCCGCATTTCATCCGCCATCTGCAGCAGCATCTGACCGACGACAGCGAAGTGACTGTCTGGCGGCAGGATGAGCCCCTGACGCTGGCCGCGCTGCCGGCGCGTGAAGGGTGGCAGCCGCCCGATGGCCGGCCGACCGAGGAACAACAGGCGATCTTGACGGCGCTGCTGCAGGCCGAGTCCGGCGTGTGGGTGCTGACCGCCGCCCGCGGCCGCGGCAAATCGACGCTGGCGGGCATGCTGGTGGCGCAGTCGCCGCTGATCTGCTGGATCACCGGGCCGAGCCGCGCCGCCACGGCGGTGGCCGGAGAATGGGCGCAGGGGCGCGCGCAGTTTTGGGCGCCCGATGCCTTGTTGGCGCAGTGCCGGGAAGGTGACGTCAGCGCCGTGGGGTGGCTGCTGGTGGATGAGGCGGCGGCGATCCCCGCGCCGCTGTTGCAGCAGTTGATCGGCTATTTCCCGCGCGTGTTGCTGACCACCACGGTGCAGGGCTATGAAGGCACCGGCCGCGGTTTTCTGCTGAAGTTTTGCGCCGGGCTGCCGGCCTATCAGGCGCTGAGCCTGCAGCAGCCGATGCGTTGGGCGCAGGGGGATGCGCTGGAACGGATAACGGACAATGCGCTGTTGTTCAACGAGCTGCCCGCCTGGCCGGCGGATGGCCAGGCGATCGATTACAGCCAGGCGGAACAACGCGAGCTGTGCGCCGATCCGCAGCGGCTGGCGCGTTTCTACGCCCTGCTGAGCAGCGCGCATTACCGCACCTCACCGCTGGATTTACGCCGGCTGATGGATGCGCCCGGCATGCATTTCGGGCTGGCGCAGGCCGGTTTGGAGGTGGTCGGCGCCGTGTGGCTGGTGGAAGAGGGCGGATTGAGCGCCGAGTTGGCGCACGACGTGTGGGCCGGCCGCCGTCGGCCACGCGGCAATCTGGTGGCGCAGTCGTTGGCGGCGCATGGTGGCCAATGGTGGGCGCCGACGCTGCGGTCTCGGCGCATTACCCGCATTGCAACGCTGCCGGCATTGCGGCGGCGGGGTATCGCGCGCCAGTTGATCGAGCGGCAACGCCGCCAGGCGCAGGGGCTGGACTTCCTGTCGGTCAGCTTCGGCTATACCGAGCCGCTGTGGCGCTTTTGGCAATCCTGCGGTTTCGAGCTGGTGCGCATCGGCAGCAAACCGGAGGCCAGCAGCGGCTGCTATACCGCGATGGCGATCTTGCCCCTGAGCGAGCAAGGAGAGGCGCTGCGGCACGCGGCGCACAAGCATCTGGCGCGCGACTGGCCCTGGCTGCGGCAGCGTATCGCGCTTACGCTGGCGATCCCGGGCGACGATGGCGATACGTCGCTCGGCGAAGAGGACTGGCGCGAGCTGGCCGGGTTCGCTTTCGCGCATCGGCCGCTGGAGGCCAGTCTGGGGGCGTTGCAGCGGTTGCTGTTGGCCAGCAGTCTGCCGCTGCCCGCACTGCGCGGCCATCTGCAGCGGCGGCACTCTCCCGCGGAGTGCGCAGAGCGGGCGGGCGTCAGCGGTCAGAAAGCCTTGCTGCGCCACTGGCGGCACGAAACGGCGCAGGCGCTGGAACAGCTGAATGCGCAGCACTGCCGCTACTGGCGCGACTGGGCGCAGTCATTGCAATAAATTGAAGAACTTGCTCAATAAAACCCGATTTTCCCGATTTCTCAGCGGCGTATAGTGGCTGTCAGCGGTGCGGCGACAACTGTCGCTGCGTCAGGTTTGGTTACTATTAAGGAGTCATCGATGAAACATGAGCATTTCGTTGTCCAAAGCCCGGCGACCCCGGCGGCGCAGCTGATCTTGCTGTTTCACGGTGTCGGCGACAACCCGGTGGCGATGGGGGAGATCGGCAGTTACTTCGCCAAAGAGTTTCCCCAGGCGCAGGTGGTCAGCATCGGTGGCCCCGCAGCGTTTGGCAACGGCGCCGGCCGCCAGTGGTTTTCGGTGCAGGACGTGACCGAAGAGAACCGCGTGGCCCGCATCGCAGACGTAATGCCGCAGTTTGTGGCCGTGGTGCGCCATTGGCAGCAGCTGAGCGGCGTTGGCTATGCCGGCACAGCCCTGGTGGGGTTCTCGCAGGGAGCGATCATGGCGCTGGAGGCGTTGAAGGCGGAAACCCGCCTCGCCGGGCGGGTGGTGGCGTTCAGCGGGCGTTTCGCCCAGTTGCCTGAGCAGGCGTTCGGCGACAGCGTGGTGCATTTGATCCACGGCGAAGAGGACGCGGTGATCGCGGTGCAGCACGCTCACGCGGCGGCGGAGGCGTTGCGGACCAACGGCGCCGATTTCACGCTGGACGTGGAACAGGACGTTGGGCATGCGATCAACCAGGGCATGATGAACGCCGCGCTGGAAAGGTTGCATTACTATGTGCCGCAGCGCTACTGGGACGAAGCCTTGTCCGGCAAGCGCGGCGAGCTGATCGCCTTCCGTTAAAAACTCAGGGCGCCGATGAGCGCCCTGATATCACTTTTTCTTCGGCCAGTCGTCTTCGGCATCCCACTGGGCGTTGTTGTCGCGATGCGGCGGTATCTCCGGCTTGTTGGCCAGATAGCTTTTGACGTCAACGCGGCGCAGTTCCTTGATGCCGCTGACGACCATACCCACCAGAACCAGCAGGATAATCCACCAGTAATCAGCTAACCATTGCATAGCTACTCCTTTCCTTTACTGCGTATAAAACGCGAAAAAATCGATGGCAGATGGCGTTCGAGCCATTCGGCACCGGCGACCTCCTTGTCTTGCCAGGCCGCCAGCAACAGCGCCGGCGTCAGCAAGTGTTCGGCTTCTTGCGCCAGCGGCCGGTAGCTCAGATGCCACGGCTCCACCGCCACGCCGCCGCAGTCTTCGGTGAAGGGGCGGTAGAAACCGAATTCGGCCATATGCGCCGTCAGCCACTGGTTAAGGGGCGCAAAGTAGCCGCCTTCCTCATATTCCCACGGTTCCAGCTGCAGCTTTTGCCCTTCCGGCAACAGCGACGGATCGTACACGTCCAGATCGCTGCCCCAGTGGTGGCGGCTGGCGCCCGGCAGAGCCGACCAGCGCAGGATCGCCTCACAGCGCTCGGCGGCGGACAGCGGCGAGACGTCGATCGGTTGACTGTCCTTATCTAATACTGGCCGCTGGCCGCAGAATTTGCCATTCCAGATAGCCAACTGCCGGTCAAAATCGCGGAAGGTGCTGGCGGGCTGGAGATCGAATCCCGCCGCACGCGCCGCCTGCTGCATCGCCAGGAACGCGTTGACGGCTTCCGGCTGCAGCCGATGGTTGCCGCTCAGCGGCGCCAGGTGCTCGGTCGAGCGGCCGGTGAGCATTTCTGCGTTGATCATGCGATCAATTGCTCCATGATGCGTTGATACATGCGGCTCAGCAGCTGCAGATCCGCGGCGTTGACGCATTCATTGACCTTGTGGATGGTGGCGTTGACCGGCCCCAGCTCCACCACCTGCGCGCCCATCTGCGCGATGAAGCGGCCGTCGGAGGTGCCGCCGGTGGTCAACAGCTGCGGCGTCAATTCAGAATAGTGCTCGACGGCGTTGACCACCGCATCCACCAACGCGCCGCGTGAAGTGAGGAACGGCTGGCCGGACAGACGCCACTCGATGCTGTAATTCAGCTGATGGCGTTCCAGCAGCTCTTCCACGCGCTGCTTGATCATCGCGTCGGTCAGTTCGGTGCTGAAACGGAAGTTGAACTGCACGTAGAAATCGCCTGGGATCACGTTATTGCTGCCGGTGCCGGCCTGCACGTTGGCGATCTGCATGCTGGTCGGCGGGAAGAACTCGTTGCCGCGATCCCATTCGATCGCCACCAGTTCATTCAGCGCCGGCATGGCGCGGTGCACCGGATTGTCCGCCAGATGCGGGTAGGCGACGTGCCCTTGTACGCCATGGATATGCAGGTTGGCGGTGATCGAGCCGCGACGGCCATTTTTCACCACGTCGCCGACGCGCTCGGTGCTGGACGGCTCGCCGACCAGGCAGTAATCCAGCCGTTCGTTGCGCGCCATCAGCGCTTCAACCACTTTAACCGTGCCGTGAGTGGCGCTGGCCTCTTCATCTGAAGTGATCAGAAAAGCGAGGCGGCCCCGGTGATTCGGGTTGGCGGCGACAAAGCGTTCCGCCGCCACCACCATCGCGGCCAATGACCCTTTCATGTCCGCCGCGCCGCGGCCGTACAGCATGCCGTCGCGGATCGCCGGTTCAAACGGCGGGTTGTCCCAGCGTTTTTCATCGCCGGTCGGCACCACGTCGGTGTGCCCGGCAAACGCCAGGGTTTGCCCTTCGCCGCGCCAGGCCCAGAAGTTTTGAGTGTCTTCGAAGTCCATTGCTTCGACGGTGAAACCGATCGCCTGCAGGCGATCGATCATCAGCTGCTGGCAGCCTTCATCATTTGGGCTGAGGGAAGGGCGTTTGATCAGCTGCTGAGCCAGTTCGATAACCGGGCAAGTCATACGGCGACCTCGGCGATAAATTGCTGGTAAGCGTCGGCGTTGAAACCGAGCAGGGCGCGCCCGTTGCCGGCGTCCAGCAACGGGCGTTTGATGATCGCCGGCTGCGCCAGCATCAGCGCGATGGCGGCGTCGGCGTTATCACAGGCGTTGCGCTGCGCTTCATCCAGCTTGCGCCAGGTGGTGCCGCGGGTATTGAGCAGCGGCTCCCATCCCAGTTGCGCGACGAAACCGCGCAGCCGTTGTTCGTCCAGGCCGTCGGCGCGATAGTCGTGAAAATGATAGGCCACGCCCTGATCTTCCAGCCAGCGGCGGGCTTTTTTGATGGTGTCGCAGTTTTTGATGCCGTACATCGTCAGCGTTGTCTGTTGTGGTTTGTTTGCCATGGCGTAAAGCTACCTGTCTCGTCGAGTCGATACTGAGCGGCGGGGGCGGCCAGCGGCCCGCTCGCCGCCCGGCGATAGCAGAGATAATGCCAGTAAAGCGGCGACGAGATCCAGCAACGATGCGCCCGTAGTGCGATTGATGAGGCCGGCGACGTGGTTACACGGCTGCCTTCGCCGACGACGCTATTGAAAGGCGCCGGCGAAAGGCTCTGCCGTATGGACGGATCTGAGGGTGAGAGGGCTACTCTTTATTGATCCTTATGTTTAAACGATCGGTCAAACACCGTACGCGGGTAATATGCAAGAGCGGTTTTATCCGGCTGGCGCCGAGTTTTTTCATTATTCGCGACTTGTAATGATTGGCGGTTTTATTTCTGATATTCATGGCATTGCTGATGTCGGCCAGCGATTTTCCCGTCGACCATTCCGAGAGAAAATGCGATTCGCGCTGAGAGAGTTGCGGCGGCTCGGTATAGTGGCTGTAGCGCTTATATAAGTCGCCGATCAGGTGGCTGAAGCGGCTCAATGATATAAGGTTTGATAATATAATTGTCTTGCTGTCGACAATCACCATGTCATGCAGGCAGTCGGTGATAATGACTATTTTGTAGGTATTGGGGTTGGCATATTCATCGCGGTAGCGCGCTTCAAAATTGGCGATCGTGACATCGATAAAGCAGACCCTTTTGCGGCTAAAGCCGGCCGGCGCGCGTTTCTCCGCCCAGATTTGATTGATGAGCTGCCGGATGCCGATAGTGGTATAGGCACACTCGCTGAAAATATCGATTTTCATTTTATTATAATCCCTTAATTTCTATTTCCCGGTGAGGATTGATATCTTAAAACATAAAAAAAGAAACAATCTAAATAATTTCACATTGAACTTATTGGGCGCCGCAGGGTAAGAACGCTATCCTGCGGTGGACAAGCAGGAAAGCCCCATATACTAGCATGATTTATAAAGAGTAAATTTGGTTTTTAATCGAGCTGCCCAGTGAAGAAAGAGGGATAGAATAGAAATCCTCTATTAATACTCCGGTTATTAAAAGGAATTAACATAGAATGTGGCTATCAAAATAAAATATTCGATCGTTAATACCGATCATTTCTTGTGGGAGAGCGGATGTTAATAAATTAATAATTAAGATTTTTCTTGTTTTTTAGCGAGGGGCGTCGCTTATTTTTAATGCAGTTCAAAGAGTGTGCTGGGACAATCTCATGGCGCGCGCCAAATTAATGGCAAAGATAAATCTTAATCAAAAAAATGCGATGTTTTAAGCTGCGAGCGTTGTGCAAGTGGGGATGATTTATACGGGGGAATGGCATGAAAGAAGGCCGGATCGAAATTTTCGATAAGGTCACCTCGGAAATAGCGTCTTGTCTTGCAGACGGATTGGATCGCGTTAACGATGAATATGTCGGCTACGGCAATCGTCGGCCGTGGTGAAAGATCCTGACAGCGGCAGCAATTCTGCGGGGAATTTGCCGCCGTATTTTTATCAGCCGAACGTTGTGCGCGATTAACGCACGTAGCCCCCCTGTTGCAAACGCCGCAGAGCATCCCCCTCTGCGAACACCATGCCGGTGGTCAAATCATGAAAACCGTACTTTTTATAGAAAGCCAGTTTTTCCGGCACCGAATAGATGAAAATCTTGCCGAGCGGCGCCAGATCTTGCATTACTCGGTCCATCAATCGGCGCCCCAATCCCTGCCCCTGAAAGCGCGGATCGATCGCCACGTCGGCCAGGTAAGCGACCGAGGTCAAATCACTGATGGCATGCGCGGTGGCGATCAGCTCATCGCCGATAAACCCCCAATAGCAAAACTGGCTGTGTTGGTAAACGCGTTGCAGCGTATGCGGATCGCGTTCGCCAAGCCCGGCGGCCTGCAGCAATTCACACAGCCGCCGCCAGTCGATGGCGCGGCGGTTCATATCGGTGATGATTTCCATCGTTTTCCTCTAATCAATATGATTGAGATCGGCGGCATAGTGCCGAATGGCGCGCTGATAGCCGCGGATGTCGGGGTCTGACGAGGTTTCCGCCAGCAACAACAACAGATCGGCCACGGCCCGTTTACCTTCACCCAGGTTGTACAGCGTCATGGCGCGAAACAGCATCAGCTCGTTGGCCTGCGGGAACTCAGCCAGGCCATCGTCGAAAGCGCGCAGCGAAGCCGGGTATTTCCCGAGGGCGCGGTAAGTGCTGCCGAGGCCCAGCCAGGCTTCACGGCGCTGGGCGGGCGGCAAATCGCGGCCCAACGCCGCGAGGTAGCAGGGAATCGCCTGTCGCTCCAAACCCTGAACGTCGTACAGGCAGGCCAGCTGAAAATGCAGCATCGCCGCTTCCGGCTCTGCCGCCAGTTGCCGTAACGCCAGCGCAGTGGCTTCCTGATAATGACCTTGCGCTTTCAACTGTGAGACGGACAAAGAGGTGGACATGATCGGCGCTCCATTGGCTTATTGTTATACCTTTTACACGCTATCGTGGAGAAATTGATATCACAAGGGAATAGCCGCACTGAACATTGATCAGATAAATACGAAAATGTGCGCTAACCCCGGTTTCCGGGCCCGGCATCGTTCCCGTTTCCCTTCACATGGTCAAAAAACAGGCGTAGAATCCGCTTCGTCAAATAATTGAGGTTGTAAAGTATTATGGTTGATCGTGAATTAGGAAACTGGAAAGACTTCATTGATGAGATGTTGGGCAACTGACACAGCGATGAAGCCGATGGCAAGGTTGAGTCATTGGAAAATCACTGAAACACCGTGGGAACGAAATATTCGTTCGAAAAAGCAGCATCGGTCATCCGACGCTGCTTTTTTTATGCGTCGCCGATCACTCTTCGGCGGGCGGTGTGGCGGCAGGATGCGCTTTACCGGGGAAGCGGCGGCGAACCAGCACGAAGAACAGCGGCACGAAGAAGATCGCCAGCAGGGTGGCGGAGATCATGCCGCCCATCACCCCGGTGCCGACCGCATGCTGGCTGCCGGAACCGGCGCCGCTGCTGGTGGCCATCGGCAGCACGCCGAAGATGAACGCCAGCGAGGTCATCAGGATCGGCCGCAGGCGCATGCGCGACGCGTCGAGCGTCGCCGACATCAGATCCTGCCCTTTCTGGTTCAGCTCATTGGCGAACTCGACGATCAGAATGGCGTTTTTCGCCGACAGCCCAATGATGGTCAGCAGGCCGACCTGGAAATAAACGTCGTTCTCCAGGCCGCGCAGCCAGGTGGCGGCGACCGCACCGATCACCCCCAGCGGCACCACCAGCATCACCGAGAACGGAATTGACCAGCTCTCGTACAACGCCGCCAGACACAGGAACACCACCAGCAGCGAGATGGCGTACAGCGCCGGCGCCTGCGAGCCGGACAGCCGTTCCTGATAGGACATCGCCGTCCATTCCAGACCGAAGCCGGCCGGCAGCTGGCTGACCAGTTTCTCCATTTCCGCCATGGCGGTGCCGGTGCTGACACCGTTGGCCGCTTCGCCGACGATCTCCAGCGCCGAGCTGCCGTTATAGCGTTCCAGCCGTGGCGAACCATACTCCCAGTGCGAACTGGCGAAGGCCGAGAACGGCACCATGCCGCCTGTGCTGTTGCGCACATACCATTTGTTGATGTCATCCGGCAGCATGCGGAACGGCGCCGCAGCCTGCACGTAGACTTTTTTCACCCGGCCGCGATCGACGAAGTCATTGACGTAGGTCGAGCCCCAGGCGGTAGAGAGCGTGCTGTTGATGTCGTCGATCGACACGCCCAGCGCCTGAGCCTTGCGTTGATCGATATCGATTTGCAACTGCGGGCTGTCGTCCAGGCCGTTGTGGCGCACGCGCGACAGCAGCGGATTTTGCCCGGCGAGCTGCAGCAATTGATCGCGCGCCGCCATCAGCTTGGCGTGGCCGAGGCCGGCGTGGTCTTCCAATTCCATATCGAAGCCGGAGGAGTTGCCGAGGCCGGTGATCGCCGGCGGACTGCTGGCGATCACCCGGGCTTCGTTAATCTTGCTAAATGCCTGAGTCGCGCGATCGATGATGTCGAATGAGCTGTTGGCGCCCGAGGCGCGCAGGTCCCAGTCTTTCAGCCGGACAAACAGGCGCGCCACGTTTTGGCCGTTGCCCCCCGGCCCGGAGCCGATGATGGCGAACACCGACAACACGTCCTGTTTCTCTTCGGTGAGGAAGTACTGCTCGACCTTCTCCACCACTTTGGACGTTTGCTGCAGGGTCGATCCCGCCGGCAGCTGCACCTGTACGGTGAAGATGCCGCGGTCTTCCTGCGGCAGGAACGAGGTCGGCAGCTTGATGAACAGCAGCGCCATGCCGCCAAGCAGCAGCAGATAAATCACCATATAGCGGCCGCTGGCGTGCAGGATGCGCCCCACGCCGCGCTCATAGCGATCGGCATTGCGGTTGAACATGCGGTTGAACCAGCCGAAGAAGCCGCGCTTGCCATGATGATGCCCCTTGGCGATCGGTTTAAGCAGCGTCGCGCACAGGGCCGGGGTCAGGATCATCGCCACCAGCACCGACAGCACCATGGCGGAGACGATGGTGATGGAGAACTGGCGATAGATGGCGCCGGTGGTGCCGCCGAAGAACGCCATCGGCACGAACACCGCCGACAGCACAAGAGCGATGCCGACCAGCGCGCTCTGGATCTGCCCCATGGATTTGCGCGTGGCCTCTCGCGGCGGCAAGCCTTCCTCGCTCATCACGCGCTCGACGTTCTCCACCACCACGATAGCGTCGTCCACCAGCAGGCCGATCGCCAGCACCATGGCGAACATGGTGAGGGTGTTGATGCTGAAGCCGCAGGCGGAGAGGATGGCGAAAGTGCCCATCAGCACCACCGGCACGGCGATGGTGGGGATCAGGGTAGCGCGGAAGTTCTGCAGGAACAGGTACATGACCAGGAACACCAGCAGGATGGCTTCCAGCAGCGTTTTCACCACGTCCTTGATCGAGGCTTTGACGAACGGGGTGGTTTCATAGGCCACTTTGGCTTCCAGTCCGTGCGGGAAGTATTGCGACAGCTCGGCGATTTTGTCCTTCACCAACTGGTCGGTCTGCAGTTCGTTGGCGCCGGAAGCCAGCTTGATGTTCATGCCGGCGGCCTGCATGCCGTTGTAGCGGCTGAGGTAGTTGTAGTTCTCGCCGCCCAACTCAACGGTGGCGACGTTGCCCAGCGTCACCAGCGAACCGTCCTGATTGACCCGCAGGGTGATCTGGCGGAACTGTTCCGGCGTCTGGAGCTGCGACTGGGCGTTGATGGTGGCGTTCAGCGCCTGTTTATCGACCGACGGCGTGCCGCCCAACTGGCCGACCGCCACCTGGGCGTTCTGCGACTGAATGGCTTTGACCACGTCCTGGGTCGTGAGCTGATAGCTGTTGAGCTTGTTGGGATCGAGCCAGATGCGCATGGCGTACTGCGAGCCGTAGACGTCCATGCTGCCGACGCCGTTGATGCGGCTGAGCGGATCCTGCAGGTTGGAGACGATGTAATCGGCGATGTCCTGCTTGTCCATGCTGTTGTCGGTGGAGACGAACGCCACCATCATCAGCGTGGTATCGCCGGATTTCGAGACCGTGACCCCCTGATTCTGCACCGCCTGCGGCAGACGTTTGATCGCCGCCTGCAGCTGGTTTTGCACCTGCTGCATCGCTTCGTTGGGGTCGGTGCCGGCTTCGAACGTCAGCGTGACGGTCGCCTGACCGGTATTGGTGCTCTGCGACGACATATACATCATGTTGTCGAGGCCGGTCATATTCTGTTCAATGATCTGCGTGACGGTGTTTTCCAGCGTTTGCGCCGAAGCGCCTGGATAAGTTGCGCTGATGCGCACGTTCGGCGGCGCCAAATTCGGGTATTGTTCTACCGGTAAAGAAAAAATCGCCAACGCTCCGGTCAGGCAAAGAATTATTGCCAGCACCCAGGCGAAAATCGGGCGATCAATAAAAAAATTGGCCATGCAGCGCGAACCTCGTTATGACTTGTTCTATCTTTAAAACGCATCAGAATTATGCATTTCAGCGGCAGGGAGGGATCCCGGCGCTATTGCACTGTACTCGGGAAAGCCGAGGAAAGCGTGGAGAAAAAAAGGAGATAGTGTAAATAACGGTAGCGTAAAACGGCGTTGGCGCTTGTTTGCCGACAACGAGACGCGATTAAGACATTTTTATGACTGTCGAAGGCCTTGCGCGCCTTTTTCGCGCGCACGGAACCGGAAATAAACAGGACTCACCTTACAGCAGGAGCTTGGCATGGGAATTAACCCGGTATTTGCCCGTCGGCTTTATTTGTGCTGGCTGATCAGCCACAGTGAGCGGCCCAATGTGCCGCGGTTGATGGCGCTGACCGGTTGGCCGCGCCGCACGTTGCAGGATGTGCTGAAGGCGCTGCCCGGCATGGGCGTCGAGCTGCAGTTCGTGCAGCAGGGCGTGCGCAACAACGACGGTTTCTATCAGCTGGAAAGCTGGGGGCCGTTCAACAAGAGCTGGGTGCACCAGCACCATCAGGCGCTGCTCAGCGCCATCGAGTAAGCTGCCCCGGCGCAGCGGCCGGGGCTGACGTTCATTGGCTTTTATGCTCCAGGTACATCACCGTCGCCGCCACGCGAGAACGCACGTCCAATTTGCGCAGTATGTTGCGGATGTGCACCTTCACGGTTTCTTCAGAGATATGCAGCTGCGCCGCTACCTGTTTGTTGGACAGGCCGCGCGCCACCTCTTGCAAGACATCCAGCTCACGTTCGGTCAAGGCGGCAAAGGGATCGCGCTGCTCGCCGCGCGCCAGCAAATAGTCGGCTATGGCGTCGCTGATCACGTTCTGCCCCTCGGCGGCGGCGCCGATATGCTCCAGCAGCAGTTCCGGCTCGCTGTCTTTCAGCAGGTAGCCGTCGGCGCCGGCGTCGATCAGCGCATACAGATCGCTGCGCGCGTCGGAGACCGTCAGCACGATGATGCGCGCGTCCACGCCTTCGTCGCGCAGGGCCCGCAGCGTGTCCAGCCCGGACATGCCCTTCATGTTCAGATCCAACAAGATCACGTCCGGGGCGTGCTGCAGCGCCAGCGCAACCGCCTCGCTGCCGTTGCCGGCCTCCGCCACCACGCTAAATCGCGCATCCAGTCCCAGCAGTTGTTTGATGCCGCGCCGCATCAACGGATGATCGTCAACGATCATGACTCGGTATTGCTTCATCACCATGAAATATGCTCCCTGTAGCAAGTAAAGCCACTCAAACGCGCCCTGCGGCGTGCTTCACAGTGGGACTGTCTCTTCAAAAATAGCGGCAATCAGCGCCGTAAACCTCCCCGGACGGCCTTCCGCCCGGCGGCAACCGTAACGCAGAATGAACAGCCGCAAGGTCAGGGCGAGAATGTCAGGCAAACCGCCGTGCCGCCGCCGCTTCTGCGCTGAATGTGCAGCGTTCCTCCCAATCGCGCCGCGCGTTCGCTCATGATGGTCAAACCATAATGCCCTTCCGGTTCCTCCAGACTGGCGATGCCGCAACCGTCGTCGGTAATGCTGAAAACGTTGTCGCCTGCGGCGTTGACCTCGCAACACACCGTAATCTCGTCTGCCCCGGCGTGCTTGACGGCATTGAGCACCGCCTCGCGCACGATCTGCAGTGCGTGCACCTGCTGCTGGGCGTTGAGCGCCTGCGAAGACAGCCGACAGTGTAACTGAATCCGCGCGGGGGTTAGCGCTTTTAATGGCTGCAACAGCTGCTCCAGCGCGGCGTTCAGATCCGCCTCCTGAATGTTGAGACGGAAGGTGGCCAGCAGCTCTCTCAACTGGCGATAGGCATCGGCCAGCGTGCGATCGAAATCGTCGATAATGGTCTGCGCCGCCGGATCGGCGGCGCTGCGTCGCAGCAGCGTCAGTTGGATGCGCAGGAACGACAGCGTCTGCGCCAGCGAATCGTGCAGCTCGCGGGCGATGGTCGCACGCTCTTCCATCAACAGCAGATATTGGTGCTGCTTTTGCGCCCGGTTGAAGTAGACGCCGCGGCCCAACATATTGGCCAGGCTCTGCATCAGGTGAGGATGCGGCGGGTGTGCCTCGGGCTGCCAGCGCAACTCGCCCAGCGGCTTGTCGCCCTGGGTGATCGGCAGTGCGTTCCAGGCCTGCGTCGGCGCCGCTTCCCCTTCGCTCAGCCGCCACTGGCCCTGGCCGTCCGCTACGTTCAGCTGGATGCAGCGCAGCCGTTCGCTTTGGCGCACGATGCGCAGCACATTTTCGAACGCCTGCTGATCGAGCTGGCGCACGCTCAGCGCCTGCGAGCAGCGATACAGCACCTCAAGCGTTTCATTGGCCTGCTGCAGACGTTGGGTTTTTTCCTGTACCTTCAGCTCCAGCGACTGATAGAGCCGGGCCAGTTCGTCCGACATGGCGCTGAAGGTTTGCGATAGCACGCCGAGCTCGTTCGGCAACGTCACGTCCAACTGCGGGTGGCGAAAATCCCCTTGTTGCACGCGCTGGCTGGCGTCGACCAGATGCTGCAGCGGGGTGACCACCTGGCGACGCATAAAACGAATGCAAAACAGCACCAGACCGATGATGGCGGCGTAACCCAGCACGCTGACGGCGGCCACCAGGGTCAGTTTCAATTCGGAATAGCGCTGCAGGGCGGACACGAAATGGTCAACGCGATTGACGTGGCCGGCGACCTCCGCCCGATAGGCGATCGCTTGCCCGTTGCGGATCTGCCGCTCCATCGTTTGCCACGCCTGTTGCAGCGCCAGGTAATGGTTGCGCACCTCGGCCGGTACGTAGAAGCGCGCCAGTTTTTGCAGCGCCGGCGCCTGCAATGACTGCCGGTATTGCTGCAGGTGCAGCTCCAGTTCTGGGCTCTGCTGGTCGAGATCGAAGGCCAACCGGTAGCTTTGCATGCGCAGCGAACCGGCGATATTGATCGCTTCGGCATCGCTCTGGCTGCCGGCGACGGTGGTCAACGCCAACCCGGTGGCGAGCACCGACAGTATCACGATGCCGAACAGCGCTTTGGCCAGGCTGCCGGTCACGGAACGTTTAACAAGCAATCAAGGATCCTTCTCTCAGGTAGGGCGCGTCGCCAGTTTCATTCGAAAGCAAAACTATAACTTTTGCAACTAAAATGCACCGCGATTTGTATCAAGTTGTCAACAAAACGGGAACAATTGTGGTTGTGTAATCAAATGAATAGCGAAACGCCCGTCGATTTTCAGCGGCGGGCCGGTTTCCTCTGACGATTTGTCTTTGGGGGGCGAATCGCACTGGGTTTTATGCAATCTTATGCGCCTGAGCGCGACTTATTTTTCATTATTTTAAGCAATGCTAAGTCCCGGCTTGTCCGACGGGGCGCGGTGTGATTTTTGTTGCAAATCGTCTGCCGCGGCGCGGCCTAATCGCGGTATGATCTTCACGTTGTCACGCAAGGGAAAAGGGTTATGTCGTCGAAAATTGAGAATGTGAAGAAAGAGCTGCTGTCGGACAACTGGTATGTGCTGCACAAGTACACGTTCGATCTGAAACGCAAAAACGGCGGTTCGGTGCAACAGGTGCGCGAGGTCTACGATCGCGGCAACGGCGCCACCATTTTGCTGTATAACCGCGCCAAGGGCACGGTGGTGCTGACCAACCAGTTCCGCATGCCGACCTACGTCAATGGCAACGAGAGCGGCATGCTGCTCGAGGCCTGCGCCGGCTTGCTGGACGCCGACTCTCCGGAGCAGTGCGCGCGCCGCGAAGCGGTGGAGGAGACCGGTTTTCAGGTCAGCGAGGTGAAGAAAATCTTCGAAGCCTACATGTCGCCGGGTGGCGTGACCGAAATCGTGCACTTCTTTATCGCCGAATACCATGACGATGAGCGGCGCGCGGCCGGCGGCGGCATTGAAGATGAAGATATTGAGGTGATCGAACTGCCGTTTCGCGACGCGGTGGCGATGATCGCCGATGGCCGGATTAAAGACGGCAAAACCATCATGCTACTGCAGTATTTGCAGATTCATCGGGTGATGGAATAAAAAAAGCCGGTCATGATGACCGGCTTTTTTATCGGCTTGCGCCCGGCGGCTTACTTCAGCAGCGCCTGCGCCTTGGCCACCACGTTGTCCACGGTGAAGCCGAACTCGGCGAACAGCTGCTCC
>NZ_JAEIOH010000005.1:0-292275 GCF_017811775.1 Serratia sp. X10 | reverse complement strand
TACGCTTTTCACCCGGAGAGTCAAGCGTTTATTTCGCTTTCCTCTCGCTGACCCGGCGGCTTGTCAGTCGTTGTTCCCGGTCAGTGGAGGCGCATTATAGGGAGTTCTCGGCAGGCCGCAACCCCTAAATGCAAAAAACTTTTCAAGCGCGGATTTTTTCGGCAAAAGAGCAAAAAAGCGGCGAATTTATGTCACTTTTTCAGGCAAACAGCCATAAAAGCTGGCGATCACTGGAGTAAAATAGAAGAAACGAAGTCAGTAAGGATCCGCAGCCATGCCATTAAATGCACAACAACAGGCCGCCCAACGCAATCTTTCTTATCTGCTTGCAGAGAAACTCGGCCAACAAATTCTGGCAGGCGATTATCAGGCCGGCAGCATCCTGCCCGGTGAAATGGAACTGGGCGAGCAATTCGGCGTCAGCCGCACCGCGGTGCGCGAAGCGGTAAAGATGTTAGCCGCCAAAGGCATGTTGTTGCCGCGCCCGCGCATTGGCACCCGCGTGATGCCGCAAAGCCAATGGAATTTCCTCGATCAGGATTTACTGACCTGGTGGATGACGCGGGAAAACTTCGATCAGGTGATGCAACACTTCCTTATATTGCGCACCTCGCTGGAACCGCAGGCCTGCGCGTTGGCGGCAGACCACGCCAGCCCGCAGCAAACCAAACTGCTGGCGGAACTGATGGCGGAAATGCGCGCGCTGCATACCCAGTTTGATCGCGAGCGCTGGATCCAGGTCGATACCCAATTCCACCAGCTCATCTACGAGGCCAGCGGCAATCCGTTCCTGACCTCGTTCGCCAACCTGTTCAGTTCGGTGTATCAGAGTTACTTCCGAGCCATCACCGGCAATGAAGTGATCAAGCTGCGCCACCATCAGGCTATCGTCGATGCGATACTCGCCGGAGACAGCGCAGGCGCCCTCGTCGCCTGCCAAGTTTTGCTGAAAGAGAAAGACTAGACACGCTCCCCGCTTATAGATAGAAGAAAGAGATGAGGGAGAGACGACCATTTAACCAGGACCGACCATGACCCAATCCGCGCGCAGTATGGCAGGACTCCCGTGGATCGCCGCAATGGCGTTCTTTATGCAGGCGCTGGACGCCACCATCCTCAACACGGCGCTGCCGGCGATCGCCCACAGCCTGGGGCACTCGCCGCTGGCGATGCAATCGGCCGTCATCAGCTATACGCTGACGGTGGCGATGCTGATCCCGGTCAGCGGTTGGCTGGCGGACCGCTTCGGCACCCGCCGCGTGTTCATCTTCGCCGTCACGTTATTCACCCTCGGTTCGCTGTTGTGCGCCCTCTCCCCCACGTTGAGCGTGCTGGTTGCCTCTCGCGTGCTGCAGGGCATCGGCGGCGCGATGATGATGCCGGTCGCGCGACTGGCGCTGCTGCGCGCCTACCCGCGCAGCGAACTGCTGCCGGTGCTGAATTTCGTCACCATGCCCGGCCTGGTCGGGCCGATTCTGGGGCCGCTGCTGGGCGGCTGGCTGGTGACCTACGCCACCTGGCATTGGATTTTCCTGATCAATATCCCTATCGGCCTGCTCGGCATCTTCTATGCGCGCAAATACATGCCGGACTTCACCACGCCCAAGCGCCGCTTCGATTTTCTGGGCTTTATGCTGTTCGGCCTGAGCCTGGTGCTGATCTCCACCGGGCTGGAACTGTTTGGCGAGCGGGTGCTGGCGAGCTACGTTTCGCTGGGCATTCTGCTCAGTGGCTTCGTGATGCTGTTCGGCTACATCGCGCACGCCCGCCGTCATCCTCAGCCGCTGATCGGCCTCGACCTGTTCAAAACCCGCACTTTCTCGGTCGGCATCGCCGGCAACGTCGCCTCCAGGTTGGGCACCGGCTGTGTGCCGTTTTTGATGCCGCTCATGCTGCAGGTGGGATTTGGCTACACGGCGATCGTCGCCGGCTGCATGATGGCGCCGACCGCCATCGGCTCGCTGATGGCGAAATCCACCGTCACTCAGGTGTTGCGCTGGTTCGGCTACCGTAAAACGCTGGTCGGCATCACCGTTATCATCGGAGCGCTGATCGCGCAGTTCGCCCTGCAGAGCCCAGGCATGCCGCTGTGGCTGATGATCCTGCCGCTGTTCGTACTGGGCATGGCGATGTCCACCCAGTTCACCGCCATGAATACCATCAGCCTGGCGGATTTGAACGACGCCAACGCCAGCGCCGGCAACAGCGTCCTGGCGGTCACCCAACAGCTGTCCATCAGTTTCGGCGTCGCGATCAGCGCGGCGGTGCTGCGTTTTTACGAATCCCTGTCGTTAGGCACCATGATCGACCACTTCCACTACACCTTTATCACCATGGGGATCGTCACCGTGGCGTCGGCGCTGGTATTTATGTTGCTGAGAAGGAAAGATGGCCGCAACTTGATCAGCGGCCAGGAAAGCAAGAAAGAAGCGAAGGCGGCCAGTTAACGGCGGCCCACCGAGGCGCGTTCCACCAGCTCGGGCGTCAGCACCAGCACCTGGGGAGCGCGCTCCGGGTTTTGCAGGCGGTTGATCAGCGCATCGATCGCCAGCTCGCCCAGCGAATCCTTCGGTTGATGAATGGTGCTCAGCGGCGGCGCCAGATAACGCGCCAGTTCAATGTCATCGTACCCCATCACCGCCATATCCTGCGGCACGGAAAGCCCGGCCTGATACAGCGCCTGATAAACGCCTACCGCCACCGCGTCGTTGCCGGCAAACACCGCATGCGGCGGCTCTTCCAGCGCCAGCAGTTGGCGCATGGCGTTCACGCCGCCCTCAAACTCAAAGTCGCAATGCACTTCATACCCTGTCGGAACCGGTAATCCGGCACGCCGCATCGCGTTGCGATAGCCTTCCAGCCGGTGACGAGCGGTGGTTTTGTCCTGCGGGCCGGCGATGCAGGCAATCTTGCGGTAGCCGCGGGCGATCAGATGATCGGTCGCCATCTCGCCGCCCAGCAGCGAGTTATCCTGAATAATGTCGTTCGCGCCCTCGAACGGCGCCCAGTCCATCATCACGATCGGCAATGACGGGTAGCGACTCAGGGCATCCTGAGATGGCCGGTGATTTTCGGTGCACATCAACAGCAAACCGTCGACGCGCTTTTGCAGCAGCGTCTCCATACTGCGGTTCATGCGCGCGGCGTCTTCTTCGGTATTGCACAGTATCAGGCTGTAGCCGCGTTCATAGCAGCTGCGCTCCACGCCGCGCACCACTTCAGCATAAAACGGGTTGTTGCTGGCGGTCACCAGCATGCCGATGGTGCGGGTCTGATTAAGCTTCAGGCTGCGCGCCAGCGCAGAAGGCGCATAGTTCAACTGTTCCACGGCCGCCATGACCTTGTCGCGCACGCTGTCGCTGACAAAGCGATTGTTGTTGACCACATGCGAAACGGTAGAGGTTGAAACGCCCGCCAGGCGGGCGACATCTTTCATGGTGGCCAAAGGATCACCCCTGTTGCTGCAAGAAGGCGTCGATCTCTTCGCGCCACGGCACCGAAGGCTGCGCGCCGGGGCGGGTGACGGCGATCGCCGCCGCCGCATGGGCGAAACGCACCGCGTCGGCCATGATCTTGCCTTCCAACAGGGCAGTGACCAGCGCGCCGTTAAAGGTATCGCCGGCGGCGATGGTATCCACCGCTTGCACTTTGAAGCCGGGCACCCGTTTGCCGTTGCCGTTTTCGCTCAGCCACACGCCGCGGCTGCCGAGGGTGATGATCACCGTCGCGATGCCTTTGTCGTGCAGCGCCTGCGCCGCGCGCGCCGCATCGGCGTCGCTGTCCACGGCGATGCCGGTCAGGCGCTGCGCTTCGGTTTCATTCGGGGTGATCATATCAATCATCCCCAGCAGCTCGTCCGGCAGCTCGCGCGCCGGGGCCGGGTTGAGGATCACCTGCGTTTGATGTTGCTTGGCCAAGCGGGCGGCGGCGATCACCGTCTCCAACGGCGACTCCAGCTGCATCAGCAGGGCGTCGGCGTCGATGACTTTTTGCCGGTAGCGCGCCAGGTAATCCGGCGTCACCGCGGCGTTGGCGCCGGCATTGATGCCGATCACGTTCTCGCCTTCGGCGTTGACGAAGATCAGCGCCACGCCGGTGGTGCTGTCGGCGATGGCTTCAATCGGTTGGGTATCAATGCGATCGCTCGCCAGCTGCCGGCGGACACGCTCGCCGATATCGTCGGC
Organism: Serratia sp. X10; assembly: GCF_017811775.1. Lineage (NCBI taxonomy): Bacteria > Pseudomonadati > Pseudomonadota > Gammaproteobacteria > Enterobacterales > Yersiniaceae > Serratia > Serratia sp. X10. The sequence continues at coordinate 288,091 of NZ_JAEIOH010000005.1, read as the reverse complement.
ACCCACGCAGGCGATAAAGGCGATCTCCGCCCCACTGCGCCCGGCCGCCACCGCCTGATTCGCGCCCTTGCCGCCAAACGCCACCTTATACTGCTTCCCGATCACCGTTTCGCCCGGGTGGGGGAATTGTTCAATATTGAGGATATGGTCGGCATTGATGCTGCCCAGAACCACCAGCTTACCTGTTTCCATCGCATTGATTCCTGAATTGCGCGCCATCGTAAACGCCCCGTCCCGATGGCGCTGGTATGACTTACTGAGTGACCAGTTTCAAATCGACCGGAATGGTCGCCGGCACTTTTTCGCCTTTCAGCACTTTATCGGCGGTTTCCACGCCTATCACGCCGATCTGATCGGGACGCTGCGCCACGGTCGCCGCCAGCTTGCCGCCTTCAACCGCTTTCACGCCGTCGGCAGTGCCGTCGAAGCCTACCACGATCACGTCGGTTTTACCGGCGGTTTGCAGCGCACGCAGCGCGCCCAGCGCCATTTCATCGTTCTGGGCAAATACCGCCTGCACATCCGGGTGAGCGGTCAGCAGGTTCTGCATCACGTTCAGGCCCTTGGTGCGGTCGAAATCGGCCGGCTGGCTGGCCAGCAGCTTGAATTTATTCTGATCCAGCGACTGTTTGAAGCCTTCGCCGCGTTCACGCGCGGCGGAGGTGCCGGCAATGCCTTCCAGCTGAATCACCTTGGCGTCGGCGCCCGCTTTCTTGGCGATGAAGTCGCCGGCCATTTTGCCGCCCACGCGGTTATCCGAAGCGATATGGCTCACCACTTCACCCTTGCTCGCCACGCGGTCCAGCGTGATGACCGGGATCTTAGCCTGGTTGGCCATCTTGATGGCGTTGCCCACCGCATCGGAGTCGGTCGGGTTGATCAACAGCAGCTTGGGCGCCCGCACCATCAGATCCTGCACGTTGGCCAGCTCTTTCGCCGGGTTGTTTTGGGAATCCAGCACCACCAGGTTATAACCCAGCTTGTTGGCCTCTTGCTGCGCCCCATCCTTCATCGAGACGAAGAACGGGTTGTTGAGGGTGGACACCACCAGCGCGATGGTGTCTTTGGCCATGGCATTGGCGCTCAGGGTGGCGCTCAACGCGATGGCGGAAGCTAAGGTTGCCAGTTTTTTCATTTTCATCATCGTGATTCCTGTAGGGGGAGGTTACTTGTTGCTTTTGTTATCTACCAGAACCGCCAGCAGTATCACCACTGCCTTCACGATCATTTGGTAGTAGGAAGAAACACCCAGTAAATTCAGGCCGTTGTTCAGAAAACCGAGGATCAGCGCCCCGATCAGCGTGCCGACGATGCGTCCCTTGCCGCCGGCCAGGCTGGTGCCGCCCAGCACCACGGCGGCGATGGCGTCCAGCTCATAGCCGGTGCCGGCAGTCGGCTGCGCCGACGAGAGGCGCGCTACTTCGATCACCCCCGCCAGCGCCGCCAGCAGGCCGCACAGCGAATAGACGATAATTTTCACTTTATCGACGCTGATACCGGACAGGCGTGTCGCCGCTTCATTGCCGCCCAGGGCATAAATATAGCGGCCCAGGCGCGTATGGTGCAGCATATACCAGGCGGCGATGAACACGAACGCCATGATCCAGATCGGCGTAGGCACACCCAGCGGACGGCCGATGCCGAACCAACCAAAGGTGTCGGCCACGTCGGTGAAACCGGTATTGATCGGGCTGCCGTTGGTGTACACCATGGTGACGCCGCGCAGCAGCAGCATCATCACCAGCGTAGCGATAAAGGCTTGCACCTTGCCTTTGGCGACGATCACCCCGGTGCAGGCGCCAATCGCGGCGCCCAGCGCCAAGGCCGCCGCCACCGCCACCAGCGCGTTGACTTCAAAGCCGACGATCGACGCTGCCACCGCGCCGGTCAGGGCCAGCAGCGATCCCACCGACAGATCGATGCCGGAAGTGAGGATCACCAGCGTCATCCCCACCGCCATGATGGCGTTGACCGAGGTCTGCTGCAGAATATTGAACAGGTTGTTCAGGGTGAAGAAGTTCGGGCTCATGGAAGAGACCACGGCGATCAGCACCAGCAGCGCAATCAACGACTTCTGCTCTAACAGCCATTCTTTACTGAACCAGCGCTTAGCTGCGATAGTCTGGGAACTCATATCTGATTACTCCTGCTTTACGCCGTATTGCTTGCCGACGGCTGCCGCCATCAACGCTTCCTGGGTGGCCTGTTCAATCGGGAACTCGCCGCTGAGATGCCCTTCGTGCATCACCAGAATGCGATCGCTCATGCCCATCACCTCCGGCATTTCCGAAGACACCAGAATGATGCTCAGCCCTTCCTGCTTGAACTGGTTGATTAACTGATAGATCTCTTTTTTCGCCCCGACATCGACGCCGCGCGTCGGCTCATCGAGGATCAGCACCTTCGGCCGGGTCATCAGGCCGCGGGCGATCGCCACTTTCTGCTGATTACCGCCGGAAAGCAGACCTATCGGCTGCTCCATCGACGGCGTTTTGATATTGAACAGGCGGATGAAGTCCCCCACCGCCTGCCGCTCGTCGGCCTGTTTCAGGCTGCCGTCGGCGCGGCTGAAGTAGCGCAGCGCGGTCAGAGACATGTTTTCCTTTACCGACATGCCCAGCACCAGGCCGTCGCGCTTACGGTCTTCCGAGATATAGACGATGCCGTTCGCCAATCCATCCTGCGGCGAATGGGTGACCACCTCGCGGCCGTCGAGGTTGACGGTGCCGGCCTTGCGCGGCGCGGCGCCGTACAGAATCTTCATCAATTCGGTGCGCCCGGCGCCCATCAAGCCGGCCACGCCGAGGATCTCACCGCGATACAGCGTAAAGCTGACGTCTTCAACGCCGGGTCCGGAAAGATGACTGACTTCCAGCCGCTTTTCCCCGCGCGGTAAATCAAGGCGCGGGTATTGTTCTTCCAGCTTGCGACCGACCATCATCTCAATCAGCGAATCTTCCTGCAGCTCGCTCACCGGCCGCTCGGCGATGAACTGCCCGTCGCGAAATACCGTCACGTCGTCGCAGATTTCAAAGATCTCTTTCAGACGGTGTGAGATATAGACGATGCCGCGCCCTTCGGCCTTCAGCTCATTGATCACCTTGAACAGCGAGGCGGTTTCGGTGTCGGTCAACGCATCGGTTGGTTCGTCCATGATGATCACTTTCGATTCGAAGCTCAGCACCTTGGCAATCTCCACCATCTGCTGATCGCCAATCGACAGCTCGCCCACCAGCCGGTGGCTGCTGTAGCGCAGGTTGAGGCGCGCCAGCAAGCGATCGGCCTCGGCGTACATGCGCTTCCAGTCAATGCGGCCGAAACGGTTGACGAACTCGCGGCCGAGGAAGATGTTTTCCGCAATCGTCAGCTGCGGGATCAGGTTCAGCTCCTGGTGGATAATGCCGATGCCCGCTTCCTGCGAATCCTTAGGCCCGTTGAACGCCACCTCTTTACCGAGAAAATACTGACTGCCTGCGTCTTTCTGGTAGATGCCGGTCAGCACTTTCATCATGGTGGACTTCCCGGCGCCGTTTTCCCCCACCAGCGCCATCACCTTGCCGGGATAAACGCTGAGAGCGGCGCCGGAAAGCGCCTTCACGCCGGGAAAGGCTTTATCAATCCCTTTCAGTTGCAGTAAAGGTTGCATAAACGCCTCAGAAAGTTACGCCGGCGCACAGGATCACGTTCGCGTAAGGCGAACACTCCCCGCTGCGGATCACCGCCCGGCTGTGCTCGGTTTGCGCTTTAAACGCCTGATGGCTGATATAACGCACGCCGATGGTATTGCCCTGGCGTTGGCCCAGTGCGTTCAGTTCAGCCAACAATGCCTCGTGGAGCGACGGATTTTGTTTCACGATTTCTTCCGCCAGGATGGCGCTTTCTACCTGCATCTCTTGCGTGACCGCCGCGAACACCTGCATGAAGGTCGGCACGCCCTGCGTCAGCGCCAGATCGATGCGCTGCGTCGCCGCCGGTATCGGCAAACCCGCATCGCACAAGGTGAGCTGATCGGTATGCCCCAGCCGGGCAATCACGGCAGACACGTCGGAATTCAGTAATACGCCTTTTTTCATCTTCTCACTCCGCTAGCGAAACGTTTCGCTCTCTGGAGGAGTGTAAAAAAACGGCAGGGGAAGGCAACCCGGACAATGCAGAAGTGTGATCGTCATCGAAACGTTTCGTTCGCGCACGGAGAAAGCGCAAACAAAAGGGGCCCAGCCTAGCTGAGCCCCTGTCAGGCGGGTTAGATCTCGACCTGCGTGCCGAGCTCGATGACCCGGTTCGGCGGGATTTCGAACTGATCCGGTGCGCGCAGCGCATTGCGGCTCAGAGCAACGAACAGTTTGCCGCGCAGGTAGAGGTACCATGGCCGCTTGGTGAGGATCAGCGATTCATGGGACATGAAGAACGACGTCTCCGACATGCGGCACGGCAACCCTTCCAGCCCGCAGCGGTGGAACACTTCCTCCACGTTCGGCGTTTCGCGCCAGCCGTAGCTGGCCACCACCCGCCAGAAGGTCGGCGACAGCTGCTCGATGGTCACCCGGCGCACGTTGTGCACGTAAGGCGCATCCTCGGTGCGCAGCGTCAGCAGCACCACGCGCTCGTGCAGCACCTTATTGTGTTTCAGGTTATGCAACAGCGCAAAAGGAATGACGTTGGTGGCGCGCGACAAGAAGACCGCGGTGCCCGGCACCCGTACCGGCGGCGATTTCTCCAGCGAGGCAATCATCGCCTCCAGTGAGTTGCCGTGCTCATGCAGACGACGCAACAGGCGGAAGCGCTCGCTCTTCCAGGTAGTCATAATGATGAACATCACCAGCGCCAGGGTCAGCGGCAGCCAGCCGCCGGAGAACAGCTTCAGGGCGTTGGCGGAGAACATCGGCACGTCGATGATCAGCAAGATGGTTACGATGCCGATCGCCAGGAAGCGGTTCCAGTGCCAGTTATTAATCGCCACCGAAGTGACCAGTATGCTGGTCAGCACCATGGTGCCGGTGACGGCGATACCGTACGCCGCCGCCAGGTTGCTGGAGTGTTCGAAGCCGATGATCACCAGCACCACCGAGATATACAGCGTCCAGTTGATCACCGGAATGTAGATCTGGCCGGATTCCATTTCCGAGGTGTGAATGATGCGCATCGGCGACAAATACCCCAGGCGCACCGCCTGGCGAGTCAGCGAGAAGACGCCGGAAATCACCGCCTGCGAGGCGATGACCGTTGCCAGGGTTGCCAGAATCAGCAGCGGGATCAGCGCCCAGTCGGGCGCCAGCAGGAAGAATGGGTTTTTGATCGCTTCAGGGTTTTTCAGCAGCAACGCCCCCTGGCCGAAGTAGTTGAGCACCAGCGAAGGCAGCACCACGGAGAACCAGGCCAGGCGGATCGGGAACTTGCCGAAGTGCCCCATGTCGGCATACAGCGCCTCAACGCCGGTGATCGACAGCACCACCGCCCCCAACGCGAAGAACGACACCTTCTTATATTCCATAAAGAAGTTAAGCGCCCATTTGGGATTCAGCGCCTGCAGCACTTCGGGGTTCGAAATGATGCTGCGCGCGCCCAGCACCGCCAACACGATGAACCACAACAGCATTACCGGGGCGAACAGCTTGCCGACGCTGCCGGTGCCGTGTTTTTGGATAACGAACAGCAGGGTCAGCACCAGAATCGAGAGCGGCACGATATAGGCGTCGAGCGCAGGCGCGGCGATTTCCAACCCCTCTATCGCCGACATCACCGAGATCGCCGGGGTGATCACCACCTCGCCATAGAAGAAGCTGCCGCCGATCAGGCCCAGTATCACCAGCACTGCGGTGGTGCGCGCCGAGGTATTGCGCCCGGCCAGCGACATCAGCGTCAAAATGCCGCCTTCGCCGGCGTTGTCCGCCCGCATCACGTAGGTGAGATATTTGAGGGAAACGATCACGATCAGCATCCAGAAAATCAGCGACAGGAAGCCGAAAACCACGTCTGGACGAACATCGAAGCCGTAATGGCCGGAGAAACACTCTCTCAACGTATAGAGAGGACTGGTGCCGATATCACCGTAGACCACGCCGATGGCAGCCAGGGTTACCGCCGATAGGGACTGCTTATGCTCTGCGCTCATAATTCGTTTCTTTATCAGAACATCCGTTAGCGATGCATCCGCATCAGGCAAAATACGGGCTCAAAGATCCGTCACGCCCACCAGAAAGCCGCACAGTATGCACCATTTATACCGCTTGCCTACCCTTATATCAGAGCCGAAAAATAAACAAAATGTGAACCGGATATCCGACTCAACTGAGAAAATTTTTACTAATCAATAAGCTATACCATTAAAAATAATGGTGGTTTATCATCGAATTATCGACCAAGATTGGCTAACTCTCGGACAATACGACGATTATATGACGCCATCATCCCTTCTGGCAGAACGAATTTCCCGCCTCAGCAGCGCGCTGGAGAGCGGCCTTTATGAGCGGCAAGAGGCGATCCGCCTGTGCCTGCTGGCGGCGCTGAGCGGCGAAAGCGTATTCTTGCTCGGCCCGCCCGGCATCGCCAAAAGCCTGATCGCGCGCCGGCTGAAGTTTGCCTTCCGCAACGCCCGCTCTTTTGAATACCTGATGACGCGCTTTTCCACGCCGGAAGAGGTCTTCGGCCCGCTCTCGATTCAGGCGCTGAAAGATGAAGGGCGCTATCAACGCCTGACCGCCGGCTATCTGCCGGAAGCGGAGATCGTGTTTCTGGACGAGATCTGGAAGGCCGGCCCGGCGATCCTCAACACCCTGCTGACGGCGATCAACGAACGCCGCTTTCGCAACGGCAACAGCGAAGAACCGATCCCGCTGCGCCTGCTGGTCACCGCTTCCAACGAACTGCCCGAAGCGGACAACAGCCTCGAAGCCCTGTATGACCGCATGCTGATTCGCCTGTGGCTGGACAAGGTGCAGGATAAACAGAATTTCCGCTCGCTGCTGGTCAACCGCCAGAGCGAAAGCCAAAACCCGGTGCCGGCGGCGCTGAGCATCAGCGACGAAGAGTTTCTGCAGTGGCAGCCGCAGATCGATAAGGTGGCGCTGCCGGAAGCCTGCTTTGAGCTGATTTTCCAACTGCGCCAGCGGCTGGACGCGCTGGAACAGGCGCCGTACGTCTCCGATCGACGCTGGAAAAAAGCCCTGCGCCTGCTGCAGGCCTGCGCCTTCTTCAGCGGGCGCGACGCCATCGCCCCGCTCGATCTGATGCTGTTGAAAGACTGCCTGTGGCACGATCTCACCTCGCTGAAGCTGCTGCAACAGCAGATCGATCAACTGCTGACCGAATCGGCCTATCAGCAGCAGTCGATGTTGATCCAACTGCAACAGATCCATACCCGCTGGATGCAGGACCAGCAGCAACAAAGCGACCGGCAGGCCATCAGCCTGGTGAAAAAAGGCGGGATGTTCAGCCGCAAACCGCAATACGCGCTGGCCACGCCGTTCGCCGGCGGCACCCTCACCCTGCTGCTGCAAAAACCGCTGCAGCTGCATGACATTCAGGTCAACCATCTGAGCATCGAAAGCAGCGCGCTGGACAACTGGCTGCAAAAAGGCGGCGACGTGCGCGCCAAGTTGAACGGCATCGGCTTCGCGCAGCCGATCGATTTGGACGTCGATGACCAACTGCACCTGACGGTGTTGGACGTCAGCCGCCAGCCGTCGCTGCTGGCGCTGCCGGGCAAACAGGCTACCGCTACGCCGCAGGCGCTGCTGGATGAAATGGACGCATTGGCCCAGCGCCTGGCGGAGCAGCGCCGCGCCTTCAGCCAACATCAGCCCTGCCTGTTCACGTCCGCCGCCGGTCTGGCCAAGATCGAAGCCAGTCTGCTGCAGGTCGCGGAACAGGTTAAACAGCAACAGCAGCAAATGCGCGGCCAGTAACCATGCTCAGTCTGGAGACGCTCGATCTGCTGCTGGCGATCACCGAAGGCGAGATGATCGAGGAGATGATAGTCGGCATGCTGGCGGCGCCGCAGCTGTCGGTATTTTTTAAAAAGTTTCCGGCCCTACGCCGAGCGCTGGATCGCGATCTGCCGCGCTGGAAGCTGCAGCTAAAGGAGCGTTTGCAGGAGGCCATGGTGCCGCCGGCGTTGGCGCAGGAATTCTATCGCTACCAACAGTGCCAGCTGGAGAACAATACCCAGTTCTATCACAACCTCAACGACACGATGGAGCTGCTGCGCCAGCTGGTTTCCCCGTTTTATGAACAGGCGCGCGCGCTGGTGGACGCCGCCGATCTGCCCAATCATCCGTTGGACGACAGTTTTCAAACGCTGTTTCTGCAGCGCTGGCGCATCAGCCTGACGCTGCAGGCCACCATGTTGCACCACCAGTTGCTGGAACAAGAGCGCGAGCAGCTGATGGCGGAACTGCAGGAACGCCTGGCGCTGAGCGGCGCGCTGGAACCGCTGCTGTCGGAAAACGACACCGCCGCCGGCAGGCTGTGGGACATGAGCAAAGGCCAGCTGCAGCGCGGCGATTACCAGCGGCTGGTGGAGTACGGCAACTTTTTGCAGCAGCAGCCGGAGCTGAAAAAGCTGGCGCAGCAGCTGGGCCGCAGCTATCAGGCCAAGGCGGTGCCGCAGCAGGACGCGCAGCCGGAGCCGTTCAGGGTTATGGTGCAGGTGCCGGCCACGCTGCCGGAAGAAGTGAGCGGCATTCATCAAAGCGACGACATTCTGCGCCTGCTGCCGCCGGAGCTGGCGACGCTGGGGATTGAAGAGCTGGAATTCGAGTTTTATCGCCGCCTGCTGGAAAAGCGACTGCTGAGCTACCGCCTGCAGGGCGACGTCTGGCAGGAACAGATCTTGATCCGTCAGGTCACCCACCAGCAGCAGGATCAGCAGCCGCGCGGGCCGTTTATCGTCTGCGTGGACACCTCCGGATCGATGGGCGGTTTCAACGAACAGTGCGCCAAGGCGTTCTGTCTGGCGCTGCTGCGCATTGCGCTGGCGGACAACCGCCGCTGCTATATCATGCTGTTCGCCAACCAGATCGTGCATTACGAACTCACCGCCGCCAGCGGCATCGAACAAGCGGTGCGCTTTCTCGGCCAGCAGTTTCGTGGCGGCACCGATCTGGCGGCCTGCCTGAACGCCACCGTCACCAAAATGGCGGAGAGCGGCTGGTTCGACGCCGATGCGGTGATCATTTCCGATTTTATCGCCCAGCGGTTGCCGGAGGAGGTAATAAAGAAGGTGAAACAGCAGCAGCAAAGCCACCAGCAGCGTTTCCACGCGGTGGCGATGTCCGCCTACGGCAAACCCGGCATCATGCGCATCTTCGATCACATCTGGCGCTTCGATACCGGGTTGAAAAGCCGGTTGATGCGCCGCTGGCGGCGCTAGGCGGAATCAGAGCAGGCCTTCAACCGCGTCGCGCACTTCCGGCGACCACACGCCGCACTGCACCTGGCCGATATGCGACAGCTGCAACAGCAACATCACCAAACGCGACTGACCGATGCCGCCACCGATGGTCTGCGGCATATCGCCGCGAAGCAACGACTGATGCCATTCCAGCTTCATACGATCTTCATCGCCGGTCAGCGCCAGCTGATGTTTCAGCGCTGCGGCGTCGACGCGGATGCCCATGGAAGAAAGCTCGAAAGCGTCCTGCAGCACCGGGTTCCACACCACGATATCGCCGTTCAGGCCCGACAGGCCATCCGCCGTCGGCGTGGTCCAGTCATCATAATCCGGCGCACGCACATCATGCGATTTGCCGTGCGACAGCTTGCCGCCGATGCCGATCAGGAACACCGCGCCCAGCTCTTTGGCGATCGCCCGCTCACGCCCTTTGGCGTCCAGATCCGGATAGCGCTGCAGCAGGGTTTCGCTGTGCACGAAGTGGATCTGTTCCGGTAGGAACGGGGTCAGGCCATGCTCACGGCTGACTTCCGCTTCCGTCGCCTTGATCGCGGCGTAAATGCTGCGCACGGTACTTTTCAGATAGTCCAGACCGCGCTCACCGTCGCCCATCACCCGCTCCCAGTCCCACTGATCGACGTACACCGAGTGGATTGGCGTCAGGCGGTCTTCATCCGGGCGCAGCGCCTTCATATGGGTGTACAGGCCTTCGCCGGCACCAAAATCGTAGCTGCCCAGGGTCTTGCGTTTCCATTTCGCCAGTGAGTGCACCACTTCGAAGGTGGCGTCCGGCAAGGTTTTGACTTTGACCTGCACCGCTTTCTCGCTGCCGGAGAGGTTATCCTGCGTGCCGTCGCCCAGGCGGCTAAGGATCGGGGCCTGCACTTCGATCAGACCGAGCTGCTGTTCCAGCTGGCGGGAGAAGAAGGATTTGACCTGGCTGATTTGTTGTTGTTTTTGGATAAACTGTTTTTTCATTGCCGTATCTCTTGTAAACCTGTCTCTGTTGCCATCGATTAAGCAACAAAATGATGCACCAATTCAATATCCGCTAATCAATATTGCCTTTTCACTTTTAATCGTTCATTTTTACCCGGACTGAATTCAACAATCGTTAATTAATGGGGAATTAAATGGCGGAAATTTATCAGATCGATAATCTCGATCGCGGCATCCTCAACGCCCTGATGGACAATGCGCGCACACCGTACGCCGAACTGGCGAAAAACTTCGCCGTCAGCCCCGGCACCATTCACGTGCGGGTGGAAAAGATGAAACAGGCCGGGATCATCACCGGCGCGCGCATTGACGTCAGTCCCAAACAGCTGGGCTACGACGTGTGCTGCTTTATCGGCATCATATTAAAGAGCGCCAAGGACTACCCTTCGGCACTGAAGAAGCTGGAAAGCCTGGAAGAAGTGGTGGAAGCCTATTACACCACCGGCCACTACAGCGTCTTTATTAAAGTGATGTGCCGCTCGATCGACGCGTTGCAACAGGTACTTATCAACAAGATCCAGACCATCGACGAGATCCAGTCTACCGAAACGCTGATCTCGCTGCAGAACCCCATTATGCGCACCATCGTGCCGTAACCCGCCAAATTGCATACCCACATTATCCACAGGTAGATCCCAGCCGATTCACAGCGTACAATGCAGCCACTTTGAGTGAGAAGGTTGGGATCGTTGGTTCATGGCAGACATTACTCTGATCAGTGGCAGTACGCTTGGCAGCGCCGAATACGTGGCTGAACATTTGGCTGAAAAGCTGGAAGACGCGGGTTTTTCTACCGAGATGCTGCACGGCCCTGAACTGGATGAACTGCCGTTGAACGGCCGCTGGCTGGTGGTCTCTTCCACGCACGGCGCCGGCGAACTACCGGATAACCTTCAGCCGCTGTTGGAACAGATCGCTGAGCAGCAGCCGGATCTTTCAGAAGTGCAGTTCGGCGCCGTCGGTTTAGGCAGTTCGGAATACGACACCTTCTGCGGTGCGATCAAACAGATCGACGATCTGTTGATCGCCAGAGGCGCTAAAAGGATCGGCGATCGTCTCGAGATCGACGTGACCGAGCATGAAATTCCCGAGGATCCGGCCGAGGAATGGGTAAAAAACTGGATTAATTTACTCTAATTCGTCTAAAGATCGCGCGAACGATTGTGGATAACTAAGCTTAAAAGCAGGGTAAAAGCCGTAGTTATCCCAATAACAACCGTAGTGCGCTTTTTGTCCTGTGCATAACAAGCCTTTTAGATCCCAGCTTATCTGCGTCGGGATCACCGATCATTCACAGCAAACGATCCTCCTTAATCTGCTGATCTTCATCGTGAATAGTCACTTATCCACAGAGGATCGCGATCCTAATAAGAGATCTAATAAAGAGATCTTTAAATAAAAAAGATCTTCTTTTAATTACCGACGATCCTGACCACTTGGTCGATCGTCTAAACTTGAGTAGAATCCCCGACCCCAGGGCAAATACGATCGTTCGCAATACGGCGAGGTGCAGTTCCATGTTTTATCCAGATCAATTTGACGTCATCATCATCGGTGGTGGCCATGCAGGTACCGAGGCCGCCATGGCCGCGGCGCGCATGGGACGTCAGACTTTATTATTGACACACAATATCGACACGCTGGGACAGATGTCCTGTAACCCGGCGATTGGCGGTATTGGTAAAGGGCATCTGGTTAAGGAAATTGATGCACTCGGCGGCCTGATGGCGACAGCGATCGACCACGCCGGCATACAGTTTAGGATACTAAACGCCAGCAAAGGCCCAGCCGTTCGCGCCACACGCGCTCAGGCGGATCGCGTGTTGTATCGCCAGGCGATCCGTACCGCGTTGGAGAACCAGCCCAATCTGATGATCTTCCAACAGCCAGTTGAGGATCTGATTGTCGAAAACGATCGCGTCGTGGGCGCCGTCACCCAAATGGGCCTGAAATTCCGCGCCAAAGCGGTGGTATTGACCGTAGGCACCTTCCTGGACGGCAAGATCCATATCGGCCTGGAAAATTACAGCGGCGGCCGCGCCGGGGATCCGCCTTCGATCTCGCTGTCTCAGCGTTTGCGTGAACTGCCGCTGCGCGTCAACCGCTTGAAAACCGGGACACCGCCGCGCATCGACGCCCGCACTATCGATTTCAGCGTACTGGCGCCGCAACACGGCGATACGCCGGTGCCGGTATTCTCGTTCCTGGGCGATGCCAGCCAGCATCCGGAACAAATGGCGTGCTATATCACCCATACCAATGAAAAAACCCATGACGTGATCCGCAATAACCTCGATCGCAGCCCGATGTATGCCGGGATCATCGAAGGGATCGGCCCACGTTACTGCCCGTCGATCGAAGATAAGGTCATGCGTTTTGCCGATCGCAACGCGCACCAGATCTTCCTCGAGCCGGAAGGCCTGACCAGCAACGAGATTTACCCTAACGGGATCTCCACCAGCCTGCCGTTCGACGTGCAAATGCAGATCGTCCGTTCGATGGAAGGGATGCAAAACGCGCGTATTATTCGCCCTGGTTATGCTATCGAGTACGATTTCTTCGATCCGCGCGACCTGAAACCGACGCTGGAAAGCAAATTCATTCAAGGCCTGTTCTTCGCCGGCCAGATCAACGGCACCACCGGCTATGAAGAAGCCGCCGCACAGGGGCTGCTGGCCGGTCTGAACGCCGGTCGCTTCGCCGCCGAGCAAGAAGGCTGGGCGCCACGTCGCGATCAAGCCTATCTGGGCGTGCTGGTGGACGATCTCAGCACCCTCGGCACCAAAGAGCCGTATCGCATGTTTACCTCGCGTGCCGAGTATCGTCTGATGCTGCGTGAAGACAACGCCGATCTCCGTCTGACGGAAAAAGGCCGTGAACTTGGCCTGGTGGACGACGTGCGTTGGGCGCGCTATAGCGAGAAGCTGGAGCGAATCGAACGTGAACGTCAGCGCCTGCGCGACATCTGGATGCATCCGCACGCCGAGAACGTCGAACAGGTCAATGCGCTGCTGAAAGCGCCGCTGTCACGCGAAGCGAACGGCGAAGAGCTGCTGCGCCGCCCGGAAATGGACTACGCGCAATTGACCGGCATCGACGCCTTCGCGCCGCCGCTGGAGGATGTGCAGGCTGCCGAACAGGTCGAGATCCAGGTCAAATACGAAGGCTATATCGCTCGCCAGCAGGAAGAGATCGAAAAACAGCAGCGCAACGAGAACACCGTGCTGCCGCTGGATCTCGACTACCGTCAGGTGTCGGGGTTGTCGAACGAAGTGATCGCCAAACTGAACGATCACAAACCGAACTCCATTGGCCAGGCTTCACGCATCTCCGGCATTACGCCGGCGGCGATCTCGATTTTGCTGATTTGGCTGAAAAAGCAGGGGCTGCTGCGCCGCAGCGCATAAATCCCGCATCCAGGCGGCCGTTTGCTCAACCCGTAGCCAAACGGCCGCTGACATCACTTACGCGCTGAATTATCATAGGCGCCTCATTGCGCCAGCTAACCATCCGCTGGTCGTTCAGCGCCTGCCAAAGGATCCGTTGTGCAAAAAAAATTAGACTCGCTGCTCGCGGCAGCAGGCATTGAGCTGCCCGATCAGCAGAAACAGCAACTGCTGGGCTATGTCGGCATGCTGGATAAGTGGAACAAGGCTTATAACCTCACGTCGGTGCGCGATCCGCAGCAAATGCTGGTGCGCCATATCCTCGACAGCATCGTGGTCAACCCGCATCTGCAGGGATCGCGTTTTATCGATGTCGGCACCGGCCCCGGTTTACCGGGTATTCCGCTGGCGATCGTGCGTCCGGATGCGCATTTCACGCTGCTCGACAGCCTGGGCAAGCGCGTGCGTTTCCTGCGCCAGGTGCAGCATGAACTGGGCCTGAACAATATCGAGCCGGTGCAGAGCCGCGTTGAGGCGTTTCCGGCCGAGCCACCGTTCGATGGCGTGATCAGCCGGGCGTTCGCTTCGCTGCAGGATATGTTGTCCTGGTGCCATCATTTGCCGGCGAAAGGGCAGGGGCGTTTTTACGCCTTGAAAGGCGTGCGCCCGGATGAAGAATTGGCGCACCTGCCGGAGGGCGTTAGCCTGGAGTCTATCGTGCGGCTGCAGGTGCCAGAACTGGAAGGCGAACGCCATCTGGTGGTGCTTAAGGCAAACTGAGTTTGTTTTTGATCAAACAAGCGTGAATTAACGCTAGTACGGCGTGTAAAAGTAAGCAGGCTAATTAATTGGTCGCTTTTTTTAGTTAATTTACTTTCCATTAACACAAAAAACGCGGCTAATTAGCGACAATAGAGTAATTGCAATTAGAAATAGTCACGTTAGCAATCATGTGCGAAAGATTGGCCTTTGCTGCTAATGTTAATTGGCTGTTGGAATATTGCCCCGTTGCTTGTCAATAAAAGGTTTTCATCGGGTATACGGATTGTTTTTGAACAGTTAACTGATAATGTTTTGATTTATATAATCTTTTGATCGCTCAAATTGCTAAAGACGGTTTGATTGTCTATCGGCTATAAATCAGCGAAGGGCATTATTGTGATCGGCTTCGCGTTTCTAAACGCAACGCTGGAATAATCAGACAATTAAATGCGCCCTATTATTCCGACCGTTTTCTTGTGAAAATAGGCTGGAATAGGGAAATTTAAATAATTGTTCACCTTTTCGCTACTTATCGATTGAATTCGTTGGTATGCCCCGTATAATTTGCTCGTTTTTTGCTGCTTGACTCAGGACAGCAAAAACAGTTGTATACGTCACTCAGCATACCCCCTCTGGGGTACGGAGAGAACAAACGTCATGTCTGTGTCCCTATACAGCGGGAAAGTCGCACGCAAACTGCTGTTTTTGCAGTTAATGACTTTTGTTCTGATCAGCGTTGCTTTCTGGCTGAAAAGCCCGGAATGGGGCGCTTCGGCGTTGGCAGGCGGTCTCGCCGCCTGGTTGCCGAGTGCAATGTTTATGCTGTTTGCCTTGCGCCATCAGGCGCAAACGCCGGCGCCCGGTAGGGTTGCCTGGTCGTTCGCCATCGGCGAGGGGCTAAAGGTCGTGATCACCATCGTTTTGCTGATCGTGGCGCTGGGGGTGTTCAAGGCGGAGTTTATACCGCTTGGCCTGACCTATTTAGCGGTGTTAGTGGTGCAAATAGTGGCACCGGCCGTGATTAACAGTTACCGAAATTAACTAAATAAAGGGTAGAGGCATCATGTCTGCAGAGGGATACAACAGTCCACAGGAGTATATCGGTCACCACCTGACGCAGCTTCAGGTCGGGACTGGGTTTTGGTCGATTAACCTCGACTCGATGTTTTTCTCCGTCGTCCTCGGGGTTCTGTTCCTAGTGATCTTCCGCAAAGTGGCCAAAAACGCCACCAGCGGCGTGCCGGGTAAACTGCAAACCGCCGTGGAGCTGGTGGTCGGTTTCGTCGACAGCAGCGTGCGCGACATGTACCACGGCAAGAGCAAGGTGATTGCGCCGCTGGCGCTGACCGTGTTCGTCTGGGTGTTCCTGATGAACCTGATGGACCTGATTCCGGTAGACTTCCTGCCGTTCATCGGGGCGCATCTCGGCCTGCCTGCGCTGCGCGTAGTGCCTACCGCCGATGTGAACGTCACGCTGTCGATGGCGCTGGGCGTGTTTATCCTGATTCTGTTCTATAGCATCAAAATGAAAGGCGTTGGCGGGTTCGTTAAAGAGTTGACCATGCAGCCGTTCAACCACCCTGTATTCATTCCTATCAACCTGATTCTTGAAGGTGTCAGCCTGCTGTCCAAACCTGTTTCACTGGGTCTGCGACTGTTCGGCAACATGTATGCGGGTGAGTTGATCTTCATCCTGATTGCCGGCCTGTTGCCGTGGTGGTCACAGTGGGTCCTGAGCTTGCCTTGGGCTATCTTCCACATCCTGATCATTACGCTTCAAGCCTTTATTTTCATGGTTCTGACGATCGTCTATCTGTCGATGGCGTCTGAAGAGCACTGATTTTCTTAAAACACTTGCACTTTTAAACTGAAACAAACTGGAGACTGTCATGGAAAACCTGAGTATGGATCTGCTGTACATGGCTGCCGCTGTGATGATGGGGTTAGCGGCAATCGGTGCTGCGATCGGTATCGGCATCCTGGGTGGTAAATTCTTGGAAGGCGCTGCTCGTCAGCCTGACCTGATTCCTCTGCTGCGTACACAGTTCTTTATCGTTATGGGTCTGGTCGACGCCATCCCGATGATCGCTGTAGGTCTGGGTCTGTACGTGATGTTCGCCGTCGCGTAAGTAGAGCAACCCTCTACGACGTAACCAAACTATTAACTTTTAAAGAGGCATTGTGCTGTGAATCTTAACGCAACAATCCTCGGCCAGGCCATCGCGTTCGTTCTGTTTGTCTGGTTCTGCATGAAGTACGTATGGCCGCCGATCATGGCTGCCATCGAGAAACGTCAGAAAGAAATCGCTGACGGCCTCGCTTCTGCAGAGCGTGCCAAAAAAGATCTGGACTTAGCGCAAGCCAATGCGACCGACCAGCTGAAAACTGCCAAAGCAGAAGCTCAGGTGATCATCGAGCAAGCGAACAAACGCAAAGCTCAGATCATGGATGAAGCGAAAGCCGAAGCCGAGCAGGAACGTAACAAAATCGTGGCGCAGGCTCAGGCTGAGATCGAAGCCGAACGTAAGCGCGCTCGTGAAGAGTTGCGTAAGCAAGTCGCGATGCTGGCAATTGCCGGCGCCGAGAAGATCATCGAACGTTCCGTGGATGAAGCTGCTAACAGCGACATCGTTGATAAACTGGTCGCTGAACTGTAAGGAGGGAGGGGCTGATGTCTGAATTTGTAACTGTAGCTCGCCCCTACGCCAAAGCAGCTTTTGACTTTGCCGTTGAGCACCAAAGCGTAGAGCGCTGGCAGGACATGCTGGCGTTTGCGGCTGAAGTCACTCGCAATGAACAGATTTCTGAACTGCTGTCTGGCGCGGTTGCGCCAGAAACGCTGTCCAAGACGTTCATCGCGGTTTGTGGCGATCGGCTCGACGAACATGGCCAGAACTTTATCCGTGTAATGGCCGAAAATGGACGTTTACTGGTTCTTCCTGCCGTGCTGCAGCAGTTCATCGAACTGCGCGCCTCGCTGGAATCCACCGTCGAAGTCGAAGTGCTCTCTGCGAGCGCGCTGAGCGACGAACAGCAGGTGAAAATCGCCGCTGCGATGGAAAAACGTCTGTCACGCAAAGTTAAGCTGAATTGCAAAATTGACAAGTCTGTACTGGCCGGCATCGTTGTTCGCGCCGGCGATATGGTGATTGATGGCAGCGTTCGCGGTCGTCTTGAACGCCTGACAGACGTCTTGCAGTCTTAAGGGGACTGGAGCATGCAACTGAATTCCACCGAAATCAGCGAACTGATCAAGCAGCGCATTGCTCAGTTCAATGTAGTGAGCGAAGCTCACAATGAAGGTACTATCGTTTCCGTCAGCGACGGGATCATCCGCGTACACGGCCTGGCCGAAGTTATGCAGGGCGAAATGATCGCGCTGCCTGGCAACCGTTACGCAATCGCATTGAACCTGGAGCGCGACTCCGTCGGTGCCGTGGTCATGGGTCCGTACGCGGATCTGGCCGAAGGCATGAAGGTTAAATGCACCGGCCGTATCCTGGAAGTTCCAGTCGGTCGTGGTCTGCTGGGCCGCGTAGTTAACACCCTGGGCGCACCAATCGACGGCAAAGGCCCGATTGAAAACGATGGTTTCTCTCCGGTAGAAGCTATCGCCCCAGGCGTTATCGAGCGTCAGTCCGTTGATCAGCCGGTTCAGACTGGCTACAAATCCGTTGACGCCATGATTCCAATCGGCCGCGGCCAGCGTGAGCTGGTGATCGGTGACCGTCAGACCGGTAAAACCGCGCTGGCGATCGATGCGATCATCAACCAACGCGACTCCGGCATCAAATGCGTTTACGTGGCTATCGGCCAGAAAGCGTCCACCATCGCTAACGTGGTGCGCAAACTGGAAGAGCACGGCGCACTGGCCAACACCATCGTGGTGGTAGCGACCGCTTCCGAATCCGCTGCACTGCAATACCTCGCGCCATACGCCGGTTGCGCAATGGGCGAATACTTCCGTGACCGCGGTGAAGATGCGCTGATCGTGTACGATGACCTGTCCAAACAGGCCGTTGCTTACCGCCAGATTTCCCTGCTGCTTCGTCGTCCGCCAGGTCGTGAAGCTTACCCAGGCGACGTATTCTACCTGCACTCCCGCTTGCTGGAGCGTGCAGCGCGCGTTAACGCCGAGTACGTTGAAGCCTTCACCAAAGGTGAAGTTAAAGGTAAAACTGGTTCACTGACCGCTCTGCCGATCATTGAAACCCAGGCGGGTGACGTTTCCGCGTTCGTTCCGACCAACGTAATCTCGATTACCGATGGTCAGATCTTCCTGGAATCCAACCTGTTCAACTCCGGTATTCGTCCGGCAGTTAACCCGGGTATCTCCGTATCCCGTGTTGGTGGCGCCGCGCAGACCAAGATCATGAAGAAACTGTCCGGTGGTATCCGTACCGCGCTGGCGCAGTATCGTGAACTGGCTGCGTTCTCCCAGTTCGCCTCCGATCTGGACGACGCGACCCGCAAACAGCTGAGCCACGGTCAGAAAGTGACCGAGCTGCTGAAACAGAAACAGTATGCGCCAATGTCGGTTGCACAACAGTCTCTGGTGCTGTTTGCCGCAGAACGCGGTTACCTGAACGATGTCGAAGTCGCCAAAGTGGTGAGCTTCGAAGCCGCGCTGGTGGCCTATGCGGACCGCGAGCACGCCGAGCTGCTGAACCACATCAACCAAACTGGCAACTTCAATGATGAGATCGAGGGCAAGTTGAAAGACGTCCTCGAGACCTTCAAGAAAACCCAGTCCTGGTAACGCCGAACGGTCCTGCTGTTGAAAGACAGCAGGCCGTCTGGCACTGAGGAGAAGCAGAGATGGCCGGCGCAAAAGAGATACGTAGTAAGATCGCTAGCGTGCAAAACACGCAAAAGATCACTAAAGCGATGGAAATGGTCGCCGCCTCCAAAATGCGTAAATCGCAGGATCGCATGGCGGCCAGCCGTCCTTATGCAGAGACCATGCGCAAAGTGATTGGTCACCTTGCGTTAGGGAATCTGGAGTACAAGCACCCGTACCTGGATGAGCGTGACGTTAAGCGCGTTGGGTATCTGGTGGTGTCTACTGACCGTGGTCTCTGCGGCGGCTTGAACATCAACCTGTTCAAAAAGCTGCTGGCGGAGATGAAAGCCTGGTCCGAAAAAGGCGTCGAAACCGATTTGGCGCTGATTGGCTCTAAAGCAGCCTCTTTCTTTGGTTCCGTGGGTGGCAACGTGGTTGCCCAGGTGACCGGCATGGGGGATAAACCTTCCCTGTCGGATCTGATCGGGCCGGTGAAAGTGATGCTGCAGGCCTACGACGAAGGTCGTTTGGACAAGCTGTACATTGTCAGCAACAAATTTGTTAATACGATGTCCCAAGAGCCGCAGGTGCTTCAGCTGCTGCCGTTACCGCCAGCCGATGACGAAGAGCTGAAGAAAACGCCTTGGGATTACCTGTATGAACCGGATCCAAAAGTGCTGCTTGATACCTTGCTGCGCCGCTATGTGGAGTCGCAGGTTTATCAGGGCGTCGTGGAAAACCTGGCCAGCGAGCAGGCCGCACGAATGGTCGCGATGAAAGCCGCAACCGATAACGGCGGTAGCCTGATCAAAGAGCTGCAGTTGGTATACAACAAGGCGCGTCAGGCCAGCATCACTCAGGAACTCACCGAGATCGTTTCGGGAGCCTCCGCGGTTTAAGCTAGGTTTACGAATTACGTAGAGGATTCAAGATGGCTACTGGAAAGATTATCCAGGTAATCGGCGCCGTGGTGGACGTCGAGTTCCCTCAGGATGCCGTACCAAAAGTGTACGACGCCCTTGAGGTAGAAAACGGCACCGAAAAACTGGTGTTGGAAGTTCAGCAACAGCTGGGCGGTGGCGTGGTTCGCTGTATCGCAATGGGGACCTCCGACGGTCTGCGTCGCGGTCTGAAAGTGAACAACCTGGACCACCCGATTGAAGTGCCGGTGGGTAAAGCTACCCTGGGCCGTATCATGAACGTATTGGGTCAACCGATCGACATGAAAGGCGACATCGGCGAAGAAGAGCGTTGGGCGATTCACCGCGCGGCACCAAGCTACGAAGAGCTGTCCAGCTCCCAGGAACTGCTGGAAACCGGTATCAAGGTAATGGACCTGATTTGTCCATTCGCCAAGGGCGGTAAAGTCGGTCTGTTCGGCGGTGCGGGCGTAGGTAAAACCGTAAACATGATGGAGCTGATCCGTAACATCGCGATCGAGCACTCCGGTTATTCCGTGTTTGCGGGCGTGGGCGAGCGTACTCGTGAGGGTAACGACTTCTACCACGAAATGACCGACTCCAACGTTCTGGACAAAGTATCCCTGGTTTACGGCCAGATGAACGAGCCACCAGGTAACCGTCTGCGCGTTGCGCTGACCGGTCTGACCATGGCGGAGAAATTCCGTGACGAAGGCCGTGACGTTCTGCTGTTCGTTGACAACATCTACCGTTATACCCTGGCCGGTACCGAAGTGTCCGCACTTCTGGGCCGTATGCCATCCGCGGTAGGTTATCAGCCGACGCTGGCGGAAGAGATGGGCGTTCTGCAAGAACGTATCACCTCGACCAAGACCGGTTCGATCACTTCCGTACAGGCCGTTTACGTTCCTGCGGATGACTTGACTGACCCGTCTCCAGCCACCACCTTTGCGCACTTGGACGCAACCGTGGTACTGAGCCGTAACATCGCTTCTCTGGGTATCTACCCGGCCGTTGACCCGCTGGATTCCACCAGCCGTCAGCTGGATCCGCTGGTCGTTGGCCAGGAGCACTACGACGTAGCGCGTGGCGTGCAGTCCATTCTGCAACGCTACCAGGAACTGAAAGATATCATCGCGATCCTGGGTATGGACGAGCTGTCTGAAGAAGACAAACTGGTCGTATCCCGTGCGCGTAAGATCCAACGCTTCCTGTCTCAGCCGTTCTTCGTGGCAGAAGTCTTCACCGGTTCTCCGGGCAAGTTCGTATCGCTGAAAGACACCATCCGTGGTTTCAAAGGCATTATGGACGGCGACTATGACCACCTGCCGGAGCAGGCGTTCTACATGGTTGGCACCATTGAAGAAGCAGTGGAAAAAGCCAAGAAACTGTAACGCCTTGAGAGGAGGGTGATATGGCTATGACTTACCATCTGGATGTAGTCAGCGCGGAAAAACAGATGTTTTCCGGCCTGGTGCAGAAGATCCAGGTGACAGGCAGCGAAGGTGAACTGGGGATCTTCCCTGGCCATGCGCCGCTGCTGACTGCCATCAAGCCTGGCATGGTGCGTATTGTTAAGCAGCACGGTGAAGAAGAGTTCATCTACCTGTCCGGCGGCATCCTCGAGGTGCAGCCGAGCGTGGTTACCGTGCTGGCGGACACTGCTATCCGTGGTACTGACCTCGACGAAGCGAGAGCGTTGGAAGCTAAGCGTAAAGCTGAAGAACACATTCGCAGCTCTCATGGCGATGTCGACTATGCTCAGGCATCCGCTGAACTGGCGAAAGCGATCGCAAAACTGCGCGTTATCGAGCTCACCAGAAAAGCGATGTAATGTTTGGGTGCAGAGCACCCAACTTTAAGAAAGCGGCCTATAGGGTCGCTTTTTTTTTACTTTAAAATAAGCATTTCAGCCCGGCGTACAGAGTGGTGTATAACCCCTGATATCGGGAAAGAAACGTCGCCGATCGCCGACAGTTTTTTCGTCCCGGCGTCGAATTGGCCGCGATAGCGGCAGGCCAAGGCCCGCGCGGCCTGCGCCGGGTTCGTGCAGAGAAATATGTAGTAATATCGCCGCTAAACGGTTTTACTTTCGTCTATCAAAATGGAGTTATCAGGTTGCTTATGTCGAACAGCGCAATGAGCGTGGTTATCCTCGCCGCGGGCAAGGGAACACGCATGTATTCCGATCTTCCCAAGGTCTTACATCCGTTGGCCGGCAAGCCGATGGTGCAACACGTCATTGATGCCGCGATGAAACTGGGCGCGCAACATGTACACCTGGTATACGGCCACGGCGGCGATCTGCTGAAAAGCACGTTGACCGAGGGCGCGCTGAACTGGGTGCTGCAGGCCGAGCAATTGGGCACTGGCCATGCGATGCAGCAGGCGGCGCCGCATTTTGCCGACGATGAAGACGTATTGATGCTGTATGGCGACGTGCCGTTGATTTCCGTGGATACGCTGCAGCGCCTGTTGGCGGCCAAGCCGCAGGGCGGCATCGGCCTGCTGACGGTCAAGCTGGACGACCCGAGCGGCTATGGCCGCATCGTGCGCGAGCAGGGTGACGTGGTGGGCATCGTCGAACACAAGGACGCCAGCGAAGCGCAGCGTCAGATCAATGAGATCAATACCGGCATCCTGGTGGCGAATGGGCGCGATCTGAAGCGCTGGCTGGGGATGTTGAACAACGACAACGCACAGGGCGAGTTTTACATCACCGATATCATTGCGTTGGCGCATGCCGACGGCAAGAAAATCGAAGCCGTGCACCCGTCGCGTTTGAGCGAAGTGGAAGGCGTGAACAACCGTCTGCAGCTGGCGACCCTGGAGCGCGTGTTCCAGTCGGAACAGTCTGAAAAACTGCTGCTGGCCGGCGTAATGCTGTTGGATCCGGCGCGTTTCGACCTGCGCGGTGAACTTGTTCACGGCCGCGACATCACTATTGATGCGAATGTGATTATCGAAGGTCACGTCAAGCTGGGCGACCGGGTGAAAATCGGCGCCGGCTGCGTGCTGAAAAACTGCGTGATCGGTGATGACTGCGAGATAAGCCCTTACAGCGTACTGGAAGACAGCGTGCTGGAAGCCGACTGCACCGTGGGGCCGTTCGCCCGCCTGCGCCCTGGCGCGGAGCTGGCAACAGGGGCCCACGTCGGCAACTTCGTGGAAATGAAAAAGGCGCGTTTGGGCAAAGGCTCCAAGGCCGGTCACCTCAGCTACCTGGGCGATGCCGACATTGGCGATGACGTGAATATCGGCGCCGGCACCATCACCTGCAATTACGATGGCGCCAACAAGCACAAGACGCTGATCGGCGATGGCGTGTTCGTCGGTTCCGATACTCAGCTGGTGGCGCCGGTGTCGGTCGGCAAAGGCTCCACCATTGCCGCCGGTACCACGGTGACGCGAGATATCGCCGAAAACGAACTGGTCCTGAGCCGCGTCAAGCAGGTGCACATTCAGGGCTGGCAGCGCCCGGTGAAGAAGAAGCCATAGTGTGTTTTGCGTTGGGCTCTATTCACGAGCCCAATACAAAACATAATAACCCCACCATCTACAGGCTCGGGGACGCACGGTAAAACCGGCAAAAATCAGGTCAAGGCATCGAAAACGTCCACGAAGGACGTTCATTAGGAATACAACTGATGTGTGGAATTGTAGGCGCAGTAGCGCAACGTGATATCGCAGAAATTCTGTTGGAAGGTTTACGCCGTCTCGAGTACCGCGGTTATGACTCCGCCGGTCTGGCGGTGGTCGACGCGCAGGGTAACGTCAGTCGCCTGCGCCGCGTAGGCAAGGTGCAAAAACTGGCCGAAGCGGCGGAGCAGACCGATCTGCACGGCGGCACCGGCATCGCTCACACCCGCTGGGCAACGCACGGTGAACCGACCGAGGCGAACGCGCACCCGCATGTTTCCGACTACATTACCGTGGTGCATAACGGCATCATCGAAAACCACGAGCCGCTGCGCGAACTGCTGATCGAACGCGGTTACCGCTTCAACTCTGAAACCGACACCGAAGTGATCGCGCACCTGGTGCACTGGGAACAGCTGCAGGGCGGTACGCTGCTCGAAGTGGTTCAGCGCGTGATTCCACAGCTGCGCGGCGCTTACGGCACCGTGGTGATGGACAGCCGCGATCCGAGCGTATTGGTCGCGGCGCGCTCCGGCAGCCCGCTGGTTATCGGCCGCGGCGTCGGGGAAAACTTCATCGCCTCCGATCAGCTGGCGCTGCTGCCGGTCACCCGTCGCTTCATCTTCCTGGAAGAGGGCGACGTGGTGGAAGTGACTCGCCGCACCGTCAACATCTTCGACAAGCAGGGCAACGCCATCGAGCGCCCTGAGATCGAATCCCAGGTGCAGTATGACGCCGGCGACAAGGGCGCTTACCGCCACTACATGCAAAAAGAGATCTACGAACAGCCGCTGGCGCTGAAAAACACCCTGGAAGGGCGTTTCAGCCATGGCCAAATCAACCTGAGCGAGCTGGGCCCGCACGCCGACGAGCTGCTGGCCAAGGTGCAGCACGTGCAGATCATCGCCTGTGGGACTTCTTACCACTCCGGGATGGTGGCGCGTTACTGGTTCGAAGCGCTGGCCGGCGTGCCGTGCGATGTCGAGATCGCGTCCGAATTCCGTTACCGCAAATCGGCGGTGCGTCCGGGCAGCCTGATCATCACTCTGTCGCAGTCCGGCGAAACCGCCGACACCCTGGCGGCGCTGCGCCTGTCCAAAGAGCTGGGTTATCTCGGTTCGTTGGCCGTTTGTAACGTTGCTGGTTCGTCGCTGGTGCGCGAATCCGATCTGGCGTTGATGACCAAAGCCGGTACGGAAATCGGCGTAGCCTCGACCAAAGCCTTTACCACGCAGCTCACCGTGCTGTTGATGCTGGTGGCACGCCTGGGCCGTCTGAAAGGCATGGCGGAAAGCGTGGAACAGGAGATTGTGCACGGCCTGCAGGCGCTGCCGGCGCGTATTGAGCAAATGCTGTCGATGGATAAAGAGATCGAAGCGCTGGCGGAAGGTTTCTCGGACAAACATCATGCGCTGTTCCTCGGCCGCGGCGATCAGTACCCGATCGCCATGGAAGGGGCGCTGAAGCTGAAAGAGATCTCCTATATTCACGCTGAAGCTTATGCGGCGGGTGAGTTGAAACACGGCCCGCTGGCGCTGATCGACGCCGATATGCCGGTGATCGTGGTGGCGCCGAACAACGAACTGCTGGAAAAGCTGAAGTCCAACATTGAAGAAGTGCGCGCGCGCGGCGGTCAGCTGTACGTGTTCGCCGATCAGGACGCCGGCTTCGTCAGCAGCGAAGGCATGACCATCATTCCTCTGCCGCACGTTGAGGAAATCGTGGCGCCGATCTTCTACACCGTGCCGTTGCAGCTGCTGTCTTACCACGTGGCGCTGATCAAGGGCACCGACGTTGACCAACCGCGCAACCTGGCGAAGTCTGTCACCGTAGAGTAACCTGCCGCAGGTAAACTGCAAAAGCCGGCCTTCGCGCCGGCTTTTTCATGAGCGACGTAAAAGAGGGCTGCGATGCCGATTCGGCGATAAACATTGTCATATTCAAGCGGATAGGCCGCGCCCAAACGGTTTTTTTGTTGTTTGGCAATTGTGCTATTTTTGAGTTAATTGATTGATTTTTAAATAAACAAACCCCATTCAAACGCACTGTAATATAACTGTCATATTGCGTACATTTTTCTGTCACCAAACTGTCCTATTTTCCCTCCTGCAGCAATACTTACTCTGATTAAAACGACTCGAAGTCGATTTTAAGTATCCCATTAGGAGGGATTATGAAACTGATGCGTACCACCGTCGCCAGTATTGTGGCAGCGACCTTCTCCCTGACCACCGTGTCCGCGTTCGCTGCTGCCAGCCTGACCGGTGCAGGTGCGACATTCCCCGCTCCGGTTTACGCCAAGTGGGCAGATTCTTATCAGAAAGAAACCGGCAACAAAGTTAACTATCAGGGCATCGGCTCCTCTGGCGGCGTGAAGCAAATCGTGGCCAACACCGTTGACTTTGGCGCTTCCGACGCCCCGCTGTCTGACGACAAACTGGCGGCCGATGGCCTGTTCCAGTTCCCGACCGTGATCGGCGGCGTGGTGCTGGCTGTGAATATCCCGGGCATCAAATCCGGCGAACTGACGCTGGACGGTAAAACCCTGGGTGATATCTACCTCGGCAACGTCAAAAAGTGGAACGATCCGGCTATCACCAAGCTGAACCCAGGCGTGAAACTGCCTGACCAGAACATTGCCGTGGTGCGCCGCGCCGACGGTTCCGGCACCTCGTTCGTGTTCACCAGCTACCTGTCCAAGGTGAACGCGCAGTGGAAAGAGAAGATCGGCGCCGGTTCTACCGTTAACTGGCCGACCGGTCTGGGCGGCAAAGGCAACGACGGCATCGCCGCCTTCGTTCAGCGTCTGCCTGGCTCTATCGGCTACGTAGAATACGCTTACGCCAAGCAGAACAACCTGGCTTACACCAAGCTGGTGTCCGCCGACGGCAAACCGGTCAGCCCGACCGAAGAGAGCTTCAGCAACGCCGCCAAGGGTGCGGATTGGAGCAAAACCTTCGCTCAGGATCTGACTGACCAGAAAGGCGACAACGTGTGGCCAATCACCTCCACCACCTTCATCCTGGTGCACAAAGAGCAGAAAAACCCTGCTCAGGGCGCCGAAGTGCTGAAGTTCTTCGACTGGGCCTACAAAACCGGCGGCAAGCAGGCTAACGAGCTGGATTACGCCACCCTGCCGAAAGAAGTGGTTGAGCAGGTGCGTGCGGCCTGGAAAACCAACGTAAAAGACAGTTCAGGTAAAGCGCTGTACTAACAACGCAGGGGCGCGGGTTCGCCGCGCCCCACACAGTTCTTCAGGCTCCGATCCCGGTTGGGGCTGCCAGGGTTCAAACAGAGAGTAATCTATGGCTGAGTACAAGCCGACCATCAAAGCACCGGGCAAAAACGGTGACATCATTTTCAGCGCGCTGGTGAGACTGGCTGCGCTGATTACCCTATTGTTGCTGGGCGGCATCATCGTTTCGCTGATCTTCGCCTCCTGGCCAAGCATGCAGAAATTCGGCTTCGCCTTCCTGTGGACCAAAGAGTGGGATGCGCCGGCGGAGCAGTTCGGCGCGCTGGTGCCGATTTACGGCACCGTGGTCACCTCGCTCATCGCGCTGATTATCGCCGTGCCGGTGAGTTTCGGCATCGCGCTGTTCCTGACCGAACTGGCGCCGAACTGGTTGAAGCGGCCGCTGGGCATCGCCATTGAGCTGTTGGCGGCCATCCCGAGCATCGTCTACGGCATGTGGGGGCTGTTCGTGTTCGCCCCGCTGTTCGCCGAATATTTCCAGACGCCGGTGGGCGAAGTGCTGTCGGGCATTCCTATCGTCGGCGAGCTGTTCTCCGGCCCGGCCTTCGGCATTGGCATTCTGGCCGCCGGGGTTATCCTGGCTATCATGATCATTCCTTACATCGCCGCGGTGATGCGCGACGTGTTCGAACAGACGCCGGTAATGATGAAAGAGTCGGCCTACGGCATCGGCTGCACCACCTGGGAAGTCATCTGGCGCATCGTGCTGCCGTTCACCAAAAACGGCGTCATCGGCGGCGTGATGCTGGGTCTGGGCCGAGCGCTGGGGGAGACCATGGCGGTAACCTTTATCATCGGCAACACCTACCAGCTCGACAGCGCTTCGCTGTACATGCCGGGCAACAGCATCACCTCGGCGCTGGCCAACGAATTCGCCGAAGCCGAGTCCGGCGTGCACACCGCCGCACTGATGGAGCTGGGCCTGATTCTGTTTGTTATCACCTTTATCGTGCTGGCGCTGTCGAAACTGATGATCATGCGTCTGGCCAAGAATGAGGGGCGTTAACATGGCGACGATGGATATGCAAAACGCAGTCGTTCTGGCGGAAAGCCGCCGCAAAATGCAGGCCTGGCGCCGGCAGAAAAACCGCCTCGCGCTGTTCTTGTCGATGGCGACCATGGCGTTCGGGCTGTTCTGGCTGATCTGGATCCTTATCGCCACCGTGACCAAAGGCTTCGACGGCATGTCGCTGGCGCTGTTCACCGAGATGACCCCGCCGCCGAACACCGCGGGCGGCGGCCTGGCCAACGCCATCGCCGGCAGCGGACTGTTGATCCTGTGGGCGACCATTTTCGGCACGCCGCTGGGCATCATGGCCGGTATTTACCTGGCGGAATACGGACGTAAATCCTGGTTGGCGGAAGTGATCCGCTTTATCAACGATATTCTGTTGTCCGCACCGTCGATCGTGGTGGGCCTGTTCGTTTACACCATTGTGGTGGCGAAGATGGAACACTTCTCCGGTTGGGCCGGCATCGTGGCGCTGGCGCTGCTGCAGGTGCCGATCGTCATTCGAACCACCGAGAACATGCTGAAGCTGGTGCCGGATACGCTGCGCGAGGCCGCTTATGCGCTGGGCACGCCGAAATGGCGCATGATTTCCGCCATCACGCTGAAGGCGTCGGTGTCCGGCATCATCACCGGCGTGCTGCTGGCGATTGCGCGCATTGCGGGGGAAACGGCGCCGCTGCTGTTCACCTCGCTGTCGAACCAGTTCTGGAGCACCGACCTGATGCAGCCGATCGCCAACCTGCCGGTGACCATCTTCAAATTCGCCATGAGCCCGTTCGCCGAATGGCAACAGCTGGCCTGGGCCGGGGTGCTGTTAATCACCCTGTGCGTACTGTTACTGAATATCCTGGCGCGCGTGATTTTCGCCAAGAAAAAGCATTCATAAAATTTTGAGCGCCGCTTTGGCGGCGCTGATGAAAAGAGAGAAGTCTTAATGAGTATGGTTACTGACGCTTCCAGCAGCAAAATTCAGGTACGCGATCTGAACTTCTACTACGGCAAATTCCATGCGCTGAAGAACATCACGCTGGATATCGCCAAGAACAAGGTCACCGCGTTTATCGGCCCATCCGGCTGTGGCAAGTCCACCCTGCTGCGCACCTTCAACAAGATGTACCAGCTGTACCCGGAACAGCGAGCGGAAGGCGGCATCCTGCTGGACGGCCAGAACATCCTGACCGACAACTCGGATATCGCGCTGCTGCGCGCCAAGGTCGGCATGGTGTTCCAAAAGCCGACGCCGTTCCCGATGTCGATTTACGACAACATCGCCTTCGGCGTTCGCCTGTTTGAAAAGCTGTCGCGCGCCGATATGGACGAACGCGTGCAGTGGGCGCTGACCAAAGCGGCGCTGTGGAACGAAACCAAGGACAAGCTGCACCAGAGCGGCTACAGCCTCTCCGGCGGCCAGCAGCAGCGTCTGTGCATCGCCCGCGGCATCGCCATTCGTCCGGAAGTGTTGTTGCTGGATGAGCCTTGCTCGGCGCTGGATCCGATCTCCACCGGCAAGATTGAAGAGCTGATCAGCGAGCTGAAGGCTGATTACACCGTGGTGATCGTGACGCACAACATGCAGCAGGCGGCGCGCTGCTCCGACTCTACCGCATTTATGTATCTGGGCGAGCTGATCGAGTTCAGTGATACTGATAACCTGTTCACTGCGCCGCAGAAAAAGCAGACTGAAGACTACATCACTGGCCGTTATGGTTGATAGGAAGCATCATGGATAACCTGAATTTAAACAAACACATTTCCGGCCAGTTCAACGCAGAGCTCGAGCATATCCGCACCCAGGTGCTGACCATGGGCGGGCTGGTGGAGCAGCAGCTGACCGACGCCATCACCGCGATGCACAATCAGGATGGTGAGCTGGCCAAGCGCGTGATCGAAGGCGACGCCAAGGTCAACATGATGGAAGTGGCGATCGACGAAGCCTGCGTGCGCATTATCGCCAAGCGCCAGCCGACCGCCAGCGATCTGCGTCTGGTAATGGCGATCATCAAAACCATTTCCGAGCTGGAACGCATCGGCGACGTGGCGGACAAGATCTGCCGCACCGCGCTGGAGAAGTTCTCGCACCAGCACCAGCCGCTGCTGGTCAGCCTGGAGTCGCTGGGGCGCCACACCGTGCAGATGCTGCACGACGTGCTGGACGCGTTCGCGCGCATGGATCTGGACGAAGCGATCCGTATTTACCGTGAAGATAAAAAGGTCGACCAGGAATACGAAGGCATCGTGCGTCAGCTGATGACCTACATGATGGAAGATTCGCGCACCATTCCGAGCGTGCTGACCGCGCTGTTCTGCGCCCGTTCTATCGAGCGTATCGGCGATCGCTGCCAGAACATCTGCGAATTTATCTTCTATTTCGTCAAAGGACAGGATTTCCGTCATTTGGGCGGCGACGCCCTGGAAAAGCTGCTGTCTCCGGGCGGTAAAGACGAAAAAGACGACTAACCCTTTCCGGGTAATATCCTTCCAAGGCGCGGTTTCCCGCGCCTTTATTCCATCTTAAGCGCGTAAAGATAAAAAAGTTATAAATATAGCTTTTTATATTATTTCCTGACCTATGTGGCGCTTGCTAGCTTATCCGCCAGCAGGACATCAACCACTTAGGAGCTTTTTATGAAACATCGCGCTTTGGCCTTAACGTTGTTAGCCAGTCTGACCGGTTTCGCCGCCGGCGCCGCGCACGCGGACAAACTTGACGATATCAAGCAAGCCGGCGTGGTGCGCATCGCGGTGTTCGACAGCAACCCGCCGTTCGGCTACATCGATCCGCAGAGCAAGAAGCTGGTGGGCTACGATGTGGATGTCGCCGACGCGATCGGCAAAGCGCTGGGGGTGAAAGTGGAGCTGCGCGCCACCAACCCGGCCAACCGCATTCCGCTGCTGGTGTCGAAGAAGGTTGACCTGATTGCCGCCAACTTCACCATTACCGACGAGCGCGCCAAGGAAGTGAACTTCAGCGTGCCGTACTTCGCCACTGGCCAGAAATTCATCGCCCGCAAAGGCGTGTTGAAAACGCCGGAAGACATCAAAAAGCTGCGCATCGGCGCGGATAAGGGCACGGTGCAGGAAATCACCCTGCGCGAGCGTTTCCCGACGGCGAAAGTGATCTCCTACGATGATACCCCGCTGGCGTTCGTGGCGCTGCGTAACGGCAACGTGCAGGCGATCACTCAGGACGACGCCAAGCTGGTCGGCCTGCTCGGCAACCTGCCGGCGGCGCAAAAGGCGGAGTTTGAAATTTCGCCGTTCAGCCTGACCAAAGAGTATCAGGGCGTCGGCATTCCCAAGGGGGAAGATCGCCTGACCGCCGTGGTGAACGAGACGCTGATCAAGCTGGAAAAAGACGGCGAAGCGGTTAAGATTTACGATCGCTGGTTCGGGCCGGAAACCCAATCCGCCCAGCCGCGCGGCGATTTCAAAATCGCGCCTTTGGATCAGCAACCAAAAGCCTGACTTAACCGCTTGCGGTGAGATAGGCACGGAGGGGCGCAGCTTGCTGCGCCCCTGATGCATTCTGCAAGACAAGGATTGAACATGAACCTGAACTGGCTGCTGGCGCCGCAATATTTGAGCTGGCTGTGGCACGGTTTTCTGCTGACGCTGTGGCTTTCCGCCTGCGCAGGGCTGGCGGCTACGCTGCTGGGCTTTGTGCTGGCGGCGATGCGCGACAGCAGCCTGCGGCCGTTGCGCTGGCTGGCGATGGGGTACAGTTCGCTGTTTCGCAATACGCCGCTGCTGGTGCAGCTGTTCTTCTGGTACTTCGCCGCCGGGCAGATCCTGCCGTCCGCCGCCATGCAGTGGCTGAACAGCGCCCATCAGGTTGGCCCGCTTGAGTGGCCGTCGTTCGAGTTTCTCGCCGGTTTCTTCGGCCTGACGCTGTACTCCACCGCCTTTATCGCCGAAGAGATCCGCTCCGGCATTCGCGGCGTCGCCGGCGGGCAGAAATATGCCGCTCAGGCGCTGGGGCTGACCGGCTGGCAGGCGATGCGCTATGTGGTGCTGCCGCAGGCGCTGAAAATCGCGCTGCCGCCGCTGCTGGGCCAATACATGAACGTAATCAAGAACTCGTCGTTGACCATGGCGATCGGCGTGGCCGAACTCTCTTACGCCTCGCGTCAGGTCGAAACCGAAACCCTGCGCACTTTCCAGGCGTTCGGCGTGGCGACGGTACTGTATATCGCCATCATCGCGCTGCTGGAAGGCTGGGGCATGTGGCGACAACAGCGTAAACCGCTGGGAGGACATTGAGATGGATTTCAGCGTGATTCACGACAACCTGGGCTACCTGCTGTGGGGCACCTGGCCGGATGGGCCGCTGGGCGGCGCGGCGCTGACGTTGGCGATCAGCCTGATGGCCGGGGGCGCCTCGGCGGTGCTCGGCACGCTGCTCGGCGTGGCGCTGGCGATGTCGCGCGGCATCGCCGCCGGGCTGCTGGCGGCGGTGTTGGGCTTTTTCCGCGCCATTCCGGTCATCATGCTGATCTTCTGGACCTATTTCCTGTTGCCGATGGTGTTTGGCGTTGAGATCCCGGAAATCACCACCGTCGTGTGCGCGCTGGCGCTGATCGCCTCGGCCTATCTGGCCCATGCGGTGAAAGCCGGCATCGCCGCGATCGGCCCCGGCCAGTGGCAGGCCGGGCTTTCTCTGGGGCTGACCCGCTGGCAGACGCTGCGCATGATCGTGCTGCCGCAGGCGCTGCGCATGATGGTGCCGTCGTTCATCAACCAGTGGATTTCTCTGATCAAAGACACCTCGCTGGCTTATATCGTCGGCGTTGGCGAACTGACCTTCCTGGCGACCCAGGTCAACAACCGCAGCATGGTCTACCCGATGGAAGTCTTCCTGTTCGTGGCGCTGGTCTATTTCGTGTTCTGCCTGGCGCTCGATTTGCTGGCCAACGCGGTCAACCGCCGCTTCGGCGCGCAAACCCGCGGCCTGAAGCGCTCCTGGCGCTGGTGGCGCAACAAGCCGCCGTTGCCGGCCAGTTAATCGGCCGTCAGCCGCCAGCCGCGTTCGCGCCACAGCGCGGGCAATTGAGCCAGGTCGTCAAACGTTGTCACCAGCGGGTGGTCGATCGGCGGGTTATGCGGATCGGCGCAGAAGTAAAAGACCGGAATGCCGGCATTGATGCCGGCCTGCGCGCCGGCGGGCGAATCGTCCACCAGGATGCAGCGCGTCACCGGCACCTGCATCTGTTCGGCGGCGTGAAACACGATCGCCGGATCCGGCTTCCAGCGCTGAATGTCATAGCCGCTGAACAACCGGTCATCAAAATAAGGCAGCATGCCGGTCAGGCCGAGCGAGTGCTGCATCTTGCTGACCGGTCCGTTGGAGACGGTGCAGACTGGCACCGTCACCTGCGCCAGCAGCTCGCGGGCGCCGGCAATCTGTTGCAGTTCGCTGTCGAACAGCCGCGCCACTTCCTGCCGATACAGCGGCTCTAGCGTCTCTTTTGCCAGGTTAGTGCCCTGCTCGGCGTTGACCCGATCGATGATCTCGTACAGCTTCACCCCTTTGTATTTCTTGAATACCTCTTCCAGCGACAGATGAATGCCGTAGCGGGCGAACATATGGACATAGGCTTTGCTGCACAGCACTTCGCTGTCCACCAGCGTGCCGTCGCAGTCGAACAAAATGCAGTCAATCTGATTCATGGGGGACAGGTTCCTTCGGGTTAACGCCGCTGAGGCCGCTCAGCGATCACTTGATCAGGCTACGCGCCTTGAGATCGTGCAAAATCAGCGCGGCGACGTGTGAGCACTGCGGCAGATCGCGGCTGTCGCACCATTTCAGCTCGGCGATTTCGGCGGCCGGCTGCAACTGCCCGGTAAAGTCGGCCTGGTAGCAACGAATGCGCACCTGGGTGCCGTCCTGCTTGCCGTCCGCCGGGCCGGTGAACTCACCGTAAAACGCGATGGATTGCGGCTGCAGCGCAACGGTCAGCTCTTCGTCGATTTCGCGGCACAGCGCCTGCTCATCGGTTTCACCCGCTTCGCGCTTTCCGCCCGGCACATAAAACAGCGTCTTGTTGTGCGAGCGCACCAGCGCCACTTTGTCATCTTTCAGCGCGATCAACGCGAGCTTATCGATAAAGGTCGAAGACATGCGGGTTCCTGTTTTTTTAGCGGGTAGGGTAAGAGATGCGATAGGCTATTTTATCGGCCGTGCCGGCAAACGGCAACGCGGCGGGCTGTGATGGAGAATGAATGCCTGTAAATACAAGCCGTTGACGCGTTTAGCCGTAAAGATGGCGAAAAAAACCTGTGACCGGCGTCAAAAGCCCCATTTTTTGTTATAGGATAGCCGGCGACTGTCCATTCCCATTTTCGGAATTCTGATAATGACCAAACCAGTATCTGGCCTTGACGCTGAGCAAGGCTTGCTTGGGCGCGTGTTTAAACTCAAGCAACATGGCACCACGGCGCGTACGGAAACGATTGCCGGTATCACCACTTTCCTCACCATGGTGTATATCGTGTTCGTTAACCCGCAAATTTTGGGCGCGGCGGGCATGGATACCCAGGCGGTATTTGTCACCACCTGTTTGATCGCCGCCTTCGGCAGCATCTTTATGGGCCTGCTGGCGAACCTGCCGGTGGCGTTGGCGCCGGCGATGGGCCTGAACGCCTTCTTCGCCTTCGTGGTGGTCGGCGCGATGGGCATCTCCTGGCAGGTGGGCATGGGCGCCATCTTCTGGGGCGCGGTCGGCCTGCTGCTGCTGACCATTTTCCGCATTCGCTACTGGATGATCGCCAACATTCCGGTCAGCCTGCGGGTCGGCATCACCAGCGGCATCGGTCTGTTCATCGGCATGATGGGGCTGAAAAACGCCGGCATCGTGGTGGCCAACCCGGACACGCTGGTGACCATCGGCAGCCTGACCTCGCACAACGTGTTGCTGGGGGCGCTTGGCTTCTTCATCATCGCCGTGCTCTCTTCGCGCAACTTCCACGCGGCGGTGCTGGTATCTATCGTGGTCACCACCCTGATCGGCTGGATGCTGGGCGACGTGAAATACGGCGGCCTGTTCTCCCTGCCGCCGAGCATCACCTCGGTAGTGGGCCAGGTCGACGTGGCCGGCGCGCTGAACATCGGGCTGGCCGGGGTCATCTTCTCGTTTATGCTGGTGAACCTGTTCGACTCCTCCGGCACCCTGATCGGCGTCACCGATAAAGCCGGTTTGACCGACAATCAGGGCAAGTTCCCGCGCATGAAGCAGGCGCTGTACGTTGACAGCATCAGCTCGGTGGCCGGTTCGCTGGCTGGCACTTCTTCCGTGACCGCTTACATCGAAAGCTCATCCGGCGTCGCCGTGGGCGGCCGCACCGGTTTGACGGCGGTGGTCACCGGCCTGCTGTTCCTGCTGGTGATCTTCCTGTCGCCGCTGGCGGGTATGGTGCCGGCATATGCCGCCGCCGGCGCGCTGATCTACGTCGGCGTGCTGATGACCTCCAGCCTGGCGCGGGTGAAATGGGACGATCTGACCGAAGCGGTACCGGCGTTTGTCACCGCGGTGATGATGCCGTTCAGCTTCTCGATCACGGAAGGCATTGCGCTCGGCTTTATCTCCTACTGCGTGATGAAGCTCGGTACCGGCCGCTGGCGTGAAATCAGCCCGTGCGTGGTGGTCGTGGCGCTGCTGTTCGTGCTGAAGATCGTCTTCGTCGACGGCCATTGACAGCCAAAGGGCCGACGTCCGTCGGCCCTGAAACCTTAGACTCCCGGCGTCGCATCCGGCGCCCGATCCAGCACCCATTGCAACGGCCGCCTGAAGCGCGCCTGCCAACTGCCGGCGGCATCTTCTCCCTGGGCGAAGTGCAGCGTTTGCACCTGATTATCCTCTCCGAACAGATTGGCGAAGTGCAACGCCAGCGCCTGCTCGCTGAAGTTCTGCCGATCGTAATACGCCATCACGATTTTCTTTTTCGCCGCCAGCGACTGCTGGGCCGGCTTGATCTCGCCGTTGGGGGCGATCAATAGCGCGCCGGCGTAAAACTGCGGGTACTTCGCGATCAGATTGGCGGCGTGCAGCGCACCCTGACCGCGAGCGCTGAGATAAATCCGTTGGGGGTTCAGCTTTAACTGAGGAGCCAGCTGTTGCACCGTACGCTGAAGGGCGGCCTGGGTGCTCTCGTCGCTGTAATTCGACCAGCGGAAGCTGTTTTCCGACAACATCTGCGTGCCGTTGATCTCGATATAGGCCACGCCCATTTCGCCGAACAGCAGCCGTTCCTCGGGGCTGATGGCGGCGGCCTTGCCGTAGGTATGCAGGAAGATCACCGTTGGCCAACCTTCGGGCGGCGCTTCGCCGTCCGGTATCGCGTAGCTGGCTTTGCCTTCATAGCGGCGGGCGTGCTGCAGATAGCGCGCTTTGGTGGCGGCCAGAATGGATTGGTAGGTGGCGGAGTGCTGGATACTGTCGAAGGCGTCGTCCTCCAGCAGATTGTAGTAGTACCACAGGCCGCGATCGGCGCTCAGCTGCAGATAGCGCTCCGCCAGCTCGGTTTGCCCTTTCTCCGCCGACGATACCGCCAGCTGGTAGGGGGCCCAGACGTTGCGGCCGTCTTCGCGCATCAGCGTCAGGTACAGCGACATGGCGCCCAGCTTTTTATCTTCCTGGTTTTGCGCGGATCGCGACAGTTGGGCGTTAAGCGCACTGTGCGCAGGCAGCTCCAGCGGCTCTTCACCGGCGGGATAACGCATGTCTGCGGCGAAAGCGGGACTGGTGATGGAAACGAAAAATAACGCTAAAATGAAAAAATACATGATGCTATGGCTTTAATTTCAATAAATTGGCGGACTTCATGTCCTGTTGCGGCGCCCGGCGGGCGCCGCGAGACCGTCATTCCACGCGGCGAATGAAATCGCTGAACGCGGACAGCTGGCCGGTCAGGAAATCCAACGTTCCCTGATCGCTCAGTTCACCGGCCTGTTCATCGACCTTGTTCTGGATCACGCCGCCCATAAACTCGGGCTTGTTCATCACCATCGCATCCAGGAACACCAGGATCTGGCGCAGGTGGTATTGGCAGCGCGCGCCGCCGATGGGCCCCATTGAGCTGGTTTGAATGGCCACCGGCTTGCCGGCCAGCGGTTGATTCGGCAAGCGAGACAACCAATCGATGGCGTTTTTCAACCCGCCGGGCACGGAATAGTTGTATTCGGGGGTGACGATGATCACGCCGTCGGCCTGGCGGATCTGCTCTGCTATCGCTTCGACCGCGGCAGGGAAACCCTCACCCTGTTGCATGTCGGCGTCGTACAGCGGGATATCGCGGATGGAAGGCAGCGCTTCAATGGTGACGCCCTGCGGAGCCAGGCCTGGCAGGGCGCGGGCCACCATGGCGTTGTAGGAGCCTTTGCGCAGGCTGCCGAGCAGAGTGACGATTTTTAAGGCTTGGTCTGACATGATGATTCTCCCTTTCGAATGAGCAGATTCAGCGGACAACATGGGCGAATAGTAGGCTAAAGCTCGGGTCGAGAATAGGCGATTGCTCAACATTTAGCTGTTTTTACAAATTACGGCAGAAATTCGTGCGGTAAAAACGGCTTTATCCGCCTTGCGCCACGTTAACCGGGCGTCTTCAGGCCCGTCAGTTTGACGAAGCGTGAGGACGCCGCCGGGCTGCGGGGCGAGATTTCCCCGTCTTTGTGCAGGCCGCGGCGCTCTTCGTAGCGCCAGCACAGCAGGCGATCCAGCCCGGGGCTGCCGGCGCAGGCCCAGCTCAGGTATTCATCGGCGTCGCTCATCACCTGAACGTCCGGCGTGGCGCTGGAGCGCAGGTGCCCGGAGAACGGATGCAGACGCAGCGTAGACTGGCCGCTGTTGCCCAGGCCGGAAATTTTCAGCACGCTTTGCCGGATGCTCCACAGCTGAGTCTCCGCCTCCAGCCGATCGTCCTGCGCGCCGATCCAGGCGTTTTCCGCCGGCGTCTGATGCGCGTGTTGCAGCGCGCTTTGCCGGGTGCCGCGCGCGCGCATCACTTCGATATCCAGTCCGACTTTGCCTTCGTCGCTGAGCAGCACGCCCACGGTGTTACTGGCGTAGGCGAGGCTAAAATCGGGCAGTTGATGATCGGCGAAGCAGGGGCGGCCGGTCGGGGTGGTGGCTATAGGGGGAAGCGTCGGCAGGCCGTACAGGTAAAACATCATTTCGGCGAGCAGAATGCGCCCTTGCAGGTAACGCGTGCGGCGCTTAACGGAAAAGGTGCGGGTGGCGGCTATCACTTCGTCGGAGAGTCTCTGGGTATCCAGGACAGCGGAGGCCGGGGTCCATCGGGCAAAATGACACGCCATTGTTCACTCCATGACAGAGGGTCGCTAAGAACGCAGGGGTGTTAGATTAAGACTAAGTTGAGGATTTATCATCAAAAAACACTATGCGTTTTATCCGATTTGTTGCCGGTTTCAGTGATGAGCGGCGCAGGCGTTATTCCAGGATCCAGCTGTCGCCG
This sequence comes from Serratia sp. X10, assembly GCF_017811775.1. Taxonomy (NCBI): domain Bacteria; kingdom Pseudomonadati; phylum Pseudomonadota; class Gammaproteobacteria; order Enterobacterales; family Yersiniaceae; genus Serratia; species Serratia sp. X10. The sequence goes on along the minus strand of NZ_JAEIOH010000005.1, from coordinate 249,476 downwards.
GTGGCCGGCGCGATCCCTTCTGGCAGCCATAGCCGGCCCCAGACGCCGGTACAGTGGCAGCCCATAATCTTTTCCGGCTGATGCTGGCGCAAAAAACGGCGGACGCGCCAGAGCGTGTGCGGGGAAGCGCAGCGCAGATGAAAACCGCCGATCAAGGCGTGGATCCTGTCGATTCCGGTGATTTTTTGACAATGGCGCACGATGTTCACGAGCCCGCGGTGCCCACAGCCGGTTACGATCACCAGACCGCGATCTGATTTGTAAATCAGCACGCCTTCGTCGATAACGTAATCCACCGCTGCGTTCTCCCCGGCGATCACCCCGTAGGCGCGCGGTGTGGGCACCGTGATTTCGCCTGACCACATAAAGCGATCGCCGATCGCCAGCGGCTCTCGGCTGTATTGCATGCGGTGGCGTGAGTAGTCGATATCCAAAGAGAGCTTTTTGATTTTTCGAGTGTGGCCCAGCACCTTCAGCGCCGCATAGCGCTCATCGCCGACCTGCGGGTGGCAGATGATACGGCTGTTGTCTGGCAGCCAGGCGACGCCACCGCAGTGGTCATAGTGGCCGTGGGAGAGCACCGTCGCGGTGATACGGGAGAGATCGACGCCCATCAGCGCCGCATTGTGCAGAAAGCTGTCGTCGGGGCCGGTATCGAACAGTATGGACGTCGTATCATCCTCAATCAGCAGGCTTAACCCGGCCTTGGCCTGCAATAGCGGGTTGGCGCCGGCGGCGCGGCGGTTTTCCAGCAGTACCTTGAGGGTCAATGCCATGTTGACTCGTTCCTGAGAGAGATTCCTGACTGGCCAGTATAGCGCGGGGCGCTGCGGCGGCTCTGTGAGCCGGCGCGCAGAGCGAGAGCGGAAAAGAAAAACAGCCGGAACAAGGGTTTGTTCCGGCCGTGAAGGCGTCTGGCGGTGTTATTTGCCGATGCAGAAGCTGGAGAAGATGCGGCCCAGCAGATCGTCGGAGGTGAATTCGCCGGTGATTTCGCTCAGGGCCAGCTGTGCCTGGCGCAGTTCCTCGGCCAGCAGCTCCCCCGCGTAAGCGCTCACTAACTGTTCTTTGCCCTGCACCAGATGCTGTGCTGCCAGTTCCAGCGCCTGCAGGTGGCGACGGCGTGCCAGGAAGCCGCCTTCCATGTTGCTGGTGAAGCCCATGCTCTGTTTAAGATGATCGCGCAGCACATCGACGCCTTCGCCGGTGCGGGCCGACAGGCGAATAAGTGAGTGGTTATTCACTTCCGTCATACCCAGCGTTTCACCGGTGATGTCGGCTTTGTTGCGCACCACGGTGATCGGCAGCGTGTCCGGCAGGCGCGCCATAAACTCCGGCCAGATCTCCGCCGGCTCGGTGGCGGCGGTGGTGGTGCCGTCAACCATAAACAGCACCCTGTCGGCCTGTTCGATCTCGTTCCATGCACGTTCGATGCCGATGCGTTCCACTTCGTCGCTGGCGTCGCGCAGGCCGGCGGTGTCGATGATGTGCAGCGGCATGCCGTCGATATGGATATGCTCGCGCAAGACGTCGCGGGTGGTGCCGGCGATATCGGTGACGATCGCCGCCTCGCGCCCGGCCAACGCATTGAGCAGGCTCGATTTGCCGGCATTGGGGCGCCCGGCGATCACCACCTTCATTCCTTCGCGCAGCAGGCTGCCCTGGCGCGCTTCACCGCGCACGTTGTCCAGATCCGCCATCACGTCGTTGAGCTGCGCCTCGATTTTACCGTCGGACAGGAAGTCGATTTCCTCGTCCGGGAAGTCGATCGCCGCTTCCACATAGATTCTCAGGTGAGTGAGCGCTTCCACGAGCTGGTGGATGCGGGTGGAGAACGCGCCTTGCAGCGAGTTCATCGCCGAACGCGCCGCCTGCTCGGAGCTGGCGTCGATCAGATCGGCGATCGCTTCGGCCTGCGCCAGATCGAGTTTGTCGTTGAGAAACGCGCGCTCGGAGAACTCGCCCGGCCGCGCGATACGCACGTCGGGCAGCGCCAGCACGCGCTTGAGCAGCAGATCGAGGATCACCGGCCCGCCGTGGCCCTGCAGTTCCAGCACGTCTTCGCCGGTAAAGGAGTTCGGCCCCGGGAACCACAGCGCGATGCCCTGATCGAGGGTGGCGCCCGTAGCGTCTCGGAACGGCAGATAGTCAGCGTAGCGCGGCTTCGGCAGCTTGCCGAGCAACGCCTGGGCGACGTCTTTGGCCTTGCTTCCGGAAATGCGCAGAATGCCGACGCCGCCGCGTCCCGGCGGGGTGGCTTGGGCTACGATGGTATCGGTGGTGCTCATAACGGTTCTCTCTGACGATTAAGATGCAAAAAGGCGGTCTAATGACCGCCTTTGGGGTGACTGCAAGGGTCGGCGCGCCGAACCCCTACAATACGCTTAGCTTTTTTTCTTGTCGCGGCTGTGCAGACCGCGTTTTTCCAGACCACGGTAAATCAGCTGCTGCTGCAGGATGGTCACCAGGTTGCTGACGATGTAGTACAGCACCAGACCGGACGGGAACCACAGGAAGAACACTGTGAAGATCACCGGCATGAAGGTCATGATTTTCTGCTGCATCGGGTCAGTCACGGTGGTCGGCGACATCTTCTGGATGAAGAACATCGTCACGCCCATCAGGATTGGCAGGATGTAGTACGGGTCTTGCGCCGACAGGTCATGGATCCACAGGGCGAACGGCGCGTGGCGCAGCTCGACCGAACCCATCAGCATGTAGTACAGCGCCAGGAAGATCGGCATCTGAATGATCAGCGGCAGGCAGCCGCCGAGCGGGTTCACTTTCTCCGCCTTGTACAGCGCCATCATCTCTTGGCTCATGCGCTGTTTGTCATCGCCGATGCGCTCGCGCATCGCCTGCAGCTTCGGCTGCAGCATGCGCATTTTCGCCATCGAGGTGTACTGCGCCTTGGTCAGCGGGTACATGATGCCGCGCACGATGAAGGTGATGATGATGATGGAGAAGCCCCAGTTGCCGATAAAGCCGTGGATGAACTTCAGCAGTTTGAACAGCGGCTGGGAGATGAACCACAGCCAGCCGTAATCCACGGTCAGGTCCAGGTGCGGCGCCAGTTGGGCCATCTGGTCCTGCAGCTCTGGGCCGACCCACAGGGTCGCGTTCAGCTGCTGCTGAGCGCCAGGCTGCACCACGACCGGGGTAGATTTGAAGCCGATGGTGGACAGGTTGTCACCCGGTTTGGCGGTGTAGAAAGTGTTGTCACCCTTGGTCGCCGGTACCCACGCGGTGGCGAAGTACTGCTGCAGCATGGCGACCCAACCGTCTTTGGTGGTGACGCTCAGGTTTTCGTCTTTGTCGAACGCGTATTTCTGGTACTTGTCCTCGCTGGACGAGTACGCCGCGCCGCGGAAGGTGTGCAGCGCGAAGTTGCTGCTGCCGGTGTCGCGGTGCTTAGGCAATTCGGTGGTCTGCTTCAGCTGGCCGAACAGGGTCAGCTCCAGCGGCGCCGCGCCTTTGTTGTCGATGCTGTAATCCACGCCGACCGCATAGTGGTTGCGTTTGAGCACGAAGGTCTTGGTGTAGACCGCGCCGTCTTTATCGGTGTAGGTCAGCGGGATGCGCAGCTCGTCCTGGCCTTCCGGCAGGGTGTAGCTGTCCTGCGCCGCCTGATACAGCGGGCGCTCGCCGTTGGCCGGGTTGTCCGGGCCGTTTTTACCGGTCAGGCCGCTTTGCGCCTGATAGACGAACGACGGAGTGGTTTCCAGCAGTTGGAACGGAGTCGATGAACCCAGAGTTTCCGGGTAGGCCAACAGTTTAGCCTGCTCGATATCGCCACCACGGGTGTTGATGGTCAGTGACAGCACGTCGGTGTTCACGGTAATCAGCTTACCCTGACCACTGGCTGGCACGGCCTGGCTGGCGGCATCACCGGCTACTGCGTTCGAAGTCTGTTGCGTGGTCTGTGCGGCCGGCTGCGGAGCGTTGTCCGTTTGCCATGCCTGCCAGATCATGAAAGACACGAACAGCAGAGCGATGAGGAGAAGATTGCGTTGCGAATCCATCGTTAGTGTTCTCTGTTATCGTCGGTTTTTGGCGGCACCGGATCATCGCCACCTGGGTTCAAAGGGTGGCATTTTAATACGCGTTTCAATGCTAACCAACTGCCTTTTATCATGCCAAACCTGCTTAATGCCTCAATTGCGTAATGAGAGCATGTCGGCTGGAAGCGACAACGAGGCCCTAGCAGCGGACTGATGACGAGCTGATAGGCCCGCACCAGCCCGATCAGGATGCGGGAGCCTGGCGACAGTGGCGACGCCATAATTTATCCAAAGCTTCCGTCAGCGCGCGGTTATCCAAATCCGCTATCCCCTTTTTGGCCACCACGACAAAATCCATCGCCGGTAATTCGTGCTGGCGCAAACGGAAGCTTTCGCGGGTTAGGCGTTTGATCCGATTACGCTCGTGCGCGCGTTTGACGTGTTTTTTGGCGACGGTAAGACCGATGCGGGGATGCCCCAGCTGGTTCAGGCGGCCGAGGATGGTGATTTGCGGCGTGCCAGCCCGTTGTGGCTGCTGGAAGACGAAAGTGAAATGAGTGGGAGTTAACAAACGTAACTCCCTGGGAAAAGCGAGCTTAACCACTCAGCGGGTTAGCTTTATTACTTAGAAACAGTCAGACGAGCACGGCCTTTCGCACGACGGCGGGCCAGAACTTGACGACCATTTTTGGTGGCCATACGAGCACGGAAACCGTGGCTACGGTTGCGCTTCAATACGGACGGTTGGAAAGTGCGTTTCATAGCGATTTCTACCTAAACTTAAAATAATTACTGATCAGTAAACGCGTTTGGCTACTCGGCGTGAAGATGACCGACGCCTCAATCGCAATACATAAAGAAGCGGGATTGTAATAATTGTACAGTCCTGAGTCAATTCGCATCGCGCCAGCCTACCTGGTTGTCTGCCAATAACGGAACAATATCCGATCTTGGCCCGTGGTCACCGCAGAATCCTGTCTGGCTAATGACGCACCATAAGGAACCAGGTATCACACGTAGGGCGAAGATTATACGGACTCGGGGTGAAATCGCAAGGATCCCCGTGAGATCCTTTGCGCGCGATCCCAGGATCCGACGTGGATAACAGGGTATAACCGGTTGACAATGTAAAAAATGCGGCGCAGCGGCCGGGATCTGCGCGGTCATTCGGCGCCGGCGGCGAAAAGATCGCCGCCGGCCGCGGCCTGTGGATAAAATGGATCTAATCTGTGAGGAAGGGGAGGATCTCTTGCGCGGATTGCGCTATGATCCGTCATTCCGATCGCGATCCCTCATGCCGGGATCGTGAGGGACACAAACCGTGAAAGGCGGTTCGCATCCCCCACAGGCAAACAGCCGATGCCGGGTATGTGTCAAAAATCATGAGTTATAAAAAAGTTGCCCGTTTCTTTTCTTTATTGATCTTGTTCGAGTGGAGTCCGCCGTGTCACTTTCGCTTTGGCAGCAGTGTCTTGCCCGATTGCAGGATGAGTTACCTGCCACAGAATTTAGTATGTGGATTCGCCCATTGCAGGCGGAACTGAGTGACAACACCCTGGCGCTGTACGCGCCTAACCGTTTTGTGCTGGATTGGGTTCGCGATAAGTACTTAAACAATATCAATGGTCTGCTGAATGATTTCTGCGGCACGGATGCGCCTTTGCTGCGTTTTGAAGTCGGCAGCAAGCCGATCACGCAGGTGATCAGCCAGACCGTGACCGCCAGCGTCAGCAGCGCTCCTGCGGCTCCGGCGGCGCGCATGGCCGCGCCTTCGCGTCCGAGCTGGGACAACGCGGCGGCGCAGCCCGAGCTCTCTTACCGCTCCAACGTCAACCCTAAACACACCTTCGACAACTTCGTCGAGGGTAAGTCCAACCAGCTGGCGCGCGCGGCGGCTCGCCAGGTGGCGGACAATCCGGGCGGCGCCTACAACCCTTTGTTCCTGTATGGCGGCACCGGCCTGGGTAAAACTCACCTGCTGCATGCGGTCGGCAACGGCATCATGGCGCGCAAGGCCAACGCCAAAGTGGTCTACATGCACTCGGAACGCTTCGTGCAGGACATGGTCAAAGCATTGCAGAACAATGCCATCGAAGAGTTTAAGCGCTACTACCGTTCGGTCGACGCGCTGCTGATCGATGACATCCAATTCTTCGCCAACAAGGAGCGTTCGCAGGAAGAGTTCTTCCATACTTTTAACGCCCTGTTGGAAGGCAATCAGCAGATCATCCTGACTTCGGATCGCTACCCTAAAGAGATCAACGGGGTGGAAGATCGTCTGAAATCCCGCTTCGGCTGGGGGCTGACGGTGGCGATCGAGCCGCCGGAGCTGGAAACCCGCGTGGCGATCCTGATGAAAAAGGCCGACGAAAACGACATTCGCCTGCCGGGCGAAGTGGCGTTCTTCATCGCCAAGCGCCTGCGTTCCAACGTGCGTGAGCTTGAAGGGGCGCTGAACCGCGTGATCGCCAACGCCAACTTTACCGGCCGGGCCATCACCATCGATTTCGTGCGCGAAGCGCTGCGCGATCTGTTGGCGCTGCAGGAAAAGCTGGTCACCATCGACAATATCCAAAAGACGGTGGCGGAGTATTACAAGATTAAAGTCGCGGATTTGCTGTCCAAGCGGCGTTCGCGATCCGTTGCCCGCCCGCGCCAGATGGCGATGGCGCTGGCGAAGGAACTCACCAACCACAGCCTGCCGGAAATCGGCGATGCGTTTGGTGGCCGCGACCATACCACGGTGTTGCACGCCTGCCGGAAGATCGAGCAGCTGCGTGAGGAAAGTCACGACATCAAAGAAGATTTCTCCAATTTAATCAGAACATTATCTTCATAGCGCTATGAAATTTATCGTTGAACGTGAGCATCTGCTAAAACCACTGCAACAGGTGAGCAGCCCGCTGGGCGGCCGCCCGACCTTGCCGATCCTGGGCAACCTGCTGTTGCAGGTGACGGAAGGCTCCCTGCTGCTGACCGGCACCGATCTGGAGATGGAGATGGTGGCGCGCGTCGCCCTGTCCCAGCCGCATGAGCCGGGCGCGACCACCGTGCCCGCGCGCAAATTCTTTGATATCTGCCGTGGCCTGCCGGAAGGGGCAGAGATCGCCGTCACGCTGGAGAGCGAGCGCATGCTGGTGCGATCCGGCCGCAGCCGTTTCTCGCTGTCCACGCTGCCCGCGGCGGACTTCCCGAACCTGGACGACTGGCAGAGCGAGGTGGAATTCACCTTGCCGCAGGCGACGCTGAAGCGCCTGATCGAAGCCACCCAGTTCTCGATGGCCCATCAGGACGTGCGTTACTACCTGAACGGCATGCTGTTTGAAACCGAAGGCGAAGAGCTGCGCACCGTCGCGACAGACGGCCACCGCCTGGCGGTGTGCTCGATGCCGATCGGCCAGCAGCTGCCGTCGCATTCGGTGATCGTGCCGCGTAAAGGGGTGATGGAGCTGGTGCGTCTGCTGGACGGCGGCGATTCGCTGCTGCAGCTGCAGATCGGCAGCAACAACATTCGCGCCCACGTCGGCGATTTCATCTTCACGTCCAAGCTGGTTGACGGCCGTTTCCCTGACTATCGCCGCGTCTTGCCGAAGAACCCGGACAAAACGCTGGAAGCCGGCTGCGATCTGCTCAAGCAGGCGTTCGCCCGCGCGGCCATTCTCTCGAACGAGAAATTCCGCGGCGTGCGGCTGTACGTCAGCCAGAATCAGCTGAAGATCACCGCCAACAACCCGGAACAGGAAGAGGCGGAAGAGATCCTCGACGTCAGCTACGACGGCGCGGAGATGGAGATCGGCTTCAACGTCAGCTACGTGCTGGACGTGTTGAACGCGCTCAAGTGTGAAGACGTGCGCCTGCTGTTGACCGACTCGGTCTCCAGCGTGCAGATCGAAGACGGCGCCAGCCAGGCGGCGGCCTACGTTGTCATGCCAATGCGGTTGTAGTCTCGTTACCTTGAATTACAGCACCGTCATCGGTAAAGAGATTGCATGGCTCTGACGCGTTTATTGATTAAAGATTTCCGCAATATCGAGGCGGCGGATTTGGCGCTGGCGCCGGGATTCAACTTCCTGGTCGGCGCTAACGGCAGCGGCAAGACCAGCGTGCTGGAGGCGGTGTATACGCTCGGCCATGGCCGCGCCTTTCGCAGTCTGCAGGCCGGTCGGGTGATCCGCCACGACCAACCGGAGTTCGTGCTGCATGGCCGCATCGAAGGCGCGGAGCGCGAGTTGTCGGTAGGATTGAGCAAGAGCCGTCAGGGTGACAGCAAAGTACGCATCGATGGCAGCGACGGCCACAAGGTGGCCGAGCTGGCGCAGCTGCTGCCCATGCAGCTGATCACCCCCGAAGGTTTTACCCTGCTGAACGGCGGGCCGAAATTCCGGCGCGCTTTCCTGGACTGGGGCTGTTTTCATAACGAACCCGGTTTTTTCACCGCCTGGAGCAACCTGAAACGGTTACTGAAGCAGCGCAATGCCGCGCTGCGCCAGGTGAGTCGCTATGCGCAGATCCGCGCCTGGGATCAGGAACTGATCCCGCTCGCGGAGCGCATCAGCGAATGGCGGGCGGAATACAGCGACGCGATCGCCGCGGATATCACCGCGACCTGCGCGCAGTTTCTGCCTGAATTCGCCCTGAGCTTCTCCTTCCAGCGCGGCTGGGACAAAGAGAGCGACTACGGCGAGCTGCTGGAGCGCCAGTTTGAGCGCGACAGGGCGTTGACCTATACCGCGGTGGGGCCGCATAAAGCGGACTTTCGCATTCGTGCCGACGGCACGCCGGTAGAGGATTTGTTATCGCGCGGTCAGCTTAAGCTGCTGATGTGCGCGTTGCGCTTGGCGCAGGGTGAGTTTCTCACCCGGCAGAGCGGGCGGCGTTGCCTGTATCTGATTGATGATTTTGCCTCCGAGCTGGACACCGGCCGTCGCCGGTTGCTGGCCGATCGCCTGAAAGCCACCCAGGCCCAGGTTTTTGTCAGCGCGGTCAGCGCTGAACAAGTGACCGACATGGCCGGTGAAAAGGGCAAGATGTTCCGCGTGGAACAGGGTAAAATAGAGGTTCAACCACAGGACTAAAATGAGCGAGAAACGTTGATGTCGAATTCTTATGACTCCTCAAGTATCAAGGTATTAAAAGGGCTGGATGCGGTGCGCAAGCGCCCGGGCATGTATATCGGCGATACCGATGACGGCACCGGTCTGCACCACATGGTATTCGAGGTTGTGGACAACGCTATCGACGAAGCGCTCGCGGGCCACTGTAGTGACATTCAGGTCACCATCCATGCCGACAACTCGGTATCGGTGCAGGATGACGGCCGCGGCATTCCGACCGGCATTCACCCGGAAGAAGGGGTTTCAGCCGCAGAGGTCATCATGACCGTGCTGCACGCCGGCGGTAAATTCGACGACAACTCCTATAAAGTTTCCGGCGGCCTGCACGGCGTGGGCGTCTCGGTGGTTAACGCCCTGTCGGAGAAACTGGAGCTGGTGATCCGTCGCGAAGGCAAAGTGCACGAACAAACTTACAGCCACGGCGAGCCGCAGGCGCCGCTGACCGTGGTGGGCGAAACCGAGCAGACCGGCACCATGGTGCGCTTCTGGCCGAGTCACCAAACTTTCACCAATGTGACCGAATTCGAGTACGACATTCTGGCCAAGCGTCTGCGCGAGCTGTCCTTCCTCAACTCCGGCGTGTCTATTCGCCTGAAGGACAAGCGCACCGACCGTGAAGACCACTTCCATTACGAAGGCGGCATCAAGGCGTTTGTCGAGTACCTGAACAAGAACAAAACCCCGATCCACCCGAACGTGTTCTACTTCTCCACCGTGAAAGACGACATCGGCGTGGAAGTGGCGCTGCAGTGGAACGACGGTTTCCAGGAAAACATCTACTGCTTCACCAACAACATTCCGCAGCGCGACGGCGGCACGCACCTGGTCGGTTTCCGTACCGCGATGACCCGTACGCTGAACAGCTACATGGAGAAGGAAGGCTACAGCAAGAAGGCCAAAGTCAGCGCCACCGGCGATGACGCGCGTGAAGGCCTGATCGCCGTGGTGTCGGTGAAGGTGCCGGATCCGAAGTTCTCTTCTCAGACCAAGGATAAACTGGTCTCTTCCGAGGTGAAAACCGCGGTTGAAACGCTGATGAACGAGAAGCTGGTGGATTACCTGATGGAGAATCCGGGCGACGCGAAAATCGTGGTCGGCAAAATCATCGACGCGGCGCGCGCACGCGAAGCGGCGCGTAAAGCGCGTGAGATGACCCGCCGCAAAGGCGCGCTGGATCTGGCCGGCCTGCCGGGCAAGCTGGCGGACTGCCAGGAACGCGATCCGGCGCTGTCCGAACTGTACCTGGTGGAAGGGGACTCCGCGGGCGGCTCTGCCAAGCAGGGGCGCAACCGCAAGAATCAGGCTATCTTGCCGCTGAAGGGGAAAATCCTCAACGTCGAGAAAGCGCGTTTCGACAAAATGCTCTCTTCGCAGGAAGTGGCGACGTTGATCACCGCGCTGGGTTGCGGCATCGGTCGCGACGAGTACAGCCCGGACAAGCTGCGTTACCACAGCATCATCATCATGACCGATGCCGACGTCGACGGTTCGCACATCCGTACGCTGCTGTTGACCTTCTTCTACCGCCAGATGCCGGAAATCATCGAGCGTGGCCACGTGTTCATCGCACAGCCGCCGCTGTACAAGGTGAAGAAAGGCAAGCAGGAACAGTACATCAAAGATGACGAGGCGATGGATCAGTACCAGATCGCCATCGCGATGGACGGCGCTACGCTGCACACCAATGCCAGCGCACCGGCGCTCGGCGGCGAACAGTTGGAGAAACTGGTGGCCGAGCACTACGGCGTGCAGAAGCTGATTGGCCGCATGGAGCGCCGCTACCCGCGCGCGCTGCTGAACAGCCTGATCTACCAGCCGACGCTGAACGAAGGCGATCTCAGCGATGAAGCCAAGGTGAAAACCTGGATCGCGTCGCTGGTGCAGGCGCTGAACGACAAAGAGCAGCACGGCAGCAGCTATGACTTCGTGATCTTCGAGAACCGCGAGCGCCAGATGTTCGAGCCGGCGTTGCGCATCCGCACCCACGGCGTGGATACCGACTATAAGCTGGACTTCGACTTCATCCACGGCGGTGAATACCGCAAGATCTGCCAGCTGGGCGAGCAGCTGCGCGGGCTGATCGAAGAAGGCGCGTTCATTGAGCGCGGCGAACGCCGTCAGCCGGTAGACAGCTTCGAACAGGCGCTGGAGTGGCTGGTGAAAGAGTCGCGCCGCGGCCTGTCGGTGCAGCGTTATAAAGGTCTGGGCGAGATGAACCCGGAGCAGCTGTGGGAAACCACCATGGATCCGGAAAGCCGCCGCATGCTGCGTGTGACCGTCAAGGACGCCATCGCTGCCGATCAGCTGTTCACCACGCTGATGGGCGATGCGGTTGAACCGCGTCGCGCCTTTATCGAAGAAAACGCCCTGAAAGCGGCGAACATCGATATCTGATGCGTTAATGGCTGTGAAAATCCGCGCCGGGCGACCCGCGCGGATTTTTTTTGGCCTTTTTTGGCGCTGACAGCCGAGGCTGAAACGCGTTAGCATGAATAAAAACCACTGGGAGAAGCGTTGAATGGCTATTGAACTGATTGCGATCGACATGGACGGCACGTTGCTGGATCCGCAGCATCAAATCACGCCGGCGGTAAAGCAGGCTATCGCAGCAGCGCGGCGCAAAGGGGTGCACGTGGTGCTGGCCACCGGGCGGCCTTATGTCGGCGTGCAGGATTATCTGCGCCAGTTGGACATTCAAGGCCCCGGTGATTTCTGTATCACCTATAACGGCGCGCTGGTGCTGCGTGCGGCCGACGGCGCCTGCATTCTGCAAGAAACGCTGGGCTTTGAGGATTATCTGCATTTCGAGCAGATGGCGCGCGAGTTCGGCGTTCACTTCCAGGCGTTTGATTTCGATACCCTGTATACCCCGAACAAGGACATCGGCAAGTACACCATACACGAGGCGGAAATGACTGGCATTCCGCTGAAATACCGCAGCGTGGAAGAGATGGATCGCCAGATGCGTTTTCCTAAAGTGATGATGATCGACGAGCCGGAGCTGCTGGACAGCGCTATCGCGCGCATCCCGGAAGCAACGCGCGCGCGTTACACCATCCTGAAAAGCGCGCCTTACTACCTTGAGATCTTGCACAAAAACGTCGATAAAGGCGCCGGGGTGAGAATGCTGGCCGAGCATCTCGGCGTGGCGCGGGAGAACATCATGACGCTGGGGGATCAGGCCAACGATACGGCGATGATCGAATATGCCGGCGTCGGCGTGGCGATGGGCAATGCCATTCCCGAGCTGAAAGCGGTGGCGCAGTTTGTCACCAGCGCCAATACCGAAGACGGCGTGGCGCGCGCTATCGAGAAGTTCGTGCTCAACGTCTGATAACGCGGGGCGCTGCGGCGCCCCTTCATACTTTCGCCAACACCCCTTTGGCGATCTGCAGATCCTGAATCGCCAAGCCGGTGAGATCGGCGATGGTGATGTGCTGCGGCTCGCATCGTACCCGCCCTCCCTGCGCCAAGGCGGCGCCAATTTCGACGATTGGCGTTGAAATCAGCCTGTTTTGCCGATAAGCCGTCGCGATTTCGCCATAGTCCGCGCACTGCGCCAGCGCATCGACCAGCAGCGCGTCCGCGCGGGCCACCAGCTCGGTCGCCAGTTCCTGCTTGCCGGGCGTGTCGGCGCCCACGGCGGTGATGTGCGTGCCGGGCCGAATATCCGCCGCCTGCAATATCGGCTCGCGGCTGGGCGTGGTGGTGACGATCAGCTGACAGTGCGCCGCCAGTTCCGCCGCATTCTGCGTAACCCGCACCCGAAAACCCTCGGCTTCGGCATCGCGCCGATACGCCGCCAGCGCCTGTTCGTCTCGCCCCCACACCCATACCTCGCGGCAATCGGTCACCGGTTTCAGGCATTGCAGCTGCAGCCGCGCCTGCAGGCCCGTGCCGATAATGCCGATCGCCTGGATATGCGGCGGCGCGCACAGCTCGGCGACGATGCGGCCGGCCAGGGCGGTGCGCAGCGCGGTCAGCCAACCTTCATCTTGCAGCAGCGCCTGCGGCTCGCCGGTCTGGGCGGAGAAGGCCATCATCAGCCCCTGATTGCTCGGCAGGCCGTGTTCGGCATTGCGATAGAAACCGGTAGAGATCTTGACCACGAACAGTTCGTCGCCTTCCAACCAGGCGGACTTGATGCAGCAGTCGCCGTCGGCCCGCTCGAACAGGAAATGCTGCACCGGCGGCTGTTGCACCCGCTGTTGCGAGTAGGCGATAAAACCCTGCTTCAGCAGCGGCGTTATGGTCTCGGCGTCGAACGCGGCGAGGATTTGCTGCCGATTAAGGATGTGCATCGGCGATGGCCTTGAGGTATTTCTCCAGCACGATGTTCTTGCCGCACAGCACCACCGCCACCTTTTTACCCTGGTATTCCGGCGCCAGCTTGATCGCCGCCGCCAGCGCCACGCCGGCCGCGCCTTCGATAATCCAGCGATCGCTGGCGGCTATCCGGCGCATCGCGTGTTTAATCTCCGCCTCGCTGACCAGCACTTTGCGGTCGATCAGCCGTTGGCACAGCGGAAAGGTCACGGCGCCCGGCTCGACGCCGCCGGCGGTGCCGTCGGACAGGGTTTCTTGCTCTTCCACCGGGAAGATATGGCCCGCTTCCAGCGCGCTGTACAGGCTGGTGGCGTTTTCCGGCCAGCAGGCGATAAGCTGCGTGTTCGGCGACAGTTGCCGCAGAACGGTGCCGATGCCGGCGATATAGCCCCCGCCGCCGACCGCCACGAACACGGCGTCCAGATCGGTGAGCTGTTCAACCAGCTCCATGCCGCAGGTGCCCTGGCCGGCGATCACCTGCTCGTCGTTATACGGCGAGATATAGGTTTTCCCCTGTTCGCGTGCGGCCTGTTCCCCCGCCAGTTCGGCGTTCAGCGCATCGCCCGGCACCAATTCCACGGTGCCGCCCAACGCGCGAATGGTGTCGAGCTTGATGCTCGCCGCCGTCTCCGGCGCATAAACCGTGACGCCAACGCCCATCAGTTGCCCCGCCAAAGCGACGGCCTGACCGTGGTTGCCGGTAGAGGCGGCGATCACGCCGCGCCGGCGTTGCTCGTTATCCAGCAGCCGCAGCTTGTTGCTGGCGCCGCGAAATTTAAAGGAACCGGTGTGCTGCAGGTGATCGCATTTCAAATACAGCTCGCAACCCAATTGCTGAGATAGCAGCACGCTGCGCTCCAATGGCGTGACTCGCACCTGAGGGCGCAGTTGCTGATGGGCAGAAACAATGGCATCGAAAAGGGGGTTCATACCGGCTCCGGATTTTTAGACTTAAAATCCAGTTTGTACTTTTTTGTATTGATTGTAAACCCCGTCGGGCAACCCGGCCAGAAAGTGGAAATGGCCGGGGGGTACGCATCGCGTATGCGGTGAAAATAAACATTACCTGGCGTTTAGCGGCACAATTTTTTATTTATTTGCGTTAAGTAAGGTGTCGCTGTGGGCGTATTTAATGAGGAAAAGGATAATCAATAAAATAATGCTCGATTCCTTTACTTATACCGTTTGGGCGTCGTTGAGTTTCCCCATCAGTAATGTGGCCGGCTAGCCGGGCGTTTATTTCCTGCCGGTGTCGTCGATAGGCTTAACGGATAAGTCTCATGGAAATTTCGACGCGGAAAGCCCCGGCTCATCCTCGCCGGCCATATGAAACGCGGCTGTCGATCCGGTAAGATGGCCGTTCAGTGCCAGCATGCGCAGGAGAGCCGTCATGAGCCATCGGGAAAAACAACTGACTTTCGACCCACGCGGGCATCAGTTAACCAATATCAACGTCTGGACGCCGGACAGCCAATGGCTGGCTTATGACGTGCGCCCGCGCGGCGCCTCTTTCACCGGCCTGAGCATCGAGCGGGTTAACGTCGCCAGCGGCGCGGTGGAAGTGGTTTATCGCGCCCAGCACGGCGCCCACGTCGGCGTGGTCACGGTCAGCCCCGATGCGCCGGCGCGTTACGTCTTCATCCACGGCCCGGAACATCCGGACAGCGCCTGGCAGTATGATTTTCATCACCGCCGCGGGGTGATCGTCAGCGAACCGGATCGCGAATTGGCCATTACCCTCGACGCGCTGGATATCACGGCGCCCTACACGCCCGGCGCGCTGCGCGGCGGCAGCCATGTGCACGTTTTCAGCCCGGACGGCAGCCGCCTCAGCTTTACCTACAACGATCACGTGATGCATGAATGCGATCCGGCGCGCGATCTGCGCAACGTCGGCGTGGCCGTGCCGCTGCACGGGGTCAATCCGCCGAAACAGCATCCCCGTGAATATGACGGCAGCCATTATTGCGTGCTGGTCAGCGAGACCGTGCCGCAGCCGCAGCCGGGCAGCGATCAGATCAATCGCGCCTATGAAGAAGGCTGGATTGGCCGCGAAGGCTACCGTAAGGCCGACGGCAGCCGGCAGCGCTGGGCGCTGGCGTTCATCGGCGATACGCTGTCCGCCGCCGGCGAGAAACTGCCGGAGGTGTTTATCGTCGATCTGCCGGAGAACGACGCCGACTACGCCAGGGCCGGCGCGGTGCCGCTGCAGGGGACGGAAAGCGAGCTGCCGGCGCCGCCGCTTGGCGTCAGGCAGCGGCGGGTGACCTTTACCGGTGAACGCCGTTTTCCGGGCGTGGTCGGTGCGCCGCGCCATTGGCTGCGCAGCTCGCCGGACGGCAGCCAGATAGCTTTTCTGATGAAGGATGACGGCGGCGTGGTGCAACTGTGGACGGTGTCGCCGAACGGCGGTGAGCCGCGCCAGGTCAGCCGCGGCGAGCATGACATCCAGTCGGCGTTCAGCTGGCACCCGCAGGGCGGGACGATAGCCCTGGTGTGTGACAACAGCGTGATGCTGTGTGAGGTCGCCAGCGGCCGCCTGCAGCGTTTAACGCAGCGCAGCGTGCAGCCCCCGTCGGGGGATGCCGTGGTGTTTTCGCCGGATGGCAAGAAAGTGGCGTTTATGCGCGAGATTGCCGGATTCAACCAGATCTTTGTGGTTGAGGCGTAAGGCGGGCCTGATGGCCCGCTGCGTGCGAGATTAGTGTGTGGCGGTGCTGTCGTTTCCCTCGCCGGGGTTGCCGGTTGCCGCCAGATTCTGCTGCTCGCTGCGCAGGATGCGCGCTTTTGGCGAGTCTGCGGTGGCGTCATTGCCTGAACGCAGATAGTCGTAAGGCAGCAGCACGGTATCCATCACTGCGGAGAACGGCAGATCCAGCGCCACCAGCGGCATCATCGCCCAGCTGGTGTTGTCGTCCTTCAGCATGTCCACGCTGGCGCGGGTGCCGGGATAGTAACCCTGATTCGGGCCGGTATGGCTCATCACGCTGGAGCAACCGCTGGTCGCCAACAACATGCAGCCCGTCGCTATCGCTTTCATCGTCGTCATTAATCCATCCTGCAGGGTTGCTGTGCCCTTAAATTAAGCTGATTTATAACATCCTGTTGCTGCTTTAAAAGAAGCAAAATCCCGCTCTGTGGCGGCTCTCTCACTTTAGTGTAAGTGGTAAAAAAACTTTCACCTAACCGAAAAGCGCTTTTTTTGATCCTCGCCCGTTGAATTGATGAAATCAACCCCCATTTTATCATCAGAGCCGGATTGAGAATTTGCCGTAAGGGAATTCTGGCTTAATTAGCCTGTCCAGAATGGAAGGCGTATTTATTTCAACCTCGCTGAAGTGCCTTAGGAGGCTGTTTTATGCGTAATTTCGATCTTTCTCCGCTATACCGTTCCGCCATTGGTTTCGATCGCCTGTTCAACGCGCTGGAGGCCGGCCAGAGCCAGGGCAACGGCGGTTATCCCCCTTATAATGTCGAGCTGGTGGACGAGAATCATTATCGCATCGCTATTGCGGTAGCCGGGTTTGCCGAGCAGGAGTTGGAGATCACCACGCAAGATAATCTGCTGATCGTGCGCGGTGCGCACAATAACGAACCGGCAGAAAAAACCTATTTATATCAGGGCATCGCTGAGCGTAATTTCGAGCGTAAATTCCAGCTGGCCGAACATATTCAAATTAAAGGCGCCAAACTGGAAAACGGTCTGCTGTATATCGATATGCAGCGCATCGTGCCGGAAACATTAAAACCGCGCCGTATCGAAATTAAATAATTCCGTTTTTGCCGGCAGGAACGCTGTCGGCAAATATGCAGTAATAATCCGCCTGCCGTCAGGGGGCTGAATAAACACATCTCGCTTAATGAAAGGAGTTGTTCCTATGCGTAATTACGATCTATCCCCGCTTCTGCGTCAATGGATTGGCTTTGATAAACTGGCCAGTTCCATGGGGGGCCAGGAACCCCAGGGGTTCCCGCCGTATAACATCGAGAAAAGCGATGACAATCACTACCGCATTTCTCTGGCGCTGGCCGGTTTCCGGCAGAGCGAACTGAATATCGAAGTGGAAGGGCCGCGGCTGACCGTCAGCGGCAAACCCACGCCGCCGGAAAAACAGGTCGAGTACCTGCATCAGGGGCTGGTGTGCAAAGAGTTCCAGCTGACCTTCACCCTGGCGGAGCACCTGCAGGTGTCCGAGGCCAAATTTGAAAATGGCCTGTTGCACATCGATCTGGTGCGTCAGGTTCCGGAAGCCTTGCAGCCTCAGCGCATCGCCATCGGTGCGACGCCGGAGCTGGAAGCCAAATAACCGACTGAAAAACAGTCATCATCATGCGGGGGAGATCCAGACGGATCTCCCCCGCTGCGTTATGTGGCGCATGCCACAGTCCCCCCGTCTGTCTGATGCCATAATCCTTGTTAATTGTGTGTCTTTGGCCGCAAATCCCATGTTCAACTTTGGCAAGGATGTGACCTATGAGCGATATCGCCCTGACCGTCAGCATGTTGGCGTTGGCGGCCGTCATTGGGCTGTGGATGGGGAACTGGAAGCTGTACGGTATCGGGCTGGGCATTGGCGGCGTGCTGTTCGGCGGCATCCTGGTCGGCCACTTCGCCCAGAGCGGGCAAATCAGCCTGAACGGGGACATGCTGCACTTCATCCAGGAGTTTGGCCTGATCCTGTTCGTTTACACCATCGGCATTCAGGTTGGCCCCGGCTTCTTCTCTTCGCTGCGCGTCTCCGGTCTGCGGCTCAACGCCTTCGCGGTGCTGCTGGTGCTGACCGGCGGCGCAGTGGCGGCGGCGGTGCACAAGCTGTTCGACGTGCCGCTGCCGATCATCCTCGGCGTGTTCTCCGGCGCGGTCACCAACACCCCGGCGCTGGGCGCCGGTCAGCAAATCCTGACCGATCTCGGTTCCGATCCGGCGTTGGTGGACGGCATGGGCATGGGTTACGCCATGGCCTATCCGTTCGGCATTTGCGGCATCCTGCTGGTGATGTGGCTGATCCGATTGGTTTTTCGCATCAACATCGAGCGCGAGGCGCAGGCGTTTGAAAGCAGCCTGGGCAATCAGCGCGAGCTGCTGCACGCCATGAACGTGGCGGTGCGTAACCCCAATCTGCAGGGCATGGCGATCAAAAGCGTGCCGCTGCTCAACGGCGAAGCGATCGTCTGTTCGCGTCTCAAACGCGGGGAGCTGTTGATGGTGCCGGCGCCGCATGAGCGGCTGGAGCTCGGCGACTACCTGCACCTGGTGGGCAAACGCGAAGATCTGGAGAACGCCCGGCTGGTGATCGGCGAAGAGGTCGATGCTTCGCTGTCGACGCGCGGCACCGCGCTGCAGGTGGTGAGGGCGGTGGTGACCAACGAGCAGGTGCTGGGGAAAAAAATCCGCGATCTGAATCTGAAGCAAAAGTATGACGTGGTGATTTCACGCCTCAACCGCGCCGGCGTCGAGCTGGTGGCCGGCAGCAACGTGACGCTGCAGTTTGGCGACATTCTCAACCTGGTCGGTCGGCCGGAGGCCATCGACGCGGTGACGGCAATCGTCGGCAACGCCCAACAAAAGCTGCAGCAGGTGCAGATGCTGCCGGTCTTTATCGGTATCGGCCTCGGGGTGCTGCTCGGTTCCATTCCGCTGTTCGTGCCCGGCTTCCCGGCGGCATTGCGGCTGGGGCTGGCCGGCGGGCCGTTGGTGGCGGCGCTGATCCTGGGGCGCATCGGCAGTATCGGCAAGCTGTATTGGTTTATGCCGCCGAGCGCCAACCTGGCGCTGCGCGAGCTAGGTATCGTGCTGTTTCTGGCGGTGGTCGGTTTGAAATCGGGCGGCAATTTTATCGATACGTTGCTGCACGGCGAGGGGCTGACATGGATTGGTTATGGCGCGTTAATCACCGCCATTCCTCTGCTGAGCGTCGGCATTCTGGCGCGCACGGTGGGCAAAATGAATTACCTGACGCTGTCCGGTATGTTGGCGGGGTCGATGACCGATCCGCCGGCGCTGGCGTTCGCCAACGGCCTGCATCCCACCAGCGGCGCCGCCGCACTGTCTTACGCCACCGTTTATCCGCTGGCGATGTTCCTGCGCATCATGTCGCCGCAGCTGCTGGCGGTGCTGTTCTGGACGCTGTAGTGCGGATCGTCTACAGCCGATAAGGCATCAACACGCCATTGTCAGTGCCGAAATCTTTGGGGTTGCGGGAGATGAGCATCCGGAATCCCACCTGCGCTGTGGCCCAGATAATGGCGTCTGGCAGTTTCACATGCTGTGAGTGGCGCAGTTCTACGGCGCGTTCGGCGACTTCATCGGTAATAGGCAGCAGCAGAAATTGCCCTAAAAACTGACGTGTTTTCAGCTCCAGTGCCGGACCCTGTTTTTTAGCACCTACCATCACTTCCATCCAGGTGATGGCGCTGATGGCCGGATTGATGTGATACTCGACCAGAACGTCCCTGGCTTGAGGAATGCCGTTGAGATAATCGATCAGGATATTGGTGTCGAATAACGCCCGTTGAGCCACCATTATTCCCACTCCTCGCGCTGACGATTTTCGTACTCCACGCCATCTCCCATCGCTCCGGACCAGAGCCCGAAAGCGTTGCTGGGATCTTCCACGTGGTTCTCCGTCAGATAGCGGGAGACTGCTTGACGAATGATTTCGGCCCGGGGAACGTGGCGGATATTTTTCAGATTATCGAGCTGCCGCAGGTCTTCTTCAGGTAAATCGATCACGATGCGAGTCATCGTTGGCCCTCCAAAAAAGATATACGATATATGCATCGTATATCTTTGTCGGTCGATTTTCAATCAGTCGGCGTTAGCCTTCCTGATGTGCGCGTTCGATCTCTTCCGCCAGAATAGCCACGCCGCGCTCGATTTTCTCCGGATCGGGCACGTAGTTCATGCGCATGCACTGGTGGGTATGCGGCCATTCATGCTCCAGTCCCGGGAAGAAGTAGTGGCCGGGCACCATCAGCACGCCGCGCTTTTTCAGGCGCTGATACAGCACTTCGGTGGTGATCGGCAGATCCTTAAACCACAGCCAGAGGAAGATAGCCCCTTCCGGTTTGTGGATCAGGCAGCGTTCCGGCGACAGGTAGCGGCGAATGATCTCGATGGTGTGCTCGACGCGCTGTTTGTAAAACGGGCGAATCACCTCGTTCGACAGGCGCAGCAGATCGCCGCGCTCGATCATTTCCGTCGCCATCGCCGGCCCCATGCTGCCTGGGGACAGGCTGATGATGCCGTTCATGTTGGTCAGCGCGGTGATCACCTTCTCGTCGGCGATCACGATGCCGCAGCGCGAGCCGGGCAGGCCGAGCTTGGACAGGCTCATGCACAGGATGGTGTTTGGGTTCCACAGCGGCGTGGCGTCGCTGAAGATAATGCCGGGGAACGGCACGCCGTAGGCGTTGTCGATGACCAGCGGAATATCGCGCTGTTGCGCCAGCAGATCGAGCTTCATCAGCTCTTCGTCGGTGATCACGTTGCCGGTCGGGTTGGTCGGCCGTGAAACGCAGATCATGCCGATGTCATCGCCGATGGTGAGATGTTCGAAATCGACGTGATACTTGAACTGGCCGTCCGGCAGCAGCTCGATGTTCGGTTTGGCGGAGACGAACAGCCCTTCATCCAGCCCGGCATCGGCATAGCCGATATATTCCGGCGCCAGTGGGAACAACACGCGGCGGCGCGAGCCGTCGGCGTAGCGGCCGGCGAACAGGTTGAACAAGTAGAAAAACGCGCTCTGACTGCCGTTAGTCAGTGCAATATTCTGTGGCGAGATCTCCCAGCCGAGCTCGTCGCGCAGCAGATTGGCCAGCGCTTTCAGCAGCGCGTCCTTGCCTTGCGGGCCGTCGTAGTTGCACAGCGCTTCGGTCAGTTTGCCCTGGTCGAGCATCTCCTGGCACAGCTGTTTGAAATACGCTTCCATCTCTGGGATCTGTGCGGGGTTGCCGCCGCCGAGCATGATGGCGCCGGGGGTGCGCAGGCCTTCGTTCAGGTCGTCCATCAAACGGGTAATGCCCGCATAACGGGTAAATTTTTCGCCGAAAAGTGAGAAAGTCATAGGTGCAGCAGTACTGTTTTTTAGCAGGTAATCACCCACCATACCGCCAGATAAACCCCGCTGCAATGCGGCTGACAAATCGACCGGTGGGCACAAGTTTTGCCCTGCATTCGATTAGCAGCATATTACGCTGGATTATTGTGACCGTTCGCCGGCCCACGCCATTATCACCTCAACCTTTCAGCTACGCGATCTTAGGGTTGGCACAGGTTTTGCTGCTCCGACCCAGATCACACTTTTTCGCTGCATTTAATTAACACTATGGCAATTTATAACCATATCGAGTAACTTCCGCATCCGTTAAATTTAGCTTAACAATAAAGATTATCTAAACTAATGCTCGGGAAGGGATGAGTAGTGCGGTAGCGTGGATGAAGCCATGCCAAAAGCACGCCTTTCAAGGTGATTTTACTTGCCTGACCATAGGTTGATTGCCAGTTTCGTCTCTGTCTCTCTACAGAGTAATCTGTTTGATGAGCGGTGTCTCCTGCTGGCCGGCATGGGGCATGTACGTTGCCGTTGCTGAAAATTGGCTATTTTGTATAAAAATTACTAATCATACTGCCCGCGAGGGAGCCGCAAATAGCATTCAGCGGCACAACGCCAGGGTAGGGCGCTCTGTGTCTGGCAGATGCGCATCGCCAGGCCTCGCAGCCCATTAGGCGGGTAGGGTTGGAGGATAAAGGTTTCGCGCCGATTCACCTGGCGTCATTTGAAAACCCGTATGCAGCGTAGACTTTCGCTCACCGCGCATAAGTGAGATAAGGTCAGGTAGCAATGAAAAACAGCGCAAGTCTGGTTTCGATAAATAAGTGGAAAAGAAATCTATAAAATTCTCTTTCGCACTTTTTAGCGTGCAGGAAGTTTAAAGAATAAATAATCAAGCTCTTTTATTTGTGAGATGAATTACTTCACTTGAAAAACAGGGAAGCATTTGCTGTTCAATGTTCATGAGCATTGCGGTGAACATCAATATGTCGTTATTCCAATCAGAGTAAAAAGGAAGATTGCACGATGATTCGTGGTAACATTAAAGAGTTTGAGAACACACTTGAGTGCCGTGTGAGCGCATACCCCATGATGACAGAAGTAGGGTATTGCAAATTGGCTTCGGATGACTTTAACCTTACCGATGCGCAAAAATCAGACTTAAGTATTATTCAGCGGCATTTCGATACGCTTGCTCTGGATCCCTACGGCGAAAATGCGGGGCGCTATCGGCAGCACAGTAAATATGTGTTTTTACCTTGCTTTAATCTCTTGATTCCTCAATCTTCCGAACACGCCTACAGTTACAAACAAGATGTCGGATTTAATGATGAAGTCGTTGAGGAGGCAAGGAAGTTTCAGCCTGTCCCAAACGAAATTTTGTCAAATAATCTGATCACGTCGCTTGTCCTGCATGATTTTAAAAACTCCCCGTTACATGAATATGCTTCCACGATTCCCATGGAGGTCGGCATTCACTTCATCAGAATGAAAGCGACGGTTGATGCGCCGGGGATTTCCGTACCGAATCGACTTCATAAGGATGGCGAGCCTTGCACCTGGATACATTTGATCAATCGTGATGGTGTTTCTGGCGGTGAGAACATCATCACAGATAACACCAAGACGAACATCCTGTGTAATGAGGCGATGCTCAAACCGCTGGATTCCATCGGCATCGTTGATGATTTGGTCTGGCACCAGGTGAAACCGGTTCATGTGGATGGGCACGGTAAGGTGGGCTTCCGTGATGTCATATTAATCGATTTCACCCCGATGTTCGCGGTGCCAAATAACCCATCGTAATAAAGACTTACATGAACGGGGGGATCCTTTATTCAAGGCATGCCCCCCACTTCCTGATACTCGAAAATAGGCAGTAACCGTGTTAGCAAAAGAAACTCTTGCCGTTCACAGCGGGACCATTATCGACGAAATGCATGGTGGCATTCTTTCTCCGCTATTCTCCGCGAGTTCTCACAAGCATCTTGATATGACAGAAGATGTCTATCCAAGACATGGTAACTTACCCAATCAGCGCGCCGTTGCCGAGAAGATGTGCGCATTGGAAAGCGGTGGTGAGGCCGCTCTGGTATTCAGTTCCGGTATGGCGGCTTTCGCGACGGCGATGCTTTCGCATTTAAAAGCCGGTGACCATATTGTTTTACAAAACGGCGTGTATTCTGGTGCGCTCAAGTTTGTACAGAATCATTTTGCAAAATTAGGCATCACATACAGCGTTTCGGAGAGTTGTGAAGTAGAAAGCATCATCGCATTAGTCAATTCGAATACGCGAATGATATATATCGAAACACCGACTAATCCGTTGCTTAAAATCCTGAACATTGAGCTATTGACCCGATTCGCCAAGAGTCGGGGGGTGTTCACTATTATTGATAACACCGTAGCGACGCCGATCAACCAAAACCCTCTGGAATATGGCGTCGATTTGGTATTGCACAGCGCCACCAAGTTTTTGGGCGGCCACGGCGATGTGTCAGGCGGCGTGGCTGTCGGCAGTGAAGAGTCCATTGCTGCAATGGCCGAATATATGAATGACTTTGGCGGGTGTCTGAACGCGCAGTCATGTCACCTGCTTGAGCGAAGCTTGCGCACGTTGGCCATTCGAATGAATGCCATTAACCGCAACGCGATGGAACTGGCCAGCCGTTTAAATGAGCACCCTAATGTGACGAACGTGTTCTATCCGGGGTTGCCGAGTCATCATAATCATAGCGTTGCCCGCGAACAGATGCGGGGCTTCGGCGGCATGGTCAGCTTTGAAATCGCCCCGCGGTTTGACGCGACAAGTTTTCAGAAGAAGTTAAATCTCATCGTCCCTTCCAACAGTTTGGGGGATTTGGAAACCACGCTGAACTCGCCTTATCAGGCCTCATCGTCGTTCAGAAGTCTTAGCGAGCAGGAGCAGAAAAAATCAGGGATTACGAGGCAATTAATACGAATGTCAGTCGGCATCGAAGACGTTAATGACTTGTATGAAGATTTGCATCAAGCGCTCAAGTGAATGATATGGAATTAGAAATGCAAACAGGCTCAACGTTGAATAGTGATGAAGTTCACCGCATAGAATCTCTTTATGGGCTGACGGTAAAAAGCAGCGCCTTCTTGGGGATGGGATCCGGCAATACCAATTACTGCCTCGAAACGGATATCGGCCGCTGTGTTTTCAGCATTATTGAAGAGCAAAGCCGTGATGACGTTGAGATCATGGCAAAGACGCTGGTATGGCTGGAAGCACACGATTATGAGACCTCCTTGCTGGTCAAACCCAAAGGGCAAGAAAGCTATTCGATCATTTTAAGGGGTAAGCACTCTCTATTAAGAACCTATATGGATGGCGCCGTCCGCCGGGATTTCAACGAACATATGCTCAGGCAGCTCGGCGTTGCCATGGCGAAACTGCATACGATCCCTGTCCCTAATTTCTTAACAGACTCAGTCTTCTATGAGCAGAAAAAGTTCATGGATGCCCTCGATGCCAATATCGATCAGGATTATGAGCGCTGGGCCAAAGACAGACTCAGGCATCTTGCCGTAGAACGCATCAGCGGCTTGCCTACCTCTGTCATCCACTCCGATCTTTTCTACGACAATATGCTGTTTGAAGGCGAGCAGTTCGTCGGCATGATAGATTTTGAGTTGACCTGTATTTATCACTCCGTTTTCGATATCGCCATGGCGATTGTCGGCACCTGCGGCATCAATGGGACGCTGTCGCCGGAAAAAGCGAAGCATATCATCGCGGGTTATAATTCTATAAGAGTGCTTGAAGCGCGAGAAATTAAGGTGTTGAAAACCTATACGGAATACGCCGCCATTCTGACATCTCTTTGGCGTTATTGGCGGTATAGAATCTATCAGCCGGGTGGTGATAAATCTGATAAATATCGCGAAATGACAAGCCTGGCTAAAAGCATTGAACGCACCGACTTCTCACAAATTTGCTGACACGTTCCCTCCATAAAGTAAAAGGGCGTCGAGCGTAAATTCGACGCCAAGACAATCGAACGTTAATATTCGGCCCTGATTATAGTACGGAGTAACCCGCTGCATGGACATCAAAGACACGAAAAAAATCGTCATCCTCGTTGACGCCTACTCATCCGGCAATGATGTGGCACCGGAATTCAATAAAAAAGGATACGGGTGCGCGCACATTCAAAGTCGAGAAGATATCCCGGCGAAGCTGCTGAATAGCTACAGAGGGGATGATTTCTTTATCAGTTTGCAATACACGGGGGATGACATCCTCAATCAATTGCAAGAGTACGATGTTATCGCGGTGATTGCAGGCTGTGAAACAGGCATTGAACTCGCAGATCATCTGGCTGAGCTTCTGGACCTGCCCGGTAACGATACCAGCACGAGTCGTTCTCGCAGGAATAAATACCTGATGCAGGAGTGCCTGAAAAATAGCGCGATCAATCATATCCCCACGCACCGGTTAACTACCGTTAAAGACGCCACGCAATATGCGACCGAGCTGTTTAAAAAATACCGGAAGCTGGTCCTAAAACCCGTTGACAGCGCAGGCACGGACTCCGTTTTTGTTTGCAAAACGGTTGAAGAAGTTGAAGCTCATGCAGGTGATTTGTTCAAAAAAAGCAATCAGCTCAATTTAAAAAATGAAGTCATTATTCTGCAGCCTTTTATTGAGGGTGAAGAGTACGTCGTTGATACTGTCAGTTATCAAGGCCGTCACAAGATCTGTGCGATATGGAAGATGGGCAAAGGCAGTTACAACGGGGCCGATTCCATCTGTGAGTTCACCGAACTGACCTCCTTCGATGCGCAGAATCACGCTCAGCTCAAAGATTACATCTTTAGCTGTCTGGATGCTTTAGGGATCACGTTTGGCGCAGCGCACTCGGAACTGTTTTTAACCAAAGACGGTTGGACGTTAATTGAAACCGGGGCCAGACCGCACGGCGCGGGTTTTCCGGCGTTGTCATCCCTGGCGTTGAAGCGCACGCAGATTGACGAACTGGTACTGAGCGTGTGTTCAACCGAGGCATTCCTGGAAGCGGTCGCAGAGGAATATAAACCGTTAAACTATTTAAAAATTAAAGAGCTGATATCTTTTAGCGCTGGCACTATCAAGGCCGTTAAGCATGTCGATACCATCGCCGGTTTGCCATCCTACAAGAAATCAAATCTGCCGGATGTTGATCAGGAAATAAAACTCACGACGGACGTTTACAGCTCTCCGGGCTGGATTGCGTTAAGCCACCGTTGCGCCGATCAGCTCAATGCCGACTATCAATATATCGTTGGCCTTGAAAGCAAGGGCATGTTTGAAGTCTATGAACAGTAAAATCAAGGCGTCTGGCCCAACGTACATTCTTGGATATTGCATCCTGGGTGCGGCCATAGATGTTTTTCTCTCAGGTTTGTTGCAGAGCATCGATCTGTTCGTATTATTGTTTTGGACTTTCACCTTGACCTGGCTCGGTTTCTTTGTGATCTCCGTGCTGTTTTTCCCCGTCAAGCTGCGAGCTTGCCTCAACGCCTGGAAGTTAATTCTATTATTGAATATATCTACGCTGGGAGCTTGGGTTGGGCTTTTCGTTGGGTTGAAATGGACGGAGCCCTCCATTCTGGTGGCCATGCTTTTTGGTCTGAGCCCGATCATTTCTGTTTTCATTGAGATTTATAACCGAAACTCGGTGGGGGTAAAAAACATCGTTATAGCCGTGATGCTGGCTTTTATTGTCGCCGTGCTGATGATATTGGCCGTGAAAGGGCAGCGTTTTAATCCCTTCGATTCAAACACCCTATTTGTTCTGGCGCTCGGCTTAGTGTGTCTCGTCACCTCAACCTGTATGGCTGTCGGCACCTATATTGCAAAATCATTGTCCAAAAAAGCGTTTAACGCCGTCAATATTCAGTCGTTCAGATTTCCCTTGCTCATTGGCGTTTGCGCGCTGATGTTGCCGAGCGAAGGCGTATTGGCAACGACACAATCCAGCTTCTGGATGTACCTGCCGATCATCGTCATATTAGGGAATATATTGCCGCTATGGATGCTGCAAAAGGGTATTGAACTTACCAGCGCCTTGACCACCAACATTATTGTGAATGTTTCACCCTGCATTACGCTGTTGCTGGAGGCTTTTGACCCGTCGATAGCCTACAGCCATATGAAACTGGCGGTGTTGGTGATGCTGCTGCTGGTCATGCTGATCGCCAATGACGACGTTGGCAAATTTGTCGTCAGCAAGATAAGGGGGAAGCCCGTGAGGTTGACGGAGTGAAGATACTCCGTCGATAGCCGCAAAAAGCGGCGCGGCCGGCAATCCGCAGATCGCCGGCCGCGCTAAGTTATTTCTGCAACAGCTGCGGGTTGACGCAGTTTTCTTTCACTGTGCCGGTCAATGCCGCGATCAAGTTATCCACCGCGCAGGCGGCCATGCCGTAGCGCGTTTCATGGGTGGCGGAACCGATATGCGGCAACGCCACCACGTTCGGCATGCTGAGCAGCGGCGAGTCGGCCGGCAGCGGTTCTTTCTCGAACACATCCAACCCCGCGGCGTGGATCACGCCGTTTTGCAGCGCTTCGATCAGCGCCTGCTCATCCACCACCGGCCCGCGGCCGGCATTGATCAGAATGCCGCTTTTCTTCATCTTCGCCAGCTGATCGCGGCCGATCAGATGGAAAGTTTGTTCGGTCAGCGGCAGCGTGATGCAAACGAAATCCGACTCGGCCAGCAGGGTATCCAGATCGCAGCGACGGGCGTTGAAGCGTTGCTCCGCCTCTTCGTGCGTGCGGCGGGCGTTGTACAGCACCGGCATGCCGAAGCCGAAGTGCGCGCGCTGCGCCAGCGCCAGGCCGATGCGGCCCATGCCGAGGATGCCGATGGTTTTGTGGTGCACGTCGACGCCGAACCAGTCCGGCCCGATGCTGCCGCGCCATTCGCCGGCCTTGACCCGTTCCGCCACTTCCACCACCCGGCGCGCCGTCGCCAGCACCAGGCTCATGATGGTGTCGGCGACGGTTTCGGTCAGCACCGTCGGGGTATGCATCAACAGCACGTTATGCGCGTTGAGCGCCTCGACGTCGAAGTTGTCGTAGCCGACGGAAACGGTCGAGGCCGCGCGCAGTTTGGGCGCCTGCTGCAGGAAGGCTTCGTCAATTTTGCCGCCGGAACCGATGATCCCTTCAGCCTGCTGCAACGCCTGGCGCAGTTCCTCGCGGTTCTCCGGCTGCAGGCCGTTGAACGCGTGTACGGTGAAGTGCTGTTCCAGACGTTCACGCAGGTCGGCGGGCAGGCTTTTGTACAATACGATAGAAGGTTTCATCACGAACTCCAGCTGGGCCAAAGGGGGCCTGGCGCCCCCTCGGGTTGATTGACAGAGAAAAAGTATAACCGGATCAAGCCATCTGCGGCTGGATCTCGTTGCGGGCGGGCTTGACGATCAGCGTCAACACCACCGCCACCACCAGTGCGATGGCCATAAACATGTAGGAAGCCGCCGGGCTGCCGGTGGCGCCGTTCAGGTAACCGACGAACCAGGAACCGAAGAACGAACCCAGCGCGCCCATGCTGTTGATCAGCGCCATGGCGCCGCCGGCGACGTTTTTCGGCAGCATTTCCGGAATGATGGCGAAGAACGGCCCATAAGGGGCGTACATCGCGGCGCCGGCGACCACCAGCAGGCCGTAAGAGATCCAGAAATGGTTGGCGCCGACGGCGTAAGAGCCGAAGAACGCCAGCGCGCCGATCAGCAGCAGCGGCCAGACGAACAGCTTGCGGTTTTGCATTTTGTCCGACGCCCAGGAGACCACGATCATGGCGATGGTCGCCGCCAGGTAAGGCACCGCCGACAGCCAGCCGGCTTCCACCATACCCATCTGCATGCCGCTGCGCAGGATGGAAGGCAGCCACAGCACGAAGCCGTACACGCCGATGCTCCAGGCGAAGTACTGCACGCACAGCAGGATCACGTTGCGCGAACGGAAGGCTTCGCCGTAGTTGCGCACGGCCTTGATGCCTTTCTGTTCTTCGTCCAGCTGCTGTTGCAGCGCCTGTTTCTCATCGGCGCTCAACCAGCCGGCCTGCGCCGGTTTGTCTTTCGCCAGCACCCACCAGCAGAACGCCCAGATGACCGCCGGAATGCCCTCGATGATGAACATTTCGCGCCAGCCGAAGGCGTGGATCAGGTAACCGGACACCACCGACATCCACAGCACCGTCACCGGGTTGCCGAGGATCAGGAAGGTATTGGCGCGTGACCGCTCCGATTTGGTGAACCAGTTGCTGATGTAGATCAGCATCGCCGGCATCACCGCCGCTTCCACCACGCCGAGGATAAAGCGGATGGCGGCCAGCATCGGGATATTGCTCACCACGCCGGTCAGCGAAGCGCAGCCGCCCCACAGCACCAGGCACCAGAAGATCAGTTTTTTGACGCTGCGGCGCTCGGCGTAGATGGCGCCGGGAATTTGGAAGAAGAAATAACCGAGGAAAAACAGCGCGCCCAGCAGCGAGGCCATGCCCTTGGTGATGCCGAGATCCTCATTGATGCCGGCGGCGGAGGCGAAGCTGAAGTTGGCGCGATCGAGATAGGCCAGGCTGTAGGTGATAAACACGATGGGCATGATGTACCACCAGCGTTTGGCCGCGACAGTCGCTTTGTTCATGTTCAGTATCCTTCAGTGGTGTTGCATCCCCTTCGCCCAGCCCGTTGGGCATGAAAGACGAAGGGGCAGATGCTCTCCCGACGCGTCCCGGTTGTAGGGCCAGAGGCTGACGTCATGCGGAGAAGTCGTTTTTTTATTGTTATTCGGCCAGCGCCGCGCGGGTCGGCAGGCCTTCGCTGTCACCGATGGCCTGGATCGCCAGCGAGCCGATTTTGTTGCCGCGTTGCACCGCCTGTACCAGCGTTTTGCCTTCCAGCAGGGCGCTGAGGGTGCCGACGGCAAAGCCGTCACCCGCCCCTACGGTATCCACCACGTTGTCGACCTTGACCGCAGCCACCGCCGCCTTATCGCCGGCGGCGGTTTTAAACCAGGCGCCGTCCGGGCCGGTTTTGATGATCACCGCCTGCACGCCACGCTCCAGATAGAAATCGGCGATGCCTTCCGGCGTCGACTGGCCGGTGAGGATCTGCCCCTCTTTTAACCCCGGCAGCACCCAGTCGGCGGCGAACGCCAGCTGGTTCAGCTGCTCGATCATCACCTCGCGGCTGGGCCACAGCACCGGGCGCAGATTGGGATCGAACGAAATGGTTTTGCCCATGGCGCGCATCTCGCGCGCCGCATGGTGGCACAGCGCCAGCGATTCGCCGGACAGCGCCGCCGCCACGCCGCTCAGGTGCAGGTGGCGCGCGGAACCGAAATATTCGCGGTTGAAATCGGCGACTGACAGGCGGCTGGCCGCCGAGCCTTTACGGAAATATTCCACGCTGGGATCGGTACCATCGGTAGTCTTGGATTTCACCTGAAAACCGGTCGGATAGTGGCCGTCGACCGTCACCTGCCGGTAGTTGATGCCTTCTTTTTTCAGCTGCTGCAGGGTGAAGCGGCCAAACGAGTCGTTGCCGACGCGGCTGACCCAGCCGACGTTCATGCCCAGACGGGCCAGGCCGATCGCCACGTTCAGTTCGGCGCCGGCGATGCGTTTGGTGAAGGTTTCCACCTCCGCCAAATCGCCGGTCTGCGCCGCTACGAACATCGCCATGGCTTCACCCAGCGTGACCACATCCAGGGGCGCCTGCTGCGCCGTGGTTGCCGTTAACGTTGTCATCATGGGGTTACTCCGCACGCAAAATATTGACGTAATGGCGGGTGACGGCTTCCAGGTCATCACCCTGCAACGGGAATTCGATGCCGCGCGGCGCATCGTGTGGCAGGCGGGCCAGCAGATCGCGCCAGCTGCCGTCGGTATCGTCCAGCGCAATGGCGCGCCAGCCGCGCAGGCCTTGCGTCGCGGCCTTGACGTGCACGTAACCGACGTGGCGGGCCAGGCGCTCGGCGGCGGCGAAGGCGTCTTGCCCCACCCACAGCCAGTTGGCCATATCGAAGGTCATGCTGACCGGCAGGTGGCTATCTTCCGCTGCATGGAAAAAGGCGTTCAGCATCGACAAAATGCCGCAGTCCGGCGTTTGGTCGTTCTCGACCACCAGTTTGACCGGATGTTGCTCCAGCGCCACTTTCAGCTCGGTAAAATCGAAGCCGGGGCGGAAATGGCCGAGGGAGAGCTTCAGCTGGCGCGCGTTCAGCGCCTGCGCTTCCGCCAGCAGCGTCGGCAGGTTGGGATTCAACGTATGTTGCGGAGTGAACAGCGCCTCAGGGGCTGAATAGACGGCGAACAGCTGCTGGCGTTCTATCTCCTGGGCCAGCGCAGGCAGGCTGTCCAGTTCGCCGGCAGCGAACAGTTCGCGGCGGATCTCCACCCCGTCGGCGCCCGCGCCGGCGATGATGGGCAACAGCGCGCGCTGGCCGCCCTGTTGTTTGACGGTATCGGCGCCGTAGGCGCCAGTGACCACGATGATTTCTGTTTTCATTTTGACTCCTGAGGCGGCATTGTCGCCGCCGCTGCTGTTACCGGTACGTTAAATGGAACCGGTTCCAGTAGAAAGCGACAGAATGTAAAAATATGATCGCAATCACGAAGCTGAGCAAAAAACAGCCGATGAAGGCGGGGCGGTTAAGGCCCCGGAGAAGGCGGGTTAGCGGGTGGTAGAGCCGCGGACGATCAACTCGCCGGAGAACATCTGCTCGCCGCTGGGGGCGGCCAGACCCTGAATACGCTGCACCAGCCGCTCCAGCGCCGCGTGCCCCATTTGGTAGGTGGGTTGTTTCAGCGTGGTGATGCCGACGCCCGCCAGTTCCGCCCACTCCAGCTCGTCGAAGCCCAGCAGGCCGATGTCGTTGCCCCACTGGATGCCGAGCCGGCGCATGGCGCGCGCCACCTGCAGCGTCAGGGCGCCGTTGGCGGAGATCACCGCCTTGCGCATGCCGCGATGACGGCCGCTGAAATCGCCCAGCACCTGTTCCAGTTTTTGCCGATCGTTGAGCGGCGTTTCGGCCTGCTCCGCCAGCAGCGCAGGGTGCTGCGCCATGGTATGCCTGAAGGCGTGCAGGCGTTCCAGGCGGGTATTGACCGTACCGAGCGGTTCGCTGAGGAACAGGATCGCTTCGAAGCCTTGTTGCAGCAGGTGCTCGGTGGCGACGGTGGCGGCTTCGCGGTTGTTCAGGCCCACTACGTCGCAGGCGAAGTCGGGGATTTTGCGGTCGATCAGCACCATCGGCAGCATCGACTGTTGCAGCGTGGATAAGGCTTCCTCGCGCATGCCGACAGCGTTGACCACGATGCCTTCCACCCGGTAACTGCTGAGCAGCTGCAGGTAGTGCTGTTCCTGATTGACTTCGTTGTTGGTGTTGCACACCAGCAGGGTAAAGCCTTGTTGGCGGCAGGCGGCCTCGATGCCGCGCATCACGTCCACCGAATAGGGGTTGGTGATATCGGCGAGGATCAGGCCGATCAGGCGCGTTTGGCCGCCCTTCAGGCTGCGCGCCATCTGGCTTGGGCGGTAGTCGAGCTGCTGGATCGCCTGTTCGATGCGCTGTTTGAGATCGTCGGAAAGCAGGTGCTGTTCACCATTCAGATAGCGTGACACGCTGGTCTTGCCGGTTTTGGCGATGCTCGCTACATCGCTGATGGTGGCGCGTCCTGAGGCGCGCGTTGCCTTGACAGTGCTCACAGCCGATCCCTCCTGCGGTTAATTGCCAAGGAGACTACCATACCCGGCGTGCGGGCGGGAATGTTGAAGGATAAGGAGAAAATCGCAGGGAAGCGGCGGGGCACCGGTGGCGCCCCGCGCGGGATTATTGCAGCGGGCTGAGGGTGATCTCGACGCGGCGGTTTTGCGCCTTGCCTTCCGCGGTGCTGTTGGACGCGATCGGGTTGTCCGGGCCGGCACCGGCGGTGCGGATACGGTTCGCCGCCACGCCCTGGGTGATCAGCGCGCTGGCTACGCCATCGGCGCGCTGCTGCGACAGGTTCATGTTGAGCGAACGGGAACCGGTGCTGTCGGTGTAGCCGATGACGTTGACTGCGGTTTTCGGATACTCTTTCAGCACCATGGCGACGCCGGTCAGGGTGTTGGCGCCCGCCGGTTTCAGCGTGGCGCTGCTGCTGTCGAAGGTCACGTTGTTCGGCATGTTCAGCACGATGTTGTCGCCCTGACGGGTGACGCTGACGCCGGTGCCTTTCATCTTGTCGCGCAGTTTGGCTTCCTGCACGTCCATGTAATAGCCAGCGCCGCCGCCGAGCGCCGCACCGGCCGCCGCGCCGATCAGCGCGCCCTTGCCGCGATCTTTCTTGGAAGAGGACAGTACGCCGACGCCGGCGCCCAGTGCGGCCCCGAGGCCCGCGCCGATGCCGGACTTGCCGACTTCGGATTCGCCGGTGTAAGGGTTGGTGGTACAGGCCGACAGCGTGAGCGCGACGCTCACTGCGCCGGCAATAATTGCAATGCGTTTTTTCATGTTCTTGTCCTTAATGGCATCAATATCTGTACGCGCCGGCCCAACACGGGGGCGCAAAAAAGTAGGCGACGCAGGTGGGGCCCGCATCACCGCGCTACTATGACGCGTTGGCTCGCCGGCAGTTCCGGAGAAAAACGTGACAAATGATGAGCGCGGGTAAGTGCTGGGGGAGTTATGCGACAAAACGCCGGGCGGCGCCATGCAGCGGATTCCTAATTGCGCGCCGCCAGGGCGCGAATGCGCCTTTTTTAACCGTAACCGGTTGAATTCTCGATTGCCGGCCAGTTCATGATCAGCGTATAGGCCTGGGTTTCGTCGTTAAACAGGCGCTGCGTCACCTGAAAACCGTGCTTGTGGTAAAACGCGCAGGCGCGCAGGTTTTGCTGATAAACCTCCAGGCTGAGCCGGCGGTAGCGCTGCTGCACGTGCGTCATCAGCGCCCGGGCTACGCCGCGGCCGTGATACGCCCGATCGACAAACAGCGCGCCGATGAACTGTTCGTCCAGCACGCTGATAAAGCCGACGATCTCGTTTTCATGCCAGCAGGCCCAGCTCTGCGCGCGCGGCAGGTAATTTTCCCGCACCAGTGTGGCGCTTTCACGCCAGTATTTTTCCGCCACGAATGGATGGGCGGCGATGGTGCTGGGCAGCCACAGCGCCATCAGCCGGTCGATATCCGCCGGGCCACAGGGGAGGATCACCGTGGCTTTGGGTAGCACATGCACCCCGTGAGATGATCGTTCACCAGCCCGCTGGCCTGCATGAAGGCGTAACAGATGGTGGAGCCGATAAACTTGAAGCCGCGCTTTTTCAACGCCTTGGACATGGCGTCGGACTGCTCGGTTTTGGCCGGAACCTGGTTCAGCGCCTGCCAGCGGTTGAGCTGGGGCCGGCCGCCGACGAAGTCCCATATGAAGGTGACGAAATTCTCGCCGGCCGCCTCCATCGCCAGATAGGCTTTGGCGTTGGTGATGATGGCTTCTATCTTGCCGCGGTGACGGATGATGCCGCTGTCTTGCAGCAGCCTTTCCACGTCTTGTTCGGTCATGGCGGCGACCCGCTGCGGATCGAAATCATGGAAGGCGCGGCGGTAGTTCTCGCGCTTTTTCAGTACGGTGATCCAGGAAAGACCGGCCTGTTGCCCCTCCAGACACAGCATTTCAAACAGCTCGCGCGCGTCGGTGGTGGGCGTGCCCCATTCCTTGTCGTGATACTCGAGATACAACGGATCGGCCGTCACCCAACCGCAACGTTCGTCTGCCATCCTGAATGTCCTTATGCTGTATTTATGAACAGTAATCATCGCTCGAAGCGGCGAACTTGGCAAGCCTCTGATTGTTTTGTCCGCAGCCCCGCTTGACGTGACGAAAAAGCCGACAATAGTTACTACATGGCCGGTGGAAAACCGGCCAACGATAAAAACGACATTGCCTTCATTTGCAGGCTCTCAGGAGTCGATTCATGCCTCTAAAAATAACATGCATGCCCCGCCCGGCGGCGCTTGCAGTGGCGTTACTTTGCAGTGTGACCCTTCCGGCTCAGGCGTACGATCAACTCTACGTCTTTGGCGACAGCCTGAGCGATACCGGCAACAACGGCCGGTTCACCTATGACGGCAGCCAGCACCTGCTGTACGACGAAGCGTTGGCGCAACGCATCGGGGCGGCGCTGGTGGCTTCGGACAACGGCGGTGAAAACTACGCCGC
Source organism: Serratia sp. X10 (assembly GCF_017811775.1). Lineage (NCBI taxonomy): Bacteria > Pseudomonadati > Pseudomonadota > Gammaproteobacteria > Enterobacterales > Yersiniaceae > Serratia > Serratia sp. X10. The sequence goes on along the minus strand of NZ_JAEIOH010000005.1, from coordinate 213,758 downwards.
CGGCGGCACCGTGGCGGTGCCGGGCCTGAACCCGGCCGACAACACCCAGGAGCAGGTGCAGCGCTATCTGAACCGGGTCAATGGCCAGGCCGACGGCGACGGTTTGTATATTCATTGGATCGGCGGCAACGATCTGGCGGCGGCGGCGCTGAATGCCGCTACCGCGCCCGGCGTGGCCTATAACAGCGCCGCCGCGGCGGCCGCGCAGGTGCATTCGCTGCTGAACGCCGGTGCCGGCACGGTGATCGTGCCGACGGTGCCGAACATCGGCTCCACGCCGCAGCTGATGGAGCTGATCATTCAGCAGGCGCTGCCGCCGGTACAGGGGGCGGCGATTCAGGCGGCCTATGCCACGCTCAATTCGGTGGCTACCCCGGACAACGCTTCGCGCACGCAGGCGATCCACGCGGCGTTGACCGCCGCGGCGAAGCAGGGCAGCGTGATCCCTCAGGTGCAGCAGGCGATCGCCGCCCAGCTTGTGGCGGCCTATGACAGCCTGAGCGCGCAGGCCGCTCAGTTGACCGATTTCTATAATCAAAGCGAAGACCGTTTGCTGGCGCAGGGGGGCGGCAATATTGTGCGGGTGGACGTGAACAAGCTGTTCGCCGAAGCGATCGCCAATCCGGCGCAGTTCGGCTTCGCCAACACGGCCGGCATGGCTTGTCCGGCGGGCGTTTCCTCGGCGGTTTGCCGTTCCGACATGCCCGGCTTCGACGCCGGCCAGTCCTATCTGTTCTCCGACCATTTCCACCCCAGCCCGCAGGCGCACCTGCTGATTGCGGATTATATCCAGGCGGTGCTGGATGGCCCGGCGCAGGTGGTGGCGCTGAATCAGGCGACGGCGGCGATGGCGCGTGACAGCCGCGCCACGCTCGACAGCCGTTTCCAGCAGCTGCGCAACGGCGACAATCCGCAGGGCTCGCTGGGCGTGTTCGGCGGCTACGCAGGCCAGCACTATGACTATGCCGATAACCGGGCGGCGGGAGATGGCAACGCCACCACCCACAACCTGACCGTCGGCGTGGACTATCAACTGACCGACAGCTGGTTGATCGGTGCGTTGATCGCCGGTTCCAACGACGATCAGCATCCTTCCAGCCGCTATGACTACAAGGCGCGTGGGGTGCTGTTGTCCGCCTTCAGTTCGCTGGCCATATTCGAGCAGGGTTGGGTCAATGCCGATCTGCACTATGCGACGATGGATTATGACGACATCCGCCGCAGCATGCGGTTGGGGCCGCTGACGCGCACCGAAACCGGTTCGACCTCCGGCAAGCAGTGGGGCGCGCGCGTGACCGCCGGCTACGACTTCCCTATCGCTGCTTACCTCACCACCGGGCCGGTGGCGCAGTTCGCCTGGGATTACAGCCAGGTGTCCGGCTACAGCGAAGACGGTGATGACAGCACCGCCATGCGCTTCAACGATCAAACTTATCATTCGCAGATCGGCGCGCTGGGCTGGCGGTTGGATACGCAATTCGGCGTGTTTAACCCCTATGCGGAAGTGAGTTATCAGCATCAGTTCGGCGATGACGTCTACCGCGCCGGCGGCGGCCTGAAATCGACGCAAACCTCATTTACTCGCGACAGTGCGGGTCAGGACAAAAACTGGGTGGATGTCACGCTGGGGGCCAACATGCCGTTGACGGACAGAGTGTCGGCCTTCGCCACCGTCTCGCAAACCGGCGGTCTGAGCAGCGGCGAGCAGTTTATGTATAACGTCGGCGTCAGCGCGCGCTTCTGAGAAACTCTCGGGAGGGGGGGGAGCCTGTGACGGCGAGGCGATGTGGGCGGATAAGACTGTACTTTAGTACAACTATCATTTATCGCTGAAAGTTCTTATCGTTATTGCATAACGGTAAAATACAGCGTTACAAAAAAAAACTGATCCTATAAAGGATCAGGTAGCCACTTGGCCAACACCAGGGAAAATTTTGGTTATTATTGTATATCCAAATCTTCACTGTCAATGGCTTTTTCCCTCCATCATCTGATGCGGGGCGTTTTCGCCTGCCTGTCTGGCCCCCTCTCATCTTCAACGCGACAGAACGCTTTTGTCAGATGCATGTCATGATGCCGGGTTGTTATGATTTTGTTTTATTTGTGTTTCTTTGCCGGATAATGCCCTCCGCCGCCCCTTCTTCAGCGACGCGCTTATTTCTCGATTAAATTAATTCCCCTCCCGAAATTATTTTAATTGACTCTTGAAAACACCTGTTGATTATTAACGCTTCCCATTATGCTTGTCGGTTTAATTTACTTGGCGGCGCAACCGGGTTATACTCTTCTCAGTTTTATAGTGATGTTATTTCTTGAAGAGGATTGGTGAGTGTCTAACTTTTTTTTCAATAATGAAACCATTAATGCCTCTATAAAAGAAGAGTTGGAACGCGGGCTGAGCAAATACAATAATATAAAATATGCCTATGCTATAATGAATAAAAGAAATCCGACTAGCTTTTCAATCATTTCCAATAGGACTGAGTGGTTCGAGTTTTATATCAAAAACAACTATCAGTTTATTGATCCCGTTTTGATTACCGCATCACATAGAATCACCCCGTTTACCTGGGATAAAGATTTGGAAATTGGCGCAGGATTAAAATTGCCAAAGATTTTTGATATGGCCAAGAACTACAATATTATTAATGGGTATACTTTCGTCTTGCACGATCATCATCATAATCTGGTGGTGTTATCCATTATGTTGGATAAGCATTGTGATGCGGATGTTGAACAGCAGATTGACAATAATAAGGCCGAAATTCAAATGCTGCTGATTACCATGCACGGAAAAATGACGGCGCTCTACCAGGAAATGAGCACGCCTGCTGACTTTGAAAAAATGAACCAGCGGGAGTTTTTCTCCAAGCGTGAAAATGAGATCATCTACTGGGCGAGCTTAGGTAAATCCTATCAAGAAATTGCCCTTATCCTGGGAATAAAACTCACCACCGTAAAATATCACATCGGTAACGCCGTCAAAAAGCTTGGCGTCACCAATGCCAAACATGCCATCAGGTTAGGTGTGGAGCTGCAGCTCATCCGGCCGCTTCTCGCTGACTCGGAAGGATAATGGCCAGGAATCCAATGGGTTATCCCACTTTGTGGCGTGTTGGTTGATGCGCGCCAGCAATCTGTTCCGGTTGGCATCGTCTATCGGCAGATAGATCAGATAAATATTTTTATTCTTTTCGGAGCATCCGGTTTTTACCACCGAGATATGCCAGCCGGAGCGTTGGAAAATAATGCGCATCGGGTGACTGATAATGGCGTATATGCCTTCGTAGCCGCAGCTTCTTGCATAGTTTATCATCGACAGGAAAAGCATGGTGCTAATTGGCGCTTGATGGAGTTGAAGTGCTTGAATGCGCGCCTTGTCTATAAATAATCTGCTGGCTTCAACGTAATTCCCTTCGGGGAGTTTTATATCGTTAAAGTAATTGTCGAATACGCCATCGCTGATCATGTTTGGGTATTTCGTTTCGATAAATCGCAAGCTGCAAATGACGTGATCTTGGTAGGTGCCGAAAATATAGGTGGCGTGACGGTTGTCGTATTCGTCAAACTCCATGTTATTTTCGCAATTAACGAGCCAGTCTAAACGGTCTTTAAACGTTTTTTTTCTTAAGGAGAATAGTTCTTTCGATCTGTTATCTGGCAGCAAATTATAGTCTACGTCAAAGAGCTCTATCATTTTCAATCTTTTTCCTAAGCGACTTAAATGGCTTTTTAGCTGCGGCTGTTATTTGTTCTTGTTATACTACCAGAGTCACTATGGCAAGTAAATTTCAGTCGATGCCGCGTCGGTGAGAATAAAGTAAATATATAACACTGAGTTATGTTTTTTTTCATTCCATTCACTTATTTGAATGTTGTTCAACACGCCTGTTGTTTGTCGAAGAAGCCTCAAGCTGCCGGTAGTGGAAGCAAGCGGGGGATGAATCGGCGTTTCTCTAAAGCCAGCCGATAGCGAAAGCGGTGCGGTTATCTCGCCCTCTGCGGCGCCGATGCCGCCGACGGTTTTCTTGACCGACGGGTGAAAATCCAGCGCTTCTCGCCCCGATTCGCACTTGTTGCCGGATTCTGGCTGTATATCTTACGGTCAAAGGGTATACTGGCGCATTCCATATAAATCCACTTGTATCGCGTGCGAATTCAACATGCAAAAGTTTGATACCAAGACCTTCCAGGGCCTGATCCTGACACTGCAGGATTATTGGGCGCGCCAGGGCTGCACCATCGTTCAACCATTGGACATGGAAGTCGGCGCGGGAACCTCACACCCGATGACGTGCCTGCGCGCACTGGGGCCGGAGCCGATGGCCGCCGCTTATGTGCAGCCATCCCGTCGCCCGACCGACGGCCGCTACGGCGAAAACCCGAACCGTCTGCAGCACTACTACCAGTTCCAGGTGGTGATTAAGCCATCGCCGGACAACATTCAGGAACTCTACCTGGGCTCGCTGAAAGAGCTGGGTCTGGATCCGACCATCCACGACATCCGCTTCGTGGAAGACAACTGGGAAAACCCGACGCTCGGTGCCTGGGGCCTGGGTTGGGAAGTGTGGCTGAACGGCATGGAAGTGACGCAGTTCACCTACTTCCAGCAGGTCGGCGGCCTGGAGTGCAAGCCGGTGACCGGCGAGATCACCTATGGCCTGGAGCGTCTGGCGATGTACATCCAGGGCGTGGACAGCGTGTACGATCTGGTGTGGAGCAACGGCCCGCTGGGCGTCACCACCTACGGCGACGTGTTCCATCAGAACGAAGTGGAGCAGTCCACCTACAACTTCGAATACGCCGACGTCGACTTCCTGTTCTCCTGCTTCGAGCAGTACGAGAAAGAAGCCCAATCGCTGCTGGCGCTGGAAAAACCGCTGCCGCTGCCGGCCTACGAACGCATCCTGAAGGCGGGCCATACCTTCAACCTGCTGGACGCGCGCAAGGCGATTTCGGTGACCGAGCGTCAACGCTACATTCTGCGTATCCGCACGCTGACCAAAGCCGTTGCCGAAGCCTACTACGCTTCCCGCGAAGCGCTGGGCTTCCCGATGTGCAACAAGAAGAACGAGAACTAAGAGGCAGCCATGACTCAACAGACTTTCCTGGTGGAAATCGGCACGGAAGAGCTGCCGCCGAAGGCTCTTCGTTCCCTGGCGGAATCTTTCGCCGCCAACTTCACCGCCGAGCTGGACAACGCCGGCCTGGAACACGGTAACGTGAGCTGGTTCGCTGCACCGCGCCGCCTGGCGCTGAAAGTGGCCAACCTGAGCGCGGCGCAGGCCGATCGCGAAATTGAAAAACGCGGCCCGGCGATCGCTCAGGCGTTCGACGCCGAAGGCAAACCGAGCAAAGCGGCCGAAGGCTGGGCGCGCGGCTGCGGCATCACCGTCGATCAGGCGGAGCGCCTGGTGACCGACAAGGGCGAGTGGTTGATGTACCGCGCCCACGTCAAAGGCCAGTCGGCGCAACAACTGCTGGCCGGCATGGTCAGCACCGCGCTCGGCAAGCTGCCGATCCCGAAACTGATGCGCTGGGGCGATTCCGACGTGCAGTTCGTGCGTCCGGTGCACACCGTCACGATGCTGCTGGGCGCCGATCTGATCCCGGGCACCGTGCTGGGCATCGAATCCGCGCGCACCGTGCGCGGCCACCGCTTCATGGGCGAAGCCGAGTTCACCCTCGACAATGCCGACCAATACCCGCAGATCCTGCTGGAGCGCGGCAAAGTGGTCGCTGACTACGAAGCGCGCAAAGCCCTTATCAAACGCGACGCCGAACTGGCGGCGCAGAAGATCGGCGGCAAGGCCGATCTGAGCGACAGCCTGCTGGAAGAAGTGGCCTCTCTGGTGGAATGGCCGGTGGTGCTGACCGCCAAATTCGAAGAGAAATTCCTGGCGGTGCCGGCGGAAGCGCTGGTGTACACCATGAAGGGCGACCAGAAGTATTTCCCGGTGTACGACGCCGCAGGCAAACTGCTGCCTAACTTTATCTTCGTGGCCAACATCGAGTCGAAAGACCCGCAGCAGATCATCTCCGGCAACGAGAAGGTGGTGCGTCCGCGTTTGGCCGACGCCGAGTTCTTCTTCAACACCGACCGCAAAAAACGTCTGGAAGACAACCTGCCGCGCCTGGAAACCGTGCTGTTCCAACAGCAGCTGGGCACCCTGCGCGACAAAACCGATCGCATCCAGGCGCTGGCGGGCTGGGTTGCCGGCCAGATTGGCGCCGACGTCAACCACGCCACCCGCGCTGGCCTGTTGTCGAAGTGCGACCTGATGACCAACATGGTGTTCGAATTCACCGACACCCAGGGCGTGATGGGCATGCACTATGCGCGCCACGACGGTGAGGCGGAAGACATCGCCGTTGCGCTGAACGAGCAGTATCAGCCGCGCTACGCCGGTGATGCGCTGCCGCAGTCGCTGGTGGCCTGCTCGCTGGCGATCGCCGACAAGATGGACACCCTGGCCGGCATCTTCGGCATCGGGCAGCATCCGAAAGGCGATAAAGACCCGTTCGCGCTGCGCCGCGCCGCGCTGGGCGTGTTGCGCATCATCGTCGAGAAAAACCTGCCGTTGGATCTGCAGACTCTGACCGAAGAGGCCGTGCGCCTGTACGGCAGCAAGTTGACCAATGCCAAGGTGGTCGACGACGTGGTGGAATTCATGCTGGGCCGCTTCCGCGCCTGGTATCAGGAAGAAGGCCACGCGGTCGATACCATTCAGGCGGTGCTGGCGCGCCGTCCGACCAAACCGGCCGACTTCGACGCGCGCGTCAAGGCGGTATCCCATTTCCGCACGCTGGACGAGGCGGCGGCATTGGCTGCGGCCAACAAACGCGTCTCCAACATTCTGGCCAAGTCTAGCGAAACGCTGAACGACAGCGTGCGCGCCTCGGTGCTGAAGGATGCGGCTGAGATCCAGCTGGCGACTCACCTGGTGGTGCTGCGCGACAAGTTGCAGCCGTACTTCGCGGCGGGCAACTACCAGGAAGCGCTGGTGGAACTGGCCGCGCTGCGTGAGCCGGTGGATGCGTTCTTCGACAACGTGATGGTGATGGCGGACGATGCGGAAGTGCGCGTTAACCGTCTGACGCTGCTGAGCAAACTGCGCGAGCTGTTCCTGCAGGTGGCGGATATCTCCGTGCTGCAATAAGCGATTCTTTGCTGTGAAAAGGCGCCCTCGGGCGCCTTTTTTATGGTTGGCGTAACAGTCTGATACCGGCAGCGGTCAAGCGATAGCGTTGTAAACGGCTCTTGGGTTTATCCGGTAGCGTCATTTCAATCCAACCCGCATTCAAGGCCGGCTGTAGATAGCGCTCGCGGAAAGATTTTCGATCTTGCAACTGTAGAACATTCTGGAGCGCTTCTCGCGACATCTCCCCTTGCAGCGCCGCTAGCAAGTCAGCGACTTGGGGGGTGACTTGGGGGGTGACTTGGGGGGTAATGCTCAGCTCAAGCGCTTTTAGAATCATTTCCAGCATGAATTCAACGAAGGGTGAGCAATCGGTCTTTTGGTTGCTGGCATTCAGAGCCTGGTAATATCCGGGCTGGTTATCATGTACCAGGCTCTCAACCGGCACGTTGGCGAACAACGGATCCCAGCGTGACAAAATCAGCGTTTGCCACAACCGTCCCATACGGCCGTTTCCATCGGCAAAGGGATGGATAAATTCGAATTCATAGTGAAATACACAGCTGCCGATCAGCGGTGGCAGGTCGGTTTGTTGCAGCCAGATGAGCAATTGACGGATTAGCAACGGTACGCGTTCCGCCGGTGGAGCCATATGGATAACGACATTGCCGTTCATCACGCCGACGCCGCTTTGACGATAGCGGCCAGCATCAGGCAGTAAGCTGTTCATCAACATCCCATGTGCGGCAAGCAGATCGCGTTCATTTTCGGGATGCCAATGATTCAGGTTGGTATAGCAATGGATGGCATTCATTGCTTCCTGAACGTCACGCGGAGGGGCGATGACGCGCTTACCTGCGATGATAGCGGTGATCTGCTCTTCGCTCAGGGTATTGCCTTCGATCGCCAACGAACCTTGAATAGTGCGGATCCGATTGATGCGCCTTAGCCGCAACGCATGCTCTTGTTCCGCTTGTATCGTCAAACGGGCCAATGCGGCGCCGACGTCTGTCGCCAGATGCAGAATGGAGGGCGTGATGGTCAACGGTGGCTGATAAGAGGACATGAGCAAGTTGGCCCGACGATAAACGTAGGAAAAGTGTACCATGCGTGCGTGGCACGTGCAGTACGCCGTTTTCAACCGCCTCCGGCCGAGACAATGTTCACCGCAAGTGGAATCGCGTATCGGAACGCCGCCAGTTGATCTATTCTTATAGGCGCACGGAGTGCGGAAAAAGGGGCGGAGTCCAATGAAAAAGCAGGTTTATAACAGGAGTTATGTCACATGGCGGTAGGGATCCAGAGCAGAGGTTTCGCGCGTTGGTTGGCACCGGTATTGGCATTGTTGGTGGTCATGCAATTGACCGCCTGCGGCGATAAAGAGCCGGAACAGCGCAAAGCATTTATCGATTACTTACAGAATACCGTGATGCGCAGCGGGGCGAACATCCCCACGCTGAGCGAAGACCAGAAACAGAAGTTCGGCAACTATGCCGGTGATTACGCGATTTTGGTCGGTTTTTCTCAGCAGTTGTCCAAGTCGGTCGGCGCCAGCCTGACCCCGGCGCTGGATCAGATTAACCAGATCCGCACCGCGCAGGACTACCTGAACAAACGCGACGCGCTGCAGCAATCGGTCGGGGCGTTGAACCTGTTGGGCCAGCAGATCCAGTCGGCCAAATCGCAGGCGGATACTGCCCACGCGGCGCTGAAGCAGCCTGACGATCTCAAGGCGGTGTACAACCAGGCCTATGACAAGATCGTCACCGCACCGGCCAACGCCTTGATGCCGGCGATCCCGACCACCGCCAGCTTTGTGCAGGATCTGGTGCAGGTCGGCGACTTCTTGCAGAGCCAGGGCAATCAGGTCAGCTTCAACAACAACGGCGTGCAGTTCCGCACTGCGCAGCAGGTGGCGCAATACAACACCATGATGTCGAATCTGGTGGCTAAGCAGCAGAACCTGATGAATGCGCAGAAAACCATTCAAAGCGTGATGCAATAACGCGCCCACGCATGAGACAGGCCAGCATTGCCGGCCTGAGGTTAATACCAACCTTGAAGACGTTGCCGGGTTTATAGAAGGCAACATATAAGAATAAGGAAAATCAATTCATTGATTTTCGGCTGCTCACCACAAAGGAGGAAAAACCACGCTTTTTCCTCCTTTGTCAGCAGCTAAAGGCCGGCATTGCCGGCCTGTTTTATTTCCCCTCAGCGTTTCCAATAGCTTGCTGGCTTATTGCGCAGGCTTCTGTACTACACTTCAATTAATCCATTCATTAGGCAATGTAGTTTTCTTTCACTCATCACTTCGCTAGTTCCCGGCGGGATGAGTGCTCACAGGGAAGATCAAACAGCGCGTGGTTATCGGGCGCGGCAGCTAAAAATAAATTGTGATGCTTGTCGCAATTTAAAAACAAAACACAAAGTTGAAAGTGTGACTGACATCACTTTATTTCGGGTTTTAAGGCGATTTTTTTCTCGTTGTGCTTTTTTTACACGTCATAAATGTGATCTAAATCACTATAAATGAGGGTTTGCTGGGGTGTTGTATGTGATTTGTATCACAAAAAATCCGTGAAGTTCGCGTGACAAAAACAGCGTGATAGAGTCCGTTTCGCATACAGCGGCAACACGGCTGGATCGTCACAACAATAATCACGCGCTCTATTGTCAGCGCGTAACAATAGGGGTGTGTTTTATGTTTTCACCAGACATCAAGGTTAAAGTGCAAAACTTTGGCCGCTTCCTGAGCAACATGGTGATGCCCAACATCGGCGCCTTTATCGCCTGGGGGATTATCACCGCGCTATTCATTCCAACCGGCTGGCTGCCGAATGAGACCTTGGCCAAGCTGGTCGGCCCGATGATCACCTACCTGCTGCCGCTGCTGATCGGCTACACCGGCGGGCGGCTGGTGGGCGGCGATCGCGGCGGCGTGGTCGGCGCCATCACCACCATGGGCGTCATCGTCGGCGCCGACATGCCGATGTTCCTCGGCGCGATGATCGCCGGCCCGCTGGGCGGCTGGGCCATCAAGCATTTCGACCGCTGGGTGGACGGCAAGATCAAAAGCGGCTTTGAAATGCTGGTGAACAATTTCTCCGCCGGCATCATCGGCATGCTGCTGGCGATCCTGGCCTTCCTGGGCATCGGGCCGCTGGTGGAGGTGCTCTCCAAACTGTTGGCCGCGGGCGTGCACGTGATGGTGACGAACAACCTGCTGCCGTTGGCGTCCATCTTCGTGGAACCGGCGAAAATCCTGTTCCTGAACAACGCCATCAACCACGGCATCTTCTCGCCGCTGGGTATTCAGCAGGCCACGGAAGCCGGCAAGTCGGTGTTCTTCCTGATAGAAGCCAACCCAGGCCCGGGCATGGGCGTGCTGATGGCCTACATGTTCTTTGGCCGCGGCAGCGCCAAGCAATCCGCCGGCGGTGCGGCGATCATTCACTTCCTGGGCGGCATCCACGAAATCTACTTCCCCTACGTGCTGATGAACCCACGCCTGCTGCTGGCGGTGATCCTGGGCGGCATGACCGGCGTCTTTACCCTGACGATGCTGAACGGCGGCCTGGTGTCTCCGGCTTCCCCGGGGTCGATTTTGGCGGTGCTGGCGATGACGCCGAAAGGCGCTTACTTCGCCAACATTGCGGCGGTATGTGCTGCCTTCGCCGTCTCCTTCGTGGTATCCGCTTTCCTGCTGAAAACCTCCAAGGTGAAAGAGGATGACGATCTGGAAGCCGCGACCCGTCGCATGCAAGAGATGAAATCGCAGTCCAAAGGCGGCGCGGCGGCGCCGGCATCGGTCGACGGCGATCTGAGCACCGTGCGCAAAATCATCGTCGCCTGCGATGCGGGCATGGGTTCCAGCGCCATGGGCGCCGGGGTGCTGCGCAAGAAAGTGACCGACGCCGGGCTGAAGAATATCTCGGTGACCAACAGCGCCATCAACAGCCTGCCGGACGACGTGGATCTGGTGATCACCCACCGCGATCTGACCGAGCGCGCGATGCGCCACGCGCCGCAGGCCCAGCACATCTCGCTGACCAACTTCCTCGACAGCAAGCTGTACAGCGATCTGGTCGAGCGTTTGGTGGCGGTCAACAAAACCACCGACAACCAGCAGAAGGTGATGGGCGCGTTGGACGACAGCTTTGAAGCCGGGGAACCGAACCTGTTCAAGCTGAGCGAGAGCAACGTGTTCCTCAACCTGCAGGCCAGCGACAAAGAGCAGGCGATCCGCTTCGCCGGCGAGCAACTGGTGAAGGGCGGCTACGTCGAGGCGGAATACGTGCCGGCGATGCTGGAGCGCGAAAAGCTCACCTCCACCTACCTGGGCGAGTCGATCGCCGTGCCGCACGGCACCATCGAGGCCAAAGACCGGGTGCTGCGCACCGGCGTGGTGTTCTGTCAGTACCCGCAGGGCGTGCGCTTCGGCGATGGAGAGGACGAAGTGGCGCGCCTGGTGATCGGCATCGCCGCGCGCAACAACGAGCATATTCAGGTGATCACCAGCCTGACCAACGCGCTGGATGACGAGAGCGTGATCGAGCGGCTGGCGAATACCACCAGCGTCCAGGAAGTGCTGGACCTGCTCGGCGGCAAAAAAGCCGGATAACAGAATCATTTTAAAGGGTGCAGCTTGCTGCACCCTTCGACATTAAGAAGGTAGAGTTATGAAAGCATTACATTTTGGCGCAGGGAACATCGGCCGCGGTTTTATCGGCAAGCTGCTGGCGGACGCGGGCGTTGAGGTGACCTTCGCCGACGTCAATCAAACGGTGCTGGATCTGCTGAACAGCCGAAAAAGCTACTCGGTGCATGTGGTGGGCGAGCAAGAGCGCGTGGAGAACGTCACCAACGTCAGCGCCGTCAACAGCGGCGGCGAAGCCGCGGTGGCGCTGATCGCCGAGGCGGATCTGGTGACCACCGCCGTGGGTCCGCAAATTCTCGCCAAAATCGCCGGCACGATCGCCAAAGGACTGGTGCTGCGCCATCAGCAGGGCAATGTGCAGCCGCTGAACATCATCGCCTGCGAGAACATGGTGCGCGGCACCAGCCAGCTGAAGCAGCACGTGTTCGCCGCGCTGCCGCAGGATGAGCAGGCATGGGTTGAGCAGCATGTCGGCTTCGTCGATTCGGCGGTCGATCGCATCGTGCCGCCGGCGGACAGCAGCGATCCGCTGGAAGTGACGGTGGAAACCTTCAGCGAATGGATCGTCGATCAGACGCAGTTTAAAGGCCAGCCTCCGGCGATCGCCGGCATGGAGCTGACCGACAACCTGATGGCCTTCGTCGAGCGCAAGCTGTTCACCCTCAACACCGGCCACGCGATCACCGCCTACCTCGGCCAACGGGCCGGGCTGCAAACCATTCGCGACGCCATTCTCGATCCGGCGATCCGCCGGGTGGTGAAAGGGGCGATGGAAGAGAGCGGCGCGGTGCTGATCAAACGCTACGGCTTCGACGCCGACAAGCACGCCGCCTACATCAACAAAATCCTCGGCCGCTTCGAAAACCCGTATCTGCACGATGACGTCGAGCGCGTGGGGCGCCAGCCGCTGCGCAAACTGAGCGCCGGCGATCGCCTGATCAAACCGCTGCTGGGCACGCTGGAATACGGCCTGCCGCATGCCAACCTGATCCAGGGCATCGCCGCCGCCATGAGCTACCGCAGCGAACAGGATCCGCAGGCGCAGGAACTGGCGGAACTGCTGAACACGCTCGGGCCGAAAGCCGCGCTGGCGCAAATTTCCGGCCTGCCGGCGGAAAGCGAGGTTGTAGAACAGGCCGTTGCTGTGTATAACGCCATGCACAAGTAGAATCGTGATGATGAACACCCGAGCGCAGCTTGCTGCGCTCCTGCAACCCGAGTTCGGCATCGACGGCCCTCCCCACGCCTTTCGAAAAGCGACGATGGAAGAAGCACAGGCATTTGAAAACCAGGTTCTGGAAAAGCTGAACGCGGGCAAAACGGTGCGCAGCTTCCTGATCGCAGCGGTAGAGCTGCTGGCGGAAGCGCTCAACGTGCTGGTGGTGCAGGTATTCCGCAAGGACGACTACGCGGTGAAATATGCCGTCGAACCGCTATTGTCCGGCAGCGGCCCGCTGGGGGATCTGTCGGTGCGTCTGAAGCTGATGTACGGGCTGGGGGTGATTTCCCGCCACGAATATGAAGACGCCGAGCTGCTGATGGCGATGCGCGAAGAGCTGAACCACGACGGTTCGGAATACCGCTTCGTCGACGACGAAATCCTCGGGCCGTTCGGCGAGCTGCACTGCGTGGCCGCGCTGCCGCCGGTGCCGACCTTCCTGCAGCCGGGCGAGGCGGATGAAGCGCTGATCGCCATGCAGCGCCAGCGTTATCAGCAGATGGTGCGCTCCACCATGGTGCTGTCCATTACCGACCTGATCGCCGGCATCGGCGCCAAACAACCTTCCCGACTCTCTCCTCTCGGCCGCGGCTAAGCAAAGGCCGCGCGCCATTCGTCGAACAGCAACCACAGCGCGGTGGCGGCCATCAGCCCGGACATCACGCCGTTGAAGGCGCGCAGTTTCCAGGTGACCCGCAGCGCGTTGCGCAACCGGTCACCCAACACCGCCCACAGCAGCACGCACGGCAAGTTCAGCAGCGCGAAACCGGCGATGATAGACAGCGTATGGACGAAAGTGGCGCCTTCGCGCGGGGTGAACAGGATCGCCACGTTGATCACCATCAGCCAGGCCTTGGGGTTGACCGCCTGAAACAGCGCGCCGCTGAGCAGGCTCATCGGCTGCGCCTGTTCTTTGGTGTCCGGCGAGGCCGCCTGAAACAGCTTCCATGACAACCACAGCAGATAGGCGCAGCCGATCACCGCCAGCGGCAGGCGGATGACGCCGGCCCAGCTCAGCGCCAGCGCCAGCAGCGGGATAATGATCGCCAGCTGTACCGCACAACCGACGCAGATGCCGAACAGCATCGGCAGGGTGCGGCGCAGGCCGAAGTTAACGCCCGACGAGGCCAGCAGCAGGTTGTTGGGACCGGGGGTGATCGACATGACGGTGACGTAGCTGACAAAGGCGGAGTCCAGCATGGCAGGTTCCTTGAACGTGAAAATGACGGTAATAACGAGAGGATCAGCATAATCGCTGCGATGGGATGGTGACAGAATCACAAATCGGATATTGTCATGGTTACAGTTGTATGAAATGTAAACTGTACCCATTGCCTGGAGAGAAACTGTGACCTTGCTCGATGAAACCCCGGATACCCGTTACCTGCAGCTGGCGGATACGCTGGCCGAAGCCATTCGCCGCGGCACGCTGCAGCCCGGCGACCGCTTGCCTTCGGTGCGGCGCTGTGCGCAAACCCATCGCGTCAGCATCAATACCGTGGTGTCGGCTTACCGCACGCTGGAGGATCGCGGGCTGATCGAAGCGCGGCCGCAGTCGGGGTTTTATGTCCGCAGCACGCTGCCGGCGCTGAAGATGGCCTCGGCGCCCAGCAGCCGCATCGAGCCGCCGGCGGACGACGTGCTGGCGTTGATCGATACGGTGTTCGCCGCCCAGCAGAATCCGGCCTTCACCAACATTGCGCTGGCCTGCCCGCAGACCAGCGATTTCTATCCCGGCGGCAAACTGGGGCGCATGCTGTCTTCCCAACTGCGCCGCCAGCCGGGTCTGATCGGACAATATCCGTTGCCGCCCGGCAGCCTGCGGCTGCGTCAGCAGATCGCCCGCCGCTCAATGACGCTCGGCATGCTGTTGGAGCCGGGCGACGTGGTGTTGACCCACGGCTGCATGGAGGCGCTGCAGCTGGCGCTGCGCGTCACCACCAAACCGGGCGACTGCGTCGGGCTGGAGTCGCCGACCTACTTTTATCTGCTGCCGCTGCTGGCCAGCCTGGGGCTGAAAGCGCTGGAAATCCCTACCGATCCCCAGCTGGGGCTGTCGCTGGACGCGCTGGAGCTGCTGCTGAACGAGAAGCGGCTGAATGCGGTGATCGCCATGCCGACGGTGCAAAACCCGCTGGGTTGCACTATGCCGCTGGCCGCGAAAAAGCGGCTGGCGCGGCTGATGAACGATCATCAGGTGCCGTTGATTGAAGACGGGCTGTATGCCGAGATCCAGTTCGGCGGGGCGCTGTCGCCGGCGGTGAAGGCGTTCGATCGCGACGGCTGGGTGCTGTTTTGCTCCAGCTTCACCAAAACGCTGGCGCCGGATTTTCGCGTCGGCTGGATCTGCGGCGGCCGTTTTCACGAGGCGTTGCGCAAGCTGAAGGCGGTGTCGTCGATGTCCGAGTCGCAGCTGCTGTCGGAAACGCTGGCGACCTTCCTGGAGAGCGGCGGCTACGATCACCATTTGCGCAACCTGCGCAAGCGCTATGCGGCGCAGGTCGACGAGGCGAGGGCGCTGATCGCCCGGCATTTCCCGCGCGGCACGCTGGCCACGCAGCCGGCGGGCGGCTTCGTGTTCTGGGTCGAATTCCCCCCCGGCGTGGACAGCGTGGCGCTGTTCCATCAGCTGCTGGAGGAGCAGATCTGTTTGACGCCGGGCACCCTGTATTCCCCGAGCGGGCGCTACCGCAACGCGCTGCGGCTCTCCTGCTGCTACCCGTTCAACGCGCGCTACACCCAGGCGCTGGCTCGGCTCGGCGCCAGGGCCTGCGAGATGAGCGGCCTGCCGCCCGGCATTGCGCAGGACGGGTAACGGCGCGCGCCTTTTGCTACAATGCCGGTATCATTGATTAGAGTGCCATTTTGGGCACAACGGGCCAGAGACCATGAAAGAGAAAGAAAAGGCAGAGATCAAGCGCCTGAGCGACCTGCTGGACGCCTTGAACCACAAAGACGCCACCGTGATCCAACAGGGCAACCCTGACTTGATCGCGCAGCACACCAAAGAGAAAGAGAAGCTGGCGACGGAGATCGAGCGCCTGAAAAACGTGCGCGGCGAGAAGCTGAGCGCCGAAGCGCAGAAGCTGAGCCAGCTGCCGTTCAGCCGCGAGATCACCAAGAAAGAGCAGGCCGATATGGGCGCGCTGAAGAAAAGCGCGCGCGGGCTGATCGTAGTGCACCCGATGACTGCGCTGGGCCGCGAGATGGGCCTGAAAGCGGTCACCGGCTACGCCAAGAAAGCGTTCTGAATCCCGGGCGTCAGACCTTGGTGGTGAAATACGCCTTGGTCTGATAGGGCACGGTGACCGTGTCCTGGCCCCGCAGTTCCTCTTCTTCCGCCACCAGTTGGCGCAACCGATCGATAACCTGCTCCTGTTGCGCCTGCGGCAGCGCGGCGATAAAGCTGGTTGAACGCACGCGGTTGTAGATCACGTCCTCCACCGCCCCCCGGTGGCCGAGCATAAACACCTGCTCCTGCAGCGGTTCAAAGCCTTTGAACGGGAAGAATTTGCGCCATTCGCCGGTATAGAAACGCGGCGCATCGCCTTCATGGCTATCGACGATCTGATTCAGTTTACGCACCCAACCGACGCGCGCATCGCGCATGTTCCACACCAGGCCGAGTTTGCCGCCGGGCTTGAGAATGCGCTGGATTTCCGCCAGCGCCTGCGGCGTGGCGAACCAATGGAAGGACTGGGCGCACACCACGGCATCCACCGACTCGTCCGGTAGCGGGATCGCGTCGGCGGTGCCCGCCAGCGTTTTCACCTGCGGCAGCGCCGCCGACAGTTTTTCCAGCATTTGCGGCACCGGTTCGACGGCGATCACCTGCGCGCCGGTTTCCAGCAGGCGCGGGGTGAACTTGCCGGTACCGGCGCCGAGATCGATGACCGTCATGCCGGCGTGCAGGCCGATGACGTCACGCAGCCAGTCGGCGATTTCCGGCGGGTAATCCGGCCGGCCTTTCACATAGCGATCGGCATTGGCCTGATAGCCCTCGGCGGCGGCGTGATGAATCGAATGGGTCGGGGTGGTCATATACCTGGCTCCTGGCTGAAAAAACGTGCGGCTACAGTATAGGCGGAAGAAAAGGGTTAACGCGGCATTCGGCGCACGTTTTTCATTTTCCGCCCGCGCTTTCAACGGCCGAGCAGGCGGCGGTTGAAATCCTCAAGGCGCCCTTCGGCGAGCCGCGTGAGCATGGTCTTGCTCCAGCTGGCGGAGAGGCCGGCCACCGCCAACAGACGGCGATACTGTTCCGCATCGAACGGCATGTGCCAGGCGATGGCGATGGCTTCGGCCACCGACACATCGCTGTTGCGCGCCGCCAGCGCCAGCGGACGGTCGCCGCTGACCGCGCCCGGCGACACCACCCGATACAGCCAGCCGCAGCGGCCGCTTTGCTGCATCAGCACCGAAATGTCCTCGATGGCGAAGTGATAATTGAGCTTGAAGCACGGCGAGCGCGGCTGGGTGACCTGGATCAGCGCCTCGCCCCAGCGGAAGATGTCGCCCATAAACACATTGTGTTCGGTCAGCCCTTCGGTGGAGATATTCTCGCCGAAGGCCGGGGCGCAAAATTGCTCGGCCTGCGCCGGAAACTGCTCGCGCCAGTGGGCATAATGCTCGCGCGGGTAGTGGCACAGCGCGCGGTCCGGCCCGCCGTGGTAGCTTTTTTCGGCCTGTTCGTCGCCTTCCAGCCCGAGCGGCGTGAGCCGGATGGCGCCATCCACCTGGCGTTTGGCGATGGCGCTGGGGCGCCCGCCTTCATAGGGTTGGATGCTGCCGATGTAAACGTCTGGGTGATGCATGTGCGCCTCCGTGTCTCGCGTCGAGGGCTCAGCATAGCCTGAGTTGTTCTCGTACACTACCTGGCGTTTACCTGTACGGAAGGATGTGTTTTTCCTGTCTATATTTAGGTTTTTATCGTCGAGAAAAAACCATGCGTTTCATTGTATTGAGGCATGCGGAGTCAGAATGGAACCGCTCGGGGATTATTCAGGGACGAAGTGACAGTCCGCTGACAGAAGAGGGGCGACGTCAAATCGCTGGGCTTGGCGCTCGCTTGCAAATGTTATCGGTCACTTCGTTGATCAGTTCACCGGCTGGCCGGGCTTTTACGACAGCGGAGACGTTGGCTGAGAGATGTGGCTGCACTGTGCAAATGGATGAGCGTTTGCAGGAGCAAGATTTTGGCCGACTGGAAGGATTATCTTATGCGCAGGCCATGCGCGATTATCCAGAAGCGACGCAGTGCCTCTTTGCCGGTAAGGCAGAGGCGTCGGCTCCGGGAGGGGAGAATGCTTATGAGGTTGCCTGGCGCCTGATGGCTTGTCTGTCCGATCTGGCTGTCGATGGACAAAATCAAACGCTTGCTGTTGTTACGCACGGCCATGCTCTGCAGGCACTGATTTGGTGGCTTAAAGGGGCCGACCCGCAGGAGGACCTCCGCAGATACGGTCATCGCAATTGCGGCTACGCAATGCTTGATGCGACCGCCTCTGGTTTTAACTTGTTGAATTGGGGAGTCGCGACCCACCTGTTGCCACAAAGATAGGGCGAGGAACGGCTATTCCTCGCCTGAGGGCGTCAGAAGGTGGTCCAGTTCTCTTCCGCTGCGGCGTTGGCGGCCGCGGGTTTTACGGCCGGCGCTTTCGGCGCGGCGGCTTTCACGGCGGCGGGTTCGGTCTGCTCCGCCAAACGGAACACCGAAACGCTCTGCAACAGCATGTCGGCCTGCTCTTCCAGCGAATCGGCGGCGGCGGCGGACTCTTCCACCAGCGCGGCGTTCTGCTGAGTGGTATGGTCCATTTCGACGATCGCCTGGCCAATCTGGGCGATGCCGCGCGTCTGTTCATCGGAGGCGGCGGCGATCTCGGCCATGATGTCGCGCACGTGGGTAACCGAGCGGACGATCTGCTCCATGGTATTGCCGGTGCTTTCCACCAGTTCGGTGCCGGTTTTCACCCGGCTGACCGATTCGGCGATCAGCCCTTCGATCTCCTTCGCCGCCTGGGCGCTGCGGCTCGCCAGGCTGCGCACTTCGCTGGCGACCACCGAGAAGCCGCGTCCCTGTTCGCCGGCGCGCGCCGCTTCCACCGCGGCGTTGAGCGCCAGGATGTTGGTCTGGAAGGCAATGCCGTTGATCAGGGTAGTAATTTCGGCGATACGCTGCGAACTGCTGGAAATATCGCGCATGGTGCTGACCACGTTCTCCACCAGCTTGCCGCCCTGTTGCGCGGTCTGCGAGGCGTCGGTGGCCAGCTGATTGGCATGATGGGCGTTGTCGGCGTTCTGTTTCACCGTGGCGGTCAGCTGTTCCATGCTGGCGGCGGTTTCCTCGACCGCCGCCGCCTGCTGCTCGGTGCGGGAAGAGAGATCGGTGTTGCCGGCGGCGATTTCCGCGGAGGCGGTGGAGACCTGGCTGACCCCCATCTGGATCTTTTCAATCATGGTGCGCAGATTTTGGCTCATCGCCGCCACCGCGTTCAGCAGCTGCCCCAGCTCATCGCGGCGGGTGCTGGTTTGCGCCTGGCGCAGATCGCCGCTGGCGATGCGTTCCGCCATCGCCAGCGTGCTGTGCAGCGGACGGGTGATCTGCAGCGTGATACGCCAGGCGATAAGCACTCCGGCGATGATGGCGATCAGGGTGGTGATGCCCATCTGCAGCTGCGCCAGATTGATGTTGTTGCGCGTCTGCACCAGCTCGTCCTGCATAAAGGCGTTCACCAGCGTGCCGATCGCCTGCGCGCGTTCACCGAGCTGCCGGCTGATCTGCTGCTCGTGCTCATAGGCCGGCAGGTAGGCCGCAATGCGGTTTTTGTAATCGTCCAAAGCGGCGAGCAGCGGTTGCAGCTGCGGGCGTTGCGCGTCGCTGACCCGGCGGCTCAGGGCGTTGGCCGCGTCACGCGCGTCGTCGATGGCCGCCATCAGCGGCGCCTCGGTTTCCTTGTTCAGGCTCAGCAGCAGGCCGCGTGCGCCGTAGCGCACCTGGGTCAGCTTCTGGTTCAGCTGGATAAAGGCCAGCTGCAGATCGCCGTTGGTCAGCTGACGTTCCACCTGGCTTAGGCTGGCCTGCACTTCCGACATGTTCCAGCTCTGGCGCACCGCGTCTTTGGCCGCCACCGCCTGCTCAAAGACTTTTTGCTGCTGCTGATATTCCCCGATCAGCGTCACCAGACGCTGCAGATCCTTGCGGCTTTGGGCGTCCCAATCCAGCGCCTGCCCCTGGTCTATCAGTTTGACGGCGTTGTCGATATTGGCGCGATTGTTCTGAATGTATTCCGGCTGGTAGGTCTGGCCATACATGGCGCGGTTGTATTTGGCCTGATTGATCTCCTCGTTCAGCCGGTTGCTGAAGTCGATGCGATCGGCGCGGGATTCGATGATATGCAGGTATTGCGCCCCGGTGCCGGCGATGACGACCGCCAACAGCAGCAACAGCGCGAAGCCGAGGCCGAGCTTTTTACCTACGGTGAGATGGGTGAACTTTTCTGCCAATGCTTGCAATGCCGCCATAGCGTTTTTCCTTCTCCGGGCGAACGTCAATTGAACAAACCATCGGCAAGAAGTGGTCAAACTTTAGCGGATTCCAGGCAAAAAAATACCCGCCTGCGGCGGGCATCTTCATCAACGGGGGCGAATTACTTCTTCGCGGCGAAGCGTGCGGCCGCTTCATCCCAGTTGACCACGTTCCAGAACGCCTTGATGTAGTCAGGGCGTTTGTTCTGATATTTCAGGTAGTAAGCGTGTTCCCACACGTCCAGACCGATGATTGGGAAACCGGAAGCGCCGGCGACGGCTTCGCCCATCAGCGGGCTGTCCTGGTTAGCGGTAGACACCACGGCCAGTTTGCCGTCTTTCAGCACCAGCCAGGCCCAACCGGAACCGAAGCGGGTGGCTGCGGCTTTCTCGAACTCTTCCTGGAATTTCTCAACGCTGCCGAAATCGCGCTCGATGGCCGCTTTCAGATCGCCGCCCAGCGTGGTGCCGGTTTTCAGGTTTTTCCAGAAGAAGCTGTGGTTGGCGTGGCCGCCGGCGTTGTTGCGCATGAAGGTGCGTTTGTCGGCAGGCACTTTATCCAGATCCTGGATCAGCTCTTCAACGCTGTATTTGGCCAGCTCAGGGTAAGCTTCCAGCACGGTGTTGGCGTTGTTGACGTAGGTCTGATGGTGTTTGGTGTGATGGATTTCCATCGTCTGCTTGTCGAAATGCGGTTCCAGTGCGTCGTAAGCGTACGGCAGGGATGGCAGTGAATAACTCATAATCATCATCTCCAGTGGTGTATGGGCGGCGCAAAGGGCGAGCACCGCGTAAGCAGTCGGATCATTATAGTTAATTAAATGATATTGAAAATGATTATCAATGCCCTGCTGACTGTGTGGTTAATGAACAAATCGCTGCGTTAACATACTGATAGAAAAGAGGCCTTGAGCGCCTCTTCATGCCTTGGCGCCGATGCGTTGGTTACTCTCTATACTGTAGAGAGCGCCGAGCCTGCTGCGACGCCGAAATGTATCGAAATGTGCCAATGCGTTCACTGAATGAGCACGAGTGTGTAACAACCACAAGCACGCTGTGGTAATATCGCCGCGTCGCGTATCAGCATAACAACAGTGACATTAGCGCTCCGCCGTTTTGGCGAGGAGCGCCATTTGAACAATGTGACAATCGAGAGTAAAGGAGACCCCCATGCAGGTCAGCAGAAGGCAGTTCTTTAAGATCTGCGCTGGCGGTATGGCAGGAACGACGGTGGCCGCGCTGGGCTTTGCCCCCGAAGTGGCGTTGGCGGAAACCCGGCAGTACAAACTGCTGCGCGCCCGCGAGACCCGTAATACCTGTACGTATTGTTCCGTCGGCTGTGGGCTGTTGATGTACAGCCTTGGTGATGGCGCCAAAAACGCCAAAGAAAGCATTTTCCATATCGAAGGGGATCCGGATCACCCGGTAAACCGTGGCGCGCTTTGCCCGAAAGGCGCCGGCCTGGTTGACTTTATCCACAGCGAAAGCCGCCTCAAGTACCCGGAATACCGGGCGCCGGGGTCGGACAAATGGCAGCGCATCAGCTGGGACGACGCCTTTACCCGCATCGCCAAGCTGGTGAAAGAAGACCGTGACGCCAACTTCATCAAAACCAACGACCAGGGCGTTACCGTCAACCGTTGGCTGACCACCGGCATGCTGTGCGCCTCTGCCGCCAGCAACGAAACCGGTTTTCTGTCGCAAAAATTTAGTCGCGCTCTCGGCATGCTTGCCGTAGACAACCAGGCGCGTGTCTGACACGGACCAACGGTAGCAAGTCTTGCTCCAACATTTGGTCGCGGTGCGATGACCAACCACTGGGTTGATATCAAGAACGCGAATTTGATTATCGTCATGGGCGGTAATGCGGCGGAAGCGCATCCGGTGGGGTTCCGCTGGGCGATGGAAGCCAAAATACACAACAATGCCAAGCTGATCGTGATCGATCCGCGCTTTACCCGAACCGCATCGGTGGCGGACTTCTACACGCCGATCCGCTCCGGGACCGACATCGCTTTCCTGTCGGGCGTGTTGCTGTATCTGATGACCAACAACAAGTTTAATCGCGAGTACGTCGAGGCCTACACCAACGCCAGCCTGCTGGTGCGGGAAGACTTTGCCTTCGAAGACGGCTTGTTCAGCGGCTACGACGCGGAAAACCGCAAGTACGACAAAACCACCTGGAACTACCAGTTCGACGAGAACGGCTTCGCCAAGCGCGACGTCACGTTGCAGGATCCGCGCTGCGTGTGGAACCTGCTGAAGCAGCACGTGAGCCGCTACACGCCTGACGTGGTGACCAACATCTGCGGCACGCCGAAGGACGATTTCCTCAAGGTGTGCGAATACATCGCCGAAACCTGCGTCGCGGATAAGACCGCTTCGTTCCTGTACGCCCTGGGCTGGACTCAGCACTCGGTCGGCGCGCAGAACATCCGCACCATGGCGATGATCCAGCTGCTGCTCGGCAACATGGGCATGGCGGGCGGCGGCGTCAACGCGCTGCGTGGCCACTCCAACATCCAGGGGCTGACCGATCTCGGCCTGCTGTCGCAGAGCCTGCCGGGCTACCTGACGCTGCCGTCGGAGAAACAGACCGATCTCGAGACCTACCTGAAGGCCAACACGCCGAAGGCGCTGCTGCCGGGCCAGGTGAACTACTGGGGCAACTACCCGAAATTCTTCGTCAGCCTGATGAAGACCTTCTACGGCGACAAGGCGCAGAAGGACAACAGCTGGGGCTTTGACTGGTTGCCGAAGTGGGACAAAGGCTACGACGTGCTGCAGTACTTCGAGATGATGGCGCAGGGCAAGGTCAACGGCTACTTCTGCCAGGGCTTTAACCCGGTAGCGTCGTTCCCGAACAAAAACAAGGTGGTGGCTTCGCTGTCCAAGCTGAAGTTCCTGGTGACCATCGATCCGTTGAACACCGAGACCTCCAACTTCTGGCAGAACCACGGCGAGTTCAACGAAGTGGATTCCTCGCAGATCCAGACCGAAGTGTTCCGCCTGCCGTCCACCTGCTTCGCCGAAGAGAACGGCTCGATCGTCAACTCCGGCCGCTGGCTGCAGTGGCACTGGAAAGGCGCGGACGCCCCGGGTGAAGCGCTGAACGACGGCGAGATCCTGGCGGGCATCTTCAGCCGCCTGCGCGAGATGTATGCGCGCGACGGCGGCGCGGTGCCGGAACAGGTGCTGAACATGCGCTGGGACTACCTGACGCCGGACAACCCGGCGCCGGAAGAGGTGGCGCAGGAGAACAACGGCAAGGCGCTGGCGGATCTGCTGGATGCCGACGGCAAAGTGGTGGTGAAAAAAGGCGAGCTGCTCAGCTCGTTCGCGCAGCTGCGCGACGACGGCACCACCGCCAGCGGTTGCTGGATCTTCGCCGGCAGCTGGACGCCGGCCGGCAACCAGATGGCGCGGCGCGACAACGCCGATCCGTCCGGTCTCGGCAACACGCTGGGCTGGGCCTGGGCATGGCCGCTCAACCGCCGCATTCTGTACAACCGCGCCTCGGCCGATCCGCAGGGTAAACCGTGGGATCCGAAACGCCAGCTGCTGGAGTGGGACGGCGCCAAGTGGGTCGGGGCCGATATCCCGGACTACAGCACCGCTGCGCCGGGCAGCGACGTCGGGCCGTTCATCATGCAACCGGAAGGCATGGGCCGCCTGTTCGCCACCGACAAGATGGCGGAAGGGCCGTTCCCTGAACACTATGAGCCGTTCGAAACGCCGCTCGGCACCAACCCGCTGCACCCGAACGTGGTGTCCAACCCGGCGGCGCGCGTGTTCAAGGACGATCTGGCGGCGATGGGCAAATCCGACAAGTTCCCGTACGTCGGCACTACCTATCGTCTGACCGAGCACTTCCACTACTGGACCAAGCACGCGCGGCTGAACGCCATAGCGCAGCCGGAGCAGTTTGTGGAGATCGGCGAGAAGCTGGCGGAGAAGAAAGGCATCAAGCAAGGCGATACCGTGAAAGTCAGCTCCAACCGCGGCTACATCAAGGCCAAGGCGGTGGTGACCAAGCGTATTCGCACGCTGCAGGTGCACGGCCAGGAAGTCGACACCATCGGCATCCCGATCCACTGGGGTTACGAAGGGGTGGCGAAGAAAGGCTTTATCGCCAACACGCTGACGCCGTTCGTCGGCGACGCCAATACGCAAACGCCGGAGTTCAAGGCGTTCCTGGTCAACGTGGAAAAGGTGTAACGGAGACGAATTATGGCCATGCAATCTCAAGACATCATTCGTAAATCCGCCACCAATGGCTTCACGCCGGCGCCGCGCGCCCGTGACCACCAGGAAGAAGTGGCCAAACTGATCGATGTCACCACCTGTATCGGCTGCAAGGCCTGTCAGGTGGCCTGTTCCGAATGGAACGACATCCGCGACGAAGTGGGGCACAACGTCGGGGTGTACGATAACCCCGCCGATCTGACCGCCAAGTCGTGGACGGTGATGCGCTTCTCCGAGGTGGAGGAAAACGGCAAGCTGGAATGGCTGATCCGCAAGGATGGCTGTATGCACTGCGCGGATCCGGGCTGCCTGAAGGCCTGCCCGTCGGAAGGCGCGATTATTCAGTACGCCAACGGTATCGTCGACTTCCAGTCCGAGCACTGCATCGGCTGCGGCTACTGCATCGCCGGCTGCCCGTTCGACGTGCCGCGCATGAACAAGGACGACAACCGGGTGTACAAGTGCACCCTGTGCGTCGACCGCGTGGACGTCGGCCAGGAACCGGCCTGCGTGAAAACCTGCCCGACCGGCGCGATTCACTTCGGCACCAAGGAAGCGATGAAGCAGGTGGCGGCGGATCGCGTCAGCGAGCTGAACACCCGCGGCTACCAGAACGCCGGTCTGTACGATCCGGCGGGGGTGGGCGGCACGCACGTGATGTACGTGTTGCACCACGCCGACAAACCGCAGCTGTACCACGGTTTGCCGGACAACCCGAGCATCAGCCCGGCGGTGACCTTCTGGAAGGGCGTGTGGAAACCCCTGGCGGCCATCGGCTTTGCCGCCACCTTCGCGGCCAGCGTGTTCCACTATGTCGGCGTCGGGCCTAACCGCGTCGAGGATGAGGACGAGCACGACGAGTCGCACGACGAGGAGACGCGCAAATGAGAAAGGAAAAGCCCATTCAGCGTTACAGCGCACCGGAGCGCATCAACCACTGGATCGTGGCGTTCTGCTTCGTGTTCGCCGCCATCAGCGGGCTGGGGTTCTTCTTCCCCTCCTTCAACTGGCTGATGAATATCTTCGGGACGCCGCAGCTGGCGCGCATTCTGCACCCGTTTGTCGGGGTCATCATGTTCGCCGCGTTCCTGCTGATGTTCCTGCGCTACTGGAAGCATAACCTGATCAACCGGGAAGATATCGTCTGGGCCAAGAACATCCACAAAATCGCCATGAACGAGGAAGTGGGTGATACCGGGCGCTATAATTTCGGCCAGAAGTGCGTGTTCTGGGCGGCGATTATCAGCCTGGTGCTGCTGCTGGCCAGCGGCGTGGTGATCTGGCGGCCGTATTTTGCGCCGTCGTTCTCCATCCCGCTGATCCGCATCGCGCTGCTGGTGCATTCGCTGGCCGCGGTCGGCCTTATCATCGTGATTATGGTGCACATTTACGCCGCATTGTGGGTAAAAGGCACCATTACCGCGATGGTGGAAGGCTGGGTGCCGGCGGCCTGGGCCAAGAAACATCATCCGCGCTGGTACCGTGAGGTCCGCGAGAAACGACAGGAAGATAAACCCTGATGAGTATCCGCATCGTTCCTAAAGAGCAGTTAGGGGCACAGCGTGAGAAGTCCACAACGGCGGAGAACATCCCGCCGTTACTTTTCGCCAACCTGAAAAGCCTGTACAGCCGCCGCGCCGATCGTCTGCGTCAGCTGGCGGTCGATAACCCGCTGGGCGACTACCTGAACTTCGCCGCCGAGCTGGCGCAGGCGCAGCAGCATGCGTTGCACGATAACCCGCTGCAGCTCGATCTGAGTGAAGCGTTGGCGCAGGGCGCCACCAGCGGCAAACCGCCGCTCGATCTGAGCGTGTTCCCGCGCAGCGAGCACTGGCGCAAGCTGCTGACGTCGCTGATCGCCGAGCTGCGTCCGCAGGCGCCGGAACACATTCTGGCGGTGCTGGACAACCTGGAGAAGGCCTCGGCGCACGAGCTGGAGCTGATGGCCGACGCCTTGCTCAACCGCGAGTTCGGCAAGGTGGGCAGCGAGAAGGCGCCGTTCCTCTGGGCCGCGCTGTCGCTCTATTGGGCGCAGATGGCCAGCCTGATCCCCGGCAAGGCGCGCGCCGAATACGGCGAGCAGCGCCAGTTCTGCCCGGTGTGCGGCAGCATCCCGGTTTCCAGCATGGTGCATATCGGCACCGTCAACGGCCTGCGCTACCTGCACTGCAACCTGTGCGAAAGCGAATGGCACGTGGTGCGGGTGAAGTGCAGCAACTGCGAGCAGACCCGCGATCTCAACTACTGGTCGCTGGACAGCGAACAGGCGGCGGTGAAGGCGGAAAGCTGCGGCGACTGCGGCACTTACCTGAAGATCCTCTATCAGGAAAAAGACCCGCAGGTCGAAGCGGTGGCCGACGATCTGGCTTCGCTGGTGCTGGACGCCCGCATGGAAGAGGAAGGCTTCGGCCGCAGCAGCATCAATCCGTTCCTGTTCCCGGCGGAGTAACCGCCCGGCCCCGTTCGCGCGGGGCCGGACAAGCAATTTCAGAACGGGCTTCTGGCATTCGCCCGGGCGAGTTGCTACGTTTAGGCCATGACGCGCCAAGCGAAAGGAACCACGATGTTAAACACCCTGGCAAAACTGACCGCGGTCGCCGTGCTGGCGATCGGACTGGCGGCCTGCGACAACAAGGACGACACCAAACCGGCGGTGCCGCCACCGGACACCAAGCCGACCGTGACGCAGCCCGCGCCACCGCCGCCGCCTGCGCCGGTAGAAACCCCACCCGCGCCGCCGGGGCTGAACGTGTCGCTGCAGAAGGGCAAGATCACCTTCGAGTTGCCGCCGGGCTTTAGCGATCAAACGTTGAACAGCGGCATCGTCAATGACAGCACCTCCACCATCCAGCGCTTCCTCGACGGCAAGTCGCGCCAGAGCGCGGTTTCGTCCGAAGTGATCCCGCCGGACGGCATGAAGATCAATACCAGCGACAAAATGCTGAAAGAGCTGACGCAGAGCGCCATCACGGTGCTGGCCGAGCGCTATCAGAATATCCAGACCACCAAAGAAGAGAACTTCACCGTCGGCAAACAGAAGTTTCGCCGGGTGGATACCGAGCAGACCGTCAACGGCCAAAAGGTGGTGTCCACCCTGGTGTTGACGGTGTTCAACAAACGGGTGGTAACGCTGCAAATGCTGTCGCCGGCCAAAACGCCGGAAGTGCATCAGGCGCTGGTGCAGCGGATTATCGATACTCTGGCGGTGAAGTAAGGGCATTGCGCCGCGGCCAGGACGAAGCGGAGGAGACCGGATGAAGCTTATCGGCAGTTACACCAGCCCCTTTGTGCGCAAGATTTCCGTGATGCTGCTGGAGAAGGGGATCGCGTTTGAATTCGTCAACGATCCGCCGTATGAGCCCGGCAGCCGGGTGAAGGAGCAGAACCCGCTCGGCAAAGTGCCGGTGCTGATCGCCGATGACGGCGAGGTGTTTTACGACTCGCCGATCGTGGCCGAATACCTCGAACTGCTGACGGTGGAGCCGGCGTTTTTGCCGGCCGATCGCGCCGCTGCGCTGCGCGTCCGCCAGGTGGCGGCGCTGGCGGACGGCGTGACTGAGGCGGCGGCGACACTGTTCCGCGAAAGCCGGCGCGCGCCGGAAAAGCAGGACGAAAACTGGATGCTGCGCCAGCGTGACAAGCTGACGCACGGCCTGGATGCGCTGGAGGCGCTGGCGCGGGAAAAAGCGTGGCTCAATGCCGAGCGGCTGACGCTGGCGGATATCGCCGTCGGCTGCGCGCTGGGCTATCTCAATTTCCGCCGCATCCTGCCCAACTGGTGCGTCCAACGTCCGGCGCTGGTCAAGCTGGCCGAACGCCTGTTCGCCCGCGAAAGCTTCGCCCGCACGGCGCCGCCCTGAACATTCTTTTCTCCCCGCCGCGGCGGGGTTTTGCTATGCCGATACGTCTAAACTGAAAACCGAGCGACCATGAGCACTGAATCCCACCTTCTTTACAGCCAACTGCCCGCCATCGACCGCCTGCTGCGTGAACCCGCGATTGAACCGCTGGTGGCGCAGCATGGCCAGACGCTGATCGGCGAACTGCTGCGCCGGCTGCAGGCCGAGGCGCGCGCCGCTATCAGGCAACAGCAACGTTTACCGGCCTGGTGCGGCGACTGGCCGCAGGCGCTGAGGACCGAGCTGGCCCGGCAGCAACGTCCGGCTTTGTTGCCGGTGTTCAACCTCAGCGGCACCGTGCTGCACACCAACCTCGGGCGCGCCCTGCTGGCGCAGCCGGTGCAGGATGCGGTGAGCGCGGTGATGGGAGAGGCGGTGACGCTGGAGTACGATCTGGACGGCGCCGGGCGCGGCCATCGCGATCGGACGGTGGCGAGTCTGCTGTGCCGGCTGACCGGCGCAGAGGACGCCTGCATCGTCAATAACAACGCGGCGGCGGTGCTGCTGATGCTGGCGGCGATCGCCCCCGGCAAAGAGGTGGTGGTGTCGCGCGGCGAGCTGGTGGAAATCGGCGGCGCGTTCCGCATTCCCGACGTGATGCGCCAGGCCGGCTGTCAATTGGTTGAGGTCGGCACCACCAACCGCACCCATCTGAAGGATTACCGCCAGGCCATCAACGAGCAGACTGGCCTGTTGATGAAAGTGCACACCAGCAACTACAGCATTCAGGGCTTTACCGCGGCGGTCGATGAGGCTGAACTGGCGCAGCTCGGGGCCGAACAGGGCGTGCCGACCGCCACCGATCTGGGCAGCGGCTCGCTGATCGATATGGCGCAGTACGGCCTGCCCGCCGAACCGATGCCGCAGCGGTTGCTGGCCGCCGGTGTCGATCTGGTGACGTTCTCCGGCGATAAGCTGCTGGGCGGCCCGCAAGCCGGCATCATCGTCGGCAAAAAGGCGCTGATCGCGCGCCTGCAGCAGCACCCGCTCAAGCGCGCGCTGCGCGTCGGCAAGCTGACGCTGGCGGCCCTGGAGGCCACGCTGCGGCTTTATTTGCAGCCGGAAAAACTGGCTGAGCAGCTGCCGACGCTGCGGCTGCTGACCCGCCCGCAGCAGGAGATGCAACAGGCGGCCGAGCGGCTGCTGACGGCGCTGACGCCACGGTTCACCGCCGATTTCGAGCTGCGCGCCGAACCGTGCTGGTCGCAGATTGGCAGCGGTTCGCTACCGGTGGATCGCCTGCCCAGCTATGCGCTGACCTTCACGCCGCGTGACGGCCGTGGCGCCACGCTGGAAGCGCTGGCTGAACGCTGGCGCCGCCTGCCGCAGCCGGTGATCGGTCGCCTCGGCGACGGCCGGCTGTGGCTGGATCTGCGCTGTCTGGAACAGGAAGGGGCGCTGATCGACGCGTTGAGCGCATCATGATCATCGCCACCGCCGGCCATGTCGATCATGGCAAAACCACCCTGCTGCAGGCGATCTCCGGGATCAACGCGGATCGCCTGCCGGAAGAAAAGCGCCGCGGCATGACCATCGATCTGGGCTACGCCTACTGGCCGCAGCCGGACGGCCGGGTGCTGGGCTTTATCGACGTGCCCGGCCACGAAAAATTCCTCGCCAATATGCTGGCGGGCGTCGGCGGCATTGACCATGCGCTGCTGGTGGTGGCCTGCGACGACGGCGTGATGGCGCAGACCCGCGAGCATCTGGCGATCCTGCGCCTGAGCGGGCGCCCGGCGCTGACGGTGGCGCTGACCAAGGCCGACCGGGTGGAGGCGGCGCGTGTCGATGAGGTGCGCAGTCAGGTGCGCGACGAACTGGCGCGCCAGGGCTGGCCCGATGCGCCGCTGTTTGTCACCGCGGCGGCAGCGGGCGAGGGTATCGAGGCGCTGCGCGCGCATTTGCTGGCGCTGTCGCCCGGCGAGCATGCGCTGACGCGCCGTTTTCGTCTGGCGGTAGACCGTGCGTTCAGCGTCAAAGGGGCGGGGCTGGTGGTGACCGGCACCGCGCTCGGCGGCCGGGTGAAGGTGGGGGATACGCTGTGGCTGACCGGCGCCGACGTGCCGGTGCGGGTGCGCGGCCTGCATGCTCAGAATCAGACCGTGGAACAGGCGCAGGCCGGGCAACGCATCGCGCTTAACATCAGCGGCGATGTCGATAAAGACCGGATCGCGCGCGGCGATTGGCTGCTGGCGCAGCGCCCGCCGGAGGCGGCGGAACGCATTCTGGTGGCGCTGGAGACGGATTGGCCGATCCGCCATTGGCAGCCGCTGCATCTGCACCATGCCGCCAGCCACATCACCGGGCGCATTTCGCTGCTGAACGACGGGCTGGCGGAACTGATCCTCGATCGTCCGCTGTGGCTGGCACAGAACGATCGGCTGGTGCTGCGCGATATCGGCGCGCGGCAAACGCTGGGCGCGGCCCGGGTGCTCAGGCTGAATGCGCCCAAGCGCGGCAAGCGCCAGCCGGACTATTTGGCCTGGCTGCAGGCCCTGGCGCAGGCGCAGGACGATGCGCAGGCGCTGGCGCTTGAGTTGCCGCACGGCGCGCTGTCGCTGGCGGCGTTTGCCTGGGCGCGTCAGTTGACCGACGACGGCCTGGCGGCACTGCTGGCGAACCGCGATCTGCTGATCGTCGGTGACCGGGCGCTGGCGCAGGATCAGGTGCAACAGGCGGAAAGCCACCTGCTGCAGGTGCTGGCGGAGTACCACCAACAGCACGCCGATCAGCTGGGATTAGGGCGCGCCCGCCTGCGGCGCATGGCTCTGCCTCAGCAGCCGGAGGCGTTGGTGTTTATGATGATCGATCGGCTGCTGAAGGCCGGCGCGCTGCGTAATACGCGCGGCTGGCTGCACCTGCCGGAACACGGCCTGGCGTTCAGCGCCGAAGAGGCGCCGCTGTGGGCGCGCATCGAACCGCTGTTCGGCGACGAGCCGTGGTGGGTGCGCGATCTGGCGAGCGAGCTGGGCGAAGAGGAAAGCCGGGTGCGCTCGCTGCTGCGCAAGGCGGCTCAACTGGGCCATGTGACGGCGGTGGTGGTGGATCGCTACTACCTCAGCCGACGCATCGATCAGTTCGCGGCGCTGATCCGCGAGCTGGATGCGGAGCGCGGGGGCGCCAACGCCGCCGATTTCCGCGATCGGCTCGGCGTCGGGCGCAAGCTGGCGATCCAGGTGCTGGAGTTCTTCGATCGCAGCGGCTTTACCCGCCGTAAGGGCAACGAGCATCTGCTGCGCGACGGCGGGCTGTTCGGCAACTGATTGCGTGTTTTTTGTTCTCTGATGGCGGTATAATCAGCTTTAATCACTTTGATTGATATTGATTGTACTGAGGAGCAAGACGATGAATACGAAAGTCATCACCGCTCATGTGCCGCTGCCTTTGGCTGAAAAGGTGGATGAAATGGCCGCCAAACTTGACCGCTCACGGGGATGGATAGTGAAGCAAGCCCTCGCCGCCTGGCTTGAGCAAGAGGAAGAGCGCCGTCGGTTAACGCTGGCGGCGCTGGCCGATGTCGAAGAGCAAAACGTTATCGATCATGAGTCGGTAGAAGCCTGGGCGGCCAGCCTGGACAGTGACGAGCCGCTGCCGGTACCGCGCTGATGGAATTAAAATGGACGAGTAAGGCGCTATCGGATTTGGCGCGTTTGTTTGAGTTTCTTGCCTTGGCTAACCGCACTGCGGCAGCGAATTCGGTGAAGGCCTTGGTCGCTGCGCCTAAAGCGTTGCTCGATAATCCCCGCCTGGGTGAAAGATTGGACGAGTTTTTACCGCAGGAAGTGAGGCGTATTCTGGTCGGCCGCTATGAGATACGTTACCAGGTGCAGCCGGCAGCGATTTATGTTCTGCGTATTTGGCATACCCGCGAAGAGCGATAGGCGGAATTCCCCTACCCGATAAACCTGACGGCGGCCCGGCGGGCGATCTCCGTCTTGTCGGCGTTGCTGTTGTTGGCGGTAGCGGTGGTGGGAGCGGGGTATGCGCTGGGGGGGCTCGGCTGAAGCCGCATAAAAAACGCCGGTCGGGAAACCGGACCGGCGTTTTATCGTCGCGCTTATGCCGCGCCGTTCGGCTGCGGCGTGGGGTCGCCGTTGCGGCGTTTGGCGAGGAACAGCGCCACCAACGTCAGCCAGCACAGGCCGCTGATGAGGTTGAACAGGTTGAACAGCCCGCTGCCGCCCCAGACGTAGGCAACCTTGGCCAGCTCGATGCCGACGGTGAACACCATCATGCTCAGCATGCCCATGGTGGCGGACACGGTGCCTTTGCTGACGTTGCTGGAGAACAGCGTCAGGCGGTACAGCCCGGCGTTGGCGAGGCCGATGCCGAAGGCGTACAGGCTCAGGCCGGCGGTCATCCACAGGTAGGCGTGGCTGGAGAACTGGGTCGCCAGCGCGGCGATCAGCAGCCCCAACAGCATCGGGCCCGCGCCCAGCTTGATCAGGCGTTCCACGCTGTTTTTGCCGGTCAGGCGCGCCAGCGTCAGGTTGCCGAGGATCAGCGCGCCGAACACCGGAATTTGCAGCAGGCCGTAATCCAGCGTCGACAACGACTCCCCGCTGATCAGGATCACCGGCGACTGGGCGATCCAGGCCAGCAGCGGCAGGCTGGCGAAACCGATCGCCAGGGCGCCGCACAGGAAGCGGCGGTTGCCCAGCACCTGGCGGTAGTCGCGCCACAGGTTAGCGGCGGAAAACGCCTCGCTCTGCAGCGTGGCGGTCTCCGGCATGGCTTTCCACAGGCCGTAGAAGGCGATGGCCGCCAGCGCCGCAAACAGCACGAACATGCTTTGCCACGGTGCGACGTGGATCAGCGCCGCACCGGCCAGCGGCCCCAGCAGCGGGGCGATCAGCGCCACGTTAGCCATCAGGGCGGTGATTTTGATGCACACCGCCTCTTCGAACGACTCCTGGATCGTGGCGTAGCCGACCGCGCCGATAAAGCACAGGCCGATGCCCTGCAGGAAACGCATGGCGATGAACTGCTCGATGGTGGTGACCAGCAGGATCGCCAGGCAGGAGACGATAAAGAACGCCACCCCGGCCAGCATCACCGGGCGACGGCCGCGGCGATCCGACAGCGGCCCGAGCAGCCACTGCAGGAAGATGCCGCCGGCCAGATAGGCGGTCATCGAGGTGGGCACCCACTCTTCGCCGGCGTTGAAATCCGCCACGACGGCCAGCATGCCGGGCTGAATCATATCGTTGCCGATATAGGTGGCGAACTCGAACAGCACCAGACAAAGAGGGAATAAAAGCGCCTGCCGGCCCAAACGTGCCGCAGGTGGTAATGTCGTTTTCATATTATTGTACTGATAGTAAAAGAGAAAAAGGAACTGCCAGGGCGGGAAGCGCAAACTGAGCGAGTTATGGCGGCTATTTTGCCGCCAATTGTTCACCTTCGCAATCATAAGGTGTTGTTTAAGTGCATTCTGATATTTCGCTTTTGGGTTGTCGCCGAACGCCGTGCCCGATAACCTCTTCTTAACATATCAATATGACACAAGATCGGGCGAGCGTTTGAGCGAGAAAATCGGCTGGATAGACAACCTGCGGGCGATGGCGTGCATGATGGTGGTGATGATCCACGCCACCACCTATTACGTCACCAACGGCGCGGCGATAGGGTTGCACAACTGGGACATCGCCAACGTGCTGAATTCACTGTCGCGCGTGTCGGTGCCGCTGTTCTTCATGATTTCCGGCTACCTGTTCTTCGGCGAAAAGAGTGCCGGCCGGCGGCATTTCACCCGCATCCTCTGCTGCATTCTGTTCTACAGCGCCATTGCGCTGATCTATATCGCGGCTTTCACCAAGATCGGTTTCTGGCCGTCGCTGCGCGGCATCCTGCAAAAGCCGGTGTTCTATCATCTGTGGTTTTTCTACGCCATCGCGGTGATTTACCTGCTGTCGCCGCTGATTAGCGTCAAACCGGTATCGCGCCGCTACCTGGCCGCCGCGCTGGTGGTGTTGGCGGCGATCGCCAATCCGAATACCGATAAGCTGACCTTCGGCAACGCGCATCTGCTGCCGGTTAACCTGTATATCTACGGCGATACCTTCTACTACCTGCTGTATGCGTTGGCCGGACGGGCGATTGGCATGATGGAGGCGCGCGGGCGCGCCGTGGGCTGGTTGGCGGCGTTGGGATTTGCGCTGTGCGTGGCGCTGATCGCGCGCGGCACCAAACATCAGCTGTTCATCAACGGCAACTTCGCTGATACCTATTACATCTACAGCGGCCCGCTGGTGTTTATGGCGGCGGTGGCGCTGCTGGTGTGGGTGAAACACTGTCTGCCGCAGCCGATCGGCTGGCTGAGCGTATTTTCCCGTCATTCGCTGGCGATTTACGGTTTTCACGCCCTTATCGTCAACGTGATGCGCAATCGGCACCTGGATTTCATCGGCCACCCGCTGCTGGATATCTTCTGGGTGTTCGGCGTGGCGCTGGGGGGCAGCCTACTGCTGTCTGTCGGCCTGCAGCGGCTGGATACCCGCCGGCTGGTGTCATAGCGGCGAGCGCTGGCGCTGCTGGGCGCGGCGCAGCTGCCGCCCGGAAGAAAACCCAGCCGCCAGCGCGGCCTTCTCCAAGCCATACCCTTGCTGCAGACGCTGTTGCGCCACCGCCAGCCGCAGCTGCTCATGATATTCCCGCACGCTGATGCCGACGTGGTTGCGAAACAGCCGCGCCAGGTGGCGGCTGCTGACGTGCGCCTTCTCCGCTATCTGCGGCACTGACCAGTCGGCCTCCGGCTCGGCGGCCATCACGTCCTGCGCGCGGTGCACCGCCGGGTGCAGGTGGTTGCGGTAGCGCAGCCAGGGCGACAGCTGCGGATCGTCACCGGCGCGGCGGAAATAAACCACCATGTCGCGTGCGACGTCGCGCGCCCGGCCGGAGCCACAGTGGTGGTGGACCAGGTGCAGCGCCAAATCGATGCCGGTGGTGATGCCCGCGCTGGTGTAGACGCCACGGTCTTCGACGAAGATGCGGTTTTCTTTCACCTGCGCCGCCGGCGCCTGCAGGCGGATACGTTCGATGACGTCGTGGTGGGTGGTGCACTGATAGCCGTCGAGCAGCCCGGCCTGCGCCGCCAGCAGCGCGCCGGAACAGATGCACACCAGGGTGATGCGCTGCCGTTGCAGATCGGGCCGCAGCGTCGCCAGCCAGCGGCGCGCCTGCTCGGCCTCCTCTCCGGCGAAATAGCGCTGCGAATCGCCGACGCCCGGCAGCACCAGGATGGCGCCGTCTTCCAGGCGCTCGGGCAACGGCTGCAGGCCGCTCAGCGTCATGCCGATGGAGCAGACGATCTGCGGCGCCGGGCTGAGGTAACGCAGGCTGAACTGCCCGGCGAGGCGCAGGGTTTCCGCCGGGCCGCTGACGTCCAGCGACAGCACGTTGGGCAACAGCAGAAAATAGACGGCCTGCGACATGATTACTCCTGTGCGAGTTGCGCCAGCGCCTCATCCACGCTGGCGATGCGGGCGAAACGAT
This sequence comes from Serratia sp. X10, assembly GCF_017811775.1. Taxonomy (NCBI): domain Bacteria; kingdom Pseudomonadati; phylum Pseudomonadota; class Gammaproteobacteria; order Enterobacterales; family Yersiniaceae; genus Serratia; species Serratia sp. X10. The sequence goes on along the minus strand of NZ_JAEIOH010000005.1, from coordinate 177,578 downwards.
CGACCAGTACGGTTTCAGTATGCCGCTTCAACTGCGCGGGGGTAAAGACTTCGCCGTCGGGATGGCGCATCGGGAAGGTCAGCGTCGCCTCGGTGACGAAAGTCACCCGATAACCGAGATCGGACGCCACCCGGGTGGTGGTTTCGCAGCACTGTTCGGTGCGGATGCCGGAGACGATCAGGTGGTTGATGTCCCGCTCGCGCAGCCAGGCGTCGAGGCCGGATTCGGTCAGCGCATTGTGCACATGCTTGTGTACGGTGATATCCGCCTGATGGGTGAGGAACGGCAGGCGCTGCACATGGCCCGAAGCCAGTGAGAACGGACCTTGCGGCGAAACGTGCAGCACGTCGACCAGGGCCGCGCCGCGCTGTCGGCAGCCCGCAATCAGGCGGGTCAGCGCCTGTTGAAACGCCGGCAGATCGTCCTCCTGCCAGAATGGACGGTGCTGGAATGATTGCTGGACATCGATGATCAATAACGCGCTCTGTGACATTTTCGGCCCTCCGCCAGTGTGTGTGGCGACCATCTTGCGCCGCGCCTTACTCTGGCAGAAGGCCAAAAACGGCCATCATGATGACAACAACGGACCGACCTTAGGCTTTGCTCACCTGACCGGCCACCAGGCGCCCCTGATGGAAGGTGGCGCTGCGCGCCGGCAGACGGGCGACCGCCTCGGCGGAACAGCTGGCGTTGACCAGCACGAACTCCGCGGCATCGCCGGCTTTCGGCCAGGCGCGCTGGCCCTTATCGTCCAGCGGCAGTACGCCGCCGGTGGAGATGGCCATGGCGCGCGACAGGTGATACTCGTCGGAACCGCGGTACAGCTGGGCGTAAAGGTTCGCCTTCTCCAGAATGTCGCCGGTGCCGAACGGCGACCAGTGGTCGATTACGCTGTCGGTGCCGGTCATCACGAACACCCCTTTCTCGCTGAGCTGCGGCAGCGGCATCATCAGGCCGCCGATCGGCACCGTGGAGGCGATGGTGATCTGCTGCGCCGCCAGCCGGGTGGCGGTTTCCGCCAGTTCACCCGGCGTCAGCGTGGTCAGGGCGAAAGCGTGGCTGATGGTGACCTTGCCGCGCAGCGCCGGGTTTTTCTCCACGGTGGCGATCATGTAGTTGATGGCGGCGACCCCGGCCGGGCTGGTTTCATGCAGGTGGATATCCACACCTTTGCCGGTATCGAGGGCGATCTGGAACATGGCGTCGAGCGATTTCTCCATCGCGCCGTCGACGTTGGTCGGATCCAGCCCGCCGACGTACTGCACGCCCATCTGCATCGCTTCACGCATCAGCGCATCGACCCTGGAGTGCAGCAGGCCGTGCTGCGGGAAAGCGACGATTTCACAGCTGAAGTCCGCCCGGTGGTTTTCCAGCGCGCGCTGCAGGTGTTCCAGGCTTTTCAGGCCGCTGACCGGATCGATATTGCAGTGGCTGCGCGCCACGGTGCTGCCTTTGGACTGCAGCAGGGCGATCAGGTTTTCCGCCCGTTGCTGCGAGGTGGGCAGCAGTGTCGGGATCAGCGTCTGCTCCAGCGCGATCATGTCCATGATGGTCTTGCCCTGACGCGGGCGCGGCGCCTGCCACGGCCCGCTGTAGAAGGTTTTGTCAAGGTGGATGTGCATATCGCGAAACGCCGGCAGCAGCAGTTGGCCCTGCGCCTTATAGCGGGGCGCGCCGGCGGGCAGCGCGGCGTTGGCGGCGTGAATGGCGGCGATCTTGCCGTCTTTGATCTCCAGTGTGTACAGCGCGGTGCGGGTGCCGATCACCGTGTCGCCGTCGTATTCAAAGCCGTCTTCCAGCCGCACCTCGCTCAGGCAGTAGTGACGATCGGTCAGGGTCATCGGCGTTGGCGCACACGGCTCGCCGCCAAGAGACGCGGCCTGTGCCACACCGCCGGTCAGGCCGATCACCGCGCAGGCGGTGGTGAGTTTGCCGGTTTGGCTGAGGAAGGCTCTGCGGCCCGGTTGTTGAGGGTTTTCCACGTTCGGTTCCTTAATCCAGAGGTGAGGGGTGAAAACATCCTCCAATTTAGGAGAGGAACCGGCCGGTTGGCAGCGACATTTGCCACTGGTGACTATTCGATTTGGTAATGATCGGCGTGCGGCCGGGGCAAGGATTTTCCTGGCTTGCTCTTTCGTAGCTTTAATAGCTACATTTGTAGTCATTAAAGCTACATGAGGTTAGCGTGATGCACGATCCGATGCTCGAATTGCTGTTCAGCGAATACCGTAGAAAAGTGCTAAGCCTGCTGTTTATTGAAGCCGGGCGTGCGTTTCATGTGCGAGAAATTGCGCGGCGCACCGCAACTCAGGCTGGCACTTTACATAAAGAGTTGAGCAGGTTGGCGGAGAGCGGCATCTTGCTCAGGCAGCGGCAGGGTAACCAAATTTGCTATCAGGCCAACGCCGATTGCCTGATTTTCCCTGAGCTGGCGGCGATTTTCCGCAAGGTTTGCGGGCCGGCGGAGTGCTTAAGGCAGACATTGGCAGCGTTTGGCGAAGCTATTGAACGCGCTTTTATTTTTGGTTCTGTCGCCAGTGGCAAAGCGACGGCGGCCAGTGATATCGATGTTCTGATTGTCGGCAAACTGTCTTTTGCGGAGGTGATTCAGGCGGTTTACCCGCTGCAGGAAACGCTGGGTCGGGAAATTAACCCCAAACTGTACTCGCCAGAAGAGTGGCGAGCGGCTTTGGCCGAGAACTCCGCGTTTATACAGGACATTATGCAGAAACCCCAACTTTGGATTGCGGGAGACAAGGATGACGCTGGACAATCTGGTCGGGCTGGGACTGGAGGTGATAACGCCTGACGCGGGGGCGATTAAAAAATTGCTGGCCGCCGCCGCTCGCAATCGACGCGATGCGGGTATCACTCAGCTCAGCAATGAGAGCCGTTTCGACACGGCATATAAAGCGGTCATGCAAATGGCGAATGCCGCTTTGCAAGCCAAAGGATACCGCACGCTGACCAGCAAACCCGGCCATCACCAGATCATGATCCAATCGTTGCCGCTCACCGTAGGGCTGCCGCGAGAGGAAATGATCTGCCTGGATGCATTGCGAAAGCAGCGCAACGTGGCGGATTATTCCGGCGACTTGGTGACGGACGCGGCGGTACAGGCTTGCCTTGAGCAGACAGAAGCGCTGTGGGTACGGATTATCGACTGGCTGCAGCGCGAATATCCGCAGATAGTGGCGTAAGCTGCCTTACTTAAGCCCGCAAAACGCCGCCAGCCGCTGGGCCAGCGCCAGCGTGGCGGCGGGGGCGCCGTCGCGGTAGTAGAGCGCCAGTTCGAAGCTGTCTATCGGCGGCAATCCTTCGGCCGCGCCCAGCACCCGGTGCGTTGGCAAACGGCAGCCGGCCGGCAGCAGGGTGACGCCCAGCCCGGCGGCGGAGGCGGCGGTCAGCGCCGCCAGGCTGGCGCTGCTGTAGCCGATGCGCCAGCGTTTGCCGAGGTTGTCGAGCGCCTGGCACAGCTCGTCGCGGTACAGGCCGTTCAGTGGAAATACCGCCAGCGGCACCGGCGATTGCTCGATGGCCGGGAAGGCCAGGCTGTCCAGCCACAGCAGCGGTTCCGGCCGCGCGGCGCGCGGCGGTTGCCGGCGGCGCTGCTTCACCATGATCAGATCCAGCTCTTCACGCGCGTAGGCGCTGTGCAGATCGGCGCTCAGGCCGCTGGCGACGTCCAGCCGCAGGTGCGGGTGCTCACGGTTGAATTCGGCCAGCAGCCCGGTGGTGGGCACGGCGAAATCTTCCGGCATGCCGATCCGCAGCACGCCGTCGCGCCAGATGCCGGTCAGCGCATCGTGGGCTTCTTCATTCAGCGCGATAATGCGGCGCGCGTAGCTCAACAGCTTGACGCCTTCTTCGGTCAGCAGCACCTGATGCGAGGAACGCTCAAACAGCGGCTTGCCCAGCATCTCTTCCAGCCGGCGCACCTGCTGGCTGACGGTGGACTGCGACAAAAACACCCGCTCTGCGGCACGGGTGAAGCTGTTGCTGTCGCACACGGCGACGAAGCTGAGCAGCAGCTGCGGATTGAACATCGGGTAACGATTCATTTTCCCACTGTTGGCTATTTTATTATTTAATTTCCCAATACTAGCGGCGTTGCCTACAGTAACGCAACGCTGCGGCGATCGCGCTGTGACGCCGCACTCTTCATTTCGCAGTACCAGGAATATACCGTGTTAAATCATTCTGTTAATTCATCTTCTCCACGCCGCTGGCTCAATCCTCTGCTGCTGGCGCTGGTGTTGATCGGCCTGAACATGCGGCCGCTGTTGACCTCGATTGGCCCGTTGCTGCCGACGTTGCGCCAGGCCACCGGGCTGAGTTTTGGCGGCGCGGCGCTGCTGACCACGCTGCCGGTGCTGATGATGGGGCTGATGGCGTTGGCGGGCGGCGCCATCAATCGGCTGTTCAACGAACGCAGCGCCGTGGCGTTGAGCCTGCTGGCGATCGGGCTGGGCGCGCTTTGGCGCGAACTGGCCCCCGGCAGCGTGCAACTGCTGATGAGCGCGGTGCTGGGCGGGCTCGGCATCGGGGTGATCCAGGCGGTGATGCCCGGTATCATCAAGCATCACTTCCTTAAAAGCATGGCGCTGGTGGCCGGGCTGTGGTCGGCGGCGCTGATGGGCGGTGGCGGGTTGGGTGCGGCGATCACCCCGTGGCTGATGAGTACGGGGCACGACTGGCACAGCGCGCTGGCCTGGTGGGCGTTACCGGCCCTGGTGGCGCTGCTGGCCTGGTGGCCGGTCAGCCGCGGGCTGTCTCGCCTGGGCGCGGCGGGCGAACACCGCGGGCCAGGCCTGCTGCGCAACCGGCGCGCCTGGCTGCTCGGCGCCTATTTCGGCCTGATCAACGGCGGTTATACCAGCCTGATCGCCTGGCTGCCGCCGTATTACATGCAGCTCGGCTGGCAGCCGCAGGCCAGCGGTTCACTGCTGGCGCTGATGACCTTCGGCCAGGTGATGGGCGCGCTGCTGCTGCCGGCGCTGGCGCGCAATCATGACCGGCGGCCGCTGCTGTTGCTGGCGCTGATGATGCAACTGATCGGCTTTATCGGCCTGATTTATCTGCCGCAGACGCTGCCGTGGCTGTGGGTGTTGCTTTCCGGGCTGGGGCTGGGCGGCGCGTTCCCGCTGTGTTTGGTGCTGGCGCTCGATCACCTGCACCAGCCAGCGGCGGCCGGGCGACTGGTGGCCTTTATGCAGGGCGTCGGCTTCCTGCTGGCGGGCGTGACGCCCTACCTCTCCGGCCTGCTGCGCGACTACAGCGGTGGCTTCGTGCTGGACTGGCAGATCCACGCGCTGCTGGTGGTGGTGTTGATCGCCATCACCTGGCGCTTCCATCCGCACAGTTACCGGCGGGCGTTCGCCGAATAATATTTCTGTCATTGCCGCTCCCTATAGTGACGTTGCTTTTACTTCTGGGCGATAACAACGAAAAGGGACAATGACATGCACAACACCAAAACCCGGCTGGCGCTGCTGGTCGGCTGCATGGCGCTGAGCGCCAACCTGTGGGCCGAGGCGCAGCCGGTGCCGGCGACGCTGGCGGGGCATGCGCTGCTGCCGGTGAAATCCGCCGTTTCCACACCGAAGGACGCGCCGAGCGATCTGCAACAGAGTGGCAAATACACCAGCGGTAAACGCGTCACCGAGTTGGGCAGCGTGGCGGGTAAATCCGCCGATCGCCTGACCGGCATCGGCCTGCCGATCAACGGCCAGCCGCTGCAGGGCCACTCCGGCATCAAACACATGCCCGACGGTACCTACTGGGTGCTGACCGACAACGGCTTCGGCAGCAAGGCCAACTCCCCGGACGCCATGCTGTACCTCAACCACTACAAGATCGATTTCAAAGACGGCACGGTCGCGCCGCTGAAGACGGTGTTCCTGCACGATCCGGATAAAAAGGTGCCGTTCCACATCATCAACGAGAGCACCGAGCAGCGCTATCTGACCGGCAGCGATTTCGATCCGGAAAGCTTCCAGTTTGCCGACGATGCCTTATGGATCGGTGAAGAGTTCGGGCCTTACCTGATCAAGGCCGACCTGAACGGCAAGGTGCTGGCGGTGTTCGACACCAAAGTGGACGGCAAGGTGGTGAAATCGCCAGACAACCCGACGCTAACCCTGCCGGGCGCGCCGGACGGCAAACAGAACTTCCAGGTGGCGCGTTCCAAAGGCTTTGAAGGCATGGCCGCCTCGCCGGACGGCAGCAAGCTGTACCCGCTGCTGGAAGGGGCGCTGTGGGATGGCGAACAGTTCGAGAACGTCGACGGCAAACGCTACCTGCGGGTGCTGGAGTTCGACGTCAAACAGCAGGCCTGGACCGGCCGCAGCTGGCAGTACGTACTGGAAGACAACCAGAACGCCATCGGCGACTTCAACATGATCGACGCCAGCCACGGGCTGGTGATCGAGCGCGACAACGGCGAAGGCACGCCGGATAAAGCCTGCGCCGCCGGCGCGCCAACCGACAACTGCTTCAGCCAGGTGGCCAAGTTCAAGCGAGTGTATAAAATCGCTTTCTCGGACGCCAATGTCGGCAAACCGGTCGAAAAACTGGGCTATATCGACCTGATGAACATTCAGGATCCGAACAAGCTGGCGCGCAAGCCGCTGAACGACGGCGTGCTGACCTTCCCGTTCTTCACCATCGAGAACGTGGACGTGGTGGACGCCAACCACATCATCGTCGGCAACGACAACAACTTCCCGTTCTCCTCCAGCCGCCAGCCCAATATGGCGGATGACAACGAGTTCATCCTGCTGGACGTGAAGGATTTCCTGAAGTAGCGCTCCCCGGCCGCCGAATCGCCGGCGGCCGCCATTTCCCGCTTAGCGCAGCGAACAAACTGCGCTATAATCAGCGCCTTGCTTCTTCTCTTCTCCAAGGAAGATCCTCGTCCCCGGTGGGGCGGCCGGACTTCAAATCCGGTTGGGGCCGCCAGCGGTCCTGGGCAGGTTCGACTCCTGTGATCTTCCGCCAAATTACTGTTTCCCTCACTTTCTTAAATTCAACAAAATCCTATCCAAGCGAGTCAGCTTGCAGACATTTTTTTGGAAAATAACAGTTGTTCGAGTAATGAGCTTCGATGTGCTTCTCTGGCATACTAAGCGAATTACAGCGCTGTAAGTCAGATTAAAGCGGAGGCGACATGACAGACAAGCACTTAACCCAATCACCGGCAGGTGAGTTTGTTATGTTTGCCAGCGATGACGGCGAAGTGCGCGTTGAATGCCTTTTTGAACAAGAAACGCTGTGGCTGCCCCAGTCGACCATCGCGAATCTTTATCAAGTGACTCCCCAGGCGATTACGCAGCACATCAAAGCGATCTACGAAGAAGCGGAACTTGAACAAAACGCAACCTGTAAGTCTTACTTACAGGTTCAGCAGGAAGGGGCCCGTCAGGTAAGTCGCAATATCCTGCACTATAGTCTGCCCGTTATTCTTGCTGTTGGTTATCGTGTTCGTTCGCCTCGTGGCACCCAATTTCGCCAATGGGCGACCCAAACGCTTCAGGAATACCTGATCAAAGGCTTCGTGATGGATGACGAACGGCTTAAAAATCCGCCCGTGGGTTCATCCTCTGTACCTGATTACTTTGATGAGATGCTGGAGCGCATCCGTGATATCCGTGCCAGTGAGCGTCGGGTTTATTTGCGGGTTAGGGAGATCTTCGCATTAGCCGCCGACTATCAGCCGTCACTTAAAGAGACAACGTTGTTTTTCCAAACTATCCAAAACAAGCTGCATTTTGCCTGCACAGGCCACACCGATGCTGAACTCATCCATCAGCGGGCTGACGCCAACCAGCCCCATATGGGCTTGAGCAACTATAAGGGCGAGGAAGTACGTAAAAGCGACGTGACGGTGGCGAAAAATTACCTCAATCAAGACGAAGTCAGCGAACTCAACCGCGTGGTCAACATGTGGTTGGATTTCGCTGAAGATCAGGCGCGGCGTCGCCAACAGGTGTTCCTGCGTGATTGGCAGGATAAGCTGGATCAGTTTCTGCAATTTAACGACCGTGACGTTCTACAAGGTGCTGGCACGCTCAGTAAGAAAGCGGCAGATGAAAAAGCGCAGGCTGAATACGTCCAGTATGCCGAGCAGCAGCGCCGCTTAAAAGAAGCTGCGGGGGAACAGGATATCGCCGGTTTACTGCAGTGGAAAACCGATACCAAAAAGCGGCCATAAAGCCTCTTAAACTCCACAAGCAAAATCATTTGGGGGCAGAATAGGGGGCATGGTTCAAAATCGAACTGGATAAAACTGAGTAAATTCAACTGAAATTGCTATCAAATGTGACTCCTGTGATTCCGCCAATCCCTGACCATTTTCCTATGCTGAACGATACGGCTATCTTTAATGCAATGAGTAAGCTCGGCTGTGCGCGTCATTCGGAGGTCAACATGCGAAGCTTGGAAGATCAACTTGCCGCTTATGCCGCCTATCACCGCGATGCGCGCAATATCGCCACGCATTTTATCGGCATCCCCCTGATCGTCGTCAGCCTGCTGGCGCTGCTCTCCCGGCCGGTATGGGGCGCGGGGGGGCTGCCGTTTTCGCCGGCCTGCGCGATGGTTATCGTTGCGGCCCTTTATTACCTGCGATTGAATCTGCGCCTTGGCATTCTGATGCTGGCGTTGCTGCTGCTGTGCCTCGTGTTCGGCGCCTGGTTGGCGTCGTTGTCGACGGCGGCGTGGCTGAGCGTCAGCATCGGCGGCTTCGTCATCGGCTGGCTGTTTCAGTTTGTCGGGCATTTCTGGGAGGGGCGAAAACCGGCGTTTATGGACGACGTGACGGGCCTTGTCATCGGCCCGCTGTTCGTGCTGGCGGAAGCCTGCTTCCTGGCCGGCGGGCTACGCGAACTGCAGCGGAACATCGAAATGCGCTCGGGCAAAGTGCGCAACGGGAGGGGCTGAGGTGGCGTTGATTCCCACGGTGACGGCGTTTCCGCTGCAGCAGGCTTTTATCCCGCTGCTGGAGGCGCTGACGGCGGAGCTGCCGCGCCAATTCCCGGCGCTCATCCACAGTATTTACCTCTATGGCAGCGTCGCGCGCGGCGCAGCCCTTCCCGGCGTGTCCGATCTGGACATCACGCTGTTGCTCATCAAGCCGGCCGATAGCGGGGCGTTGCAGCGTCTTGAGGTGTGGCGGCAAGCCTTTCAGCTGGAGCAGCGTATCGTGAGCAAGGTCGACTTTGACATCGGCTGCGTTGATGAAGCATTGGCGCCGGAGCATCACGATTCCTGGGGATTTTGGCTGAAGCATCACTGCCGCTGCCTGTGGGGCGAAGACGTGTCCGCCGTTTTTCCGCTGTTTCGACCCGATCGGCGCATCGCGTTGGCGGTTAATGCCGATGTGCGCCGCGTATTGGAGCGTTATCGGGAGCAGCTGTTGCTGGCAGAGCCGTCTTCGGATGAACGGCGCTTAAAACGCGAAGCGGCCAGAAAGCTGATCCGCGCCACCAATATGCTGCGCGCCGAGGAAAGCGAATTCTGGCCAACAACGCTAACCGATTATGCCGAACAGCTGTTGGCGCGCTATCCGGAACAGCAGGCTGAAATGACATATTTGCTTGTCCATGCGCTTGGCGAGGCGAATGACGCCGCCTTTGCCGATCGGATGATGGATTTTCTTGCGTGGATAGAAAGCCGCCGGTAAACCGGCCGCCACGCGAGATCGCATCGGGTGACGGATGCCGATATCCGCCCCCTCCCGCCGCACTTTTAACAAAATCGCAAAAGTCTTTTAGCCTTCCGCCTGCTTATCTTTGGTGTGATCAATGTCATACTTTTGGCATCTTAACTTTCCCGCGCTTCGGCAGCGGTTAACCGGAGTTGTTGAATGAAAATTAACTATCCCTTATTAGCCCTGGCGGTGGGGGCGTTCGGCATCGGCACGACCGAGTTTTCCCCGATGGGGTTGCTGCCGACGATCGCCAAAGGGGTGGACGTCTCCATCCCGATGGCCGGCATGTTGATCAGCGCCTACGCCGTTGGCGTGATGGTCGGCGCACCGCTGATGACGTTGCTGCTTTCTCACCGGGCGCGCAGAAGCGCGTTGATCTTCCTGATGGCGATCTTTACCCTGGGTAATGTGCTGTCGGCGGTTGCGCCTGACTACACCACCCTGATGCTGTCGCGCATCATCACCAGCCTGAACCACGGCGCGTTCTTTGGTCTCGGTTCAGTGGTGGCCGCCAGCGTGGTGCCGAAGGAGAAACAGGCCAGCGCCGTGGCGACCATGTTTATGGGCCTGACCATCGCCAATATCGGCGGGGTGCCGGCTGCGACCTGGCTGGGTGAAACCATCGGCTGGCGCATGTCGTTCCTGGCGACGGCCGGGCTGGGCGTGATCGCCATGCTGGGGCTGTGGTTCTCGTTGCCGAAAGGCAGCGCCGGCGCGCGCCCTGATGTGAAACGCGAGCTGTCGGTGTTGGTGCGCCCGCAGGTGCTGTCCGCCTTGCTGACGACCGTGCTGGGCGCGGGCGCGATGTTCACGCTCTATACCTATATCTCGCCGGTGTTGCAGCACATCACCGATGCGACGCCGCTGTTCGTGACGGTCATGCTGGTGTTGATCGGCGTCGGTTTCTCCATCGGCAATTACCTGGGCGGCAAATTCGCCGACCGCTCCGAGAGCGCGACGCTGAAGGGGTTCTTGCTGCTGCTGGTGGTCATTATGCTGGTGATCCCGTTCCTGGCGCGCAGTGAAATCGGCGCCGCAGTCAGCATGGTGATTTGGGGTGCGGCGACCTTCGCGGTGGTGCCGCCGCTGCAGATGCGCGTGATGCGCGTGGCCAGCGAAGCGCCGGGTCTGTCGTCATCGGTCAATATCGGCGCCTTCAACCTGGGCAATGCGCTGGGCGCCGCCGCCGGTGGCGCGGTGGTCTCCGCCGGTCTGGGTTACAGCTTCGTGCCGGTGATGGGGGCGATTATCGCCGGGTTGGCGCTGCTGTTGGTATTGTTCACCAGTCGCCGAGCCGAAAAGGTGGCCTACGCCAACGGTTAAAAACGGCAGCGTGCGGCGGGTTTTACCCACCGCACGCTTTTTGAGCGCGTATTGGTTGAGGAGGCCGGGCATTGCACGCAGCGGATAGTCACATGCCGTATCGGAATTGCTCAAAATCAACGACGCCGGACGCGCGCACTTGAGACAACGCCGCGCCATACTGCAGCAACAGGTTCAGCTGATAGTCGATCCTTGCCCGCAGTAGCTGCTCATAGTCGTCAGCGGGCAGCGGGGTTCTCAACGTATCGTTGGCGTAGCGCACGATAATGTGATCCGGGAGGTAACAAATATGGTTGTTTTTATAGCCACTGCTCCGCAGTTCATGGATCGGATAAGCGCCGCCCATGCCCGATGACACGCTGACCAACAGCGCCGGTTTATGGCCGACATATTCTGCTTCGCAGAGCAGTAAGAAGTTTTTCAGCATCGGCGGTGCCATGCCGTTCCACTCTGGAGTAACGATAATCAGGGCCTCGGCTTTGCTCAAACGTTCATGGCACGTTTTAAGCACCGACCATTTCTGCTCATTCGTTTCCATATCTTCATCCCACAGGGGAAGATTGATTTCCGCTAATTCAAGCGTATCGACAAAGTGATCCTTCTGCTGGAGCTGACGGGCAATATAATTCGCCACATTCCGGGAGTTTGATTGTTTGCGATGGCTGCCGGTCACGATAGCGATGTTCATTACGATCTCCTTATTTTCTGCGGCCGATTGGCATAAAACGACCACAACATTAAGCTGGCAGGGGCGATGGCGCTGATTATCAGCACATAGGACCAGGCATATTCGTAACTTTCCTGGAATAGGATGACGACCAGCCCCGTCGCAAGCACGCGGTTGATCAAGGTGAATAACTGGCCGGTCGAAAAAACGCGCCCAATTTTTTCACTGCCTATTTCGGTAAGAACGACATTCTGGCTGCTAATACGTGATGCGGAGTTGAATAAGCCGAGGAAGAAAGCCCCGCATAAAATCACCGGCAACGTGGGGGAACTGGCGATCAACAGAACCGTTAAGGCGAAACCACCGGTAAAAAGGTGAACCAATTTTCTCGCGGGGAATTTGGGTGCCAACCAACCCAGCAGCAGGCTGACTAAAATGGCGCCCAGGCCATAAATGATGCCGAAAGAAGCGTAAGACTCAATCGAGGCATGCAGAACTTCATGCATAAAGGGGGCCTGAATCACATTGACCACCATGATGCAGACGAAGGGTACTGCGCCGATCAGAAGATACAAAATGACATTCCGATTTTCAGGCTGGAACTGAATGAGCGAGCTTTTTGGCATCTGAGTGCTTACGGGGGAGTGCCGCTGGTAGGGGATGGCTAACAAGATGAACAGAGAAATGACAATCAGCACGACCAACAACACAAAAATAGTGTCATAGCTCAAATAGGACGACACGGAGATGACCAAAAGCGCAGAGATGAGCGTCGATGCTTGCGATTCCATCTCAAGAAGAGAGTTGGTTCGTGACAGATAATCACCGCTAAAAATATCTTTAATAAACCCCTGTCGAGCGATATAAAAAATAGCGTAATAGAATTGAACGACAAAATAGGTGATGACTAAAGGCAGCATAATGCTGAAAGAAAAATACCGGCTGAAAATAGCCAGAATGAAAGCGATGCAAATAAGGGCGTTGAGCACCGTGAGCAGGTTTTTTCTATTGAATTTGTCGACCAGCATGCCGATCCATGGCGTGACGAAGATCAGCGTTAATGAGGACATTGTCGCCATCATCGCCAACAGTCTGGGTTGCTCTCCTTCATTACTGATATACCAAGGGATGATATACATCCCTATGCTGACGGCGACCGAGGAGAAGAAATTGGATGCTATCAATAAGGCCAGGCAAGTGTTTTGCGACAAATTCATGAGTATCACGCCATTTTCAACGGTGCACCGGGTTTTATCTGCTCGTTATGCAGTTCGTATTGTTGAAGATAGCCTGAGCGCCCTAAAGTCGCAAATATATTGTCGTTGATATGTATAATGTTTTTCATATAGTCCTCGCTGTTATAGACGCTGTCTAACTGAGTCGCGGACAAACGGTCGTAGAGCCAGATTCTTCGGTTGTATGTGATGAAAACGATATAGTCGTCAATGAAAACGAAGTCCTCTACCGTATTGTCGTTCGGGCGAATAAATTCAACATGATGTTGCCACTGTTCATCAAAGAAGATTTTATGGATAGAACCACTGTAAGAAATATAGAGCGTCCGGTTATCGAACCACTTGAGGCGTTTGGGCAATCGGCAGTCGGTGGTTTCAACGACTTGGTTCTGTTCCAGATCATATAAATAGATTTTTCCCAGGCGTTCAGCAAAAGCCAGCGTCGCACCATCCGGCGAGACGCCCAGCGACCAAATCGGTTCGTCCCCTTGGTGAAGAGCGGTGATCTGGCCGCGGTGATATTGATAGACGGTGCCGTCTTCGCTGGCCAGATAGCAACACTGGCGCTGCGGGCAGTAACAAACGTCGCGAAAGGCGGTGGGCAAGTCGTGCGTCATGCTGGCACCGTTTTGCTTGACGATGATGCGTCCACGGCTCATCACGGCGATAAAATCGTCGTCTTCCATAGGAACAATGCGTTTGATGTATCCACTGTCCGTATCCGTTAAAGGGTGTTTGGTTGGAAGACCGAGAACAGCGCCATCCTCTTGCAGCGGGATACGGTACATATAGCCGCGTTCGCCGGCGCAAATGATTTCGTCTCGGCGGCGATAGGCTGTCCAGATGGCGTCTGGCGTATTCTTCACCATCGCCAACGTTTCCCCCGTCAGGATATCGCTTTTGAGTAAACTGCCGTCGCGATTTTGCACAATGACGATGCGATCGCTATTTTTAACGAATTTTGTCCACCGTAGCTTGAATGCCGCCGTCAGCGCCACTCCCGTGCTTTTCAGCGAATCAAGATCAATGCGGTAGATCCGTCTGTCAAAGCTGCTGGCCAGGCAAATTTTCTTGTCGTGGTTGAGAGTGACATGCTCCATGTCATCATGCGCGAAAATTTCGCCGTTGCGATAGGTCAGTCGCCTGTTCTCATCGATTTGCAATTCCAATACGCGGCGTGAGTCGCAAGCGACAATGTAGCGGTTGTCCTCCAGCGGTTCGAACCAATGCACGGTTTCTGTGAGCCCTTCGGGTTTGATGCTGTTTTGCAACTCGCCGTTAGCGATGAGGCCGATGGTGCCGCCCGTGCTGCCTGCCAGCAGATAGTGGCCTGATGATGAATAGCAGAGCGTTGCAATATCTTCTTCGCATACGCGCACTTGAGAAAGCTGCGTTCCCATAAAGTCCAGTTCGACAACGGCGCTGTTGCCGCTGCGCGTGGCTATCTGCGCTTTGGTCGGGTGGATGGCGATCGCCTGAGAGGTCGAATGGAAGATGCCGAAATCGTCCGCCCCGAGGTCGCGAACCGAGAACAGGGAAACGATGTCGAGGCGATGGTCGGCATCGTAGCGCAGGATGGACACTTTCCTGTCGCCAGATAAACAAGCCAATAACTTCCTTTCCGGAGAAATGGCAATCGCTTCAATCGTTCCCCAGTGGATTTTTTTTCGCATGCTTACCGTGAACGAATCTACAGGTATGATTAATATCTCGCCGCCTTTCGTTCCGGCAAAAGCAATATTCATTTCCCGGTCGTAGGCGAAAGCATTAATGTTCTCTTTAGACATATCGCATCCTTTGGTAAGCGGCGCCAATATTGATAAATGGTGAGCAGGATCACCTGTTCACCATTTATGACTAACAAAAAATAAAGCGATTACTTCTCAGAACGAATAGCTTTCTGAACGCTGATAGTCTTAGGTGCATTTGCAGTTGCAGTTTTGATTACTTTCATGTGAATCTCCTAAGTTTATGTCGGTTTGCAGTTAGCATGACAGCTTTCATGCTGCAATCAGTATTGCTTGATGTGTTTGAGGATGTAAAACTGTTGAATCTTACAGGACGGTGTTTTGCTCTTTTTTCGCCGATTGTTATCTGTTTCGCGCTTTTTTCTGGTGCTATGTTCTGATTTGTTTTTGTTTTATGGTTTTTTATATCTGTCTGGCGGCGGTTTCATACCATTTTTTTATTATGGTCTCTCACCTGTCAAGACTGACAGTTATTTATTCCAGCATGCTGACTTACTCTCTTTTCGATGATCTCTGAGGAGAGTAGCTATGCTGACAATCAGAAATAAGATAAAGATTTTTATCACAGACAATAAGATAACGTCATGGTTTTATAGCTTCAATAACATTGATTGTGAGGCGCTTCTTATTCATATCCCAAAGCAGAATAAAGAAGGTGGCGAAATTGCATCGCAATCGCAGGGGACCCCCTATCTTCGTATTCATTCCCAGTGTTTAACTGGCGATGTTTTCGGTTCTAAGCGTTGTGAGTGCGGCAACCAATTACACGAATCGATAAAAATCATGACGGAGTATGGCGGATATATCGCTTACTTGCCTCAGGAAGGTCGAGGTATCGGGCTGTATAACAAACTTGATGCGTATGCCTTGCAAGACCAGGGGCATGATACGTTCCAGGCAAATAAGCTTTTGGGATTCCCTGAAGATGCGCGGGAATATCATTGTGTCCCTGAAATGCTGTTGGCGGTGGGAATAGAAAAGGTATTTTTGCTGACGAATAATCCCGATAAGCATCAGGCGCTAACCGATTCAGGCATCGTGGTTGAAAAAGTGGTTTCCACATCGTGCTTTATGGGACGCGACAACCAGAAATACATACAGGCAAAGGCGGATATCGCCAGACATACGTTCGGGAAAGTTGTTTCTATCTAATAGAACCAGGAGATGACTATGTATCACACCAGTCCGATTAGCGGTATAGCGACAAACAACGTTTATGTTGCCACTGCCGGTTATGACAATAAAGTGATTCTCTGGGATGCGGAAACGCATTTGCCTCTTTCTGTCAGCTATCATGACCATTTGGCCAATCAGGTGTCGTTCAGTCCTGACGGCCGTTTCGTCGCCTCGTCGAGCAGCGATTACAGCCTGCGTGTGTGGAGCGTGCCGGATCTGCAACTTTATGCGGTCATGCGGCATGACGATGACGTTGAGGGCATCAGTTTTCACCCGACCCAGCCCTGGATAGCGACGGCGTCTCGCGATCGGCACGTTCGCGTTTTTGATCTGCACGGGAAGTTGTTGGTCAAATTCTTGGGACACACTGCCGATGTCATTTCCGTTGAATGGAAGGATGAGGACGTATTGGTGTCCAGCGGGGATGACGGCACGATTCGTTATTGGAGCCTCTCTCAGCAGAAACAAATCGCCATGATTGATATGGTCGGGGTGGAAACGGATACGCTGTGCCTGACGAAAGAAGGGTTGCTGGTTTCCGGTGATGATGAAGGTCGCATCACTGTGTTCGACGAGCAGGGGCGGCAGGTTTCGCAAGTGGATGCGCATCAATCAGGCGTCAAACGCCTGATTGTTAAAAATAACACGGTCATCAGCTTAAGTTATGATCGGTATTTCAGAATTTGGAATTTAGATCGTGGCGGATTAAGCCTGGTTCACCAAGACAAAATACTGCCACAAGTCTGGCCGCGCTCCAGCGACATCATTGGGGATCGTTATTTGGTGTTTGTCACTTTTGGCGATAGATATGCCACTTATGATTTAGATAAACGGGTGTGGGTGGAAAATGAAATTAAAGACACTCACGGAATTAATGCCGTTTATGCCTGTGGCGACGATATTATTTTTACCGGTGATGCCGGCAAGGTGGTGCGCAACGGTAAAGTCATCAATCAGCTTCCCTCGCTATGTAACTTCATTATTCAAGTGGGCGGTGTAGTGTTGCAAGGAGGGCAAGATGGCGCGGTTTATAATGGCGAAACCGGCGCAGTCGTCTATCAACATCATTCCCCGTTGAATTGCCAGACGGTGCTGAAACACCCTGAGGGTACCTTTGTTTTGGTGGGTGCCTATACCGGCGAGGTGATTTTATTGCGCGTAGATGATAACGGATGTGTGAGTTGGGAGAAAAATATCCAGGCGCATAAGAACGCGATAAAAGGCATGGCGATCAATGGTGCCATATTATTCACCGCCTGTGCGGATCACACCGTGGCCGCACACGATTTAACGGAACTGGCCCAGCCGACATTACGCTTCGTCGGTGAACACGACATGATTGTGAATGGGTGCGTCGCCTTGGATAACGGTTTTGCCTCTATCAGCCGCGACAAAACATTGCGGTTGTGGAGCCTCACGGGGGAGCAGCAGATTATCGACTCACCGCACCAGAACTCGATTAAATGCATCAGCTATGCGCCCGGATACAATCTGATTATGTCGGGCGACTATCGGGGAACCGCTGCTGTGTACGACCTCACGCAGCAACGCTGGGTCATGATGAGGAAGGTTTCCACCGCCGGTATTTCCTGTCTTGTTTTTGACGTCTCCAATGGTCGTTTCATCGCCGGCAGTTACCTGGGTGAATTGCATTTCATCCACGCGGAGGCTTTCAGCCGCACAGGGGGGAAACATGCGGCCTATGCGTGACATCAATCAACTGTCCGATCGTGAAGCGATGGGGATGGAGCCATCTTTCTATGCTTCCGAGCTGGATAATCTTGATGGCGCGATGGCGTCATTATCCCGCTGCGCCGTCAGCGATCTGGCCGGCATCGTTGAAGACGAACACCGGCCACTGACGGTGCGTTATGCCGCCGGTTCATTGCTGGCATTGCACGGCGATCCGCGCATCAACACTCTGGCTCCCGCGATGATTGCGCTGTGCGAAGCGGACGTGGTGCTGGGGCGCGATGCGGAACAAGTCGATGAGATATGGCAAGAATATGCGGCGGTGGGCGTCAAACGGGAGTGGATTGCCAAGGAAGCGCCGGCATATCGTTGCCGGATCAAACGGTTCAACTTGGCGAAGTATTGCGTCACGCATCAGGAATATCGCGATTTTCTGCTCGATAGCCGCTATGAAAGATTGCCCGAAAGCTGGCCGTTCGGCAAATATCCCGCCCATCTCGCCAATCATCCGGTGAATTCGTTGGCGCTGGAGGATTGTGAAGCCTACTGCCGCTGGCTTTCCGCCAAAACGAATCGCACATTTCGTTTGCCGACGGAGGCGGAATGGGAGTATGCCGCCAGCGGTGGCGTCCGGCGAGAATTTCCCTGGGGAGAAAGCTACCGGCGCGATTGTGCCAATACGTTGGAGCTGGGGTTGCTGACCACCACGCCCGTCGGCATGTTCCCTAAGGGAAATTCGGCCTTTGGTTTGGCTGATATGGCGGGAAATGTGGAAGAGTTTACCGCGACGCCGTATCTGCCGTATCCCGGCGGCGAGGTGGTGGATGACGATCTGTTTCGGTTGGATGAGCAAACGCCTTACCGTGTCGCTCGCGGCGGCAGTTTCACCCGACACCATGATTTGGCTCGCTGCACCAGGCGACACGGGGCGTATCCAAAAGCCATTTATGTTATGGGCTTTCGATTGGCTGAAGATATCAAGACGCCCTAAATTTTTGTACGCTCGCTGCTTCAGCACAGCAGCGGCGTGATTGCGCCGGAGAGCAAAGCATGCGTGATGGTTTGATAGCGATTCTGGGTGCCGAACTTTTCGGAAATGTTGTTCAGATGAAAGACGACGGTGCGATCGGAACAGCCGATGATTTGCGCGATTTCCCATGAGGTTTTGCCTTCACAAGCCCAGAAAAGGCATTCCTGCTCGCGCTTGGTCAGCTTGATGGTTTGTTGCTCTAGAGACTGCATCATTTTTTCATGGATGTAGGGTGTTATCGCCAGGATCTCTTTGATGCAGCGTGCATAGTCGTCATGGCTGGGATTTTCGTCGACCGCGTTGATGCTGACAATGCCCAAAGTGCTGCTTTTCCCTCTAAAAGGGATGCTGAAACCGGGCCCGATGCCAAAGCGCAATGCGTTTTTCAATACGGCTTTGCCATCAGGATGAGCATCTTTTAACAGCTTATGCCAATGAACTGGCGTGCTGGATATTTTCGCATGAGCCAGGATGGGATCGTAATCATGGTAATTGTTTTCATCATAATGTATTCGCCATTCTTTAGGATAATTTTCAATCACTAAGCGTTCCGTTTTGGTCAGTGAACGGGAAAGAAACATAGTGATGCTAAAGAATGTGAAACCACATGAGATGATTGATTTTTTAATTGATTGATTTATATCATTATTGTTTTCATCTAACGAATCAAAGGTATCTTTCATTCGTCGGCTTCCTTCTATTTAGAATAAAACAAACAATTCATTAACATTAGTGTTGCTTAAATGTAAAGTATAATTTAATAAAAAGTTAAATATGACAGTGTGTCTATGGTGGTACTTTTTAATGATATTTCATGCTGATAGGTTTTTTTTTAGTTTAACTGTCCTGAATGGTTATTCGTTTTTGTGACTAATGTCACGGTTCATTAGGCATTCAGTAGCAGCATTCATTACCTTTTAGTCTCGACATTCCGGGTATGGGTGTTTTTCCGAGGAAATAGACGGCGCGTGTCGTGGGAATTACCGCGTGCGGGCAAACGTTCATTCCTGCGCCGGTAGGGGGGAGCGGCGTGGAAGCGATCGCCATCCACATGAGAGAGGGGAACCACGATGAGTAAAGCATGGATTATGCAAGAGGCATTGAGATGTGCGCGGCAAGCCCTGCCCGATTGCCTGCCTAACCCCCCCGTTGGCAGTATTTTGGTTAAACAAGACCGTATCGTCACACAGGGGTATACCCGAGCCCCAGGGCACTCTCATGCCGAAGCCGATGTGCTGTCGCAGGTAGAGGGAACGCTGGAAGAATATGAGCTGTACGTTATTTTGGAGCCCTGTTCATTTCACGGGCGTACGCCGTCTTGTGCCCAGGCGATAGTCGAGCGGCGCGTCGGTAAAGTTTATGTCGGCATTCTCGATCCACATCCGCGCAATCGTGGTGCCGGGATCGCTCTATTAGAACAGGCGGGGATCCCGGTGGAGTTGGGGCTCCTCGCCGAGCCCATTGCCGCGTGGCTATCCCCTTATTTGTATCATGAGCCGGAACCGTTCAGTCGAAACCGAGCAGGCTGAACGCATCGTCCTGCGGGGCGTAGCCGAGCAGGCGGCGGGTCTCTTCCAGCGATAAACGCGTATAGCGGTTATTGGAAACCCCGTGCACCACTGCATATTGCACCCCTTCGACACGAATGCAACGCTCCAGCAGGTCGGTGGCGTCGCGATGGCTGAGAAACGCGCTCATATCGCGGGCGCTGAGCCGATCACCCGGGCTTAGGGTGGTGAAGTTGGCGATGCGCACCGACAGGGCGGAAAGCCCTTCCTGATAGGCAAAATAGGCCGCGATGCCTTCGCCGAACGCCTTGCTGGCGCCGTACAGATTTTTCGGCTTCGGTGCGTCATCCGGGCGGATTTGATAATCGAGCGGATAGCCTTCCACCGCCTGCGCGCTGCTGGCGAACACCACCCGCCGGCATCCGGCGTCTTTCGCCGCGCGGAAGATATTGAAGGTGCCGAGGATGTTGTTGTCCATCAATGAGCCGCAGAAGTCGGCGTCGGGAGCCGGATCGGCGGCCAGGTGCAACACGGTGTCAATATTGGCGCAGGCCTCACGGCAGGCGTCGAGATCGGCGATGTTGAAGCTGATGACCTCATCGCCGGGCCGGCGATCGCGCAACAGAGCGAGATCTCGTTCCGCCAGCCGCAATGCATAGCGATCGCCCACTGCCTGGCGAAACGCGGTGGCGACTCGGCCGCCGGCGCCGGTAATCAAAATCCGTCCTACATCAGTACGCAACACCATGGTGACTGTCATCCCTACTCTCGATTAAGCGTTGACCAGTAATAATCCCCCGTGTGATTTTTGTCTAGTTGTTTTAATTAGTTATTCTGATGTTTATTCGCCGTATTCAATTGCGCACGGTGATTTTTGCGCGGGTGAATATCGTGGGGTGCTAACAATATTCGATGAGATTTGGCGATGTATTTGCCTTAATGGCTGCGAATATTGCCAGAAAAGCCGATTGGCCGCTGGAAAATACGTGTTTCGCTTTAGCTTGATAGTGAATTATTAGGTTAGTTAATCTTATGTTTTTTGGCGTAAAGCCGGGCGATACCCTCTAATCCCTCTCTATCGCTCGCGCGATATATCATCGGCGCAGTGATCCCGGTAGAGGGCGGCATGCATTATTTCGCGCATTGAGGCCGTTTTGCCTTTGCGATCACAGTTCGGCAATTTGCCGTCGCAAAGCCTTGCTCCGCTAAAATTCACGGTGTTAAGGTTATAACTCAACCGATTTAGGGTTGTTACTGCTGCGGCAGGCAAAACCTAAACCTCGCGTTTCTGTTCCCCGATGGGGCAGAGGCCGCGAGGTTTAGGTTTTTTTTTGCGCCGAATTTCGCTCCTGCGCCAGGCCAGCGCAA
Source organism: Serratia sp. X10 (assembly GCF_017811775.1). NCBI lineage: Bacteria > Pseudomonadati > Pseudomonadota > Gammaproteobacteria > Enterobacterales > Yersiniaceae > Serratia > Serratia sp. X10. The sequence continues at coordinate 156,122 of NZ_JAEIOH010000005.1, read as the reverse complement.
AGGCGGGATCGGCAGAACGTGAAGTCTAAGGATAACCGTATGAAATATGACACATTAGCCAGTGAGATTTTGGCCGACGTCGGTGGCCGCGACAATGTGAAAAGCCTGGTGCATTGCGCCACCCGCCTGCGTTTCAAGCTGCGTGACGACCGCCGCGCCAACGCGGCAGCGCTGAAGAAAAATCCGGGCGTCATCATGGTGGTGGAAAGCGGCGGCCAGTTTCAGGTGGTGGTGGGGAACCACGTGGCGGAGGTATTCGACGCGGTCAACCGGGTCGGCGGGTTAGCCGAAGGCGCGTCGAACGGCAGCGATGCGGACGGTAAAAAAGACAATCTGCTCAGCCGCTTTATCGACGTGGTTTCCGGCATCTTCACCCCATTGCTCGGGGTGATGGCTGCCTCGGGGGTATTGAAGGGGTTGCTGGCGCTGAGCCTGGCCTGCGGCTGGCTGCTGGAAAGCAGCGGCGCCTTCAAAATGTTGTTCGCCGCCAGCGACGCGTTGTTCTACTTCTTCCCGATCATGCTCGGTTACACCGCCGGGAAAAAATTCGGCGGCAACCCGTTCGTCACCATGGCGATCGGCGGCGCGCTGACGCATCCGCTGATGATGGCGGCGTTCGAGGCGGCGCAACAGCCGGGCGCGGTGCGCGAATATTTCTTCGGCATTCCGCTGACTTTCATCAACTACAGCTCGTCGGTGATCCCCATCATCTTTGCGTCCTGGGTGTCCTGTCGCCTGGAGCCGCTGTTTAACCGGGTGATCCACAGTGCGCTGCGCAATTTCATCACGCCGCTGCTGTGTCTGGCGATCACCGTGCCCTTGACCTTCCTGCTGATCGGCCCGGCGGCGACCTGGCTCAGCCATCTGCTGGCCAACGGCTATCAGGCCATTTACGCCTTCAACCCGATCATCGCCGGCGCTTTCATGGGGGCGATGTGGCAGGTATGCGTGATCTTCGGCCTGCATTGGGGGCTGGTGCCGTTGATGATCAACAACCTGAGCGTGCTGGGGCGCGACACCATGGTGCCGCTGCTGCTGCCGGCGGTGATGGGGCAGGTCGGCGCCACGCTGGGCGTGATGCTGCGCACTCGCGACGCCAAGCTGCGGGCGCTGTCCGGTTCGGCCATCGGCGCCGGGATTTTCGGCATCACCGAACCGGCGGTGTACGGCGTCACCCTGCCGAACAAGCGTCCGTTCATCTTCGGCTGCATCGGCGGCGCGCTGGGTGGGGCGATGATCGGTTACTTCCATACCTCGGTCTACTCGTTCGGCCTGGTGAACGTGTTCACCTTCGCGCAAATCATTCCCAAGGGCGGCATCGACGCCACGGTGTGGGGCGCGATCGGCGGCACCCTGCTGTCGTTCGTGTTCGCCGCGCTGGCCAGCTACCTGTTCGGCGTCGCGCCGGCGGAAGAGACGGCGCAGCCTGAAGCCGCCGCGCCGCTTAACCGCAAACAGGCCATCCTCAGCCCGATCGCCGGCGACATCGTGCCGCTGGATCAGGTGAACGACGCGACCTTCGCCAGCGGCCTGCTGGGGAAAGGCGTGGCGATCGCGCCGCAGCAGGGGCGGGTGGTGGCGCCGGTGAGCGGCAGCGTGGCGTCGCTGTTCAAAACCAAACACGCCATCGGCATCGAATCGGACGACGGCGCGGAGATTCTCATCCACGTCGGCATCGATACCGTGAAGCTCGACGGGACGCATTTCACCGCCCACGTGCGGGAAGGCGAGCGGATTGCGCCGGGCGATCTGCTGATCGAGTTCGACCAGGCGGCGATCCATGCCGCCGGCTATGACACCACCACGCCGATCATCATCAGCAACAGCGATGACTACGTGGACGTGTTGACCAGCGGCCTGTCTCCGGTGCAGGAACAGGCGCCGCTGCTGACTTTATTACGTTAATTGAGGAGCAAGCGATGAACGGCAAGTTTCCGCAACATTTCCTGTGGGGCGGCGCGGTAGCGGCGAACCAGGTAGAAGGCGCGTATCAGGCCGACGGCAAGGGGCTGTCGACCTCCGATCTGCAGCCGCAGGGCATCTTCGGCGCCATCACGCCGCGCACGGCGGGCGACAGCGGCATCAAGGACGTGGCGATCGATTTCTATCATCGTTACCCGGAGGATATCGCGCTGTTCGCCGAGATGGGTTTCAAGTGCCTGCGCACCTCGATCGCCTGGACGCGCATTTTCCCGCAGGGCGACGAAGAGACCCCGAACGAAGCCGGGCTGGCGTTTTACGATCGGCTGTTCGATGAGATGGCGAAATACGGCATTCAGCCGCTGATCACGCTGTCGCACTATGAGATGCCTTACGGTCTGGTGAAGCGCTACGGCGGCTGGGGCGATCGCCGCACCATCGATTTCTTCGAGCGCTATGCGCGCACCGTGTTCGAACGCTATAAGCACAAGGTTAAACACTGGCTGACCTTCAATGAGATCAACATGTCGCTGCACGCGCCCTTCACCGGGGTTGGCCTGCCGCAAGAGAGCGACAAGAGCGCCGTCTATCAGGCGATCCACCATCAGCTGGTGGCCAGCGCCAGAGCGGTGAAGGCCTGTCACGAGATCGTGCCGGAGGGGAAAATCGGCAACATGCTGCTGGGCGGCATTCTGTATCCGCTGAGCTGCAAGCCGGAAGATCTGCTGGAAACCCAGCGGCAAAACCGCGACTGGCTGTTCTTCGGCGACGTGCAGGCGCGCGGCTATTACCCGGCCTACATGCAGCGCTTCTTCCGTGAAAACGGCATTCAGGTGGCGATCACCGAGGAAGATCGGCAAACGCTGCGCGAAACCATCGACTTCATCTCGTTCAGCTACTACATGAGCGGCTGCGTTACCGCCGACCCGGAGCAGTACGAAACGGCGCGCGGCAACATTCTCGATATGGTGCCGAACCCGCACCTGGCCAGTTCGGAGTGGGGGTGGCAAATCGACCCGATCGGGCTACGCTACCTGCTCAACGTGCTGTACGACCGCTATCAGAAGCCGTTGTTCATCGTCGAGAACGGGCTGGGCGCCAAAGACCGCGTCGAGGCCGACGGCAGCATCAACGACGACTACCGCATCAACTACCTCAATGACCATCTGGTACAGGTGGCTGAGGCGATCGACGACGGTGTCGAGGTGATGGGCTACACCAGCTGGGGGCCGATCGATCTGGTCAGCGCCTCGAAGGCCGAAATGTCGAAGCGCTACGGCTTCATTCACGTGGACAGAGACGATGCCGGCAACGGTAGCCTCGAGCGCCGCCGCAAGAAGAGTTTCTACTGGTACCGCGATGTGATCCACAGCAACGGCGCCAGCCTGAAAGACCGGCGCTAACCCTTCAGCCCGGCGGCAAGTGCCGGGCGTTAACTAACCTTATTCGCTGCTGTTCATGATGGGAAATTCTCTCCCAGGGAATGCTGTTGCCCGCAGTCAGCCGTTATGCGGAGAAATATAATAATGATGAAAAGCTTATTACCTTGTTCCATGACCCTGGCGGCGCTGGCGCTGCTCTGTAGCCAGGCGCAGGCGGAAACGCTGCAAACCGGCAAGGACGTTGAAGCTCCCACCGCCAAATGGGAAGGGGTGGCGCTCGGCTTTGAACCGCCGCAGCCTGGGCTGTTGGGGGATATGCTGGGGATCAGGCCGATCCTGGAGGATCACGGTTTCCACTATAATCTCGGCTACCTCAGCCAGCTGTCGTATAACGCCGGCGGCGGTTACAACCACGATAAACAGGCGTCGTACATTGACCAATTTTCGCTGACCTTCAGCCAGGATCTGCAGGCGCTGACCGGCATTCCGGACGCGGCGATCGAAGGCAATATCGTCAACCGCAACCATGACAACAACCTGACCCGCGATCGGCTGCAGGATCCGCGCGTCGGCCTGACCGATCTGTCGCAGGAGAGCTTTGGCGGGCAGTCGATCACCCGGCTGGGCTGGTTGACCTTCAGCCGTTCCTTCCTCGACAGCCGGCTGCAATGGCGTATCGGCATGATGAACAAGGTGCAGGATTTCGATCAGATCATCCCCTGCGATTTCCAAACGCTGACGCTGTGCGGCGGCAAGTCCGCCAACTCGTTGACCTGGTACAACTGGAACGTGCATTACTGGGGCACCACGCTGCAATACAAGCTGACCGACGGCCTGACGCTCAAGGGCGGCGTGATGGAGCAGAACCCGAGCGCCCCCAGCCGCAGCCACGCCTGGAGTTGGTCCACCAAGGGCAGCAAAGGCTTTCTGTTGCCGATGGAGCTGGAGCTGAAAACCCACGCCGTCAACCAGCTGCCGGGGGTGTATAACCTGGGCGTGTTGTTTACCAATGCGCGCCAGCGCGATCTTTATGAAGGGGTATCTGGCGGGCCGGGCGCCAGCGATCCGCAGGGCTATCGCAGCCACGATCGCACCTGGTTCCTGTATACCGGTTTCAACCAGCAGGTGACGCGCCATGCGGATGACGTCAACCGTGGCCTGAGCGTGTTCTACAGCCTGGGGCTGGGGGATCAGCGCAGCAACTACCTGCACTGGTCCACTTCGACCGGCATCCGCTATCGCGGGCTGTTCGATGCGCGGCCGGACGACTGGCTGGGGCTGGGCGTTTCGGTGGTGAAACTGAGCGACCGCTATAAAGACAATCAGCGTTACCTCAACGAGATGAGCGGCATCAGCGATTATCACGATCCGAACTACCGGCCGGTGCCGGGCCACTCGGTGACGGCGGAGCTGTACTACCGCGTTAACGTCACGCCGTGGCTGCAGCTGCAGCCGGGCCTGCAATACTGGCATCATCCGGCGGGCGTCAGCGAGACGCAGGACGCCTGGGTGACGGCGTTGAAAACGGTGGTGACCTTCTGATCAGGCCGCGTCGTTCTCGCGGTAGCGCCGGCGGGCGTGCTCAAACCAGCTGGCCGGCACGTTGTGCGGCGGCTGCTGTAATCTGAGCAGCCCCTGTTCGACGATATGGCTGGCCTGGCGCCACAGCGTCGGGTCGCCTTCGGTCAGCACTTCCAGCAGGCGCTGTTTCTCGATCAGATAGGTTTGGGCGAAGTGGCTGTCGTAGTCCAGCAGCGAGCGGGTGTTGTCGATCAGATCCGCCAGTTTGATGGTTTTGGCCTGCGGCGATGCGCCGGCGCTGTGGCGCCGATCGCGGTTTTTACGCTCGAAGCGGTTGCCGTCCTCGGCGTGGCTGACGTTGGTTAACATCCGCACCAGCTCTGCTACCTGCGGCCCAAAGTGGCTTTCGATATCGCCGAGGGTGGTGGGCGTGTCTTCCACCGTGTCATGCAGCCAGGCGGCCGCCAGCATCTCTTCGGTGTGCGGCACGCTGCGCACCAGCTCCATGACCGCCTGCGGGTGGACGATGTACGGATCGTTGGTGTATTTGCGGCGCTGATCGATGGCCGCATGCGCCTTGGTGGCGTAGCGGCGCGCGCGTTCTGCAAGCGTATTCGTCATTTCCTTTCCCTCCCGGCATCCTCTGCATGAAAAAAATGTAGCATACCTCACAAGAAATAGCTTGCGATTACATCGTGCGCTATCTATATTCACTCACATGAAAAGCACCGATACCGAACAACCCAACGCGAAGAACCTGCTGCTGCTCGATCAGCAGCTCTGTTTCGCGCTGTACTCCGCCAACCTGGCGCTGCACAAAGTCTACCGCAAGCTGTTGAATCAGCTCGAGCTCACCTACCCGCAGTATCTGGTGATGATGGTGCTGTGGGAACGCGATCGGGTGACGGTATCGGATATCGGCGAGCGGCTGTTCCTCGATTCCGCCACGCTGACGCCGCTGCTGAAACGGCTGGAAACCGCCGGTTTGCTGGTGCGCTATCGCGCCACCACCGACGAGCGCCAGGTGATCATCGCGCTCACCGACGCCGGCCGCGCGCTGCGTGAACGGGCGCAGTCGGTGCCCGAGGCGGTGATGTGCGCCACCGACTGCAGCCTGGACGAGATCGTCTCGCTCAAACAGCAGCTGGAAAAGCTGCGCGGCAGCCTGATCGATCAGATTTGACCCACCGACGCCGGACGCAAGAACGGCAGGGGTGGTCTACACTGGTTAATAAGCGTCAAAAATAAGTAGTGCACGATTTAATCGTAAAAGATATATCTGTGACCGGCTACCCCTCGCGGGGGCCGTTGTCATCTCGCCAACCAGCAAGAAGGAATGAACGATGTCTATTGAGAAAGTGGTTTACCGCGCTCACGCCACCGCAACCGGTGGCCGCGACGGCCGTGCAACCTCCTCCGACGGCGTGTTGGACGTGAAACTGGGCGTACCGAAAGAGATGGGCGGCGCCGGCGGCGAAGTCACCAACCCCGAGCAGCTGTTCGCCGCCGGTTACTCGGCCTGTTTCCTCGGCGCGTTGAAGTTTGTCGCGGCGAAAGAAAAGGTCAAAATCCCGGCCGAAGCGAAGATCGACGGCACCGTCGGCATCGGTGAAATCCCGAACGGCTTCGGCATCGAAGTGCAGTTGGATATTTCGCTGCCGGGCATCGAGCGCAGCGTGGCGGAAGATCTGGTGAAAAAGGCGCACGTGGTGTGCCCGTATTCCAACGCCACCCGCGGCAATATCGACGTTACGCTGAACGTTAAGTAAGTTTTTTGCCGACACCATGGAAAAAATGGAGGGTTTATCCCTCCATTTTCTTTGATATCCCGTCTGAAAAGTGCTCAAAAAAGCGGTAAATTTTGCCCGTTTTGTGAGAATTCTCTTGATTATTACTCGCAAAATAACGCTTATTGCCGGTTGGCTGAACCAGAAGCCGCAATCAGTGTCTGACTGAGTCAGAACCGCTACACCGTCCCCGGAGCCACCGCGTTACATGAACAAAGTTAAATCGCTATCACAGCAGAATTTATCGTTATTGTTAGCGATCTATATCGGCATCTTTCTAAACCTGTCCGTTTTTTATCGCCGTTTTGATTCGCTGGCGCACGGCATTCAGGGAATTAAGCTTATTTCGGCGGTGACGGAAGTCATCGCTATCGTCCTGTTCACGTTCTTCATCATGCGGCTGGTATCGCTCGGCGGCCGGCTGTTTTATCGCATCGTCGCCTCGCTGCTGGTGCTGATTTCGGTTGCCGCCAGCTACTACATGACGTTTTTCAACGTGGTGATCGGCTACGGCATCGTGGTGTCGGTGATGACCACCGATATCGATCTGTCGAAAGAGGTGGTCGGCCTGCATTTCGTGCTGTGGATGGTGGCGCTCAGCGCCTTGCCGCTGCTGCTGATCTGGAAAAACAGCCTGCGCTTCACCCTGATCGAACAGCTGAAAACCCCCGGCCACCGCATCAAACCGCTGCTGGTGTTGTTGGCGGTGGTGGCGTTGGTCTGGCTGCCGCTGCGCATGCTGGACGACGAGCAAAGCGTGCAGGAGAAGCTCGCCAACGTCGATCTGCCGAGCTACGGCGGCGTGGTGGCGCATTCGTACCTGCCGTCTAACTGGCTGTCGGCGCTGGGGCTGTTCGCCTATACCCGCTATGACGAAAGTCAGGATCAGAGCACGCTGTTCGATCCGGGCAAACACTTCACCTATGTGCCGCCTGCGGGCATCGACGATACCTACGTGGTGTTCATCATCGGCGAGACCACGCGCTGGGATCACATGGGCATGCTGGGCTACGAGCGCGATACTACGCCGCGCCTGTCGAAAGAGAAGAATCTGGTGGCGTTCCGCGGCGAGTCTTGCGACACCGCCACCAAGCTGTCGCTGCGCTGCATGTTCGTGCGCGAAGGCGGCACCGAGGACAACCCGCAGCGCACGCTGAAAGAGCAAAACGTGTTCGCGGTGATGAAGGAACTGGGCTTCTCTTCCGAGCTGTTCGCCATGCAGAGTGAGGTGTGGTTCTACAACAACACCGAGGTGAACAACTATTCGTTCCGCGAGATGATCGCGTCCGAGAAGCGCAACGACGGCAAGGCGGTCGACGATATGCTGCTGGTGGACGAAATGAAGGAGTCGCTGGCGCGTTATCCGAAGGGCAAACACCTGGTGATCCTGCATACCAAAGGCTCGCACTACCTGTACTCGCAGCGTTATCCGCGCAGCTATGCGCGCTATCAACCGGAGTGCATGGGGGTGGATGACTCCTGCACCAAGGCGCAGCTGATCAACGCCTTCGACAATACGGTGCTGTATACCGACAGCTTTATCAGTAATGTGATCGACCAGGTGCGGGACAAGAAGGCCATCGTGTTCTATGCCGCCGATCACGGCGAGTCGATCGGCGAGAATACGCACCTGCACGGCACGCCGCGCGAAATGGCGCCGCCGGAACAATTCCGCGTGCCGATGATGGTGTGGGCGTCGGACAAATTCCTCGAGAACCCGCAGCACCTGAGCGCCTTTGAGCAGCTGCAGGCGCAGCAACGCATCGGCAGAACGCACCGTCACGTCGAGCTGTTCGACACCGTCCTCGGTTGCCTCGGCTACACCTCGCCGAACGGCGGCATCGTGGATAAAAACAACTGGTGCCATCTCCCGCAGAATAAAACGGCGCCTGCCCGCCTGTAATCCCTCCCGCCGGGTGCCTTGCGCACCCGGTAATTTCCGCCAATACATTCTCTTCATCAATTATTCCGGTGTGTGCATACGGTATACTTGCGCACTTTCCCTGCTAACCGGAGATTTCCATGACCCTGCGCGTGGCGTTTATCGACGATCATGACATTGTGCGTTCGGGCTTTGTGCAGCTGCTGTCGCTGGAGGCCGATATTCAGGTGGTGGGCGAGTTCAGCAGCGCGGCGCAGGCGCGTGCCGGCCTGCCGGGGCTGGAGGCGGAAATCTGCATTTGCGACATTTCGATGCCCGACGGCAGCGGATTGGATCTGCTGGCGGACATTCCCTCCGGCATCCGCGTGGTGATGCTGTCGATGCACGATAATCCGGCGCTGGTGGAAATGGCGCTGGAACGCGGCGCCAGCGGCTTTCTCTCCAAGCGCTGCAAGCCGGAAGATCTGATCACCGCCGTGCGCACCGTCGCCGGCGGCGGCGTCTATCTGATGCCGGAAATCGCCCAGCAGCTGGCGCGGGTGAAGGTGGATCCGTTGACCCGCCGCGAGCGCGAGATAGCGCTATTGCTGGCGCAGGGCCAGGAGGTGCGCGAGATCGCCGCCGCGCTGGGGCTGTCGCCGAAGACGGTGCATGTGCATCGCGCCAACCTGTTCGCCAAGCTGGGCATCACCAATAATGTCGAGCTGGCCAGACGGATGCTGAACCTGTGACGCAGCGTCTGATCACCCAGCTGGCGCTGTTCTTCATCTATGCCGCCAGCGCATTTTGCCTGTGGGGCATCGGCACCGCGCTGATCGACCCGCCCTGGCAGGCGCTGTTGCTGTTCCCGTTCGGCCTGCGCATGGGCATTTTGCTGCAGAGCCCGTACCGTTTCTGGCCGGGGATCCTGCTGGCCGATCTGCTGCTGATGGCGCTGCTGGCGGACCAGTACGGCTACGGCCCGGCGCTGTGGGCGTCGGTGGCGGTGCTGGTGCTGACGGTGCTGCTCAGCCTGCTGGCCTCGCCGTGGCTGTTGCGCCATCAGCAGAGCGACAGCGAATGGCGCTGGCCGCTGTTGCAGGGCGCGGTGGTCGCCATCGCCGCCTTGCTGCAGGCGTTGGTGTGGCAGCTGGTCAGCGGCGAAGGCGCCCGCGCGCTGCTGCTCGGCCTGACCGGCGGTTTCACCATCGCGCCGACCTGCCTGCTGTTGTGGCACTATCTGGCGCGCCAAATCTGGGTTCCGCTGGAGCCGGGGCTGATCCACAAGCCGGTGGAGCTGCGCCTGGGCCACCTGGCCAGCTATCTGCTGCTGTTTGCATTCAGCATCTGGCTGCAGCAGCAGGTTAACGCCGCCGAGCTGCGCCGCTTTGCGCCTTTCTGCCTGGCGATCCCGATCGTGTTCATGTCTTACCGTTATGGCTGGCAGGGCGCGCTGTTGGCGACGCTGCTCAACGGCGTGGCGCTGATGGTCAACGAGCCGCCGCAGCCCGAGTCGCACCGCGACTTGCTGTTGTCGCTGCTGGCCCAAAGCCTGACCGGGCTGCTGCTGGGCGCCGGTATTCAGCGCCAGCGCGAACTGAATCAGCAGCTGCGGCTGCGGTTGGCGGAGAACCGGCAGCTGGCGCGGGCGCTGGTGACGGCGGAGGAACAAACCCGGCGCGAGGTGGCGCGCGAGCTGCACGATGAAGTGGGGCAGACCATCACCGTGATCCGCACACAGGCCAGCATCGTCAAACGCCTGGCGCCGGAGCCGGCGGTGATCGGCTGCGCCGATACCATCGATGCGTTGGCGCTGCGGGTCTACGATGGGGTGCATGATGTGCTGACCCAGCTGTGGCCGGCGGCGCTGAACAACCTGCCGCTGTCGGCGGCGGTGGCGGCGATGCTGCGGGAGTCGCTGCCGCAGGACGCCTCGCTGGTGAGCAGCATGCAGTGGCAGGTGCCGGACGAACTGCTGGATGAAACGCTGAAAATCACGCTGTACCGGGTGTGCCAGGAAGGGGTGACCAATGTGTGCCGCCACGCCGGCGCCAGCCGCCTGGAATTGGACGCGCGCTTGCGGTCGCGCAAAGGCGCCGCGCCGCAGATTGCCCTGACCATCCGCGATAACGGCGTGGGCTTCGATGCGGACCACCATCAGCCGGGGTACGGCCTGCGCGGCATGCAGGAGCGCATCAGCGCCCTCGGCGGCAGCCTGCGGCTCACCTCTGAGCGGGGCGCCTGTTTGAGTGTGATCTTGCCCACAGTTTCACCGGCGCAAGCGCAAAACTAGGAAAAACTCCTAACCGCGTCGGGAATCCGGCGTAAGCCTCCCGCGCGCGCGGGGAGCATCATAGCGGCACTTTATTCAATCCTCTGAGGTTCCACATGTGGTCTTTCCTTAAAAGCCGCCCGGATGTGCCGCAGGTCACCGATCAACGGCAGATCGACGCCAGCTACAAATACTGGCGCATCCAGCTGATGTGCACCATGTACATCGGCTACGCCGCGTTTTACTTCACGCGCAAAAGCTTCAACTTCATCATGCCGGCGATGCTGAGCGATCTGGGCCTGACGATGTCCGACGTCGGCATCCTCGGCACGCTGTTCTACATCACCTACGGCTGCTCGAAATTCATTTCCGGCATGATCAGCGATCGTTCCAACCCGCGTTACTTTATGGGGCTGGGCCTGATCATGACTGGGGTGCTGAATATCTTCTTCGGCCTCAGTTCGTCGCTGCTGATGCTCGGCACGCTGTGGATCCTCAATGCCTTCTTCCAGGGTTGGGGCTGGCCGCCGTGCTCCAAAATCCTCACCAGCTGGTATTCGCGCTCCGAGCGCGGCAGCTGGTGGGCGATTTGGAACACGTCGCACAACGTCGGCGGCGCGCTGATCCCGCTGCTGGTGGGCTTTATCTCGCTGCACTTCAGCTGGCGTTACGGCATGATCATTCCCGGCATCATCGGCGTGGTGCTCGGCCTGCTGATGTGCTGGCGCCTGCGCGACAAGCCATCTACCCTGGGGCTGCCGAGCGTTGGCAAATGGCGCAACGACGCCATGGAGCTGGTGCAGGAATCGGAAGGCCAGGGGCTGAGCAACCGCGAGATCATCAAGCGCTACGTGCTGACCAACAAGTACATCTGGCTGCTGGCGGTCTCTTACGTACTGGTGTACATCGTGCGCACCGCGATCAACGACTGGGGCAACCTCTATCTGACGCAGGAAAAGGGCTATTCGCTGATGACCGCCAACTCGGCCATTTCGCTGTTTGAAGTGGGCGGCTTTATCGGTTCGCTGGTGGCCGGTTGGGGTTCCGACAAGCTGTTCCGCGGCAACCGCGGCCCGATGAACCTGATCTTCGCCATCGGCATCTTCCTGTCGGTAGCGGCGCTGTGGCTGATGCCGGGCGTCACCTACCTGCTGCAGGCCTGCTGCTTCTTCGCCATCGGCTTCTTCATCTTCGGCCCGCAGATGCTGATTGGCATGGCGGCGGCGGAGTGCTCGCATAAAGATGCGGCGGGCGCGGCGACCGGTTTCGTCGGCCTGTTCGCCTACCTGGGCGCGGCGCTGTCCGGCTACCCGATCGCGCGGGTGATGGAAATCTGGCACTGGAACGGTTTCTTCGTGGTGATTTCCATCGCCGCCTGCCTGTCGGCGCTGTTCCTGCTGCCGTTCCTGCGTGCACAGACGCCGGCGCTGAAAACCGCCAAAGCCTGAGTAAAATGCGCTGCGCAACCCCCGGTGCAGCGCATTATGGCGCTTTTATCACCACTTGAAATGCAGGGGAAAAAAAGTGATTGACGCCTATAACCGCCAGCAGTAAGATGCGCCCCGCATCGGCGAGTAGCGCAGCTTGGTAGCGCAACTGGTTTGGGACCAGTGGGTCGGAGGTTCGAATCCTCTCTCGCCGACCATCATTCGAAAAACCTGCTTTTTAAAGCAGGTTTTTTTTCGCCTGTCGTTTATGAGGATGAGTACCTCCGCAGGAGGTTCGAGCCTCGCGAAGCGAGACAACGTTGCTTCAGCAACGGCCCGCAGGGCGCGCATCAATGATGCGCGTAATCCTCTCTCGCCGACCACCATTTGAAAAACCTGCTTTTTAAAGCAGGTTTTTTTTCGCCTGTCGTTTAGGCGGCTTTGCCTACAACGAAGTCAAAATGGATTTCGTCATAGGGGAAAATCACGCCTCGTTGACCTTTATCGACGATGCCGCAGCCTAACAGCGCCTGCAGATCGGTATGCACCGCTTTCACATCGCGTTTCACTCGGCGTGCAACTTCCCGAATGGAAAGCTCGCCGGCGCCGGTCATGGTATGCAAGATATGCATTTTCTTGGGTGATAAGGTTTTCCACAGCCGCTCCCAATCCAGGAATGTGATGTAATGCCCTTGAGCGCTTTGCTGGCCTGTTGCGGCTTCCTTCAGTGCGAGTTTCATTTCTTCGACTGAAGCGACTCGAATGGTGACTGTGTTCATCATGACTCCTCTGTAAGCTGCATAACCTCGCGCCAGAAACTGTCGAGCAAGGCATCAATGGTCGTGAAATTAAGCGGCTCTTCTTTGCCATCGATATGTTTGTGATCGCCTTTGCCCGCTTCATTGTCATAGCGCAGTCGACAAATGCCGTCTTTTACATAGGCAAATCGGTATTTATAACAGTGGCCGCTGGCCCTGACGGGCGGCTCTACCCGCCAAATAACGAGTTGTGCAAATGCGGCAGGTGGCAGGGGGATCCTGTCTTGGTAAATTAGCTGCGAAGGCATGCTCTTTCCTTAAGTGTTGTTCACAGTACCAACACAGTCAGGGTGTTGTCAATAATGACAACACCCTGACTGCGGAGTGTGGTGTAATCCTGATAAATATTTATCTTTCCTTAATAAAAAATTCACTATCCTTATTTGTCGTGCTTTCTTTTATTTATATTAAAATAAATTCACACTTGCTGAATAAAACCCAGTGGATAGCGCTCTTGTTTTCACGCCTTTTTTATTTATAGTCTGAATGTACGCGGTGGGAATGATTATTTCGCCACGTGGAAAGACGCTGTTGCTATTTATTGATTTTAATCTTCGAGGATTATTGCGGAATTTTTTCGCTTCGGCAATGCATCGCGACGATTAACTCTTTTATGTTTATCCTCTCGGAATAAAGGAATCAGTTATGCGCAAATTTAATAAACCGCTGTTGGCGCTGTTGATCGGCAGCACGCTGTGTTCCGCGGCGCAGGCCGCCGCGCCGGGCAAGCCGACCATCGCCTGGGGTAACACCAAGTTCGCTATCGTTGAAGTTGACCAGGCGGCTACCGCTTATAATAATCTGGTGAAGGTAAAAAATGCCGCCGATGTTTCGGTCTCCTGGAATTTATGGAATGGCGACGCGGGCACGACGGCCAAGATTTTATTAAATGGCAAAGAGGCGTGGAGCGGCCCTTCAACCGGTTCTTCCGGTACGGCGAATTTTAAAGTCAATAAAGGCGGCCGTTATCAAATGCAGGTGGCATTGTGCAATGCCGACGGCTGCACCGCCAGCGACGCCACTGAAATTGTGGTGGCCGACACCGACGGCAGCCATTTGGCGCCGTTGAAAGAGCCGCTGCTGGAAAAGAATAAACCGTATAAACAGAATTCCGGCAAAGTCGTCGGTTCTTATTTCGTCGAGTGGGGCGTTTACGGGCGCAATTTCACCGTCGACAAGATCCCGGCGCAGAACCTGACTCACCTGCTGTACGGCTTTATCCCGATCTGCGGCGGCAACGGCATCAACGACAGCCTGAAAGAGATCGAAGGTAGCTTCCAGGCGCTGCAGCGCTCCTGCCAGGGCCGCGAGGATTTCAAAGTCTCTATCCACGATCCGTTCGCCGCGCTGCAAAAAGCGCAGAAGGGCGTCACCGCCTGGGATGACCCCTACAAGGGCAACTTTGGCCAGCTGATGGCGCTGAAGCAGGCGCGTCCCGATCTGAAAATCCTGCCGTCGATCGGCGGCTGGACGCTGTCCGATCCGTTCTTCTTCATGGGCGACAAGGTGAAGCGCGATCGCTTCGTCGGCTCGGTGAAAGAGTTCCTGCAGACCTGGAAGTTCTTCGACGGCGTGGATATCGACTGGGAGTTCCCGGGCGGCAAAGGCGCCAACCCGAATCTGGGCAGCCCTCAGGACGGGGAAACCTATGTGCTGCTGATGAAAGAACTGCGGGCGATGCTGGATCAGCTGTCGGCGGAAACCGGCCGCAAGTATGAGCTGACCTCCGCCATCAGCGCCGGCAAGGACAAGATCGATAAGGTGGCATACAACGTCGCGCAGAACTCGATGGATCACATCTTCCTGATGAGCTACGACTTCTACGGCGCCTTCGATCTGAAAAACCTGGGGCATCAGACCGCGCTGAATGCGCCGGCCTGGAAACCGGACACCGCCTACACCACGGTGAACGGCGTGAATGCGCTGCTGGCGCAGGGCGTCAAGCCGGGCAAGATCGTGGTCGGCACCGCCATGTATGGCCGCGGTTGGACCGGCGTGAACGGCTACCAGAACAACATTCCGTTCACCGGCACCGCCACCGGGCCGGTCAAAGGCACCTGGGAGAACGGCATCGTGGACTACCGGCAGATCGCCAGCCAGTTCATGAGCGGCGAGTGGCAGTACACCTACGACGCCACGGCGGAAGCGCCTTACGTGTTCAAACCTTCCACCGGCGATCTGATCACCTTTGACGATGCCCGCTCGGTGCAGGCCAAAGGCAAGTACGTGTTGGATAAGCAGCTGGGCGGCCTGTTCTCCTGGGAGATCGACGCGGACAACGGCGATATTCTCAACAGCATGAACGCCAGCCTGGGCAACAGCGCCGGCGTTCAATAATCGGTTGCAGTGCGTTGCCGGGGGATATCCTTTCGCCCCCGGCTTTTTCGCCGCCGAAAGTTTTTTTACGCCGCACAGATTGTGGGCCTGCCCGGCGAAAAATGCGCTCATCGGACTCACCCTTTTGGGTAATCCTTCAGCATTTCCTTCTGTCTTTAACGGCGATCACAAAAATAACCGTTCAGATATTCATCGTTCAGCAACAAAGTTTTGGGGTTTTTTAGCGGAGTTTAAAACCAGTAAATTTATCAGGGTCAGACCAATGCGCTAAAAATGACCGCTTAGCATAAATTTTCATGCTGGAACTGTTAACAAAAGGTTTTTTTTATGTTTGTTTGCTGTTTCTCACAGTCTGCGTAAATCCCCACTGGTTATATTGACGACACCCCAAACAGTTGGCAACTTGATAGCCTCAGGGGTAAGAGCGAGAGTTGTTTGAGTGAATTCCACGCGCTCAGACGTCCCCGTCGCGATGCGTTCCATCCGGCATCCTCTCATCGTACGCCTTCTGCCTTCGGGCGCTGACCGCACAGGCCACGCAATAAAAAATACAGGTCTGGCGGCAATTACACACATCACATCACACAATGGAGCACTAACGATGACACGTTCCTTGGGTAAATCGGGGGTTCTGAAATTCGGCATTGGGCTGATCGCGCTGACCGTGGCGGCCAGCGTACAGGCCAAGACGTTGGTTTACTGTTCTGAAGGTTCCCCGGAAGGGTTCAACCCGCAGCTGTTCACCTCCGGCACCACCTACGACGCCAGTTCGGTACCGATCTACAACCGCCTGGTCGAATTCAAAGTCGGCACCACCGAACTGCAGCCGGGCCTGGCTGAGAAGTGGGACGTCAGCGAAGACGGCAAAACCTATACCTTCCACCTGCGCAAAGGCGTGAAGTGGCAGAGCAGCAAAGATTTCAAACCGACGCGCGACTTCAACGCCGACGACGTGGTGTTCTCCTTCGAACGCCAGTTGGATGCCAATAACGCCTACCACAAAGTGTCCGGCGGCAGTTACGAATACTTTGAAGGCATGGACATGCCGAAGCTGATCGCCAAGATCGAAAAAGTAGACGACAACACCGTGCGTTTCGTGCTGAACCGCCCGGAGGCGCCGTTCCTGGCTGACCTGGGCATGGACTTCGCGTCCATCCTGTCCGCCGAATACGCTGACGTCATGATGAAAGCCGGTACGCCGGAAAAAGTCGACCTGAACCCGATCGGCACCGGCCCGTTCCAGCTGTTGCAATACCAGAAAGACTCCAAAATCCTGTACAAGGCGTTCGACGGTTTCTGGGGCACCAAGCCGAAGATCGATCGTCTGGTGTTCTCCATCACGCCTGACGCTTCCGTGCGTTACGCCAAGCTGCAGAAAAACGAATGCCAGGTGATGCCGTTCCCGAACCCGGCCGATATCGCCCGCATGAAGCAGGACAAATCCATCAACCTGATGGAGCAGCCGGGGCTGAACGTGGGTTACCTGTCGTTCAACACCGAGAAAAAACCGCTGGATAACGTGAAGGTGCGTCAGGCGTTGACCATGGCGGTCAACAAGCAGGCGATCATCGACGCGGTTTATCAGGGCGCGGGCCAGGCGGCCAAGAACCTGATCCCGCCGACCATGTGGGGCTATAACGACGCGGTGCAGGATTACGCTTACGATCCGGCCAAGGCGAAAGAACTGCTGAAAGAAGCGGGCATGGCCGACGGTTTCAGCATCGACCTGTGGGCGATGCCGGTACAGCGTCCTTACAACCCGAACGCGCGCCGCATGGCGGAAATGATCCAGGCCGACTGGGCCAAGATCGGCGTGAAAGCCAAAATCGTGACCTATGAGTGGGGTGAATACCTCAAGCGCGCCAAAGCGGGCGAGCACCAGACGGTGATGATGGGCTGGACCGGCGACAACGGGGATCCGGACAACTTCTTCGCCACGCTGTTCAGCTGCGCGGCGGCGAAAGACGGCTCCAACTACTCCCGCTGGTGCTACAAGCCGTTTGAAGATCTGATTCAACCGGCGCGCGCCGAGTCCAACCACGACAAACGCATCGAACTGTACAAGCAGGCGCAGGTGGTGATGCACGATCAGGCTCCGGCGCTGATCGTCGCGCACTCCACCGTGTATGAGCCTGTGCGTAAGGAAGTGAAGGGCTACGTCGTGGATCCGCTCGGCAAGCATCACTTCGAGAATGTCTCTGTAGACTGATTCCGACCTAAACCGGAGATGCACGAATGGACTTGCAGGGGCGCAACAGGTTTGCGCCTCTGCTGACCAGTCTCCGGCGTATGGCCGTTGGATCGTTCAAAGGCATGTGAGCGTTAATAAGCCTGGCGGACGATGAGCTGCCGGGCATTGATACAGAGAGTTCGGGATATGTTGCAGTTCATACTCCGACGTTTGGGGTTAGTTATCCCAACGTTTATCGGCATTACATTGCTGACTTTTGCATTCGTCCATATGATCCCCGGCGACCCGGTGACCATCATGGCCGGGGAACGCGGTATCTCCGCCGAGCGCCACGCGCAGCTGATGGCGGAAATGGGGCTGGACAAGCCGCTCTATCAACAATACTTCTCCTATGTGTCCAACGTGCTGCACGGCGATCTGGGCACCTCACTCAAAAGCCGCATCTCCGTCTGGAGCGAGTTCGTTCCGCGCTTTCAGGCCACGCTGGAGCTGGGCCTGTGCGCGATGATCTTCGCGGTGCTGGTGGGCATCCCGGTCGGGGTGCTGGCGGCGGTCAAACGCGGCTCGGTCTTCGACCATACCGCGGTGGGCATCTCGCTGACCGGCTATTCGATGCCGATTTTCTGGTGGGGCATGATGCTGATCATGCTGGTGTCGGTGCAGCTTAACCTGACGCCGGTGTCGGGGCGCATCAGCGACACGGTATTCCTCGACGACAGCCACCCGCTGACCGGCTTCATGCTGATAGACACCCTGATATGGGGCGAACCGGGCGACTTTATCGATGCGGTGATGCACATGATCCTGCCGGCCATCGTGCTGGGCACCATCCCGCTGGCGGTGATCGTGCGCATGACCCGCTCCTCGATGCTAGAGGTGTTGGGCGAAGACTATATCCGCACCGCGCGCGCCAAGGGCGTGAGCCGCATGCGGGTGATCGTCGTTCACGCGCTGCGCAACGCGCTGCTGCCGGTGGTGACGGTGATCGGGCTGCAGGTCGGCACCATGCTGGCCGGCGCCATTCTGACCGAAACCATCTTCTCCTGGCCGGGTCTGGGCCGCTGGCTGATCGACGCGCTGCAGCGCCGTGATTACCCGGTAGTGCAGGGTGGGGTGTTGCTGGTCGCCTGTATGATCATTCTGGTTAACCTGCTGGTAGACGTGCTCTACGGCGTGGTCAACCCGCGTATTCGCCACAAGAAATAAGGGGCGCTCTCATGTCTCAAATCACTGAGTCTGCAGTTAAAGGTGCGCCGAAGCCGATGACCCCGTTTCAGGAGTTCTGGCACTATTTCAAGCGCAATAAAGGGGCCGTGGTCGGCCTGGTGTATATCGTTTTGATGCTGGTGATCGCGCTCGGCGCCGGGGTGCTGGCGCCGCATGCGCCGGCGGACCAGTTCCGCGACGCGCTGCTCAAGCCGCCGGTGTGGCAGGAGGGCGGCAGCTGGCAATACATCCTGGGCACCGACGACGTGGGCCGCGACGTGCTGTCGCGCCTGATGTACGGCGCACGGCTGTCGCTGCTGGTCGGTTGTCTGGTGGTGGTGTTGTCGCTGGTCATGGGCGTGGTGTTCGGCCTGCTGGCCGGCTACTTCGGCGGCGCGGTGGACGCGGTGATCATGCGCGTCGTCGACATCATGCTGGCCCTGCCGAGCCTGCTGCTGGCGCTGGTGCTGGTGGCGGTATTCGGACCGTCGATCGTCAACGCCTCGCTGGCGCTCACCTTCGTCGCCTTGCCGCACTATGTGCGTCTGACGCGCGCGGCGGTGCTGGCGGAGGTGAACCGCGATTACGTCACCGCTTCGAGAGTAGCGGGCGCCGGCGCGCTGCGTCAGATGTTCGTCAATATTCTGCCTAACTGCCTGGCGCCCTTGATCGTTCAGGCTTCTCTCGGTTTCTCGAACGCCATTCTCGACATGGCCGCTCTCGGCTTTCTGGGCATGGGCGCGCAACCGCCGACGCCGGAGTGGGGCACCATGCTCTCCGACGTGTTGCAGTTCGCGCAAAGCGCCTGGTGGGTAGTGACCTTCCCCGGCCTGGCGATCCTGCTGACGGTGCTGGCATTCAACCTGATGGGGGACGGTTTGCGTGACGCTCTCGACCCCAAACTCAAGCAGTAACAGAGGACGAGAGAGATGGCGTTATTGAATGTAGACAAGCTTTCGGTGCACTTCGGTGACGAAGGCACCCCGTTCCGCGCGGTAGACCGCATCAGTTACAGCGTGGATCAAGGTCAGGTGGTCGGCATCGTCGGTGAATCCGGCTCCGGCAAATCCGTCAGCTCGCTGGCGATCATGGGCCTGATCGATTTTCCCGGCAAAGTGATGGCTGACAAGCTGGAGTTTAACGGCCAGGACTTGCGCAAGATCTCCGAAAAAGAGCGCCGCCAGCTGGTGGGCTCCGAAGTGGCGATGATCTTCCAGGATCCGATGACCAGCCTGAACCCGTGCTACACCGTCGGTTATCAGATTATGGAGGCGCTGAAGGTGCATCAGGGCGGCAACCGCCGCACCCGCCGCCAGCGCGCTATCGACCTGCTGACGCAGGTGGGGATTCCCGATCCGGCCTCGCGGCTGGACGTGTACCCGCACCAGCTTTCCGGCGGCATGAGTCAGCGCGTGATGATCGCCATGGCCATTGCCTGTCGGCCGAAGCTGCTGATCGCCGATGAGCCGACGACCGCGCTCGACGTGACCATCCAGGCGCAGATCATCGAACTGCTGCTGGACCTGCAGCAGCGCGAGAACATGGCGCTGTTGCTGATCACCCACGATCTGGCGCTGGTGGCGGAAGCGGCGCATCACATTATCGTGATGTACGCCGGCCAGGTGGTGGAATCCGGCAAAGCGGCGGAGATTTTCCGCGCGCCGCGCCACCCGTACACCCAGGCGCTGCTGCGCGCGCTGCCGGAGTTCGCCGCCGACAAGGCGCGGCTGGCTTCGCTGCCGGGCGTGGTGCCGGGCAAATACGATCGCCCGACCGGCTGCCTGCTCAATCCGCGTTGTCCGTACGCCAACGAGCGCTGCCGTAACGAGGAGCCGGAACTGCGCAGCATTCCCGGCCGTCAGGTTAAATGTCACACACCGCTGGATGATGCGGGGAGGCCGACCGTATGAGCCAGAATCAACCTTTACTGCAGGCGATCGACCTGAAAAAGCATTACCCGGTGAAAAAGGGCCTGTTCGCGCCGGAGCGGCTGGTCAAGGCGCTGGACGGCGTGTCGTTCACTCTGGAGCGCGGTAAAACGCTGGCGGTGGTCGGTGAGTCGGGCTGCGGCAAATCCACGCTTGGCCGCCTGCTGACGATGATCGAAGTACCGACCGGCGGCGAGCTGTACTACCAGGGACAGGATCTGCTGAAGCCGGACGTTTCCGCCGAGAAATTGCGGCGCCAGAAGATCCAAATCGTGTTCCAGAATCCTTACGGATCGCTCAACCCGCGCAAGAAGGTCGGGCAGATCCTCGAGGAGCCGCTGTTGATCAACACCTCGCTCAGCGCCGCCGAACGGCGGGAAAAAGCGCTGGAGATGATGGCGAAGGTCGGCCTGAAGACCGAGCATTACGATCGCTATCCGCACATGTTCTCCGGCGGCCAGCGTCAGCGTATCGCCATCGCTCGCGGGCTGATGTTGAATCCGGACGTGGTGATCGCCGATGAGCCGGTGTCGGCGTTGGACGTGTCGGTGCGCGCGCAGGTGCTGAACCTGATGATGGATCTGCAGCAGGAGCTGGGGCTGTCCTACGTGTTCATCTCGCACGATCTGTCGGTGGTGGAACACATCGCCGATGAAGTGATGGTGATGTACCTGGGCCGCTGCGTGGAAAAGGGCAGCAAAGAGGCGATCTTCAACAACCCGCGCCATCCGTACACTCAGGCGCTGCTGTCCGCGACGCCGCGGTTGAACCCGGATATGCGCCGCGAGCGCATCAAGCTGACCGGCGAACTGCCCAGCCCGATGAACCCGCCACCGGGCTGCGCATTCAATGCCCGCTGCCGCCGCGCCTTCGGCACCTGCGTACAACTGCAGCCGCAGCTGAAGCAGTACGGTGAGCAGATGGTGGCCTGTTTTGCGGTCGATCAGGACGAACATCCGGGGGCGTAAAGCGTCGGATTTCACCGCATAAACCCACGCCGGCTTAACGCCGGCGTTTTTTATTATTCAATCAACGGGTTAATCATTAAACTATCTTCAGCACCCGATATTTCATGACTTTGTTGCTGTAAATCGGCCTGTCGTTATTTTTTTAAGAATCTTCGCATGAAAATAATAATCGAATAATAGAATTTAAAGGTTTGTTGTTAATTACATTCTGTCGGTCGAGCGGCTTCACTGTTTTTTTATAAAAAACAAATAAAAAAGCACGCCGTCGGCGTGCTTTGGGTCGATAAGGCCGCGCTTATTGCGGATAAGGCACCCAATCGCCGCCGTTCAGGCGAATGTAAGGTTTCCCCTGATATTGCATCACGATGGCGTTGTCGTTTTCGGAGATGACCGGCGTCTGCGGCAGCCCCTGGGTCAGCGCCTGCCAGTCGACGCTGGATTCGCTGAAGACTTTGCCGTCCACCAGACGTGATACCAACTCCGACAGCGCCAGATAGCTGCTCGGGGTTTTGATCTGCAGCGGGCTGCCCTGATGCGGCGCCTTCATGCCGATCAGTTTGATGCCGACCGGCGTATGGGTGATGTTCGGGCTGGGGATATCGCGCAGGCCGGACATCTGCATCTTGTCACCCACTAACGCCGCCCCGTGTTCCGGCACGATCACTACCACCACTTTGCGGCCGGATTTTTCCAGCTGATCGAGGAAGGTGTTCAGCTGATCGAACAGCTTCTGCGCGCGCGGCTGATAGTCGGCGCTCTTGTTAGAGCCGACGAAGCGGTTGCCGTCGTGCAGCGGGATGACGTTGAAGAAGGTGGCGGTGCGGGCGTCTCCGGCTTTTTGCTGCTGATCCAGCCAGCGGGTCAGCAATTCCAGATCGTTATAAATCGGCTCGCCGTCGAACGACGTCAGCTCGTTGCCGACGCCGGCCTGCGACATCAGCGGCGCCTGCATATCACCCTGTTCACGCAGCTCTTTCAGGAAGTTGCCGAACACCCCGGAGTGATCGAGCATCAGCTGTTCCTTGAAGCCGAGCTTCGCCAGGTTGTCGAACAGGTAACACTGCTGGTTCACCGGCTGGTACAGATCGTGATGCGAAAGCTGGCCGCAGCTGGCGCGCAGCAACCGTATAGCCGCCGGGCCGCTGTAGGCGGTGGCCGAGTTGAAGCTGTCGAACATGATATCCATCTTCGACCACAACGGATGATTCTGCAGGTTGACCGCCTCCATATCGGCCCAGGCGAGCGAGCAGATGTTGATCACCAACAGATCGAACGGTTGGGCGTCGGCGGGCAAAGTGGCCGGGAACGCGGTGGCGCGGCCTTTTTCCCGCTCGTAGAACTGGTTCAGATAGGCCGTCAGGTTGGCGCTGGTCGGCGGCAGGCTGTCTGCGGGCGCATTATCTCCTGCCGTCGGCGCGGCCGTGGCCGGCGTGCCGGCGCCGCCGGCGGCAGCCGTGGAACTGGCGGGCAGCAGTGAGACCGCCGGCCCGGCGATGTTGACGATATTGAGCCACACCAGCGCGGCCACGGTGAACACCGTAACGCGCACCCACTGGGCGACGAACAGATAAGCGATAAGCAACACGAAGGCGGCGCCGACCATCTGCCAGTTGATAAAGCGGCTGACCAGCTCCAGCAGGTACTGGGCGCTGAAGCCGGCCAGCTGAGAGCCCTGGCTGAGAATGCTGTTGATGCCCGGCAGCCAGGTATCGTGGTAGAACAACGCGATGCCGATCGGGATGGCGAGGTAATGGCGCCAGCGGTGCAGCCGCGGCGAGGGGATCGGCATCAGCAGATAGGCCATGAACACCAGGTTCGGCAGCGCGTGGAAATTCAGGTAGCCGAACCACAGCAGGGCGAATTTCGCCAGAAAGTAGAGGTTCCAGCCACCCAGCCCGCGCCAGTAGCGCCACAGAGCGTTATCGGATTGCGTATTTGAGTTTGGATTCATGGCTGCTTCTTATGACGTTTAATCTGGGAGGATGAGCCTGTGCGCACCCATAAACCGGCGGATTTCAAATAGCGCGGCGATAACAACAGGTTTTGCCAGTATTGACGCAAATGCGGAAAACGCCGGTGAAAGGCGTAGCCCAGCGGAATGAAGACCAGCGCGCACAGCAAGATCAGTTGCAGGATGTCGTTAAGGTTCAGCATGCTTTTCCTCCTGCGGGCCAAGCGGCAGCGTGAAAGCGATCGGCTGGCGGCGTTCTGCGGGCTCTGCGGCCGTCACCACGGGGGGCGGCGGCGCGACGCCCGCGGCGCCGGTGGCGGTAAGCTGCCAGCGCCCCTGAGCCATGCGTTTGATTTCCGAGATGATATCGACATCCTGGTGCCACACCACCCGGTTGCTGAAGGCTTCATCCACCGGCAGGCGGAAGATGAACTTCAGCGCGGTGTTCAGATCGTTGATGCGGCAGGTGGAGAGGAACAGCACCAGGCGCCCCTGCACCACGGTCATCACGTCGCCGAAACGCCGCAGGTGGCACAGGGTCATCGCCTGTTCGGCGCGCAGGCCGGTGGCCGGGCGCAACGCCACCATCACGCCTTTGCCGTCCTCGGGCAGCAAGGTGTTGGCCATCAGCGAAAGCACCGCTTGGCTAAACGGTTCCGGCCGCATGTAGCCTTTCAGCTGCAGCGGACGCAGCCCGGCCAGCAGCGCATCGATGTCGGCGGGCACGTGACGTGAGAAGCGCTGCCCCTGGATGCCTTCAAGCATGGTCAGAAAACGCGACAGCGGCGCGACGTGCGGCACGATCAGGTTGGCGCCGCAGGCCAGCAGCAGCCGTTCGTCGCTGTAGCGCAGGCTGGCGCTCATCTCGCGCACCGCGATTTTCAGGCCGTTGCCGCGGCTGCGGCGCAGGGTGTGGATCTGGTGCGCCAGATGATCGATTTGGTCGCTTTGATACAATGCGAAAATCAACGTCGCCGAGAGTCTCAGCATGCCGTGCTGCGCCAGTTCGTCGTTGTTCTCCAACAGCTGCCAGTTGGCGGACAGCGGCGGCGCGCCTTCCAGGATGCTGCGCTCGGCCAGATACTGGCCTTCGTCGCTGCGCAAGGCGGTGGGGGAGGGCTGGCTATTTTCATCCTCGCCCTGCCAACCGCCTTCCGCCGCATACAGCGTCAGCAGCTGATTGGCGTTGATGCCGTTTTCGGTGCTCCACCAGTTCACCAGGTATTGCGCGCTGTCCTGCTGCCATTGCAGGCTGGACAGGCCGTTCAGGATGCGGTGCTGTGTGCTGAGCTGCCCTTTGAGCTTATTGATGCCGCCGCCGTGGCTGAGGATCAACAGCGTACACCCCTGCCGCCGCAGCCAGGCGGCGAGGGTGCGCGTCCATTCGCGCAGTTCTTCGGTGGTGAAGGTTTGCCACAGGCTGGCGTGGGCCAGCAGGATAAGTAAGCGGTTTTGCGGCCGCAGGGCGCGCATCAGATCGTCGCTCAACTGCGCCAGCGCGGCTTTTTTCTCCGGTAGTTGATACAGCGGCAGCTTCTGCAAAGCGGGCGCAGCCAGCTCGGCCAGCAGGCGATCGGGCTTGTCTCCGCTGCAGATCAGGGCGACTTTGTGGGTGGCCGGCTGGGCGGCGATGGCCTGGCGACACAACAGCGCGGCGTCGCTTTGCCTGTCGATATTGATCCAATAAAGCCCGGGGGCCTGCATCACCGACAGCTCTTCCCAAATCTGCCGAATGCCTAGAGAAAAAGAGTGCGCCATAGGATGTGTTCTACTTTCGTTGAAAGCCGACTAAAGGCGTTTATATTTAAAGATAGCCATTTTTACGCTGGCAATAACAAATCTCCGATGCTCTTCAATAATATTTGTTGAGAATCATCTTATTGCCTGTCTCTTTTTGTATCGTTGCTATAGTTAATTAACATAGCCTATTTTCGCCAAGGCGGAAGAATGAATAACGCACTCAGCCATTTTCGTGCAGCGGCGCCGGAGGAGAGCCAGGATGACCTGCAGGCGCTCAGCCAGGCTTTTTCATTACCAAAATTAAGCTATGTCGATATTTCGCGGCAGGAGCGGTTAACGCAAATGATGACGCGCTGGCCGCTGCTGGCCGAATTGGCGCAGAACGCGGGGAGCCACTGATCTATGCCGGCGATTGCGCTGCAAGGGTTACGGGGTGGAATGGGGACGACGTCAGTCACGGCGGCGCTCGCCTGGGCGTTGCGCCAGCTTGGCGAGTCGGTGCTGGCGATAGACTTTACGCCGGATAATCTGCTGCGCCTGCATTTCAATACGCCGTTCGAACTGGCGCGCGGCTGGGCACGCGCGGAACAGGATGGCGGCGGTTGGCGGGAAGGCGCGCTGCGCTATTGCGAAAACCTCGACTTTTTACCGTTTGGCCGCCTGAATGCGGCGGAACGGCTGGAAGTGCAACATCGGTGTCAGGCGCATCCCGATCGCTGGCGCGATAATTTGCGTCAGCTGATGGCCGGCGATCCGCAGCGCTGGATCCTGCTGGATGTTCCGGTCGGGGACGGCGTTTTGGCGCAGCAGGCATTGCAACTGGCCGACAGCGTGTTCGTGCTGTTGAACCCCGACGCCAACTGCCAGGTACGGCTCCATCAGCAGGCGCTGCCGCACGCAAGTCATTTCCTGATTAACCATTACTCTTCGGCCAGCCGGCTGCAGCAGGATTTGCATCAGCTGTGGCTGCAAACGCTGAGCGGCCTGTTGCCGGTGGTTATCCACCGCGATGAAGCGTTGGCGGAAGCGCTGGCGGCCAAACAGCCGCTGGGCGAGTACCGCCCCGAGAGCCTGGCGGCGGATGAAGTGCTGACGCTGGCCAACTGGTGCCTGATCAACCTCAAACGGGGCATTGCGCCATGAGTCGGGTGCTGAGCCTGCTGCTGGTGCCGCCGGTGCGTCAGGCGGTGCAGGCGCGCTACCGCGCCTATCGCCGCAGCGGGGCGTCGGCGCTGACCGCCTTTTTCACTACGCTGTTGGTGGCGCTGGGGTGGATGCTGCTGCGTTTGGAGTCACCGGCCTGGCGGCGCGTGCGCGCCGGCCGCGCTTATTGGTTCCCGCACCTGTCTGCCGAACGTCCGCGTCCGGCGGATGCGCTGCGCTATCTGCTGCAAGGGCTGTGGCTGCTGCTGTTCCGCAGCGGCCGCGCGCCGGTGCAGCGCGATTATTTCGCCGGTTGGCGGCGGCTGCAGCAGCGCTATGCCGATTGGCTGCAGGGCTTGCCGCAGCGGCTGAAAAACGCCGGCGTGGAACAGCGCTCGGTAGAGCGACTCGGCCGCATGAACCGCGGATTACGGCGCGCGCTGTTCATTCTGGTCGGCGTGCTGGCGGCGATCCTCGCCATGCTGTGCATCTCGCAACCGTTCGATCTGTCGGCGCAGTTCGTGTTCGTTCTGCTGCTGTGGGGGATCGCGATGGTGGTGCGCCGGGTGCCGGGGCGCTTGCCTGCGTTGATGCTGATCGTGCTGTCGTTGACCGTCTCCTGCCGTTACCTGTGGTGGCGCTATACCGCCACGCTGAACTGGGACGATCCGCTCAGCCTGGTCTGCGGCCTGCTGTTGCTGGTGGCGGAAACCTACGCCTGGGTGGTGTTGGTGCTGGGCTATTTCCAGACTATCTGGCCGCTTAACCGCCAGCCGGTGCCGTTGCCCGAAGACAGCGCCACCTGGCCGACCATCGATCTGATGGTGCCGACCTACAACGAAGACCTCGGGGTGGTGAAGCCCACCATCTATGCGGCGCTGGGCATCGACTGGCCGAAAGAGAAAGTGAACATCTATATCCTTGATGACGGCAATCGCCCCGAGTTCCGGGCGTTCGCCGCCGAGGTGGGAGTGAAGTACATCGCCAGGCCGACTCACGAACACGCCAAGGCCGGCAACATCAACAACGCGCTGAAGCAGGCCACCGGCGAGTTCGTGGCGATTTTCGACTGCGACCACGTCCCGACGCGCTCCTTCCTGCAGCTGACCATGGGGTGGTTCTTCAAAGACAAAAAGTTGGCGATGCTGCAGACCCCGCACCACTTCTTCTCGCCGGATCCGTTCGAGCGCAACCTTGGCCGCTTCCGTCAGACGCCCAACGAGGGCACTTTGTTCTACGGGCTGGTGCAGGACGGCAACGACATGTGGGACGCCACCTTCTTCTGCGGCTCTTGCGCCATCCTGCGCCGCAGCGCGCTGGACGAAATCGGCGGCATCGCGGTGGAAACCGTCACCGAAGACGCCCATACCTCGCTGCGCTTGCACCGGCGCGGGCATACCTCGGCTTATATCCGCATTCCGCAGGCCGCCGGGCTGGCGACCGAAAGCCTGTCGGCGCACATCGGCCAGCGCATTCGCTGGGCGCGCGGCATGGTGCAGATCTTCCGGCTCGACAACCCGTTGCTTGGCAAGGGGCTGAAACTGGCGCAGCGCCTGTGCTACGCCAACGCCATGCTGCACTTCCTGTCGGGCATTCCGCGGCTGATCTTCCTCACCGCGCCGCTGGCGTTTTTGCTGTTGCATGCCTACATCATCTTCGCGCCGGCGCTGGCGATCGCGCTTTACGTGCTGCCACACATGATCCACGCCAGCCTGACCAACTCGCGCATCCAGGGGAAATATCGCCATTCATTCTGGAGCGAAATCTATGAAACGGTGTTGGCCTGGTATATCGCGCGGCCGACGACGGTGGCGCTGTTCAATCCGCACAAGGGCAAATTCAACGTGACCGCCAAGGGCGGGCTGGTGGAGGAGGAGCACGTCGACTGGGTGATCACCCGGCCTTACATGTTCCTGGTGGTTCTTAACCTCGCCGGGCTGGCGTTCGGCGCCTGGCGGCTGGCCTATGGCCCGACGGACGAGGTGATGACGGTGATCATCAGCCTGGTGTGGGTGCTGTACAACATGACCATTCTCGGCGGCGCGGTGGCGGTGGCGGTGGAAGCCAAACAGGTGCGTCAGGCGCACCGCGTGGAGATCGCCATGCCGGCGGCGATCGCGCGTGCCGACGGCCACCTCTACCCCTGCACGCTGCGCGATTACTCCGATGGCGGCGTGGGCATCGAGATGCGGGTGGCGGACACGTTGAAAGAGGGCGACAAGGCCTCGCTGCTGCTCAAACGTGGCCAGCAGGAATACAGCTTCCCCTGCGTGGTGACGCGCGCCTTCGGCAACAAGGTGGGGGTGCGCCTGCTCGATCTCGGCACCCGTGAACACATCGATTTTATTCAGTGCACCTTCGCCCGCGCCGATACCTGGGCGCTGTGGCAGGACGGGTTCCCTGAAGACCGGCCGATAGAAAGCCTGCGCGACGTGCTGGCGCTGGGCTTCCGCGGCTATGTGCGCATGGCGGACTACGCGCCGCCGCTGGTGCGCGGTCTGCTGGTCGGGGTCACGTCGCTGACCGCCTGGGTAGTGTCGTTTATTCCGCGCGGCGTCGGCAGGGATCCGACCTTGGGTCAACAAGAAACCGTGGGTTAGCTGCGAGTTCAACCGCCCGCTCACTCGCCCGGTGAACAGGCTCCAACATTGATGATGATACGATGACGAGAAAAATAACCTGGTTAACTGCTCTGGCCTTAGGCATCAGCACCCTGTCGCAGGCCGAAACCGCCACCGCGCCGACCGTGGCGGCCCAGCCGCCGATCGCCGCGGCGGCCGATACGGCGACCGCGCCACCGCCGGCCGCCGCGCCGCAGGATCCGAATGCGCCGGTGCGCGACGTGTCGCTGCCGTTCGCGCAGATAGCGCCGCCGCCGGGCACCTTTGTTCTGCGCGGCACCCGGCCGGACGGGCAGATCGAATTCGGCGTGCGCAGCGATGAGGTGGTCTCGCAGGCGATGCTCGACCTGGAATTTACGCCGTCGCCGGCGCTGATCCCGGTCGAGTCGCACGTCAAGGTCTACCTGAACGACGAGCTGATGGGCGTAACCACGATCGCCAAGGAGCAGTTGGGCAAGCCCAATCGCATCCAGATGGCGATCGATCCGCGCTATATCACCGATTTTAACCGCGTCCGGCTGGTGTTCGTCGGCCATTATCAGAACATCTGCGAAAACCCGGCCAGCACTTCGCTGTGGCTCGACGTCAGCAAATCCAGCGCGCTGAAGCTGCGCTTCCAGACGCTGCCGGTGAAAAACGAGCTGTCGCATTTCCCTGAGCCGTTCTTCGACAGCCGCGACAATCGGCCGCTGACGCTGCCGATGGTGTTCGCCGGCCAGCCGGATCTGGCCCAACAGCGCGCGGCGGGCATTCTGGCTTCCTGGTTCGGCAGTAAGGCGCAGTGGCGCGGGCAATCCTTCCCGACGCTGTACAACGCGCTGCCGACGCAGCACGCGGTGGTGTTCGCCACCAATAAGCAGCGCCCGGATTTCCTGCGCGATTACCCGGCGGTCAACGGCCCGACGGTGGAAATGATCAGCCATCCCGACAATCCGTACGTCAAACTGCTGCTGATTCAGGGGCGCGACGACAACGATTTGATCACCGCGGTGAAAGGCATCGCGCAGGGCGACATCCTGTTCCGCGGCCAGAACGTGACGGTGGACAAGGTGGAACAGCTGGCGCCGCGCCAGCCTTACGACGCGCCGAACTGGGTGCGCACCGATCGGCCGATGACCTTCGCCGAACTGCAGCAATACGCCGAACAGCTGCAAACCAGCGGCATCGAGCCCGGCCCGATTTCGCT
Organism: Serratia sp. X10; assembly: GCF_017811775.1. Classification (NCBI taxonomy): domain Bacteria; kingdom Pseudomonadati; phylum Pseudomonadota; class Gammaproteobacteria; order Enterobacterales; family Yersiniaceae; genus Serratia; species Serratia sp. X10. The sequence continues at coordinate 125,863 of NZ_JAEIOH010000005.1, read as the reverse complement.
GACCATGAACTTGCCGCCGGATCTGTTCCTGATCCGCAGCACCGGCATCGACATGCACCTCAAGTATCGTTATACCGCGCCGCGCATTCAGGACGGTTCGCGGCTGAGCGTCAGCCTGAACAACCAGTTTGTGCAGGCTTACTCGCTGGTGCCGGAACACGAGCAGGGCGCGCAGCTGCTGCGCCTGCCGTTGACGCAGGGGCTGCTCGATTCCGACAAGAACGTCAGCATCCCGGCGCTGCGGCTCGGGGCTACCAACCAGCTGCGTTTTGATTTCGACTACACCACGCTGCTGGCCAGCGGCGCGGAAGGGCGCTGCGAAACCTACTCCTTCACGCAAAACCACGCGGTGATCGATGGCGCTTCCACCATCGATTTCTCCGGCTACCGCCACTTTATGGCGATGCCGGATCTACGCGCCTTCGCCAACGCCGGCTTCCCGTTCAGCCGCCTGGCGGATCTGTCGCAAACGCTGGTGTTGGTGAACCAGAACCCTCAGCCGGCGCAGGTCAGCGCGCTGCTGAACGCGCTGGGCGTGATCGGCGCGCAAACCGGCTACCCGGCGCTGGCCTTCACGCTGAGCGACGACTGGTCTCAGGCCAAGGATCGTGACGACGATATCCTGATGGTCGGCACCATTCCGCAGGCGCTGCGCGACGACAAGAAAATCAGCCTGCTGGTGGACGCGACCCAAAGCTGGGTGAAACAGCCGACGCGTCAGCCGCCGCTGCCCAGCTCGGAAGTGCTGGCGGAGGATACTCGGCCGGACAGCAAGACCACCGTCAGTTCCGAGGGGGCGATGTCGGCGATCATTGGCGTGCAGTCGCCGTTCAACGACCAGCGCAGCATCGTGGCGCTGTTGGCGGACAGCCCGCGCGGCTATGAGCTGCTGAACAATGCCCTGCTGGACAGCGGCAAGCGCGCCGCGGTGTTCGGCTCGGTGGCGGTGATCCGCGAATCGGGGGTCAACAGCCTGCGCGTCGGCGATGTTTACTATGTCGGCCACCTGCCTTGGTGGGAGCGGCTTTGGTATGCCCTCTCCACCCATCCGGTCCTGCTGGCGGTGCTCGCGGTGGTGCTGGTGGTGATCCTGGGGCTGATGCTGTGGCGCGGCCTGAAGGCCTTCAGCCGGCGGCGTCTGGCGCCTGAAGATCGGGATTGACGGCGGTGAACGCGATGCTGCAACGCCTGTCGCTCGGCATGCTGATGCTGTGCGCTTTCAGCGCGGCGGCGGCCTGCGAATGGCCGGGCTGGCAACAGTACAAGCAGTTCTACATCAGCCCGCAGGGGCGGGTGATCGATCCGAGCAGCCCGAACAAAATCACCACGTCGGAGGGGCAGAGTTACGGCCTGTTCTTCGCCCTGGTGGCCAATGACCGGCCGACCTTCGACCAGCTGTTGACCTGGACGGAGAACAACCTGGCGGCGGGCGATCTCAGCGCCCGTTTACCCGCCTGGCTGTGGGGCGAGGGCGACGACAAGCAGTGGAAGGTGCTGGACGCCAACTCGGCGTCGGACGCCGATCTGTGGATCGCTTATAACCTGCTCGAAGCCGGCCGCCTGTGGAAAAGCCGGCGTTATCAAACCCTGGGGACGCTGCTGTTGCAGCGCATCGGCCGCGAGGAAGTGGCCGACATCCCCGGCTTGGGGCTGATGCTGCTGCCGGGCAAAGTCGGGTTCGTGGCGGAAGATCGCTGGCGGCTGAACCCCAGCTACCTGCCGCCGCAGCTGTTGACGCGTTTTGCGGCGCTGAACGGCCCGTGGCGCGCGATGCGCGAGATCAATCAGCGGCTGTGGTTGGAGAGCGCGCCGCACGGCTTCTCGCCGGACTGGGTGGTATGGCGGGTCGGCGCCGGCTGGCAGCCGGACACCGTCAAGCCGAACGTCGGCAGCTACGACGCCATTCGGGTCTATCTGTGGGCCGGCATGCTGGCGGACGACGATGAACACAAGGCGGCGCTGCTCAAACGCTTCCAGCCGATGGCGCAGCTCACCGCCAGCCAGGGCGTGCCACCGGAGAAAACCGATACCGCCAGCGGCAAAACCACCGGCGACGGCCCGGTCGGCTTTTCCGCCGCGATGTTGCCGATGTTGGCGGCGCAGGCCGACGCGCTGGCGGCCCAGCGGCAACGGATCGGCGAACACCCGCCGGGTGACGACGCCTATTTCAGCGCCTCGCTGACGCTGTTCGGCCAGGGGTGGGATCAACAACGTTATCGCTTTAATCGTCAGGGTGAATTGCAACCCTCGTGGGACGGCCAATGCACAACTTCAAAATAAACTGGCTGAATTTGATTCCGCTGAGTCTGGCGATGCTGCCGCAGGCGCGCGCTGCGGAGGCCGTGGCGCCGGAGCAGTGGCTGCTGGAGCAGGTGCGCATTGGCGAGGCCGGCAACAAGGACGATCTGGTGCGCCAGTCGCTGTACCGGCTTGAGCTGATGGATCCGAACAACCCGGACGTGATCGCCGCGCGCATGCGTTTGGCGCTGCGGCAGGGCAACATGGCGCTGGCGCAGCAGCAGTTGGACAAGCTGAAAACCCTCGCGCCGCAGTCCAGCGCTTATCGCCAGGCGCAAATGAACATGCTGCTGACCCAGCCGGAAACCCGGCAAAAGCTGCAGCAGGCCCGCCTGATGGCGACCGCCGGCCGGTTGCCGGAGGCCAAGGCGCAGTACGATGCGCTGTTCCACGGTGAGCCGCCGACGCTCGATCTGGCGGTGGAATACTGGCGGCTGGTGGCGCGTTTGCCGGGGCAGGAGGCGAAGGCGTTAAAGCAGCTGCAGGCGCTGGATCAGCAATATTCCGGCAACGTGGCGCTGCGCATGTCGCTGGCGCGCATGCTGTTCAGCCAGCATCAGGACGCGCAGGCCTATGAACTGCTGCAGAAGATCGCCGCCGATCCGGCCGGGCGCGGCGATGCCGCCGATCTGTGGTTGGACAAGGTCAAAGCGATGCCGGTCAGCGCGCAGAGCGTGGCGGCGCTCAACCGTTTCCTCGGCGTGTTCGACACCGGCGATCAGGCGACCAGCGCCCGCGAAGAGCTGGCCAGACAGCAGAAACTGTTGGCCGATCCGGCCTATCAGGCGCGGGTGCGTGGCCTGGCGCAGGTGGATAAAGGCGGCAGCCGGGCGGCCATTCCGGAATTGCAAAAGGCGTTGGCGGCGACGCCGAACGACGCCGAGGTGCTGGGCGCGCTCGGCCAGGCCTATTCGCGCGCCGGCAATCGCCCACAAGCGCTGAAGCTGTTTCGCCAGGCGCTGGCAGCCGACAAGAACGGCTACGACAGCGGCAAGTGGCAAAGCCTGATCAAGAGCACCGGCTACTGGCTGGCGATCGACGAGGGCGACAAAGCGCTCAAGGCCGGCAATCTCGCGCTGGCCAGGCAGAAATATCAGCAGGCGCGTCAGCTCGACGACAGCGACGGCGACGCGTTCATCGGCCTGGGCGATGTGGCGGTGGCGAGCAAGGATGACGCCGCGGCGGAAGGGTTTTATCGGCAGGCGCTGCGGCGCGATCCCGGTAACGGCAGCGCGCTGCGCGGTCTGGTGAATATCTATCAGCGCCAGTCGCCGGAAAAAGCGCTGGCCTACCTTAATGAGCTGCCAGGCAACCAGCAGGCCAAGCTGCGCAGCACTCTCGATGGGCTGCGGCTCGATATGCTGAAACAGCAGGCGGAGGCGTTAGCGGCGCAACAACAGTGGCGGCAGGCGGCGGAAATCTATCGCCGCGCCCAGCCGTTGGATCCCGACGACGTCTGGCTGACCTACCGCTATGCCCAGGCGCTGCGCCAGGCCGGACAGCCGCAGCAGGCGGACGCCTTATTCCGGCAGCTGGCGCAGCGCCAGCACGCCAATCCGCAGTTGGTCTACGCCTATGCGCTCTATCTTTCCGGCAGCGATCGCGACCGGCAGGCACTGATGCAGCTCAATACGCTGCCGGCGGCGCAGTGGAACGACAACATGCGCGAACTGGCGCAGCGGCTGAAAATGCAGGCGACGATCGCGCATGCCGAAGGGCTGCGGGCGGCCGGTGACGAACCGGCGGCGGAAGCCTATCTGCGCCGGCAGCCGGCGGACACGCGCATTGACTTGCTGCTCGCCGACTGGGCGCTGGCGCGCGGGGAGTATGCGGCGGCACTGGACGACTATCAGCGGGTGAAACGCCGTGAACCGAACAATCCGGATGCGCAGTTGGGCGAGATCGAAGCCTATGTGGCGCAAGGGGATCTGGCAGCGGCGCGCCAGCGGCTGAAAACCGAACCGCAGCCGCAAGACGCTTCGCTCAACAGCCAACGGCGGGTCGCCAATGCCTGGGGCGCGGTCGGCGATGCGCAGCAGGCTACCGCTATCTTCGACCGACTGAAAACGGCGGCGACTTCAGAACCCGCGGGGCAGACCAAGGCGCTGATCTACCGCGACGCCGCCCGTCTGGAGCGGGCTCAGCAACAGCCTGAGCGGGCGCAGCAGGATTACCGCCAGGCGATGGTGGCCGGCGGCATCACGCCGACGCTGCCGCAGGACAATGACAGCTACACCTATTTGACGCGCAATAATCCGGGCGACGACTGGCTGAAACGCGGCATCCGCTCCGATGCCGCGGATTTGTATCGACAGCAAGACGTGAACGTCACGCTCGATCACGATTACTGGCGCTCGAGCGGCACCGGCGGCATTTCCGACTTCAACGCGCACGACACCATGCTGCAGGTGGATATGCCGCTGTATGACGGGCGCGCCTTCTTGCGCACCGACACCGTGCAGCTGGATGCCGGCCGCTTCTCGACCGACGGCAGCGGCAAATACTACGAAACCTTCGGCACCTGCCACACGCAAGGGTGCCGCGGCGATGAACACCAGAAAACCACCGGCACCAGCGTGGCGGCCGGTTGGAAAAACGATCGCTGGGCCGCCGATATCGGCACGACGCCGATGGGCTTCGAGGTGGTCGACTGGAGCGGCGGCCTGGCCTACAGCGGCGACTGGAACCACATCGGCTGGACGCTGGCGGCCTCGCGGCGGCCGATCTCCAGCTCGTTGCTGGCGTTTGGCGGCGCCAAGGATCCGAATACCGGCACTACCTGGGGCGGCGTGCGCGCCACCGGCGTCAGCCTGAGCGCCAGCTACGATCGCGGCGAGGCGAACGGCGTGTGGGCCGATCTCAGCGCGCACCAGATCACCGGCAAGAACGTGGCGGACAACCAGCGGCAGCGGTTGATGGCCGGCTATTACTACAAGCTGATCAACGAAGACAATCGCCGCCTGAGCGTTGGGCTCAATACCATGCTGTGGCACTACCAGAAAGACTTGAGCGGCTATTCGCTGGGACAGGGCGGCTATTACAGCCCGCAGCAATATCTGTCGCTGTCGCTGCCGGTCAACTATCGTCAGCGCACTGAGAACTGGTCGTGGGAGCTGGGCGGTTCGGTTTCGCTGTCGCATTCGAAAACCGACAGCCAGCGCCGTTATCCGCTGCAAGGCCTGATCCCGGATTCACTGCCTGATAAGTTCGCCGTCGAGGACGGCAGCGCCTCGAGCGGCGTCGGTTATACCCTGCGGGCGATCGTCGAACGCCGTCTCAGTTCGCACTGGACGCTCGGCACCGGCATCGATATTCAGCAGGCGAAGAACTATACGCCGAGCCACGCGTTGATTTATCTGCGTTATTCTCTGGCCGGCTGGCAGGGGGACCTCGATTTGCCGCCGCAGCCGCTGACGCCGTATGCCGACTTCAAGTAACCGGGAGGAGAGAGATTCAGAGTGTCGGACACCGGGGAGTTTTGTTACCCTGTGTCCGGGTCGTGTTTGTTCGCTCTAGGAAAAGACTGAAACCCGCGATTTTCTTGGTTATGCCTGCGGCATAGCCGGATAAAAACAGCCGATGATCGAGTATACTCAGCCCGGTTCGAGGGGGCGGGTGAGAGTCAGCCCCCTTTTTGTTTCAGCCCGATTTTACGGAGAGCAGGTTTGCGGGTCAGGCGTTCGTTAACGATTAAGCAGATGGCGACAGTGTCCGGCGTGGCGCTGGTCACGATCTGTATCTTTATCGTGATTCAGTTGTTCCATTTTGTGCAGCAGCGCAGGGATGACTACGCCCAGCAACTGGAGAATATCGCTCACTCCGTACGCCAGCCGCTGGCGGAAGCGGTGCTGCGCATGGACGTGCCGGAAGCCAAAAAGGTGCTGAATACGCTGTTGCCGGTCGGCATTCTGAGCCGGGCGGATATCGTCTTGCCGAACGAGTTTCAGGCGCTGCACGCCAATTTCCCGCCGGAGCGGCCGGTGCCGACGCTGATCGCCCGGCTGTTTGAGTTGCCTATCCAAATTTCCGTGCCGCTCTATTCGCTGGAACGGGTGCCGGCCAATCAGCAGCCGCTGGCCTACCTGGTGCTGCAGGCCGATTCGTTCCGCATGTACCAGTTTATCCTCAGCATTTTGTCGACCATGCTGTCGACCTACCTGCTGCTGGCGCTGATCCTGTCGGTGTCCATCACCTGGTGCATGAACCGGCTGATGGTGCATCCGCTGCGCGCGATGGCCAAAGAGCTGGAAAACATCTCGCAGGACGAGGCGCCTTATCACCAGCTGATGCTGCCGGCGCTGCACCAGGACGACGAGCTCGGCCTGCTGGTGCGCAACTACAACCGCAATCAACAGACGCTGGCCAAGGCGCATGCCGACATGAGCCGCCTGAGCACCCGCCACCCGGTGACCGAACTGCCGAACCCGGCCTTGCTGAACGCGTTGCTGGAACAGCATATCGCCTCCAGCCTGCGCCCCGAGCGTTTTAACCTGCTGGTGATCGGCATCGAGACGCTGCATGAAGCGTCGGGCGTGATGAGCCCGGCGATGCGTGAGGCATTGCTGTTGGCGCTGGCGAAGAAGCTGCGCGGCTGCATTGACGAAAACGGCGTGCTGGCACAGCTGAGCAATACCGAATTCGCCATCCTGGCCAAGGGCATCGAGCGGCCGTTCCACGCCATGCAGCTGGCGCGGCGCATCATGGCGGAGATCAACGCGCCGTTGACGCTGGAAGGCCTGGCGCTGCGGCCCAACGCCAGCATCGGCATCGCCCACTACCTCAATCAGGGGGAGAGCGCGGAACAGCTGCTGCGCAGCGCCACCTCGGCGATGATGTCCGCGCATCGCGAAGGGAAAAATCAGATCCTGTTCTTCGAACCCAGCCTGACGGAGCGCACGCAGAAGCGATTGACGCAGGAGAGCGAGATCCTGCACGGCATTGAGCAGCGGCATTTCACGCTGTTCCTGCAGCCGCAGATCGACATGCAGTCCAACGAGGTGATTGGCGCAGAAGCGTTGCTGCGTTGGCAGCAATACGACGGCAGCTATACCCTGCCGGCCGACGTCATTCCGCTCGCGGAAGAGCTGGGCGTGATTGTGCCGCTCGGCAACTGGGTGCTGGAAGAGTCCTGCCGTATCCTGGCGGACTGGCAGCAGCGCGGCATTGCGCTGCCGCTGGCGGTCAACGTTTCCGGCATTCAGATGCAGGACGAGGCGTTTGTTCCGCATCTGAAAAATCTGCTGGCGCAGTATCGGATCGATCCGCGCAAGCTGCTGCTGGAGATCACCGAGACGGTACGCATCGACGATCTCGACCGCGCGCTGGCGCTGCTGCGCGAGCTGCACGATCTGGGGCTGTCGATCGCGCTGGACGACTTCGGCATGGGTTACTCCAGCCTGGAGTACCTGAACCGGTTGAAATCCCTGCCGATCGATTTGATAAAAATCGACCGCAGTTTCATTCAGGGGCTGCCGGCCGACGATGCAATGGTGCGCATCGTCAGTTCAATCTCCGAAGTGCTGGCGTTGCCGGTGATGGCCGAAGGCGTGGAAAACGCCGAGCAGCGCGACTGGCTGCTGAAGCACGGCATTCGCAGCGGGCAAGGGTTCCTGTTCGCTCGGCCGCTGCCGCGTGAAGCGTTCGAAACCGAGTTTTGCCGCGCGGCGCCGTGAGCGCCGCGTTACCTTTCCGGTACTTTTCCCCGTCCGAAAATCGCTATTCTCCTCATACCTCTTTTGCGTTAGTGCAAACAAAGGCTTACGCAATTTTCAGCTTTGCACCCCGACTGACGCGTTTCAGCTCTTAAATTCACATCAACCCTGAGGAGTGGGTGCAACAAATTATTTCCATGTTGTTAAGTGGGTGTTATTTTCCGCGCAAGCAATGAACAGGCTGGATTTTTAGACTGCCGCCTGGTGCGTGTCTTCCCCCCATAGGATGTTCATATGAAAACAACAATTTTTAAGAGCCTCTATTTTCAGGTGCTGACGGCGATCACGCTGGGTATCCTGCTTGGCCACTTCTACCCTGACCTCGGCGCCCAGATGAAACCCTTGGGCGATGGCTTCGTCAAACTGATCAAGATGATTATCGCCCCGGTGATTTTCTGCACCGTGGTGACCGGCATCGCCGGCATGGAAAGCATGAAGGCGGTGGGGCGCACCGGCGCCATCGCGCTGCTGTATTTTGAAATCGTCAGCACCCTCGCGCTGATTATCGGCCTGGTGATCGTCAACCTGGTGCAACCGGGCGCTGGCATGAACGTCGATCCCGGTACGCTGGACGCCAAAGCGGTGGCGATCTACGCCGAGCAGGCGCAGCAGCAGGGCATCATTCCGTTCCTGCTGGACATCATCCCCGGCAGCGTGATCGGCGCGTTCGCCAGCGGCAACATTCTTCAGGTGCTGCTGTTCGCGGTGCTGTTCGGCTTCGCCCTGCATCGTCTGGGCGACAAAGGGCAGCTGATCTACAACGTGATCGACAGCTTCTCGCGGGTGATTTTCGGCATCATCAACATGATCATGCGCCTGGCGCCGCTGGGGGCCTTCGGCGCCATGGCGTTTACCATCGGTAAATACGGCGTCGGCACGCTGGTGCAACTCGGCCAGCTGATCGTGTGTTTCTATATTACCTGCATCCTGTTCGTGGTAGTGGTGTTGGGCAGCATCGCCCGCGCCAACGGCTTCAGCATCTTCAAATTCGTCAACTACATCAAAGAAGAGCTGCTGATCGTGCTGGGAACCTCGTCGTCCGAATCCGCGCTGCCGCGCATGCTGGATAAAATGGAGAAGTTGGGCTGCAAGAAATCGGTGGTGGGCCTGGTGATCCCGACCGGATACTCCTTCAACCTGGACGGCACCTCTATCTACCTGACCATGGCCGCGGTGTTTATCGCTCAGGCGACCAATACCCACATGGATATCATGCATCAGATTACCCTGCTGGTGGTGTTGCTGCTCTCCTCCAAAGGGGCGGCGGGCGTGACCGGCAGCGGCTTTATCGTGTTGGCCGCCACCATCTCCGCCGTAGGCCACCTGCCGCTGGCCGGCCTGGCGCTGATCCTCGGCATCGACCGCTTTATGTCGGAAGCCCGCGCGCTGACCAACCTGGTGGGCAATGGCGTGGCGACCGTGGTCGTGGCCAAATGGTGTAATCAGCTGGATGAGAAGCAGCTGAAAGACACCCTGAACAACAAAAACACCGGCGCGGACAAAACGCTGCCTTCCGCCTGATTTCGGCGATAAATCACCGGCCGCATCCGCGGCCGGTGAGCTTCTTCCCCTGCCTCGTAACGATTTTTTGCATTAAAAACCCCGCAATCTATTATTTTTCACTCTAATGAGTGACATCCGCAAAGGCGCGCGGTCTAACACGATGGTACACTTTCTGCTTTCCGCCCCACCGTGAAACTCAGGGCGTATTTTTATGATTCCATTGAATGGAATACACGCATTTGCATAAGAAATTGGATAGTCATTAAGTAGGGGTTCACATGCAGGGCACCAGAATTCATCTTATAGTTGGTGGGCTGCTACTGGCGGCAGCCAGTGGCAGCGTGCAGGCTGAAGCACTACAACCCGATCCTGCCTGGCAGCAGGGGGCGCTGGCCAACGGGTTTTCATGGCAGATTCTCGATACGCCGCAGCGGCCGAGCGACCGCGTGGAACTGCGGCTGATCGTCAATACCGGCTCTTTGGTGGAGTCTTCGCAGCAGACCGGCTTTGCCCACCTGCTGCCGCGGCTGGCGTTGACGCGCAGCGAAAGCTTCACGGCGCCGCAGCTGCGGGCGCTGTGGCAGCAGAGCGTAGATAACGAGCGGCCGCTGCCGCCGGCTATCATCTCGTACGATTTCACCATGTATAACCTCAGCTTGCCGAACAACCGGCCCGATCTGCTGAAAGAAGCGCTGGCCTGGCTGGCGGACACCACCGGCAAACTGGCGATCGACGAGCACACGGTGCACGCGGTGATGAATTCCAGCATCAATCCGGTCGGCACTTTCCCACCCAATACCAAAGACGCCTGGTGGCGTTACCGCCTGAAAGGCTCGACGCTGCTGGCGCACGATCCGGCGCAGCCGGCGAAACGGCCGGTCAACCTTGAGCAGTTGAAGAAATTCTATCAGCAGTGGTACACACCGGACGCCATGACGCTGTTCGTGGTCGGCAAGGTTGACAGCCGCAGCCTGGGCGAGCAGATCAACAAGGCCTTCTCGCCGCTGCAGGGCAAACGTGAAACCCCGGCTCCGTTGCCGACCTTGACGCCGCTGCCGCAGCAGCCGGTGAGCCTGATCAGCGAGCAGGTGAAGCAGGATACGCTGTCGATCATGTGGGATTCGCCATGGCACCCGATTCGCGATTCGCAAAGCCTGCTGCGCTACTGGCGTGGCGATCTCGCCCGCGAGGCGTTGTTCTGGCACCTCCAGCAGACGCTGGAAAAAAGCGACCAGAAAAACCTGCATTTGGGCTTTGACTGCCGCGTGCAGTACCAGCGCGGGCAGTGCGCCATCCACCTGGATACGCCGAACAACAATCTGAACGGCAGCCTGGGCTTCATTGCCCGCGAACTGGCCAACGTGCGTGACAACGGCCTGTCGAAAGAGGAATTCGATGCGCTGCTGGCGCAGAAAAACGATCAGCTGAGCAAGCTGTTCGCGACCTACGCCCGTACCGACACCGACGTGCTGATGAGCCAGCGTCTGCGGTCACAGCAGAGCGGGGTGGTGGATATCGCGCCGGAGCTGTACCAGAAGCTGCGCCAGGAGTTCCTGTCCAGCCTGACGCTGGAGACGCTGAATCAGGCGCTGAAGCTGCAGTTGTCTCAGGAGGCGACGCTGGTGCTGATGCAGCCGAAGGGCGAGCCGGAAATGAGCATGAAGCAGTTGCAGGATACCTATGACGGCATCATGATGCCGGCGCCGGCGGTGGTGACGGAAGAAGCCAAACCGGCCGACACCGCGGTGGCTGCGCCGGCGACGGACGCCGCTGGCGCGCAGTAATTCGTGGCAGGGGGCTCAGGCCCCCTAGTTGCGGTACAGCACCTTGATGATGTGGTAACCGAACTGGGTTTTGACCGGGCCGTAAGGTTTGAGCAGCGGAATGCTGAACACCGCTTTATCGAACGCAGGCACCATTGCGCCTTTGTTGAATTCGCCCAGCGAGCCGCCGTTGCGTTTTGACGGGCAACTCGAGTATTTGCGCGCCAGCGTGTCGAAGCTGACGCCGCGCTTCAGCTTGGCCAGCAGCTCGTTGGCCAGCTTTTCATTGTCTACCAGAATGTGCAGGGCGCACGCCGTTTTTGCCATGGTATTGCCTTTATCGATGCGAAAATTGCGCTGATTATACCCGCTAAATCTCATCGGCGCTTTCTGCTACAATTCCCTTCCACGTTTTACAGTCGAGCCAGTCAGCGCCATGCGATTAAACCCCAGCCAACAACAAGCCGTCGAATTCGTTACCGGGCCCTGCCTGGTGTTGGCCGGTGCCGGTTCCGGCAAGACGCGCGTTATCACCAACAAGATAGCCCACCTGATCCACCACTGCGGCTACCAGGCGCGGCACATCGCCGCCGTGACCTTTACCAACAAAGCCGCGCGCGAGATGAAAGAGCGCGTGTCGCAAACCCTGGGACGCAAAGAGGCGCGCGGGCTGATGATTTCCACCTTCCACACCCTGGGGCTGGAGATCATCAAGCGGGAATATGTGGCGCTGGGCATGAAGTCCAACTTTTCGCTGTTCGACGACCAGGATCAGCTGGCATTGCTGAAAGAGCTGACCGAAAAGTGGCTGGAAAGCGATAAAACGCTGGTGGCGCAGCTGATTTCGACCATCTCCAACTGGAAAAACGACCTGATCGATCCCCAGCGGGCGGCGGAGCTGGCGCGCTCGGAGCGCGACAAACTGTTCGCCCATTGCTACGGTCTTTACCACGCCCATATGCGGGCGTGCAACGTGCTGGACTTCGACGATTTGATCCTGTTGCCGACGCTGCTGCTGCAACGCAACGAAGAGGTGCGTGAACGCTGGCAGCAGCGCATTCGCTATCTGCTGGTGGATGAGTATCAGGATACCAACACCAGCCAATACGAGCTGGTGAAGCTGCTGGTGGGCCATCGCGCGCGCTTTACCGTGGTGGGCGACGACGATCAGTCGATCTACTCCTGGCGCGGCGCGCGGCCGCAGAACCTGGTGCTGTTGAAGGAAGATTTCCCGGCGCTGCAGGTGATCAAACTGGAGCAAAATTATCGCTCCAGCGAGCGCATTCTGAAGGCGGCCAACATCCTGATCGCCAATAACCCGCACGTGTTTGAAAAACGGCTGTTTTCCGAACTCGGGTATGGCGAAGAGCTGAAGGTGGTGACCGCCAATAACGAGGATCACGAAGCCGAGCGCGTGGTGGGGGAACTGATCGCCCACCACTTCGTGAAAAAAACCAACTACGGCGACTATGCGATTCTGTACCGCGGCAACCACCAGTCGCGGGTGTTTGAAAAGATGCTGATGCAGAACCGCATCCCGTACAAGATTTCCGGCGGTACGTCGTTCTTCTCCCGCCCCGAGATCAAGGATTTGCTGGCCTACCTGCGCGTGCTGACCAACCCGGAGGACGACAGCGCCTTCCTGCGTATCGTCAATACTCCCAAGCGCGAGATCGGCCCGGCGACGCTGCAGAAGCTCGGCGAGTGGGCCAACCAGCGCAACAAGAGTTTGTTCCATGCCAGCTTCGATCTGGGGCTGAGCCAGCACCTGACCGGGCGCGGGCTGGAATCGCTGCAGCGTTTCACCCACTGGCTGGGCGGCATCGCCCAGCAGGCGGAGCGTGAGCCGGTGGCGGCGGTGCGCGATCTGATCCGCGGCGTGGATTATGAGAGCTGGCTGTTTGAAACCTCGACCAGCCCGAAGGCCGCCGAAATGCGGATGAAGAACGTCAATACGCTGTTCGGTTGGATGACGGAGATGCTGGAAGGCAACGATTTGGACGAGCCGATGACGCTGACTCAGGTCGTGACGCGTTTCACCCTGCGCGACATGATGGAGCGAGGTGAAAGCGAAGAGGAGCTGGATCAGGTGCAGCTGATGACGCTGCACGCTTCCAAAGGGTTGGAGTTCCCCTACGTGTTCCTGGTGGGCATGGAAGAGGGGCTGCTGCCGCACCAGAGCAGCATCGACGAAGACAATGTCGATGAAGAGCGGCGTTTGGCCTATGTAGGGATCACCCGTGCGCAAAAAGAGCTGATCTTCACCCTGTGCCGCGAACGCCGTCAGTACGGTGAGTTGGTGCGGCCGGAGCCGAGCCGATTCCTGTTGGAGCTGCCGCAGGACGATTTGGCGTGGGAAACCGAGCGCAAAGTGGTGAGCCCGCAGGAGCGGATGCAGAAGGGGCAGAGCCATCTGGCCAATATCCGCGCCCAGTTGGCCAAGGCCAAAGGCGGGAATTAAAAAGCAAGGGCGCTCATCGCGCCCTTGTCATTTCAACGTTGTTCTTCCAACCGCAGCGTCCAGTGGACGTAGCTCTGCCAGTGGCTTTCCTGCTCCAGCGCCTCGGCGCGCAGCGGATGCTGCTCCAGCCAACCCGGCGGCAAGATCACCGTCAGGTCATCGTCCTGATTGGCGCGTAAACGCACCGCCGGTAGCGTGTCGTCGCGGCGGCGGCTGGCGAAGATGATCGCCAGGCGCAAAATGCGGCACAGACGCTGCGCGGTGCGCGGCGGCAGGGCGTTTTGCTGGTTCAACAGCGACAGGTCGAGGGTGTTGCTCTGGTTTTGCAACAGGGTGGCCAGCAGTTTTTTCTGCGCGGGAGTAAAACCGGGTAAGTCCAGGTGGCGGATCAGGTAGGCGGCGTGTTGCGGCGCCTGCTTGAAATCGACGCTGAGGCCGAGTTCGTGGATCAGGCTGGCGCTGTGTAATAGCTCGCGACATCGCGCATCCAACTGCCACTCGTTGGCGACCTGCTGCGAGAAGTTGGCGGCGAGCTGGCTGACGCGCTCGGCCTGCTCGGTGTCGATCAGGTAGCGACGCTGCAGGTTGCGGATGGTGCGGGTGCGAATATCCTGCTCCACCGGCAGATGCAGCATGCCGTAAACCAGGCCTTCACGCAGCGCACCGCCGGCCAGCATCATGCTTTCGATACCCAGTTCCTGGAAGATGGCCAGCAGAATGGACAGGCCGCTCGGGAAGACCAGCGCGCGTTCCAGCGTCAACCCTTCGATCTCCAGCTCTTCCAGCTTGCCGCACTGAATGGCCCGCTGTTTCAACTGGCGCAGCTTGGGCAGGGTGATGCGTTCATCCATGCCTTGCGCCACCATGATTTCCTGCAGCGCTTGTACGGTGCCGGAAGCGCCGACGCAGATTTGCCAACCGTGCTGGCGCAGCTGCGGCGCGATCGGCCGCACCATTTCGCGCGCGGCCTGTTCGGCGCGCTCGAAGTTTTCTTGCCCGAGGTTGCGATCGCTGAAGTAGCGCTCCAGCCAGGTGACGCAGCCCATCGACAGGCTGTACAGCTGCGATGCCTGTGCGCCGGTGCCGGTGACCAGTTCGGTACTGCCGCCGCCGATATCGACGACCAGCCGACGATCCGGCCCGCCGGTGGTGTGTGCGACGCCGTGATAAATCAGCCGCGCCTCTTCTTCACCGCTGATGACCTGCACCGGGCAGCCGAGGATTTGCTCGGCGGCCTGCAGAAACTCATCGGCGTTGGACGCCAGACGCAGCGTGGCGGTGGCGACAACGCGGATCTGCTCGCGCGGAATGTCCTGCAGGCGTTCGGAGAACAGCCGCAGACACTGCCAGCCGCGCTGCATGGCCTCATGCGACAGGTGATTATTCTGATCCAGCCCGGCCGCCAGGCGCACTTTGCGCTTGATCCGCGCCAGAGTCTGAATGCTGCCGGCCACCTCGCGCACCACCAGCATATGGAAGCTGTTGGAGCCGAGATCGATGGCAGCATAAAGCGTGCTGGAGCTGAGCATGGCGATCAGCTCGAACGTTTACGGTTGTTGCGCGGCGCGCCGCCGCGACGTGGCGCGGAGTTGCGACGTGGGCCGTTGCCGCCGCGCGGACGCGACAGGCGCTTCGGCGCCGGTAGATCGGTCAGCAGCGCATCGCTGTTGTACTTGCTCACTGGAATGCTGTGATCGATATAGGTCTCGATCGCCGGCAGGTTGAGCGCGTACTCTTCACAAGCCAGGCTGATGGAGTGACCGCTGGCACCTGCTCGGCCGGTACGGCCGATGCGGTGCACGTAGTCTTCGCAGTCGTCAGGCAGATCGTAATTGAAGACGTGCGTGACGGCGGGAATGTGCAGACCGCGCGCGGCGACGTCGGTGGCGACCAGGATATCCAGATTGCCCTTGGTGAAGTCGTCGAGGATGCGCAGGCGTTTTTTCTGCGCTACGTCACCGGTCAGCAGGCCGACGCGGTGACCGTCGGCGGCCAGGTGGCCCCAGATGTCTTCGCAGCGGTGCTTGGTGTTGGCGAAGATGATGGCGCGATCCGGCCACTCTTCTTCGATCAGCGTCTGCAGCAGACGCATTTTTTCTTCGTTGGACGGGTAGAACAGCTCTTCTTTAATGCGGTGGCCGGTTTTCTGTTCCGGTTCCACTTCAACATATTCGGCGTTGTTCATCTGCTCGAAGGCCAGTTCGCGTACGCGATAGGACAGCGTGGCGGAGAACAGCATGTTCAGGCGTTGATCGGCCGCAGGCATGCGGCGGAACAGCCAACGGATGTCTTTGATAAAGCCGAGATCGTACATGCGATCGGCTTCATCCAGCACGACGACCTGCATCGCGCCGAGATCGACATAGTTCTGCTTGGTGTAATCGATTAAACGGCCGGTGGTGCCAATCAGAATGTCCACGCCGCTTTCCAGCACTTTCAGCTGTTTGTCGTAGCCGTCGCCGCCGTAGGCCAGGCCCAGCTTCAGGCCGGTGGTCTGGGAGAGGGCTTCCGCATCGGAGTGGATTTGCACCGCCAGTTCACGCGTAGGCGCCATGATCAAGGCGCGCGGCTGATTGGTCTGGCGATCCTGTTTCGCCGGGTGGGTCAGCAAATAGTGAAAAGTAGACGCCAAAAACGCCAGCGTCTTTCCGGTACCGGTTTGCGCCTGACCTGCAACGTCACGCCCGGAGAGCGTGAGCGGCAATGCTAACGCCTGGATGGGCGTGCAATTGTGAAACCCTTTTTTCTCAAGGGCTTCAAGGACTAACGGGTGCAGGGCGAAGTCGGAAAACTTCTGTTCGGTCAAGTGTGTTTTGCTCATAGTGTGGTAGAATATCAGCTAACTATTGCTTTACGAAAGCACATCCGTTGAAATAAACGCGGTGCAATAAAATCACCTTGAGTTGGTTAATGCTACACCAACAAGGTAGACATAATCCTGTGGAGTAGAACATGAGCGATAAAATTATTCACCTGACTGACAGCAGCTTCGAAGCTGACGTGCTGAAAGCGGAAGGGCCGATCCTGGTCGATTTCTGGGCTGAATGGTGTGGGCCGTGCAAGATGATTGCTCCGATTCTGGATGAGATTGCCGAAGAGTTCGAAGGCAAACTGACCATCACCAAGCTGAATATCGATCAGAACCCGGCTACCGCGCCTAAGTACGGTATCCGTGGCATCCCTACGCTGTTGCTGTTCAAGAACGGTGAAGTGGCCGCGACCAAGGTTGGCGCGTTGTCCAAAGGTCAGCTCAAAGATTTCCTGAACGCGAATCTGTAATCGGGCGGGAAGCCCAGTATCAGGCGCCTGGCGGTGATGTTCAATTCACCGCTAGACGCCTGCCAAGAAGCGTGTTAAGTTTAACCACACTGCATATAGAACTTGCCCGAAGTTTTAAATCTAAAGAGTTTGAATCTAAAGCTATACTCTGTGTCGAACCACTGGCGTTGAAAGTAAACTGAACTCAACCCGTGTTTTGGCAATCAAACGGTTTTGCAAAAATCATTTTTAAGGTACCTTCGATCTTCAACCGTCAATGCGTGCGCCCGATGTAAGCCATTTCTTACCGCGACGGCTCTGCGCCCGGTGATCGAACGTCCAGTAAACAGGCACGCATCTCGCTGCCATACCATTCACGATACAAGTTCGAGACATACCCCGAGTTTAAGAACCCACCACTATGAATCTTACCGAATTAAAGAATACGCCGGTTTCTGAGCTGATTACTCTCGGCGAAAATATGGGGCTGGAAAACCTTGCCCGCATGCGCAAGCAGGACATCATCTTCTCCATTCTGAAGCAACATGCGAAAAGCGGAGAAGATATCTTCGGCGACGGCGTGCTCGAGATATTGCAGGATGGATTCGGTTTCCTCCGCTCTGGAGACAGTTCCTACCTCGCCGGTCCCGACGACATCTACGTATCCCCTAGCCAAATCCGCCGCTTCAACCTCCGCACAGGTGACACCATTTCCGGTAAGATTCGTCCGCCAAAAGAAGGCGAGCGCTATTTTGCCCTGCTGAAAGTCAACGAAGTCAACTACGACAAGCCGGAAAACGCCCGCAGCAAGATCCTGTTCGAGAACTTGACGCCGCTGCACGCCAATTCCCGTCTGCGGATGGAGCGCGGCAACGGCTCGACCGAAGACTTGACGGCGCGCGTACTGGATCTGGCGGCGCCGATTGGCCGCGGCCAGCGTGGCCTGATCGTGGCACCGCCGAAAGCCGGTAAAACCATGCTGCTGCAGAACATCGCGCAGAGCATCGCCTACAACCACCCAGACTGTGTGCTGATGGTGCTGCTGATCGACGAACGTCCGGAAGAAGTGACCGAGATGCAGCGCCTGGTGAAAGGCGAAGTGATCGCATCGACCTTCGACGAGCCGGCTTCGCGTCACGTGCAAGTGGCCGAAATGGTGATCGAGAAGGCCAAGCGCCTGGTTGAGCACAAGAAAGACGTGATCATTCTGCTCGACTCTATCACCCGTCTGGCGCGCGCCTACAACACCGTGGTGCCGGCCTCGGGCAAGGTGCTGACAGGTGGTGTGGACGCCAACGCCCTGCATCGTCCGAAGCGCTTCTTCGGTGCGGCGCGTAACGTGGAAGAGGGCGGCAGCCTGACCATCATCGCGACCGCGCTGGTTGATACCGGTTCGAAGATGGATGAAGTGATCTACGAAGAATTTAAAGGTACCGGCAACATGGAATTGCATCTGGCGCGTAAAATCGCCGAGAAACGCGTATTCCCGGCTATCGATTACAACCGCTCCGGTACCCGTAAAGAAGAGCTGCTCACCACCTCTGAAGAGCTGCAAAAAATGTGGATCCTGCGCAAAATCATTCATCCGATGGGTGAAATCGACGCGATGGAGTTCCTCATTAATAAGTTGGCGATGACTAAAACCAACGATGAATTCTTCGATATGATGAAACGCTCATAATTCGTTAAAAAATTCGCTGAACGCCACGCCTAGTCGTGGCGTTTTTCGCTTTTGGCGGATACGATAAGTAGCAGTAATGGAAAAGTAAGTTGTTTCCTCGACTTATTGAGAATTCATCTTGTTTGTCGGTCGGTTTCGCGCCGGTCGGCTTTGCTGCTGTCATTTTGTCAGTCGATGCGAAGAAAATAGGCATGAATCACCGTTGTCATAGGAAATGACCGAAAGGTAGCGGGGGCCGATGGCACAAGCCTTAGCCCGTGGTAAGCTGCCTTATCTTCTACAGAGATCTGTTAACTGTGAACTTACTCACTATGAGTACTGAAATTCTATTTGTTTTCCTGTTTTCTTTGGCTTTTCTCTTTGTTGCCCGCAAGGCGGCAAAACGTATTGGTCTGGTAGATAAACCCAATTATCGCAAACGCCATCAGGGGCTGATTCCTCTGGTCGGCGGTATTTCCGTTTATGCCGGGTTGTGCTTCGCGTTTTGGATCTCTGAACAACCCATCGCACACGCCAAGCTTTATCTCACCTGCGCCGGTATTCTGGTGTTTGTGGGGGCGCTCGACGATCGTTTCGATATCAGCGTTAAAATTCGCGCCCTGGTGCAGGCGCTGGTCGGCATCGCCATGATGGTGTTCGCCGGTCTGTATCTGCGCAGCTTCGGCCATGTGCTGGGTGACTGGGAGATGCTGCTGGGGCCGTTCGGCTATCTGGTGACGCTGTTCGCGGTATGGGCGGCGATCAACGCTTTCAATATGGTCGACGGCATCGATGGTCTGCTGGGCGGTTTGTCTTGCGTCTCCTTCGGGGCGCTGGGCCTGCTGCTGTACCTGAGCGGCCATCATGAGCTGGCGTTCTGGTGCTTTGCGATGATCGCCACTATCGTTCCCTATATTTTGCTCAATCTCGGCATCCTCGGCCGCCGTTATAAGGTGTTTATGGGGGATGCCGGCAGCACCCTGATCGGCTTTACCGCCATTTGGCTGCTGCTGCAAAGTTCACAGGGAAAGGCGCACTCGATCAACCCGGTGACCGCGCTGTGGATCATCGCTATTCCGCTGATGGACATGATAGCAATCATGTATCGCCGTTTACGCAAGGGGATGAGCCCCTTCTCTCCCGATCGTCAACATATTCACCACCTGATCATGCGCGCCGGCTTTACGCCGCGGCAGGCTTTCGTGCTGATCACCCTGGCGGCCGCGTTGCTGGCTGCGGTGGGCGTGATCGGCGAACGCCTGACTTTTATCCCTGAGTGGGTTATGTTGGCATTATTCTTGCTTGCCTTCTTCCTGTACGGTTACTGCATCAAGCGCGCCTGGCGGGTTGCGCGGTACATTAAGCGTATCAAGCGCCGCTTGCGGCGTTCGGGCGATAACAAGCAAGTACCTTAACCAGAGACCAGAGGCTTTTTGGCTGTGATGAATCCAGAAACAACGTCTGACAAGCATACCCCGGCGGTGGATAACGAACTCGATATCCGCGGCCTGTGCTGCACCCTGTGGCGCGGCAAACCGTGGATTATCGGCATTGCGGTGCTGTTCGCGGCGGTCGCGCTGATCGTTTCTTACCTGGTTAAGCAAGAGTGGAGCGCCACCGCGATCACTGACAGGCCGACGGTGAATGCGCTGGGCGGTTATTACTCCCAGCAGCAGTTCCTGCGCAATCTGGATGTGCGCACGCTGCCGGCGGCGGCGGCCGGCGATCAGCCGAGCATCGCGGATGAAGCGTACAATGAGTTCATCATGCAGCTGGCGGCTTACGACACCCGTCGCGATTTCTGGCTGCAGAGCGATTACTACAAACAGCGTCAGGAAGGGGATGCCCGTGCCGATGCGGCATTGCTCGACGAGCTGATCAATAACATCCTGTTCACGCCGCGCGACGACAAAAAAGTCCCGAACGACGGCGTGAAGCTGACGGCGGAAACCGCCGCGGACGCCAACCGCTTGCTGCGCCAATACGTGGCCTTCGCCAGCCACCGCGCTGCCCTGCACCTGAACGAAGAGATCCAGGGCGCGTGGGCCGCTCGCACCACCTCGATGAAGGCACAGGTCAAGCGCCAGGAAGCGGTCGCGGAGGCGGTTTACAAGCGCGAGCTGAACACCACGCAACAGGCGTTGAAAATTGCCGAGAGCCAGGGGATCAGCCGTACGCAAACCGACACTCCGGCCGAACAGTTGCCGGATTCGGATCTGTTCTTGCTGGGCCGGCCAATGCTGCAGGCGCGTCTGGAAGGCCTGCAGGCCTCCGGCCCGACCTACGATCTGGATTACGATCAGAACCGCGCAATGCTGGCGACGCTGAACGTTGGCCCGACGTTGGATGAGAAGTTCCAGACCTATCGCTATTTGCGCACGCCGGAAGAGCCGGTAAAACGCGACAGCCCACGCCGGGTCTTCTGGCTGATTTTGTGGGGCGCGATGGGCGCGTTGGTTGGCGCCGGTGTGGCCTTGGCGCGTCGGCCGCGTAGTTAAAAAAATAATATAATAATCTGATGCAGGGCGCGTGAGCGCCCCATTCGCAGGCGGGGCCTGCGATTAACCGACCAAAAGAGATTCGCTGTGAAAGTGTTGACTGTTTTCGGCACCAGACCTGAAGCCATTAAAATGGCGCCGCTGGTACATGCACTGGCCCAGGATGAGGCCTTTGAAGCAAGAGTCTGCGTAACGGCACAGCATCGTGAGATGTTGGATCAGGTATTGCGGTTGTTCGAGATCACGCCGGATTACGACCTGAACATCATGAAACCCGGCCAGGGGCTAACGGAAATCACCTGTCGCATCCTGGAAGGGCTGAAAGGGGTGCTGGAAGACTTCAAACCGGACGTGGTGCTGGTGCACGGCGATACCACCACCACGCTGGCGACCAGCCTGGCGGCGTTCTATCAACGCATTCCCGTTGGGCATGTCGAGGCCGGGCTGCGTACCGGCAATCTGTATTCTCCCTGGCCGGAAGAGGCCAACCGCAAACTGACCGGCCATCTGGCGATGTACCACTTCGCGCCGACCGAGAACTCGCGCCAAAATCTGCTGCGCGAGCTGCTGCCGGACAACCGTATTTTTGTGACCGGCAATACGGTGATCGACGCGCTGTTCTGGGTGCGCGATCGCGTGATGAGCGATGCTGCGCTGCGCGCCAGCCTGGCGCAGCGTTACCCGTTCCTCGACGCCGACAAAAAACTGATTCTGGTCACCGGCCATCGCCGGGAAAGTTTTGGCGGCGGTTTTGAGCGGATTTGCAGCGCGCTGGCGGAGATCGCCCGCAGCCACCCGGAAGTGCAGGTGGTGTACCCGGTGCATCTCAATCCGAATGTCAGCGAGCCGGTGAATCGCATTTTGAAAGGCATCGACAACGTCATGCTGATCGAGCCGCAGGATTATTTGCCGTTTGTCTATCTGATGACCCACGCTTACATGATCCTTACCGACTCCGGCGGCATTCAGGAAGAGGCGCCCTCGTTAGGCAAGCCGGTGCTGGTGATGCGCGATACCACCGAGCGCCCGGAGGCGGTAGATGCGGGCACGGTGCGCCTGGTCGGCACCGATGTGGCCAAAATTGTTGAAGCGGTGACCCGGCTGTTGACGGACGAAAGCGAATATCACGCGATGAGCCGGGCGCACAACCCATACGGCGACGGGCATGCCTGTCAGCGTATCCTCGAAGCTTTAAAGAATCATCAGGTGACACTATGAGTTTTGACACTATTTCGGTTATCGGCCTGGGTTATATCGGCTTGCCAACGGCGGCGGCGTTTGCTTCCCGCAAGAAAAAAGTGGTGGGCGTAGATGTTAACCAACATGCGGTAGATACCATTAATCGCGGTGCTATCCATATCGTCGAACCGGATCTGGATAAAGTGGTCAAGGATGCCGTCGACGGCGGTTTCCTGCAGGCGGTGACCAAACCGCTGGCGGCTGACGCGTTCCTGATCGCGGTGCCTACGCCGTTCAAGGGCGATCATGAGCCGGATCTGGCCTATGTCGAGGCGGCGGCGAAATCGCTGGCGCCGGTGCTGAAAAAAGGCGATCTGGTGATCCTTGAGTCCACCTCGCCGGTGGGCGCCACTGAACAGATGGCGGCATGGTTGGCGCAGGCGCGCAGCGATCTCAGCTTCCCGCAACAAGCGGGCGAAGCGGCGGACGTGAATATCGCCTACTGCCCGGAGCGCGTGTTGCCGGGGCAGGTGATGGTGGAGCTGATTCAAAACGATCGCGTGATCGGCGGCATGACGCCGAAGTGCTCGGCGCGCGCCAGCGAACTGTACAAGATTTTCCTCGAGGGGGAATGCGTGGTCACCAACTCACGCACTGCCGAGATGTGCAAGCTGACGGAAAACAGCTTCCGCGATGTGAACATCGCCTTTGCTAACGAACTGTCGCTGATTTGCGCCGAACAAGGGATCAACGTCTGGGAACTGATTCGCCTGGCGAACCGTCACCCGCGGGTGAACATTCTGCAGCCTGGCCCAGGCGTCGGCGGCCACTGCATCGCCGTCGATCCGTGGTTTATCGTAGCGCAGAACCCACAGCAGGCGCGCTTGATCCACACCGCGCGTCTGGTAAACGACGGTAAACCGTTGTGGGTAGTCGACCGGGTGAAAGCGGCGGTGGCCGATTGCCTGGCCGCCACCGACAAGCGGGCGTCAGAGGTGAAAATCGCCTGCTTCGGCTTGGCCTTCAAGCCGAATATCGACGATCTGCGCGAAAGCCCGGCGGTAGAAGTCGCGCACCTGATCGCCGAATGGCACGCCGGCGAAACGCTGGCAGTGGAACCGAACGTCGAGCAGCTGCCGAAGTCGTTGGCGGGCCATGTGACGTTGACGCCAATCGCCGAAGCGTTGCAGCAGGCCGATGTGATCGTGATGTTGGTCGATCATCAGCAGTTCAAGGCCATCCGGCCGGAAGATGTAAAACAAACATGGGTAATTGATACCAAAGGAGTCTGGCGTTGAAACGTATCTTAGTCACCGGTGGTGCCGGTTTTATTGGTTCTGCAGTTGTGCGGCACATCATCGAGGCCACCGGCGATAGCGTGGTGGTGGTGGATAAGCTGACCTATGCCGGTAACCTGGAGTCGCTGGCGGTAGTGGCCGACAGCGATCGTTATGCCTTCGAGCAGATCGACATCTGCGATCGCGTCGGGTTGGATCGGGTATTCGCCCAGTATCAACCGGATGTAGTGATGCACCTGGCGGCGGAAAGCCACGTCGATCGCTCTA
Organism: Serratia sp. X10; assembly: GCF_017811775.1. NCBI lineage: Bacteria > Pseudomonadati > Pseudomonadota > Gammaproteobacteria > Enterobacterales > Yersiniaceae > Serratia > Serratia sp. X10. The sequence goes on along the minus strand of NZ_JAEIOH010000005.1, from coordinate 101,967 downwards.
TAGACGGCCCGGCGGCGTTTATCGAGACCAACGTGGTTGGCACTTACACGATGCTGGAAGCGGCGCGCCACTACTGGCAGCCGCTGGCGGCAGAGAAGAAGCAGGCTTTCCGTTTCCATCATATCTCCACCGACGAAGTGTACGGCGATCTGCACGGTACGGACGATCTGTTCACCGAAACCACACCGTATGCGCCGAGCAGCCCGTATTCCGCTTCCAAGGCGTCGAGCGATCATCTGGTGCGCGCCTGGTTGCGTACCTACGGTTTGCCGACCCTCGTGACCAACTGTTCGAACAACTACGGCCCTTATCATTTCCCGGAGAAGCTGATCCCGCTGGTGATCCTGAATGCGGTAGCTGGCAAACCGCTGCCGGTATACGGCAACGGTGCGCAGGTGCGTGACTGGCTGTATGTCGAAGATCACGCGCGTGCGCTCTATCAGGTCGTGACCGAAGGCGTAGTAGGAGAAACTTACAATATTGGTGGCCATAACGAGCGCAAGAATATCGAAGTGGTGCAGACCATCTGTGACCTGCTGGAAGAACTGGCGCCAAACAAACCACAGGGCGTGGCGCACTACCGCGATCTGATCACTTACGTTAAGGATCGCCCGGGCCACGACATGCGTTACGCCATCGACGCCGGCAAAATCGATCGTGAGCTGGGCTGGCGCCCGCAGGAAACGTTCGAAAGCGGCATTCGCAAGACGGTAGCCTGGTACCTGGCTAACGAAACCTGGTGGCGCCGGGTGCAAGACGGGTCTTATGCCGGCGAGCGTTTGGGGTTGTCAGATTAATTTAACGCCGCGCCGCCCTGAAGTGGCGCGGCGGGTTTTGGAGTAAGTATGAAAGGTATTATTCTGGCCGGCGGTTCCGGCACGCGTCTGCATCCGATTACTCGTGGTGTGTCCAAGCAACTGCTGCCAATCTACGACAAGCCGATGATCTATTACCCGATGTCGGTACTGATGCTGGCGGGGGTCCGCGATATTTTGATTATCTCTACCCCGGAAGATCTGCCGTCCTTCGAGCGTTTGTTGGGTAACGGCGAACAGTTCGGCGTCAATCTCAGCTACGCTGCACAGCCTAAGCCTGAAGGCTTGGCCCAGGCGTTCCTGATCGGCGAGGAGTTTATCAACGGCGATTCTTGCTGCCTGGTGTTGGGGGATAACATCTTCTTCGGCCAGTCTTTCAGTCCGAAATTAAAAAACGTCGCGGCTCGCACCGAGGGTGCCACCGTGTTCGGTTATCAGGTCATGGATCCTGAACGCTTTGGCGTGGTGGAGTTTGACGATAACTTCCGTGCGCTGTCGATCGAAGAAAAACCGAAGAAACCGAAATCTGATTGGGCGGTGACCGGCCTGTATTTCTACGATAGCCAGGTGGTGGAGTTTGCCAAGCAGGTGAAGCCTTCCGAGCGCGGCGAGCTGGAAATCACCAGCATCAATCAGATGTATCTGGAGCGCGGTGAACTGACCGTCGAGCTGTTGGGGCGCGGTTTTGCCTGGTTGGATACCGGCACTCACGACAGCCTGCTGGAAGCCAGCAGCTTCGTACAGACGGTAGAAAAACGTCAGGGCTTTAAAATCGCCTGTCTGGAAGAGATCGCCTGGCGCAACGGTTGGCTGGATGACAAGGGGCTGAAACGCGCCGCCACCGCATTGTCCAAAACGGGCTACGGCAAGTATTTGCTGGATCTGCTGCATGCACGTCCACGCCACTATTGAGCCTTTGTCATGGGAAAGTGAGTTTTTTGCGCTAGACAGCGCGAAACTCAGTTTCTCCTCCTCAGCCCCGGTTCTGGCTGAGGCCGACTTGGCGGCTTATGCCCTGGTGCAGGCTAAAGTCTCCGCACAGCAATTGGCCTTGGCGGATGGCCTGGCCGATTTGGGCTTCCGCCTGGTTGAGGGCGAGGTCGATCTGGTTTTGGCGCTTGATAACAGGTCGATACTTAAATTTGGTGACCGCGTACAGGCGATACGCTTCGCGACCGAGGCCGATATCCCCGCATTGCGTAGCGCGGCGGCTCAGGCATTCGCCGCCAGCCGCTTTCGTGCACCCTGGTATCAACCTGATGACAGCGGCCGGTTTTATGCTTTATGGATCGAAAAGGCCGTTTTGGGCACTTTCGATCATCAATGCCTGTTGGCGCTGGACGAACAGGGGCACCCAGAAGGATTCGTCAGCCTGCGCAATTTGGGCGAACGGGAAACGCGCATCGGCCTGTTGGCAGCTTTCCCCGGCGCATCCGGCCGGGGGATTGGTTCCAGGCTGATGGCGGCGGCGATCGCCGAATGCCGGCGGCAGGGGATGCAGCGCCTACGGGTCGCGACCCAGATAGGCAATATCGCCGCATTACGACTCTATCAACGACAGGGTGCCGTGATTGAAAGCACCGCGTACTGGTTATACAGAGGTAGACATGATTCCATTTAACGCACCACCGGTTGTTGGCACTGAACTGGAATATATGCAGGCTGCCATGGGCAGCGGCAAGTTGTGCGGCGACGGCGGTTTTACCCGTCGCTGCCAGCAGTGGATGGAACAGCATTTCGGCAGCGCGAAAGTGCTGTTGACGCCTTCCTGCACCGCGTCGTTGGAAATGGCCGCCATCCTGCTGGATATTCAGCCGGGCGACGAAGTGATCATGCCGAGCTTTACCTTCGTTTCAACCGCCAACGCCTTTGTGCTGCGCGGCGCCAAAGTGGTGTTCGTCGATCTGCGGCCGGACACCATGAACATCGACGAAACCAAAATCGAAGCGGCGATTACCGATAAAACCCGCGCGATCGTGCCGGTACACTACGCCGGCGTCGCCTGCGAGATGGATACCATCATGGCACTGGCGAAGAAATATAACCTGTTCGTGGTTGAAGATGCCGCGCAGGGCGTGATGTCGACCTACAAAGGCAAGGCATTGGGCACCATCGGCCATATCGGCTGCTTCAGCTTCCATGAAACCAAAAACTATACCGCCGGCGGCGAAGGCGGCGCGACGCTGGTGAACGATCCGGCCCTGATCGATCGGGCGGAAGTCATCCGCGAGAAAGGCACCAACCGCAGCCAGTTCTTCCGTGGCCAGGTCGACAAATATACCTGGCGCGACATCGGCTCCAGCTACTTGATGTCTGACCTGCAGGCCGCCTACCTGTGGGGTCAGCTGGAAGTGGCGGAGCGCATCAACCAGCGCCGCCTGTCGCTGTGGCAGAAGTACTACGACAGTTTCCTGCCGTTGGTTCGGTCAGGCCGTATCGAGTTGCCGAGCATTCCGGCGGACTGCGTGCATAACGCGCACATGTTCTATATCAAGTTGCGCGATATCGAAGAGCGCACGGCCTTTATCGACTACCTGAAGGAAGCTGAAATCATGGCCGTGTTCCACTATATCCCGCTGCATGACTGCCCGGCCGGCGAACAGTTTGGCCGCTTTGCCGGCGAAGACCGTTACACCACGCAGGAAAGTGCGCGTCTGGTGCGTTTGCCGCTGTTCTACAATATGTCCGATGTCAATCAGCGTACGGTAATCAATACCATCCTGAGCTTCTTCGCCTGATATGTCGTTGGCAAAAGCGTCGATATGGACCGCCGGTTCCACGCTGATCAAAATTGGCGTGGGACTATTGGTGGTGAAACTGCTGGCGGTGGCGTTTGGCCCCAGCGGCGTGGGGCAGGCGGGTAACTTTCGCCAGTTGATCACCGTGCTGGGCGTGCTGTCCGGCGCGGGCATTTTTAACGGCATCACCAAATACGTGGCGGAGTACCACCAGGACTCGCAGCGTCTGCGTCTGGCGGTCGGCACCGCGTCGAGCATCGTGCTGGGCTTTTCGACCTTGCTGGCGCTGGTGTTTTTGTTCGCCGCCGAGCCGATCAGCGTCGGGCTGTTCGGGCATGCCGATTACGTCGGCGTGGTGCGCGCCGTCGCCTTCATTCAGATGGGCATCGCCTACGCCAACCTGTTCATGGCGGTGCTGAAAGGTTATCGCGACGCGATGGGCAACGCGCTGGCGGTGATCGGCGGCAGCCTGATCGGCGTGGTGGCTTATTATCTGTGCTTCAAGCTGGGCGGCTATGAAGGCGCGCTGGCAGGGCTGGCGTTGGTGCCGGCGTTGGTGGTGTTGCCGGCCGGGCTGATGCTGTGGCGGCGCAAAACGTTGCCGCTGCGCTACCTGGCTCCGCGCTGGGACAACGGGGTGGCCGGCAACCTCGGCAAATTCACCCTCATGGCGTTGATCACCTCGGTGACGCTGCCGGTGGCCTACGTGATGATGCGTAACCTGTTGGCCGCGCATTACGGTTGGGATGAGGTGGGGATCTGGCAAGGCGTCAGCAGCATTTCCGATGCCTATCTGCAGTTTATCACCGCCTCGTTTACCGTCTATCTGCTGCCGACGCTGTCGCGGTTGACGGACAAGGGCGCCATCTCGCGGGAGATCGTGCGCTCGCTGAAATTCGTGCTGCCGGCGGTAGCGGCGGCGAGCTTTACGGTGTGGTTGCTGCGTGATTTCGCCATCTGGCTGCTGTTCTCGGACAAGTTCGTCGCCATGCGCGATCTGTTTGCCTGGCAGCTGGTGGGCGACGTGCTGAAAGTCGGGGCCTATGTGTTCGGCTATTTGGTGATCGCCAAAGCGTCGCTGCGCTTTTATATCCTGACGGAAGTCAGCCAGTTTCTGCTGTTGACGCTGTTCTCGCACTGGCTGATCCCGCTGCGCGGCGCGCTGGGGGCGGCTCAGGCCTATATGGCAACCTACATCGTGTATTTCGCGCTCTGTAGCTGCGTGTTTCTTATTTATCGTAGACGAGTATGACCACACTGATTCACGTTCTGGGATCCGATATCCCGCATCATAACCAGACGGTGCTGCGCTTCTTTAACGACGTGCTGGCGCCGCGTTTGCCGGCTGAGCAGACGCGGCATTTTATGGTGGCGGCCAAGGATGTGGCGGCACTGGGGGATTTCCCCGCCCTGAACATTGAGCCTTACGCCGACAAGAAGAGCCTGGCGGCGGCGGTGATCGCCCGCGCCCAGGCCGATCGCGATGCGCGCTTCTTCCTGCACGGTCAGTTCAATCCGGGGCTGTGGCTGGCGCTGCTGAGCGGCAAGATCAAGGCACGTCAGGTCAGTTGGCATATTTGGGGCGCCGATCTGTACGAAGACGCCACCAGCTGGAAATTTCGGCTGTTTTACCTGCTGCGCCGCATTGCGCAGGGGCGAGTGGGGAACGTGTTCGCCACCCGCGGCGACGTGATCCACTATCAGCAGCGCCATGCGCGGGTGCCGGCCTCGTTGTTGTACTTCCCGACGCGGATGGATCCGGCGCTGACCGACGTTCACGTCGAGAAAAATCTGGCCGGGCCGATGACAATTCTGGTGGGCAACTCCGGCGATCGCAGCAACCGGCATATCGAAGCGCTGCAGGCGATCCATCAGCAGTTCGGCGCCGACGTGCGCGTGATCCTGCCGATGGGCTATCCGGCCAATAACGACGCCTACATCGAGCAGGTGCGCGCCGCCGGATTGCCGCTATTCGGCGAGAAAAATCTGCAGCTGCTCACGCAGCAGGTGGCGTTTGAGGACTACCTCAACATCCTGCGCGCCTGCGATCTCGGCTATTTCATTTTCAATCGCCAGCAGGGGATAGGCACCCTGTGCCTGCTGATTCAGTTCGGCGTGCCTTTCGTGCTCAGCCGGCAAAACCCGTTCTGGCAGGATTTGGCGGAGCAGCACCTGCCGGTGCTGTTCTACGGCGACTCGCTCGACGAGGCGGTGGTGCGCGAAGCGCAGCGCCAGCTGGCGGCGGTGGACAAGCAGACGATCGCCTTCTTTAATCCGAACTATGTCGACGGCTGGCAGCAAGCCCTGGCGCTGGCGGCGGGAGAGCACTCATGACGTTGGCGCAATTCGGCGGCCTGTTCGTCGTCTACCTGGTCAGCCTGACGTTTATTCTGACGCTGACCTACCAGGAGTTTCGGCGCGTGCGCTTTAACTTCAACGTCTTCTTCTCGCTGCTGTATTTGCTGACGTTTTATTTCGGCTTCCCGCTGACCTGTCTGCTGGTGTTTCAGTTTGACGTCGAGGTGGTGCCGGTGGAGTTTCTGCTGTACGCCTTGCTGTCGGCGACGGCGTTTTACGCCATCTATTACGTCACCTACAAGACCCGGCTGCGCAAGCGCCGCTCTCAGCCGCGCGCGGCGCTGTTCACCATGAACCGGGTGGAAACCCATATGACCTGGGTGCTGCTGGCGCTGGTGGCGATCGGGACCGTGGGGATTTTCTTCATGCAGAACGGCTTCCTGCTGTTCAAGCTCAATTCCTACAGCCAGATCTTCTCCAGCGACGTGTCCGGCGTGGCGCTCAAACGGTTCTTCTACTTCTTCATTCCGGCGATGCTGGTGGTCTATTTCCTGCGGCAGGATCTGCGCGCCTGGTTCTTGTTCCTGGTGGCGACGGTGGCGTTCGGCATTTTGACCTACGTCATCGTCGGCGGCACCCGCGCCAATATCATCATCGCCTTCGCGCTGTTCCTGTTTATCGGCATCGTGCGCGGCTGGATCACGCTGTGGATGTTGGCGGCGGCGGGCATATTCGGCGTGGTCGGCATGTTCTGGCTGGCGTTGAAGCGCTATAGCCTGGACGTCAGCGGCGCGGAAGCGTTTTATACCTTCCTCTATCTGACCCGAGACACCTTCTCGCCGTGGGAAAACCTGGCGCTGCTGCTGCAAAATTACGACAAGATCGATTTCCAGGGCCTGGCGCCGATCTTGCGTGATTTCTACGTCTTTATCCCAACGTGGCTATGGCCGGGCCGGCCGGACGTGGTGCTGAACTCGGCCAACTATTTCACCTGGGAAGTGCTGAACAACCACTCCGGGCTGGCGATATCCCCGACGCTGATCGGTTCGCTGGTGGTGATGGGCGGCGCGCTGTTTATCCCGCTCGGTGCGATTCTGGTGGGCATGATCATCAAGTGGTTCGACTGGCTGTATGAGTTGGGCAAAACCGAACCGAACCGCTATAAGGCGGCTATCCTGCAAGGATTCTGCTTCGGTGCGGTGTTCAACATGATTGTATTGGCGCGCGAAGGGGTGGACTCATTCGTTTCGCGCGTGGTGTTCTTCTGCATTATTTTCGGCGCCTGTCTGGTGCTGGCGAAGTTGCTGTATTGGCTGTTCGATACCGCCGGGCTCATCAAGGCCAGAGTGACGCGCGCCCGCGCGCTGGCCTCTCCCCCACGGGCGGACGGTCTTTTGTAAGGGTAATGACGACGATGGAAACAAAGATTTCGGTGCCGCAGTATGAGCTGCGCGGTTTCAGCCTGTGGGGCTTTCGCGATATGGCACACTGTATGAACTTTCTGTTCGACGGCGGCCGGGTCAAACAGGGCACGTTGGTGGCCATGAATGCGGAAAAGATCCTGAAGGCGGAAGAGGACCCGGCGCTGCATGCGTTGCTGGATGAAGCGGAGTACAAGTACGCCGACGGCATCAGCATGGTGCGCTCGATTCGCCGCAAATACCCGGCGGCGGACGTTTCGCGCGTCGCGGGCGCCGATCTTTGGGAAGCCTTGATGCAGCGTGCCGGCCGTGAAGGCACGCCGGTCTTCCTGATCGGCGGCAAGCCGGAGGTGCTGGCGGAAACCGAACGGAAGCTGCGCAGCCAGTGGAACGTTAACCTGGTGGGCAGCCAGGACGGCTATTTCAAACCGGAGCAGCGAGAGGCGCTATTCGAGCGTATTCGCGCCAGCGGCGCCGCCATCGTGACGGTGGCGATGGGATCGCCGAAGCAGGAGATCCTGATGCGCGACTGCCGCAAGGTGCATCCGCAGGCGCTGTATATGGGCGTGGGCGGCACCTACGACGTGTTTACCGGCCACGTGAAGCGTGCGCCCAAGGTGTGGCAGAACCTCGGTCTGGAATGGCTCTACCGCCTGCTCAGCCAGCCCAGCCGCATCGGCCGGCAGCTGAAGCTGTTGAAGTTTGTCGGCTACTACTACAGTGGCAAAATGTAATCGCTTATTCGGGGTGGAATGTGTCGGTTCGCCCCGGTCTGCTGTACCAATAATCTGCTTTTGCCTATTTCTCCCGCATATCTATAACCCCCAGCCCTAAACGTCGCCGCATTTATTCCATAAAGTTTTAAATTGCGGTTTGCTTATAGCGACGAAATGCGAAACGATACCGCCCGGAAATTATCCCTGGCCGCTGAAGCCTGATGCGACAGCGCTGAACGATGTTCTTCTCACGGTAACTTCGCTCCGACTACCCGTTGATGCCAACCCGAACGGCAGGGGATGATTTATTCTTTTAATAATGACAATAACGACCGGCAGCGGCCGGCAGGCAAACACAACCCGAGAAAAATTATTGAGGATTTATGGCACACAAAGAGAAACCGCAAGGGCTACACCGAGGCCTTGAGGCCCGGCACATCGAGCTTATCGCTCTCGGGGGCACCATTGGTGTCGGCCTGTTTATGGGATCGGCCAGTACGCTGAAATGGGCCGGGCCGTCGGTACTGCTGGCTTACATCATCGCCGGGCTGTTCGTGTTCTTCATTATGCGTTCGATGGGGGAGATGCTGTTCCTCGAGCCGGTCGCCGGGTCGTTCGCCGTTTACGCGCATAAATACATGAATCCCTATTTCGGCTACCTGACCGCCTGGGGTTACTGGTTTATGTGGATCGCCGTCGGCATTTCGGAGATCACCGCCATCGGGGTGTATGTGCAGTTCTGGTTCCCGGAAATACCGCAGTGGGTCCCCGCGCTGATCGCCGTGGCGATGGTGGCGCTGGCCAACCTGGCGGCGGTGCGCCTGTACGGTGAGCTGGAGTTCTGGTTCGCCATGATCAAGGTCACCACCATCATCGTGATGATTTTGGTGGGGCTGGGGGTGATCTTCTTCGGTTTCGGCAACGGCGGTGAACCTATCGGTTTCGCCAATCTGACGGCGCACGGCGGCTTCTTTGCCGGCGGCTGGAAGGGCTTCCTGTTTGCGCTGTGCATCGTGGTGGCGTCCTATCAGGGGGTTGAGCTGGTGGGCATTACCGCCGGGGAAGCCAAAAACCCGCAGGTAACGCTGAAACGTGCGATCAACAATATCCTGTGGCGCATCCTGATCTTCTATGTCGGCGCGATCTTCGTCATCGTGACCATCTTCCCGTGGAACGGCATCGGCACTACCGGCAGCCCGTTCGTGCTGACCTTCGCCAAGATCGGCATCGTCGCCGCTGCCGGCATCATTAACTTCGTGGTACTGACCGCCGCGCTTTCCGGTTGCAACAGCGGCATGTACAGCGGCGGCCGCATGCTGTACGCCTTGGCCAAGAATCGCCAACTGCCGGCGGCGCTGACCAAGCTTTCCGCCAGCGGCGTGCCGGTCAACTGCATCGCCGTCACCATCGGCTGCCTGTTGGTGGGCTCTGCGCTGAACTACATCATCCCTAATCCGGAGCAGGTGTTCGTCTATGTCTACAGCGCCAGCGTGTTGCCGGGCATGGTGCCGTGGTTCGTGGTGCTGATAAGCCAACTCTATTTCCGCCGCGCGCACAAGGAAGCGATCAAAAACCACAGCTTTAAGTCGATCATGTTCCCGTATGTGAACTATCTGACCATCGCTTTTCTGGTTTGCGTGCTGGTCGGCATGGGAATCAACCCGGATACGCGAATTTCCCTGCTGGTCGGGGCGATTTTCTTAGCGGGCGTCAGCCTGTGCTACTTCGCTTTCGGCATGCATAAGAAACATCATCCGGCTGAAAATCGGGTAGAAACGCGGCAATAAACGGTGAAAAGGGGCTACGGAGTGCGCTTTCCTGCGCAGGAGTGAGCAAAGCGTAATCAAACGCAACATTTCTGCGAAAAAGCACTAGACAGGATTGGCGTAAATCCGTAGTATCCCCTCCCGCAACGGCGCTACGCGCCCGTAGCTCAGCTGGATAGAGCGCTGCCCTCCGGAGGCAGAGGTCTCAGGTTCGAATCCTGTCGGGCGCGCCATTAAGTTTGTGCGCAGGAGCTGCGGTGGTAATATTACCGCGTGAGTAAGAAGAAGTAGTAATGGTGGCTATAGCTCAGTTGGTAGAGCCCTGGATTGTGATTCCAGTTGTCGTGGGTTCGAGTCCCATTAGCCACCCCACTTCCTAAGCGAAGTGAAGATTTAGCAGTATTTTGTGACAGTGCGAAGGTGGCGGAATTGGTAGACGCGCTAGCTTCAGGTGTTAGTGTTCTTACGGACGTGAGGGTTCAAGTCCCTCTCTTCGCACCACGCAAAATATCTGATAAATATAAGATTTATATGGACAACGGTCTGATAAATCGGGTAGTATGAGCAACACAAATCGGCGAGTAGCGCAGCTTGGTAGCGCAACTGGTTTGGGACCAGTGGGTCGGAGGTTCGAATCCTCTCTCGCCGACCACTTTCAAAGAAACCGGCGCAAGTCGGTTTTTTTACGCCTGCAGTTTATGAGGATGAGCACCTCCGCAGGAGGTTCGAGCCTCGCGAAGCGAAACGACGTTGCTTTAGCAACGGCCCGCAGGGCACGTATCCAGGATGCGCGTAATCTTTCTCTCGCTGACCAGTTTCAAAGAAACCGACGTAAGTCGGTTTTTTTACGTCCGCTGTTTATGAGGGTAAGTCCTTCCCGCTGCGACGAAACGCATAGCGACTAACCCGTGCAGCCTTGCACGGGTTTTTGCGTATCTGAATATTGGCATTTTGTCTCAACCGGCACGTGTGTAGGTTTTCAGCGACAATGTGGTTCGACGTTGTCGCCAGTTTGAGACAAATAATCCATTGATTTTAAACATTAAAAGTAGCTTTGGCTTAAGTCGTCGTTTTGCGGCGACAGCGTCAGATCGGCCGTGGGTAAAGAGCGACAGGGGACGGCATGCTGAGAGAAAGTTAGGCGTAAATAAAAATTCAATATTTTCAATAAATTGAATGCTATTTTTTATGGCGACTTACCTGAAACTGAAAGTTGGCACGCCAAGTGCAATACTTACAACGTAGATGCTCATTCCATTTCTTATGTTCGCCTTAGGCTTCATAAACCCTGGGAATGACGCAGAGCCGATTTAGGGTGCCTATCGCCCACGAGAACGATGACTAACCCGTCATCACGCTCAGGGCAAAACGTTGAGTGAGGCACCGCCCCTGTTGTCCTAGACCTGATTGCTTCTTTATACACTTGCCATGCGGCAAGTGTTTTTTTTTTGCGCTTCAGCAAGCTAACGGGCAAAAAAAAGCGCGGCACCGAGGCCACGCTTTCTCTACCGGGCGGGCCGTTATTCGCCGCCGTTCTGCTTCAGCGTCAACATCAGTCCTTCACGCCGCATCTGCGCCGCTTCATCCGAACGATGCAGTTTCTCCAGCGTATCGGCCAGCCAGGCGTAATCGTAGGCGTCCGGACGCTGTTTCAGCGCTTCGCGGAAGGCGTCGGCCGCCTGCTGCCACTCGCCGTGCTTCATCAGCAACTGCCCCAGCGTGCTGTTCAACAGCGGCGTCGCGCCGTGCTGCTTCATCTGCTGACGCAGCGCTTTCTCAAGCTGCTCGGGGTTGCCGGACTTCAGCCGTGGCAGCAACAGCACCAGGCGCTCGTCATATTGGCGTTTCAGGCCGTCGAGCACAATCTCCTGCGCCAGTTCGTGGTCGTTACATTCGATCAGGTGCTCCACCATCGCGATTTGCAGCGGCACTTCGTGACGCGTCTTGCGGCTCTGATCTTTCCACCAGCGTTTCAGGCCTTCGCTGCCTTCGTCCGCCATCGCCTGATTCATCAGCCCGATGTAAGCCTGTTGCTGCAACGCCTGCAGCTGCTCTTCGCTGTGCAGTTCGATTTTACGCATCGACGGCAGCACTTCCAGCAGCGACGCATAGGCGCCGGTGCGCAGATAAGCTTGTTCCGCCAGGCGCAACACTTCCGGATGGCGCGGCGCCTGGTTCAGCAGGCGATCGACGCCGTGGCGCGCGGCGTGGTTCTCGCCCTGCGCCAGCTGGATGCGAACCCGGGTGATATCCACCGGCAGCTGATCGGTATCGGCGGCTTCGGCGGCCCGCTCCAGATACTGATTGGTACGGAAGTCATCGCCGCGTTGCTGCGCGGCCTCGGCGGCCAGCAGATAGTTCACCACCGGCTGTTCGGCGTGATCGGCGTTGCGCGTCATCAGCTTTTCAACCTGCTTGTAGTCGCCCTCCGCCAGTTTGATCAGCGCGGCTTTGGTTTGCTGACGCGCGCGGGTGCGCTTGCGGCCGATAAACCAACCGCGCGTGCGGGCGCCGGTACGGAAGATGCGGCGCAGGATCCACTCGATCGCCAGCAGCACCACGAACAGCAGCACCAACATGATCACCAGGCCGGTGACGCTGGTTTCAATATTGTAGTTATCGGTCTGGATCAGCACATAGCCCTGGTGCCCGGCCAACATCGGCCCGAGCACCACGCTGGCGATCACCACCAGGAACAGAAATAGCACGCGTAACATGGCTTAACCCTCCTGATGAGCGGCAGGGGACGGGGTCATCAGGTTGCGCACCCGGGTCTGCATCACTTTTTCGAGCAGCGGCTGGCTTTTCAGCTGATCCGGCACGTCCATCGAGATCGACTGCTGGCTCAGGCTGTCCAGTTCTTCAAGGAAGGCTTTGGTCGCCGGGTCGGTGGTGTCGAAATAGGCGCGCACCCAGGTTGAGACGGTTTCCAGCGACTGCTTGTAGGTCTCGTTCTGGTGACGCGGAATGGCCTGTGCGGCCACCAGCAGGCGCGAACGGATGTTTTCGCGCAGGTAGATGTCCTGATTCGGGGCTAGCAGCGGTTCGGCGCTGGTATCGCGACGGCGGATGGTGATGAAGTCGGCCATGAAATTGCGCCAGCTCTTGGCCAGGTTCTGCCGCCATTCGCCGATCGAGCCGGAGAGCTCGCTGCTGTTTTGATCCATCGGCGCTTCGTCGGTGTCGTTATCGGCCAGGCGCAGGTTATCCACCTGATTGGACAGCTGATTGACCTTGAGGATGATGCCGTCGTAATCGACCTGGGTCAGCGTAGAAAGCGTGCTGATGTCTTCGGTAATGGCGCGGCGCACGTCGAGCAGGCTCGGATCGTTCATGTCCGCCAGGCTGGCGTCGGCGCTTTTCAGCAGCGCGGCGGCGCTGGTCACGTCCTGATCGCTCCATAGCTTGCGGCCGGCCATTTTCACCAGGAAATCGGCCTGCGCCAGCAGCCAGGTTTTGGCGTCGCTGCCGGAGATGGTCGCCACTTTTTCCTGCAGCTCGCTCAGTTGGCGCGCCAGGTTCGCCTGCTCGCGATCGGCGGCGTCCAGGGTTTTACCCTGCTGTTGCAACAAGCCTTCCAGCGCATTTCTTTCCTGCTGCTGGCTCTGCTTCACGCCGTCAAGCTGCTGCTGCAGCGCCTGATTGGCGGCGATCAGCTGTTGTGCCTGCTTGTGCGTATGGTAATAACCGCCCGCGCCGAGGGCGATGACCAGCACGATAGCGATCGCGCCGAGCACCGGGCCGGTGTTCTTGCCTTTGCGGCTGGCAGCGGCTGGCTGCTGGGAGCTCTCAACCGCGGTGGTGGGTTCTTCAACCGGGGCGGCTGGGGTATTTTGTTCCGTCATAGTGGCACATCCCATAGTCAGATTATTGTAGCGCGCGGATCAGCGCGTCATTATCGGCGTTGTCAGCTACCCGAATCGTACGCCAGCCCAATTCCCGGGCGAGGGTAGCCAGGCGTTCGCTCACTACTACCAGGCGGCAACGCAGCAGCCATGAAGAACGATAGTAATCAGGAACTAAAGTATAGAGCTGTTGTAACATTTCACCGCTGGTCACCACCAGCGTATCCACACCGGCGCGCTGCCAGTGGGCGCTTTGCTCGCTGCCGTCGTAGTGCACCGGGCTGCGTTGATAGCATTCATAATAGCTGACGTCGGCGCCGCGCTCGCTCAGCGTCGACCCCAACAGTTCGCGGCCGCCGTTGCCGCGTAAAATCAGCGCGCGTTTGCCCGCCAATTTTTGCAGCGCCGGCAGCAGCAGCAGCGTTTCGCTGATCTCGCGTTCGCGCGGGTATTCCACCGGCAAACTGCTGATGCGGTGCAGCGCCAGCCCGGTGGTGCGGCCGATGGCGTAATAAGCCAGGTGAGCGGGCCAGCTCAGCCCGGCGCGGCCGATAACTGAATCGGCATAACTCACCGAATGTTGCGACAGCACGAAGACCAGATCGCCGGCGCTAAGCTGCTGCAACGCCTGCGGCAGCTTCGGCAGATCGCCGCCCGGCGCGAAGTCGATCAGCGGTGCATGATAGGCAACCCGGCCGAGTGCGCGCAGCCGGCTCACTAACAGCTCCCCCGAAGGCGATGGGCGGGTTACCAGGATCGTCATGCCGGCGGATTTCCCTGATAAACCTCGCGCAGGATCTCGCGCGCGCCGCGCGCCAGCAGCTCTTCCGCCAGCTCAATGCCCATCCGTTCGGCCTCGGCGGCCGGGCCGCGGCGTTCGCCGCGCACCATCTGGCTGCCGTCCGGCGCGCCGACCAGGGCGCGCAGCCACAGGCTGTCGCCATCCAGTTCGGCATAGCTGCCGATCGGCACCTGGCAGCCGCCTTCCAGGCGGGTGTTCATCGCCCGCTCGGCGCGCACGCGGGTTTCGGTGGCCGCATGGTTCAGCGGCGCCAGCAGCGCGCGGGTGACGCTGTCGTCGAGACGGCATTCAATGCCGACTGCACCCTGGCCGACCGCCGGCAGGCACTCTTCGGCGCTCAGCGGGCTGCGGATGCGTTGCTCCAGGCCTAAACGCTTCAAGCCGGCCACCGCCAGGATAATCGCGTCGTAGTCGCCGTTGTCCAGCTTGGCCAGGCGAGTGCCGACGTTGCCGCGCAGGTCGCGCACGATCAGATCCGGGCGGCGTTCACGCAGCTGGCACTGACGGCGCAGGCTGGAGGTGCCGACCACGCTGCCCAGCGGCAGCTGATCGAGCGAGGCGAAACGATTGGAAACAAAAGCGTCGCGCGGATCTTCGCGTTCGCAAATGGTGGTCAAACCGAGCCCGCCAGGGAAATCGACCGGCACGTCTTTCATCGAATGCACGGCAATGTCGGCGCGGCCTTCCAGCAGCGCGAGCTCGAGTTCTTTAACAAACAGGCCTTTACCGCCGACTTTCGCCAACGGCGTATCCAGAATAACGTCGCCGCGGGTGACCATCGGCACCAACTCGACCTGCAGGCCGGGATGGCAGGCCATCAGACGTTGCTGCACATAATGTGCTTGCCAAAGTGCAAGCGGGCTTTGTCGGGTGGCAATTCGAATAATTTTGTCTAACATGCTTGTTACCGTTTTTATATTTCGCCATCCATCCTACCACTGAGAGTCAATACTGTCAGTGCAAGAAGCCGGAGGCGGAAAAAGGACAACGGAATCAAAGGGACGTGTGATGTGCTTTGGGGCAGTTAACACTGCGGGTAAATCGTTTAGGGAAGCGCTACAATAATTGTGAAGCGTTACCTCCTTTACGGTCAATCAGCAAGGTGTTAAATTGATCACGTTTCCAGCAATAAGTCGCCAAATATTCTTCTTACACTAACGGCGCTCATGGAATACGGGTTTTTTTCTAAACACCGGGATAATCAGGCGAGACGTCTTGTACCTCTACATCGAGACATTGAAGCAGAGACTGGATGCGATCAATCAGCTACGCGTCGATCGCGCCCTGGCGGCTATGAAGCCCGCGTTTCAACGGGTATACAGTCTGCTGCCCACCTTACTGCACCACCACCACCCGCTGATGCCGGGTTACCTGAACGGTAACGTTCCCCACGGCATTTGCCTCTACACGCCTGATGAAACTCAACAAGATTACCTGAACGATTTAGAAGACAAATGGGGTAGCCCGTTTGACAAACCGGCCAGCGGCGAGCTGCCGATCACCGGCGTCTATTCGATGGGCAGCACCTCGTCTATTGGCCAAAGCTGCAGCTCGGATCTCGACATCTGGGTCTGTCACCAGTCCTGGCTGGACAACGAAGAACGCACCCGCCTGCAGCAAAAATGCAGCCTGCTTGAGAAGTGGGCCGCGTCGATGGGGGTGGAAGTCAGCTTCTTCCTGATCGACGAAAACCGTTTCCGCCATAATGAAAGCGGCAGCCTGGGCGGCGAAGACTGCGGCTCGACGCAGCACATCCTGTTACTGGACGAGTTCTACCGCACCGCGGTGCGCCTGGCCGGTAAACGCATCCTGTGGAACATGGTGCCGGGCGAAGAAGAAGCGCACTACGATGAATACGTGCTGTCGCTGTACGCGCAGGGCGCGCTGACGCCGAACGAGTGGCTGGATCTCGGCGGCCTGAGTTCGCTGTCGGCGGAAGAGTACTTTGGCGCCAGCCTGTGGCAACTGTATAAGAGCATCGATTCGCCTTACAAAGCGGTGCTGAAGACCCTGCTGCTGGAAGCCTATTCCTGGGAATACCCCACTACCCAACTGCTGGCGACGGACATCAAACACCGGCTGCATCAGGGCGAGATCGTCAGCTTCGGGCTC
Source organism: Serratia sp. X10 (assembly GCF_017811775.1). Lineage (NCBI taxonomy): Bacteria > Pseudomonadati > Pseudomonadota > Gammaproteobacteria > Enterobacterales > Yersiniaceae > Serratia > Serratia sp. X10. The sequence continues at coordinate 85,454 of NZ_JAEIOH010000005.1, read as the reverse complement.
GACGCCTACTGCATGATGCTTGAGCGCGTGACCCGCTACCTGACCGACATCAACGACACCACCCGCCTCGATCTGGCCCGCCGCTGTTTTTACCTGAAAGTGTGTGAAAAACTGTCGCTGGCCAAGGCCTGCGTCGGCTGGCGGCGCGAGATCCTCAGCCAGCTGGTCAGCGAGTGGGGCTGGAGCGAAGAGCGTCTGGCGATGCTGGACAACCGCGCCAACTGGAAAATCGAGCGGGTGCGCGAAGCGCACAACGAACTGCTCGACGCGATGATGCAGAGCTACCGCAACCTGATCCGTTTCGCCCGCCGCAACAACCTCAGCGTCAGCGCCAGCCCGCAGGATATCGGCGTGCTGACCCGCAAACTGTATGCGGCGTTCGAAGCGCTGCCCGGCAAGGTGACGTTGGTGAACCCGCAGATCTCGCCGGACCTGTCGGAAAACGATTTAACCTTTATTCATGTGCCGGTTGGCCGCGCCAACCGCACCGGCTGGTACCTGTACAATCAGGCGCCGGCCATGGATTCGATCGTCAGCCATCAGCCGCTGGAATATAACCGCTACCTGAACAAGCTGGTGGCCTGGGCCTATTTCAACGGCCTGCTGACGCCGCAGACCCGCCTGCACATCAAGAGCGGCAATCTGTGTGACACCGCCAAGCTGCAGGAGCTGGTGGCCGACGTTTCCCATCACTTCCCGCTGCGCCTGCCGGCACCGACGCCGAAAGCGTTGTACAGCCCGTGCGAGATTCGCCATCTGGCGATCATCGTCAATCTGGAAAACGATCCGACCGCCGCCTTCCGCAATCAGGTGGTGCACTTCGATTTCCGCAAGCTGGACGTGTTCAGCTTCGGCCAGCAGCAGCAGTGTTTGGTGGGCAGCATCGATCTGCTGTATCGCAACTCCTGGAACGAAGTGCGTACCCTGCATTTCAGCGGCGAGCAGTCGGTGCTGGAAGCATTGAAAACCATTCTCGGCAAAATGCACCAGGACGCCGCACCGCCGGAGTCGGTGGAAGTGTTCTGCTACAGTCAGCACCTGCGCGGCCTTATTCGCACCCGCATTCAGCAACTGGTATCGGAATGCATCGAGCTGCGCCTGTCCAGCACCCGGCTGGAACCCGGCCGCTTCAAGGCGGTGCGCGTCGCCGGGCAGACCTGGGGGCTGTTCTTCGAGCGCCTGAGCGTGTCGGTGCAGAAGCTGGAGAACGCGGTAGAGTTTTACGGCGCCATCTCCAACAACAAGCTGCACGGCCTGTCTATCAAGGTGGAAACCGATCAGGTGCATCTGCCGCCGGTGGTGGACGGCTTCGCCAGCGAGGGGATCATCCAGTTCTTCTTCGAAGACACCTCAGACGACAAGGGCTTCAACATCTATATTCTGGATGAGTCGAATCGGGTGGAGGTGTATCACCACTGCGAGGGCAGCAAAGAGGAGCTGGTGCGCGACGTCAGCCGCTTCTATTCCTCGTCGCACGACCGCTTTACCTACGGCTCCAGCTTCATCAACTTCAACCTGCCGCAGTTCTATCAAATCGTGCAGCTCGACGGGCGCACGCAGGTGATCCCGTTCCGCAGCAACGTGCTGTCCAGCCTGTGCGTGACGGTGGCCGACGGCGCCGCTCAGCCGCTGAAGCAGCAGTTCCAGCTGCATTGACGCCGCAAGGGCTCGGTTGCCGAGCCCTGCTTAGCCTCAGGAAAAACTCAGTTCCTCGCCGGCCTGCGCGCTGGCTGCTTCGCTGAGCAGTTGGTAAAACGGCTGCCCGCTGCGATCGCATACCCAGACGCCGTCGCGGTAGTTGAAGTGGTAACCGCCGGCCTTGGTGGCGAGCCACACCTGGTGCAGCGGCTCCTGGCGGTTGATGACGATTTTGGTGCCGTTTTCGAAGCTCAGCGTCATCACGCCGCCATTGGTTTCGTAATCGATATCCGCATCGCCGTCAAAATCGTCCAGTGTCTCTTCAATATTCAGCATCAGCTGGTCGGCCAACTGGTGAAACTCACTGTCGTTCATATTCAATTCCTATTGCTTTTCATGATCCACCTGCGATTATAGAGACCTTGGACGCATGAATTACAGGCATTAATGCAAATGAAAAAACAACTACGCTATGCGCTGATGGCCGTTCTGGTTACCGGCCTCGCCGGCTGTGGTCTGAAAGGCCCGCTTTACTTCCCACCTGCCGACTCCGCCGGCCAAAAACCGGCCAAACCGCCGGTGCAAACGGGCGATCAGGTGCAAAAGAACCAGCAGGAGCAGTCTGGCTCTCAGCAAAAACCGTCGATGGTTGCCCAGTAACACCCGGTTTGCGGTGGCGAGCGCCGCCGCAAAATCAAGACGGATAGCGCGTCCAGATAGCGGAGTATGATATGCAGTTCTCCAAAATGCACGGTCTGGGCAACGACTTTATGGTGGTCGATGCCGTTACACAGAATGTCTATTTTTCACCTGAGCTGATCCGCCGGCTGGCCGATCGGCACCTGGGCGTCGGCTTTGACCAGATGCTGGTGGTAGAACCGCCTTACGATCCCGAGCTGGATTTTCACTACCGAATTTTTAACGCCGACGGCAGCGAAGTGGCGCAGTGCGGCAACGGCGCGCGCTGTTTCGCACGCTTTGTGCGGCTGAAAGGGCTGACCAACAAGCGCGACATCCGCGTCAGCACCCAAACCGGGCGTATGGTGCTCAGCGTCACCGACGACGATCTGGTGTGCGTCAACATGGGCGAGCCGAATTTCGATCCGCAGGCGGTGCCGTTCCGCGCCGCCAAGGCGGAAAAGACCTACATCATGCGCGCGGCGGAACATACCGTGCTGTGCGGCGTGGTGTCGATGGGCAACCCGCATTGTGTTTTGCAGGTGGATGATGTAAAAACCGCCAAGGTGGAGCTGCTTGGGCCGGTGCTGGAAGGGCACGAGCGCTTCCCGGAACGGGCCAACATCGGCTTTATGCAAGTGGTCAGCCGCGATCACATCAAGCTGCGCGTTTACGAGCGCGGCGCCGGTGAAACGCAGGCCTGCGGCAGCGGCGCCTGTGCGGCGGTGGCGGTAGGGATCCAACAGGAATTGCTGTCAGAAGAGGTGCATGTAGAACTGCCGGGCGGCAGCCTGCATATTCGCTGGAAAGGGCCGGGCAATCCGCTGTTTATGACCGGTCCGGCAACCCATGTCTATGACGGATTTATTCATCTATGAAAAGCGTAGAAGAACAGAGCGTCGCCGGCCTGGCGCTGGATGACGACGCCGTGATGCAGTACCTGCTGCAGAACCCGGATTTCTTTATTCGCAACGCGCGCCAGGTTGAGCAGATGCGCGTGCCTCACCCGGTGCGCGGCACCGTTTCGCTGGTGGAATGGCATCTGGCTCGCCAGCGCAATCACATCGAACGGCTGGAAGAAGAGATCACGCTGTTGATGGAGCAGGCCAGTGCCAACGAAGGGCTGTTCGCCAGGCTGCTGCACCTGCAGGCCGATCTGGCCACCGCCGACAGCCTGCAGGACATGCTAAACCGGCTGCAGCGCTGGGCGCGCGGCTTCGGTTTGGCCGGCGCCACGGTTCGGCTGTTCGCCGAGCGCTGGAATATCGGCGCGCCTTCCGATTTCACCCATCTGGCGCTGACGCGTTCGGCGTTCGAGCCGTTCCGCATTCAGCGGCTGGGCAGCGAACAACACTATCTCGGCAGCCTGAACGGCCCCGAGCTGCTGCTGCTGTTGCCGCAGGCCAAACAGATTGGCCAAATTGGCTCGGTGGCGCTGTCGATGTTGGGCGACGACGGCGAGCTGGGCATGGTGATCTTCAGCAGCCGCGATACGCAACATTATCAGCAGGGCATGGGCACGGTGATGCTCAATCAGCTGGCACGCATGCTGCCGGCGCTGCTGGAACGCTGGATCGAACGCGCATGACGCCGATTGCGCCCAGCCTGCAGCAGCCGGTGGACGCTTTTCTGCGTTATCTCAAGGTAGAACGGCAACTTAGCCCGCTGACGCAGCTCAGCTATTCACGCCAGCTGACGGCGCTGATGCGCCTGGCGCAGGAGATCGGCGTCACCGACTGGACGACGCTGGACGCCGCCCGGGTGCGCATGCTGGCGGCGCGCAGCAAACGCGCCGGTCTGCAGTCCGCCAGCCTGGCGCTGCGGCTCTCTTCGTTGCGTAGCTTCCTCGACTGGCTGGTCAGCCAGGGCGTGCTGCACGCCAACCCCGCCAAGGGCATCCGCACACCGCGCAGCGGCCGCCATCTGCCGAAAAACATCGACGTCGATGAAATGAACCAGCTGCTGGAGATCGATCTCAACGATCCGCTGGCGGTGCGCGATCGCGCCATGCTGGAGGTGATGTACGGCGCCGGCCTGCGCCTCTCCGAGCTGGTGGGGCTGGATTGCCGCCATGTCGATATGGCGGCCGGCGAGGTGTGGGTGATGGGGAAAGGCAGCAAAGAACGCAAACTGCCGATTGGGCGCACCGCCGTCACCTGGCTGGAACACTGGCTGGCGATGCGCGATCTGTTTGGACCGCAGGACGACGCCATGTTCCTGTCCAATCAGGGGCGACGCATCTCGACGCGCAACGTGCAAAAACGCTTCGCCGAATGGGGCGTGAAGCAGGGCGTCAACAGCCATATCCACCCGCACAAGCTGCGCCACTCCTTCGCCACCCATATGCTGGAGTCCAGCGGCGATCTGCGCGCGGTGCAGGAGCTGCTCGGCCACGCCAACCTGACCACCACGCAAATTTATACCCACCTCGACTTTCAACATCTGGCGAACGTGTACGATGCCGCGCATCCGCGCGCCAAACGGGGGAAATCCTGATGCATTTTTATCGCCCGCTGCGCCCGCTGGCGGCGCTGACTTTCGATCTGGACGACACGCTGTATGACAACCGTCCGGTGATCCGGCAAACCGAGCAGCAGTCGGTGGCCTTCCTGCAGAGCTACCACCCCGGCCTGAACGGCTTCCAGTCGGCGGATTTTCACCGCCTGCGCCAGGAACTGCGCGAGCAGGATCCGGAGATCTACCACGACGTCACCCAGTGGCGCTGGCGCGCCATTCATCTGGCGCTGAGCCGGCAGGGGCTGCGCGACGCCGAAGCGGCGATCGGGGCCGATGCGGCGATGCAGAATTTCGCGCTGTGGCGCAGCCGTATCGAGGTGCCGGAAGCGACCCATGCCACGCTGAAGGCGCTGGCGGCGCGCTACCCGCTGGTGGCGATCACCAACGGCAACGCCGATCCGGCGCAGTGCGGCCTGGACGGCTACTTCCAGTTTGTGCTGCGTTCCGGGCCGGACGGGCGTGCCAAGCCGTATCAGGACATGTATCACCTGGCCGTCGAGCGGCTGGGCGTGGCGCCCGAGCAGATCCTGCACGTGGGCGACGATCTGACCACCGACGTAGCCGGCGCGCTGCGCGCGGGGCTGCAGGCCTGTTGGATCAACGATCGGCAACGCAGCCTGATGCAGGCCGCCGACAGCCGCCTGCTGCCGCATATTGAGATTTCGCAGTTGGCATCGCTGACAGCATTGTTATAATCCCTGCCAGAACTCTGTATAAATTTCCAGTGAAAAACCCGTCGCCGGCGGGTTTTTCCTTAACCATTAGTGGTGCCTATGGACGTCTCCGATCTGCTCGACAGCCTGAATGAAAAACAACGTGAAGCCGTGGCGGCGCCGCGCAGCAACCTGTTGGTTCTGGCCGGAGCGGGCAGCGGCAAGACGCGGGTGCTGGTGCATCGCATCGCCTGGCTGCTGTCGGTGGAGAACTGCTCGCCGTATTCGATCATGGCGGTGACCTTCACCAACAAGGCGGCGGCGGAAATGCGCCACCGTATCGAACATCTGATCGGCACCAGCCAGGGCGGCATGTGGATCGGCACTTTCCACGGTCTGGCGCACCGCCTGCTGCGCGCTCATCATCTGGAAGCCAACCTGCCGCAGGATTTCCAGATCCTCGACAGCGATGACCAGCTGCGGCTGCTCAAGCGCATCATCAAGGCGCTGAACGTCGACGAGAAGCAGTGGCCGCCGCGTCAGGCGATGTGGTACATCAACGGCAAGAAAGACGAAGGCCTGCGGCCGCAGCACGTCGAGACCTACAACAACCCGGTGGAGGCCACCTGGCTGCGCATCTACCAGGCCTATCAGGAAGCCTGCGATCGCGCCGGGCTGGTGGATTTCGCCGAGCTGCTGCTGCGCGCGCACGAACTGTGGCTGAACAAGCCGCATATCCTCAACCACTACCGCGAGCGTTTCACCAACATACTGGTGGACGAATTCCAGGATACCAACAGCATCCAGTACGCCTGGATCCGCCTGCTGGCGGGCGGCAACAGCAACGTGATGATCGTCGGCGACGACGACCAGTCAATCTACGGCTGGCGCGGCGCGCAGGTGGAAAACATCCAGCGCTTCCTGAAGGATTTCCCCGGCGCGGAAACCATCCGCCTGGAGCAGAACTACCGTTCTACCAGCAACATTCTGAAAGCGGCCAACACCCTGATCGCCAACAACGACGGGCGCATGGGAAAAAACCTGTGGACCGAAGGCGGCGAAGGCGAGCCGATTTCCCTCTACTGCGCCTTCAACGAACTCGACGAAGCGCGCTTTGTGGTCAACCGCATCAAGACCTGGCAAGACAACGGCGGCGCGCTGAACGATTGCGCCATTTTGTACCGCAGCAACGCCCAGTCGCGCGTGCTGGAAGAGGCGCTGCTGCAGACGGCGATGCCGTACCGCATCTACGGCGGCCAGCGGTTCTTCGAACGTCAGGAAATCAAGGATGCGCTGGCTTACCTGCGCCTTATCTCCAACCGCAACGACGACGCGGCCTTCGAGCGCGTGGTCAACACCCCGACGCGCGGCATCGGCGATCGCACCCTCGACGTGGTACGCCAGGCGGCGCGCGATCGCCAGCTGACGCTGTGGCAGGCGACGCGCGAACTGATGCAGGACAAGGTTCTGGCCGGCCGCGCCGCGTCGGCGTTGCAGCGCTTCATCGAGCTGGTGGAGTCGCTGGCGCATGAAACCGCCGATATGCCGCTGCACGTGCAAACCGATCGGGTGATCCGCGACTCCGGGCTGTTCATCATGTATGAGCAGGAAAAGGGCGAGAAGGGACAGGCGCGCATCGAAAACCTTGAGGAACTGGTGACGGCGACGCGCCAGTTCAGCTATCAGGAAGAAGATCAGGATCTGATGCCGCTGCAGGCATTCCTGTCGCATGCGGCGCTGGAAGCGGGCGAAGGCCAGGCCGACGCCTATCAGGACGCGGTGCAGCTGATGACCCTGCACTCGGCCAAGGGGCTGGAGTTCCCGCTGGTGTTTATCGTCGGCATGGAAGAAGGCATGTTCCCGAGCCAGATGTCGCTGGACGAAGGCGGCCGTCTGGAGGAGGAGCGCCGTCTGGCCTATGTGGGCGTGACGCGCGCCATGCAGAAACTGACGCTGACCTATGCTGAAACGCGCCGTCTGTACGGCAAAGAGGTTTATCACCGGCCGTCGCGCTTTATCGGCGAATTGCCGGAGGAGTGCGTGGAAGAAGTGCGCCTGCGCGCCAGCGTATCGCGCCCGGTCAATCACCGCCGCATGGGCACGCCGATCAGCGAGAACGACACCGGTTACAAGCTGGGCCAGCGCGTGCGTCATCCCAAGTTTGGCGAAGGCACCATCGTCAATCTGGAGGGCAGCGGCGAGCACAGCCGGCTGCAGATCGCCTTCCCGGGTGAGGGCATCAAATGGCTGGTGGCGGCTTACGCGCGTTTGGAAACGGTATAACGGTATAAAGAGAGAGGCGTTGCAGGGGCCAGCCCCTGCAACCTTTCACGATCAGTGAGGGTACCGGTCGCCGACCTGTGCGGTGGCATACCAGCGCATCACCGCTTCGGTGCCTTCACCGCCTTCCTGCGGCGCCCACTGCATGCAGTCTTCTTCGGTTAGCGCCTGATACGGGCCCTGCTTCACTTCGAACACTACGCCGCCGGCATCGACCGACAGCACCGCATGCCAGGTAAAGGCCGGCATCTCCAGCACTTTGGTTTCTTCGCCGAGCAGGGTGCGCTGTGTTACGACGCCGTCATCGTTGAACTGCAGCACCACAAAGCGGCCGCGCAGCGGCGTCAGCAGCTCCCAGGTTTGCGGGTGGCGGTGCGGGCGGATATAGGTGCCGGGTTCCATGGCGATCGCCAGGCGTTGCACCGGGTCGCTCAGCTCTTCGTGTAAGGTGCGGTGCGCGCGCAGGCGGGCCACGCTGGCGGCCTGTTCGCTCATCGCGGTCAGTTCATGGGCGGTAATCTGTTTCATCATTTAAATCCGCATGCTTGTCGTACCATTAGGGTGATGTCATCTTAGCAACATTCTTGGTGGCGGTAAGCGATCGCCGCGACTTTTTCAGTACGGTTTAAGCCCCATTTCTGCTATTGATCATCGTGATGATTTGTTGCGCAATTATCCCGCCTAACGTGTTGACAGGCTTTTTCTTCTCGGCGTAACATGCGCGCACTATTATCATTGAGGACAGACGCCTTGGACACACCCAGTAGATACTGGCTCACTGACCTGCGCCGCAGGTATAACTTCTAAGGCTCTCCGTTTTTGCTGATAGCCTTCGTGGTTGTCGGCGACCCCGCAAAGTGTCGCTATGAGTCAGATCTCTTCATGGTCTGAAACAAATCGGTGATACGCATCTCCCTCTGTTTCTGTGCTTCAACGCGTTGTCCGCACCCGTTACCTTCACGGAGTTTTGGCACATGCTGAGCGCTTTTAAATTAGATAACCGCCGCTTGTCCCGTCTGGAACTGGACGACTCAGATGATCTCACGTCATCGCTGTGGGTTGATCTGGTCGAGCCGGAAGAGGGCGAGCGTGAGCGCGTGCAGAATGAGCTGGGACAAAGCCTGGCGACGCGTCCTGAACTGGACGACATCGAAGCCTCCGCCCGTTTCTTCGAAGACGAAGACGGTCTGCATATCCACTCCTTCTTCTACTTTGAAGATGCGGAAGATCACGCCGGCAACTCCACGGTGGCGTTCACCATCCGCGACGGGCGTCTGTATACCCTGCGCGAGCGCGAACTGCCGGCGTTCCGCCTGTACCGCATGCGCGCCCGCAACCAGACGATGCTCGAAGGCAACGCTTACGAACTGCTGCTGGATCTGTTCGAGACCAAGATTGAACAGCTGGCGGACGAGATAGAGAATATCTACAGCGATCTGGAACAGCTCAGCCGGGTGATCATGGAAGGGCATCAGGGCGACGAATACGACGCCGCGCTGTCGACGCTGGCGGAGCTGGAAGATATCGGCTGGAAGGTGCGTTTGTGCCTGATGGATACCCAGCGCGCGCTCAACTTCCTGGTGCGCAAGGCGCGTTTGCCAACCGGCCAACTGGAGCAGGCGCGTGAAGTGCTGCGCGACATCGAATCCCTGCTGCCGCACAACGAATCGCTGTTCCAGAAGGTGAACTTCCTGATGCAGGCGGCGATGGGCTTCATCAACATCGAACAGAACCGCATCATCAAGATCTTCTCGGTGGTGTCGGTGGTGTTCCTGCCGCCTACGCTGGTGGCTTCCAGCTACGGCATGAACTTTGAATTCATGCCGGAACTGAAATGGTCGTTCGGCTACCCGGGCGCCATCACGCTGATGATCCTGGCGGGCCTAGCCCCTTACCTGTACTTCAAGCGCAAGAACTGGCTGTAACCCGGCGGCGCCGGGCTCAGCGCAGCTTGCGCTGGGTATAGAGCGCGTCGAGGGTGAACAGGATCAGCGCCGCCCAGATAAAGCCGAAGGTCACCAGCTTGTCCTGGCCGACGGTCTCGCCGTAGAAGGTGACCGCGAGCAGGAACATCAGCGTCGGGCCGAGATACTGGAAGAAACCGAGTGTCGACAGGCGCAGCCGGGTAGCCGCCGCGGTGAAGCACAGCAGCGGCACGGTGGTGACGATGCCGGCGGCGACCAGCAGCAGGTTCAGCGACCACGGGTTGGCGCTCAGGTGGCTGGTGGGGCTGTCGGCGAACAGGAACAGATAGGCCGCCGCTACCGGCAACAGCCATAGCGTTTCAATCAGCATGCCGGTCTGCGCGTCGATGGCGATTTTCTTGCGCAGCAGGCCGTAGAAGGCGAAGCTGAACGCCAGCCCCAGACCGATGATCGGCAACGACCCGAACTGCCAGAGCTGCACCAGCACCCCGGTGAACGCCAGCGCCACCGCCACCCACTGCATGCGGCGGAAACGTTCGCCGAGAAACAGCATCCCCAACAGCACGTTAACCAGCGGGTTGATGAAGTAGCCCAGGCTGGCTTCCAGCATATGGTGATTGTTCACCGCCCAGATGAACAGCAGCCAGTTGCCGCCGATCAACAGCGCGGTGACCGCCAGCAACAGCAGCCGTTTGCGATTTTGGCAGGCGGCGCGCACTTTAGGCCAGTTGCGGCCCAGCGTGATCAGCGCCAGCATGAAGAAAAACGACCAGATGATCCGGTGGGTGAGGATCTCATCCGCGGACACTTGCTGGATCAGTTTGAAATAAGCCGGGGCGATGCCCCACATAAAATAGGCGGCCAGGGCAAAGAAAATGCCCTGACGCGTTTGCTTTGCGTCCATGACGTCACTCTGGTGGGGAACTTAAGATGCGGTGAGTGTACTGAAGACGCTCACCGCACACAATCATCAGCCGACCAGGTAGGTGGCGGTGGCGGTCGCGATATGCAGGCCGTCGTGGTTATGCAGTTCTACGCGCGCGACGGCGACTTTGTTGCCACTGCGCAGCACGCTGGCGGAGGCGACGAAGTGCTCGCCGCGGCCGGGGCGCAGGTAGTCGACGCGCAGGTCGATGGTGCCCATGCGCGACAGCTTGGCGGCGATCTCCTCTTCGACTAGCGGCTCCAGGCGCGTCAGCACGCCGCCGGCGCAGGCTAGCCCGGCGGCGACGTCAAGCACCGCGGCGATCACGCCGCCGTGCAGAATTTCCTGCGCGGCATTGCCGACCAGCTTGCGCTGGTTGGTGAAGCTCAGCTCGACGTAGTCATCGTCGAAGCGGCGCAGCTCCAGGCCAAGCTCGCGGTTGAACGGCATGTGGTAGACAAAAATTTCGCCGATCTTGCGGCGGGCGGCTTCCAGGGTCAGTGGTGTTGTCGACATAGCGGGTTTCCGTTTTTCTTTTGCGTTTTAAGGGAGCTAACTGGTCAGTCCAGGTTAATGGAATGTTGATTTTATGCTTAACCTTTGTTGCTTGCCAGCCCGTTTAGGCAAAAGAGTCACGCGCGCGTTGGTGTCATGCTGAACGATATTGTGTAATCATACCCGGTGAGTGTGTACCGATGAAAAAATGGGGAAGTGTGTGTCAACCGCAGCAGTGATTAACAGAGAGTTGCTGGCCGAGCAGGTATTGCGCGATACCTTCGGCTACCAGCAATTCCGTCCGGGGCAGCAAACGATTATCAATGCCGCGATCGGCGGGCAGGATTGCCTGGTGGTGATGCCGACCGGCGGCGGCAAGTCGTTGTGTTACCAAATCCCTGCGCTGGTGATGGACGGCCTGACGCTGGTCGTTTCTCCGCTGATCTCGCTGATGAAGGATCAGGTCGACCAACTGTTGGCCTACGGCGTTTCCGCCGCCTGCTACAACTCGACGCAAACCCGCGAGGAGCAGCTGGACGTCATGGCCGGCTGCCGCAACGGCACCATCAAGATGCTGTACATCGCGCCGGAGCGGCTGATGATGGAAAGCTTCCTCAACCTGCTCGATCACTGCCCGCCGGCGATGCTGGCGGTGGATGAGGCGCACTGCATCTCCCAATGGGGCCACGATTTCCGGCCGGAATACCGCGCGCTGGGTCAGCTGAAACAGCGCTTCCCGTCGATGCCGGTGATCGCGTTGACCGCCACTGCCGATGAAGCCACGCGCGGCGATATCGTGCGTCTGCTGTCGCTGCAGGATCCGCTGGTGCAGGTCAGCAGCTTCGACCGGCCGAACATTCGCTACACGCTGGTGGAAAAATTCAAACCGCTCGATCAGCTGTGGCGCTTCGTGCAGGATCAGCGCGGCAAGAGCGGCATTATCTATTGCAACAGCCGCGCCAAGGTGGAAGACACCGCCGCGCGCCTGCAAAGCCGTGGCCTGAGCGTCGGCGCTTACCACGCGGGGCTGGACAACGATCGCCGCGCCCAGGTGCAGGAAGCGTTCCAGCGTGACGATCTGCAGGTGGTGGTGGCCACCGTCGCCTTCGGCATGGGCATCAACAAACCCAACGTGCGTTTCGTGGTGCATTTCGACATCCCGCGCAATATCGAATCCTATTATCAGGAGACCGGCCGCGCCGGGCGCGACGGCCTGCCGGCCGAAGCCATCCTGCTGTACGATCCGGCCGACATGGCCTGGCTGCGCCGCTGTCTGGAGGAGAAACCCGCCGGGCAACAGCTGGACATCGAGCGTCACAAGCTGAACGCCATGGGCGCTTTCGCCGAGGCGCAAACCTGCCGTCGCCTGGTGCTGCTCAACTACTTCGGCGAAGGCAAGCACGAAAACTGCGGCAACTGCGATATCTGCCTCGATCCGCCCAAGCGCTACGACGGGCTGGAGGACGCGCGCAAGGCGCTGTCTTGCGTGTACCGCGTCGGCCAGCGCTTTGGCCTCGGGTACATCGTGGAAGTGCTGCGCGGCTCCAACAACCAACGCATTCGCGAATACGGTCACGACAAGCTGCCGGTGTACGGCATCGGCCGCGATCAGACCACCGAACACTGGACCAGCGTGCTGCGTCAGCTGATCCACCTGGGCTTTATCACCCAGAACATCGCCATGCACTCGGCGCTGCAATTGACCGAGGCGGCGCGTCCGGTGTTGCGCGGCGAGGTGGCGCTGCAGCTGGCGGTGCCGCGCATTCAGAGCCTGAAGTCGCGCAGCAGCGCCAACCAGAAATCCTACGGCGGCAATTACGATCGCAAGCTGTTCGCCAAGCTGCGCAAACTGCGCAAGTCGATCGCCGACGAAGAAAACATTCCACCCTACGTGGTGTTCAACGACGCCACGCTGCTGGAAATGGCCGAACAGATGCCGATCAAGGCCGGCGATCTGCTGAGCGTCAACGGCGTGGGGCAGCGCAAACTGGAGCGTTTCGGCGCGCCCTTTATGGCGATGATCCGCGACCATCTCGACAATGACGAAGACTGAGGGCGATAAATCATGCTGATGCTATTTCTCACCGTGGCGCTGGTGCATCTGATTGCGCTGATGAGCCCGGGGCCGGACTTCTTTTTCGTGTCGCAGACCGCCGCCAGCCGCTCGCGCCGCGAGGCGATGATGGGCGTGGTCGGCATTTCGCTCGGCATCGTGGTATGGGCCGGCGTGGCGTTGATGGGGTTGCATCTGATCCTGCAGAAGATGGCCTGGCTGCATCAGATCATCATGGTCGGCGGCGGCATTTACCTGTGCTGGATGGGGTGGCAACTGCTGCGTTCCGCGCGGGCGCAGCAAGCTCCGCCGGCGGCAGAGGCCCAGGTGGCGTTGCCGAAGGCCGGGCGCAGCTTTATTCGCGGCTTCTTGACCAACCTGTCCAACCCGAAAGCGGTGATCTATTTCGGCAGCGTGTTCTCGCTGTTCGTCGGCGACAGCGTCGGCGCCGGGGCGCGCTGGGGGCTGTTCTTGCTGATCGTCGCCGAGACCTTCGTCTGGTTCAGCCTGGTGGCGGTGGTGTTCGCGCTGCCGGCGATGCGCCGCGGTTATCAGCGGTTGGCCAAGTGGATAGACGGAGCGGCGGGCGTGCTGTTTACCGGCTTCGGGTTACACCTGATCTTTACCCGCTAACCGGCAGTGAAATGCCCAAGGCCGAGCAGCGATGCCCGGCCTTTTTTGTCAGGCTTTGCGGGCGGTCGCCAGCAGCCCCGCCACCAAAATGAACAGCGACCCGAACACCCGGTTGAGCAGCTGCATTTGACGCGGAGTCTTCAGCCAGCCGGCGATGCGCGTCGCCAGGGTGGCGTAACCGATCATCACCAGAATATCCACCACCACGGTGGTGACGCCGAGCACCAGATACTGTTCGGCCTGCGGCTGATGGGGCAAGATGAACTGCGGGAACAGCGCGGCGAGGAACACGATGCTTTTCGGGTTGGTCAGGTTGACCAGCACCGCGCGGCGGAACAGGCGGCGGCGCGGCATGCTGCCCGCCAGCGCATGCAGATCCAGCGCGCCGGCGGCGCGCCATTGTTGGATGCCGAGCCACACCAGGTAGGCGGCGCCCAGCCATTTCAGCAGCTCGAACGCCAGCAGCGATTGAGAAATCAGCGCGCCGAGGCCGATGCCCACCAGCACGATGTGCGCGCTCAGCCCGACCTGCAGCCCGGCGATCGACGCGGCGGCGCCGCGATAGCCGTGGCTGATGCCGGTGCTCATGGTGTTGATGGCGCCTGAGCCGGGGGACAGGCTGAGGATAAGCGTGGTCAGCAGATAGGTTAACCACCAGTCCAAGGTCATGGTTCTCGGCTCCCTGAAAGTGTCGTTTTGTGCCACAATGCGCCTAGGCGGCGCCGTTTTTTGTCAGAATTGAATCACAATACGCTAGTATGATTTCTTGTGCCAGCGGTCACATTTTCCGCCGGCTCCACAGGGAAAACGCTCTCGATGACCTCGTTCACTCTCAGCTCCGATGACTGGTTAACGCGTGAAACGCAGTTCGCTGCCTTCGCCACCGGGCCGCTGCTGGATTTCTGGCGGCAGCGCGAAGAAGGTGAGTTCCGCGGCGTGGACGGCGTGCCGATCCGCTTTGTGCGCTTCCGTTCCGCGCGGCATCAACGGGTGGTGGTGGTCAGCCCCGGCCGCATCGAAAGCTACGTGAAATACCCTGAGGTGGCCTATGACCTGTTCCACTGCGGTTACGACGTGGTGATCGTCGATCATCGCGGGCAGGGGCGCTCCGGGCGTTTACTGGCGGATACGCACCGCGGTCATGTGGTAAACTTCGACGACTACGTGGACGATTTCGAGCAGCTGTGGCTGCGCGAGGTCGAGTCGCGCGGTTATCGGCAGCGCTTCGCGCTGGCGCATTCGATGGGCGGCGCGATCCTGGCGCGGTTCCTGCAGCGTCGGCCGCAGGCGTTCGACGCGGCGGCGTTTTGCGCGCCGATGTTCGGCATTCAGTTGCCGATGCCGGGCTGGCTCGCCGACCGTATTCTCGACTGGGCGGAGACACGTCCGGCGATCCGAGACTATTACGCGGTGGGCACTGGCCAGTGGCGTCCGCTGCCCTATGTGGTCAACGTGTTGACCCACAGCCGCGAGCGCTACCGGCGCAGCCTGCGTTATTACGCCGACTATCCCGAGCTGCAGGTGGGCGGGCCGACCTACCATTGGGTGCGGGAGAGCATCCGCGCCGGTCGGCAGATTATCGCGCAGGCCGGGGAGATAACAACGCCGCTGTTGCTTTTGCAGGCCGGTGAGGAACGGGTGGTCGACAACCGTTCGCACCAGGCTTTTTGTCAGGCTCTGTCAGACGCGGGGCGCCCTTGCGAAGGGGGGCTCCCGTTGGTTATCAACGGCGCACGCCATGAGATCCTGTTCGAGCGGGACGCGATGCGCGCCGAAGCACTGAACGCAATTCTGCGCTTCTTTGCTCAACACTTAGGCGGCGCGCTGCCGCCGACAACTCCATCAGAGGTTAGAACATAACGCTATGTATCACGTCGTCGCTTCCGATTTAGATGGCACGCTGCTGTCTCCCGACCATACCCTGTCGCCGTACGCCAAAGAAACGCTGAAGTTGCTGACCCAGCGCGGCGTGCATTTCGTGTTCGCCACCGGCCGCCACCATATCGACGTGGCGCAGATCCGCGACAGCCTGGAGATCAGTGCCTTTATGATCACCTCCAACGGCGCGCGGGTGCACAACACGGCCGGCGAGCTGATCTTCAGCCATAACCTGGACGGGGATATCGCCCGCGATCTGTACGGCATGCTGCACGACGATCCGCAGATCACCACCAACGTCTACCGCAACGACGATTGGTTTACCAACCGCGAAAGCCCGGAGCAGGAAGAGTACTTCCAGGAGTCGGTGTTCAAATATCAGCTGTTCGAGCCGGGCCTGCTGGAAACCGACGGCGTCTGCAAGGTTTACTTCACCTGTGAAGATCACGAGCGGTTGCTGCAGGTGGAAGACGCCATCAACGCGCGCTGGGGCGATCGGGTCAACGTCAGCTTCTCGTTCCCGACCTGCCTGGAAGTGATGGCGGGTGGCGTGTCGAAAGGGCATGCGCTGGAAGAAGTGGCCAAGATCATCGGTTATACGCTGCAAGAGTGCATCGCCTTCGGCGACGGCATGAACGATCTGGAGATGTTGTCGATGGCCGGCAAGGGCTGCATCATGCGCGATGCGCATCAGCGCCTGAAGGATATGCTGCCGGAGCTGGAAGTGATCGGCTCCAACGTCGATAACGCGGTGCCGCACTACCTGCGCAAGATGTTCCTCTGAAATAAACAGGCCGTTTCTCTGAAATAACAAGGGCGCCTTGCGGCGCCCTTAAAGTAAATGATAAACCGGATGACGTTGCCGAGCTTACAGCAGGCAATATCTAAAAAAATAAGGAAAATCAATTTATTGATTTTCGACTGATATCCACAAAGGAGGAAAAACCACGCTTTTTCCTCCTTTGTCAGCAATCCAAGGGCGCCTTGCGGCGCCCTTGGCGTTACTTGTGCTGGCCCTGCTTCTGCAGGAACTGCACGCCCTTGTCCGGGAAGTCGGTGAACACGCCGTCGACGCCGGCCTGGTTGTAAATCACGTCATACAGCTGATTCACGTCGGTCACGTACTTCGGCAGCGCATCGGCGCGAATGGTGAACGGGTGCACCGCCAGCTTGCTGGCGTGCGCTTCTTTCACCATGTCGGTCAGCACGATGTGGCCCGGCTTGGATTTATCCGCCACCACCAGCATGTGGTAGTCCGGCCCGATGCCGTCGGCATACTGAGCGATTTTCTTCATCGCGCCCGGTTTGAACATCCAGCCGTAGTCGTATTCCACCCACTTGCCATCGGCTTTCTGCTCGTAGGTTTCCTGCCAGTCGTTGTAGGCGATCAGCTGCACCAGCTTCAGATCCATGCCCAGCTTCGGCTCCAGCTCGTTCTTGATGCGCTTGAGCTCGTTGGCGTCGAAGCACTGCAGGTAGACGTTGTCGTTCTTGCCGGTGTAGCCGTACTGTTTGAGCACCGCCAGCACTTTGCTGGAGATGTCTTTGCCTTCCTGCTTGTGGAACCAAGGCGCTTTGATTTCAGGATAGATGCCGATGTTTTTGCCGGTCGAATGGTTCAGACCCTGTACGAACTCGATCTCTTCCTGGAAGGTGTGGACGCGGAAGTCGGATTTGCCCATCGGGAAGCGGCCAGGGTAGCCCTGCACCTTCTTGCCGTTTTCGATTTCAAAGCCTTCGGTGAACTTCAGCGATTTGATCTCCGCCAGCGTAAAGTCGATGGCGTAATAACGGCCGTCTTTACGCGCGCGGTCCGGGAAGCGTTCGGCGACGTCGGTGACGCGATCGAGGTAATGGTCGTGCAGCACCACCAGCTCGTTGTCCTTGGTCATCACCAGATCTTGTTCGAGATAATCGGCGCCCTGCGCGTAGGCCATCGCCTTCGCCGGCAGGGTGTGTTCCGGCAGGTAGCCGCTGGCGCCGCGGTGGGCGATGACCACTTTGTCCGCCGCCTGCGCGGCGCTGACCATCGAGGTGGCGAGAATGATCCCTGTCAGCAGGGCTTTGACTTGAGTCCGCATTCCGTTTTCTCCGTGTTGTTGGGGGCAGGGTAGTAAAAAGGCCGCAGGGCGGCCTTTAAATCATGCAAAAGTCGTGTGACGCTTAACCGCGCTTGGCGGCGATTTCCGCGTGGTGTTTCTTCTCGTTCAGCATGGTCAGCAGCAGCAGGATGACCGCTGCGATGCTGCCGCCGATCATCACCATGAAGCCGCCGTCCCAACCGAAGAAGTCCACGGTGTAACCGACGATGGCGCTGGCCGCGACCGAGCCGCCCAGGTAGCCGAACAGGCCGGTGAAGCCCGCGGCGGTGCCGGCGGCTTTCTTCGGCGCCAGCTCCAGCGCGTGCAGGCCGATCAGCATCACCGGGCCGTAGATCAGGAAGCCGATGACCAGCATACAGATCATGTCCACGGTCGGGTTACCGGCCGGGTTCATCCAGAACACCACGGTGGCGATGGTCACCAGCGTCATGAAGAACACGCCGGTGGCGCCGCGGTTACCTTTGAACACTTTGTCCGACATCCAGCCGCACAGCAGAGTGCCTGGGATACCGGCGTATTCATACAGGAAGTAGGCCCAGGAAGACTTGTCCAGCGCGAAGTGCTTCACTTCTTTCAGGTAGGTCGGCGACCAGTCCAGAATGCCGTAACGCAGCAGGTAGACGAACACGTTGGCGACCGCGATGTACCACAGCAGCTTGTTCGGCAGGATGTACTGCATGAAGATCTGTTTGGCGGTCAGCTCTTCTTCGTCTTTTTCGCTGTAGTCGTCCGGATAGTCGTTTTTGTACTCTTCAATCGGCGGCAGGCCGCAGGATTGCGGGGTGTCGCGCATCAGGGCGAAGGCGATCAGGGCCACCAGGATGGCGCCGAAGGCCGGCATGTACAGCGCCGCGTGCCAGTCGTTGAACCAGGCCATACCCAGCAGGAACAGCAGCGGCGGCAGGCCGCCACCCACGTTGTGGGCGCAGTTCCAGATGGAAACGATGCCGCCGCGTTCTTTCTGCGACCACCAGTGCACCATGGTACGGCCGCACGGCGGCCAACCCATGCCCTGGAACCAGCCGCACAGGAACAGCAGAACGAACATCACCGCGATGCTGGAGGTGGCCCACGGCACGAAGCCCATGAACAACATCACCGCCGCCGCCAGGATCAGGCCGGCAGGCAGGAACACTCGCGGGTTGGAACGGTCGGAGACCGAACCCATGATGAATTTGGAGAAGCCGTAGGCGATGGAGATGCCCGACAGCGCGAAGCCGAGGTCACCGCGGCTGAAGCCTTGTTCGATCAGGTAAGGCATGGCCAGGGTGAAGTTCTTACGCACCAGATAGTAGGCGGCGTAACCGAAGAAGATCCCCAGGAAAATTTGCCAGCGCAGCTTACGGTAGAGCGGGTCTACCTTATCGCTCGGCACACGGGCGATGTGTGCGGCCGGCTTAAAAATACTCAACATGAGCGCCTCCGATGGCTTTATCTGTTATCACATCAATATGACCTTTTACGTTCATTTGATGATTGAGCGGATATCGAATGTGGTGTTTTTGTGTTCCATAACGAGCGCCATTGTCATCAAATACGCCTGGTGTCGCTGTGACGAATGGCGCAATTGTTACACTTTCATGAAACCACGGCGGATTTTGAGCGATTCGTTAACGTTATGAAATAGAAAAACGTCCAAAAATCGTGATTATGATCACATTGATGGTTTTTTGTGGACATTTTTATTTCGTTTTATGTTCGTTATTGTTCCTTATCAAACAAAGACCCTAATAACCGTGGCTCAATAGGCTCATAACTACCGATCCTGAGGGAGCGACATGAGCAGCTATTTTGACGGCGGCGAAACGGATGTGATCATCATCGGCGGCGGCGCCACCGGCGCAGGCATTGCCCGCGACTGTGCGCGGCGCGGCTTGCGATGCATTTTGCTGGAGCGCCACGACATCGCCACCGGCGCCACCGGCCGCAACCACGGTTTGCTGCACAGCGGCGCGCGCTATGCGGTGACCGACGGCGAGTCGGCGCGCGAATGCATAGAAGAGAACCGCATCCTGAAACGCATCGCGCATCACTGTATCGAGCGCACCGACGGGCTGTTCATCACCTTGCCGCAAGACTCGCTGGACTATCAGCAGCAGTTTATCGCCGCCTGTCGCCAGGCAGACATCGACGCCGAAGCGATCGACCCGCAGCTGGCGCTGCGGCTGGAGCCGGCGGCTAACCCGGCGCTGATTGGCGCGGTGCGGGTGCCGGACGGCACCGTCGATCCTTTCCGGCTGACCGCCGCCAATATGCTGGACGCGCGCGAGCACGGCGCGCAGATCCTGACCTACCATCAGGTGGTGGGGTTGCTGCGCAGCGGCGATCGGGTGACGGGCGTGCGCGTTTACGACCATCAGAATCAGCGGCGCTATGAGCTGCACGCGCCGGTGGTAGTCAACGCCGCCGGCATCTGGGGCCAGCAGATCGCCGAATACGCCGATTTGCGCATCCGCATGTTCCCGGCCAAGGGAGCGCTGCTGATCCTCGGCCATCGCATCAACAACATGGTGATCAACCGCTGCCGCAAACCGGCGGATGCCGACATCCTGGTGCCGGGCGACACCATCTCGCTGATCGGCACTACCTCGACCCATATCGACTACGACCAAATTGACAACATGCTGGTGACCCCGCAGGAGGTGGACATTCTGATCCGCGAAGGGGCGCTGTTGGCGCCCACCCTGGCGCAGACCCGCATTTTGCGCGCCTATGCCGGGGTGCGGCCGCTGGTAGCCAGCGACGACGATCCCAGCGGGCGCAACGTCAGCCGCGGCATCGTGCTGCTCGATCATGCCGCCCGCGACGGGCTGGAAGGGTTTATCACCATCACCGGCGGCAAGCTGATGACCTACCGCCTGATGGCGGAGTGGGCCACCGACAAGGTATGTGAAAAGCTCGGCGTAAATAGTCCGTGCACCACCGCGCAGGACGCGCTGCCCGGATCCCGTCAGTCGGCGGAAGAAACGGTGCGCAGCGTGGTTTCTCTGCCCGCCAGCATCCGCGGCTCGGCGATTTACCGGCACGGCGATCGCGCCAGCCAGGTGCCGGCGGCCGATCGGCTCGACACCAGCCTGGTGTGCGAGTGCGAGGCGGTGACCGCCGGGGAAGTGCGTTATGCGGTCAACTCGCTGACCGTCAATAACCTGGTGGATCTGCGCCGCCGCACCCGCGTCGGCATGGGCACCTGCCAGGGCGAACTCTGCGCCTGCCGCGCCGCCGGGCTGTTGACGCGCTTTAACGTCAGCACGCCGCAGCAATCCATCGCGCAGCTGTCGCAGTTCCTCAACGAACGCTGGAAAGGCGTACGGCCGATCGCCTGGGGCGATGCGCTGCGCGAGAGCGAATTCACCAGCTGGGTTTACCAGGGATTATGCGGGCTTGAAGCCCAGACCGACCAGGAGCAGGAGGCGGATGATGCGATTTGACGTTGTGGTGATTGGCGGCGGCCTGGCGGGCCTGAGCTGCGCCATTGCCGTGGCCGAACAGGGCAAGCGCTGCGCGGTGGTCAGTTCTGGCCAGAGCGCGCTCTACTTCTCCTCCGGCTCGCTCGATCTGCTGGCGAGATTGCCGGACGGCACGCCGGTCGAGATGCCGCTGGCGGCGTTGCCGCAGCTGGCGCAACAGGCGCCGCAGCATCCGTACGCTCTGATCGGGCCCGGCCGGGTGGCGGCGCTGTCCGCCGCCGCGCAGCGGCTGCTGGAACGCTGCGGGCTGAATCTGCAGGGCGAGGGGGTGAACAACCATCTACGCATCACGCCGCTCGGCACGCGCCGCGCCACCTGGCTCAGCCCGCAAGCGATCCCGACGCTGCCGCTGACCGGCCAACTGCCGTGGCGGCGCATTGCGGTGATCGGCATCGAAGGGTTCCTCGACTTCCAACCGCAGATGGCCGCCGACGCCTTAAGCCGCGAGCTCGGCGTGCAGACGGACGTGGCCTATCTGCACATGCCGGCACTGGACAGATTGCGCAATAACCCCAGCGAGTTCCGCGCGGTGAACATCGCCCGGGTACTGGATTTGATGGAAAGCCTGCCGCCGATGGCCGAAGAGCTGCGGCGGCTGGCGGGCGAGGCCGAGGCGCTCTTCCTGCCGGCCTGTCTGGGCCTGGAGGACGACGCGTCGCTGGCGGTGCTGCAGGATGCGGTCGGCAAGCCGATCCGACTGCTGCCGACGTTGCCGCCTTCGGTGCCCGGCATGCGCTTGCACCAGGCGTTGCGGCGGCGTTTCCAGCAGTTGGGCGGCGTTTTCATGCCGGGCGACAGCGTGCTGCGCGCCGAGAGCGAAGCCGGCCGCGTCACCGGTTTGTACACCCGCAACCACGGCGATATTCCGCTGCGGGCGCAGCAGGTGGTGCTGGCCAGCGGCAGCTTCTTCAGCAACGGGCTGGTGGCCGATTTCGACGGGGTGCGTGAGCCGATCTTCGGGCTGGACGTACACAGCCGGGCGGATCGCGCCGACTGGAGCCGACGCGAGCTGTTCGCGCCGCAGCCTTACCTGCAGTTCGGCGTGCGTACCGACGGCAGGCTGCGGGCGATGAAGCAGGGCGTGCCGTTCGACAACCTGTACGCCATCGGCGCGGTCGCCGGCGGCTACGATCCGCTGCAGCAGGGCTGCGGCGCCGGCGTGTCATTGATCGGCGCGCTGCACGTCGCGCAGCAGATCGCCGCGGAGGAGAACGTATGAGCCTGCATCGGGACCACAGCTTTGAAAGCTGCATTAAATGCACCGTCTGCACCACTTACTGCCCGGTCGCCAAAGTGAACCCGCTCTACCCGGGGCCGAAACAGGCGGGACCGGACGGCGAGCGGCTGCGGCTGAAAGACCCGGCGCTGTACGATGAAGCGCTGAAATACTGCACCAACTGCAAGCGTTGTGAAGTGGCCTGCCCGTCCGACGTCAAAATCGGCGACATCATTCAGCGCGCCCGCGCCGACTTCGCCCAGAGCAAGCCGACGCTGCGCGATGCCATCCTCAGCCATACCGATATCATGGGATCGCTGTCGACGCCGTTTGCGCCGATCGTCAACGCCGCCACCGGGTTGAAACCGGTACGCAAGCTGCTGGACAAGGCGCTGAAGATCGATCACCGGCGCGAACTGCCGAAATATTCCTTCGGCACCTTCCGCCGCTGGTACCGGCAACAGGCGCAGGCTCAGCAGCGTTACGCCGAGCAGGTGGCATTCTTCCACGGTTGCTTCGTCAACTATAACCACCCGCAGCTGGGCAAGGATTTGGTCCGGGTGTTCAACGCGCTGGATATCGGCGTGCAACTGCTGAAACGCGAGAAATGCTGCGGCGTGCCGCTGATCGCCAACGGGTTTATCGATCAGGCTAAAAAGCAGGCCAGGGTCAATGCCGAATCGCTGCATGAAACGGTGCTGGATCGCGGCATTCCGGTGGTGGCGACCTCATCGAGCTGCACCTTCACCCTGCGTGACGAATACCCTCATCTGCTGGACGTAGACACCACTGCGGTGCGCGATCGGGTGGAGCTGGCGACGCGCTATCTCTATCGCCTGATCAACCAGGGGCGCAGCCTGCCGCTCAAGCGCACGCCGCTGCGGGTGGCTTATCACACGCCTTGCCATATGGAGAAGATGGGCTGGACCGCCTACACCCTGGAGCTGCTGCGGCAGATACCGGGGCTGGAGCTGGTGGTGCTGGATTCGCAGTGCTGCGGCATCGCCGGCACCTACGGGTTCAAATCGGAGAACTATGCCACGTCGCAAGGCATTGGCGCGCCGCTGTTCCGGCAGATAGAAGAGAGCGGAGTGGATCTGGTGGTGACCGACTGCGAAACCTGCAAATGGCAGATAGAAATGTCCACCAGCAAGCGCTGCGAACATCCGATCACCCTGCTGGCGCAGGCGTTGGCATAAAGACTCAGGGGCCGGCAAACCGGCCCCTGCGGGATTACTGCTTCAGTTTCAGGGTGGAGATGATGCCTTCGGCTTCGGTCTGCGCCTGCTGCTGGTTGTCCGCCGGCAGCGTCACCTGAATGGTCAGCATGTTGTTGTTCAGCGAACCGATCAGGACGGAAGAATAGGCTTTCTCGCCGCCGCTGGTGATGATGCTGTCCAGCTGACGCAGCGGCACGCCGTTGACGTCGAGCGCCTTGTTGGTGATCACCTGCAGGTTGGCGTCACGCGCGCGCTGGGTGTTCTCCAGGCGCTTGGCCAGAGTCTCCAGGCTGTCGGCAGTCTTGTCGCCCAAGATGACGATCACTGCGCGCTGGCCGGTGCTGTCTGCGTAAACATGCATGTTGTTGGCCTGGTTGCCCAGCTTGCCGCTCTGATCCGCCATGCCGACCGGCAGGGTGAACGCCAGTTTACCATCCAGCAGGCTCACCTGCTGCCCGGCCGGCGCGCTGGCCGCCGCGCCGTCTGGCGCTGCCTTGGTGTCTTTGGTGTTGCCGTCGCAGGCCGCGAGGCCAAGCGCCAGCAGGCTGATACCCATCAATTTCGCTACTTTACGCATCGGGCTTCCTTATTCCTTTCCGGTAGGGATTCACTGTCGTATCGCAACCTATTCCAGGTTGAAATGCAAGGCAGATGTTGTCACAAGTTTTTTTCCAGTAATAGCCGATAATCAGCCACTTCGCCTTTCTTTTCCAGATGAACAATCTGATAGTGATGGGCGAGCAGCATCGTCAGCATGGCGCGGAACCGGTTACGGGTTTTGACCGTCAGTTGGTGATAGCCCTGCGCCCGCGCCCAGCGCTCTTGTTCGGCCAACAAGGTCTGCGCCACGCCGTGGCGACGGAACGCTGGCAGCACGCCGCCCAGCCAGCTGTAAAACACCGTTTCCTGCTGTTGATAACCGAGTTTGAAACCGGCCGGCTGTCCGCCTATCTCGGCGATCAACAGGCTGGCGGGGGCGGTGCCGATACGTTGCTGCAGATCGGCCAGGCTGTGCAGGCCGCCGAATTCGGGGATGCGTTGGTAAAGGCGGTGGATTTCTTCGAGCGTGGCGGTGCGGACGATTGGGGTCATGAGCGGCCTCCAAAGGATAAGGCCGCCCAGAATAACACGACTCAGCCCGGCTGCAGGCTGCCGCTGCGCGCCGCGATGCGTTTGAGCAGCATGTTCAGCAACACGCCGTACATCGGCAGGAAGAACAGTAGGCAGATCATCACCTTGAAGCTGTAATCCACCAGCGCGATCTCCACCCAGTTGTTGGCCATGAAGGGATCGCTGCTCTTATAAAAGGCGATGAAGAAGAACGCCAGCGTATCGCTGATGTTGCCGAGGAACATCGCCGCCGCCGGCGCCACCCACCAGGCGCTGCGTTGACGCAGGCGATTGAAGACGTGTACGTCGAGGATCTGGCCGAGCACATAGGCCATAAAGCTGGCCACGGCGATGCGCGCCACGAACAGGTTAAAACTGCTCAGCGCGGCGATGCCCTGCCATTCTCCCTGATAGGTGACGGTGGAGATCACGTAGGAGATGAACAGCGCCGGCACCATCACCGCCAGGATGATGCGCCGCGCCAGCGGCGCGCCGAAGATGCGCACGGTCAAATCGGTCGCCAGGAAGATAAACGGGAAGGTAAAGGCGCCCCAGGTGGTATGGAAGCCGAAAACGCTGATCGGCAGCTGCACCAGGTAGTTGCTGGAGGTAATGATGGCGATATGAAACAGCGAAAGCCAGACCAACGCCGTGAAGCGCTGCTGTGCGGTAAACGAATACATGTTGTAGCCTTTTTAGCAGTGGGGTGAGGGAACCCAGTGTGTCTTGTCAAAACAGCAAAAAACGCTGCGCGGCGGCATGATACGCGTTTGCGCAACCAATGCAATGGTTAAATTTAACGTAAACGTTAACGCATCTTGCGCAGAAAAACTACCGGCGTAAACTAGGCGCTAATGAGATGCGGCGAGCGTTCGCCGATCGTTTTTGAACGAGAAAAATTGCATGACTGACTTATTTGCCCAGGCAGACCAGACGCTCGACGCGCTGGGGCTGCGTTGCCCGGAACCGGTGATGATGGTGCGCAAAACCGTGCGCCATATGGACAACGGCGAAACGCTGCTGATTATCGCCGACGATCCGGCCACCACCCGCGATATCCCGGGGTTCTGCCGCTTTATGGAGCATACGCTGGTGGCGCAGGAGACCGAGCAGGCGCCATACCGTTATCTGTTACGTAAAGGTGTATAGTTTTTAATCGTCTCGTAAGATAAGCTCCCTGCGATTGGGGGAGCGTTCGAAAGGGACAAACGATGATGAGTATTTTACTAGTGCCTACGGTTGCCAAGATGGAAAATGAGGAACACACGCAGGGCTATGAGCGCTGGTTTCTTGAAAAAGTTCAGGAAGCCATGGATGAGCCATTGCCCGGTATTCCTCATGATGACGTGATGGCTGAAATGGATGCTGTTATCGCTGCTGCAGAAGCCAGGATCAAAGCTAAACAGTCATAATGCTCAGCATCGAATGGACTCGAGCCGCACGTCAGGATCTGGCGGAGATTGTGGGATTCATCGCCAATGACAATCCTTTGGCGGCCAGAAAAATGAAGCTTCTCATCATGGAGGCGGTCATTCCCGCCGCCAGTCATCCTCGACTTTTCCGGCGTGGCAGAGTGGACGGCACGCATGAAATTCCTCTACATCCCAATTATCTCTTGGTTTATCAAGTGCTGGAAACTCACATCCGGGTGTTGAGGGTTTTACATGCGCGCCGACAATATCCTTAGTATCGGCACCGTAATCCATCATACCGGGCTTCCATTGAGAAACCCGGTCTGACACCATGTTATTGGCGCTTTCTCAACAGTCGCAACGCGTTGGCGGTGACCAGCGCGGTGGCGCCGGAGTCCGCCAGCACCGCCAGCCACAGCCCGGTTAACCCCAGCAGGCTGGTGATCAGAAAGACCCCTTTCAATCCCAGCGCGATGGTGATGTTTTGCCGGATGTTGGCGTGGGTGGCGCGCGAGATGCGGATCATTTCCGCGACGCCCAGCAGCCGGTTGTGGGTCAGGGCGGCGTCGGCGGTCTCCAGTGCCACATCGGTGCCGCTGCCCATGGCGATGCCGATGTTGGAGGCTTTCATCGCCGGGGCGTCGTTGATGCCGTCGCCGATCATCGCCGTCGGGCGCAGTTCGCTCAGCTCGGTGACCGCTTTGACCTTATCTTCCGGCAGCAGACCGGCGCGATAGTCGAGGCCCAGTTCGCCGGCGATCGCCGCGGCGGCGCGCGGGTTGTCGCCGGTCAGCATCACGCCGCGAATACCCAGCGCGTTCAGTTCGGCTATCGCCTGTTTGGCGTCGCCGCGCAGCGTATCGCGCAGCGCCAGCAAACCGATGGGCGTGCCGTCTGCCAGCACCACCACCGCCGTTTTACCGGCGTTTTCCAGCTTGTCCACCCGGGTCTGCCATTGGGTGTCGAGCAGGCCTGGCGCCAGCTTGCCCGGCGCGCTGATCAGCACGGTCTTGCCGTCCACTATTCCTTCCACACCGATGCCGGCCAGCGCGCGGCGCGCCTGCGCCAGCGGTAGCTCAGCCCCGCTCTCGGCGGCGCGGTTGATGATCGCTTGCGCCAGCGGGTGATGTGAACCGGCTTCCACCGCGGCGGCAAGCTGCAACAGCCGTTGTTCGGTGAGCGTGCCGATGGGCAGCACGTCGGTGACCGTCGGCTTGCCCTCGGTCAGGGTACCGGTTTTATCGAAGGCGATGGTTTGCACCTGCCCCAGCTGTTCCAGCGCTGCGCCGCCTTTAATCAGCGCGCCGCGCCGCGTGGCGGCCGCCAGTCCGGAGGTAATGGCCGCCGGGGTCGAGATCACCAGCGCGCATGGACAGCCGATTAACAGCAGCGTCAGGCCGCGATAGATCCAGGTATCCCATGGTTGCGAGAACAGCAGCGGCGGCACCAGGATCACCGCGACCGCCAGCAGCATAATGGCCGGGGTGTAATAGCGGCTGAAGCGATCGAGGAAGCGTTCGATCGGCGCACGGCGCTCTTCGGCCTCTTCAATCAACTGTAGAATACGGTCGATGGCATTTTTGCCGGGCTCGGAGATCACCTTCATCTGCGCCGCCTGATCGACGGACAGGCTGCCGGCGGCCACTTTTTCCCCCTGTTGACGCTCGACCGGCACCGATTCACCGGTCAGGGCGCTTTCGTCGAAGCTGGCGAACGGATTGAGCAGCTCGGCGTCGGCCGGCAGGCGCCCGCCGGGCGCGATTTCAATCACGTCGCCGGGGCGCAGGCTGGCGACCGGCACGCGTTTGCGTTCCGTGCCTTGCAGCAGCAGCGCATCTTCCGGCACCAGCTCCATCAGCGCCTTTACCCCGCGCCGCGCACGGTTGGCGGCGTAGGATTCCAGCAGCTCGCCGACCATAAACAGCAGCAGCACCATCGCCGCCTCGGCGGTGGCGCCAATGAACAGCGCGCCGATGGCCGCCACGCTCATCAGCGTTTCGATGGCGAACGGCGTGCCGGAGCGAATCAGACGCAGCGCCTTGGCGGCGACCGGCGCCAACCCGACCAGCGTGGTGGCGATAAAGGCGATGCGACCCAGCTCCGGGTTAATCCGATCCAGCACCCAGCTGACCACCATCAGGGTGGTTAACAACAGCAGCGGCGCAAATTCGCCGAAGCGCGAGGCTTTTGGCGCGGCATCTTTGGCGGTCTGAGCGCCGAGCAGGGTAAAACCGGCCTGGGCGACCGCGTCCTGGATCCGCAGGCTGATATCGGACTGTGCGTCGACCACCAGTTTTTCGGTGGCGAACAATACGCGTGCGCTGTCAACGCCGGGGAGCGCGGTGACGGCATTTTCGATTTTCTTGGCGCAGCTGGGGCAGTCCATGCCGGTGACTTTCCAGCTGAAACGTTGGCTGCCGGAAGGGGGAGCGGCGGCCAGCCTGTCGCTTTCCTCGTCCGGATCGTCGGGGGCGGCGGCGCAGCAGCCGCTATCGCCATGATCGTGATGGTGGTGGGCGTGTTCGGTCTGCACAGCGGCGTTCTTCGGCTCGCTGCTGCAGCCATGCTGGGTTTTGCTGTGGCTGTGGTTGCAGCCGCATCCGCCTTCGGCGTGGTGATGTTCCTGATGATTATGATTTTGCTGATTGTGCATAACGTCCCCCTTCGGGCAGTTAACCGGGTTTGCTCAGCTGACTCTACACCCTGGAGCCCACTCCAGAGTCAAGCTCCGGATGAGAATTATTGCTAACGGCGTTCGGGCGTTATGGGGGGATTCATTCAATAATGAATAATGCGAATTTTAATCTATTGCTTTTTCTTATTGCCTATTTCGAGAAAAAGTCTCGCCGCCGTTAGTTTAAATAAGAAAATAATATTCCTATAGAAACTAAAAAGTCGCCCGGTCTAATAATAAAGAGTTATTTATCTATAACGCGTTAGCAAAATTTATCTTTTTGCGCCTAATCAGCCAGCATGATTCGCTTGTGTCTGCAAGCCGCATTGCTATTGAAGTTTGGTGCCAACTTCTCCTCTCTAAGTTTCATTTGTTTTGTAAATAAGCGCAAAAAGTAGCATAACAAACTTTCGTTGCGATAATAAATGGTTGATTATTTTATGTGCAGTTTTGCGGTCCTGCCTATAATTGGAATCGATTACCATTTTTAATGGTGATCTTATTTGCTGATATATATGCATTAATTCTACCAAACACACTGCCGGCAACGGCGCATAAGCCCCTTCCAGCAAGCTTAAGGTTCATTAACCGTGGCTTACGGGGAGGTTATGTCTATCTGTCTGATTGATATCAATCAGGTAATGAGTGGAATCGAACCAATGCAATCTACTAAAAAGGCAATTGAAATTACTGAATCCAACTTCGCGGCCGCCACAACCGGCTACGATGCTGTAGACGACCTGTTGCATTATCATGAGCGGGGCAACGGGATTCAGATTAATGGCAAGGATTCATTTTCTAACGAGCAAGCTGGGCTGTTTATTACCCGTGAGAACCAAACCTGGAACGGTTACAAGGTATTTGGCCAGCCGGTCAAATTAACCTTCTCCTTCCCGGACTATAAGTTCTCTTCCACCAACGTCGCCGGCGACACCGGGCTGAGCAAGTTCAGCGCGGAACAGCAGCAGCAGGCTAAGCTGTCGCTGCAGTCCTGGGCCGACGTCGCCAATATCACCTTTACCGAAGTGGCGGCCGGACAAAAGGCCAACATCACCTTCGGTAACTACAGCCAGGATCGTCCCGGCCACTATGATTACGGCACCCAGGCCTACGCCTTCCTGCCGAACACCATTTGGCAGGGGCAGGATCTGGGAGGCCAGACCTGGTACAACGTCAATCAGTCCAACGTGAAGCATCCGGCGACCGAAGACTACGGCCGCCAGACGTTCACCCATGAGATTGGCCATGCGCTGGGTCTGAGCCATCCGGGCGATTACAACGCCGGTGAAGGCAACCCGACCTATCGCGACGTCACTTATGCGGAAGACACCCGCCAGTTCAGCCTGATGAGCTACTGGAGCGAAACCAACACCGGTGGCGATAACGGCGGTCATTACGCCGCAGCTCCGCTGCTGGATGACATTGCCGCTATTCAACATCTGTATGGCGCCAACCTGTCGACCCGCACCGGCGACACCGTGTACGGTTTTAACTCCAACACCGGTCGTGACTTCCTCAGCACCACCAGCAACTCGCAAAAACTGATCTTTGCGGTGTGGGATGCGGGCGGCAACGATACCTTCGACTTCTCCGGTTACACCGCTAACCAGCGCATCAACCTGAACGAGAAGTCGTTCTCCGACGTGGGCGGCCTGAAAGGCAACGTCTCGATCGCCGCCGGTGTGACCATCGAGAATGCCATTGGCGGTTCCGGCAACGACGTGATCGTCGGCAACGCGGCCAATAACGTGCTGAAAGGCGGCGCGGGTAACGACGTGCTGTTCGGCGGCGGCGGGGCGGACGAGCTGTGGGGCGGTGCCGGTAAAGACATCTTCGTGTTCTCTGCCGCCAGCGATTCCGCGCCGGGCGCTTCAGACTGGATCCGCGACTTCCAGAAAGGGATCGACAAGATTGATCTGTCGTTCTTCAACAAAGAGGCGCAGAGCAGCGATTTCATTCACTTCGTCGATCACTTCAGCGGCGCGGCCGGTGAAGCGCTGCTGAGCTACAACGCGTCCAACAACGTGACCGATTTGTCGGTGAACATCGGTGGTCATCAGGCGCCGGACTTCCTGGTGAAAATCGTCGGTCAGGTAGACGTCGCCACTGACTTTATCGTGTAACGCAGCAACGGAGCGCCCGGCGCAGTCTCGGCCGGGCGTGATGTGGGAGCCGGTATGAAAGGTACTTTAACGCGCGCCGCCCTGGCGGCGGGAGGCATGATGGTGACGAGTGCGGTGATGGCCGGCAGTCTGGCGCTGCCGACCGCGCAGTCGCTGGCGGGGCAATGGCAGGTAGCCGACAGCGAACGGCAATGCCAAATCGAGTTTCTGGCCAATGAGCAAAGCGAGACCAACGGCTACCAGCTGGTGGATCGGCAGCGTTGTCTGCAAAGCGTATTTGCGGCCGAGGTGGTGGGCTGGCGCCCGGCGCCGGACGGCATCGCCCTGCTGCAGGCGGATGGCAGCACGCTGGCGTTCTTCTCGCGCGACGGCGATCTGTACCGCAATCAACTGGGTGCGGGTGATGCCCTGACGTTGAAAGCGCTGGCTTGATGAAGAAACGGGTTCGGCGCGCCGAACCCGCGGCAGGTCTCTACAGGTAGAGCGAACGCACGATCAGGAAGTGGCCGGAAAAGTAACAGAAAGCCACGATGGCGTCCGCCGCGCGGAAGGTGAAGCGGTAGCGGTTGAGCAGCCAAACCACATTGGCCAGCAGCAGCAGCGAGGTGCCGGTCAGCAGCGAGAAGCCGAAATCGGTGCTGCGCAGGAAATATTGCTCGCCCGCCAGCCAGACCATCAGCAGCGTCATCGCCACATAGGTGACGATCGGCCAACGCATCTCTTCCAACCGGGTCCAAAGGGTGGCCAGCAGCAATGCACCGATCGCCAGCAGCGCCAGCGGCAGCGGCCAGAACAGACTGAACGTCATCTGGCTGGCGAAACTCAGGGTGTACAGCAAGTGGGACAGGAAAAAGGCGCCGATGGCGTACAGCACCCGCTCGCGCGGCAACAGAAGCAGCCCATCGCCGATCAGCGTCGCCAGCAGGCCGAGTACGATCAGATAACCCGCGGCGCTGAGCACCGGTGCCTGCCAGGCCAACAGCAACAGCAGCAGCAGCGTGACGGGTTTGAACACCCAACGCTGCCAGCGCGGCCCGCGGTAAGAGGCGTCGACGAACAGCCAACCGGAAAAGAATACGGCAAGGAACGGCCAACTCATTTATGTCTTCCTTATGTAGAAGGGAGCCGCAACCACCGGCTCCAAACTGTCACCCATGTCACTTCTTCATTTCAGTGTAGGTAGCCTGCCGACGTTCGACAATGCTTTCTTGCGTACGGGCGGCGGCCGGTCTGCTTGGCAGTTTCTCTTGTGAGTAGCATTCTGGCAAGGGGGAGTATGCGCTATCGCATTTTGAATTAAAAAAACAACGAGGGAGATATTCCCCCTCGCTTTATTATTAGCTGCGGTGTCACGGCACTATTTCTGCGTAGCGATTTTTGCGATGACTTTTCCAAACTCCGCCTGCTGATGCTCTCTTTTTAGGATGGTGCAGGTTCTATCAACGCCACCAGATTTAATTTTCAGCTTAAATGATTGAGGCCTGTCTTGTATCAGCGTGACGTCACTTATTGGAATGATAAACGTTTCGGCATATAGCGCCGGTGTGACAATCAAATTATCCTGTGAGAGGCCGATCATTATGCGGCCTTCCAAGCGGGATGAATTGACCAGTGCTACCACCCCGGCGGCGACCAACACCCAACCGACGTTGATACCAATCAGGCCGATAACGATGCCGAGGACGATACATAATATCCCGGATAATGAAAATTGCTTCAAATTGAATCCCAGGCTGACATCAAGCGGAGGGTGAGCATCGGCGTTGAAGAGCGTCAATCCGCGGTTGTAACGCCATTCATAGCTGAACAGATAGCCGATGAAGAAGATCATGCTCAGTGGCAACATCAGGACGGTGGCGATAAAGGCGAGCACGCGGCCCGCTTTCGGCGCTTTAGATAAAAGCAACAGGCTGATAACCTGCATAGGTATTGATATTGCGAATATAATAAGAACTATTTTAATGAAATCTTCAAGGAGCAGCTCTTCATAGCTGCTTAATGCGCCATTCTGAGATGAATAAAATTGGATGATTGCAGCCAGGGTGATATTAATCACCAGGCCTGTCCAAGCTAATTTGCTTATTTTTTCCATGTCAAATCCGTTTGATTAAGGTTGATTGTTTAGCGGGTCTTTATTTTGTTATTCAGAAGGGTGTTAATATATTTCCGGGGTTAGGCTAGCATAGTAATTAATCATTTCCAAACAGAGAAACGTTGTGAGCACCTATAATAGAATGGCGGAGCAAGTTCTTGCTGCTTTGTACCCCTTCGGGAGAGCATAGAGTTTCACGTCGGGTTGTGCAGGTGTGCTATGTTTACGCTGATTTAGCCGTGAAGGAAATAGGAAACCGATGAGTAAGCCACCGCTATTTTTTGTCGCCGTCATTGCGTTGATCGCCGTGCTGGCCACGCAACGTTACTTCAAACAGCGCCAGCAGGAGGCGGAAAACGATCGCGCGCCGATGCGCAGTCTGCAGGTGACGGTGAGCGACAAACGCGCGGTGCCGGTCGCCAAGACTCGCGCACCGCAGCGCGAGCCGTTGGTCAACGAGCCGATGTATTACGAGGTGGTGTTCAGCCCGAACCAGGGCGGTGAAAACATTACGCTGCGGCTGAAGCAATGGCAGTACAACCCGATAGAAAAAGGCGCGCAGGGCACGTTAAACATGCAGGGCGCGCGCTTCGTCTCGTTCACCGTTCAGCCGTAGCGGTCACTTTTTCTTGATGGGCGGCTGTTTCTTTTGCCAGGCCAGCAGCTCGAACACGCCAAAGATAAAGATCTTGGCCTCTTGCCAGTAGCTGATCGGCTGATCCTTCGGCTGGGTGGATTTCAACAGCACCAGCTGCAGGCCGTGCATCACCACCATAAAGAACAGCGCCACGTCGATGAAATACTTCAGCGGCTTGGGAAACGGATGGAACAGGTTAGAGAGCAGGAAGCCCCATACGCACAGCATCAGCAGGCGGCCCAGATTAATCAGCATGGTCGGTTTTCTCTTGCGAACGAAGATAAAGGCGATAAGCCACCTGGCCGGCGACCTTCTCCCGGTGCAACTGCCAGCTGGCAGGCACGTCTGCCGCGGCGCTTTCCGCCTCGGCTTCTACATAGATCCAGGCCTCGTCGGCCAGCCAGCCCCGCTGCTCCAGCAACAAGACGGTCTCCGCCAGCAGGCCTTTGCGAAACGGCGGATCGAGGAACACCACGTCGAACGGTTGACCGTCGCCCGCCAGCCAGCTCAGCGCGTTGGTGTTGATAACCACCCCTTTGCCCTGCAGCAGCGCCAGATTTTTTTCCAGCTGCTGCGCCACCGGCCGTTCGAATTCGAGCAGCGTGGCGCTGCCGGCATAGCGCGACAGCGCTTCCAGCCCTAATGCGCCGCTGCCGGCGAAGCAGTCCAGGCAGCGCGCGCCCTGAATCACCGGCGCCAGCCAGTTGAACAGGGTTTCGCGTACCCGATCGGTGGTGGGGCGCAGCCCCGGGCTGTTCGGCACCGGGAGCTTACGGCCGCGCCATTGGCCGCCGATGATGCGGATCTGTCCGGCGGCGGCCTGGGGCGGTTTTTTGGCCGCCGCCCGTGGCGAGAGTCTTGTCATAAGCGTTGTTTGATTTCTTTTGCGGCGCGGGGCCGCCGAGGTTAACGAAAAGTTGTCCCTATTCTACCGGTGACGGGCGTCGGGGGGAACGGTAAAACGTTGTTGTCTGATTTCACACCGGAAAGCATGCCGGATGCGTGTTGCTGCGCGAGGGAAAGTGATAGACTCGGCGGATTATTGTCAGCATATATCCTTCAGGTATGTAGGGTAAGCGAGCCTTCGGTACGGAGTAGAGTCATAACATGGCAAAAGATAAGAAACGTGGGTTTTTCTCCTGGCTGGGCTTTGGCCAGAAGGAGAAGGAAGAAGAGCAACAGCAACCTGAGCAGCCGGTAGAGCAGGCGGAAGCTCAGGCCGCGGAGACGCCGGCTGCACCGGCCGCCGCCAAGCTGGACGACAAGCTCCCCGCCCAGGAATCTGAACCTGCCGCCTCCGTCGACACCCCGGGAGAGTGGGATAACGGTCAGGCCGGCGAGCAAATCGCGGAAAATTTGCCGGCGGCGGCTGAACAGCCGGCGGCGCAAGCGCTGGCCGAAGAGATCGTCAGCGTCACCGAACAGGTGGCGGCGCAACAGCAAGCGGTCGTTGAACCTGAGCCGGTCGTCGAGCCTGTGTCGGTTGTTGAGCCGGTGCCGGTTGTTGAACCTGAATCCGTGCCGGAAGTGGAAGAAGAACCGCTTGAGCCGGTGGTGCCGGCCGCGGCGCAAGAACAGGAAAGGCCGACCAAAGAAGGCTTCTTCGCCCGCCTGAAGCGCAGCCTGCTGAAGACCAAACAAAACCTCGGCTCCGGCTTTATGGGGCTGTTCCGCGGTAAAAAGATCGACGACGATCTGTTCGACGAGCTGGAAGAACAGCTGCTGATCGCTGACGTCGGTGTGGATACCACGCGCAAAATCATCACCTCCCTGACCCAGCACGCCAGCCGCAAGCAGCTGAAAGACGCCGAAGCGTTGTACGGCAAGCTGAAGGAGGAAATGTCCGAAATTCTGGCCAAGGTCGATCAGCCGCTGGATGTCAGCGGGAAAACCCCGTATGTCATCCTGATGGTCGGCGTGAACGGCGTGGGTAAAACCACCACCATCGGCAAGCTGGCGCGTCAATTCCAGGCGGAAGGCAAGTCGGTGATGCTGGCGGCGGGGGATACCTTCCGCGCCGCCGCGGTGGAGCAGCTGCAGGTGTGGGGCGAACGCAACCGCATTCCGGTGGTGGCGCAGCATACCGGCGCGGATTCCGCTTCGGTGATCTTCGATGCAGTGCAGGCCGCCAAGGCGCGCGGCATCGATGTGTTGATCGCCGATACCGCCGGCCGTCTGCAGAACAAATCGCACCTGATGGAAGAGCTGAAGAAGATCGTCCGCGTCATGAAAAAACTGGACGACCAGGCCCCCCATGAGGTTATGCTGACGCTCGATGCCAGCACCGGCCAGAATGCGGTCAGTCAGGCGAAATTATTTAATGAGGCCGTGGGCTTAACCGGCATCACGCTGACTAAACTGGACGGTACCGCCAAGGGCGGGGTGATCTTCGCCATCGCCGATCAGTTCGGTATCCCGATCCGCTATATCGGCGTCGGGGAAGGCATCGAAGATTTGCGGCCGTTTAAGGCTGACGATTTTATTGAGGCACTTTTTGCCCGAGAGGATTAATACGGATGATTCGCTTTGAACAGGTCAGTAAAGCTTATCTGGGCGGACGGCAAGCGCTGCAGGGGGTTGATTTCCATCTGCGCCCGGCGGAGATGGCGTTTCTGACCGGCCATTCCGGCGCGGGGAAAAGTACCCTGCTGAAACTGATTTGCGGTATCGAACGGCCCAGCGCCGGCCACATCTGGTTTGGCGGTCACGACATCAGTCGCTTGAAAAACCGCGAGGTGCCGTTCCTGCGTCGGCAGATCGGCATGATCTTCCAGGATCACCACCTGCTGCTGGATCGCACGGTGTATGACAACGTGGCGATGCCGCTGATCATCGCCGGCGCCAGCACCGAAGATATCCGCCGCCGCGTTTCCGCCGCGCTGGACAAGGTCGGTTTGCTGGATAAAGCGAAAAACTTCCCGATTCAGCTGTCCGGCGGTGAGCAGCAGCGCGTGGGCATCGCCCGTGCGGTGGTGAACAAGCCGGCGGTGCTGCTGGCGGATGAACCGACCGGTAACCTGGATGATGCGCTGTCGGAAGGCATTCTGCGCCTGTTTGAAGAATTCAACCGCGTCGGCGTGACCGTACTGATGGCGACGCACGACACCGGGCTTATCGCCCGCCGCAATTACCGCATCCTGACGCTGAGCCAGGGCCGCATGCAAGGGGGCGCTCACCATGGCCAATAACGCAAAAACCGCCAAGAGCAAGGCGCTGCGCGGCGGCTGGCGCGAACAGTGGCGTTACGCCTGGATGAACGCCATCAAAGACATGCTGCGTCAGCCGTTGGCGACGCTGCTGACGGTGATGGTGATCGCCATTTCCCTGACGCTGCCGAGCGTGTGCTACATCGTGTGGAAAAACGTCAGCACTGCGGCCAGCCAGTGGTATCCAACGCCGCAGCTGACCGTTTATCTGGATAAATCGCTCGATGACGACGCCGCGCTGAAAGTGCTCGACGCCATCAAGGCGGAAGCCGGCGTGGAGAAGGTGAACTACCTGTCGCGTGAAGAAGCACGCGGCGAGTTCCGTAACTGGTCGGGCTTTGGCGGCGCGCTGGACATGCTGGAAGAGAACCCGCTGCCGGCGGTGGCGATCGTCACGCCGAAGCTGAGCTTCCAGAGTTCGGACACCCTCAACACCCTGCGCGATCGCGTGGCGGCGGTGCAGGGCGTGGAAGAAGTGCGTATGGATGACAGCTGGTTTGCCCGCCTGGCGGCGCTGACCGGGCTGGCGGGCCAGATTGCGGCGATCATCGGCGTGCTGATGATTGTGGCGGTGTTCCTGGTGATCGGCAACAGCGTGCGTCTGAGCATCTTCAGCCGCCGCGACACCATCAACGTGATGAAGCTGATCGGTGCCACCGACGGCTTTATCCTGCGGCCGTTCCTCAACGGCGGGGCGATGCTGGGCTTTGCCGGCGCGCTGCTGTCGCTGGTGCTGTCCGGCGCGCTGGTGTGGCAGCTGGAGTCGGTGGTCGCCGGGGTGGCCAAGGTGTTCGGCACCACCTTCACCTTGCACGGGCTGGGCTGGGATGAGGCGCTGCTGCTGCTGATCATCTCCGCGATGATCGGCTGGATCGCCGCCTGGCTGGCGACGGTGCAACATTTACGCCGATTTACACCACAGTAAGATTTTTTTGGTATACTCTTCTCCTGCTGCTTTTGATCGCGTTGCGGGAGAAGAGTGACCTCAAGCGAAGTCAGCACCATCCCTCTCTTCTTAGCGCACAAATTCCCTATCGGCCTGCACCCTCGTCACGTATTGTCAGCAACAATGCTTGCAAAAAAGGGTGAACTTTTAGGGCGGAGTACGGTCAAAAATTGCAGCAAATGTTAAGGTGCCCGGCGTGTGGAACCGCTTTTGCTTCAGCAACTGCCGTAGAATCAATCATTTCCCCGCTGTAATAATCACCTGCATGATTTTGTATTCTCATAGAGAGGGTTTGAATGACCAAAGAAATGCAAACTTTAGCCTTAGTACCCCAAGGTAGCTTGGAAGCCTATATCCGGGCAGCCAACGCCTATCCGATGCTGACGGCAGAGGAAGAGCGGGAGCTGGCTGAACGGCTGCATTATCAGGGCGATCTGGATGCCGCTAAGCAGCTCATCCTGTCTCACCTGCGCTTTGTCGCTCATATTGCCCGCAACTATTCAGGCTATGGTCTGCCGCAGGCGGATCTGATTCAGGAAGGTAACATCGGCCTGATGAAAGCCGTTCGCCGCTTCAACCCGGAAGTCGGCGTGCGTCTGGTTTCCTTTGCGGTGCATTGGATTAAGGCGGAAATCCACGAGTACGTATTGCGCAACTGGCGCATCGTGAAAGTGGCGACCACCAAAGCGCAGCGCAAGCTGTTCTTTAACCTGCGCAAAACCAAACAGCGTTTGGGCTGGTTCAACCAGGACGAAGTGGAACTGGTGGCCCGTGAGCTGGGCGTCACCAGCAAAGACGTGCGCGAGATGGAATCGCGCATGGCGGCGCAGGACATGACATTCGATCCGACTCCGGACGACGAGGCCCGCGATGGCCAGTCGATGGCGCCGGTGCTGTACCTGCAGGACAAGAGCTCGGACTTCGCCGAAGGCATCGAGGAAGATAACTGGGAAAGCAACGCCGCAGACAAACTGGCCTATGCGCTGGAAGGTTTGGACGAGCGCAGCCAGCATATCATCCGCGCCCGTTGGCTGGATGACGACAATAAGTCGACGCTGCAGGAGCTGGCCGATCAGTACGGCGTTTCCGCCGAACGCGTGCGCCAGCTGGAAAAGAACGCCATGAAGAAACTGAAAATGGCGATCGAAGCCTGAGTCGATGCGAAATTCGATAAAAAAAGCCCGGCTTGCCGGGCTTTTTAGTGCCTGAAATTCGGCGTTATGGCGCCACGGCGGCGAAGTCCGGCGCCGGGCAGTCGTAGCCGAATTTCGCCGCCCACGGATAACGGGTGCCGGTGTTGATATAGCGCTGATAAAGCGCCCGGCCGGTTTTGGCGTCGCGTTTGATAACCCAGCTGGCGGCGTTACACAGCACGGCGGCATAGGCCTGGCTCTTCGGCGGCAGCAGATCGGCCGCCTGTTGCGCCAGCCCCACCGCCTGCCAGCGATAGTGCAGGAAACGGTTGTCTTCCTCCGGTAGCGCCGCCTTGGCGCGCGCCGCTTCTGCGCTGTCGATCCAGCTTTTATGCTTCAGCTCGCGGGTATCGAACGCATCCCCCAGATAGGAATAGCCGGCACCATAGATGGCGTAATCCGGCGTCATCTCATAGCCGGTGAACTCCAGCCCCTGAGAACGCAGGAGGTTGGCGGCGCGATAGTAAGCCTGCGCGCGCGCCAGCGGCGCAGCGGATTTGTCCTTGGCGGCCTTCAGCTCGTCGGCGAACTGCTGCGCCGCTTGCCGGTAGTTGGGGATATCGAAGTAGGCCAGCGCCTCCGGCGCTCGCCCGGCGCGCATCAGCCGCCGCGCCAGCAGTTCGCGCAGCTGCACCTCCGGCGTGATCTGCTGGCCGCCGTAATCGTCCGGATTAACCGGCTTGAGCGGCGTCGTCGGCGCCGGGGCGTGCTTATCGACAAAGCCTTTCAACTCATCGACGGTCAGCACCCGTTCCGCCACGTCGGCCACGTCGGCCCAGTAGAGCGCTTTGCCGCGATACAGCAGGTCCATCGCCTGCAGATAGTCGCCTCGGTTCAGCGCCAGGATGGCCTGTTCGCCGGCCACCCGGCACTCGGGCACGATGGTTTCCGCGACGAAGTCGGCGTTGCGCTGTTCACCCCAACTTTCGTCGGCGGGAAACGCGCTTGCCGCCTTGGCGTAGGCGGCGGTGGCGGCTTTCACGTCGCCGTCGCGCAGCGCCATTTTGGCGCGCAGCCACCACGCCAGGCCGCTGTCGCCGGCGTTTTTCAGCAGGCTGGCCGCCATCGGGTACTGCCCCGAACGGTAAGCCAGCGCCGCCAGCCGATCGCTGCCGGCGAAGCCGCTTTTCACTGAGCCGTCCAGCAGCGTCAGGATCTGGTTGATGATTTGCGCGGAGCGGCCGTTGCCGTCGGTATCCGCCATTTGCAGGTTGCCGCTGCGGGCGAACAGCTCAATGGTCACTAGCTGCTGGATCAACGGATCGCCGATAATCTGTTTCAGCGTGTCCAAATGGTCGGGGTTGACCAGGAAGCTGGAGACGTACTGCAGCGACTGCCCGCCGCTCGGATCGCCCTGCGCCGCCTGTTGCGCGTACAGATGGGCGGCGGGGGCGACGTCACCCAGCCACAGGTGGATGCGCGCCTGCTGCCCAAGGCTGCTCAGCGCCAGCTGATCGGGATCGGCGGCGCCGCTTTTCACCCGGTCGATCACCTGCTGGAATGCTG
This sequence comes from Serratia sp. X10, assembly GCF_017811775.1. Taxonomy (NCBI): domain Bacteria; kingdom Pseudomonadati; phylum Pseudomonadota; class Gammaproteobacteria; order Enterobacterales; family Yersiniaceae; genus Serratia; species Serratia sp. X10. The sequence goes on along the minus strand of NZ_JAEIOH010000005.1, from coordinate 44,875 downwards.
CCAGCGCCTGTTCCAGTTCGGCTTTCGGCGGGTGGCCGGCGGTGAGCGCCGGTTCACCAGATTCATTCACCGGGGTGCCGTGGTCATCCATCAATACCCGCCCAAGCGAATACTGCGCCCGCAGCCCCAAATCGCCCTGCTCGGCGGCCGGTAGCTTCAGCACCTGCTGGAAATAGTCTGCGGCGCGCGGATCGAGGCTGGCGAAAGCGACGGCACCCAGTTGATAAAGGCGGGCGGCGTTGGATAGCCCCTGCGTATTGACGGCGTCAGCTTCTTCCACCGTCTTGGCGGCGCGCATTTTGCCGATCGCGATCGTTTCCGGCGACTGCGGCATTGGTTTCGGCGGCATCGGTGGCGGTGGGGCTTGCCAGTGCGGCAACTGTTTATCCATCGGCACCAGCCGGCCGGCTTCGAAGGCGAAATTGCCCTCCGGCATATACAGCAGGGTGCCGTTGCGATCGATCAGCAGCCGGTTAGGAAAATCCGGGCCGCAGGCATAGCCGCCCAGCGGCAGTGCGGCGCCGATCAGCATGGCCAGCGGAAGAAGGCGGCGGGTGTTCCGTGCCGCGCGCGAATCAAGGTGTGACAAGGGTGCCTCCTGGCGTCAGTTGTTGGCAGCGCAGCCAACCCAGCGGCCGGGATTGCCCGGCGCGCAGCTGGTCGCTGCTGATGCGAATAAAGCGTTGCCGTTGCGGTGCGGATTCCAGCCGGTAGTTGCCGACCGCGTCCGCCGCCAGGCAGTCGTCGGCGCGGATGTCGATCGTTTGCGGCAGCGGGGCGTCCACCGGCCCGTTGTTGTGAATTATCAGATCATACAGCCCGTTTTGCTGTGGCTGGGGCCTAAATTTTACCTGCCAGTCGACATTCAGCGGCCGCCGTTCGATCACCGCTCGCAGCGTGGCGAGCGACCAGGCGCGCCGATCGTCCGCCAGCGGCAGTCTGAACCAAATCACGCCGCGCAGCCGGGGCGGCGTTTGCTGCGCCAGCGTTTGCAGAAAATCGGCGATCTGCTGCGGCGCGACCGTCAGTTCACGGCCGTTGCCGGCCACGCGCAGCGAGGATTCGCTCTCCACCTGCGCGCCCTGCGCATCAAACCCCAGCAGCGCCATGCCATAGGCCGGCAGCGCGACGCGAAACGGCTTCGGTGTGACGGCGGCGTACTGCCGCACCCAGCGCAGCGCCAGCGGGCCGTCAAACAGCCCCTGCTGAGGTGAGAGCACCGCATGCACTTGCAGAACTGAACTGTTGGCCTGTTGCAGTACGCCGGGCAGAGCGGGCGAACCGATCCAGGCGGGCAGGGCGGTGATGCCGAGTTGCAAAGCGGCGGGCAGCCGTTGGCGCAGCCGCTGCAGAAAACGTTGGTAATCCGGCAGGCGAGCCGTGGCGGCGTCATGATCGATCTCGACGCCGGTGACGGGCAGCCCGGCCGCCTGCCAGCGCTGGGCGAGCGCCAGCAGACGCTGGATAATGGCTTCTTGGTCCAGCTGCGGCAGCTGGCCGTCAAGGCGCGCTACCAGCCAGAGCGGGCGGCCGTCCCGCTTCAGCAGGCTGAGATCGGCCGGGATTTCCCGCCAGCCTTCGCGTGGATGCACCTGCAGCGCCAACACCCGCAGCCCAGCGAACAGATCGCGGCTGTGCGCCAGCGCATCGGCGTGTTGCGGTGTCCAAACCCGCTGCCAAACGTAGACCTGCTGATCCCAGCCTGAGGCCTGGCGCAGCGCCTGCTGACGCCCGGCGAACCAGGCCGCCAGCCCCAGCGCAATCAAAATCAGCGCCGCCGGCAGGCGCTTCATTTTTGCCAGAGATCGCCCTGCGGCGCGAAGCCGCAGGCGCGCATGAAGTTATCGACTTCCCCACGTTCGCGCGGCGCCAGACCGGCGGTCGACAGCTGCCAATGGGCGACCTGCGGCAGCTGACGCTGTGCATCTTGCACCAGGTAAAGACCGACGCCGCGGCGGCGCGTCACTTCGCGTACCAGCAGATCCTGCAGTTCGGCGCGGTCGTCCTGCAGCGCAATTTTCACCGCGCCCAGCAGACGCTCGTTGAAGCGGGCGGCGAACAGCGCCTTGCCGCCGCTCAACCAGCTCTGCCACTGTTCCGGCTGCTGGTGCGGCCAAATTTTACCGAGATCGATAAGGTCTTGCGGGGACAGCGCGGTCAGGCGCTCGATGGTCAGTTTCATGCAGAATTTCCGCGCAGCTAAATGATGTCGACAGTGTAATAGATCTTGTGCAGAGCGTTGTGTAAGTTTTTCTGTACGATTACTGTGCAATATGTTTTTTGCACGGGGCATTTTCCGAGTAAATAGTTAGTAAAGGGATTGTTAACCAGCACAACGCGCTACGCCTCAAGGTAAACAGCGCAGATTTAATTCGAATTTTATCCTGTTTACACCGCTTGTTTCTGCCGGATGAAGTTGATTTGCAGCAGAAAATTCCTGTTTAATGGTATGAAAAATAAAGTCTTATTAGAAAATAATGCCAACAAAATGCCTAAATCATTATTACTTATAACAAAAGCGGTCAATAACGATCGGGCGCAGGCAAACACAACAGGTACGTTCACAACGACAGATGGGGATTTGCGGATGAAATTAACAACAGGTAAGGCACTGCTGGCGGGTTGTATTGCGATGGCCATGAGCCAGGCGGCCATGGCGAAAGACATCAAGGTGGCGATCGTCGGGGCGATGTCCGGCCCGGTCGCGCAGTATGGCGACATGGAGTTTACCGGCGCGCGCCAGGCGATTGCCGACATTAACGCCAAGGGCGGCATCAAGGGCGACAAGTTGGTCGGCGTGGAATACGACGACGCCTGCGACCCGAAACAGGCGGTTGCGGTCGCCAACAAGGTGATCAACGACGGCATTCGCTACGTGATCGGCCACCTGTGCTCCTCTTCCACCCAGCCGGCGTCCGATATCTATGAAGACGAAGGCGTGATCATGATTACCCCGGCGGCCACCAACGCCGATCTGACCACCCGCGGCTACAAGATGATCCTGCGCACCACCGGTCTGGATTCGGATCAGGGCCCGACCGCCGCCAAATACATCCTCAGCGACATCAAGCCGAAGCGCATCGCCGTGGTGCACGATAAGCAGCAATACGGCGAAGGCCTGGCGCGCTCGGTGCGCGACAGCCTGAAAAAACAGGGCACCGAAGTGGCGATGTTCGAAGGCATCACCGCCGGCGACAAAGACTTCTCCACCCTGGTGGCGCGCCTGAAGAAAGAGAATATCGACTTCGTGTATTTCGGCGGTTATTACCCGGAAATGGGCCAGATCCTGCGTCAGGCCAAACAGGCCGGGTTGACGACCCGCTTTATGGGGCCGGAAGGCGTGGGCAACTCCTCACTGTCCAACATCGCCGGCGCCGCTTCGGAAGGCATGCTGGTGACGCTGCCGAAACGCTACGATCAGGTGCCTGCCAACCAGCCGATCGTCGATGCGTTGAAAGCCAAGAAGCTGGATCCGACCGGCCCGTTCGTCTGGACCACCTATGCCGCGCTGCAGTCGCTGACCACCGGGATGGAGCGCAGCGGCAGCCAGGAGCCGGCGGACATCGTCAAGGATCTGAAAACCGGCAAGCCGGTGGAGACCGTGATGGGGCCGCTGAGCTGGGATGACAAGGGCGACCTGAAAGGCTTCGAGTTCGGCGTGTTCGAGTGGCATGCCAACGGCACGTCCACACCGATCAAATAAGCCATAATGATTAGGGTGGGGCGCAGTTTGCTGCGCCCGGCGGGTCGGCTTGCCGACCCCGTCTCCCTTTACCCGCCGGTTCTCCGCCGGCGGGTTTCGCAGCCAAGGGTTCAGAGTATGTCAGAGCAGCTCCTCTATTTTCTGCAGCAGATGTTCAACGGCTTAACGTTGGGCAGCACCTATGCATTGATCGCCATCGGTTACACCATGGTTTACGGCATCATCGGCATGATCAACTTCGCCCACGGTGAGGTATACATGATCGGCAGCTATGTCTCCTTTATCGTTATCGCCGCCCTGATGATGCTCGGCATCGACGTCGGCTGGCTGCTGATCGGCGCCGCGTTCCTGGTCTCGATCGTCATCGCCAGCGCCTACGGCTGGAGCATCGAGCGGGTGGCCTACAAGCCGGTGCGCAACTCCAAGCGCCTGATTGCGCTGATCTCGGCCATCGGCATGTCGATATTCCTGCAAAACTACGTCAGCCTGACTCAGGGCTCACGCGATCTGGCGCTGCCCAGCCTGGTCACCGGCCAGTGGGTGCTGGGGGAAAGCAACGGCTTCGCCGCCACCATCAGCACCATGCAGCTGACCATCTGGCTCGTGACCTTCCTGGCGATGCTAGCGCTGACGCTGTTTATCCGCTATTCGCGCATGGGCCGTGCCTGCCGCGCCTGTGCGGAAGATCTGAAGATGGCCAGCCTGCTGGGCATCAACACGGACCGGGTGATCTCGCTGACCTTCGTCATCGGTGCGGTGATGGCGGCGGTGGCCGGGGTGTTGCTCGGCCAGTTCTACGGCGTCATCAACCCTTACATCGGCTTTATGGCCGGTATGAAAGCCTTCACCGCCGCGGTTCTGGGCGGCATCGGCAGCATTCCGGGCGCGATGATCGGCGGCCTGGTGCTGGGCGTGGCGGAAGCGCTGACCTCCGCCTACCTGAGCACCGAATACAAAGACGTGGTGTCGTTCGCGCTGCTGATCGTGGTGCTGCTGATCATGCCGACCGGCATCCTCGGGCGTCCGGAGGTTGAGAAAGTATGAAACTCAATCTGCTCAATGCGCTGATCGCCACGGCGGTGCTGTTCGTGATGGCGTCGTTCCTGATGGGCATGCAGCTCAGCCTGGACGGCACCAAACTGGTGGTGCACGGCGCGGCGGAAGTGCGCTGGATGTGGATCGGCATCGGCTGCGTCATCGTCTTTTTCTTCCAGCTGTTGCGCCCTCTGCTGCAGCAGGGCCTGAAAAAGGTCTCCGGCCCGGCGTTCGTGCTGCCTAGCTTCGACGGCACCACGCCGCGGCAAAAGCTGCTGGCGGCACTGCTCATCGTCGCGGCGGTCGCCTGGCCGTTCCTGGTCTCGCGCGGCACGGTGGATATCGCCACTCTGACGCTGATCTACGTGATGCTGGGCCTCGGCCTCAACGTGGTGGTGGGCCTGTCCGGTCTGCTGGTGCTCGGCTACGGCGGTTTCTACGCCATCGGCGCCTACACCTATGCGCTGCTGAATCATTATTACGGCCTCGGCTTTTGGGAGAGCCTGCCGCTGGCGGGCATCGTCACCGCCGCCTTCGGCTTCCTGCTCGGTTTCCCGGTGCTGCGGCTGCGCGGCGACTATCTGGCGATCGTGACGCTCGGCTTCGGTGAGATCGTGCGCATCCTGCTGCTGAACAATACCGAGATCACCGGCGGGCCGAACGGCATCAGCCAGATCCCGAAACCGACCTTTTTCGGCCTGGAATTTAACCGCAGCGTGCGCGACGGCGGCTGGGATACCTTCCATAACGTCTTCGGCCTGAAATACGATCCGAGCGATCGCATCGTATTTTTGTACCTGGTGGCGTTGCTGCTGGTGGTGCTGACGCTGTTCGTCATCAACCGCCTGCTGCGCATGCCGCTCGGGCGCGCCTGGGAAGCGCTGCGTGAAGACGAGATCGCCTGCCGCTCGCTGGGCCTCAGCCCGACGCGCATCAAGCTGACCGCCTTTACCATCAGCGCCGCGTTCGCCGGGTTTGCCGGCACGCTGTTCGCCGCGCGCCAGGGGTTCGTCAGCCCGGAATCCTTCACCTTCGTCGAATCGGCCTTCGTACTGGCGATCGTCGTACTGGGGGGCATGGGCTCGCAGTTCGCGGTCATTCTGGCGGCGATCCTGCTGGTGGTGTCGCGCGAGCTGATGCGCGATCTGAATGAATACAGCATGTTGCTGCTGGGTGCGCTGATGGTGCTGATGATGATTTGGCGGCCGCAGGGGCTGTTGCCGATGAAACGGCCGCAGCTGAAGCTGCAGGCGGCGGACATTCACGCGGGCAAGGGGGAACAGGCATGAGCGTTCAACCTTTACTGCAGGTGGAAGGCCTGTCGATGCGTTTTGGCGGGCTGCTGGCGGTCAACAATGTCGCGTTGACGCTCAATGAAGGCGAAATTGTCTCGCTGATCGGCCCCAACGGTGCCGGTAAAACCACGGTGTTCAACTGCCTGACCGGTTTCTACCGCCCGAGCGGCGGCACCATCAAATTGCGCGATCGCCATCTGGAAGGGCTGGCGGGGCAGGCCATCGCCCGTATGGGCGTAGTGCGCACCTTCCAGCATGTTCGGCTGTTCCGTGAAATGACGGTGATTGAGAACCTGTTGGTGGCGCAGCATCAGCACCTGAAAAGCGGCGTCTTCGCCGGGCTGCTGAAAACCCCGGCCTTCCGCCGCGCCGAAGCCGAGGCGCTGGCGCGCGCGGCGGAGTGGCTGGAGCGCGTCGGCCTGCTATCGATGGCCAACCGTTCGGCGGGCAACCTGGCCTACGGGCAGCAGCGTCGGCTGGAGATCGCCCGCTGCATGGTGACCCGGCCGGAGCTGCTGATGCTGGACGAACCGGCCGCCGGTCTGAACCCGAAAGAGACCGACGAGTTGGATCATCTGATCGTCGAGCTGCGCGATCGGCATAAGGTCTCGGTGTTGCTGATCGAGCACGACATGAAGCTGGTGATGGGCATCTCCGATCGCATTTACGTGGTGAATCAGGGCACGCCGCTGGCGCAGGGCACACCGGCGGAGATCCGCAACAACCCGGACGTGATCCGGGCTTATTTGGGCGAATAATAATATGTTGTCATTCAATCAGGTATCCGCCCATTACGGCAAAATTCAGGCGCTGCATCAGGTCAGTCTCACGATTAGTCAGGGCGAAATCGTGACGTTAATCGGCGCCAACGGCGCCGGTAAAACCACGCTGCTCGGCACCCTGTGCGGCGAACCGCGCGCCAGCGAAGGCAGCATCGTCTTCCAGGGGCAGGACATCACCCAGTGGCAAACCTCGCGCATCATGCGCGAAGCGGTGGCGATCGTGCCGGAAGGGCGGCGCGTCTTCTCGCGCATGACGGTGGAAGAAAACCTGGCGATGGGCGGCTTCTTCGCCGATCGTCACCAGTATCAACAGCGCATCGAACGGGTGTTCACGCTGTTCCCGCGCCTGCTGGAGCGCCGAAGCCAGCGCGCCGGCACCATGTCCGGCGGCGAACAGCAAATGCTGGCCATCGGCCGCGCGCTGATGAGCCAGCCGAAGCTGCTGCTGCTCGACGAACCTTCGCTTGGGCTGGCGCCCATCATCATCCAGCAGATTTTCGACATCATTCAGCAACTGCGGGAAGAGGGCATGACCATCTTCCTGGTGGAGCAAAACGCCAATCAGGCGCTGAAATTGGCGGACCGCGGTTATGTGCTGGAAAACGGCCGCGTGGTGTTGGAAGATACGGGGGCTGCATTGTTAGCCAACGAAGCAGTGAGGTCGGCGTATCTGGGCGGTTAATCCGTCCCCCTACGAATTAAAATAATCAGGTACGAGAAGAAGAAATGAAGACAGAAGGGTTACTCGCGCAGCGCATCGTTAACGTAAAAAGTTCGGCCATCCGTGAATTGCTTAAGCACAGCAAGATGGAACACGTCATTTCGCTGGCGGGCGGCATCCCCTCTGATGCGCTGTTCGATTTCGAAGGATTGAGCATTGCCACCCAGCAGGCGATCACCGAACAGCCGAAAAGCGCGTTCCAGTATGGCTTGACCGAGGGCAGCCCGCTGCTGCGTGAGCGCATTTGCGCGCTGTGCGCCGAGCGCGGCATCACCGCGCGCGCAGAAGAGGTGATGGTCACCGCCGGCTCTCAGCAGGCCCTGGATTTGGTGATGCGCGCCATCGTCAACCCGGGCGACGTATTTGTGGTGGAGCGCCCGACCTACCTGGCGGCGCTGCAAACGCTGGAACTGGCGGAGGCCAACATCATGTCGGTCTCGTCCGACAGCGACGGCATGGTGGTGGAAGAGCTGGCCGAGCTGCTGAAAACCCAGCGTATCAAGGGCGTGTACGTGGTGCCGAACTTCGGCAACCCGAGCGGCATCACCCTCAGCGCCGCGCGCCGCGAACTGCTGGTGAAGCTGGCCGCCGAACATAATTTCCTGATCATCGAAGACGATCCGTACGGCGAGCTGCGTTTCACCGAAGAGCGCCACCCAACGCTGCATCAGGTGTCGCAGCGGGTGCTGGGCAACACCGACCACATCATCTATACCTCGACCTTCTCCAAGATCCTGGCGCCGGGCCTGCGCCTGGGCTGGGCGATCCTGCCGCCGTTCCTGCTGCATAAAGTGGCGATCATCAAACAGGCGGCGGATCTGCACGCCAGCGCCCTATCGCAGAGCATCGTCGAATGCTACCTTGGCCTGGATCGCCTGCCGGCGCAGATCGACAAGATCCGCGCCGCCTACAAACACAAGGGCGAGATCCTGGCCGGTTTGGTGGAGCAGGAGCTGGGCGACTACATCACCTTCGATAAACCGAAGGGCGGCATGTTCCTGTGGGCGCGTTTCCGCCAGCCGTTCAACGCCACCGAATGGCTGAACACTACGCTGCAGCAGGGCGTGGTGTTCGTGCCGGGGGAATACTTCTTCTCCGACAACCCGGATCGTTCGACCTTCCGCCTGTCGTTCGCCACCGCCACCGAGCAGCAGATGCAAGAAGCGGTCGCGCGCCTGCGCCGTTCGCTATAAGCCTCGCGGCGGCGGAGCCGATGCCCGCCGCCGACATCAAACCGCCATCTTCACTTCACCTTGCCGTCATGTGGCTGTCATCTAACGGTTATTTTTCTGTCATCCGAGCATGGCATGTTATCCCCCGTCATCTTTCGAGCCGCAGCGTTGTTGGCTGCCCGGCTGCCCCCCTGCCACTTAGTTAGCTAAGCTCCAGGGTGCCAGCAGGTTGCCGCCTGGCTGCAACTCGAAAGCTATAGGGGGCACTCCCTCATCAAGAATTGATTCTTTTCGCTCACGCGCTTTTACACCAGCTTTTTCAGGAGTTAGGCATGCTCACCTACGCTATTCGCAAAACCACGCTGTGCGTCGCATTGACCCTGGCGGTCAGCGCCCAGGCGCTGGCGGCGACAGAAATCCCGTTCTGGCATTCGATGGAAGGCGAACTGGGTAAAGAAGTGGACTCTCTGGCGGATCGCTTCAACCAGTCGCACAGCGACGTCAAGATTGTGCCGGTTTATAAAGGCAACTACGAACAGAGCCTGGCGGCGGACATCGCCGCTTACCGTTCCGGCAAGGCGCCGGCGATCCTGCAGGTTTACGAGGTGGGCACCGCCACCATGATGGCCAGCAAAGCCATCAAGCCGGTCTATGAAGTGTTTAAAGAGGCCGGTATCAACTTCGACGAATCGGTGTTCGTGCCGACGGTGGCCGGCTATTACACCGACAACAAGAGCGGGCATCTGCTGTCGCAGCCGTTCAACAGCTCCACGCCGGTGCTGTACTACAACAAAGACGCCTTCAAAAAGGCCGGCCTGAACCCGGATCAACCGCCGAAAACCTGGCAGGAACTGGCGGCGGGTACCGCCAAGCTGCGCGAAGCCGGCATGAAGTGCGGTTACGCCAGCGGCTGGCAGGGCTGGATCCAACTGGAGAACTTCAGCGCCTGGCACGGCGTGCCGTTCGCCAGTGAAAACAACGGTTTTGGCGGCACCAGCGCCAAGCTGGAGTTCAACCAACCGCTGCAGGTCAAACATATTGCGCTGCTCGAAGCGATGAACAAGAAGGGCGACTTCACCTATTTCGGCCGCAAAGACGAATCCACCGAGAAGTTTTATAACGGCGACTGCGCCATCACCACCGCCTCATCCGGTTCGCTGGCGGACATCAAGCACTACGCCAAATTCAACTACGGCGTCGGCATGATGCCGTACGACGCTGACGCGAAAAACGCGCCGCAAAACGCCATCATCGGCGGGGCCAGCCTGTGGGTGATGAACGGCAAAGACGCCGCCACCTACAAGGGCGTGGCCGAATTCCTGCAGTACCTGGCGCAGCCGGAAATCGCCGCCGAATGGCACCAGAAGACCGGCTATCTGCCGATCACCACCGCGGCTTACGATCTGACCAAGCAGCAGGGCTTCTACGACAAGAACCCGGGTGCCGACGTCGCCACTCGCCAGATGCTGAACAAGCCGCCGTTGCCGTTCACCAAGGGCCTGCGCCTGGGCAACATGCCGCAGATCCGCAGCGTGGTGGATGAGGAGCTGGAAGGCGTGTGGACCGGCAAGAAAACGCCGCAGCAGGCGTTGGACGCCGCCGTGCAGCGCGGTGACGTGCTGCTGCGCCGTTTCGAAGCGTCGACCAAGTAATCCTGTGTCGCGGGCCCGGCGGACCGGGCTCGCATCTTCACGCCGATCCTCCCGCACCCGATTAATGGTTTAACGTCTATGTCATCTTCCCGTCCCGGTTTCGGCTGCAGCTGGTTGCCCTATGCATTGGTGCTGCCGCAGCTGCTGATTACCGCCGTCTTCTTTTTATGGCCCGCCGGCGAGGCGCTGTGGTATTCGGTGCAGAGCCTCGATCCGTTCGGCCTGTCCAGCCAGTTTGTCGGGCTGGATAACTTTAAGCAGCTGTTCCAGGATCCTTACTACCTCGACTCGTTCTACACCACGCTGATCTTCAGCTTCCTGGTGGCGGGCATCGGGCTGGCGGTCTCGCTGTTTTTCGCCGCGCTGGTGGACTACGTGCTGCGCGGTAGCCGCCTCTACCGCACGCTGATGATCCTGCCCTATGCGGTGGCGCCGGCAGTGGCGGCGGTGCTGTGGATCTTTCTGTTCAACCCCGGTCTCGGGTTGATTACCCATTTCCTCAATGGGCTGGGCTATAACTGGAACCATGCGCAAAACAGCGGCCAGGCGATGTTCCTGGTGGTGCTGGCCTCGGTATGGCAGCAGATAAGCTATAACTTCCTGTTTTTCCTCGCCGCGCTGCAGTCGATCCCGCGTTCGCTGGTGGAGGCGGCCGCCATCGACGGCGCCGGCCCGGTACGCCGCTTCTTCCATCTGGTGCTGCCGCTGATCGCGCCGGTGAGCTTCTTCCTGCTGGTGGTCAATCTGGTGTACGCCTTCTTTGATACCTTCCCGGTGATCGACGCCGCCACCGGCGGCGGGCCGGTGCAGTCCACCACCACGTTGATCTACAAGATCTACCGCGAAGGCTTCGCCGGATTGGATCTCTCCAGCTCCGCCGCGCAGTCGGTGATCCTGATGCTGCTGGTGATCGGCCTGACGGTGATCCAGTTCCGCTTCGTTGAACGTAAGGTGCGCTACCAATGATTGAGAATCGACGCGGGCTGGACATCTTCAGCCATGTGATGCTGATTATCGGCGTGCTGGTGGTGCTGTTCCCGCTGTACGTGGCCTTTGTCGCCGCCACGCTGGACGACAAACAGGTGTTTCAGGTGCCGATGACGCTGGTGCCCGGCGGCCACCTGTGGGAGAACATCCGCAATATCTGGCAGGGCGGCGTGGGCAACCTCAAGGTGCCGTTCTCGCTGCTGCTGCTCAACAGCGTGATCATGGCGCTGGCGATCACCTGCGGCAAAATCGCGGTGTCGGTGCTGTCGGCTTACGCCATCGTGTATTTCCGCTTTCCGCTGCGCAGCCTGTTCTTCTGGCTGATTTTCCTCACCCTGATGCTGCCGGTGGAAGTGCGTATTTTCCCGACGGTGGAGGTGATCTCCAACCTCAACCTGCTGGACAGCTATACCGGCCTGACGCTGCCGCTGATGGCCTCGGCCACCGCCACCTTCCTGCTGCGCCAGTTCTTCATGACGTTGCCGGATGAGCTGCTGGAGGCGGCGCGCATCGACGGCGCCGGGCCGATGCGTTTCTTCTGGGACATCGTGTTGCCGCTGTCGAAAACCAATCTGGCGGCGCTGTTCGTCATCACCTTTATCTACGGCTGGAACCAATACCTGTGGCCGATCCTGATCACCAGCGACGCCTCGATGGGCACCGCGGTGGCGGGCATCAAGAGCATGATCTCCACTTCCGGCGCGCCGACCCAGTGGAACCAGGTGATGGCGGCGATGATTCTGACTTTATTGCCACCGCTGGCGGTGGTGCTTCTGATGCAGCGCTGGTTTGTGCGCGGTCTGGTTGATAGCGAGAAATAACGACGATGGCAGGATTAAAACTACAGGCGGTCACCAAGTCTTACGACGGTAAAACGCCGGTGATCAAACAGATAGACCTCGACGTGGCGGACGGCGAATTCATCGTGATGGTCGGCCCGTCCGGCTGCGGCAAATCCACGCTGCTGCGGATGGTGGCCGGGCTGGAACGCACCACCAGCGGCGATATTTATATCGATACCCGGCGCGTGACCGATCTGGAGCCCAAGGATCGCGGCATCGCGATGGTGTTCCAGAACTACGCGCTCTATCCGCACATGAGCGTGTACGACAACATGGCTTACGGCCTCAAGATCCGCGGTTTCGGCAAGGAGCATATCCGCCAGCGGGTGGAGGAGGCGGCGCGCATTCTGGAGCTGGAGCCGCTGCTCAAGCGCAAACCGCGCGAACTTTCCGGCGGCCAGCGCCAGCGGGTGGCGATGGGGCGCGCCATCGTGCGCGAACCGGCGGTGTTCCTGTTCGATGAGCCGCTGTCCAACCTGGATGCCAAGCTGCGGGTGCAGATGCGCCTGGAGCTGCAACAGTTGCACCGACGCCTGAAAACCACCAGCCTGTACGTGACCCACGATCAGGTGGAGGCGATGACGCTGGCGCAGCGGGTGATCGTGATGAATAAGGGCGTGGCGGAGCAGATCGGCACGCCGAGCGAAGTGTACCAACGGCCAGCTTCGCTGTTCGTCGCCGGCTTTATCGGCTCGCCGGCGATGAACCTGCTGCCCGGCACCCTGAGCGCCGACGGTAGCCAGCTGCTGCTGGCGGACGGCATGGCGCTGCCGTTGCCTGCGGCCAAGCCGCAGTGGGCGGGGCGGCCGTTGACGCTGGGCATTCGGCCGGAGCATATTCAACTGGTGGCGCAAGGCCAGGGCGTACCGCTGCAGCTGCAGACGCTGGAACTGCTGGGGGCCGACAATCTGGCGCACGGCCAGTGGGGCGGCCACGGAGTGATAGCGCGGCTGTCGCATGAAACCTTGCCGACGGCGGGCAGTACGCTATATTTGCAGCTGCCTGCTCAGGCGCTGCACTTTTTTGACACCCACAGCGGATTACGGATGGATTGATGACGAGACCCTGGCCTTACCCTCATATTGTCGCCCACCGCGGCGGCGGTTCTCTGGCGCCGGAAAACACCCTGGCGGCGATCGACGTCGGCGCGCGCCACGGCCACAAGATGATCGAGTTCGACGTCAAGTTGGCGCAGGACGGGCAAATTTTCCTGCTGCACGACGACACGCTGGATCGCACCAGCAACGGTTGGGGCGTGGCGGGTGAGCTGCCGTGGGACAAACTGGTGCAGCTGGACGCCGGCAACTGGTACAGCTCGGCCTTCAAGGGCGAGCGGCTGCCGCTGCTGTCGGAGGTGGCGGAACGCTGCCGGGAACACGGCCTGATGGCCAATATCGAGATCAAACCGACCACCGGCAGCGACGATGAAACCGGGCGGGTGGTGGCGCTGGCGGCGCGGTTGCTGTGGCAAGGGCAGACCGACCCGCTGCTCTCCTCCTTCTCGGTGGAAGCGTTGGCGGCGGCGCAGCGCACCGTGCCGGATTTGCCGCGTGGCCTGCTGCTGGAGGACTGGGACGACAACTGGCGCGAGCTGACGGAGCGTCTGGACTGCGTCTCGCTGCATATCGACCACAAAGCGCTGACCGCCGAGCGGGTGAAAGCGTTGAAAGACGCCGGTCTGCGCATTCTGGTGTATACCGTCAACCAACCGGATCGCGCGCGTCTGCTGCTCGACTGGGGCGTTGACTGCATTTGCACCGACCGGATAGATTTGATTGGCCCGGATTTTTAATCCGGCGCCGATGAATCCCGCGACGACAAGCCTTGCCGCCGCGCCACCGGAAGGAATGCGATGCCAGGCTTTATGATGTCACTGTGGCACCAGATCGTGCTGTCTTTACCGCTGTTCGTCCTGATCGCGTTGGGTTATGGGCTGATTCGCTGGGGGAAATGGCCTTCCAGCATCACCGATGGCCTGACGCGCTTCGTGTTTTCCCTCGCCTTGCCCGCCATGCTGTTTCGCATGATGTGCGACTTCTCGCAGCGCCCGGCGGTCGATGCCCGGCTGTTGATCGCGTTCTTCGGCAGTTGCCTGATGGTGTTCGTGCTCGGCCGCCTGGTCGCCCGGCACCTCTTCCGGCTGGATGGCGTCGCCGGATCGGTGTTTGCGCTGGGCGGTATTTTCTCCAATAACGTGATGCTCGGTTTACCGATCGCCAGCGTGATGCTGGGGCAGGCGGCGATCCCGTCGGTGGCGCTGGTGCTGGTGTTCAACGGCCTGATCCTGTGGACGCTGGTCACGGTGTCGATCGAATGGGCGCGCAACGGCTCGCCGACGCTGGGCGGCTTTGCTAAAACCGCGCGCAGCGTGCTGACCAACCCGCTGATCGTCGGCATTCTGTCCGGCACGCTGTTTAGCCTGACCGGCTTGCCGCTGCCGGACTTCGTCGATCGGCCGGTCAGCATGCTCGGCCAGGTGGCGGCGCCGCTGTCGCTGGTGGTGCTTGGCATGGGGCTCGCCGAGTACCGCATCAGCGAAGGCTGGCAACTGAGCAGCGCCATCTGCGTGCTGAAGTTGCTGGTGCAGCCGTTGGTGATTTGGCTGCTGGCCTGGATGATGGATCTGCCGCCGATGGAGACCCGCGTGGTGGTGCTGCTGGGCTCAATGGCGGTGGGGGTGAATGTCTACCTGATGTCGCGCCAGTTCAATACGCTCACCGGCCCGGCCGCCACCAGCCTGGTGATGTCCACCGTGCTGGCGGCGATCACCACGCCGCTGATCCTCACCGTTATGGGCGTGCGGGCGTAGCCGGCAGCGGGGCCTGCGGCACCGCCGGCGCGGTGCGATTGAACGGATCGCGCGGCTGGTTGCCGTTAGGCAGCAGTTGCCCGCCGTTCGGCGCGGTTTGCAACAGCTGTTGCCGTTGATTGTCGAACTGTCGCTGCTGCTGCAGGCGGCGTTGATCCATCTGCCGGTTGTTCAACAAGCGCTGCTGTTGCGCCTGCTGGCTGTTTTGGTTGAGTAACTGCTGCTGTGAGCGCAGGTCGGTTACGCCGTTGGCCGCCGCCGCCAACCCAGGCAGCAACAGCAGAGCGAACAGAATATGAGAAGTTTTCATGATGGTTACCTCGCCTTTTTATTAAGCCTAACTCAGCGGTGAAATTTTGCTGGTAGTTTGTCTTTTGTTCAGATGTAAACCGCCTTTCATCCACTTATGCGTCCATCTTCCGTTACAATCGCGGTTTATGAATTGCTAGGATGAACCCATCGTGCTGCTCTTGGTTATCACCACCATTCTGTGGGCGTTCTCTTTCAGCCTGATCGGCGAATATTTGGCGGGCCATGTCGACAGCTGGTTCTCGGTGCTGATGCGCATCGGGCTGGCGGCGCTGGTGTTCCTGCCGTTTCTGCGCTGGCGCAACATCAAACTCAAGGTGATCCTGCTGTATATGCTGGTAGGCGCCTGCCAACTGGGGATCATGTATCTGTTCAGCTTCCGTGCCTACCTCTACCTGACGGTGCCGGAGTTCCTGCTGTTTACCGTGCTGACGCCGCTTTACATCACGTTGATCTATGACTTGCTGAGCGGCCGACGCTTGCGCTGGGGCTACGTATTCAGCGCGCTGTTGGCGGTGCTGGGCGCGGCGATCATCCGCTATCACCAACTGAGCGAGCACTTCTGGTGGGGGCTGTTGCTGGTACAGGCGGCGAACATCAGCTTCGCCATCGGCATGGTCGGCTATAAGCGCCTGATGGAAGTGCACCCCTTACCGCAACATACCGCCTTTTCCTGGTTCTACCTGGGGGCGGCGGCGGTGGCGGTGGTGGCCTGGTTCCTGTGGGGCAACCCGCAGCAATTGCCAACCACCAACCTGCAGTGGGGCGTGCTGATCTGGCTGGGTGTGGTGGCATCGGGGCTGGGTTACTTCATGTGGAACTATGGCGCGACGCAGGTGGATGCGGGCACGCTCGGCATCATGAACAATATGCATGTGCCGGCCGGGCTGTTGGTCAACCTGGCTATTTGGCAACAGCAGCCGCACTGGCCGAGCTTTATCCTCGGCGGGGCGGTGATCGTCGCTTCTCTGTGGGTGCACCGCCGCTGGGTGGCGCCGAAACAGCTCGGCTAAACGGGGGCCGGCAGTTTACACGCCGGCCGCCAACGCTTTGGCGCCGGTCGCGCCGGGGCGTGCGGCGTCGCGCACGAACGGCAGATGATCGCAGGCGTGCTGGCGGGCCGAGCGGATAAAGGCTTCGGTCACCGCCTGGCGCTGTTCGCCGTCGCGCACGGCGGCGTACAGACGGCTCCACAGGCCGTCACCCAGGGTTTTGGTCACCACCAGCCCCTGCCGTTCGAAACTTTCCACCACCCAATGCGGCAGCGCCGCAATCCCCATCCGCGCCGAGACCATCTGGATCAGCAGCAGCGTGTTATCGACGTTCTTCAACGCCGGGTTGACGCCCGCCGGCTGCAGGAAATGCCGCCAGATATCCAGCCGCTGGCGCTGCACCGGGTAAATCAACAGCGTTTCATCGCTCAAGTCTTCCGGCTCGATGTGCGGCTTGCCGGCGAGCGGATGATCCGGCGCCAGCACCAGACGCACCTCAAAATCGAACATCGGCGAATAGTGCAGGCCGCTGCGCGGCAGGATATCCGACGTCATCACCAGATCCAGCTCGCCCTGTTGCAGGGCCGGCTGCGGGTCGAAAGTGACGCCGGAGGTGAAGTCCATCACCACCTGCGGGAAACGCTGGCGGAAGTTGTCCAGCGCCGGCGTCAGCCACTGAATGCAGCTGTGGCATTCGATGGCGATGCGCAGCGTGGTTTGATGCGGCTCGTGGCAGGCCTGCAGCGCCTGCTGGATCTGCGGCAACACCTGTTCCGCCAGCTGCAGCAGGATCTCGCCCTGGGCGGTGAAGCGCAGGGGTTGGCTCTTGCGCACAAACAGCTTGAAGCCCAGACGTTGCTCAAGATCGCTGAACTGGTGCGACAGGGCAGACTGCGTCTGATGAAGTTGGGCCGCCGCCCCCGCCAACGAACCGCTGTTGCGCAGAGCCTGCAGCGTCCGTAAATGTTTCAGTTCGATCATGAGAGTCCTTCACATTGACAGTGAATAAATTGCGCTTGTGGTTAATACAGTACCTGCTGATTATGGATGTGTAAACATCTGGACGGCTAAATGGGGAATATGACGATGGCAATTTTGAATCACACACTGGGTTTTCCTCGCGTTGGGCTACGACGTGAGCTGAAAAAAGCTCAGGAAAGCTACTGGGCCGGCAACTCGACGCAGGAAGAGCTGTTGGCGGTTGGCCGCGAGCTGCGCGCTCGTCATTGGCAGCAGCAACGGCAGGCCGGGGTGGATTTGGTGCCGGTCGGCGATTTCGCCTGGTACGATCATGTGTTGACCACCAGCCTGCTGCTGGGCAACGTGCCGGCGCGCCATCAGAATGCGGATGGCTCTATTGATCTGGACACGCTGTTCCGCATCGGCCGTGGCCGCGCACCGACCGGCGAGCCGGCGGCCGCGGCGGAAATGACCAAATGGTTTAACACCAACTATCACTACATGGTGCCCGAATTCCAGCAAGGCCAGCAGTTCAAGCTGGGCTGGACCCAACTGCTGGACGAAGTGGACGAAGCGCTGGCGCTGGGGCATCACATCAAGCCGGTGCTGCTTGGCCCGGTGACCTATCTGTGGCTGGGTAAAGTGAAGGGCGAGCCATTCGACCGCCTGTCGCTGCTGAAAGACATCCTGCCGGTTTACCAGCAGGTGCTGGCGGAGCTGGCGAAGCGCGGCGTCGAGTGGGTGCAAATCGACGAACCTGCGCTGGTGCTGGAGCTGCCGCAAGCCTGGCTGGACGCCTTCAAACCGGCGTATGACGCGTTGCAGGGGCCGGTTAAGTTGCTGTTGACCACCTACTTCGACAGCGTCGGCCATAACCTCGACACCATTCGCACGCTGCCGGTACAGGGGCTGCACGTCGATCTGGTCGCCGGCCATGACGATATCGCCGCGCTGAGCGCCGCATTGCCGCAAGACTGGCTGCTGTCGCTGGGGGTGATCAACGGCCGCAACGTTTGGCGCGCCGATCTGAGCCGCTGGTTCGAACGGCTGCAGCCGCTGGTGGGGCAGCGCCCGCTATGGATCGGCACCTCCTGTTCACTGCTGCACAGCCCGATCGATCTGAGCGTGGAAAGCCGTCTGGACGAAGAAGTGAAAAGCTGGTTCGCCTTCGCGCTGCAAAAATGCGCCGAGCTGGCGCTGTTGAGCTCGGCGCTGAACGAGCCTGACGCGACGAAACAGGCTGAGCTGGACGCCTACAGCGCGCCGATCCGCGCCCGTCGCCAATCGAACCGCGTGCATAACCCACAGGTTGAGCGCCGCCTGGCCGCGATCACCGCGCAGGACTGCGAACGCCGCAGCGCGTACGCCGAGCGCGCCAGGGCGCAGCGCGAGCGTTTTAAGTTGCCGGCCTGGCCGACGACGACCATTGGTTCGTTCCCGCAGACCACCGAAATCCGCGGCCTGCGTCTGGACTTCAAACAGGGCCGTTTGGACGGCAGCAACTACCGCACCAGCATCGGTGAGCACATCAAACAGGCGATCGTCGAGCAGGAGCGCCTCGGGCTGGACGTACTGGTGCACGGTGAAGCCGAGCGCAACGACATGGTGGAATATTTCGGCGAGAACCTCGACGGCTTCGTGTTTACCCAGAATGGTTGGGTGCAGAGCTACGGTTCCCGCTGCGTGAAGCCGCCGGTGATCATCGGTGACGTCAGCCGCCCGGAAGCCATTACCGTCGAATGGGCCAAATTCGCCCAGTCGTTGACCGACAAGCCGGTGAAAGGCATGTTGACCGGGCCGGTGACCATCCTGTGCTGGTCGTTCCCGCGTGAAGACGTGACCCGCGAAGTGATCGCCAAGCAGATTGCGCTGGCGCTGCGCGACGAGGTGGAAGATTTGGAAAAAGCCGGCATCGGAATCATTCAGATCGACGAACCTGCGCTGCGCGAGGGGCTGCCGCTGCGTCAATCCGACTGGGCCGCCTACCTGAGCTGGGCGGTGGACGCCTTCAAATTGAACGCCGCCGTGGCGCAGGATGACACCCAGATCCACACCCACATGTGTTACTGCGAGTTCAACGACATCATGGACTCCATCGCCGCGCTGGACGCCGACGTGATCACCATCGAGACCTCGCGTTCCGATATGGATCTGCTGGAAGCCTTCAAAGAGTTCGAATACCCGAACGAAATCGGGCCGGGCGTCTACGATATCCACTCGCCGAACGTGCCGAGCGTGGAATGGATCGAAGCGCTGCTGCGTAAAGCGGCGCAGAACATCCCGGCGGAACGCCTGTGGGTCAACCCCGATTGCGGCCTGAAAACCCGCGGTTGGCCGGAAACCCGGCAGTCGCTGGCCAACATGGTATTGGCGGCGCAGCGCCTGCGCGAGCACGCGTGATGCCGTGCGGCGGATAAACCGCCGCTTATAGGTTTACTGGTGTGATGATTGGGCGCTTCGGCGCCCTTTTTTATGCGAGGAGGATTACTTGACGCCGTGCTGGGCGAACCACGCCAGCATACGCTGCCAGCCGTCTTCCGCCGCTTCGGCGTTGTAGCTGGGGCGATAGTCGGCGTTGAATGCGTGCCCGACGCCAGGATACACCACGATTTCGGCATCGGCGTTGGCGGCGCGGATCGCCTGACGCATGTTTTCCACCGTCTCCAGCGGAATGCCGCTGTCCTGCCCGCCATACAGCCCCAGCACCGGCGTTGACAAGTGCGTGGCGACATCGACCGGATGCTTCGGCGAATTCAGCGTTTTTTCACCCACCAGTTTGCCGTACCAGGCGACGGCCGCTTTCAACTGCGGGTTGTGCGCCGCGTACAGCCAGGTAATGCGGCCGCCCCAGCAAAAACCGGTGATCGCCAGCTTGCCGGCGTCGCCGCCGTGGCGGATAGCCCAGTGCGCGGCGTGATCCAGATCGGACAGCACCTGACGATCCGGCACCTTGGTCACCAGCTGCTGGAACAGCTCGCCGATATCGGTGTAGTCGTTGGCGTCGCCCTGGCGGAAATAGAGCTCGGGGGCAATCGCCAGGTAGCCCTGTTTGGCCAGGCGGCGGCACAGATCCTGAATATGTTCATGGACGCCGAAGATTTCCTGCACCACCAGCACGATGGGGAAGGGGCCGTTATGGTCGGCGGGTTTGGCGACGTAGGCCGGCAGCGCGTCTCCCTGGGAAGGAATAGTCGTTTGCCCGGCGTGAATGCCCTGTTCATCGGTGATAATCGCGGAGGCGGCCACCGGCTCGGCGGCTGGGGCGAATCCTCCCTGAGCCTGTTCTAATGTCATCACATGTTCGGTTTTCATTGCGGTCTCCGTGCAATAGAAAAAAGCGCTGAGATTAACTATAGGAAAGATTACCCATTATTGGCGCTGCGTGGCGCACTTTCGGACAAGTCGATAAAAAACGGCTAATTATCTGGCTTTACGGCATTTTTAAGCGCTTTTTATCATGTTATTACGCGTTTTGGCCCGCGTAAGTGCCATAAGGTGCGTTAGAGGGCTTTTTTGTCCCTAAACAACCGATAAGATGGGGGTATTTCGAATTGATGAGCTAAATAGTTTCAGTCGGCAACCAACGGGCAGGGAGCGGCAAGGTTTGTCGGCTAGACTGAGGTTTAGCGGTGCGTTCTGAATGCCTTATAGTGCTTTTTTGTGATAAAAATCACAAAAAATATGTAGCATGTAATTTGTTTCTCTTTTCATAGTGACTATCGTCACGAAATTAAGCGGCGATTTTCAGTAGAGTGCTTTTTTGTTCCTCCCAATAAACATGATCCATGAGGAGTCTCGTATGTCTCAGTCTGATGTTTTTCATCTCGGCCTCACCAAGAACGATTTACAAGGGGCCCAGCTTGCCATCGTGCCGGGCGATCCGCAGCGCGTAGAGAAGATTGCCAAGCTGATGGAAAATCCGGTGCATCTGGCCTCCCATCGTGAATTCACTACCTGGCGCGCAGAGCTGGACGGCAAGGCGGTGATCGTCTGCTCCACCGGCATCGGCGGCCCGTCTACCTCTATCGCGGTGGAAGAGCTGGCGCAGCTGGGCATCCGCACCTTCCTGCGCATCGGCACCACCGGCGCCATTCAGGCGAACATCAACGTCGGCGACGTGCTGGTGACTACGGCAGCGGTACGCCTCGACGGCGCCAGCCTGCACTTTGCGCCGATGGAGTTCCCGGCGGTCGCGGACTTCGCCTGCACCACTGCGCTGGTGGAAGCGGCCAAGGCCAGCGGCGCTACCACGCACATTGGCGTGACCGCCTCCTCCGATACCTTCTATCCGGGCCAGGAGCGTTACGACACTTACTCCGGCCGCGTGGTCAGCCGCTTCAAAGGCTCGATGGAAGAGTGGCAGGCGATGGGTGTGATGAACTATGAAATGGAATCCGCCACGCTGTTGACCATGTGCGCCAGCCAGGGCCTGCGCGCCGGCATGGTGGCCGGGGTGATCGTCAACCGCACCCAGCAAGAGATCCCGAACGCCGAGACCATGAAAAACACCGAAAGCAAAGCGGTGCAGATCGTGGTGGACGCCGCCCGCCGTCTGCTGTAATCACCTTCCCTGAACGGGCCGCCGACGCGGCCCGTTTTTCCATTCGCGGCTAATCTGTTACGGTGATACTCCTCAGCGCTGCGCCGATGGCCGCCGCGCGTTGTCATAACAACAACAACGAGGACGTTTATGACCGCCCAAATCCTGCTTCATCCTTCGCTTGCGCCGCTCGACGGCGGCATTAATTTCCGTGACTTCGGCGGCAACGGCGTGGCCGATGGGCGCCGCATCAAGCGCGGCCTGCTGTTCCGCTCCGGTTCTCTCGAGCGGCTGACGGAAAACGACTGCACTTTCCTCGCCGGCGTGCCGGTGCGTTCGGTGCTGGACTACCGCGATGCCGACGAAGTGCAGGCCAAACCGGATATTCTGTGGAATGGCGCCGACTATCACCACGTGCCGGCTAACCCGCTGAGCAGCGAAGTCAACGCCAACCTGGAAAAGCTCACCAACGAAACGCTGGCTGCTTTCGACGCCCGCGCGTTCATGCTGGAGCTGTATCGCCGCCTGCCGTTCGGCAACGCGGCCTATCAGCGGTTGGCGCAACTGCTGAGCAACCCCGGCGGCGGCGCGATCGTGCAGCACTGCGCGGTCGGCAAGGATCGCACCGGGGTCGGTTCGGCGCTGGTGCTGTTCGCGCTGGGGGCTGACGAAGCGACGGTGCTGGAGGACTATCTGCTGACCGAAACCACGCTGGCCGCTTTTCGCGAGCAGATGCTGGATCAGCTGTCTATCAAGCTGAATGCGGCGGCGCTGGAGCAATTCGCCTACGTGCTCAGCGCGCGCGAGGAGTTCCTGATGACGGCGCTGGGCTGCATCCGCCAACAATACGGCTCCACCGACCGCTGGCTGGAAGCGGAATACGGCCTGGGCGCGGCCCAGCGAGAAGCGCTGCAGGCGTTCTACCTCGAGTAAATTGCCGCGTGTTTAGCCGGGGTTTAACTCGCCCCGGCTTATCCTAGGCGGCGAACCATCGCGTATCAGGAGCCCCGCATTGAGCCTCAATGACGTTATCAACTGGGTCAGCGACGTCGTGCGTCAGCACGAAGGCTGGGCCATTCCCATCATCTTCTTCCTGGCGTTCGGCGAGTCGCTGGCGTTTTTGTCGCTGCTGCTGCCGGCCACGGTGATCCTGCTGGCGCTGGGCGCGCTGATCGGCGAAAGCGGCATCGCCTTTTGGCCGATTTGGGCCGCCGCCGCCGTCGGGGCATTTTTCGGCGACTGGCTCTCTTACTGGATCGGCTACCACTATCAGGATCGGGTGGCCCATATGTGGCCGCTGTCGCGCAATCCGCAGCTGCTGGCGCGTGGCCACGCCTTCTTTGAACGCTGGGGCGTGCTGGGCATTTTCATCGGCCGCTTCTTCGGTCCACTGCGCGCCGTGGTGCCGCTGGTGGGGGGCATTTGCGGCATGCCGCAGCGCTACTTCCAGTTGGCCAACGTCACGTCGGCGATGATCTGGGCGTTCGGCATTCTGGCGCCGGGGGCGTTCGGCATCAAGTGGCTCAGCCAGTGGCTGGGCTGATTTCTCGCTAAATTGCGCAGCGCCGCGCAATATTGTGCGCGGCGGGTAAAATCAGGCTGGACATCCATACAGCCTCCCCTTAACGTGACGGGCAATGGGCGTGCGAAACGCCGGAACGGCAAGGTGTAACAGGAGGCAGGGTGGATACCAGTCTGATTTATGGGATTGGCGGCGTCGCGATCGGCATGCTGTTAGGGTGGCTGATCGCCAGTCTACGAGTGCAGCAGACGAACGCGCAACATGAAACCGAACTGCGGTTGCTGGAGCAAGCGTTGCAGCAGGCGCAGCAGGAGACGGCCGTGCGGCAGGAGGCCCTGCAGCGCCACGAACAGCAGTCGCGCCAGAGCGAGCTGGAGCTGCGCAACCTGCACAGCCAGCTGGCGGCCGGGCATGAAAAACTGCAACAGCTCAACCATTGGCGCAACGAATGCGAGCTGCTCAACCAAGAGCTGCGCGCCCAGCGCGAGGTGAACAGCGCGCAGGAGGCCGAGCTGCGCGAAGTCACCATCCGTCTGGAAGAGACGCGCATGGCGGCGGAGGAGAAGCAGCGTCTGCTGATCAACAGCGAACAGCGCCTCACCACCCAGTTTGAAAACCTCGCCAACCGCATTTTTGAACACAGCGGCCGCAAGGTGGACGAGCAAAATAAGCAAAGTTTGGATCGGTTACTGCTGCCGCTGCGCGAACAGCTGGACGGTTTCCGCCGACAGGTGCAGGACAGCTTTGGCCAGGAGGCGCGTGAGCGTCACACGCTGACGCACGAGATACGCAATCTGCAGCAGTTGAATGCGCAAATGGCGCGCGAGGCCATCAACCTCACCAAGGCGCTGAAAGGCGACAACAAGACCCAGGGCAACTGGGGGGAAGTGGTGCTGAGCCGGGTGCTGGAGGCCTCCGGCCTGCGCGAAGGGCACGAGTATGAAACGCAGGTCAACGTGCGGGTCGATCATCAGAGCCGCATGCAGCCCGATGTGATCGTGCGCCTGCCGCAGGGCAAGGATGTGGTGATCGACGCCAAGATGTCGCTGATCGCCTACGAGCGCTATTTCAACGGCGAGGATGAGGCGGAGCGCGAAGCGGCGCTGAGCGAACATATCACTTCTCTGCGCGGCCACATTCGCATGCTGGGCCGCAAGGACTACCAGCAGCTGCCGGGGCTGCGTTCGCTGGACTATGTGCTGATGTTCATTCCGGTCGAGCCGGCCTTCCTGCTGGCTATCGATCGTGAACCGGAGCTGATCAGCGAAGCGCTCAAGCACAACATCATGCTGGTTAGCCCGACCACGTTGCTGGTGGCGCTGCGTACCATCACCAACCTGTGGCGCTATGAGCATCAGAGCCAGAATGCCCAGCGCATCGCCGAGCGCGCGGCGAAACTGTATGACAAGATGCGGCTGTTCGTGGACGATATGTCCGCGCTGGGGCAGAGCCTGGACAAGGCGCAGGGCAGTTATCGTCAGGCGATGAACAAACTGAGTGAAGGCCGTGGTAATCTTATCGGCCAAATTGAAGGTTTCCGCGCGCTGGGGGTTGAGGTCAAGCGGCCGATAAACCCGCTGCTGGCGCAGCAAGCCGGCGCGCAACACGATGAAGCGGAAGAGGCGAACGACGACGAGGTCGCCGCGCTGCCGCAGACGAACGACGATGATGATACCACCGGGGAACCGGGCTTCGTTTCGCACGGCTGAGGCCGTGGCGAGGTGGGGTATTCCTCGGGCTTCTGGTACACTCATCCACACAAAATTGACTGAATAGCAGGCAGGACAATGGCAGATCAATCGCAGGAAACCACCGATTTCGGTTTTCGCACCGTCGCTAGAGACGAAAAACAGGCCATGGTGGCGGACGTTTTTCATTCGGTAGCGGCAAAGTATGACGTGATGAACGACCTGATGTCGTTCGGCATCCACCGTATCTGGAAGCGTTTCACCATTGACTGCAGCGGCGTGCGCCGCGGGCAGCGCGTGCTGGATCTGGCCGGTGGCACCGGCGACCTGGCCGCCAAGTTCTCCCGCATGGTTGGCGAGCAGGGGCAGGTGGTGCTGGCGGACATCAACGATTCGATGCTGAAGATGGGGCGCGAGAAGCTGCGCGATCGCGGCATCGTCGGCAACATCAATTACGTGCAGGCCAACGCCGAGGCGCTGCCGTTCCCGGATAACTACTTCGATTGCATCACCATCTCCTTTGGCCTGCGCAACGTCACCGACAAAGACAAAGCGCTGCGTTCGATGTTCCGCGTGCTGAAGCCGGGCGGCCGCCTGTTGGTGCTGGAGTTCTCCAAACCGCTGCTGGCGCCGCTGAGCAAAGCTTACGACGCATACTCTTTCCACGTGCTGCCGAAGATCGGCGAGCTGGTGGTGAAAGATCCGGACAGCTATCGCTATCTGGCGGAATCGATCCGTATGCACCCCGATCAGGAAACCCTGAAGGGCATGATGGGCAACGCCGGTTTTGAAAACGTCACCTATTTCAACCTGACCGGTGGGATTGTCGCCCTGCATCGCGGCTTCAAGTTCTGAGAGGGAGATGCCGATGCTGTTTACCCCTCTGCTGACCGGTGCGCTGGAAACCTCGCTGAATAACCTGCTGTTTCGCGATCGCAGCATGAAAGCCGCCCGCCAACGCCTGGCGGGCAAGGTGCTGCGCATCGAACTGGAAGAGTTGGCTTCACCGCTGGTGCTGGTGTTCAGCGAACTGCGCGTGGATGTGCTGGGGCAGTCTGAAGACAGCGCCGATTGCACGGTGCGCAGCCGCATTCCCTCCTTACTGAAGCTGCGCGATCGCCAGCAGCTGCCGGTGCTGATGCGCAGCGGCGAATTGACGGTGGAAGGGGATATTCAGGTGGTGCAACAGCTGGTTGGCCTGCTCGATCTGGCGGAGTGGGATCCGGCGGAATGGCTGGCGCCCTATATCGGCGATATCGCCGCTCAAGGCATTACGCAGGCGCTGGGCAAAGGCGCTTCGTTACTCAAGGCCGGATTGATGCGTCGGCAGCAAGACATGGCTGAGGCGCTGACGGAAGAGTGGCGTTTGGCGCCGGGGCCGCTGGAAGTGGTGTGGTTCAATGAAGAAGTGGATGCGCTCGCCCGCGGCGCGGAAGCGCTGATTGCCCGCATGGATAAGCTGGAGGGCAAGCGATGACCCCAGGCGAACTGCGTCGTTTGTATTTTATCGTCCGCGTTTTTCTCAGCTATGGGCTGGACGAGCTGATCCCTAAAATGCGTTTGACGCTGCCGCTGCGCTTCGGCCGCCGGCTGCTGTTCTGGATGCCTAATCGGCACAAGGACAAACCGCTGGGCGAACGTCTGCGGCTGGCGCTGCAGGAATTGGGGCCGGTCTGGATCAAGTTCGGCCAGATGATGTCGACCCGCCGCGATCTGTTCCCGCCGCACATTGCCGATCAGCTGACGCTGCTGCAGGATCGGGTGGCGCCTTTCGACGGTGCGCTGGCGCGCAAGCATATCGAGCTGGCGATGGGCGGCCCGCTGGAAACCTGGTTCGACGACTTCGAGCAGCAGCCGCTGGCGTCCGCCTCGATCGCGCAGGTGCATACCGCGCGGCTGAAAACCACCGGCCAGGAAGTGGTGCTGAAGGTGATCCGGCCGGATATCGGGCCGATTATCAAAGCCGACGTGCGCTTGATGTACCGGCTGGCAGGCTGGGTGCCGAAGCTGTTGCCGGACGGTCGCCGCCTGCGTCCGCGCGAAGTGGTACGCGAGTACGAGAAAACCCTGCTGGACGAATTGAACCTGCTGCGCGAAGCGGCCAACGCCATTCAGCTGCGTCGCAATTTCGACGGCAGCCCGATGCTGTACGTGCCGGAAGTCTACTCCGACTACTGCCGCGAAAGCGTGTTGGTGATGGAGCGTATCTATGGCATTCCGGTCTCGGACATCGCCACGCTGGAGCAGCAGGGCACCAACATGAAACTGTTGGCGGAACGCGGCGTTCAGGTGTTCTTTACCCAGGTATTTCGCGACAGCTTCTTCCATGCGGACATGCATCCCGGTAATATTTTCGTCAGCTACGAACATCCTGAAGATCCTTGCTACATCGGCATCGACTGCGGCATCGTCGGTTCGTTGAACAAGGATGACAAACGCTATCTGGCGGAAAACTTCATCGCCTTCTTCAACCGCGATTACCGCAAGGTGGCGGAACTGCACGTCGACTCCGGCTGGGTGCCGCGCGACACCAACGTGGAAGACTTCGAATTCGCCATCCGTACCGTGTGCGAACCGATTTTCGAGAAGCCGCTGGCGGAGATCTCCTTCGGCAACGTGCTGCTGAACCTGTTCAACACCGCGCGCCGCTTCAATATGGAAGTGCAGCCGCAGCTGGTGTTATTGCAGAAGACCTTGCTGTATGTTGAGGGGTTGGGGCGTCAGCTTTACCCGCAGTTGGATCTGTGGACCACCGCCAAGCCGTTCCTCGAGAGTTGGCTGCGCGATCAGGTCGGCATTCCCGCCGTGGTGCGCGCGCTGAAAGAGAAAGCGCCGTTCTGGGCGGAGAAACTGCCCGAACTGCCCGAGCTGTTTTACGACAGCCTGCAGCAGCATAAACTGTTGCAACAAAGCGTTGATAAGCTGACCAACCAGATGCAGGCTCAGCGGGTTCGTCAGGGGCAGTCACGTTATTTGTTCGGCGTTGGCGCTACACTGTTGGTAAGCGGCACGCTGTTGCTGCTGGGGCAAATCGAGGTGTTCCCTGCCTGGATGATGGCCGCCGGCATCGTATGCTGGGTGATTGGCTGGAAGCGAACCACCTGATTTAATTCGTTACTCTGGTAAAGTCGGCTCTATAATGCGGGCTGGCTTTAAAAGACCCCTTAAAATTAGAGGTAATTAAAATGGGCGGTATTAGTATTACGCAATTGTTGATCATCGCAGTGATCGTGGTGCTGCTGTTCGGTACCAAAAAACTGCGCACGCTGGGTTCCGATCTCGGCGCCTCGATCAAGGGCTTCAAAAAAGCGATCGGCGACGATACGCCGTCGACCCCCAACACGGCTGAAAAAAGCAGCCTGGATGACGCTGATTTCTCGGCCAAGCCTATTACCGATAAGCAGCCGGAAGTGAAACCGGAAGAGTCGAAGAACAAAGAGCAGGTATAAACCGTGTTTGACATTGGGTTTAGTGAGCTGCTGCTGGTGCTGGTGATCGGCCTGGTTGTTCTGGGGCCGGAACGCTTGCCGGTTGCGGTCAGAACGGTATCGGGCTGGATCCGCGCGCTGCGCTCGCTGGCGGCCTCGGTGCAGCACGAACTGTCTCAGGAGCTGAAACTGCAGGAGCTGCAGGACAGCCTGAAGAAAGCCGAACAGGCCGGCCTGCAGAACCTGACGCCGGAGCTGAAGGCGTCGATGGATGAGCTGAAAGACGCGGCGGAATCTTTGAAACGCACCTACCGGGGCGAGAAAGAAGAGCTGGCGAACACCATCCATAATCCGCAGGTCACCGATCCGGAAGCCTTGCACGACGGCGTGACGCCGGCTGAAGCGGCAACCCGCGCCAGCGCGCCCGCCGCTGCGCCACAACCGCCAGCGGAACCTGAAGCCGTCGCGCCCGTGTCACCGGTGCCGCCAGTGACGGCGCAACCCGCTAAAGCGCCGGTGGAAACCGCGTCTGCTCCTGTCGAACCTGTTGCGGATAAAACCCCAGCGTCTCACCAACCTAGTGGCGATCGTTAATACATGGCTGTTGAAGATACCCAACCCCTTATCAGTCATCTGATAGAGCTGCGCAAGCGGCTGTTGAACTCGATTATTTGCGTGCTGGCGGTGTTCGTGGTGCTGGTATTTTTCGCCAACGACATTTACCAGCTGGTTTCTGCGCCGCTGCTCAAGCAGTTGCCGGCCGGCGCGAGCATGATCGCCACCGACGTGGCGTCACCGTTCTTTACCCCGATCAAGCTGACCATGATCGTCTCGGTGTTCGTCTCTGCGCCGATGATTCTGTATCAGGTATGGGCGTTCATCGCGCCTGCGCTGTACAAGCATGAACGCCGCCTGATGATGCCGCTGCTGGTGTCCAGCAGCCTGTTGTTTTACCTCGGCATGGCCTTCGCCTACTTCATCGTGTTCCCGCTGGCCTTCGGCTTCTTCGCCAAGACCGCGCCGATGGGGGTGACCATTGCGACCGACATTAAAAACTACCTCGATTTCGTCATGGCGCTGTTTATGGCGTTTGGCGTCGCCTTCGAAGTGCCGGTCGCCATTATTCTGCTGTGCTGGAGCGGCGTCACTTCGCCGGACGACCTGAAGAAGAAACGGCCGTATGTGCTGGTCGGCGCGTTTGTGGTCGGCATGTTGTTGACGCCGCCGGACGTGTTTTCGCAAACCTTGTTGGCGATACCGATGTATCTGCTGTTTGAAGTGGGGGTGTTCTTCGCTCGCTTCTATACCGGCAAACGCCGTCCGCAGGCGGAAGACGACGACGAGGGTGACGAACCCCCAGCGCCTTGATCCACATTGATTGCGAAGCCGCCCATAGGGCGGCTTTTGCTTTGGGAAAAACCATGTTTGATATTGGCGTTAACCTCACCAGCAGCCAATTCGCCAAAGACCGCGAGACCGTGGTGGAGCGCGCCCGCGCGGCGGGCGTTACCGGGATGTTGATTACCGGCACCGATCTGTCTGAGAGCCGCGAGGCCGCCA
Source organism: Serratia sp. X10 (assembly GCF_017811775.1). Classification (NCBI taxonomy): domain Bacteria; kingdom Pseudomonadati; phylum Pseudomonadota; class Gammaproteobacteria; order Enterobacterales; family Yersiniaceae; genus Serratia; species Serratia sp. X10. The sequence goes on along the minus strand of NZ_JAEIOH010000005.1, from coordinate 14,878 downwards.
AACTGGCGCAGCAGCATGCGGGCTATTGCTGGTCCACCGCCGGTGTGCATCCGCATAACGCCAGCAGCTGGGATGAACGCAGCGCCGAGCAGATTTATGCCCTGGCCGCCGGCTCAGAAGTGGTGGCGATCGGTGAATGCGGTCTGGATTTCAACCGCAACTTCTCGACGCCGGAGCAGCAGGAAGCGGCGTTCAGCGCGCAACTGGCGCTGGCGGCGGAGTTGGCGCTGCCGGTGTTTCTTCACTGTCGCGACGCACACGCACGTTTTGCCGAGCTACTGACGCCGTGGTTGGATAAACTGCCCGCGGCCGTGGTGCACTGCTTCACCGGCACCGCCGAAGAATTAGCAAGCTGCCTGTCGCTGGGCCTGTCGATCGGGATTACCGGTTGGGTCTGCGACGAGCGGCGCGGTCTGGAATTGCGCGCCCTGCTGCCGCAGATCCCGGCCGAGCGTCTGCTGCTGGAAACTGACGCCCCTTATCTGTTGCCCCGGGATTTACAGCCTAAACCCGCATCTCGCCGCAACGAACCCTGTTTCCTGCCCCACATCGTGCATCAGGTCGCCGTCTGGCGGCAGGAAGAGCCGCAATGGCTGGGGCAAAAAACCGATGAGAACGCCCGCCGGCTATTCCGGCTGGTTTGAGCTAGGAGAAAACTATGAGCTATGCATTTCCGGGCACCTTTCCTGGTCGCCGTATGCGCCGCGTGCGCCGTCATGACTTCAGCCGCCGTCTGGTCGCCGAGAACCAACTGACGGTCAATGACCTGATTTATCCGGTGTTCGTCATGGAAGGCAGCAACCGCCAGGAAGAAGTGGCCTCGATGCCGGGCGTATCGCGCATGACGATCGATCTGCTGGTCAAGGAAGCGGAAACCATCGCCAAACTCGGCGTGCCGGTGATCTCCCTGTTCCCGGTGATTGAACCGGGCTTGAAGTCGCTGCATGCGGAAGAAGCCTATAACCCGGAAGGGCTGGTGCAGCGCACGGTGCGCGCGCTGAAAGACGCTGTGCCTGAGTTGGGCATTCTGACCGACGTAGCGCTCGATCCCTACACCACCCACGGTCAGGACGGGGTGATCGATGAGCAGGGCTACGTGATTAACGACGTGACCAAAGACATTCTGGTGCGCCAGGCGCTGTCTCATGCCGAAGCGGGCGCGGAAATCGTGGCGCCGAGCGACATGATGGACGGCCGTATCGGGGCGATCCGCGATCGTCTGGAACTGCAGGGCCTGGTGAACACCCAGATCATGGCCTACTCCGCCAAGTACGCTTCTTGCTATTACGGTCCATTCCGCGATGCGCTGGGCTCCAGCGGCAACCTGAAAGGCGGCAACAAAAAGACCTATCAGATGGATCCGGCCAACAGCGATGAAGCGCTGCAAGAGATTGCGCAGGATCTGCAGGAAGGCGCGGACATGGTGATGGTGAAACCGGGCATGCCTTACCTGGATGTGGTGCGCCGGGTGAAGGATACCTTCGGCGTGCCGACTTTCGCTTATCAGGTGTCCGGCGAGTACGCCATGCACATGGCGGCGATTCAGAACGGCTGGCTGCAGGAGCAACCTGCGGTGATGGAGTCGTTGATGTGCTTTAAACGTGCCGGCGCCGACGGCGTGCTGACCTACTTCGCCAAGCGTGTCGCCCAATGGCTGCATGAAGAAGCGCTGCGCCGCTAAGCGCGATACCGTAAAAAAGGCGCCTGAGGGCGCCTTTTTGCATTACATTTTCTGGAATTGCCGATTGTCGATGCTTTGACTGACCTGTTTGTTGATCAGGTTGAGCAACAGCATCGAGCGGGCCTCGCCGTCCGGCTCGGTGTAGATCGCCTGCAGCCCTTCGAATACGCCGTCGACGATCAGAACGGTATCACCCGGCTGCGGGGTTTCCGGATCGACGTAGGTCTCGCTGGTGTGCGTGCGCAGCTCATCGATCACCTTGCTCGGGATGACGCTCGGCAGCGCGCCGAAACGCACGAAGTGGCTGACGCCGCGGGTGGCGCTGATGGTGGTGGTGTGAATGCGCTCCGGGTCGAACTCCACAAACAGATAATTGGGAAACAGGGGTTCGCTGACCGCGATGCGCTTGCCACGCACGATTTTTTCCAGCGTGATGATCGGGCTGAGGCAGTTTACCTGCTGCCGCTCCAGATGTTCCTGCGCTCGCAACAGCTGACCGCGTTTGCAATAAAGTAGATACCAGGATTCCATAATTTCACATGCCTTTCTGCCAGCCGGTAAGCATATCAAAAGCTATTCCGGATACATAGTGATGCAAGTTTCAGCATGTAACATCGCCTATCTTTCTGAATCTACGGCTATTAGCGAGGGGTCACACACTTATCGATACGGCGCTGGTATAACAGAGGGCTAAAAATTTGTTACCGTCACAGTATGGCAAGGCGTTGCGCCGCCGGCTGTGACGCTATTCATCGTTTTTGACCGAGGGGAGAAAAATGGAGCTGTTTCTGTTGAGCAACGGCAAGCTGTCTGGCGAAGCCGAGCTGCTGGGGTACGCCAAAAGCCAACTGCTGGCGATGATTGCGCGCCGCGGCATCAAATCCGCCGTCTTTATCCCTTACGCGCTAATCCGTTACGACTACGATCGGCGCGCGCAGGAGCTGGCGCAAACATTGGGCATTGAAGTCACCAGCATTCACCACGCCGCTTCACCGGCGGCGGCGATTGCGCAGGCCGAATGCATTTTGGTCAGCGGCGGCAACACCTGGTTGCTGAACCAGATGCTGCATGAACAAAGCCTGATCGTGCCTATCCAGCGCGCGGTGCGCGAGCGTGAAGTGCCTTACGTCGGCTGGAGCGCAGGTTGCAACGTGGCGACGCCGAGCATTCGCACCACCAATGACATGCCGGTGCGCTGCAGCGTGGTATTGCCGGCGCTGGGGTTGTTCCCGGTGCAGATTAACCCGCATTACATCGATGCGCACATCAGCGGCCACATGGGCGAAACCCGTGACGAGCGTCTGGCTGAGTTCTGCGCGATCAACCCGAGCGAATCGGTCGTGGCGTTGCGTGAAGGCAGTCTGTTGCACGTTGAAGGCAATGCGCTACGTTATTTCAGCGCCAACGGGCAGGGTTTTAAGGTGTTCCGCCACGGCGAAGAGACGCGCGAATATCAGGATACGCGCGCACTGGCTGCGCTGGTGCCGTTCAACTGCGGCTGAGGGCGGCGTTAACAAAATTGCAGCAACAACCTTGAAGAGGGCTTATAATGCCCTCCCCACTGGCCGCTATAATGATCAGCATGAAATACCGTGACTTACGCGATTTCCTCTCGTTGCTGGAGAAGAGAGGGGAACTAAAACGCATCAGCCAGCCGATCGATCCTTACCTGGAAATGACGGAAATTGCCGATCGCACCCTGCGGGCGGGCGGCCCGGCACTGCTGTTTGAAAACCCGAAAGGGTACGACATGCCGGTGCTGTGCAACCTGTTCGGTACCGCCAATCGCGTGGCGATGGGCATGGGGCAGGAAGACATCAGCGCGCTGCGCGAAGTCGGCAAACTGCTGGCTTTCCTCAAAGAGCCGGAGCCGCCGAAAGGTTTCCGCGATCTGTTCGACAAAATACCGAAGTTCAAGCAGGTGCTGAACATGCCGACCAAGGTGCTGGGATCCGCGCCTTGTCAGGAGCAGGTATGGCAGGGCGATGATGTCGATCTGGGCCGCATTCCGGTGATGCACTGCTGGCCGGAAGACGCCGCGCCGCTGATCACCTGGGGGCTGACGGTGACCCGCGGCCCGCATAAGGAACGGCAAAACCTCGGTATCTATCGCCAGCAGGTGCTGGGCAAGAATAAAGTGATTATGCGCTGGCTGTCGCACCGAGGCGGCGCGCTGGATTTCCAGGAGTGGTGCCAGGCGCACCCCGGCGAGCGTTTCCCGGTCGCGGTAGCGCTGGGCGCCGATCCCGCCACTATCCTCGGCGCGGTGACGCCGGTGCCGGATACCCTATCTGAATACGCCTTTGCCGGGCTGCTGCGCGGCAATAAAACCGAAGTGGTCAAGTGCCTTTCCAACGATCTGGAAGTGCCCGCCAGCGCTGAAATCGTGCTGGAAGGCTATATCGAGCCGGGTGAAATGGCGCCGGAAGGCCCCTACGGTGACCACACCGGTTACTACAATGAAGTCGACCAGTTCCCGGTATTCACCGTCACGCACATCACCCAGCGTCGCAACGCGATTTACCACTCGACCTACACCGGCCGGCCGCCGGATGAGCCGGCGATCCTGGGCGTGGCGCTGAATGAAGTGTTCGTGCCGATCCTGCAAAAACAGTTCCCGGAAATCGTTGATTTCTATCTGCCGCCGGAAGGGTGCTCGTATCGCCTGGCGGTGGTGACCATGAAAAAACAGTACGCCGGCCACGCGAAACGCGTGATGATGGGCGTCTGGTCGTTCCTGCGGCAGTTTATGTACACCAAATTTGTTATCGTCTGTGACGATGACGTCAATGCGCGCGACTGGAATGACGTGATTTGGGCGATCACCACACGAATGGATCCGGCAAGGGATACGGTTCTGGTGGAGAATACGCCGATCGACTATCTGGACTTCGCCTCGCCGGTTTCCGGACTGGGTTCGAAGATGGGGCTGGACGCCACCAACAAATGGCCGGGTGAAACCGATCGCGAATGGGGCCGTCCGATTCAGATGGATGAAAAGGTACGTGCGCGCGTCGACGAAATCTGGGATGAGCTCGCAATTTTCAGTGACAGGGAACCGACGTTATAGCGTCAGGCCCTGTTCTCAGCTTTGCATTGATGACCCGACAGAGGGAACGCATGACAATATTGAGCTGTAAAGTGACCTCGGTAGAGGCCATTACCGATACGGTTTATCGGGTACGTCTGGTGCCCGAGCAGCCGTTTTCTTTCAAGGCAGGGCAATATCTGATGGTGGTGATGGACGAGCGCGACAAACGTCCGTTCTCGCTGGCATCAACCCCGACGCAGCAAGATTACATCGAGCTGCATATCGGTGCTTCGGAGCTGAATCTGTACGCCATGGCGGTGATGGATCGCATTCTGAAAGAGCAGGCGATCACCGTCGATATGCCGCACGGCGACGCCTGGCTGCGGGAAGAGGGCAGCCGTCCGCTGGTGCTGATCGCCGGCGGCACCGGCTTCTCCTATGCGCGCTCAATCCTGTTGACCGCGTTGGAGCAGCAGCCCGATCGCGACATTTCCATCTACTGGGGCGGGCGTGAGCTGAAGCACCTGTACGATCTGAGCGAGCTGGAAGCGCTGTCGGTGCAACACCCGAACCTGAAGGTGATCCCGGTGGTCGAGCAGCCGGAGGCTGAATGGCGTGGCCGCAGCGGCACCGTGCTCAGCGCGGTGTTGCAGGATTTCGGCACGTTGGCGGAACATGACATCTACATCGCCGGGCGTTTCGAGATGGCGAAAATCGCCCGCGAGCGTTTCTGCGCCGAGCGCGGCGCGCAGGAAGCGCATATGTTTGGCGACGCGTTTTCGTTTATCTGACAGTGGCGATGCGCAGTGAACGGGGTGGCCGAGGGTCGCCCCGTTTTTATTTGGGCGTCGGCAAATTTCAGGCATAAAAAACCCGCCCCTGACAGGCGGGAAGAACGGCAACTAAACTTGGCGGGATGCCGCGATTTGAAGTGGTGACGCGATCATCCCAAGATAGACACAGCTAAACGCGTTCAAACACGGTGGCGATACCCTGGCCCAGGCCGATGCACATGGTCGCCAGGCCGAACTGCGCGTCGCGACGTTCCATGTTGTTCAACAGGGTGGTCGAGATGCGGGAGCCGGAACAGCCCAGCGGGTGGCCTAGCGCGATGGCGCCGCCGTTCAGGTTAATCTTGTCGTCGATGCTGTCCATCAACCCCAGATCCTTGATGCACGGCAGCGACTGGGCGGCGAACGCTTCGTTCAGCTCGAACAGATCGATGTCCTGCACGCTCAGACCGGCGCGTTTCAACGCCAGCTTGCTGGCCGGCACCGGGCCGTAGCCCATGATGGAAGGATCGCAGCCGACGACCGCCATCGAGCGAATACGGGCGCGGGCTTTCAAACCGAGCGCTTTGGCGCGTGATTCGCTCATCAGCAGCATGGCGGAAGCGCCGTCCGACAGAGCGGAAGAACTGCCGGCGGTGACGGTGCCATTGACCGGATCGAACGCCGGGCGCAGAGCCGACAGGCTTTCGACGGTGGTTTCCGGGCGGATGACTTCATCAAAATCGTAACGGGTCAGCACGCCGTCGGCGTCGTGGCCGTTGGTCGGAATGATCTCGTTTTTAAAGTAACCCGCCAGCGTCGCCGCATGTGCGCGTTGGTGGGAGCGCGCGGCGAACTCATCCTGCATCTGGCGGCTGATGTTGTGCATCTTGGCCAGCATTTCAGCGGTCAGCCCCATCATCCCGGCGGCCTTGGCCACGCTGCGGCTCAGGCCCGGATGGAAATCCACGCCGTGGTTCATCGGCACATGGCCCATGTGTTCCACGCCGCCGATCAGGCTGATGTGCGCGTCGCCAACCATGATGGCGCGCGCCGCGTCGTGCAGCGCCTGCATCGAAGAGCCGCACAGGCGGTTGACGGTCACCGCCGGCACGCGGTGCGGGATCTCGGCCAGCAGCGCGGCGTTGCGGGCGATGTTGAAGCCTTGTTCCAGCGTCTGCTGCACACAGCCCCAGTAAATGTCATCGATCTCGTCGGCGTTCAGCGCCGGGTTGCGGCTTAGCACTTCACGCATCAGATGAGCGGAGAGATCTTCGGCGCGCACCTGGCGGAAGGCGCCGCCCTTGGAGCGGCCCATCGGCGTGCGTACGGCATCAACAATAACTACGTTTTCCATCTTTATGACCTCATGCCGGTTGGCGGGTTGCGACGTCGGACAGCGGTGTCGCCACCGGGTAGTAGCTTTCATTGCGTTCGGCCTTGGCGCGCAGACCGGCCGGCACCTGATACAGGGCACCGAGGTGTGCGTAACGCTGGGCCAGCTCAACGTAGTTGGCGGTGCCGAGCGTATCCAGGTAGCGGAACGCGCCGCCGTGGAACGGAGGGAAACCGATGCCGTAGACCAACGCCATATCGGCTTCGGCCGGGCTGGCGACGATCTTCTCTTCCAGGCAACGCACCACTTCGTTGATCATCGGGATCATCATGCGCGTAACGATCTCTTCGTCGCTGATGGTCTGCCGCGGTTGGCTCACTTCGGCCAGCAGTGCATCGGTCTGCTCGTCGTTGTCCTTGCGCGGCTTACCTTTGTTGTCCTGGCTGTAGCGGTAGAAGCCCAGCTGGTTTTTCTGACCGAAGCGCTGGTTGTCGAACATCACGTCAATGGCGTCGCGATAGTCTTTGCTCATGCGCTCCGGGAAGCCGGCCGCCATTACCGCTTGCGCGTGGTGTGCGGTGTCGATGCCCACCACGTCGAGCAGGTAGGCCGGGCCCATCGGCCAACCGAACTGTTTTTCCATCACTTTATCGATCTGACGGAAGTCGGCGCCGTCGCGCAGCAGCAGGCTGAAGCCGGCGAAGTATGGGAACAGCACGCGGTTGACGAAGAAGCCCGGGCAGTCGTTCACCACGATCGGCGTTTTGCCCATGCGGCCGGCGTAGGCCACCACTTTGGCAATGGTCTCGTCGCTGGTTTGTTCGCCGCGGATGATTTCGACCAGCGGCATACGGTGTACCGGGTTAAAGAAGTGCATGCCGCAGAAGTTTTGCGGACGCTTCAACGATTTTGCCAGATGATTAATCGGAATGGTCGAGGTGTTCGACGCCAGAACGGTGTCTTCGCCGATCAGGTTTTCCACTTCCGACAGCACGGCGGCTTTGACCTTCGGGTTCTCCACGACCGCTTCGACGATCACCTGCGCGCGCTCGATGCCGGCGTAGTCCAGCGTCGGCTGAATGGTCGACAGCACCTGCGCCATTTTCAGGCCATCCAGCTTGCCGCGTTCCAACTGCTTATTGAGCAGCTTGGCCGCTTCGTTCATGCCCAACGTCAGCGATTTGTCGCTGATGTCCTTCATGATCACCGGCACGCCTTTCAACGCCGATTGGTAAGCAATGCCGCCGCCCATGATGCCGGCGCCCAACACCGCCGCCTGTTTCGGCGCGTCCACATTCTTGGCCAGCTTTTTCGCCTGGCCCTTCACGAACTGATCGTTAAGGAAGATGCCGACCAGCGCACGCGCTTCGTTGGAGCGCGCCAACGGCACGAAGCTGGCGGTTTCCAGTTTCAGCGCTTCATCGCGGCCCAGCTTGGCGGCGGCTTCAATGGTTTTCACCGCGGTCATCGGCGCCGGGTAATGTTTGCCGGCGGTCTGCAGCACCATGCCTTTGGCGGTGGTGAAGCTCATTGCTGCCTCGATCGGGCTGAGCTTCAGCGGCTCCAGCTTCGGTTGACGCGCGGCGCGCCAGTTCAGCTTGCCGTCGATCGCCTGTTGCAGCATGTTGAGCGCGGCTTCGGCCAGTTTTTCCGGCGCCACTACCGCATCGACCAGGCCGACTTTCAACGCGTCTTTGGCGCTGACGTCTTTGCCGGCGGCGATGATTTCCAGCGCGCTGTCGTTACCCAGCAGGCGCGGCAGGCGGACGGAGCCGCCGAAGCCCGGCATGATGCCCAATTTGGTTTCAGGCAGGCCGATGCGCGCGTCCGGTGAGGCGACGCGGAAATCGGTCGCCAAAATGCATTCGCAACCGCCGCCGAGCGCATAGCCGTTAATGGCAGAAATGGTCGGCACCGGCAAATCTTCCAGCCGGTTAAAGACGTTGTTGGCGAATACCAGCCACTCTTGCAGCTTTTCAGCCGGCGCGGCGAACAGAGAAAGGAATTCGGTGATATCGGCGCCGACGATAAATGCGGCTTTGGTGGAGCGCAGCAGCAGCCCCTTGAGCTCTGGCTGGTTTTCCAGCACGGTGAGCGCTTCGCCCAGGCTGGCGACGGTGCGGGTGTCCAGCTTGTTGACCGAGCCCGGTGCGTTGAACACCAGCTCGGCGATGCCGTTATCGAGCCAGTGCAGTTGTAATGTTTCGCCTTGGTAGAGCATGTCTATCTCCTGAATCAGCGTATGATCTGGTATGACCAGATGAAGAGGAGTGTGGTTTTTATGTTAACAATATGCAAATGAGAGATTGCATTTTTGCTGGTCGGATCACATGTTGCCAAGTTAGTTTTTTGATTTGAAACGAAGTTATATTTTATGTGCTATCGGCATTTGCCGGAGCTTGTCGGCCTTCATACACTTGCTCGCAGCGAATGATCATTCAGACGAGGTTACGCATGACTAAGGCAGCTTGTGTTAAACGCAGCGGCTTATGGAGCATTCCCGCCAGAACCATGACGCTGGCGTGTCTGTTGGTGTTTATGGCGCAAATGGCGACGACCGTGTACTTGCCTTCGTTGCCGACGGTGATGCGGGAGCTGGCGATGAGCCGGCGCGCCACCGAGCTGTCCATTTCAATCTTCGTCATCGGCGCCGCCTTGCCGGTGCTGTTTTGGGGCGCGGCCGCCGATCGCTTTGGCCGCCGCGCGCCCCTGACGCTGTCTTTATTTCTTTTCATTGGCTGCAGCGGGCTGTTGGCGCTGTGCAGCAACGGCGCCCAATTGCTGACGCTGCGTGCGCTGCAGGGCGTGGGTGCCGGCGGTGCGGCGATCATCGCGCGCATCATCGTGCGGGATAACTGGAGCGGGGACGAACTGGCGCGGCGTCTGTCGGTGCTCTCCATCGCCTTTATCACCGCGCTGGGCGGCGGTCAGTTTATCGGCGGCCTGCTGAGCCAATATGCGCACTGGCAGATGGGCTTCGTCCTGATGGGCGCCACCGGTTTGATCATTCTGGCGCTGATGGTGACGCTGCCGCTGGAGGCGGGACGGGCAGGGGGCGTGCGCCCGGCGATGGCGGCAACCTACTTTGCCATCCTGCGGCGGCCTGGGTTCTTTTGGCCGGCCTGTGTCGGCGGGCTGGGGTTTGCCACCACGGTGACACTGCAGGAAGTGAGTCCGTTCGTGATGCAGCAGGAGTTTGGTCTCAACGTCACGGCGTTCGGCGCCCTGGGACTGGTGATCGGCGTCGCCTACTTCAGCGGGGCGTTGACGGTGAACCGTACGGTGGCGCGTCTCGGCGGGATAAAACTGATGCAGGCCGGCAGCGGCATCGTGGCGCTGGCGACGGCGGCGATCCTGCTGTTGTGGTGGAGCGGCGTCCTGGCCGGCCTTTCCGGCATGGCGCTGTTCATCGCGCTGTATTGCCTGACCATTTTTGGCCAGGCGGTGCTGTTTCCCAACAGCATGGCGATGGCCGTCAGCGATGCCAAAGAGTACGGCGCTTATGCGATGGCGCTGTGTGGCTTTCTGCAGCAGTGTCTGGCAGGCGTCGCCGCGGCCGGCGCGGTGTTGTTGGAACACCATGGCCTGTGGGCGCTGGCGATAGCGCTGCTCGGTTTGGGCGGCTGGTTAATGGTTAAGCTGCGGATGTAACGGCATTTGCAGGGAATTGCGAGCTGCTCCGCAGGCCCAACGCGATGAGGTTGGTGCCTCGGAGCGCTGTGTTAAGATGGCTTCTTTCGTGCTAAGGCATAAGGGTACTGTGATGGAAACGCTGGCTTCTTTGTATAACGACCACCTGGCAGAACTGCAAAAACGCGCGCGTGAAGTGCTGGAACGCAACAAGTTGGATGCGCTGCTGATTCACTCCGGGGAACTGCAAAAGGTATTTTTGGACGACCATAGCTACCCGTTCAAAGTGAACGCGCATTTCAAAGCCTGGGTGCCGGTGACATCGGTGCCGAACTGCTGGTTGTGGATAGATGGCGTCAACAAGCCGAAGCTGTGGTTCTACTCCCCGGTTGACTACTGGCACAGCGTAGAGCCGCTGCCGAACAGTTTCTGGACCAAGTCCCTCGAATTGATGCCGCTGGCCAACGCCGATGCGATCGCGCAGCAGCTGCCGCCGCAGCGTGAGCGCGTCGGCTATATCGGTTATGCCCAACAGCGCGCCCGCGATCTCGGCATTCCTGCGGAAAACATCAACCCGAAAGCGGTGCTGAACTACCTGGATTTCCACCGTTCGATTAAAACCGGCTATGAGCTGGCCTGCATGCGCGAAGCGCAGAAGACGGCGGTAACCGGCCATCGTGCCGCGCATGAGGCCTTCCTCTCCGGCATGAGCGAGTTCGACATCAATCTGGCCTACCTGACGGCTACCGGCCACCGCGATACCGATGTGCCTTACGACAACATCGTGGCGTTGAACGAGCACGCTTCGGTGCTGCACTACACCAAGCTGGATCATCAGCCGCCGGCCGAGTCCCTGAGTTTTCTGATCGACGCCGGCGCGGAATATAACGGCTACGCCGCCGATCTGACGCGTACCTATGCGGCGCAAAGCGGCAGCGAGTTCGCTCATCTGGTGAAAGATCTCAATAGTGAACAGCTGGCGCTGATCGACACCATTAAAACCGGCGTGCGTTACACCGACTATCATGTGCAGATGCACCAGCGCATCGCCAAGCTGCTCAAGAATCACAAACTGGTGAATGGCCTCAGCGAAGAGGCGATGGTCGAAACGGGGATCACCACGCCGTTCCTGCCGCACGGGTTGGGCCATCCGTTGGGCCTGCAGGTGCACGACGCCGCCGGTTTTATGCAGGATGAGCAAGGCACCCATCTGGCGGCGCCGTCCAAGTACCCGTTCCTGCGTTGCACCCGCGTGTTGCAGCCGGGCATGGTGTTGACCATCGAACCGGGTCTGTACTTCATCGAGTCTCTGTTGGCGCCGTGGCGCAGCGGCGAGTTCAAGCAGCACTTCGCCTGGGATCGCATCGATGCGCTGAAACCGTATGGCGGTATTCGCATCGAAGACAACATCGTGATCCATGAAAAGCGCATCGAGAACATGACGCGCGATCTGAACCTGGCTTGATGCGGCCGTACCCGATACCGGCGGAAGCAACCTGCTTTACCGAAGAGATAAAGAAGAGCCGTTTCATCACCCTGCTGGCGCCGACCGGCGGGGTGGAGGCGGCAAAGGCGTTTATTCAGCAGGTGCGGGATGAGCACCCGGCGGCGCGGCACCACTGTTGGGCTTTCGTCGCCGGTAGCCCCGATGATTCGCAGCAGCTGGGGTTCTCCGACGATGGAGAACCGTCGGGTACCGCCGGCAAACCTATCCTCGCGCAGCTGATAGGCAGCGGTATCGGTGAAGTGACCGCCGTAGTCGTTCGGTACTACGGCGGTGTCAAGCTGGGCACCGGCGGACTGGTGAAAGCTTATGGCAACGGTGTTCAACAGGCATTGAAGCAGCTGGCGCTGGTGCAAAAGGTGCCCGAAGCCGAATATATCTTGCAGTGCGACTATGCGCAGTTGGCGCTGGTGGAGAACTTGTTGCAGCAAACCGCAGGTCGGATCCTGCAGGGCGAATACGGCGTCGCCGTCGTGCTGCATTTGGCGCTGCCGGCGACTGAGGTCGAGCTGTTTGGGAATAAATTGCGTGATCTCAGTCGCGGTAATTTGCAATTAACCCCCATTTCGCAATAATTCCTCCCAATTGAATTGCTAAGGATCGTGCTGAAATGCATTTTCGCGCCATAACCCGTATCGTTGGTCTGCTGGTCATCTTGTTCTCTGGGACGATGTTTATTCCCGGCCTGGTGGCATTGATTTATCGCGATGGGGCGGGGCGAGCGTTCAGCCAAACGTTCTTCGTGGCGTTGACCATCGGGCTGATGCTGTGGTGGCCGAACCGTAAGCAGAAACACGAGCTGAAGCCGCGTGAAGGTTTCCTGATCGTTGTGCTGTTCTGGACCGTGCTGGGCAGCGTGGGGGCATTGCCGTTCCTGTTTTCGGAACGTCCTAATTTGTCGCTGACCGACGCCTTCTTTGAATCCTTCTCGGGATTGACGACTACCGGCGCAACGACGCTGGTGGGGCTGGACTCGTTGCCTAAGGCCATCCTGTTCTATCGCCAAATGCTGCAATGGATGGGTGGGATGGGGATCATCGTGTTGGCGGTGGCGATACTGCCGATACTCGGCGTCGGGGGCATGCAGCTGTATCGGGCGGAAATGCCCGGGCCGCTGAAAGATAACAAGATGCGTCCGCGTATTGCCGAAACCGCCAAAACCCTGTGGCTAATCTATGTGTTGCTGACCGTCGCCTGTGCGCTGGCGCTCTGGGGGGCCGGGATGTCGGTATTCGACGCCATCGGCCACAGTTTCTCGACCATCGCCATTGGCGGGTTTTCTACCCACGATGCCAGTATCGGTTATTACGCCAGCCCGACCATCAACACCATCATTGCCGTGTTCCTGCTGATTTCCGGCTGTAACTACGGTCTGCACTTCGCTTTGCTAAGCGGCCGCAGTCTGAAGGTCTATGGGCGCGATCCTGAATTCCGCATGTTTATCTTCGTTCAACTGACGCTGGTGGTGGTGTGCACGTTGGTGCTCTGGGGACATGGCGTCTATAAGAGCGGTATGGAAACGCTCAATCAGGCGTTCTTCCAGGTGGTATCGATGGCGACCACGGCCGGTTTTACGACCGACAGCATCGCCAAGTGGCCGCTGTTCCTGCCGATGCTGTTGCTGTGTTCGGCATTCATCGGCGGTTGCGCCGGTTCGACCGGCGGCGGCCTGAAGGTGATCCGTATTCTGCTGTTGTACCTGCAGGGCTCGCGCGAATTGAAAAGGCTGGTGCACCCCAACGCGGTCTATACCATCAAATTGGGCAATCGCGCACTGCCGGAACGTATTCTGGAAGCGGTGTGGGGATTCTTCTCCGCCTATGCACTGGTGTTTATCGTCAGCATGCTGGCGATCATTGCGACCGGCGTTGATGATTTCTCCGCGTTTGCCGCAGTGACGGCAACGCTGAATAACCTTGGTCCTGGTCTGGGCGTGGTGGCGGACAACTTCACCACGATGCCAGCGGCGGCCAAGTGGATCCTGGTGGTGACGATGCTGTTCGGGCGCCTGGAAGTGTTTACATTGCTGGTGCTGTTCACGCCAACCTTCTGGCGTGAGTGAGCCTGTTATAAGGAGTACGCCATGAAGGCATTGATACTTTATTCGAGCCGTGACGGGCAAACACGTGCTATCGCTTCTTATATAGCAAGCAAATTGCAGGATACGCTGCGCTGTGAGGTGATCGATCTGCTGCAGGCGGAACCGATCGACCTTAGCCAGTATCAGCAGGTGATAATCGGCGCTTCTATTCGCTACGGGCACTTTAACCCGGCGCTGGATAAATTCGTTAAACGTCATGCCGAGCAGTTGAATCGGATGCCGAGCGCATTCTTTGCCGTCAACCTGACCGCGCGCAAACCGGAAAAGCGTTCGCCGCAAACCAACGCCTATACCCGTAAGTTCCTGTTGGCGTCGCCGTGGCAGCCAAAACAGTGCGCGGTATTTGCCGGGGCGTTGCGTTATCCACGTTATCGCTGGTTCGATCGCATCATGATTCAATTTATTATGCGTATGACCGGTGGAGAAACGGATACCAGTAAGGAGGTTGAGTACACAGATTGGCAGCAAGTCGATCGTTTCGCCCAGGAATTTAGCCAGATTCAGTACGAAAAGTGACGAAAATGCGGGTTTGGCCAGCGTTTTGCCGAAAAAATCCGCGCTTGAAAAGTTTTTTGCATTTAGGGGTTGCGGCCCGCCGAGAACTCCCTATAATGCGCCTCCACTGACCGGGAACAACGACTGACAAGCCGCCGGGTCAGCGAGAGGAAAGCGAAATAAACGCTTGACTCTCCGGGTGAAAAGCGTAATATACGCCACCTCGAGTTAGCAAGCGAAAGCGCCTAACTCACTGCTCTTTAACAATTTATCAGACAATCTGTGTGGGCACTCCACAAGACGATATCCAGCATCTTCGGATGCAAAAAA